>NZ_QPJV01000029.1 GCF_003337315.1 Vagococcus fluvialis | reverse complement strand
GGAGGACTTTCTCATGACTAATTTTACTACAGAAATTATGGAAACACTAATCAATAAAGGTGATTTAGATGACTTATTCTGTCGTCATCTAGAATTAGCTATCAATACACTGCTACAAGCTGAATTAACGGCTTTTCTTGATTATGAGAAATATGATCGCACTGGTTTTAATTCAGGTAATTCCCGAAATGGGAATTATTCTCGTTCATTTAAAATAGAGTATGGAGAATTAAATTTGGCAATTCCTAGAGATAGAAATGGAGAGTTTTCTCAACAAACGTTGCCTGCTTATAAAAGAAGTAACGACTCTTTAGAAACCACCATTATCCAATTATTTCAAAAAGGAATCACTATGTCTGAAATCTCTGAGTTGATTGAAAAAATGTATGGTCATTACTATACACCACAAACCATTTCCAATATCACTCAAATAGTATCTGAAGATGTTGTTGCTTTTAAAGAAAGGTCCTTAGAATCCCAATACTCAATCATTTTTATGGATGCTACTCACATTCCTTTAAAAAGACAAACTGTCTCAAAAGAAGCTGTATATATTGTCATAGGTATCCGACTAGATGGGACCAAAGAGGTTCTTGGGTTTAGTATTGCTCCAACTGAGTCTTCGTATGTTTGGAAAGAAATACTTCAAGACCTAAAAGACCGTGGTTTAGAAGAGGTTTTATTAGTCGTAACTGATGGTTTAAGCGGCATTGACGATAGTATCCATAGTATTTATCCAAATGCTCAATTTCAACAATGTTGTGTCCATATCTCTAGAAATATTGCTCATAAGGTTCGTGTTAGTGATCGACAAGAAGTCTGTAATGATTTTAAATTGGTTTATCAAGCAGCTTCAAAAGAAGAAGCTATGAATCAAATAAGTTTTATGATAGATAAATGGAAAAAGCAGTATCCACGAGTAGTTAAATTACTCATGAATCCTGCTATATTAACCTTTTATAATTTTCCTCCATCAATCAGAAGAACCATTTATTCAACTAACTTGATTGAAGGTTTTAACAAACAATTAAAGAAATATACAAAAAGAAAAGAA
>NZ_QPJV01000028.1 GCF_003337315.1 Vagococcus fluvialis | reverse complement strand
GGCTCTTCGTCAAATGATGTGGATGAGTAAAATTAAGTGAATTTAGGCAGCAGAAACCGAATGGCTTTTGCTGCTTTTTTGTTTGTCTTTAAAGCTAAGTAAAATTCTGTATTTATAGTTCTGAAAATTTCTATAGCCGTAAGCTATTCGTTTGATTAATTTAATTTTGTTTATGGAACCTTCTAAACAACCATTTGAATAAGCGTATTTAAAGGTGTTTTCAATTCTTGGTAAATGCTTCTTTAGTGTTCGAATCGAGGTTTTCATTGGAATAGAGATATCTTCGTTAGCTAATAATAATAGATCAGAAAAAGTGTCAAAATCATTGTTTTTACTACAGTATAATAGTTCTTGATAAAGTTTATAAGTTTCTGATAACTCTTTGTTTAAGCTAAGTAAATAATCCATGACATCTGTTTCAGGTAAAATACTCTTAAATAAACGCTGATAACGATAATCTGTATAATTCAATTCATTAGAATCTTTTAAAAAGAGTTTCCAATATTTTTTTAGTTTTCGATAATTTTTCATGTCAGTTACATTCGATGTGCGATAACGATTCATCGTCTTAATTCTAGTTATGTTTAAAGAACGACTGATAAGTTGAACTAAGTGAAAGCGATCAATAATCACCTCAGCATTAGGAAATAGCCTTTTGGCTAATTTAAAATAGGCTGCATTCATATCAACGACAATTGTTTTTACTTGGCGACGAACCTTTAGAGAGTACTTAAGAAAGTGTTTCTCTAGTGTTAGCTTTTTATTATCAATGAGAATATCGATAATTTGGTGTGTAGAGGAATCAGAGTAAATAAAACTGTACTTGCCACTATTGTTTTTAACCGAAGTAAATTCATCAAAACAAAGGTTTTGAGGTAAATATAAAAATTGATTAGATAAGTCTTTACCACCAGATACTAAAATTCTATTAATCGTTGTTGATGAAACAAAATGTCTTTTAGCTAAATCTTTAAACGAGATAGCATCACTTAACTCAATAAGAATTGATTGCTTCACTCTTTTAGCGATAAAACAATGTTTTTCAATTTCTGAAGATTCAGCTAGAAAAGAGGAGTCACAATGACGACAAAGGAATCTCTGTTTCTTTAATAAAAGATAGGTTGGGTAGTGAGCCACACTCAACCACTTTATTCGAGAAGAAATAAACCCATTTTTCACAATAGAAAATTGTTCATTTTTAATGCCACAACAAGGACAAGCCGAAGGAGTGTAAGTAAGAATACCTTTATAAATCTTGGATCTTATCCCTTTAATAAGCTGTTCCTCACAAAAAATAGAATCGAAATAAATATGTTTATCTTTTAAATCTAGCGATAGTCGAATACAATGGTTATGAGACATACGAATCTTCCTTTCTAAAATTTGGTTTGGTCACTTTAATTTTAACGGGAAAGTTCGTATGTTTCTATTATTTTGTAAAAAAATAGATGCGAATGAATTTCTTCATCCACATCAAAAATTATACAACC
>NZ_QPJV01000027.1 GCF_003337315.1 Vagococcus fluvialis | reverse complement strand
AAAGCTAGCTATTAAATAGTCAAGTGAAAGTTATTAAATACTTTTTGATTTTGATATTTATTTTTAAGCAACTTAAATAAACCTAAAAATAATAGAAAAAAATTAATTTACATCTATATTTTTAGGTAAATGAACTTCATAAGGCTTGTTTTGAGTCCAAACAGCAAAAATGATGTTAACCATTTTTCTTGAAACAGCACCAACTGCAGTACCATGTGATTTACCACGTTGTTTTAATTTTTGGTAATAGATGGATAAAGCAGGGTCATGAAACGCTGCAATAAAAGCAGCTTGCCAAATGGCTCGCCTAAGATAGGGAGACCCACGTTTAGACAGTTTGTTTTTAGTTCCTGTGAAATCACCAGATTGATGAACTGAGGCGTCTAAACCGGCAAAAGCAAGTAATTGACTAGGTTTTTTGAAACGATTGATATCTCCAATTTCGCCCATAATCACTGCAGCTGTAATGTCACCAATTCCAGTAATTGTAGTTAAGTAATTGTCCTGTGTTGCAATAATTTCATGGATTTCAGATTCAATTTGGATAATTTGCCGTTCAATTAATCTAATCTGTTCCAGCATTATCTGAATCTCAAGTTTAAAGACGTCTGCAGCAATTGAAATTCCAAAGGAATTAGAAGCAAGTTCTTTAAGTTTCATTACTTTCTTTTCAGAACGCTCTATGCCAAACCTCTTTTTACTCGCTAGATGAATTGTTTCAATTAACAACTCAGTATCTAGTTGAAGAATATCTTCAGGTAATGGCGAATTTAGAAGGATTTCAGTGGAAGACGAACCAAAAATATCAGAAAAAATCTTTTCATATTCTGGAAAAACTTGATCTAAGCAAGTAATAATTTTTCTCTTTAAGTCAGATGAACTATCTACCAAACTATATCGGAAACGCTCCAGTTGTTTTAAACGAAAGATGTCTTCCGTAGGTAAAGACGTTTTCTCAGGCAAATCCATTCTAATTACTTGAGCAATCAGTACAGCATCAATGGCATCAGTTTTAGTTTTTCTGATATAAAAATCTCGAAGAACATCTGATTGAATAGGATTAAAAGCAGTTACTGAAAAATCTAAGTCATTTAAAAAAGAATAAATAGCTAACCAATAATGACCTGTGGCTTCCATTCCAATCATTGCATTATCAACATTAACATCGTGTTTATTAAAGAAATTAAGAAGTTCCAGACTCCCTTTTTTAGTATTTGTAATTCTTAATGTTTTACCAATAGGGGATCCTTTTTCATCAACTAAAGCAACTTCATGATTTCTTTTACCAATGTCAATACCAACAAAGAACATAAAAATCAATTCCTTTCATTAGGATTTGTCAGATAGTAAGCTACCCTCTATGACTCTTGGACGACATAGCCTCGTTAGATATTCAGAAACGTTGTTCTATCTAGCTCATACATGTACTAGTCTCAAGAGTAGAGGCATCAATCTTTCGAAGGAAGACAGGGCTTCAAGGAGGTGACGGATGACCTCTATCTGCTTAATACAATTCTAAAACACAAAGTGATTTGAATATACATAGAATCAAAAAATGATTCTAATAATACTATACGAGG
>NZ_QPJV01000026.1 GCF_003337315.1 Vagococcus fluvialis | reverse complement strand
TTTTACTAGATAGACGACATGTTTTATATTTAAATAAACTAAAAAAGGACTGATGAATCAAAATTTGATTCATCAGTCCTTTAAATTATAGAGCCATTTAAAAAGGAGCTGTGACATACTTACGTCACAGCTCCTTTTTTACAAACTAAGCGGTGTCACAGAAGTAGCTTCTACGGAAATAAGCCGAAAATCACAAAAATTTGAAAAGCAATTTTCGTGATTTCCTTCTTATTTCTTGAAGCTGACCACTTCTGTGACAACCTCTTTTTGTTTATGGAATTGAGTGAGCTAATCTACTAGCTGCAGCTGCAGCGATAGCACCAATTAAGTCATCTAAAAATGTATGGATTTGACCACTTTCATGGTCATTTAATTTGGCTAAAATTCCAGGTTTTACTTTATCAATGTAACCGTAGTTAGTAAATCCAATAAAACCATAGACATTAACAATACCTAAAGCCATAATTTCATCAATTCCATACAAACTCTCATCTGTTTCAATAATTTCTTGAAGAGGCTGTAGTAGTTGACCTTGCTCAGCTAAAATATCTAGTTGGATACCAGTTACAATAGCATTTTGAACTTCTCTTTTTTCAAGTACTGCTTCAACGTTTTCTAAACAGGTATCTAAAGTTAAATCTTCTACATAATCTTTTTGTAAAAAGTAAACTAAGTCTGCAATATCACTTAGTTGAACACCGCGTTCAATGATTAGTGATTTAGCACTGTTTTTTAATGTTTCTTTTTTTACATTCATCTTTTCACCTTCTTAATAAATTTTATTATACAAAAGTATCTATAGTAGTACAAGAATTATTATGATTCGTAAAGACTTGTACTATGCATTGGCTGAAGTCTTTCTTTGGGATTCATAAAATGAATCGCATTATTAACAGCAGTAGGGGCTTCCCCAAAACCTGTTGCAATTAATTTGACTTTACCCTCATATGTTGTAATATCACCAATGCCAAAAATACCAGGAATACTTGTTGAAGTATCACTTTTTGTCATAATAGAGCTACCTTTAAAGTCTAGTGGCCATTTTTTTATAGGGCCAAGAGAAGAAGAAAAACCGTAGTTAACTAGTAAATGATCTAAGGAAAGAGTCTCTGTTAAATCTTCTTTAGGATTTTTAATGGTAATACTATTTAATAAATCATTTGTTTCATTTAAGCTTTCAATTACAAATGGTGTTTTTAAGTTAATAGAAGAAGCTTTTAGTTTTTCAACGCTATGTTCATGAGCTCTAAATTCGGGACGACGATGGATTAACGTCACTGATTTAGCGATATCTTCTAACATTAAAGCCCAATCTACAGCAGAATCCCCGCCACCACATAAAACAACATCTTGATCTTTGAAGTCATTCATATTCGTAATGTAATAATGTAATTGATTTTTTTCAAATTTTTCATTTCCAGGAACGTTTAAACGTCTAGGTTGAAAAGAACCATTTCCTGCTGCAATAATAATTGTTTTAGAAAAATGAATCCCTTTATCAGTCTTTATAGTAAATACCTCATCCTTTTTATCAAATGAAAGAACGGTTTCTTCTAAATGAATATCATGTTTAAATGGTTCAATTTGTTTGACTAAATTATCTACTAAATCTTGCGCTTTGATATTAGGAAAACCAGCAACATCATAAATTAATTTCTCAGGGTAGAGTAAGGAAAGTTGTCCTCCTAAAGTTGGTAAACTTTCAATAATTTTTGTTTTAGCTTGTCTCATTCCAGCATAAAAGGCAGCAAAAAGACCAGCAGGACCTCCACCAATTATCGTAATATCATATATATTGTCAGTCATTAATTGTACTCCTTTATTTTAAATATCACTGCTTAGTATAGATGAAACTTTGAAAAAATGATATTTATTTGATTGTTTAAGGGATATTAATTGACTTATGACACCTTGTCATATAAAATGACACTATGTCATAAAGGGGTGAGGAAGTATGCCAAGTAACACTTTTTTTCGATTAGAAAAAGAAAAGCAGGATAAGATTTTAGAAGCATCTAAAAAAGAATTTTCTAAGTTCCCATTAGAAGAAGCTTCAATTGCTAATATTGTCAAAGAAGCAGGGATTCCAAGAGGGAGTTTTTATCAATACTTCACAGGAAAAGAAGATGTTTTTTTCTATTTATTTGAGGAAGCAAGGAGAAATTTAGAAGATAGCTTTATTTCCTATCTAGAAAAAACAAATGGAGATTTATTTGAAACCTTTAAATTATTTTTTTATGATTTTTCGAAAGAAGTTTTAGAAGGTGAGAATAAAGATTTTTTCAGACACACATTTCTTCATATGAACTACACTAGATCTAATCAAATGATGGTCTCAGAAATGAGTGAAGAGGAAAGACAAAGGCATCTAAATCATAGGAAACATCATCACCAAGATCGTGATCGCTATGAAAAAATTATGTCTTCTATAAATAAAGAAAAGTTAAATGTAAAAAATGAAAGAGAATTTAAAATGCTGTTTCACCAATTATGGTCAATGCTATTTCACACAATTAATGAAGCTTACAGAATGAGACATGTGTCTGGAAGGATTGACTATGAACAGTTAGCAAGTGATTTTTATTTAAAATTAACTTGGTTACAATTTGGTGTAACAAAATAAAGCTAGCTATTAAATAGTCAAGTGAAAGTTATTAAATACTTTTTGATTTTGATATTTATTTTTAAGCAACTTAAATAAACCTAAAAATAATAG
>NZ_QPJV01000025.1 GCF_003337315.1 Vagococcus fluvialis | reverse complement strand
AATAAAAGTTGATTAACATCTTAAAGATGTTTAGCTCATTAATTTTAAAACTTGCTAGCGAATTGTATTCACTAAATATGGTTTGTTTCTACTAAGTAGAAACGCCCTACACATTTGGTTTGTCTTACTTTGTTCAGTTTTCAAAGGTCTAATCTGTGTTGCCTTAACAACTTTTATATCATACCAAGTTGTCAGAATATTGTCAACACTTTTTTAAAAAGTTTTTTTAAGAAAGTTTTAAATTCCTTAAAATCGGGAAGACAGGATTCGAACCTGCGACACCTTGGTCCCAAACCAAGTACTCTACCAAGCTGAGCTACTTCCCGTGTCATTCTTTTTAACGCGCCCAAGAGGAGTCGAACCCCTAACCTTCTGATCCGTAGTCAGACACTCTATCCAATTGAGCTATGGGCGCATATACTTTAAATTTTTTAAGGCAAAAAAAGAACCGACTCTCATTTATGTCATTGAAACTAATGACATGACCGTCAGTAATTTAACTGAAAAATATTATTAACTTTTCTCTCTTTCGCTATTCATAATCATAGCATTTTATTATTATTCTGTCTAGGGTTAAATTGTTTCCTTCTCCCGTCAAATTAAAATACTCTCCATATTCATTATATATATATATTATTTCCCGATTTATAAAAAATATTATACTTTTAAGAAGAACTTTAACTAAAATATATTCAGCAAAATACCAAACCTTTTCAAGAGATTTTATGTATTATTTCAATATGCACCTCACTTTACCTGAATTACTATAAACTAAAAATTTTAATATCAGTCGTGTTGCCAGTTTTTCATTTTAATATAAGTTATTAGATTCACTATTGTAATAGCAATTAAAAAGAATGATATAGTTAGTCATATTCCAACATCTAATTCTGATAATTAAATATTTAAGAATACATTCTAGGTAACAGAATGCTTAGCTGCTATATCAATTGGAAGTAACGATATAAATTTAAATATCACCCCAGAGCGAAACAGCACTCTAATAATTCTAGTAAAAAAAATAAACCTGAAGATATTGTAGATGCTATCATTAGATCTTTAGTGAATGATTATGATTAATCTAAAGATAAAGACTCATCAATGTAAACACTCAAACAGAAAGTTAATTAGTTGAAGTAGGAACACCTTTATTATGTTTAACCACTCCGCATCTAGTAACGTATAACAGATAATTGATGTTTTGCTTCCTCTATTGTGACCTCAACTTGTTGTGTTATTAATAGTAGCAACAAAGGTTGAACACCTCTCCTTAAACAAAATCAATCTTATCATTTTGAGATAAGTCCAAGTAGTCAGAGATAATTAACTTAACCTTATCATCAGTGATATTTTGGGTAAAACATCACACTAACCAAATCACTTACAAGTAGACTTAAAACACCGGTCAAATCTCCATAAATTTCTAACTAACCCTATTTGATTAATAGACACCATCTGTACACTCCCTATAAATCAAGGACTACTAATTATGCCCTCTCTTTAGTAGTAGTATCGATATAACAACTAAAAAGGGTTACCAATTTCTTAGATAACCCTCTTTACTAATCTTTAATTTCATTCACTTTATTTAAAGCTTTATTCATTAAATCTAAATATTCTTTTTTATGATTCTTTATATACTCTTCAGTCAAAATTTTAACCTCAGTTGATATATCAGACTTTTTGTCAACAATCTCTAATTCCTCGTTCACTTTCACTCTAGATTTAAAATCTACCTCAGTATCATTTTCTTTAGCAATAACTATTTCTATATGTTTTTTATCTTGAATCACCATAGCAAGCCCACCTTTTTTGGCTATTATTTTAAATTTTTGTTCTTCTAAAGGATAACCAATTAATCCTGTAGGTAAAATAGTCGTATAATAATGAACTCCCTCTTCATCAAGAGTAAATTGATTGAAGCCTGGTTCATCGTTGGGAGTATATATTTCCCAGCCATTTTTCTCTAGATTCTGATGATACTTTTTTTCTGTTTTAGTTAAATAAACATTAAATCCCGCGTATGAAATAATTAAAGATATAAATATCCCTAATAACACTTTATAGGTTTTATTCATCTTTAATTTTTTAGTTACATCTTTTACGATTTCTTCATCTTCTCTTAGTAATTTATCTAGAGAAATTTCTAATAAATCGCTTATAAGTATAATCGTTTCTAAATCAGGATAATTCCTGCCAACTTCCCAACTAGATACTGCCGAACGAGAGACATTCAACTTCTCCCCAAGTTGTTCTTGAGTCCACTTTCTTTTTTGACGTTCTTCCTTTATTCTTTTTCCAATATTCATTACATTCTCCTTGTATCAATTATTAAAGTTATAATTAATCTATATATATGATTGTATCATTGTATTTTAACTACGAAACCTTCCTAATAATTAAAATTGATTTTTATGGCTCTAAGCCAAATGATATGGACAGATAAAATAAATGCTTTAAAAAACTGAACAATATTCTATATTTATAGTTTTGCAAGCTCCTGTATCCATAAAACAGTGTTTTTCAATTTCTAAAGACTTAACTAGAAAAGAAGACTGACATTCACGATAAAGAAATCATTGTTTCTTTAATAAAAGGTAAGTTGGATAATGAGAAAAAATAGAATCAAAATAAAAATTTGTAACTTTCAAATCAAGTGATACTTGTATACAATTTCTATGAGACATATGAATATTCCTTTCTCAAATTGAGTTTCGTCACTTTAATTTCATACGGAAAACTCATATGTTTCTTTTTTGTGTAAAAAAAGATGTAGACAAATTTCTTCATCCACATCAAAAATTATACAGCCATTTTTATCTTTTAAAACACAAAAAAGCATCAATCTAATTTCTAGATTGATGCTTTTATGCCGAGGACCGGAATCGAACCGGTACGGAGATCACTCTCCGCAGGATTTTAAGTCCTGTGCGTCTGCCAGTTCCGCCACCCCGGCTGGAACTT
>NZ_QPJV01000024.1 GCF_003337315.1 Vagococcus fluvialis | reverse complement strand
TCAACTAACTTATAAATAAAATTAAAATCTACATATTTATCAATATCTCTTAATAGATGTTCCTTGGGAACTAAATCTTCTAGAGAATAAAAACCAATTTGATTACGTTTGCTCATATCTTGTTTTTTTAGCATGGAAGCAACTCCTTTTCTCTATTTTACCAAGAAAAAAAGACAAAGTATCAAATTTTTGATACTTTGTCTACAGTCTGAGATAGCCCTATAGACTATCTTTTTTTATTGATAAATAGCTTTAATTGGATCCATTTTAGCTGCATTAACAGCTGGAATAACACCAAAGAAAAGACCAATTGCTGCTGAGATACCAGCAGACATTAATGCCATTTGTGGACTTACAATTGCTTTAACATCAGGGATAAGAGCAGAAATTAGGTTCGCTATAGCTGAACCTAGTAACACACCAATTACCCCACCAATTAAAGTAATAAAAGCTGCTTCTAATAGAAATTGAATCAAAATGTTAGAAGGTTTTGCACCAATAGCACGTCTAATACCTATCTCACGTTTTCTCTCAGAAACAGAAACATACATAATATTCATTACGCCAATCCCACCAACTAATAAAGAGATAGCTGTGATAAATAAAAGACCAGTGATAATGGCTTGCATCATGTCTTCCATTTGTTTTCTAAAGGTTTCATTACTACGATCTTCTTCAAAATTACCAACTAATTCAGGATGGTAAGATTTAAGTAATTCATTAGCTTGTTCAATAATCATCATGCGATCAGCATCTTGTTTTGTTTTAAGTTTGATAGCATTGATAGGTTTACTTTTTGCTAAATCGTTAAAAGCTTTTTTAGGAATCGTATTACTATAAATAGAACCATCCATAATCATTTCATCCATATTGATTTTCTTTTTAACCCCAATTACTTGGAATTTTTGACCATCAACATCAATTGCTTTACCAATAATATCTTTTGGCTCTTTAATGTTTAAATTGTAAAGCATAGTGTCATATGCAAGCACAATTTTATTTTTAGTTAAATCCTCAGTTGAAAAATCAGAACCAAAAGTAACATTAGGATCTGGTTTAGAATAAGCTTCAATTTGTCCACCAGATTGGGTTTCAAAAAATGCCAAATTTCCTTGGATAGACTCGGAATTACCAAAACCAAAACCGTAATCAGCACTAATATTATCAATACCATCTAGTTTTCGAAGCATTTTCAAATCTGACATGCTAAAAGCAAATTCATCAAAACTTTGACTAACAACAGCATTTTCATCCTCAGCATCAACACGATAGATTAAACGAATGGTATCAGCATTTGATGATTCCATCAGTTCTAAACTACTTTGCTTCATTCCCTCACCAATAGCAGAGACTGTTACAACAGCAGTGATACCGATAATAATACCAACCATTGTTAAGAAGACACGGAGTTTATGAGCTTTTAAGCTAAGAAAAGTACTTAATAATAAATTTTTAAGCATTATTAAACTCCTCCTCAGTTAAGAAGATACCATCACGCATATAAACAACACGAGAAGCATATTTTTTCATATCATTATCGTGAGTTACCATGACAATTGTTTTACCTTCTTTATTTAGTTCCGTTAAAATATTCATAATATCAGCACTTGTTTCACTATCAAGGGCACCAGTAGGCTCATCAGCCATAATTAGTAAAGGTTCATTTACTAACGCACGAGCAATTGCCACACGTTGTTGTTGCCCACCAGACAGTTCAGTTGTTTTTGAATTTTCTTTACCTTCTAGACCAACTAGCTTCAAATAATGTTCCGCAATTTGTTTTCGCTTATTTTCTTTTTTCTGACCTTCATAAACCATCGGTAACTCAACATTTTGAGATACATTTAAAGATTGAATTAAGAAAAACTGTTGGAAAATAAAACCAATGTATTTATTTCTTAAATCAGATTTTTGATTTTCTGTTAGTTGAGAAACGTCTTTATCATCGAAAATATAAGTACCATCTGATGTTTGATCTAAAAAGCCAATAATATTCATTAAAGTTGTTTTACCACTTCCTGATTTTCCCATGATCATCAAGAATTCACCACGTTCAATGGTTAAATTTAAATTTTTTAAGACATGTAATTGATTTTTACCAACTGGGTAATATTTATTCATGTCAGTCATTTCAATCAGAGGGGAAGAAAGGGGAAGGGATGTTTCCTGTTTAATTTCTTCCGTCATGTTATTTCATCTCCTCAGGCATTTCTGCACCAGCATTATCTAATAATTCACCGTTTTTAAGTTCAGTATCAGATTTAACAATAATTTTGTCTAAGCCTTCTAAACCACTGTTAACAATAATCATACCTTTGTCATCTGCTTTTTCAGCAACTTCAATATCTTTTCTTAAAACAGTACCAAAATCATCAACAAAAACATATTTTTTCTTGTCTTTTTCATCTGTATGAATAGCACTTTCAGGAATCGTGATTTTTTTATCATCTAATTTAATAGAGGATTGAACATGGAATCCAGTTCTAATATCTTGACCATCTTTTAGTGTTAGTTTAACTGTATAAGTTGAAAGAGCGCCACTACCGCTACTAGGTTGAGAGGCACCATTTGCACCTGCTTGTGCTGTTGTTGGTGAGTTTGAGATGTAAAGAATTTCACCTTTGTAAACTTTATTATCAGCTATTGTTCTAACTTCAGCCGGTTGACCAACTTTAATTTTACTTAAATCGCGCTCGTTAACTTCACCTTCAACATAAAAATCATTTGATGTTAACGTTAAAATAGCTGTATCACGATTTTGTTCTTGAGGAATTGTTACTTGACCATTAAATGGGGCAACAACTTGATTCACTTGTTTATTGTATAATTCATTAATTTGACTTTGTAATTGTCCAATTTTAATATCGTAGCTATTTAAATCATATTTCAGAGCAATACTTTCTTGAGTATTTGCTGTATTAGGTTGAGCACCACCTTCACCTGATGAAGTAGTAGCAGAACCTAGCTCGTTTAGTTCTAATTGCATTTGACGAGCAGCTTTTTCTTTTTCAGCTTGTGTTGATTCAATTTGGAATTTTAGTTCCGTAATTTGGTTGTCACTTGTTTCATCAACATATTGATAAAGGATAGCGCCTTTTTCTACATTGTCACCATTTTTAACATTTAAATCACCTAATTTACCAAGTGTTGCATCTTTGATAAATTCTTTTGATTCAGTAGGAGTGACAATTCCATTAATAAAAACTTGTTCTACATCTTCAACAGTGTAGTATTCAATTGAAGACTCTGCCATAGGTTGATCTTTAGGTTTTCCACCTAGTAAAAATTTAACCCCTATTAAAGCGATAACAATGACCACTATAACTCCGATGATGATTTTCTTTTTCTTCGACATAATCTAAAAACTCCTTTTTTTTTTACTATACCTTTCCATTCTATCTTAAAAGAAATTTAAATAAATCAGACGTAAGTCCTAAAAAATAACCTAAGACCTATTTTTATTGGCTCTATAATTTAAAGGACTGATGAATCAAATTTTGATTCATCAGTCCTTTTTTAGTTTATTTAAATATAAAACATGTCGTCTATCTAGTAAAA
>NZ_QPJV01000023.1 GCF_003337315.1 Vagococcus fluvialis | reverse complement strand
TCAACTAACTTATAAATAAAATTAAAATCTACATATTTATCAATATCTCTTAATAGATGTTCCTTGGGAACTAAATCTTCTAGAGAATAAAAACCGATTTGATTACGTTTGCTCATATCTTGTTTTTTTAGCATGGAATCAACTCCTTTTCTCTATTTTACCAAAAAAAAAAGACAAAATATCAAATTTTTGATACTTTGTCTACAGTCTGAAACTAATTCAAAGGAATTAGTTTTTTACTTCTTTATAATAGCTCCCACTGATAACTCATAGCAGATAAGGCGTATAAGGGGGCTGTTTCTGCACGTAATATTCTTGGCCCTAAACCGCATATTACAGCCTTTTCTTTAGAAAAAATGTCGATTTCTTGAGGTGATAAGCCACCTTCTGGTCCAAAAATAATTATGACGGATTCTCCTGTTTTTACTTCTTGAAGAGATTTAACAAAACTTTTAGTTTCACCAGATTTAGCGGACTCCTCATAAGCCACTAAAATATGGTCATAATTAACTAAGCTCTTTGTGAAATCATTAAAATGACTTAAAAGCTGAATACCTGGAACTTTTTGTCTATGAGACTGCTCAGCTGCTTCTTTAACAATTTTTTCAAATCGAGGTACTTTTTTAGTTAACTTCTTTTCATCCCATTTAACCACAGAGGTTTTACTTGGAAAGCCAATTAACTCAAACATGCCTAACTCAGTTGCCTTTTGAGCCACCCATTCTAACTTATCACCTTTTGTGTAACCACAAGCAATCGTCACATTAAAAGGTAACTCTTTTTGAGTTTCTTCTTTTTCTACTAACTTTAAGTTGATTTCTGCTTCTAAAACTTCTGTAATTTCAGCTACAATAGCCATTTCATCTTCGAAAGTTAAAAAGCATTTATCCCCTATTTTCATACGCATCACATGTGCAGCATGATGAAAATCATCACCTGTTAATTTATAAGTAGCCTGTTCTTCAAATTTCCCTGCTAGAAAATAACGTTGCATGATTATTCCTCACTAGCTTTCTTAACAATCATTGCTAACCAATCTTTTTGCTGGAATCTTTGATCGACAACAAATCCGTTAGCTTCCAATACTGTTAGAACACTGCCTTCTTTCTCTTCAATAATACCTGAAATAATAAAGGTTCCCTCATCAGTTAAGCAACGGTAAGCATCTGGTATTAATTCAATAATGATGTCTGCTAAAATATTAGCCACAATCACATCAGCCTTCTTATCAATACCGACTAATAAATTATTCGGTGCTACAATCACGTCGTGGGCTACTGGATTTAAATTCATGTTCTCTTTAGCTGCAGCTACTGCTACATCATCTAAGTCATAAGCATAAACCTCTTTTGCTCCAAGACATTTACTTGCAATACTTAAAATCCCTGAACCTGTCCCAACATCAATAACTGTTTCTCCACTTCTTAAAACAACTTCTAGAGCTTGTAGGGTTAAACGAGTTGTTGGGTGAGTTCCTGTACCAAACGCCATTCCTGGATCAAGCCTCATGACATGCTCATCTTTAGAGTGAGGTGTATAATCTTGCCACTCAGGAACAATCGTTAAGTAGCGGCTAATGTTTACAGGATGGTAATATTTTTTCCAAGCTGTTGCCCAATCGCTTTCAACTACTTCCGAGGTTTCAATTCTTTTAGGTGCAACCTCTAAACCGAACTCTTCTAATTGAGTCACACGTAATTCTATTGTTGGTAAAATTTCTGGTAGAAAGATTGTTTCTGGGAAGTAAGCAATAACTTGAGCTCCTTCTTTAATATGGTCGAAAGTCTCGATATCTAAAATCTCGCCAAATGCATCACTTTCAAAATTTAAAGCATCCATTGAGTCTTCGATAGCTACACCATTTGCTCCTGCTTCCATCAAAATATTAGAAACAGCTTCTACTGCTTCACTTGTTGTTAATACTGATACTTGATTCCACTTCATTCTTAATTCCTCTTTTTCTAATATTTTGGATATGGTACAAATTGATGGTTTTTAATTTCTGAAAGACGTTTTTCAAATTCTGTATCGTTCCAGTTTAATTCAAACACTTCAATTGTTTCATCTTCTAAAAAATCTAATAAATCACTTTGTCCTTCGATTAAAACTTCATTTAAATAAATGGCAAATGTACGTAACCATTCTTTTGATAATCCTTTTTTACGATCAAATTTAATCGCTGTTAAGTATTCATCCTCAGGAATGACATCAGCTTCATTAGCATAGAAAAGAATAACATCTTCAAATTCAATCATCTCTTCTTCACTAACAATACCTTCCTCATCTTCAATACTTTCTTGGTCTTTGTTTTCAGCAAAAAGAGCTACTAACACTTCAAATTGATGTTTTTTAGGATTCCAATCAATCGCAAAGTCCGCTTCTGTTATATGTTTTTCAAGTTCTTTTTCTAAAACTTCAAGAATGTTTTCTTTTTTCATTTTCTTCACTCGTTTTCTTTTATTTGATGGTTTAATCATACCTAAAACCGCTTGTTTTGCCAATGGTTAGATGTGATATAATACTAGAAAAGACGTTAAGGAGGACAGATGTGGAAAAACCATTAGCTTATCGCATGAGACCAACAACAATTGATGATATTGTTGGTCAACAACATTTAGTTGGTGAAGGTAAAATAATTCGTAGAATGGTTGATGCTAAAATGCTTTCCTCCATGATTCTTTACGGACCTCCTGGAACAGGAAAAACAAGCATTGCAAGTGCAATTGCAGGCTCTACAAAATATGCCTTCCGTATTTTAAATGCCGCCACTGATACTAAGAAAGATTTACAAATTGTTGTTGAAGAAGCCAAAATGAGCGGCACTGTGATTTTATTATTAGATGAAGTTCATCGATTAGATAAACCTAAACAAGATTTTTTACTACCTCATTTAGAAAATGGCCGTATTGTAATGATTGGGGCAACTACTGAAAATCCTTATATTGCCATTAACCCAGCTATTAGAAGTCGAAGTCAAATTTTTGAAGTTAAAGCTTTAACTGAGGATGACATTGCTTTAGCTGTAGAAAAAGCTTTAACAGATAAAGAAAAAGGTTTAGGTGATTTAAAAATTGAACTCGACCCAAAAGCCTTACTCCACTTAACACGAGCAACCAATGGTGACTTGCGTAGTGCATTAAATGGCTTAGAGTTGGCTAGTAAATCAACTCCAGCCTTAGATGATGGCTTCATTCATTTGACCTTGCCTATTTTAGAAGAATGCATTCAGAAAAAAGCTTTTTCTCATGACAAAGATGGTGACGCTCATTATGATGTGATTTCAGCTTTCCAAAAATCTATTCGTGGAAGTGATGTCGATGCTGCTCTTCATTACCTAGCTAGATTAATCGAAGCAGGTGAGTTACTGATTGCTTGTCGCAGACTTTTGGTAATCGCTTACGAAGATATTGGTCTAGCTAACCCCGGTGCTTGTGCTAGAACTGTCTCGGCTGTTCAAGCTGCTGAAAAACTTGGTCTCCCTGAAGCTCGGATTCCATTAGCTCAGACAGTTGTTGACCTTTGTCTATCTCCTAAGTCTAACTCTAGTTACTTAGGAATTGATGCGGCACTAGCAGACATTAGACAGGGTAATATTGGAGATATTCCCGCTCACTTAAAAGATAATCACTACAAGGGTGCTGAAGAGCTTGGACGAGGAATTGATTATCAATATCCTCATGATTTTCCAGGAGGTTGGGTAAATCAACAATATCTACCTGAAAAAATAAAACATAAAACTTACTTCAAACCAAAAGAAACAGGTAAGTACGAAAAAGGTCTAGCTCATAGACTTTTACAAATAAAGACAGCAAAAAAATAATTTTTAACGTCCTAATAATTGATGAATTAAAATTCTTGTGTTAGTATATATGTATAGAGAATATCTGTGATGTACGTCGTACTCTCATTAGTGTTGACCGAACAATTAATATTACCTTGGGAATTAACCAGTTATTAACAGAAAACATGCCCTATCACTTGGTAGTTTGAATTAATACTAACGATTCCCACCTGCATGTAAAGCGGGTTCAACCAGACAGAGTACATAACGGCATCGACGGATATTTTTTTGTCTTTTGGGGATTTGCTAAATGATAAGCAAATGCCTTTTTTTATATACTTTTTCTATTTTACTCAGATTGGATTGTGATATAATTGATACAAATACTACTACTTCTGTTTAGTTTGATCCTTGTTGTGATTGGTTGGTACTTTAAAAAACATGTTACTGATTTAGAAGTCCTTTTTTCAAATCATAACAAACAAACTATCAGTCGCTTTGCATATACCTTATGTTTCTCAGGCATTCTTGGTATTATTCTTGGTATTTTCATACCGTCAAAAGTAGTTGCATTGTTTTTTATTTCTTTTGTTCTTATTGTTTCTGCTATTTTTTCAATTCGTCTATCTCAAAAAATGAGATAACCAAACACAGAAAGGGTGTTACACAATGTTACCAGAGTACAATAAAATTTTAGTTGCCATTGACGGTTCTGATGAATCAGAACAAGCCTTCAAAAAGGCCATTCAAGTAGCCAAACGAAATAACGCTATTCTCTACATCGCTCATATCATTGATATTAGAGCTTTTGAATCTGTTTCTAGTTTTGATGAAAACCTGGCAGAGGAAGCGACTCGTGTTGCTCGTGATACTTTAAATAACTATTTAGATTATGGAAAAGAGCATGGTGTAGATGATATTCAAACCATTATTGAATACGGAGCACCTAAGACAGTTATTTCAAAACAACTACAAAAAGAACACAACATTGATTTAATCATGCTTGGTGCAACTGGTTTAAATGCTATGGAACGAATTCTGATTGGTTCTGTTTCAAGTTATGTAGCAAGACATGCTGAGTGTGATGTTCTAATTGTTAGAACTGACCTTAATAACGAATTACCAACTAAAGAAAAATAAAAAAACTTCTCCTAATTTCTGGCTCTATAATTTAAAGGACTGATGAATCAAATTTTGATTCATCAGTCCTTTTTTAGTTTATTTAAATATAAAACATGTCGTCTATCTAGTAAAA
>NZ_QPJV01000022.1:1824-5099 GCF_003337315.1 Vagococcus fluvialis | reverse complement strand
TCCTACTCTCACAAAGGGAAACCCTTCACTACCATCGGCGCTAAGAAGCTTAACTTCTGTGTTCGGCATGGGAACAGGTGTATCCTTCTTGCCATCGTCACCACACTTGCGTGCGTTTATTTAATTGAGTGATTATTCACTCAAAACTGGATGTTTTAGTTAGATTCTTCATAATATTACTTCACCGTTTTTCTTTGGTTAAGTCCTCGACCGATTAGTACTAGTCCGCTCCGTACATCACTGCACTTCCACTTCTAGCCTATCTACCTGATCATCTTTCAGGGGTCTTACTTTCTTAAAGAAATGGGAAATCTCATCTTGAGGGGGGCTTCACGCTTAGATGCTTTCAGCGTTTATCCCTTCCACACATAGCTACCCAGCAATGCCCTTGGCAGAACAACTGGTACACCAGAGGTGTGTCCATCCCGGTCCTCTCGTACTAAGGACAGCTCCTCTCAAATTTCCAACGCCCGCGACGGATAGGGACCGAACTGTCTCACGACGTTCTGAACCCAGCTCGCGTGCCGCTTTAATGGGCGAACAGCCCAACCCTTGGGACCGACTACAGCCCCAGGATGCGACGAGCCGACATCGAGGTGCCAAACCTCCCCGTCGATGTGAACTCTTGGGGGAGATAAGCCTGTTATCCCCAGGGTAGCTTTTATCCGTTGAGCGATGGCCCTTCCATGCGGAACCACCGGATCACTAAGCCCGACTTTCGTCCCTGCTCGAGTTGTAGCTCTCGCAGTCAAGCTCCCTTCTGCCTTTGCACTCTACGAATGATTTCCAACCATTCTGAGGGAACCTTTGGGCGCCTCCGTTACTCTTTAGGAGGCGACCGCCCCAGTCAAACTGTCCACCTGACACTGTCTCCCACCACGATAAGTGGTGCGGGTTAGAATGGTCATAACACAAGGGTAGTATCCCACCATTGCCTCATTCGAAACTGGCGTCCCGAATTCTACGGCTCCTACCTATCCTGTACATGTGTTACAAACATTCAATATCAAGCTACAGTAAAGCTCCATGGGGTCTTTCCGTCCTGTCGCGGGTAACCTGCATCTTCACAGGTACTAAAATTTCACCGAGTCTCTCGTTGAGACAGTGCCCAAATCGTTACGCCTTTCGTGCGGGTCGGAACTTACCCGACAAGGAATTTCGCTACCTTAGGACCGTTATAGTTACGGCCGCCGTTTACTGGGGCTTCAATTCTGAGCTTCGCTATTGCTAACCCATCCTCTTAACCTTCCAGCACCGGGCAGGCGTCAGCCCCTATACGTCATCTTTCGATTTTGCAGAGACCTGTGTTTTTGATAAACAGTCGCTTGGGCCTATTCACTGCGGCTGAACTTGCGTTCAGCACCCCTTCTCCCTAAGTTACGGGGTCATTTTGCCGAGTTCCTTAACGAGAGTTCTCTCGCTCACCTTAGGATTCTCTCCTCGACTACCTGTGTCGGTTTGCGGTACGGGCCGTCTATTTCTAACTAGAAGCTTTTCTTGGCAGTGTGATATTAAGACTTCGGTACTATATTTCCCTCCTCATCACAACTCATCCTTAAAGGTAAAAGCATTTGACTCTTACCAAGACTTGTTGCTTGAACGCACATATCCAACAGTGCGATCTTGTAACCTACTGCGTCCCTCCATTGTTCAAACAAAACAAACGGGTACAGGAATCTCAACCTGTTATCCATCGCCTACGCCTATCGGCCTCAGCTTAGGTCCCGACTAACCCTGGGAGGACGAGCCTTCCCCAGGAAACCTTAGTCATTCGGTGGACAGGATTCTCACCTGTCTTTCGCTACTCATACCGGCATTCTCACTTCTAAGCGCTCCACCAGTCCTTACGATCTAGCTTCGACGCCCTTAGAACGCTCTCCTACCATAGAACCTAATGGTTCTATCCACAGCTTCGGTAATATGTTTAGCCCCGGTACATTTTCGGCGCAAGGGCACTCGACTAGTGAGCTATTACGCACTCTTTAAATGATGGCTGCTTCTAAGCCAACATCCTAGTTGTTTGTGCACCCTCACATCCTTTTCCACTTAACATATATTTGGGGACCTTAGCTGGTGGTCTGGGCTGTTTCCCTTTCGACAATGGATCTTATCACTCACTGTCTGACTCCCGGACATAAATGAATGGCATTCGGAGTTTATCTGAATTCGGTAACCCAAGACGGGCCCCTAGTCCAAACAGTGCTCTACCTCCATCATTCTTAATTCCGAGGCTAGCCCTAAAGCTATTTCGGAGAGAACCAGCTATCTCCAAGTTCGTTTGGAATTTCTCCGCTACCCACACCTCATCCCCGCACTTTTCAACGTACGTGGGTTCGGTCCTCCAGTGCGTTTTACCGCACCTTCAACCTGGACATGGGTAGGTCACATGGTTTCGGGTCTACGACTACATACTCACTCGCCCTATTCAGACTCGCTTTCGCTACGGCTCCGCTTCTTCAGCTTAACCTCGCATGCAATCGTAACTCGCCGGTTCATTCTGCAAAAGGCACGCCATCACCCATTAACGGGCTCTGACTTCTTGTAGGCACACGGTTTCAGGTTCTATTTCACTCCCCTTCCGGGGTGCTTTTCACCTTTCCCTCACGGTACTGGTTCACTATCGGTCACTAGAGAGTATTTAGCCTTGGGAGATGGTCCTCCCGGATTCCGACGGAATTTCGCGTGTTCCGCCGTACTCAGGATACTCATAGGTGTGTTGTCAATTTCGTCTACGGGGCTTTTACCCGCTCCGGCTGACCTTTCCAGATCGATTCGACTATCCACAACAGCTACCACAGCTGAGTCCTACAACCCCAACAAGCAAGCTTGTTGGTTTGGGCTGGTTCCGTTTCGCTCGCCGCTACTAAGGAAATCGATTTTTCTTTCTCTTCCTGCAGGTACTTAGATGTTTCAGTTCTCTGCGTCTACCTCTATTAAGCTATGTATTCACTTAATAGTAACATCCTATTAAAGATGCTGGGTTCCCCCATTCGGAAATCTCTGGATCATAGCTTACTTACAGCTCCCCAAAGCATATCGGAGTTAGTCCCGTCCTTCATCGGCTTCTAGTGCCAAGGCATCCACCGTGCGCCCTTATTCACTTAACCTTTTTCTAACCTATTGGTTAGACTTGTTTTATTTAATGTAGATAGCGATATCTAACACTAAATAGTTATATATGTATCACAATTTTATTACTAAAACTGATCAACTCGGTGTTTTAAAAATTATGTTGATGTCTAACTTCAACTATCCAGTTTTCAATGAACAAAACG
>NZ_QPJV01000022.1:0-1705 GCF_003337315.1 Vagococcus fluvialis | reverse complement strand
AATCTCTCAAAACTGAACAAAGTAAATTCAACCAATGTGTTTCCGTAATATTCCTTAGAAAGGAGGTGATCCAGCCGCACCTTCCGATACGGCTACCTTGTTACGACTTCACCCCAATCATCTATCCCACCTTAGGCGGCTGGCTCCAAAAGGTTACCTCACCGACTTTGGGTGTTACAAACTCTCGTGGTGTGACGGGCGGTGTGTACAAGGCCCGGGAACGTATTCACCGTGGCGTGCTGATCCACGATTACTAGCGATTCCGGCTTCATGTAGGCGAGTTGCAGCCTACAATCCGAACTGAGAACGGCTTTAAGAGATTAGCTAAACCTCGCGGTCTCGCGACTCATTGTACCGTCCATTGTAGCACGTGTGTAGCCCAGGTCATAAGGGGCATGATGATTTGACGTCATCCCCACCTTCCTCCGGTTTGTCACCGGCAGTCTCGCTAGAGTGCCCAACTGAATGATGGCAACTAACAATAAGGGTTGCGCTCGTTGCGGGACTTAACCCAACATCTCACGACACGAGCTGACGACAACCATGCACCACCTGTCACTTTGTCCCCGAAGGGAAAGCTCTATCTCTAGAGTGGTCAAAGGATGTCAAGACCTGGTAAGGTTCTTCGCGTTGCTTCGAATTAAACCACATGCTCCACCGCTTGTGCGGGCCCCCGTCAATTCCTTTGAGTTTCAGCCTTGCGGCCGTACTCCCCAGGCGGAGTGCTTAATGCGTTAACTGCAGCACTGAAGGGCGGAAACCCTCCAACACTTAGCACTCATCGTTTACGGCGTGGACTACCAGGGTATCTAATCCTGTTTGCTCCCCACGCTTTCGAGCCTCAGCGTCAATTACAGACCAGAGAGTCGCCTTCGCCACTGGTGTTCCTCCATATATCTACGCATTTCACCGCTACACATGGAATTCCACTCTCCTCTTCTGCATTCAAGTTCCCCAGTTTCCAATGACCTTCCTCGGTTGAGCCGAGGGCTTTCACATCAGACTTAAGAAACCGCCTGCGCTCGCTTTACGCCCAATAAATCCGGACAACGCTTGCCACCTACGTATTACCGCGGCTGCTGGCACGTAGTTAGCCGTGGCTTTCTGGTTAGATACCGTCAAGGTGGGAACAGTTACTCTCCCACTTGTTCTTCTCTAACAACAGAGTTTTACGATCCGAAAACCTTCTTCACTCACGCGGCGTTGCTCGGTCAGACTTTCGTCCATTGCCGAAGATTCCCTACTGCTGCCTCCCGTAGGAGTCTGGGCCGTGTCTCAGTCCCAGTGTGGCCGATCACCCTCTCAGGTCGGCTATGCATCACGGTCTTGGTAGGCCATTACCCCACCAACTAACTAATGCAGCGCGGGCCCATCCAACAGTGACACCGAAGCGTCTTTTATTATTCTCCCATGCGGGAAAACAAATTATGCGGTATTAGCACCTGTTTCCAAGTGTTATCCCCCTCTGTTGGGCAGGTTGCCCACGTGTTACTCACCCGTCCGCCACTCTTTGATTTTCGGTGGAGCAAGCTCCGGTGAAAATCAAAGCGTTCGACTTGCATGTATTAGGCACGCCGCCAGCGTTCGTCCTGAGCCAGGATCAAACTCTCAATAAAAGTTGATTAACATCTTAAAGATGTTTAGCTCATTAATTTTAAAACTTGCTAGCGAATTGTATTCACTAAATATGGTTTGTTTCTACTAA
>NZ_QPJV01000021.1 GCF_003337315.1 Vagococcus fluvialis | reverse complement strand
GCTTTAAAGACAAACAAAAAAGCAGCAAAAGCCATTCGGTTTCTGCTGCCTAAATTCACTTAATTTTACTCATCCACATCATTTGACGAAGAGCCTTTTTTATTTTTAATATACATAACCCTAAAAAACAAAAAAGGAAGTGTGACAAAATAAGTCACACTTCCTTAATTATGAGAAGAGGATACCGTAGAATAAAACCTCTTCACACTTTTTTATTTTTAAGGAATTAATCCCCATACTAAAGCTGCTAATAAACCACCTAACATTGGTCCAACAACTGGTACCCAAGAGTAACCCCAGTCAGATTCACCTTTGTTAGCGATTGGTAAAATTTGGTGAGCGATACGAGGTCCTAAGTCACGGGCAGGGTTAATTGCATATCCAGTAGGCCCACCTAGAGATAAACCTAGAGAAAGAATTAACACACCAACAACTAATGGATTCATACCATCAGCAAAAGTTGTACGGCCAAATGCTAATAAAGCAAATACTAAAACAAATGTACCGATTAACTCAGTAATCATGTTAGCAAATGGACTTCTAATAGCAGGTCCTGTTGCAAAAGTTCCCAAAATAGCTGCTTCGTCTTTTGTTGCTTCCCAGTGTGGCATATATGTAATCCATACAAGAGCTGCTCCAACAATACCACCTAGAACTTGAGCGATAATAAACGGCGCTACTAAATTCCAACCAATATTACCAGCAACTGCCATACCTAGTGTTACAGCAGGGTTTAAATGAGCTGGTCCCATAAAGCTTGAAGCATAAACAGCAATTGTCACTGCTGCACCCCAACCTAATGTAATAACTACCCAACCAGCGCCTTGTGCTTTACTTTTTTCTAAAGAAACTGCAGCTACTACACCGTTACCAAGTAAAACTAAAATAAGTGTTCCTAAAAATTCACTAAAAATTTGTAAAGTATCTCCACTCATGATTTATTTCTCCTTTTTTAAATTAGTTAGTTTTGATTCATTAATAACTTCTTCTAATTCTAAACGATAGTTCTCAGTTAACTCACTGTCCCAATCATAAAACTCTGACATTTTTTTGATAATTGGTTCTTTGATTCTATCCAGTTGATCACTAATAAATAATAGGTAATTAGTTCTTCTTAATAAATAATCCACCGGTGTTAAAACCATTTCGTGATTTAAAGCGTACATCAAACTAGCTGATTCAGCTTTTGTTAAACCTGGTACTTCTTCATTTAGATAATCCAGAACATCTTCTGTATTAGAGCCATATAAATGCGCTATAAATTCAGCCTCTGTTTCTGTTAAACCTTTTTCTCTACCTAATACTGCAAATTTTGATAATGTTTCATCGACTTTTGTATGATCAAAATGACCACCTGAAACAGGATAATTACTTGAATCAATCAAGTCAAATTTTTCATCAAAATTAGTTTTTAGGATATCAGCAATTAATTTAACTGCACCTTCTGCCATTAAACGATAGTCAGTTATTTTACCACCAGCTAAAGTGATTAAGCCTTTTTCATCGACTTTTAAGCTACTTCCTCTAGAAATAGAAGAATTGGCTTTTTCACTTAAGTTAGATTTTGCTGATTTGATTGCTTTTTCAACATCTTCTTTTGAATTTTTTTCATCTAAATAGCCAGAAACTGTTTCAACAATGTGATTGAAGCTTGATTCAGACATAACTCCATTATTACCGCCATTATAATCTGAGCCACCATTTTCAGATATAAGAGGTCTTAAACCTGCCCAGCTTGCTTCAATGTCTTCAATAACAATATGAGATTCTGGAAATTGGTGATTAATGATTTCCAGTAAATAATCCACATCTTCTTTTGTAACCAATGGACGCTTTAAATCTCCTGTGTAGTCTGTATCTGTTGTCCCAAAATAAGTTTTATCCTCTCTTGGAATAACAAAAACCATACGACCATCATGCCTACCAGTATCAAAATAAGTCGGTTGAGAAACACTTAATCTTGATTTATCAACGACTAAGTGAACCCCTTTTGTTGGACGCATCACTGGTACAAATGAGTCATCACTATCAAGTTGTCTAATAGTATCTGACCAAGGGCCTGTTGTATTAATAACTACATTAGCAAAAATAGAATAAACCTCTTTTGTTAATTGATCTTCCACTTTAACTCCTGAAATTTGACCATTATCATGATAAGTAAAGCCAATTACTTTTGTTTTACTCAACGCATAGGCACCATCAAGAGCAGCTTGTTTGATATTTTCAATCACAAGTCTTGCATCATTGTTTCTAAAATCTAGGTACAAACCACCTCCTAAAAGCTTATCTGTATTAATTTTAGGAACTCTATTAATTACTTCATCCTTTGTTAATACTTTGTTAGCGTAAGGCGTATCTGTTACTTTTGCTAATTGATCATATAAATCCATGGCTACTTTTACTGAAAACATAGAAAAAGTTGAACCTGGTTCATCGTAAATTGGTAATAACATCGGATCTGGTTTTGGGATATGGGGAGCGATTCTTTGAACTGTCGCACGTTCTTTAACAGTATCTGATACTACTTCAACATCAAAGTTTTTTAAGTATCTAATACCACCGTGAACTAATTTTGTTGAACGAGATGACGTTCCTTCTGCAAAATCCTGCATTTCAACCAAAGCAGTGGTCATGCCAGAAGCTGCTGTTTGAACAGCAACTCCAGCACCTGTAATACCACCACCGATGATTAATACGTCCATTTTTTTATTTTTAACCACATCGATTGATGCTTTACGATCTTTAATGGAAAAACTCATCCTAATCATCCTTCATTTCTATTAACTATTTTTTTCCAATACGTTTAAATGTTTGTGTTGCTGCTACAGCTTCTTTCCAGCCTGCATATAACTCTTCTCTTTCTTCTGAAGCCATATCTGGTTTGAAGGTACTTCCTTCTCCTTGGAATTCTCTTAATTCATCTAAGTCTGCCCAGAAACCTACTGCTAAACCAGCTAAGTAAGCTGCTCCAAGAGCTGTTGTTTCTAAGTTTGGTGCACGAGTTACATCAATATCTAAGATATCAGCTTGGAATTGCATTAATGTATCATTTTTAGCTGCTCCACCGTCTACTTTAAGAAGCGGAATATCGATACCTGAATCTTCTTTCATTGCATCAATAACATCTTTAGATTGGTAAGCAACAGCTTGTAAAGTTGCTTTAACAAAATCTTCTTTTGTTGTGGCACGAGTTAAACCAAAGATTGCTCCACGCGCATCTGAATCCCAGTAAGGTGCTCCAAGTCCTGTAAAAGCAGGTACTACATAAACACTATTATCTCCAGTTGATGCATTAGCAACTGCTTCTGATTCTGGTGCTGTGTCAATCATACGTAAGCCATCTCTTAACCACTGAATAGCAGATCCTGCAACGAACACACTACCTTCAAGAGCGTAGTAAACTTTTCCATTAATACCATAACCAATAGTTGTTAAGAGGTTATTTTTAGAAATTTGAGGTTTTTCACCTGTATTCATTACGATAAATGCACCTGTACCGTAAGTATTTTTAATCATTCCAGGTTCAAATGCTAATTGACCAAATAATGCTGCTTGTTGGTCACCAGCCATACCTGAAATTGGTACTTCACTTCCGTAGAAATGATAACTTTGAGTGTGTCCGTAAACTTCTGAGTTACTTTTGACTTCTGGTAATAATGATTTTGGAATGTTTAATAATGTTAAGATTTCATCATCCCATTTTAAATCCATAATGTTATACATCATTGTACGAGCTGCATTTGAGTAATCTGTTACGTGAACGTTACCATCTGTTAATTTCCATAGTAACCATGTATCAATGGTACCAAAAGCAAGTTCTCCACGTTCAGCACGCTCTTGAGCTCCTTCTACATTGTCTAAAATCCAGCGAACTTTTGTTGCTGAGAAGTAAGCATCTACAACTAAACCAGTTTTTTTGTGGATCATATCAGCATGTCCATCTTCTTTTAACTGATCTGCAATTGGTGCAGACTGACGTGATTGCCAAACAATAGCATTGTAAATTGGTTTTCCTGTTTTACGATCCCAAATTACTGTTGTTTCACGTTGGTTAGTGATCCCAATTCCTTTGATATTATCTGGTCTAACACCTGATTCAATCAAAGCTCCAGCAATAACTGATTGTACAGAATTCCAAATCTCATTGGCATTGTGTTCAACCCAACCAGATTCTGGGAAAATTTGAGTGAATTCTTTTTGAGAACTTCCTACATTATTTCCTGCTTTGTCAAAAATAATTGCTCGTGAACTTGTTGTCCCTTGGTCGATTGCCATGATGTACTGTTTTTCTGTCATTTTTCTTCCTCCTTAATCAATAAAAAAGATAACGCTTTCTTTTCTGTACACCTATGATAACGTTTTTTTCAGGCTTTAAACAGTCATTTTTTAAATAAAATTTTAAAAAAAGTGACTGTTTAGCTAAAATATAAATAATAAATAGACTAAACCTATATTTATCACCATTTCACACATCTACTCATTCCCTTTAAATAACAAAAAAATACTATTAAAAAATCTAATAGTATCTCTTTTCACTTATAGTAAGCTATTATTTAATTTAGGATTGTTCTTTTTGGTATAGATGTTTCGAATAGTTTCTTTAATTTTTTTGAAATCATACTTAGTCCCAAGTTCTGAGAAAACATAATACTCTGTATCCCATTTTGCTAATTGATTATTCGTTAAAATTAAATCATAGGTTTTATCTAATTGGTACGGCTCACAAATCACGCCGTTAATACTGCTTAATTGAACCATTAACATATTAGTTGTTGCTTCTTTAAATAAGCTATCCATCTCTAATGATATCCCCACTGTCACATCACGATTCATGACACTGTCTAATATCACCACAACACTTAAGTATTTAATCTCCGTAATGGCTAGTAAGCTATTTTCTGTATCATCGACTAAATTAAGTTGTTTTTGAGCGATATTTAATAAATGACTGGTAATAACTCTCATAGAGTGTCCTGATAAATATTCTTCTATATTCCAAATATTAGCTTGGTTGTAGACCTCAATATCCCCTTTAAAAAAATAAAGTCTTGGATGAATTTGAGCTAATAAAAAATAAAGATGTTTCTCCAATTTTCTAGGCATGATTAACGGCTTATAGTACATCAAAAGACTTTCTAAAATCACCGTATCAAGAAGTGCAGTTGGTGTAAACCTGGATCTAACTAAAGCATACTCATCAAAATCTGTTTCTGAAAGAATTCCCATTGAAATTAAAAATGTAAACTGCAACATTGCCTCTTCTTCTTCGATTTCAATGGCGTAGTGGCCAATCATTCTTAAAGTTGTTTCTCTGACGCGAAGATATAGCTCGTCTTTTTCATAAGGTTGGCATTTTTTAGCTAATTTTTTATAATCTTGATTAGCTACAGCCACTCTTTTTTTCGTAATACTCATCCAAAGACTAACTTTTTTCTGACTTTCAAAGGATAGATTAAGCCCTAAAGCTTTTTCAATCATTCCTAAATAAGTCGTCTCGCTATTTGTTAGCTTATCTTTTTTTGATTCTGTTAAATACCAATAAAACTGGAAATAAAAATATCTAATTTGAGACTCTTCTCCCACTAATTTGCCTTGCCAAATGCTGATTTCAAATTCTTTTAGAACTTGATTTAACTCTTTAATTTTTCTAAAAAGAGTTGATTCACTAATTAATAATTCATTCGATAAAAATACAGGAGAAAACTCTCTATGATGAAACAAATAATTTAAAATTTGATATTTAATTCCATTTAGGTAAAAGTCTGTCTCTACTTGTGTCATAGAAAAAGTATTTGTCATACTTAGCCTTAAATTAGCACCCTCTTCAATTAATTTAATATCTCCATTGTAAGTTTCAAGGACATCATGTAAATCTTCTATATAGTTCTCTAATGAAACTTTCGAAACTTTTAATTTTTTAGCCATTAAAGAAATAGTTCCCTTGCCATTTGAAAGCATTAATTCTTTTAATAATTTTAATTGTGTTGCTTCTCTTTTATCTAATAAACTTTCATAATTCATTTTCAGTTAACCTCTTTGACTTAATTGAATCATATCTGAGACTGGGTTAGCATATAAAGGATGATAGAAATAATCTTTTTGAGCCAATTCTTGAATGGTCATTTTTAAATCAATCGCTAAGGCATAAGTATTAATTTTCTCTAAGATATTAGCTTTTGATATCATTTGCGCTCCTAATAAGACTTTTGTTTTTTCATTATAGGTAAACTTCACACGAACTGTTTTTTCCTTTTCTACTGTTGACACAGGTAAATTTAACGTCAAGCTCTCAACAGGGTCCTCATAAAGAAAAGAATCCGCTTCTGTTAAACCACAACTTGCTAAATAATGATTAAAGATATGAGTGCCAATCACTCTGATTGCGCCGTGATAAGCTACTTTTTTCTTTTCTAAATTCTCAGCGCAAACTTGACCTGATCTAACAGCATTATTAATTAATGGTAAATAGAGTGACTGCTTCAATAACATAGACGGCACTTGCACTAAATCCCCAATGGCAAAAACATTAGGTTGTGATGTCTCGAAGTATTCGTCAACTTTTAAGGTTTGATCTGTATGATACTCAAGTTTCTCTTTAAACATCGATAAATCAGGTCTAACATTAGTGGCTAGAAAGGCTGAATCACATGACACACTTTCTTGTTGTGTGATTAAATTTAATCCATTTTCTAGTTTAGTATCTTCTACATCTTTTACAGTTTGAGAGAAATAAGAAGTGATATTTTTTTCTTGGTTTAACTCATTAATTAAAGGTTCAATCACATCTGGATCAAAGGATTTATAGAGTGGGTAATTCATACTTTCAAAAAGTTTTACCTTTTTACCTTTTGTAACTAAGGCACTAGCTAACTCCATCCCAGTCTGCCCTGCCCCGATAACAGCTATCTCTTCACTTGACTCAATACGCTCTAAAGAATCTTTTGCTTCTGATTTCTTTTTATAGGTTAAAAAGCCAGGATGATTACTAACTAATTTTTGAGATATTTGAGAAGAACCCATAGCTAAAACTAGTTTGTCATAATAGATTCTGTCACTTGTCGTTTCTACATAATCTTCTTCAAAATTAAAGTCTGTTGCACTGACACCTAACATTAAACGAATACCTTTATTTTCTAAGACTTCTTTTGTCATAAAGGTTGCCTCATTTAACTCTTTTATTTTTCCATTAAGTAGAAGTGTTAAACCGCTTGGTAAATATCCTAGCTGCTCTTCTTTTTCAATTAATATGATTTGATCATATGGATAAAGTTGTTTTGCTCTAAGTGCACAATGAATACCTGCAAAAGATGCTCCAATGATTACAACTTTCATAGTAAACCCCTTTCATTAACTAATAATAAAAAAGAGAAAACTTCAATTATCCGTCATCTCTTTTTTATGATTATTTATTATCTGTATCAAATATAATTGTCACTGGTCCATCATTAATCAGACTCACTGACATGTGAGCGCCAAACTCTCCTTCTTTAACAACTAAATCAAACTTTCGCAACTGCTCATTAAAATAGTTATAAAGTCTAAGGGCTTCTTCTGGATGAGCTGATTTTGTAAAACTTGGGCGATTTCCTTTTTTAGTATCTGCTAAAAGAGTAAACTGAGAAATCGATAAAATGTCTCCTTTTACTTGATGAATATCTAAATTCATCTTACCTTCAACGTCTTCAAAAATACGTAAGCCATTTATTTTTTTAGCTAGGTAGTCTGCTTCTTTTTCAGTATCACCATCAGCAACACCGACTAAAAGTACATAACCTGTTTGTATTTCTCCAAGTGAAACCTCCTGAACAACAACATCAGCTTGTTTGACCTTTTGCAATACGACTTTCATAAGTATCTCCTTTTAACCATTTGTACGGCGAACACTATAAACTTCAGGAACAGCCTTGATTTTATCTACAATCTGTTCTAAGTGACTTAAATTTTGAATCCCTAAAGTTAAATGAATGACTGCCATCTTATTTTTAACTGGTTTTGCTTCAACACCAACTAAGCGTTTCGTATGAGCATTAACAACTAATAATACATCATTTAAAAGACCAGTGCGGTTGTAACCATAGATTTCTAAATCTGCATTGTAGTCTTGTTTGCCTGATGCTGCAGTATCTTCCCATTCAACTTCGATTTGACGTTGTTGAACTTCTTCGGAGCTGTTCATATTTGGACAGTCTTTACGGTGAATAGAAACGCCACGTCCTTTTGTAATATAGCCCACAATTTCATCTCCTGGAACAGGATTACAACAACGGCTAATACGAACCAATAGATTATCTGCCCCTTGAATCACGATACCACCTTCATGGCGAATCTTCATCTTATTAGGGTCTTTCTTTTGAACAGGCTGATTCATTAGCTCTTCTGCTTCTTCTTGTTGTTTCTTCACACCACGCTCTTTACGTTCTTTTTCAGTTAAACGGTTGTACACAACTTGAGTGGTTACTTCTCCAAATCCAATGGAAGCAAATAAATCATCCGCAGTTTGATAATTAAAACGCTCTAGAGCATCAGCTAATTTTTCTTTTGTTAAAAAGTCTTTTGGTGCAAAGTCGTTTTCTAATAAATAACGCTCTAACATTGTGCGACCTTTTTCCACATTTTCATCACGGTCTTTATCTTTAAAGAAACGTTTAATTTTATTTTTCGCTCGACTTGTTGCTACTAAATTAACCCAGTCACGACTTGGACCAAATGAATTAGCAGACGTTAGAACTTCAATAATATCTCCATTTTTAAGTTTATAATCAAGAGGTACCATCTTACCATTTACCTTAGCACCAGTTGTTTTATTACCTACTTCGGTATGAATATTATAAGCAAAATCTAGTGGTCCAGAACCTTTGGGAAGTTCTGTTACATCTCCTTTTGGCGTGAAGACATACACTTTATCACTAAAGATTTCCCCTTTTACATTATCCATAAATTCTGAAGCATTGTAATTTTCATCTTGTAGTTCGATAATTTCACGTAACAAGCTGATTTGGTTTGCATTTTTATCTTCTTGTTTTTCAGTCTTACCTTCTTTATAAGCCCAGTGAGCTGCAACCCCGAACTCTGCAATTTCATGCATTTCATGAGTTCTAATCTGAATCTCAATTGGGTTACCACTTGGTCCAATAACTGTTGTATGAAGAGATTGATACATATTATTCTTAGGAACTGCAATGTAATCTTTAAATCTTCCAGGAAGTGGTTTCCATTTTGTATGAATCGCCCCTAAGACCGCGTAACAATCTTTAATCGAGTCTACTAACACGCGAATAGCTAATAAGTCATAGATTTCAGCAAAATCTTTTTTCTTATCTTTCATTTTACGGTAAATCGAATAAATGTGTTTAGGACGGCCGTAAATAACTGCTTCAATGCCTAAATCTTCTGTCGCTTCTTTAATTTCTTCAACAGTTTGCTCTACGTACATTTCACGCTCGCCACGTTTTGAGTTCATCAAATGAACAATACGATAATATTGTCTTGGGTTTAAATAACGAAGTGATCTATCTTCTAACTCCCACTTAATTAAACTAATCCCTAAACGATGAGCAAGTGGCGCATAAATTTCTAAAGTTTCTTTAGCAATACGTCTTTGTTTATCTTCTCTTAAATGATTCAGAGTTCTCATATTATGAACTCTATCAGCTAGTTTTACCATAATAACGCGTAAATCTTGGGACATGGCTAAAAGCATTTTACGGTGATTTTCTGCTAGTTGTTCCTCATGAGATTTATATTTAATTTTACCTAGTTTTGTCACACCATCAACTAACATGGCAACATCTGGACCAAACTCTTCCTCTAAATCTTTTAATGTCACATCAGTATCTTCCACCACATCATGTAAAAATCCTGTAGCAACAGTGTGTGGATCCATATGAAGTTCAGCTAAAATCCCAGCAACTTGAATTGGATGAACAATATAAGGTTCTCCTGATTGTCTAAACTGTTCCGCATGTGCTTTTGTTGCATAGTCACATGCTTTTTGAACAAACTCAACATGCTCTGGACTCATATAACTTGAAACCATATTGATAACTTCTTTATCTGTTAATACTTTTTCTTTTGGCATATGACCCCTCCTTTTTTAAATTAAAAAAAGACTCCACTTAGAAAGCTTGTCTCTTGATTGCTTCTTCTTGATTAAGATTAAACTAATTATACTCACTTTATTTTAGTATTTCAATGATTACATGATGAGACTCTATTCTTATTAAAAATCATTCTTAGATCCCTTTGAATGATTCTTATTTTATGTTACGATACTATCAAATAAACTTCCAAAATAGGAGGAATCTTTAATGAACGACTCTCATATCCAAACTCTCTTAAAGGAACTAGATACAAAAACTCTGAGTGCTTTTTTCAAACTCATGTCTGAGGAAATTAGATTTCAACTTGTTTTTGTATTAGTCCATGAAAAAAGACTATGTGTTAGTGATTTAGCTGAGTTACTAAATGCTAGTATCTCAACGACTTCCCATCACTTACAAATTTTAAAAAAGAATAACTTAGTTCAAAGTGAGCGAGACGGAAAACAAATTTTCTATTATATTGATAACCCTAAAATTATTCACTTTGTTAATGTGGGTCTAGACTTTAATCACTTAATTCCTACACGAAAGGATTCTTCACATGACTAAATATCAACAATCTTTATACTTAGCCCTTTACGGCATTTTACTAAGTGCTATTATCGGTGGTTTATCTTTTATTTTTATTTTTTTAGAAAGTAATCTGTCTCATACTCTTTGGAATCATTTACTTGGTAAACCTATCCTTATTTTACTAGCTACAGTATTTGGCGGTGTTTTAATCGGATTTCTTAAAAATAGATGGGGGAATTACCCTGAAGTCGCTCATCACACCATTTCAGAGTTAAAACAAAAACAAACCGTTACCTACACACCAGTCTTAAAAAACTTAACCGTCGCACTGATTGTTTTAATTTTTGGGGCTGGAGTTGGACCTGAGGCTGCTCTTTTAAGTTCTTTAGTGATGCTTTCTGTTTGGCAATCTGACAAATTACGCTATTTATTTTTTCAACAAAAAGAATTTGTAACATTAAAAAAATCAGAACAATTAAAACGAATGCTTCATCCAACCAAATATGCCCAAACATATCAAAAAAATTTAGCTCCAACTCATCCGAAATGGAAACAACTGAAAATCTTTATTAATACCTTATTTGTCTTTAATGGTTTATTTGCATTTACTGTACTAATGAAATTAACTGAGCAACCTTCATTTATTAGTAAAATGGGAACTTCTAATTGGGAATTAAGAGATTTGCTCCTTTTTATGCCATTAGTTTTAGTTGGCTTACTTGCTGGGAAAGCCTATCTTCTTCTAAAAAAACAAATGAAGAAAATATTTAACTTCTGGCAAAACAGCCCAATAAAAAAAGCTTTAATTGGTTCATTGGCCATTAGTTTGATTGGTATTTTTTTACCTAGCTTACTATTTTCAGGCCAAACTAGTTTAGGGCAAGTCCCTGATAAGTATCTACACTATTCTATGTTTTTCCTATTAGTTGTTGTGTTACTTAAGCTAGTCTTCTTAGAAGTTTGTTTACAAACTGGCTGGGTTGGAGGAGATATTTTTCCAATCGTTTTTGCTTCCATTTTATTTGGCTTTACACTCTCACAAGCCTTCTCTAGCTTTGATATTTTATTTGTGACAAGCGTCTTAGCTAGCTCTATGGCTATTACCGTTATCGACTCTCCTATTGGAGTTGCGCTATTCATAGCCTTGTTTTTCCCTGTAAATATTTTCCCGATTATTCTTTTAGTGGCTCTTTGTTTCTTTATAAAAAAAAAGACTCATAAATAAATAAGTCACTTCTGTCACAACCTCTCTTTTTAATAACAATCCCAGTTATAAAATACGTTTGAAAAGTCCTTATTTTTTAAATCTTCTTTTGAGATAAAAAAGTTTCCAACACCTGAGTCGCCCCACATAATCCCTTGGCTATCTGTGTCTAGTTGAAACAGTAATTCAGTTTGGGAAATGTCTTCGATATATTTTCTTGGATCTTCTTGAGTAAAGAAAGGATAACCACCTAGTAGACTACCACCAACACTATCAAGTTCAAAAATCATATCAGCAATTTTATCATGTTTTTCAGGAAAATGAGATTCCAAATAGTCGTCCCAACCTTGTCCAAATTCTTTTTCAAAATCTAAACTATCTGTCACTAAAAATTGAGTCGTTAACTCGCCCTTTACTAGTAACTCTTCCTCCACTACATCATAGGACTCTTTTCGCACATCTTCTAGCAAACTAATTATTTCTTCTTTGCTATGACTTTCTCTAGTAATGTCATCAAAGTACAAGACTCTAAATCCATCTTGATTAAGTTGATTATCAAAATCCATCCCTAATTAATCATCAAATGTATTGACGTAGAAGGCTAAAATTCCTTCTGTTGGATAAGGAGATAGATTTGGCATTTCACTAAAATTAATTTGTGCTAATAACTTTAAGGGAACACCTTCCTTTGTTTTAGGATAGTCAGTCTCTTTTGGTAGATAACCAACTCCACCAACTTTACTTGTTTTTAAAGAAATATTTGGTTCTTTGACAAAAGATAAACTTAATATATCTTTTTCAGTTTTTTCAAACAGTTCATATTATCCTTTATTATCTTCTAAAATTTCTTGTAATCGTTTCACGTTTCAGCCCTCTTTTCTCAGGTTAATTTTTATTAGTTATTTAGCTTCCATTTGATTTCTAATGGCTAACATTTCTTCTTCCATTAAAGCAATCATTTTAGCTGAATTTTCTAAACGACAAGTCAGTGATTCGTCAATGTCATTTTCTTTATATCTTAGACCATGCTCTAAGCTTGCCCAGTAATCCATAGCAATTGTTCTAAATTAAATTTCAACTTTTACTTGTTTTGTTTCTTTAAAAAAGAAAACTGGAATTTCTAAAATAACATGCAAACTTCGATAACCACTTGGTTTTGGGTTTTCAATATAATCTTTAACTTCCAAAATACTAATATCTGTTTGATGACTTAGTGAATTAAGAATCGCATAAATATCATCAACATAGGAGCAAATAACTCGAATCCTGCAACGTCAGCTAATTCTTCTTCAACAGAGATTTTTGAAAATTGTGAATTCGTTCGGTCAAGCTTAGCAATAATACTGCCTAAGGTTTTAACTCGGCTTTGAATTTGGTGAATCATATCATTTCGACCTACAATATTAGAGCCAGTTAATTCTCTATTAATAATTCTTAGCTTAGTCTCTACTTCATCAATAGCTGATTGATAGTAAATGATTAACTTTCGGTAAATATCTAAGGCACCAATATAACTATTAGATTTAGGGTCATCATTATTAATTATTTTTATTAATTCTTTCGTTGAATATTCCATTTTAATCACTCCGGTTTTTTTATCACATATTCAATATACCTTTGTTTTTCGAAATTCAAAAGACTTTAAATAAAAAAACTAATTCAAAGGAATTAGTTTCAGATTGAAGACAAACCGGTTGCTCATAAAGAGTAATTGGTTTGTTTTTTTGTATCTTATCATTATTTTTGATGAAATTCCCAAAATAGATAAAAAAATAGAGCCCTTCAGGTCTCTTAATTTAAGCATTTTTGCTAATTTTTTAATGTTAAGACATGCGAAAGTGAGCCCAATTTTCATGTGCATTTTTTCTTTCCCAATTAAATTAGTGTAACGTAAGCCATGAAATTCTTTTGCCGTTCCAAATAATCGCTCAATTGTTTGTTTTCGATTATTATATATAGCTTTCATTCCAAGGGAATGACGTATGTCTTCACAACGTTCCATATCATTTTCCCATAAATGTCGTTGAATTAATTTTCTCTTTTCTTTTGACTCAGTACAATAGGCAATCAAAGGGCATTGACTACAATCAGTCGTATTACTTTTGTATTCACGATATCCGTCTCTGTTAGTTGTTGTATAGCTTAAAATTTTCATATTAGGGCAGATATATTGATCGTAGTATTCATCGTAAACATAATCATGTTTTTTATAAAATCCTTTTTTGGTCATAGGTCTTTTATATGGAAAAATTGGTGTTAAATTATTTTGAAATAATAAATGGGCTATACCAGGTGTTTTGTACCCAGCGTCCATTACTAATTTATCTAAGGTAAAGTGACTTTGTAATTTATTATAGATATCGATGAATGTCCGACTATCATGTTGATTACCAGGATGAGTTGTATATCCTAAAACCCAACCATTCTTGTCACATGCTACTTGTGCAGCATAAGCAAAAACCTGTTTATGCTCTCCTTTATGGAACCAACCACTCTCATCATCTGTTTTACTAATTTTTTTATGTTTTACCTGATTTTCACTTTCCTCTCTTCTTTTTAAGGGCTTTTTTAATCTTTTTTCTCTATCTATTTCAACTTCTTTTTGCAGTGATTCCACATAAAAAAGAGTTTCTTCAGTAACTTCGTTACTTTCATATTTTTTATTATTTGCATGTGCTTTTATATGAGTACCATCAATAAATACTTCAGAAGTATCCACTAATTCAGCTTCAATACACTGTTCTAATATGCCGTAAAATATTTGTTCAAAGATATCTGTACCACGAAATCTTCTAGAAT
>NZ_QPJV01000020.1 GCF_003337315.1 Vagococcus fluvialis | reverse complement strand
ATTCTAGATGACGACAGAATAAGTCATCTAAATCACCTTTATTGATTAGTGTTTCCATAATTTCTGTAGTAAAATTAGTCATGAGAAAGTCCTCCTATAAAATTTCGGTTGTGGTAACTTTAATTTTACAGAATAGACTTTCTTTTTATCTACCTAAAATTTCTATTTACACAAAATATTTTACGCTATCGAAGCAACATCCAAACCAGATTCAACCATAGTTATCTATAAATTTCTATGTAATAGATTTAAGTCTTCTATAATTAATGATAAAAACTTTTTTTCATTAATTTTTTTTTATTAATTATAGTAATAAAATGTTTCTTCTCATTTCTTTTTTGTGTCGCTTCTATTACTAAAACGGTAGTACTCTTTGAGATGCTCTTCTGTATTTTTCCACCAAGTGAAAATACTAATGCTTGTGCTTGTTTTCTACTCATTGTTATTAAGGCTCCAGTAAATACAAACTTTTTATTTTTGATATTCATCAAGATCATCCTTTTCTAACGACATATTTCATCTATTATATACTACTTTCTATTTTGATTATCAATTTTATTTAGATATCTATAGACAGTAGTTCTAGAAATATTCCAACTTTCAGCAATAGTTTTTATGGGAGTGCCACTATCTGCTAATGTTTTAAGAAGTGCCACATCTTTTGAGGTAAGTTTTTCTGGTCGACCATCAAAACACCCTCTCGCTCTCGCAGCTTCTCTACCGGCTACAAATCGTTCAAGAATTAAGTTTCTTTCGAATTCAGCAAACGCCGCAAATAAGTGAAACATTAATTGCCCAGTCGAACTAGATTTATCCATAGTAATGTTTTCTTGAATACTATAAAAGCTAATTCCTCTGTCACTTAACTGATTAACAATGGTGATTAGATCTTGCATATTTCTTCCTAAAAGAAAAGACATTGGTGATTATGTTGACGAATATATAGAAAACTTTGTAGATAAAATAAATTTAAGACCTCGGAAGTGTTTAAACTGGCTAACACCTTACGAAGTTTTTTATGGAAAATTACTAAATTTAACTTAAAACATGTCGTACATGTATTTTATAAATCATAATATTTTCTAACATCATCTATATAATCATTTTTTTATTAAAGTATTTCCTAAACGAAGTATTTTTTGAATAAATTATACTCTAGTTGAAAATAACGAATGAGTTTCTATCATTTTTTTAAGTGTTGCACTTAATTTGACAATTCATCTTTACAAAACGAACGTACATTCGTATAATGTGATTATAAAGATATTTTGAAAGAAGGTATTGTTGTGGGATTTAATAATCAACAATATTTTAATTACGATTTGGAAAAACGTGAAGCGATTCTCTGTATTGATATGAAATCCTTTTATGCTTCTGTTGAGTGCGTGGAGCATGGAGAAGATCCATCAGAAGCTTTATTAGTTGTAATGAGTAGAGAAGATCAGCCTGGTGGTTTGGCTTTATCTGCTTCACCCATGGCTAAGAAAGTATTAGGCATTACTAATGTTACTAGAAAATATGAAATCCCTTATCATAAAGATTTAATGATTGTTCCCCCAAGAATGAATTTATATCTAGAAAAAAATAGGGAGATTAATGCTATTTTTAGACGTTATGTAGGAGATGAAGATATTTGGATTTATTCAGTTGATGAAACTTTTGTCAGGGTAAATGCCTCACAAAAATTATTCAATCTCACGCCGTATGAGTTTGCTAGACGATTCCAGAAAGAAATTCTTCAAAAGCTAGGTCTTTATTGCACGATAGGTATTGGGGATAATATGTTGCTTAGTAAGCTGGCTTTAGATAATGCCGCTAAAGAAAATCAGGATATGATTGCTACTTGGCACTATGAAGATGTCCCCAATACAGTTTGGAAAATCCCTAAAATGACTGATTTTTGGGGTATCAACAAAAAAACTGAGCTCAGATTACAACGTAAAGGAATTCAGTCAATCTATGATTTAGCTCATTATGATTTTTTCTATATGAAAGATGCTATGGGTGTTATGGGACAACAGTTAGTTGCGCATGCTTGGGGTATTGATCGGACGGATATTTCGGATAGACATGTAGCTAAATCTAAAAGTATTGGTAATAGTCAGGTGTTAATGAAGGATTATGTTCATAGCGCTGAAACGAAAATTGTTTTAAAAGAGATGGCAGAACAAGTCGCAGCAAGACTTAGAAACCAAGGTGTAAAAACAGAGTGTATTCATATTTCTGTTGGTTATTCTAGAAATGAAGGTGAGTCTGGGTTTTCTAGGCAAATGAAAATTCCAAGTACGAATCTATCTAAAGAAATTGTGGCTCATGCGTTATTACTATTTGATAAGTTTTATAAAGGTGCAGCCGTTAGAAATTTAGGCGTTCATTGCTCTAAGTTAACAGATGACACCTTACTTCAGCTAAATTTATTTGAAGAACCTGAAGAAGTTATTTCGACGTATGTTTTAGATAAAGCGGTAGATAAAATTAGGCGAAATTATGGCTTTGGTTCAATTGTTCATGCGAGTAGTTTGATGGAGGGAGCAACAGCAATTAATCGCTCAAATTTAGTTGGCGGTCACGCTGGCGGAATGGAGGGAATTACATGGAATTAAATCGTTATTATGTAGATCGTGGCATGATGAAGTACAATGGTTTTTATTTATCTGAGCATACGGCAAGTATTGAAAAAGATCGAAACAATCGCTACGCAGTAATTGCCGGAAAAGACGAAATGGCAGAGAGTGATATGTATCAGTTAATCGACTATGCTTTATTTAAATACCAACAAGTCAGTATTCAACTGAATATGAAGGATATTGAAGGTGATTTTTTACCTGATATTTTTGGATTTATTGAAGGTTACGATGAAACAGGGCTTTATATTAACGAAACTAAAGTTCCTTTTGATCTAATTCGCCATGTGATGTTAATTGAAACAACTAAATGGTATGAATAAAAAGGTTGTAACAGAATTAGCTTCAAGAAATAAGAAGCTAATTCTGTTACACCGTATACCGAGAAAAACAAAAAGGAACTGTGACCTATTTCGTCACAGTTCTTCTTTTATTTTAGTCTTCTTTTTCTAGTTGTTCGAAAGCTGTGTCCATTACTTCTTTTAGCTTTTCAGCTGAGTAATGATATTTTTCTTTTTCGGCATCTGTTAAAGGAATTTCAATAACATTTTGAATACCGCGACGGTTAACAATCGCAGGAGCTCCAATAAAGATATCTTCTAATCCGTAATGTCCGTTTAAGTAAACAGATAATGGTAGAACAGCATTTTCATCATTTAAAATAGCTTTTGTAATACGCGCTAAGGCAACTGCGATACCGTAGAAAGTAGCTCCTTTTTTCTCAATAATCGTATAAGCCGCATCTCGCACGTTAAAGAATAAGTTAACTAATTCTTCTTCATCTGTTTCTGGGTGGTCTTTAACCCATTCATAGATTTGAAGACCAGCCACGTTAGCATGAGACCAAACTGGAAACTCAGTATCTCCGTGTTCACCTAAAATATAACCATGCACGTTACGAGCATCGACACCAACTAATTCAGCAATTGATTGACGGAAGCGAGCTGAATCAAGAGATGTTCCACTACCAATTACTTTGTGTTTTGGAAAACCAGAGAACTTCCATGTGGCGTAAGTTAAGATGTCTACTGGGTTTGTAGCAATTAAGAAAATACCATCAAAACCAGATGCAACGATTTCTTCTACAATACTTTTGAAAATTTTAAGGTTTTTATTAACTAAATCTAAACGTGTTTCACCAGGTTTTTGTGCCGCACCAGCTGTAATGACAACAATATCAGCATCGTGACAATCTGAATAGTTAGCAGCATAGATTTTTTTAGGTGAAGTGAAAGCTAAAGCGTGAGATAAATCAATAGCATCTCCCTCAGCTTTATCTTTATCTATATCAATAATCCCTATTTCTTGGGCAATGTTTTGTGTTACTAAAGCAAAAGTATAGCTCGAACCGACAGCGCCATTTCCAACCACGATGATTTTTTGATGTTCGCTATTTGTTTTAATCATAAAAATACCTCTCCTTTGTTAATTTATTTTGTGTTATTATAACATTCAAAAATAACAAAGTCATTTGGAATGAATTTACTAAAAATAGTTTAAATAAACTTAAAAGTACTAGGAAATAGCCTTTATTTTAATGAAAGTGCTTAAAATATGATATACTAATCTAAAATCTGGGCACAAGTGTGTGCGCGGATATTTTCTGCTTAATTAAATATAAAAATTTAGAGGAGATTAACCATGAAATTAATCGTTGGACTTGGTAATCCAGGAAGTAAATACCGAGGAACAAAACACAATATTGGCTTTATAGCTTTAGATGAAATCGCGTATCAAGAAAAAGTTGAGTTTAATAAAACTCAGTTTGAAGCAGATACAGCTGAATTTTTCTTAAATGGAGAAAAAATTATCCTAGCTAAGCCACAAACATTTATGAATGAATCAGGTCGCTCAATCAGGCCTTTAATGGATTATTATAATTTATCTGAAGAAGATATTTTAGTGATTTATGATGATTTAGATTTACCAATTGGCCGTATTCGCTTAAGAGAAAAAGGTAGCGCTGGTGGTCATAACGGAATCAAAAGTTTGATTGCTCATTTAGGGACAAATGAATTTAACCGTATTAAAGTTGGCATTGATCGCCCGAAAAATGGTAAGGAAGTCGTGTCTTATGTGTTAAGTACATTTCCAAAAGACACCCATGAAGAGATGTTAAAAGCTGTTCAGTTATCAGCAGAAGCTTCACTTTATTGGGCAAGTGGCCATGATTTTGTAAACACCATGAATCAGTTTAACTCAAAAAAATAAGAAAAGGAGATCTAGTATGCATTTGAATCAAGCACTAGTTGGTCGAATTAGCCAAAGTGCCAAAGTAAAAGAATGGCAAGAGCAATTAACCAAAGAGTCTTCACATTTAATCACTGGACTAGCAGGTTCTGCTAAAACATTAGCTATGGGAACTTTGCTGGCTAAAGAAAATAAAATACTAGTTGTGACTCCCAATCTATACTATGGCAGTAAATTAATAGATGATCTGCAACACATAATAGAAGAAAAGTACTTACATTATTTTCCAGTTGATGAAGTAGCAGCTGTTGAGATGTCTTTTTCTTCACCTGAAGCTTTATCAGATAGAATCAATGCCTTAAACTTTTTAGTCAATGATGAACCAGGAATTTTAGTGACATCATTAGCTGGTTTGCGTCGTTATTTACCAAATCCTGAGAATTGGCAAAAACAAACCTTAGTTTTTGAAAAAGACGGGATTCTAGATTTAAGTACTTTGGCAGAAACTTTAGTTCTAATTGGGTATCAAAAAGAGCAAATGATAGGAAAACCGGGAGAGTTTAGTATTCGGGGAAGCATTGTTGATATTTACCCGTTAACAAGCGAATATCCTGTACGTATTGATTTATTTGATGATGAAATTGAATCACTACGTTTATTTGATGTGGAAACCCAGCGCTCGATTGGTGAGATTGATAAGATTTTAGTGACACCTGCTATGGACACACCACTAACAAAGGAAGAGCTAACTAGTGGTAGTGAGCGTTTAGAAAAATTAGCAGCTGAAAAATTAGAAAAGATGGCACCAGGTGAGGATAAGGAACGTATTTCGGCTCACTTTAGTTACTTAGTGGAAGAATGGGCCCAAGGTCATCCAACAGAAGAAGTCAAAATGTATACAGATTTACTGTATGAAGATAAGTTTTTCTTAACGGATTATTTAGGTGCAGATGATTTTATTTTAGTAGATGATTACAGTCGTCAAGTTGAAAGTGAGCGCGAGTTATTACGAGAAGAAGCCGAGTGGGTAACGCTAAAACTTGAAGAGGGCATCTATTTTGAAGAACATGAATTAGGCGGCGACTTTAGAAGTATTTTAAAAGGCGCTAAGCAAAGTAAAACGTATTTTTCATTATTCCAAAAGGGAATGGGAAATTTAAGATTTTCTAGTATTCATCCCTTTGAGTACCGTACAATGCAACAATTTTTCGGTCAAATGCCACTTCTTAAAACTGAGATTGAAAGATGGCGTAAGCAAAAACATACTGTGGTTGTTTTAGCAGACAATGAAGAGCGAACAGAAAAAATCGAAAATCTCTTTTTAGATTTTGAAATTCCAACAGTGATTAATAATAGTAATAAATTGTTAACAGGTGAAGTTCAAATTCAAACTGGAAACTTAGCAGCTGGTTTTGAATTACCTGATGAAAAATTAGTTATTTTAGTAGAAAAAGAAATCTTACACACTCAAGGTAAAAAGAGAGCACGTAAGCAAACTATTTCTAATGCAGAAAGATTAAAAAGTTATAACGAGCTAAAACCAGGAGATTATGTAGTTCACGCAAATCACGGGATTGGTAAATATATTGGAATGGAAACCTTACTTAGTGCTGGAGTCCATCAAGATTACATGACTATTCTTTATAAAAATAATGACAAATTATTTATTCCTGTTACTCAGCTTGATTTAATTCAAAAATATGTTGCTTCTGAATCTAAAACACCGCGAGTTAATAAATTGGGTGGTTCTGAATGGGTTAAAACAAAAAATAAAGTCTCAGCTCGTGTTGAAGACATTGCTGATGATTTAATTAAACTTTATGCGGCTCGTGAAGCTGAAAAAGGTTATGCTTTTGGACCAGATGATGAGTATCAAATGGAATTTGAAGGTAACTTCCCTTATTCAGAGACAGAGGATCAGTTACGTAGTATTCAAGAAATCAAGCAAGATATGGAAAAAGAAAGACCGATGGACCGCCTGCTTGTAGGAGATGTTGGTTACGGGAAAACAGAAGTCGCTATCAGAGCAGCCTTTAAAGCTGTTAGAGATGGCAAACAAGTAGCCTTTTTAGTTCCAACAACTATTTTAGCTCAGCAACATTACGAAACAATGCGTGACAGGTTTGCTAATTTCCCAGTAAATGTTGATTTACTTAGTCGTTTTAGAACGAAAAAACAGCAAAATGAAACAGCTGAGAAATTAAAAAAAGGCCAAGTAGATATTGTCGTTGGAACGCACCGTGTTTTATCTAAAGATATTGAGTTTATGGATTTAGGTTTGTTGATTGTAGATGAGGAGCAACGTTTTGGCGTAAAACATAAAGAACGTCTAAAGCAAATTAAGTCTCAAGTGGATGTCTTAACTTTAACGGCCACACCGATTCCGAGAACACTTCACATGTCCATGTTAGGTGTACGTGATTTATCAGTTATTGAAACCCCACCTGCAAATCGTTACCCAGTTCAAACTTATGTGATGGAGAAAAATCCAGGGGCGATTCGTGAGGCTTGTGAGAGAGAAATTGCTCGTGGTGGTCAGATTTTCTATCTCTATAATAGAGTGGATACCATTGAGCAAAAAGTCGATGAACTGCAAGCTTTAGTACCAGATGCTAGAATCAGTTATGCTCATGGTCAAATGACAGAAGTGCAACTAGAAAATCGCTTGTTAGAATTTATTAATGGAGATTACGATATTTTAGTCACAACGACAATTATTGAAACAGGTGTAGATATTCCTAATGTGAATACTTTGTTTGTAGAAAATGCGGATTACATGGGACTATCTCAGTTGTATCAATTAAGAGGACGTGTTGGTCGTAGTAACCGTGTGGCTTATGCATATTTCATGTATGAACCGCAAAAAGTCTTAACTGAAGTCAGTGAAAAACGTCTGCAAGTTATTAAAGATTTTACCGAACTTGGTTCAGGATTTAAGATTGCTATGCGAGATTTATCTATTCGTGGAGCAGGTAATTTATTAGGAGCACAACAGCACGGCTTTATTGATTCTGTTGGTTTTGATATGTATACACAAATGTTAACAGAAGCAGTTAATCGAAAACGTGGTACTGAAAGTAAAGACACTAAAACAATTACTGAAATTGATTTAGGAATTGATGCTTATATTCCAACTGAATATATAGAAGACGAAAGACAAAAAATTGAAATCTATAAACGAATTCGTCAATTAGAAAGTCAAGAGATGTTTGAGGAGCTAGAGGGAGATTTACTAGACCGTTTTGGTGAATATCCTGATGAAGTAGCTAATCTTCTAACAGTTGGTTTGATTAAGATGAATAGTGATTTTGCTTTAGTTGAAAAAATTCAAAAACGTGGCATGGTGATTGAAGTTTTATTATCAAAAGCTGGGACTAATGCCTACACAATTGAGCAAATCTTTAAAGCTTTATCAGCAACGACTTTAAAAGCAGAGTTAAGTTCTGATGATGCGCTAGCAATTAATTTAAAATTAACAAAACAAATAACAGAGGCAGCTTGGCTACAAGAAGTGGCTCAATTTATTGAAGCTTTACGTGAGCAAAAATACGCTAAACAAGCTAAAAAGCAAGGGTAAATGAGGTGAGTTGATATGTCAGATAAATCCTTAGAGAAAAATATGCTACAAGGAACCGTCATTTTAACCCTCACGTCTTTTGGTGTTAAGCTATTAAGTGCTGTCTACCGTGTGCCTTATCAAAATTTAGTTGGTGACGAAGGATTTTATGTGTATCAACAAATTTATCCGATTTACGGGATAGGGATGACTTTAGCTTTAACAGGCTTACCGATTTATTTATCTAAAATACTGGCAGCTAGTAACACAGAAGATGAGCAAGAAAAAAAATTAAACTTTTTCTTCATTGTAGTGAGCTCCTTATCTTTAATCATGTTTCTCTTTTTATATTTTTTAGCCTATCATATTGCTAAAGTTATGGGAGATGTGAACTTAGAGCCTTTAATTAGAATAGTGGCTTTCATTTTTTTACTGGTTCCTTTTTTATCGACTTATCGAGGTTTTTTTCAAGGGAAGCTAGAGATGAAACCAACTGCTATTTCTCAATTAGTGGAACAAGGTACTCGTGTATTAGTTATTTTAGGAGCAGGTTATTTATTCACTATCTTTGATTGGTCCGTTTATACAGTAGGAAGTTACGCTATGCTCGGCGCTCTTGTAGGTGGTTTTTTAGGCTTAGTTGTATTAAGAAGTTATAGTAAACAGCATCCTTTTAAATTAAAATTAAAAGGTCACGATATAAAAGAGCTAAGGCATTTTGCTAAGCGGTTAATCATTGAAGGTGGTACTCTATGCTTTTTTAGTGCCTACCTAATTGTATTTCAGTTAGTCGATGCTTTTACAGTTAAACAATTTTTAGTCTATGGTGGTATGGATGATTTATCTGCTAAAATTGCAAAAGGTGTCTTTGATAGAGGGCAGCCACTAGTTCAATTGGGTCTTGTTGTTGCAGTTAGTATGACGGCAGCTTTTCTACCACCTTTAACCAAACATTTTATGAACCGTGAGAAAAAGGAATATGAGCAAATGGTTTTTTCTTATATTAAAGTCTCACGAGTGATTGCAGTTGCGGCAGCTGTAGGACTAGCCTTAGTCCTACCCTATATAAATATCACGCTATTTAGTGATAATCAGCAAGAATTGACGTTAAGTTTATTCGTCTTATCTATTTATTTTGTGTCTATGATTCAAACCTATCAAACCATTTACCAGAGTCAAAACATTGTTCGCTATCAGTTATTTGCGGCACTAGCAGGACTTTTTACTAAAATAGTCCAAACCCCACTTTTGACTTTCTACTTTAAAACAGTAGGTGCTAGTCTAAGTACTCTATTTGGCTTACTGGTTTGTCTAGGGGTGTTGAAATGGTATTTAAACCAAACAATGCCAAGACACAAAACAGGAAAAGACTACCGAATTAAATTAAGTATCAATTTAGGCTTAATGGTTATTACATTAATCATTTACCGAGTTGTGTTAGAAGGCTTAAACTGGTATCAGTTTAGCCGTTTAGGAGATTTTGTCCTAGCTTTAATCGGTGTCTTTTTAGGGGCACTTGTTTATATTAGTGGGATGATTAAAAATAATTTATTTACAGAAGAAGAGTGGCGTATGCTACCCTTTGGAGAAAAAATAGTCAAACGAATGAAAAATAAAAAATAGAGGTGACAATATGCGATTAGATAAATTTTTAAAAGTATCTAGAATTATTAAAAGAAGAACAGTTGCTAAAGAAATTGCTGATAAAGGTCGTATCCAAGTGAACGGACAATTAGCAAAATCTTCAACAAATGTTAAAATTGGTGATAATCTAAAAATATTATTTGGTAATAAAACATTGGAGGTAAAAGTCTTAGATTTGAAAGATACAACGAAAAAAGATGAAGCAAAAGACTTATACGAAATCATCAGTGAAACCCGTGAAACAACTTATGAAAGTTTAGATTAGCATTAGACATTGTGTTAATGACTTGGTATAATGAACATATCTGTAATTAAAAAAAGAATGGAGATTCTAAAGAGTATGAAAAAAGACCGCAAATTGTTGACATATGATAAAGAACAACAAGCAAGTCTAACCATGAAATCAATGCAAAAAGATCAAAAGAAAATAATTTTTAGACGTCGTCGGTTAGGTATTATGTTTGCTGTAGCTCTTGTAGTCTTTTCAATAATTGGTGTTAACCTTTTTAGAAATAGCCAGCGTTTAGTTGCATTACAAGAGAGTCGCAAAGAAGTAGAAAAAGAGTATAAAGTCGTTGCAAAAAACGAAAAAGATTTAAAACGTGAAGTTGATCTGCTAAATGACAGAGAATACGTTGAAAAAATCGCACGTGCTAGATATTTCTACTCAAAAGAGGGAGAACAAGTTTATAGTATCCCCGAATTAAATAATAGCTCTACCCAAACTAGTGGTAACAAATAACAATAAATACTTTGGAAGGTTCAAGGAGGAAATAATTTTTTATGTCAATTGAAGTAGGGGTAAAATTACCTGGGAAAGTTTCAGGAATTACCAATTTTGGAGCGTTCGTTGATTTAGGAGCAGGCAAAACAGGGTTGGTCCATATTAGTGAAGTATCAAATAGTTTTGTAAAAGATATTAATGAAGTGTTAAAAGTCGGAGATGAAGTCGAAGTTAAAGTCATGAGTATTGGTAATGACGGAAAAATCGGTTTATCTATTAAACGAGCAAACGAAGAAGAGCGTCCAGCAAGAGAACAACGCGCACCAAAGAAAGATTTCAGTAAACGTCCAAATAACAATTTCAACCGTTCGGACCGTCCAGAAAGATCAGGTGGAGGCAATTACAATCGTAAGCCTGCTGCACCTGCACCGAAAAAAGAAGGTTTTGACAACTTAATGAGTTCATTCTTAAAAGATAGTGATGAAAGATTAAGTTCAATTAAACGAAATACTGAAGGTAAACGTGGAGGCCGTGGCGGTCGCCGTAGTTAATCATAAAGAGGTTATGGCGTCATTAATTAAGGGAGTGTGACTTACTTTTGTCACACTCTTTTTTCTTTCATTTTATTTTGGAGGTGAGTAGATGGGATTACAAGAAAGATTTAATCAATTCGTTTTAAAAAATAAGTGGTGGCAACCTAAAGAAAAAGTGGTGGTTGCTGTTTCTGCTGGAGTTGATTCAGTAGTGCTACTACACTTACTTAATGAATTACCAAGAGAGATGAAACCAAGTTTACATGTCGCTCACATCAATCATCAATTACGGGCAATTTCGGAAGAAGAATCTTGCTTTGTAAGAGAACTTTGTCTAAAACTAGGCATCCCTTTTTATGAATCTGTTTGGGAAAAAGGACCTACAATTAAACAAAATGTAGAGTTAGCTGCTAGAGAGTATCGTTATTCTTTTTTTGCGAAGGTGATGAAAGAAGAGCAAATCGGAAAACTTCTAACAGCTCATCATGAAGATGACCAAGTAGAAACATTAATGATGCGCTTAATTACTGGTGGTAGTTTGTCTAGTTTAGTAGGAATTGAAGCACAAAGAGAGTTTGTCACAGGTCAGTTGATTAGACCGCTCCTTGAAATCAAAAAGGGAGAATTATACCAATTTGCTAAAGACAATCAGATTGATTTTTATGAGGATGAAACGAATCACGAAACAACCTATTTAAGAAATAGATTCCGTCATAACTTATTACCTCAAATGAAAGAGGAAAATCCAAAATTAAATGAGCAGCTACTAAGAGTCCAAGAAGAGTTAGTCTATGCTTTAGAAATTGTAGAAAAAAATATTGCCCCTTTATATGAAGAGAGTGTAGCGTTTCTAGATAATAGCTGCCAAATAAATGTCGCTGATTATGTATCTTACACTTTAAGTGAGCAGCACTTTTTACTAAATAAAATAAGTGAAGAATGTTTGCGTAGGTTTAAGTTAGTGATTAGTAAAAGGCAACAAGAGCTAATTCATGATTTATTAGTAAGCGATCATCCAAATGTCACTCAGAAATTAAAAGAGGATTGGTTATTAACTCGTAGTTATAATCAAGCAGAAATCTTACAGCAGAAAACAACTGAAAAAAAACTAACAGAAACTTATTTAAACTTAAATGAAGGTATTTATTTGTCAGATTCAGAATGGGTTGGTTTTTTTAAAGAAAAGTTAGAGATTCCAGAAGAGTTAAAAGAATGGCAAAAAAAATCTTGGATGATTCCATTAGAGGAGGACACTCAGCTTTTAATTAGGAAAAGAAAGCCTGGAGACCGCTTTATTATGGATAGTTCTGGGAAAAGAAAAAAAGTTTCTCGTTATTTTATTGATGAGAAAATACCTCAAGAGAAACGGGAAAAAAGTTGGATAGCAGAAGACAATCAGGGAGAGGTAAAATGCTTAGTCCCTTTTAGAGAAAGTTATTTTAGTATTCGAGATGAAACTGATAAAATACATTATAAGCTTGTCTACCTTTATAAAAAAGACAAGTAGTTTGGAAGGAGAACCAGATGTTAGAAAGAGATATTGAAAAAACATTTTATTCAGAAGAACAAATTCAAGAGCGCGTGAAAGCCTTAGGTGCTGTAATCAGCAAAGATTATGAAGATAAAAATCCTTTAGTGGTAGGTATCTTAAAAGGTGCGGTACCATTTTTATCAGACTTAGTTCGTTCAATGGATATTCACATGGAAATGGACTTTATGGATGTATCAAGTTATGGAAATGCAACTGTATCATCAGGAGAAGTTCGTATACTAAAAGATTTAAGTACAGTAGTAGAAGGCCGTCATATTTTAATCGTTGAAGATATTATTGACAGTGGTCGTACATTAAAATATTTAGTTGATTTATTAAAACACAGAAAAGCCGCATCAGTAAAAATCGTTACAATGCTTGATAAACCAGAAGGTCGCGTTGTTGAGATGGATGCTGACTATATTGGTTTTGAAGTACCAAATGAATTCGTTGTAGGTTATGGTTTAGATTACGCAGAAGATTACCGTAACATGCCATACATCGGTATTTTAAAACCTGAGATTTATGAAAACAATTAAAGGTTTTTATACTTCTTTGTGATATAATAAAGACTTACTGATAACTAATACTAACTAAATATATAAGGAGGCCATGTATGAATAATAAGAAGAATTCAGGGATGAAAAATTCACTTTATTATATTATTGTTTTCTTATCAATGATAATGATTGTGTATTTCTTCTTTGGTCAGGGCGGCGATCAGTCACCAAACATTAATTATTCAACGTTCTACAATCAGTTAAAAGACAAACAAGTTAAAGAATTCTCAGTTCAACCAACTAATGGTGTATACAAAATAACTGGAGAATATACAACAGAACAAAAAATAACAGATTCAGGCGGGTTACCAGTCTTTGGTCAAACAAAACCTAAATCTAAGCGTTTCACAACTTCTGTATTACCTAATGACTCAACAATTAATGACATTAGTAAAGCAGCAAGAGATGCTGAAACAAAATTTGTTGTAAAAGAACAATCAAGTAGTGGTATTTGGGTACAATTATTATTTAGCTTCTTACCATTAATTTTCATGGTGTTCCTATTCTATATGATTATGGGGCAAGGTAGCCAAGGTGGTGGCGGCGGTGGCCGTGGTGTTATGAACTTTGGTAAAACCAAAACTAAAGAAGCAGATAAAAAATCTATTACAGTTCGTTTTTCTGACGTAGCTGGTGCTGAAGAAGAAAAACAAGAATTAGTAGAAGTAGTAGAGTTCTTAAAAGATCCACGACGTTTTGCTGAGCTTGGTGCTCGTATCCCTGCTGGTGTTTTACTAGAGGGACCTCCAGGAACTGGTAAAACATTATTAGCAAAAGCTGTAGCCGGAGAAGCTGGTGTACCATTCTTCTCAATTTCTGGTTCAGATTTTGTTGAAATGTTCGTCGGTGTTGGGGCAAGTCGTGTACGTGATTTATTTGAAAATGCGAAAAAGGCAGCTCCTGCTATTATCTTTATTGATGAGATTGATGCAGTTGGTCGTCAACGTGGTGCTGGTATGGGTGGAGGACACGATGAGCGTGAACAAACACTTAACCAATTACTAGTTGAGATGGACGGATTTGGTGGTAATGAAGGTGTTATCGTTATTGCTGCAACAAACCGTTCAGATGTACTGGACCCTGCTTTACTTCGTCCAGGTCGTTTTGACCGTCAAATTTTAGTTGGAACACCAGACGTTAAAGGTCGTGAGCAAATCTTAAAAGTTCACTCACGTAACAAACCTTTAGCAAGTGATGTGGATTTAAAAGTTGTAGCACAACAAACACCAGGTTTTGCTGGTGCAGACCTAGAAAATGTTTTAAACGAAGCAGCTTTAGTGGCAGCTCGTCGTAACAAGAAAAAAATCGATGCAAGTGATATTGATGAAGCTCAAGACCGCGTTATCGCAGGTCCAGCTAAAAAAGATCGTGTCATTAGTAAACGTCAACGTGAATTAGTAGCTTATCATGAAGCTGGTCACACTATTTGTGGGTTGGTTTTAGATGATGCTAATATCGTTCATAAAGTAACGATTGTTCCACGTGGCCGCGCTGGTGGTTATATGATTTCACTTCCTAAAGAAGATCAATTCTTAATTACTAAAAACGAAATGTTTGAACGTATTGTAGGACTTCTTGGTGGACGTGTAGCTGAGGAGATTGTCTTTGGTGTTCAATCTACTGGAGCAAGTAATGACTTTGAGCAAGCAACTAACTTAGCTCGTTCAATGGTAACTGAGTACGGTATGAGTGATTCACTAGGTCCTGTACAATATGAAGGAAACCATCAAGTCTTTGTTGGTCGTGACTATGGTCAAACAAAAGCTTACTCTGAACAAGTGGCTTACCAAATTGACGAAGAAGTTCGCAGTATTTTGAAATCTGCTCATCAAAAAGCAGTTGAAATTATTGAAGAACATCGTGATCAACATAAACTAATTGCAGAAGCTTTATTAGAACATGAAACATTAAATGCTAAAGAAATTACATCAATCTTTGAAACAGGTACTATGCCAGTTAGCGAAGAAAAAGATGAGTTTCCAAGTGAAAAAGATGGTTCATTTGAAGAAGCGAAAGAAGCATTAGCAAGAAAAGACGCTGAAAAGCAAAAAGAAGAGGCTAAAGAGGGACAAGGCTTACCTAATGGTGAAGTTGAAGTACCAACAGACTCTAATGAGGAATCGACAAACGAGTAAAATCGTTTTGCAGATTGAATTAAATAAGTTATGATAAGTGGGATATACGAAAGTGTAGCCCACTTTTTATGTGGCAAGAAAAGATTATTATATAGAAGGAAGCGATAAAATGACTGATTATTTAGTAAAAGCATTAGCCTTTAATGGCGAAATTCGTGCCATGGCAGTTAGAACAACTGATACTGTAACAGAAGCTCAAGAAAGACACGACACATGGCGTGCGGCAACTGCAGCTTTGGGTCGTACCTTAACCGGTTCTTTATTACTTGGAGCAATGCATAAAAATGAAGAAAAATTAACAGTAAAAATCCAAGGTGACGGACCACTTGGTGCTATTGTCGTTGATGCAGATAGTAAAGGTAACGTTAAAGGTTATGTAAAAAATCCGGAAGTTAATTTAGCGCCAAATGCATTAGGTAAAATTGATGTTCGCGGAGCTGTTGGATCAAACGGAACATTTAGTGTTGTTAAAGATTTAGGTTTAAAAGAACCAATCACAGGACAGGTGCCAATTGTATCAGGTGAAATTGCTGAGGACTTTACTTATTACTTAGCTAATTCAGAGCAAGTGCCTTCAGCTGTTGGTTTAAGTGTCTTAGTTGATAAAGACAGTGAAGACGATTGTGTGAAAGCAGCTGGTGGATTTATGATTCAAGTAATGCCAGGAGCTAGTGAAGAAACATTAGTTGAAATCGAAAAACGTTTAGCAGAAATTCCTCAAGTGTCCAATTTACTTGATGCTGGAGAAACACCAGAAAAAATCTTAGAGCGTTTATTAGGTGAAGAAAATGTTGAAATTTTAGAAACAATGCCAGTTCAATATTACTGTGATTGTTCTAAAGAACGTTTTGCTTCAGCAATTATCACATTAGGTGAGGCTGAATTAACACAAATGATTGAAGAAGACGAAGGAGCGGAAGCTGTTTGTCATTTCTGTGGTGAAAAATATCAATACAGTGCTGCTGAATTAAAAGAGTTAAGAGACGAAGCCATTAAGTAAGGAGGAATTACCTGTGTGGAAAATAGGTAATGTAGAAATAGAAAATCGAGTTGTAGTTGCTCCTATGGCAGGTATAAGTAATTCAGCTTTTAGGTTAACTGTTAAAGAATTTGGCGCAGGCCTAGTTGTGTGCGAGATGATTAGTGATAAAGGAATTCAGCAGCGAAACAAAAAGACTTTAGATATGCTTCATATAGAAGAAGCAGAGCATCCACTAAGTTTACAAATTTTTGGTGGTAATAAAGAAACCTTAGTTGAAGCCGCTAAATTTGTAGAAGAAAATACAACAGCAGATATTATTGATATTAATATGGGCTGTCCCGTTAGTAAAATCATCAAAGCAGAAGCTGGTGCAAGATGGTTACTTGATCCAAACAAAGTTTATGAAATGGTTGATGCTGTTTCAAGTGCGGTAAACATACCAGTGACCGTTAAAATGCGTATTGGTTGGGATGAAGATCATGTTTTTGCTGTAGAAAATGCCAAAGCGGCAGAAAGTGCTGGAGCAGGTGCAGTTGCGATGCATGGTAGAACTCGTGTTCAAATGTATGAAGGTAAAGCTAACTGGGATGTGTTAAAAGAAGTCAAAAAGCATTTAACGATTCCTTTTATGGGAAATGGAGATGTAAGAACACCAGAAGATGCTAAACGTATGTTAGATTACGTAGGCTGTGATGGTGTGATGATAGGTCGTGCGGCTTTAGGAAATCCGTGGATGATTTATAGAACTAAGCATTACCTAGAAACAGGTGAGTTGTTAGAAGAACCACAACCAACAGCTAAAATAGCAACAGCTAAATTACATTTATCTCGTTTAGTCAAACTAAAAGGTGAAAAAATTGCTTGTTTAGAGTTTCGTCAACATGCAGCTTATTACTTAAAAGGGGCCCCAAGAGCTACAAAAGCGCGCCTTGCCATTAATAAAGCACAAACAGAAAGCGAAATTATCGCGATTTTTGACGAGTACTTGGCTAACTTAGCCGCAAAAGGCATTGCAAGTTAATAAATATAGAAGAAAAGGCAAATTGACTTGCCTTTTTTTGTTTTAGTATGGCATTATAGTAGGGAACAGATTGTCAAAAAAGTATAGGAGGAAGTAACGTGACAAAAGAAATTCAAGGTCATGAAGAAATGAATGACCAATTAATCGTACGTAGAGAAAAAATGGCGGAATTGCGTGAAAAGGGGCTTGATCCTTTTGGTTCACGTTTTGAACGTACAACTAACTCTAAAGAACTACATGAAACATACGACAAACATACAAAAGAAGAGTTATCAAAATTAGGAGCAGTCGCAACAGTTGCTGGACGAATGATGACTAAACGTGGAAAAGGTAAAGTAGGATTCGCTCATTTACAAGACCGTGAAGGCCAAATCCAAATTTACGTAAGAAAAGATGCTGTTGGTGAAGAAGAATATGATTTATTCAAACAAGCAGACTTAGGTGACTTTATCGGAGTAACTGGTGAAGTTATGAAAACTGATATGGGTGAAGTAACAATCAAACCAACAAGCTTAACATTCTTAACAAAAGCTTTACGCCCATTACCAGATAAGTATCATGGTTTAACAAACGTTGAGCAAAAATACCGCCAACGCTACTTAGACTTAGTAAGTAATAGAGATAGTTTTGACACATTTGTTAAACGTAGCGAAATTATTCGCGAAGTACGTAACTATTTAAATACACATGGCTACTTAGAAGTAGAAACACCAACACTACATAATATTGCAGGTGGAGCAGCAGCTCGTCCGTTTATTACTCACCACAACGCATTAGATATGGAATTATATTTACGTATTGCTTTAGAGTTACATTTAAAACGATTAATCGTTGGTGGAATGGAAAAAGTTTACGAAATTGGCCGTGTCTTCCGTAACGAAGGGATTGATACAACTCACAATCCAGAGTTTACCATGTTAGAAGTATATACAGCTTATACTGATTACAAAGATATTATGGATTTAACAGAAGGTATCATTACTCATACAGCTCAAACAGTATTAGGTAAATTACAAATTGAGTATGGTGAGCACCAAGTTAACTTAGAAGGACCATGGAAGAGAATTCATATGGTTGATGCCATTAAAGAAGAATCTGGCGTTGATTTCTGGAAAGAGATGACAGATGAAGAAGCACGTGCTATTGCTAAAGAACATGACATTGAATTAGGAGAGCATATGGACTACGGTCACGTAGTTAATGAGTTCTTTGAAAAATATGTAGAAGAAACATTAATTCAACCAACATTTATTTATGGACATCCAACTTCAATTTCACCACTTGCTAAGAAAAATGTAGAAGATGAAAGATTCACAGATCGTTTTGAAGTCTTTATAGTAGGAAAAGAATATGGAAATGCCTTTACTGAATTAAACGATCCAATCGATCAACGTGAACGTTTTGAAGCACAGATGAAAGAAAAAGACTTAGGAAACGATGAAGCGCAAGGAATTGACGAAGACTTTATCGAAGCTCTTGAGTATGGGATGCCTCCAACAGGTGGACTAGGAATTGGAATTGACCGCTTAGTAATGCTATTAACTAACTCTCAATCAATCAGAGATATCCTATTATTCCCAACAATGAGATAAAAATAATGAAAAAAAGAAGAAATTTTCTTCTTTTTTTTATTTTATTTTTCAATAAAAATAGCTAAAAAACTCTAAAAAACAAGCAAAAAGATAGAAAAAAGAAGAAAGAATGAATAAATATCCATTTTTGATTTGAATAGCGAACAATTGATTGGTAAATATTGTGTAAAGTTAGTAAAAAAAAGAAATAAAAAAGAGTTGACGAAAGAGATAATAATTGGTATATTAATACATGTCGCTGAGGGACATTAAAAAACATCAACTAACAAAATAAACAGTTTAAGATTCTTTGTTTATAAAGATTGTTGAGAGGTTTCTAGCGAAAATAAATAACAAAAAGATTCAAGATAAGTGTTGACAACGAGTTAATAACTTGGTATGATATAAAAGTTGTTAAGGCAACACAGATTAGACCTTTGAAAACTGAACAAAGTAAGACAAACCAAATGTGTAGGGCGTTTCTACTAAGTAGAAACAAACCATATTTAGTGAATACAATTCGCTAGCAAGTTTTAAAATTAATGAGCTAAACATCTTTAAGATGTTAATCAACTTTTATT
>NZ_QPJV01000019.1 GCF_003337315.1 Vagococcus fluvialis | reverse complement strand
ACGGATGACCTCTATCTGCTTAATACAATTCTAAAACACAAAGTGATTTGAATATACATAGAATCAAAAAATGATTCTAATAATACTATACGAGGAGGTAGAAACTAACCATGATTAGAATAATAAAAAAAATGTCAGTTTGGGCTATTTTAGGCTCAGTCCTTTTTATGGTCATTCAAATAATAAGTGACTTGTATTTGCCAACTCTAACGTCAAATATCATTGATAAAGGAGTTACGCAAGGGGATTCGAAATATATCTTACAAGTAGGTATGATTATGATAGGTGTTTCCCTGATAGGGATAGTTGCTTCATTAGTTAACACCTTAATTGCTACTCGTGAAGGACAAAAAATTGGTAAGAAATTAAGGTCTGAAATTTACGAAACGGTTTCTTACTCTTCTTTAGAATCATTTGATAAAGTAGGAACAGCTTCACTTATTACAAGAACAACCAACGATGTTAACCAAGTACAAATGGTAATACAAATGTTTCTAAGATTAATGATTAATGCACCGATTACTTTAATAGGTGCTAGCTTCTTGGCTTATACAAGAGACCCAGAATTGACAAAAATTTTTCTCTATATTATTCCAAGTTTAATTATTATTGTTGGAATAGTTATGTATTTTGCTATTCCATTATTCAAAACATTACAAGAAAAAACGGATAAATTAAACTTAGTTTTTAGAGAAGGTTTAACCGGTGTTCGAGTTATTCGAGCTTTTAACAAGACTCCTTTTGAAGAAAAAAGATTTTTTAACGCTAACAAAGATTACACGCAAACCGCTGTTAAAGTAAATATTTTAATGAGTTTTTTAATGCCAGTGATTACGTTAATTATTAGTATTACCAATGTTTCTATCATTTGGTATGGTGGTCACAATGTGGCTCAAGGGACTCTTGAAGTAGGGAATATGATGGCATTTATGACTTATGCTATGCAAATTTTAATGAGTTTTATGATGATGACAATGATTTTTGTTTTAGTGCCAAGAGCTCAAGCTTCAGCAGTCAGAATTAATGAAGTTCTTGATATGAATAAAGAAAAAGAATTAACCAATGATCAACAAATCAAAAAAGAAGTACCAACTCTTGATTTTAATGATATCTGCTTTAGATATAAAGGTGCTGAAAAACCAGCCCTTTTAGGAGTAGATTTTCATCTGAAAGCGGGTGAAACGTTAGCGATTATCGGGGGAACTGGTTCTGGTAAAACCAGTTTAGTTAATTTGATTCCTCGTTTTTATGATATTGAGAAAGGTTCAATTTTGTTTAATGAGCAAAACGTTCAAGATTTAGATGTTAAAGAATTACGTAATCGCGTTGGCTTTGTACCACAAAAGGCAATTTTATTTACAGGAACTATTCGCTCAAACTTACTTTATGGATTAGAAAATGCTACAGAAGAAGAAATGTGGAAAGCTTTAGAAATTGCTCAGGCTAAAGATTTTGTTAAAAAATTGCCTGATGGTTTAGATTCTAAGGTAGAGCAAGGAGGAGATAACTTCTCAGGTGGTCAAAAACAACGTTTAGCTATTGCTAGAGCCTTAATTAAACCTGCTGATATTTACATCTTTGATGATTCTTTCTCAGCTCTAGACTTTAAAACAGATGCCTTATTAAGAAAAGCGTTAAAAGAAAATGTCACTGATGCAATGATTGTAATAGTGGCACAAAGAATCAGTACCGTAGTAGGTGCTGACCAAATCATTGTTTTAGATGAGGGACTAATGGTTGGTAAAGGAAATCACCAAGAACTAAAAGAAACGAATGAAACCTATCAAGATATTATTAAATCACAACTTAGAGAGGAGGAAATAGCATGAGTGGACATGGACACGGAGGAAGACCTCAAGTTGAAAAAGCAAAACCAAAAAACTTTGGTAAAACCTTAAAAAGATTACTAGGTTATATGTCAAAAAGACTGTATCTAATTTTGATTGTCTTAATTCTTGCTATTACTTCTACAATCTTTCAAATTAGAACACCTAAAATTTTAGGTGAAGCAACTACTGAAATATTTAAAGGTTTGATGACAGCAAAAGAACAAGCTGCTCAAGGTATTAAGATAGGAACTATTCCAATTGATTTTGATAAAATAGCTAAAATTATTTTTATTGTATTAGCAATGTATGCTGCCTCAGCTATTTTTAGTTTTGTTCAACAAGTTATGATGACTAAAATTTCTCAGCAAACTGTTTTTGAATTACGACAAGAGTTAAAAGAGAAAATGGGTAAAGTGCCGATTTCATATTACGATACACATTCAAATGGGGATATTATGTCACGTGCTATTAATGATATGGATAATATAGCAGGAACATTGCAACAGAGTTTAACCCAAATGGTGACAAGTGTTATTATGTTTTTTGGGGTTTTATTCATGATGTTAACCATTAGTTGGAAATTAACCTTAGTTGCTTTTATTACAGTGCCACTTAGTCTTGTAGTGACAATGATGATTGCACCTAAATCTCAAAAATACTTTTCAAAACAACAAAAAACTTTAGGACTTTTAAATAATCAAATTGAAGAAACCTACGGAGCACATACTGTTGTTAAAAGTTTTAATCATGAAGATGAAAACATTAAATTATTTGAAAAACAAAACGAAGAACTTTACACATCTAGCTGGAAAGCGCAGTTTATTTCAGCGATGATTATGCCATTAATGAATTTCATTAAAAATATTGGTTATGTTTTTGTGGCAGTCATTGGTGGTTTGCAAGTAGCTAGCGGGCAAATTACAATTGGTAATGTTCAAGCTTTTATGCAGTATACTAACCAATTTTCACAACCTCTCAGTCAAATGGCAAGTTTAATTAACACAATTCAAGCAACAATTGCCTCTGCAGAACGAATTTTTGAAGTGTTAGATGAAATTGAAATGACAGATGATAAAGTTGAAGTACCGAATGATATTAAAACTGATGCACTTGTTTCCTTCAATCAAGTTGAGTTTGGTTATTCAGAAGACAATATCTTAATGAATAACTTTAACTTAGAAGTTGAAAAGGGTGAGAAAATCGCTATTGTAGGACCAACAGGAGCTGGAAAAACAACACTAATTAATTTATTAGAGCGCTTCTATGATGTTTCTGGCGGTCATATTTTATACAATAATCAAGATGTTAGAAATATTAAAAGAGAAGAATTACGTTCTGATTTTTCTATGGTTCTTCAAGATACATGGTTATTTACAGGTTCGATATTTGATAATATTAAATATGGAAACGAAAAAGCGACAGATGAGGATGTCTATAAAGCGGCAAAAGCTGCTAGAGCTGATGATTTTATCAGAACTCTACCGGAAGGATATGCCACCGTTTTAAATGAAGAAGCATCTAATATTTCTCAAGGGCAACGCCAGTTAATCACAATTGCAAGAGCCTTTTTAGCTAATCCCGAAGTTCTTATTTTAGATGAAGCAACTTCAAGTGTAGATACACGAACAGAAATTTTAATTCAAAAAGCAATGGAAGAATTATTATTAAATCGTACAAGTTTTGTTGTAGCTCATAGACTATCAACTATTAGAGATGCTGATAAAATAATTGTTATGGATAAAGGTAGTATTGTTGAAACTGGAAATCATGAAGAGTTATTAAGCCAAAATGGATTTTATGCTGAGCTATATAATAGTCAATTTAGTACAGATGTGGCTATTTAAACTGTGAAAAATATTAAATTAAAATATTCTAACTAAAAAAATAACTATATTATTGGTATGTTTTTACAAAAATTGGTACAATAATAATCGAACGATTCATTAAACAGAATTTTAAGATAACATTTTTTAGGAGGAATATGTAGTATGGGAAGCTTTTCCTTAGACCAGAATACAAATTTAGCATCAGTTGCCTTGAAGGTGAAAGATCTAGATAAAATGATTGAGTTTTATCGTCACGTACTAGGTTTTCATTTAATTAACGAAGAAAATGATATGGCTATTATGGGAATAGGTAGCGAGCGTAAAAAATTATTAGGTTTAATTAGAGAACCAGAAGGCAAAGAAGGCTCAAATAATTTAACAGGCCTTTATCATGTGGCTTTTGTTTTACCAACAAGAGAAGAATTTGCATTGTTTATAAAACATTTGATGCTAACTAACTATCCGATTGAAGGAAAAAGTGACCATGGTTATGCAGAATGTGTTTATATTAATGACCCAGAAGGGAACCGAATTAACTTTGGTTGGGATAAACCTAAAGAAAAATGGCCAGTTCAAGATGGCAAAATTAGTGGTGTGACAAAAGAATTAAATATTCAGTCATTCTTATCTAAAGTAACAGGTGATTTTACTGAAATTTCTGAAGGAACAAAAGTAGGTCATGTGCATTTATCAGTTTCTGACTTAGAAGAGAGTTATTTATTTTATAAAGATGTATTAGGCTTTACATTGAAAAATGATGATGTAGTAAGCACTAAGTTTTTATCAAATAATGACTACCATCACCAAATTGCTTTAAATGAATGGACGCCAACAGCTTCTCAAAACGTAGTTAATAGTAATGATTTAGGTGTTGATCATGTTACTTTTGAAGTGGACTCTTTAGACTCTTTATTAGAGTTAAAGGAACATTTAGAAAAGAAAGATATTGATTTTTACTTTAATAAGGGTAAGAAAATTATTGGTTTAAATGACCCAAATGGTATTCAATTATGGTTTATGGTTTTTAAATAAATAATTTAAGAGGCTTAGTTACTTTAACTAGCCTCTTTTTTCATAGGATGATGGGAGTGAGAGTATGTTCAAAAAAACGATTAATTATATGAATGAATTAGTTGAAACAAAAAAAATTCCAGGTATTTCTTTTGCCTTTATCACGAAAGAAAAAATTGATTCAGGTCTATTAGGATTAAAACAAATAGTGCCTGATGTAGAGATATTAGAAGAAAATACATTGTATGACATGGCATCGTTAACGAAAGTTATTTGCACAACAACGATTGTTTTAAAACTAATTGAAGAAGATAAAGTTGATATTGATACACCTTTGCATCATTACTTACCTGAATTTTTAGATGAAAAAGTGACGATCAGAGAATTGTTAACTCATACATCTGATATTAATCCTTACATACCAAATCGGGATCAGTTAAATCAAGATGAATTAAAATCTGCTATCCTAGCACTTAAATCAGGTAGAAAAAAAGGAGAAAAATGTGCTTATACTGATACAGGAACTGTTTTACTTGGCTTTTTAATTGAGGAATTTTATAAAAAATCAGTTCATGAAGTATTTAAAGAAGAAGTCTTACTGCCTTTAGAAATGACGGCTAGTGGTTTTACTCAGTTAGATTTAAACAAAGTAGCACCAACTGAAATGACTGAAAAAAGAGGTTTAATTAAAGGTCAAGTTCATGACCCAAAGGCATTTGTTTTAGCTGAACATTGCGGAAGTGCAGGTCTTTTTTCAACACTATCAGATGTGATAAAATTTTCTGAAATGCTTCTTAATAAAGGGAAATATAAAGATAAATTATTTTTAAGTGAAAAAACTGTTGAAAATTTAAGTCAAAATTATTCACCAAAATCAGATAAGGCGCGTTCTTTAGGTTGGGATTTAATTGAATACGAAAATAGATATTTGTTGTACCATACAGGATATACAGGGACTTTTATGATTTTAGATATACTAGCTAAAGAAGGTTTTATCTTTTTATCAAATAGAGTACACCCTGTGGACCGAAGAGATGATTATTTAAAAGTCAGAGATAAATTAGTTAATATTTACTTAGCGGAAAGACAAGAGAAAGAAAAAATGCTATAATGATATATCAAATAGTGAAGATAAATATCTAGGAGGCAATTTTATGTTAGAACCTTTATTTTTAAAACCAGTTTTTCAAGAAAAAATTTGGGGTGGAACTAAATTAAAATCAGTTTTTGACTATCCATTAGAAAGTGATCACATCGGTGAATGTTGGGCAATCAGTGCTCATCCACACGGTGTATGTACAGTTGAAAATGGTGAATACAAAGGCTTATTACTAGATGAATTATGGAAAAAACATCCAGAAATTTTTGGGAATCCAAGTGTGGATGTTTTCCCATTATTAACTAAAATTTTAGATGCAGCTGATGATTTATCAGTTCAAGTTCATCCAGATGACTCATACGGAAAAGAACATGCAGGAGAACTAGGTAAAACAGAATGTTGGTATATCATTAGTGCAGAACCAGGAGCAGAAATCATTTACGGTCATCATGCTAAAACAAAAGAAGAATTAGCTCAAATGATTGAAAGTGGTGATTGGGAGCATTTACTACGCCGTATTCCAGTTCAAGCAGGAGAATTTTACCATGTACCAAGTGGCACAATTCACGCAATTGGTAAAGGGATTATGATTTTAGAAACACAACAAAGTAGTGACACAACTTATCGTGTTTATGATTATGATAGAAAAGATGATGCTGGTAATCCTCGTGAGTTACATATTCAAGAGTCTTTAGATGTAACAACAGTGCCTCATATTGATCCAGTTTTAAACATTAAACAAGTTAATAATGGTGAATCAAATGTAACAACATTTATTGAATCTGATTATTTTAATGTTTTTGAATGGAATGTATCAGGTGTTTTACCAATTAAAACAACAGGTAAATACACATTAGTTAGTGTACTAGATGGTTTTGGGTATCTTTATTTAAATGATGACGAAACTAAGTTTGAAGTTTCTAAAGGTCAACATTTTATCTTACCTAATGAAGTGACAAAAGTTCGCTTTGAGGGTGATGCTAAAATGATTGCTTCAGAACCAGGACAAAAAAATAGTTAATAATAATTATTAGATTGTGATGTAAGTAATTAATTTACATCACAATTTTTTTTAGTATCAAATTTAAAAGAGAAACTTTTGTTATTTACAAAAATCTAATAGTCAGATATGATTTTAGATGCGTAGAGATTGTGAATAGAAAGGTGGTATGAAAAATGACTTCCAAACCTTTATATATGAAAATACTAGATGATTTAATAAAAGATATTCAAACAGGTGTTTACAAAGAGAATGATCAGATTCCAACAGAATTTGAATTATCTGAAAGGTATAAAGTTAGTCGTATTACTTCAAAGAGAGCTTTAATGGAACTTGAGGCAAAGGGAATGATTTCAAGAATTAGAGGTAAGGGTAGCTTTGTAAAAAAAATTGAAAGTGAAACAAAAATTAAGAAGAGTATTCTGTTTATTTATCCTTTAACCTCTGTTAGTAATACAGGACTTGGAGAATATACAAAAGGCATTTTAGAACAACTAGAAGGTAGCGAGTATCAGCTATTGATTCAAAACGAGAACTATTTATTTGAGACATCAATGGAGAAATTGCTTGCTGAATATATTGGTATTATTTACTATCCAAAACAAGTAGTAGAGCATCTTGATATTTTGTATCAACTTCATTTAAACAAGTTACCAATTGTGATTATTGATAAATTTTTTAATGGGTTACCTTTTAAATTTGTAACAGCCAATAACTTACTTGGTGGAGAGATGGCAACAGCCCATTTAATTGAATCAGGTCATAAAAGAATAGCTTTTGGAAGTCTTGCTAATAGAATGAATACCTCATCAGTCAGAGATAGGTATTTAGGATATCTAAAAACACTACATGAACACAGTATTACTGAGACTTTTCATTTTACTGAGTCAGGTAATCAAAGTATGACAGAGTTTTTTGATTATCTGATAAATGAAATTAAAAAGAACCATGTAACAGGAATTGTTATGGAAAACGATGTACTTGCCATTCAGCTAATTAACCGATTAAATCAAAAACTAATTAGTATTCCTCAAAATATTGCAGTTGTCGGTTTTGATAATATTCAAGCAGCAGCACTTATTCAGCCTTCTCTTACAACAATTGAGCAAAATTTCTATGAGATTGGGAAAGTTGCCTGTCGCCTTATTTTAGAGGATATGAAATTAGCAGAACAGGAAGAAACTCTCGTTACAACAGATGTTAAATTGATTGTCAGAGAAAGTAGTTTGTAAAAAGAGACTGCGACATAGATTAATATGTCACAGTCTCTTTTTTGGTTTTAAATTAATTCAGTTAAAGGTGTAAATTCTTTTTCTTGGTCAATCGCAACTTGCTCATAAGTTAATACTCCGTTATGAGTATTAACACCAGTTGCTAACGCTTTGTTTTCTTTAACTGCTTGGATAAATCCTTTATCAGCTAATTGAATAATGTAAGGTAGGGTATTATTCGTTAGAGCTAATGTTGATGTTCTTGAAACCGCACCAGGCATATTTGGTACAGCGTAGTGTAGTACATCGTGTTTAGTAATGATTGGTTCGTCATGATTGGTTGTGCGATCAGTTGTAGCAAAAATACCACCTTGGTCAATGGCAATATCAATAATAACTGAACCAGGTTTCATATCTTTTACCATTTCTTCTGTTACAAGGGTAGGAGCTTTTCGTCCTGGAATTAAAACAGCACCAATAACTAAGTCAGCCATCATAACTGATTGATGGATATTATGAGGATTAGACATAACTGTTTCAATGGAATTACCAAAAATTTCTTCTAATTGAGCTAAACGTTTTTGGTTAACATCTAAAATCCTAACTTTAGCACCAAGTCCAATCGCAACTTTAGCAGCATTTGAACCTGCTACACCTCCACCAATGATAACAACATTTCCCTTAGCAACACCAGGAACTGATGATAATAGAATACCTGAGCCACCATTTGTTTTTTGTAAGAAGAAAGCACCTGTTTGAGGAGCCATACGACCTGCAATTTCTGACATAGGATTTAAAAGAGGTAAGCTACCATCTTCTAATTGAACAGATTCGTAGGCAATTGCTGTTACTTTATTTTTAATTAAACTTTCTGTTAAAGAAGGAACGGGAGCTAGGTGAAGGTAAGTAAATAAAATTAAGCCTTCTTTAAAAAATCCGTATTCACTTTCTTTAGGTTCTTTTACTTTTAAGACAAGGTCAACATTCCAAGCTTCCTTAGCAGTTGTGACAATACTTGCGCCATTTTCAACGTACTCTTCATCTGTAAATCCTGATCCAAATCCAGCCATTGTTTCAACAACAACCTCATGATTTTTATCAACGAGAGTCTTAACGAATGGTGGAGTTAAAGCCACACGATTTTCGTTATTAATAATTTCTTTTGGTATCCCTATTTTCATTGAGATTCCTCCTATCATTGAGTTAAATAACTCATTAATATAATTATACACGTAACCAAAAAAGGTTTCTACCTGTTTACTGAAATTAAATGAGAAAATAGTTAGAAAAAGCAGACTATTTAACTTCCTGACTAGTGAAGACGTTTTTGAAAAAATAAAAGAGACTGACCTAAATGTCAGTCTCTAAATAATGAATTAACACTTCTGTGACAATCTCTTAAAGTAATTAATCAGTCAAGTCCTGTAAAGTAAATTCTTTGTTATATTTGTTTTTCATAGCAAGGTTTAAAATTCTTAAGGCTAAGTTTTTATTTCTTGCAAGTAGTGGTCCGTGGAAATAAGAACCAATTACATTTTTGTAAATAACACCCTCAGAATCATCTTTATTGTTATTACCATGACCTTTCCTTACAACTCCGAGTGGTTCTTCATCCTCACCTAAGAAAGTCATTCCGTTATGATTTTCAAATCCGTAATAAGTTTCATCAAACTCTTTATTATAAATTTCAATATCACCAATAAAACGATTATTCTCTTGGCTTAATGTGTAATGAGGAAGAGCGTGGATGCCATGAATTTTTTCACCATTTGCTCCAATGTAGTATTCACCAAGTAATTGGAAACCACCGCAAATTGCTAACATCACACCATCATTTTCAATATAGTTAGTTAAAGCATGTTTTTTAGATTGGATATCTTTTGAAACGATAACTTGTTCAAAATCTTGTCCACCACCAAAGAAAATGAAATCATAGTTATCTTCATTGAAGTCTTCATAAATACTAACAATTTCAACGTCAAAATTAATTCCTAACTGTTTAGCATAATAATCAAGAATCAGTAAATTTCCATTATCTCCATATGTATTAAGTAAATTTCCATAAAGATGGCAAACTTTTAAATTATAAGTCGTCATTTTAGTTAGCCTCCTTAATGTAGCCTTGTTGAATCAATTCTTTTCTTAAATTTAAAACAGCAGTATAAGTTGCTAAAATATAAACATGTTCAGTAGGTGCTGATTTGATTTCTGAAATAACAGATTTTAAATCGGGCACTTCAATTAAAGTATCAGGCTTAATACCTGCTACTTTTAATCTTAAAGTCATGTCTTCTTTACGTTCACCACCAGAAATAACTTTAGGAATATTCATCTCTTGTAAGTTCTCAAGCTGACTGTCCCAAATCCAACTAACATCAATGCCATCAGCATAATTAGCATTTAAAAGGGCTGCTAGTGAAAAGTCAAAAGGAGCCATTGCCATTGTATCAATTACCTGATTTAAACCAACTGGATTTTTTACCAAGACAAGAGTACATTTTTTACCGTCAATATTAATAACTTCTTGGCGGCCGAATACTTTTTCGTCATATGCTAACCCTTTTCTGATTTTTTCAGGAGCGATTCCGTAATATTCAGCAACGGCAGTGGCAGCTAAGGCATTATAAACGTTATATAATCCACCGACTTCGATGCCATAAGTTTCTTCATCAATGACAAATTTAGCTGAAACATTAGTTGTCTCGATTATATCAGTTAACTCATAATCTAGTTCAGGACGTTTGAAGTCACAATTTGGACAATAATATTTACCTAAATTACTATAAGTAATCATTTTATAATTTAAAATATGATGACACTTAGGACATAAAACACCATCTGTGTTGTAGTGAGCTTTTGTTTTATGATCAGCTTCGTGGTTAAAGCCGTAATATTTTCTTGGGTTAACTGTTTCAATAGAATTAAAAATAGGTAAATCACCATTCATTAAAATAGTTGCTTTAGGTGCTTTTTTAGCACCATCTACAATTAATTTATAAGTTGTATAAATTTCACCATAACGGTCCATTTGATCTCTAAAAATATTCGTATATAAAAATAACTCTGGTGTTAAAAATTCAGTTACTTTACTAAGGCTGGCTTCATCAATTTCTAAAACAGCAAAGTTTTCACCATTTTTATTTTTCTTAGCAGATAGGAAAGTTGAAACAATACCTTGAAGCATGTTAGCCCCTGTTGTATTAGTTAAGACATCTCCAAACTCTTGCTTTAATATATTAACAGTTAGAGCTGTGGTTAAGGTTTTTCCATTCGTTCCTGTAACAACAATAATGTGATAATCTTTTGCAAGAGAATCTAACACATTTGGATCTAATTTTAAGGCGATTTTTCCAGGTAAACTACTCCCACCTTTAAAAAAGGTTTGTAAAAACCAACGACTTGATTTTCCTGTTAAAGTAGCAAAACTACTACGTAAACTCATATAAGACTTCCTCCTAATTTGCACATCAACTAATATATGATACCACATTATATTTTAAAATTTGATAAAAAGTAAAGAGTGACAATTAAACTAAATAGATATTTAAAAAAACATAATATTTTTAAGATATAATAATTGACCTTACTTTTTGAAATGGTTATACTTATAGCCATTATATGTAGTAATTATTGCGTATAAGAAATAAGCGATTAAAAGATCCTTTAAATCAATTAATCAGCCAAAAAGGAGAGATTTGATGGAAAAAAAATGGCTAATTGGAATGACAGCAGTTTTAGCATTAGCGCTAACAGCATGTGGTTCTAATAAGACAGAAGCACCAAAAGAAAAGAAAGATAAGGATACCTTTACATATGGTATTAGTGGGGATCCAACCTCATTAAACCCAGTTACGGTAAGTGATCGTTGGGGATTAACAACAGCCAACATGATTTATTCACCACTTGTTCGTATTGAAGGTGATGGAACACAGAAAATGGAACTTGCTGATTCAGTAGAACAAGCAAGTGATGGAAAATCTGTGACAGTTAAATTAAAAGACAATGTGACTTGGTCAGATGGTGAAAAATTCACAGCTGATGATGTTGTATTTACTTATAATCAAAAAGTTAAAAAAGAAAATGGAAATTTTGACAGCCTTTGGGTTGACGGAAAACCTGTTGAAGTAGAAAAGGTAGATGACACAACAGTTAAATTTAATTTACCATCTGTTAGTGCTGCAGCAATGAATAATATTGCAACTGAAACTTATATTATGCCTGAGCATGTGTTTAAAGATGAGCCTGATTTTTCTGGTAATGAATTACAAGCGAAACCAGTTGGTACAGGACCATATAAATTAACTAACTACAAACGCGGTGAGTATTTACAGTTTGAAGCAAATGATTCTTATTATGGTGGCAAACCAAACATTAAAAATGTAACCCTAAGAATTATTGCTAATGCAGATACAACTAAAGTAGCCTTACAAAAAGGTGAAATTGATGCATCCTTTATTTTACCTAATAATATAGAAGATATTAAAAAATCAGATGTGACAACTTATGAATACTCTGAAAATCGTGTAGGATACATGGGAGTTAATAATAATTCAGATAACTTAAAAGATCAAAAAGTACGTCAGGCAGTATTTTATGCTATTAACAAAGATGAGTTAAATAAAGCGGGTTACTTATCAGATAAATATTATGATAATGTTTACTCGATTTTACCTCCAAGTAATCCATTCTCATCAGATGACGTTGAGAAATATGCAACTGATGCAGAAAAATCAAAACAATTATTAAATGAAGCTGGCGTAAAAGATTTGAAACTTAATTTAGCTTTCTCATCAGATGATCCGGTTCAAACAATTCAAGCAACATTAATTCAACAACAACTACAAAAAGCTGGTATCACTTTAGAATTAGCTGGTGGAGATGCAACAGCTATCTTTGCTGAAATGCAAAAACCAGATTCTAAAAAATATGACTTATTTATGGGCGGCTATATCATGGGAAATGATCCTGATTTATATTCTGCTTTATTTAAATCAGATGGTTCAGCTAACTACTTTAAATATAAGAGTGAAAAAGCTGATGAATTATTCAACAAAGGAGCAGTTGAGTTAGACGAAGCAAAACGTAAAGCTGTTTATGCAGATTTACAAAAACAAATCGCAGATGACGCTGTATTCTATCCTATTGTTGATAGTAAAAAAGTACTAGCAATGAATAAACAAATTAAGAATGTAGAAGCAGCAGGCTTGATTCCAATTTATACATTTGAGGATGTATCTAAGTTAACGATTGAGTAATGCAAAAAACTTCGCAAACAGCTACTGGTGTCTGCGAAGTTTTTTTCTTTAGATTAAACAAATTCAAAAAGGGTGGATACACATGCTTAAATATATTTTTAAACGCGTTTTACAAGTGATCCCCATGCTTTTGATTGTCTCATTCATCGTGTTTTCTCTGATTCAATTGGCTCCTTATGATGCGATTGATTCAATTACAACACCAAATATGTCTAGTGAGACAGTAGAGTTACTGCGTCAAAAACATGGATTAGATCAGCCTTTTCTTGTGCAATATATGATGTGGTTAAAAGAGATTCTTCAAGGTAACTTTGGTTATTCATTAGTTAGTCAACAAAGTATTGGTCAAGAGTTATTAATCAGAATACCAAATACAATTAAATTAATTTTACCAGCTTATTTAACAGCACTTATTTTATCAATTGCTTTAGGTTTAGTTGCTGGAGCTAATAAAGGGAAATTTGTTGATAAATTAATAGATGGTATTTGTTCAGTAGGTATTTCAATGCCCACATTCTGGTTTGCGATGTTACTGATTTATTTACTTGGCTACAAACTTGATTTATTACCAATCATTGGTATGCATACAGTAGGACAAGAAGATTCCTTCGTAGATTTCTTGCAGCATTTTATTATGCCTTATCTTGTTTTAGTTGTGGCCTTTTTCCCAGATTTAACTAGATACGTCAGATCATCTACTTTACTGCAATTATCAGAAGATTACGTGATGGTGCAAAAATCATTTGGAGCAACCAAAAAAGAAATTTTCTTTAAACATGTCAGTAAAAATGTTTTGTTACCAATTGTGACTCAATTAGGACTAGCTTTACCAATGCTTGTAACAGGAGCGATTATTACAGAAAGTATCTTTGGTTGGCCTGGTATTGGACCTTACCTAATGTCAGCAACTAAAGCTTTAGATTTTCCTGTTATTATGGCAGTTATGCTATTATCAGCAACCCTTGTGATTTTAGGTAATTTATTATCAGATGTTTTATATACAGTTGTAGATCCTCGTATTAGTCAGGGGGATAAGTAGATGAAACGTAAAAGTATTCAAATTTTAAAAGAAAATAAAAATTATTGGTTACCGATTATCTTTTTAATTATTTTAGCGATTCTTGCTATTATTGCCCCATTAATCCCAATCGATCCAAATGCTACTGATGTGTCACAAATGTCTACTGGTCCAAGTCTGAAACATATTTTTGGAACAGATGAAGTAGGCCGAGATTATTTCATTCGTGTTGTTTATGGTGGTAGGATTTCTCTTTTAGTAGGTGTTTTAGCAATGATTGCTTCTACCTTAATTGGAACGTTTATCGGAATCGTAGCTGGTTACTTTGGTGGCTGGTTAGATAGTTTATTAATGCGTTTTGTTGATATTTTATCTTCTATTCCTTGGTTAGTATTAGTTATTGTATTAAGTGTTTTATTAAAACCAGGACTTGTTACAATTATTTTTGTAATTGGGTGTTTTTCATGGATGAGTATTGCTAGATTAATCCGTGCAGAAACCCTGTCTGTTAAAGAAAGAGAATATGTGATTTACGCTCAATTTATAGGTGAAAAAGATAGCAAAATTATTAGAAAACATATTTTTCCAGCTGTCTTACCAACACTGATTGTAGCGGCAACAGGAAGTATCTCATCAGCCATTATGACTGAATCTGCCTTAAGTTTCTTAGGAATAGGTATTCAGCCACCAGTTGCTTCTTGGGGAAGCTTATTACAAAATGCTCAAGCAAGTTTACAACAAGCTCCTTACATGGCGATATTACCAGGTTTGTTTATTATCTTAACTGTTTACTCTTTTAATAGTTTAGGTAATTACTTGCGTGAAGTCACAAGTGTGGAGGGATAACATGACTGAAAATATTTTAGAAATTAAACAATTAAAAGTTGATATCAATAAAAAAAATCAAAAACCACAACCGATAATAAAAACAATTGATTTAACAATTCCAAAAGGTGAGATTGTAGGAATTGTTGGTGAGTCTGGTAGTGGTAAAAGTATGACAATGAAAGGTATTATGAATATTTTACCTGAGAATGGTTCAATGAGTTATGAGTCCTTTTATTTTGATGGAAAAGATCAAAATAATACTAAGGATAAAATCCCAGCAGCTATGATTTTTCAGGACCCAATGACGTCATTAAATCCACTTAGAACAATTGGCTATCATCTAGTTGAAGTTGTTTTAAGAAATAATAAGTTATCTAAAAAAGAAGCAGAGAAGCTAGCAATTCAAGAATTAAATAAAGTAGGAATTACCTTACCAGAAAAAAGAATGAAACAGTATCCTCATGAACTATCTGGTGGTATGCGTCAGAGAATCATGATTGCAATGGCCCTTTTAGCAAAACCTAAATTACTTATTGCAGATGAACCAACAACTGCTTTAGATGTAACAATTCAAGCTCAAATTTTAGACTTAATTAGAAAATTGCAACAAGAAGAAGATTTATCTGTTATTTTAGTAACTCATGATTTTGGAATTGTAGCTGGCATGTGTCAAAGTATTCGTGTTATGTATGATGGTAAAATTGTAGAAGAAGGAACAATAGATGAGGTTTTCTATGAACCAGCTCATTCTTATACAAAAGAATTATTAAAGGCTATCCCAACAGGTGAAAAAAATCAGGTTCTTTATTCTTTAAGTGATTACAAAGAAACCTCTCAAGAAAGAGAGAACGCAGAGATGGTTAATTTATCAGAAACTCACCGGGTTTTAAGTAAAAGAGGTGAAGAAAATGTCTAAAGAACTCATTAAAATTGAACATGTCAAACGCTATTTTCCAGTTAAAAACAACTTCGGACAAGTTAAAACCGTCGTTAAAGCAATCGATGATGTTTCCCTAAGTATTTATGAAGGGGAGACACTTGGATTAGTAGGAGAGTCTGGAAGTGGTAAAACTACTTTGGGACGCAGTGTATTACAATTAGAAACCATTGATGAAGGGAACATTTCTTATCGTGGTAAGGTATTATCAGATCTTAAAAAAGATGAAAAAAAAGAATGGCTAAAGAAAATGCAAATTATTTTCCAAGATCCTTATTCCTCATTAAATCCAAGAATGACTGCCTTAGAGCAAGTGTTGGAACCTTTAGAGTTAACATTTTCAAAAGAAGAAGCTCTACAAAAAGCCAAAGGTATGCTACATAAAGTAGGCTTTACTGAAGAAATGTTTGGCAAATACCCTAAAGAATTTAGTGGTGGTCAAAGACAAAGAATCGGAATTGCACGTGCTGTTGCAGTTGAGCCAGAATTTATTTTATGTGATGAACCTATTTCAGCGCTCGATGTGTCTATTCAAGCTCAAGTAATTAACTTGTTAATGGAGTTACAAAAAGAATTAGGACTAACTTATTTATTTATTTCTCATGATTTATCCATGGTTCGCTACATCTCAGATAGAATTGCTGTTATGTATTTAGGCCGAATTGTAGAGTTAGGCCCATCAGAAGAAATTTTTAATAACCCGCAACATGCATATACTAAAAGATTGTTAAGAGCAATTCCCATTGCTGATCCTAAAAAAGCTCGTGAGCAGCTGAATCAATCTAAAAGTGAAACTCTAGAAACAATTGATACAACTAATCAAACAAATTGGGTGGAAGTTAGCCCTAATCATTTTGTCTTAAAGGAGAGTTAGAGATGGCGACAGATAAAATTACCTTAGTCCAAGGTGACAAAGGAATGGAATTACCAGTTGAATCAGGAAATTGGGTATTACTAAGAGAAGAGGGCTATTCACCAGTTCAAAGTATGGTAGCAGCTGTTGGAGCATGTGGCGCTTATGTTTACCAAAGCGTATTAGAAAGTTCTCGTATAGATTATACCTTTGACCATGTTGAAGTGAATTATGAAAGAGATGAAGAAATTCAAAGTCAACCAGTTAAAAAAATCGAAATTAGTTTTTATTTAACAGTTGAGGAAGAAAAACAAGCCCGTGCTGAAAGAGGCATGAAATTAATTGCTAAACATTGCCCAGTTATTCAATCCCTAAACCCATCAATCGAAGTGATTGAAAAAGCAATTTTTATTTAAAAAGAAAGAGTCTAAGAGATATTTTGCATCTCTTAGACTCTTTTTACTAACCAATAATAATTTTCTCACTTGGGAATAAGTAACCGTGGTCTTGTCGCTCTTTTGGTACAAAGACCATTAAGGTATATAACATACCAATTCGACCAATAAACATTAAAGCAGCGATTACTATTTTGCCAATAAAAGTTAAATCAGAGGTAATTCCTAAAGAAAGACCTGTTGTCCCAAAGGCTGAAGCAACTTCTACAATAATTGCAATCATGTCTTGTTGCTCCGTAATAGATAATATCAAGACAGCTAAAAAACACATGGCTAAAGATAAATTAAATACCACAACAGCCTTTTTAATATCTCGGTCTTCAATTCTGCGACTGAAGATTGTAACATTATCTTCGCTTTTTATAAATGACAACATATAGAGACCTAAAATAGCAATCGTTGTTGTTCGAACCCCACCACCAACAGAACTTGGACTACAACCAATGAACATCAACATAGAAAAAAGAAGCAGTGTCGGTGTCTGAAATGAACTTAAATCGTGCATTTGAAGACCAGCATTTCTTGTTGTGGTTGAGTAAAACATAGAAGTCATCAATTTTTGGATTCCTGACATATCTGCAAACAAATGATTTCTTTCTAGTAAATAAATAGCAAGAGTTCCAAAAATAAAAAGAATCAAATAAATACTAATAGCTAATTTACTAAATAAAGAAAATCGAAAAGGGATGTCATGTTTTTCTCTTTTATGAAACAACCATTCTTTAAACTCCATAATAACTGGAAAGCCAATCCCACCAACCATAATTAAAAAAATTAAAAAGGTAATAAAAAGATAATCCTTGGCATAAGGAGTAGCTGACATACCGGTGACATCAAAACCAGAGTTTGTAACAGCAGAAATAGATTGGTAAAAACCTTGGAAAATAGCTTCACTGAGAGTTTCATGATGATCTGAAAAATAGAAACGAATAGAAAAAATAATACCAAAAATGAACTGAATCCCAAGTAAAGTATAAACTGTATTTTTAATTAGCTTAACACTCCCACTTAATCTAGGTTGATTCATATCTGTCATAATCAATTGTCTTCTTTTTAAAGAAATTCTTTTTCTTGAAAGAATAAAGAAGAAAGTTGAGAACATCATAATTCCAAGGCCACCTATTTGAAACAGTATCTCTAAAAGTATGATACCTCGTTCGTTATAGACTTCATTGATATTAAAGGTACTAAGACCTGTGACGCTTACTGTACTAATTGCCATGAACAAAGTATCAAAAAGGGAAATATCTGCTCCTGGTTTTTGAAAGAACGGTAGGCCAAGTAAAATAAAAGAAACGATAGTCATTAAGACATAATAAATAAAAATAATTTGAATGGAAGAAAAGTGAGTATTCACAAATCGATTACTGACTCGTCTTAGTCTAAACATAGACCATCTGTTTTTAAACATAGAGAGCTCCTTTGTAATTTAGCTAAATTAAGTATAACAAGTAAAAAATAAAAAGACAAAAAGAATCAGACTAATGACTGATGACATTTTGTTAAAAAAAACGTATTCTGTTACTAAGGAGTGAGGAAGTATGTTATTAGGTTTAATTCAAACACAAAGTATCACTTTAATCATCGTCACGATGTTTTTATGGCAAAAAAATGGTCGACTAGAAAAAGAAGAAGGACGCTCATTAATAGCCTGGCTAAGTCATTTAATGTTAGGGAATTTATTCTTAACTTGTGTTTTCCCAGTAGAAATGTCTGCTTTTAATTTATTAATGATTGCTAGTCTCAATGGCTTGGCGACAATTGCATATTTATTTATACAAAAAATTAACTATAAAAAAACTTGTTACAAATAAAAAACTCTGACATAAGATTGAGTCCTTATGTCAGAGTTTTTGTTTTAAATTAAATTAACTAATGTGTATTTCTTTTTACCTTTTCTAACAATAATAAATTTATCATCAATTGATAATTCAGGAGTGATTAACGCATCTACTTCTTTAACTTTATCACCGTTAATAGAAATAGCCCCATTTGTAACATCCTCACGTGCTTGACGTTTAGATGGTTCGATCTTAGTTTCTACTAACCAATCAACAATATTCATTTCTTCTTTTCCAATTGTCGCACTTGGCATGTTTTTGAAACCATCTTCGATTTGGTGTGAAGTTAATTGCTTAACGTCTCCTGAGAATAGAGCAGCAGTAATTGTTAAAGCATCATTTAAAGCTTCCTCACCGTGAACAAAAAGTGTCATTTCACTAGCTAGTGTTTTTTGAGCTTCACGTTTATGTGGCTCAGTTTCTACTTTCTCAGCTAAGGCATTAATTTCTTCTTGTGTTAAGAAAGTGAAGAATTTCAAGTACTTAACTACGTCACGGTCATCTTGATTTAACCAGAATTGGTAGAACTCGTATGGAGATGTTTTTTCTGGATCTAACCAAATAGCACCACCAGCAGTTTTACCAAACTTAGTTCCATCAGCTTTTAACATTAAAGGAATTGTTAAACCAAATGCTTTTGCTTCAGAGCCTTCTTTTTTACGAATTAAATCTAAACCAGCTGTAATATTTCCCCACTGGTCAGCTCCACCTACTTGAAGACGAACATCGTTATGTCTAAATAAATGTAAGAAATCCATAGATTGTAAAATTTGGTATGTAAATTCTGTAAATGAAATACCTGTTTCTAAGCGGCTTGAAACAATGTCTTTAGCAAGCATTGTATTAATATTAAAGTTTTTACCGTAATCACGTAAGAAATCAAGTAATGTTAATTCATGTGTCCAATCGTAATTATTAACCATTGTTAATTGTTGTTCGTTGTCTTCATCAAAGAATAATTTTTTCATTTGATTGGTTAAACAGTCAACATTATGTTGAACTTGTTCCATTGTTTGTAATTGACGTTCACTTGTTCTACCACTAGGGTCTCCAATTGTTCCAGTTGCTCCACCAATTAAAATATGTGGGTGATGACCAAAGTTTTGGAATCTTTTTAACATCATAAAGGGAATTAAATGCCCAATATGCATACTATCTCCAGTAGGATCTACCCCGCAGTATAGAGAGATTTTATTGTTTTCTACATATTCACGTAAACCTTCAGCATCTGTTTGTTGATTAATTGCATCACGCCATGTTAACTCATCAATAATATTTGTTGTCATAATAATCATCCTTTCTTTTTTTGACAAATAAAAAAGTCCCTATAAAGACGTTAATCTTTATAGGGACGAAATAATAACAATTCCGTGGTACCACCCAAGTTTGTGTAATTAAACACCACTCAATTAGTTCGTATCGTGAACTTAACGTAAAAAGTTTTCTTAAGATGAATGTAATTCGATAATTTATTTGTATCAACTTTCAGCAACCGTTGACTTTCTAATAACAGGGATAATTATCTACTGCGTTCATTACTTTTTATTTATCTAGTAAGGTATATGCTAATAGAAAAGTCTGGAAATGTCAAATAAATCTATCAAAAAAATCTAATTGAAAATCAATCTCAATTATAAGTTCTTTTTTTCACAATTTTTCATAAAGTATGTTAGAATAAAATGCGTGATAAAAGGAGGAGACATTTTGAAACAAAAAGGTATTTTATTAGCAAACATTGGTACACCTGATAAACCTGAAACAAAAGAGGTTAAGGAGTACTTAAAACACTTTCTAGGAGATAGAAGGGTAATAGATAAACCAAGATGGCAGTGGTTACCAATTTTACACGGGATAATTTTAAATACACGTCCCAAAAAATCTGCTGAATTATATCGTAGTATTTGGCAAGAAGAAGGGTCACCTTTGTTAATTCATACATTGTCACAAACAAGACAACTGCAAGAGTTATTACCAGAATACTCAGTGAAATATGGTATGGCATACAGCCATCCAACAATTCCAGAGTCATTAAAAGAGTTTGAAAAAGAAGGAATAGAAGAAATTACGATTATACCTTTATTCCCTCAATACTCAACAACCACAACAGCAGCAGTGTATGATACCGTATTTAAACATTACTTAAAAGAAGAAAACATTCCTAAATTAAACTTAATTAGAGAATTTACAAGTCATCCAATGTATATTGATTTGTTAAGAAAACAAATCACTGAGGGAATTGCTAAGCATAAACCGGAATTATTAATTTTTTCATATCATGGGTTACCGATTTCTTATATTGAAAAGGGAGATCCTTATTTAGAGCAATGTGCTAAAACAACAAAAGCAGTGTTTGATGGCTTTGCAATTGATATTCCTTACCAAGTAACTTATCAATCAGTTTTTGGTAGAGATGAATGGGTAAAACCACCACTAGATAAGACTTTAATGGAGTTACCTAAAAAAGGAACTAAAAAAGTATTAATTATTACACCAGGATTTGTTTCTGATTGTATTGAAACATTAGAAGAAATAGAAGAAGAAAATAAAGGTTACTTTATGGAAAATGGGGGCGAAGAGTTTAACTACATTCACCCGTTTAATGGAGATCCTGAGTTTGTGAAATTACTTGCTACATTAGTAGAAGAATAAGAAAAAAGTATCCAATTTATTTTGGATACTTTTTTTGTAAGGCTTGACGAGCTAAATTGTCAGCCCCCTTATTATTTTTTTCCTCAATCCATTCAATGAATAGCGAAGGAAATTCATGGCTCAGCTTTAGAATGATTTTAAGATGAACTTTAAAACGAGAATCTTTGGCATATTCTTTATGCAGTGACTCCATTACAATTTTACTGTCTGTGTAAATAAAAATAGTTTCATTTTGAAAATCCTCACTAATCAGAAACTCTAGGGTTTTAACCATCATTTCAAATTCAGCTTCGTTATTGGTTTTAGCTAGTAGTGGTATGTGTTTTTGAAGTTGTTGTCCGTTTCTTAGAAATAGCATACCACCAGCACTAGTATTAGTTGTTTGGTTTGTTGCAGCATCAATAAAAATTTTTATCATTAGTAATCTCCATTTGTATTTTTAATTTTTTTATCTTGTGGTAAGATAGGTAATTGTAGGGTCGTTGTAAATAGGAGGCTAGTATGAGCAAAAGTAAAATTCATGTTTTTAGATATCAACCGGATCTTCCTGATACAGTGATTTATTGGTCGATGACATTTGTTTTATTTTTCCTGAGCATGATTGGCTTAATGGAAGAACAAGGTCGCATTAATCTATTTAGTATTATAACATTTTTAATTTTTTCTTTTTTTTGCTATTTAGGAGCAAGAAGAAAGATGATTTTAACTAATGAACAGTTAAAAGTATATACCATTTTGAAAAAAAATAGATTTCAAATTGATATTAACGAAATAGAAAAAGTATCAATTGGTAGTCACGGACTAACTTTACAGACTAATCAAGTAGAATATGCTTATGTTATGTTTCCAAAATCTAAAAATGCATTAATTGAGACATTAAAATCAGAAGCCTGTTTCACAGGGAAAATAGTGGGATATAAAAAAAGTGTTGACTCATAAAAGTCACCACTTTTTTATTTTTATTTATTCTATAACAGTAACATTTGCTGCTTGAAGACCACGGGCACCTTCTTTTATTGAAAATTCTACTTTTTGTCCTTCTAAAAGTAATTTAAAACCATCTTGTATGATTCCAGTAAAATGTACAAAGATTTCCTCTTCATCATCATATACAAGGAAACCATATCCCTTTTTTACATCAAACCATTTAACAGTGCCAATTTTCATCGTAAATACCCCCTAGTGGTCATTTGCATACCTAGCTTTATTATACGGTTTCTGTAAAGGTACGTCAAACCAATGTAAAGGTTTTTAAAGAAGCTTCACTAAATAAAGTAATTATTCTTTTTAGTTTCATTTTTTTGTTATATACTGATGTAAGTATCAGAAAAATATTTAAAATTTTTATTAGTATATAATAGTAGGAAGTTGCCTCATGTACTAGTTGGAAGGTTGGAGAAAATGTTTATTTATGTATTAATTGCAAGCTTATCAGTAATAATTGATCAATTGATCAAATGGTGGACCGTTCAAAATATCGAATTATATGAAACAGTCTTCCAAAATCCCATCCTATCTCTTACCTATATAAGGAATAACGGAGCAGCTTGGAGTATTATGGAAGGTCAAATGTGGTTCTTTATTGTTATCACATTAGTAGCTCTAACAGTGTTACCTTATTTACTTTATAAATATCGAAATGAGAGTAAGTGGATGACTATTGGCCTAAGTTTAATAATTGGAGGAACAATTGGTAACTTTATCGATCGAATAAGATTAAATTATGTAGTTGATATGTTCCAAGTAGAGTTCTTTAATTTTCCAATTTTTAATTTTGCAGATGTGTCATTAGTAATTGGAGTTTGTTGTATTTTTATCTATATTTTATTTTTTGAAGGTAAAGAAAATTAGGAGGAAATAACAAATGAAAAAAATTGTTGAAGATATTAGTGAATTAGTAGGGAATACACCGATTTTAAAATTAAAAGGCGAAGCAGAGGCTAGCAATGTCTTTTTAAAATTAGAATTTTTCAATCCAGGAGGCAGTGTTAAAGATAGAATCGCACTTGGTATGATTGAAAATGCAGAAAAAAATGGCACTTTAAAGAAAGGTTCTACTATTATAGAACCAACAAGTGGTAATACAGGAATTGGATTAGCTATGATTGGAGCGACAAGGGGCTATCATGTGATTCTGGTTATGCCAGATACAATGACAGTAGAGCGACAAAAACTAATGAAAGCATACGGTGCAGAAGTTTTATTAACTCCAGGTGCAGAAGGAATGAAAGGCTCGATTAAGGTCGCAGAAGAATTAGCTAAAGAAAAAGGCTATTTCTTAACACGCCAATTTGAGAATCCAGCCAATCCTGAAACACATGAAAAAACAACGGCACAAGAAATTATTACTTCATTTGAGGGTAAAAAAATAGATGCTTTTATTGCAGGAGTTGGAACAGGTGGTACATTAACTGGTGTAGGCCACGAATTAAAAAAAGTGTATCCAAATATAAAAATATATGCTGTTGAACCAGCTGAAACAGAAATTTTAAGAGGTGGTGCTCATTCACCACATAGAATACAAGGAATCGGTGCAGGATTTGTACCAGGAGTTCTTGATAAAGAAGTTTTTGATGAAGTTATTCCTGTTTCAAGTCAAGACGCATTAGATACAGCACGTCATATTGGAGCAACAGATGGTATTTTAGTTGGCGGATCTGCAGGAGCGGTAATTTTTGCTGCGCGACAAGTAGCTAAAGAATTAGGTGCTGGAAAAAATATCTTAACATTAGCTCCTGATAATGGTGAAAGATATCTTTCTACTAATCTATACGAATTTTAAGATTACTTAATTGAGAATGGATGTTTCTTGATAATAATTACTATTAGTAGTAGAATAGTGGTAATAAAATTAGTAGGGATGATGTTTATGTCTAATCATATTGTTGATGAAGCAATAGAAGAAATGAAACAAGCCAATATTAGAATAACTCCTCAGAGATTTGCGATATTAGAATTTCTTGTAGAGAGTAAAAGTCATCCAACAGCAGATGACATCTACAAACATTTAGAGCATCGTTTTCCTAATATGAGTGTAGCTACTGTTTATAACAATTTAAGATTATTTACAGAAATTGGCTTTGTTACAGAAATGGCTTATGGAGATTCTTCTAGTCGGTTTGATTTCACTTCAACAAAACATTATCATGCTATTTGTGATGAATGCGGAAAAATAGTTGATGTTAATTATCCAGGATTAGAAGATGTAGAGGCAGCAACTGAAAGATTAACTGGTTTTATTGTACGAGAGCATCGCTTAGAAATGTACGGTATATGTCCAGAGTGTCAAAAAAAATAGACTGTTTACAGTCTTTTTTTTTATTTTTAAATTTTTCTAAATAATTTTGAATATTATGCTTGCTTTTTTATAATACAATTGATATATTAATAAATGTCGTTACGAGAGTAATCGATTTAAAATAACGTTTTATTAAAAATAATAAAACGCTTGAATAATTAATAATTATATGATAGACTGATTTAGTCTTGAGTGACAGAAAGAATTAAATAACAAAAAAATTATTTAAAACTTTCAAAATAATATCAAAAAGCAGTTGACTTTATTTAAAAGCTGTTGTATGATATAAAAGTTGTTACGGCAACTTAGTAATAGATCTTTGAAAACTGAACAAAGTAAGACAAACCAAATGTGTAGGGCGTTTCTACTTAGTAGAAACAAACCATATTTAGTGAATACAATTCGCTAGCAAGTTTTAAAATTAATGAGCTAAACATCTTTAAGATGTTAATCAACTTTTATT
>NZ_QPJV01000018.1 GCF_003337315.1 Vagococcus fluvialis | reverse complement strand
GACTATTGTTGTTGTTGACCCTGGTAATAGTTCAGGTGTTTCAGAGAATGAACTAGACCCTGGCTTTAAAAGAAAAGAACCACCTTACTATTCATATGCTATAAACGAACTTAGTTCCAAACATTCAAACAAAAACATCAAAACTTTTGCCGAAATTAAAGATATTATGGTTAATGATTATTCTGTTTATTTAACGGCTAGTTATAACGATACGGCTGTTACATTCATCTTAACTGAAGATTTCTTTTCTGGTATTAACAGAGACCAAACAATAACTTTTTTAAAAGACATTGTCACATTCTCAAAACAACAGACTGTTTATTTAGCAGTTCTGTGTCAAAGTAATGTAATTAAGCCTAGCGCAATAAAGCTATACGTTCATGATATAAGAAATCTTTCCTTTTACATTGAAAAGAGATTCTTTCATTCTATAACAGATGCAACGGCATACATTAATCATAGTCATGGTCAATAATCGTTCTAAAATGATAGTCGCAATTTTATATTGCGATTATTATTTTACAAATCGAAAAGTATGTTTACACAACATACATCAATAGATTAGAAAGGAAATAAAAAAGTATGAAAAATAACTCTATTATCAAACTAAACGAATTAGCTGAATTTATCTCAGGTAAAAATAATAATCGATTAACAGATACTGTTGAAGAGTATAGTATTCAAGACTTTGAATATGATCTATTGCACCCTTATAAACAACAAGGTAATAGTTCCAGTTCAAAGGATTCAAGCACTATTACACCAGGAGATATCATAATTAATCTACAGACAGGAAAAGCTGCAGTAGCTGGTTTAAATAGTAGTAAAAAGCATTTCCCACAACAATTTTCTAAAATCATTTTGAAAAAAGATATTCCTTCATTTTATATCTTGTATTTAATAAATGAAGATAGAAATTTTCAAAAAGAGAAATTAATTTACAGCACTGGTAGTGTTATTAAAAGGCTCTCTAACAATGGATTAGGACAATGTTCTGTCAAAAGACTACCTCTAAACGAAGAGAAAACCATTGGAGATATTTATATTAATGCAGTTAACATGCATACTCAAACAATAGAACAAGCAAATAAATTATTATCTCTAAACCTAGAAACACTAAATAAATATGTTAACTCAAACAATTCATCGAAAGAAGGAAAATAAATATGATAGATCAAACAAAAGAACTAGAACAAGTATTATGGAACTCAGCGGATATTATGCGTGCGACAATGCCAGCAGAAGACTATAAAAATTATTTATTAGGATTGGTTTTCTATAAATTCTTATCAGATAAACTATTAATCAAAGCCTCTGAATTACTAGAAGAACCAACTCATGATTTAAATAAAGCTCAAGCACTATATGTAAAAAACTATAATGATGATACTTTGAAGCAAGACCTAGTAGATGTTTTGAAAGACGAATTAAGTTACATCTTAGAGCCTAATCTAACTTATACAAGTATTTTACAACGTATTCATGGTTTACAAGAAAACAGTTTCCAACTAGAAGATTTAGATGCTGCCTTTAAAGAAATTGAGCGCTCTGATGAACGATTACAAGGATTATTTGAAGACTTTGATGTTTACTCAACAAAACTTGGAAATACACCTGCCAAACGAAATCAGATGATTAGTAGCGTTATTCAGGAGTTATCAGCTGTTAACACTATCGACTATGAAGGTGATCCACTAGGAAATGCTTATGAATATCTAATTGGTGAATTTGCTAGTGATTCTGGTAAAAAAGCAGGTGAATTTTATTCGCCTCAATCTGTTTCTAAAATTATGACTCAAATTGTCTTTGATGGACGAAAAGATCAATCTGGACTATCTATCTACGACCCAACAATGGGATCTGGTTCATTGATGTTAAACGCTAGAAATTATTCTAATAATCCAAATACGATTACTTATTTCGGACAAGAGTTAACAACATCAACTTATAACTTGGCACGTATGAATATGATTCTTCACGGTGTTCCATTAGAAAATCAATTTTTAAATAATGGAGATACCTTAGACGCAGACTGGCCAGACACTGAACCTACTAATTTTGATGCAGTTGTTATGAATCCACCTTATTCAGCAAATTGGAGCGCTGACAAAGGTTTTCTAACAGACCCACGTTTTGGTATGTACGGTGTTTTAGCTCCTAAATCAAAAGCTGATTTTTCATTCTTATTGCATGGTTTTTATCATTTAAAAGATACAGGAACGATGGCCATTGTTTTACCACATGGCGTTTTATTTAGAGGCAATGCTGAAGGTAAAATCAGACAACAATTATTAGAAGACGGAGCTATCGATACAATAATTGGCCTACCTGGTGGTATTTTTTACAATACTTCTATACCTACTACAATCATCATTCTTAAGAAAAAAGGAAGAGAAAAACGTGATGTACTCTTTATTGATGCATCTAAAGAGTATAGAAAAGCTAAGGCACAAAACTTTATAGATGATACACATATTGAAAAAATTGTTGAAGCCTATAAATCAAGGGAAGATGTAGATAAATTTTCTTATGTAGCAAGTTTCGATGAAATTAAAGAAAATGATTTTAACTTAAACATTCCAAGATATGTGGATACATTTGAAGAAGAAGAACCCATTGACTTAGGACTTTTATCAGATGATATTGTCACATTAGAGTATTCGATTGCTGAAAATAAGAAAGAACTACTAGCCTCTTTAGATGAATTAGTTGCAAACAATTCTGATGTTCAACAACAACTAGACAAAACACTATCAAATCTAAAAAGCTTATGGCAATAAGAAAGGGGCTATTTAAATGACTGATGTAAATAAACCCGCACTTAGATTTAAAGGATTTGATAGTAAATTAAAAAAAGAAAAATTAGGTACCTACCTTAATATTCCTAATAAAGAAGTTACTAATATCACTAATAGCTCTGAGTTGATGACTGTTAAATTAAATCTTGGTGGTGTTTACTCAGGTTCTAACAGAGAAACTTTATCTCTTGGTTCAACAAAATATTATAGAAGATATGCTGGACAACTTATCTATGGAAAACAAAATTTTTTCAACGGATCTATGGCAATCATACCTTCTGAATTAGATGGAAAATCTACATCAGGGGATGTGCCCTCCTTTGACATTGAACATATAAATCCAATGTTTTTATTCCACTATATTTCAAGGCAGTCTTACTGGAAATCAAAAGAAGTCGAAGCTTCTGGAACTGGTTCTAAACGTATCCACGAAAAAACTTTTCAAAATTTTAAAATAAATGTTCCTGATAGTATAAAAGAACAAGAACAAATTTCAAATTTTTTTAATCAATTAGATAAATTAATTTCTAACCAACAAAAGGAATTAATATTACTAAAAGAACAAAAAAAAGGATTATTTCAACTAATGTTTCCGAAAGAAAATGAAAAAGTTCCAAGTCTAAGATTTGGAGGATTTACTAATAATTGGAGACAGAATAAAATGAAAGATATAGCTCCTTTACAAAGAGGATTTGACTTAACTAAAAGTAATATAAAAGACGGACCTTATCCAGTTATATTTTCTAACGGCGTTGGAGCTTTTAATTCTGAATATAAGGTGAAAGGACCTGGAATAGTTACTGGCAGATCCGGTTCTATAGGTAACGTACACATGGTCTATGAAAATTTTTGGCCTCATAACACATCACTATGGGTAACAAATTTTTTTGATAATGATCCTTTATTTATTTTTGTTGTCTATCAAAAAATAAATCTTTCTAGATTTGGAACTGGAAGTGGTGTCCCAACATTAAATAGGAATGATGTTCATGATTATAAGATGTTTATCCCTTCTTTCAAAGAACAAACTAAAATCGGTAACTTCTTCAAACAACTAGATGACACTATCACTCTTCAAGAGCAACAACTTGAGAAGTTAAAAGAAATGAAAAAAGGGTACTTGCAGCAAATGTTTATTTAAATAAGCTTGAAGTCACGTATGAATCATGCATACGTGACTATCTACAAAAAGAGAGCGGGGAGTAAATGAGATTTGAAGAAGAGTTAAAATTAGAAAAAGATCTAATCGATCAGTTGGTTAATGGGAATCCCTCAAGTAAGTATTCTCAGTGGACGTATCGAGACGATTTAAATACTGAAGATAAGCTTTGGGAGAATTTTAAATCCATCTTAACAGAGAAGAATTTAGCTGTCTTAGATGGTCATAAAATCACTGACCTTGAATTTGAACAAATAAAGAATTTCCTTAACTTCAATACTTTTTATGATGCGGGTAAATGGCTTGCTGGTGAGAACGGTGTAGCAAAAATTATTCTACAAAGAGAAGATGCTACATTAGGAAAAGTAGCTTTGAAGGTTATTGATCGTAACGCTATTTTAGATTCTGTTTATGAAGTGATTAATCAAGTCGAGCGAGATAAAACGGATGAATTCGATCGTTCTAGACGATTCGATATAACATTACTCATTAACGGGCTCCCGCTAGTTCAAATTGAGTTAAAAAATAGACAACACTCATACATGGATGCCTTCCACCAAGCAAATAAATATGCTAAAGAAGGAAAATATATGGGGATTTTTTCGACTCTACAAATGTTTGTTATTACAAATGGTAGTGATACTAGATATATTGCAGCAAGTCATAAAATGAACCCTCAATTTTTAACTAAGTGGGTAGATGATGACAATCAACCTGTGACCAAATATTTAGATTTTACAGAAGACGTGTTATCTATTCCAATGGCTCATCGAATGACATTACAATATTCTGTTTTAGACAGCGAGAAAAAAGCTGTCATTTTATTACGTCCTTATCAAATCCATGCTATTGAAGCTGTTAAAGACGCTAGTAAGAATAAAGAGTCAGGTTATATCTGGCACACAACTGGTTCTGGTAAAACTCTAACATCTTACAAAGTTAGTCGTAACTTACTACAAATACCGTCTATTGATAAAACTATCTTTGTCATTGACCGAACAGACTTAGATGATCAAACATCAGATGCTTTTACTAGTTATTCTGAGCATGACATTATTGATGTTGATAGTACTAGTGATACCAGTGATTTAATTGACAATCTTTATTCAACCGATCGCAAAATGATTGTGACTACACGACAAAAATTAACAACTATGTTAAAACGTTTTGATCGTTGGCAAGAAAATGATCGAAATCAAAAGAAAATAGAACGAATCAAACAACTTCGAATCGCTTTTGTTGTTGATGAATGCCATCGAGCTGTTTCAGCTAAAACTCAACGAGTGATTACTAATTTCTTTAGAAATTCTATGTGGTATGGATTTACTGGTACACCTATTTTTGATGAAAATAATCGAAAACAGGTTGGTGATTTAGCAACTACAACTAAAAAACAATACGGACGACAACTCCATGAATACACTGTTAAAGAAGCTATTGATGATAAAGCTGTTTTAGGTTTTCAGGTTGAATACAAAACAACTATATCTAATGAAACACTAGATAAAATTGTAAGTGATACGTTAACTAACAAAAAAAGTACTAAAAATTTACATGACCTAGAAGAATATCAAAAAGAAATATTAGTTCCTAAAAGCGTGTATGAAACTGATGAGCATATGATTGAAGTTTTAAAGTCAATTTTTAACGAGTCTAGAGAAAAACTTGGCTTTAATAATGGTAGTGGATACACCTATAATGCTATTCTAACAGCATCTAGCATTAAGCAAGCTCAACGTTACTATGAGTTAATCAAACAAGCTAAAAATGGCGAATTGTTCGAAATTGATGAAAAAACAAAACGTGTTTTACCTGATTTCCCTAAAGTAGCAGTGACCTATTCTGTTACCGAAAATGAAGAGGTTAGTTCTCTAAATCAAGATAAAATGAAAGAATCTATTGCTGATTATAACGAGACATTTGGTACTAAATTTAAATTAGAAACTATTAAAGCTTACAATCGAGATATTTCTGAACGTATGGCACGTAAAAAAGAACGATATCAACTAAGAAAGAACCAATTAGATATCGTTATTGTTCAAAATAGAATGTTGACTGGATTCGATGCTCCATGTCTTTCAACCCTATTTATTGATCGTCCGCCGCAACAATCTTATGATATTATTCAGTCATTTAGTCGAACAAATCGTTTATTTGATAAGCCCAAGCGATATGGTCAAATTGTAACATTTCGAACACCAGAACTTTACAAACGAGCTGTTCAAAGTGCTCTAATTTTATACTCAAATGGTGGTGAATCTTCAGTTTTAGCCCCGTCATGGGAAGAAACTCAAAAACAATTTTATTTAAGAGTTCATAATATACGTGAAATTACTTCTTGCCCTGATGATGTTGATTTACTAAAAACTAGAGCTGAGAAAAAGAAATTTGCAAAAGCGTACCAAGAATTAGATAAATGGTTTGCTTCACTACAAGTTTATACAGAATATGAGCCTGAGATACTTCCGGAAAAATTTAATATTAGTGAAAACGAAATAGAAGAGTTTCACGGAAAATATATCAATATCATTGAAGAATTGAGAATTGATGACACCGGTGAAGAAGATGATCCTATTGATATCCAATATGAACTAGAATCAATTAGAACTGAAGAAATCAATTATGAATATATCATTGCTCTCATTCAAGCTTTTGTTCCAGATGACAATGAGGAAGTCTCTATTATTAGCGATGATGACAAGAGAGAAATTGATAAATACATTGAAGAGCTTTCTATTAAAAATAGTCAATTAGGAACAATTATGGGGCAACTTTGGCTAGAAGTCCAAATGGATCCAGCACAATTTAAAAATGACTCCATTTTAAATATCTTAAATCGAATGATTGAAGAGACAATTAATAATGAGATCAAGCGTTTAGCAGATGAATGGCATGTTGGTTATAAAGAATTACGCTTTTTTTTAGAAAACTATAGAGAGTCTAGAGAAAAACAAATAGGTGAAACAGAACTGGCTAACTCTCAAGATTATCAAGGTTATAAAAACTCTACAGAAAACCCTTTAAGTAAAATTAAGTACAAAATATTCCTAAAACAAGATATTTATCCAAAAGTACTTAACGAAGTTATTTTACCTTTACGTCGTAGAAGTTAACAATTAATCCAACATATTTTTTGGTATAATGGGGTGTCGCCTTTTCCGACAGTCTTGCGACTGGAAGGAGGTGCTATAGATGTACGAGTATTTTATCTGCCCCCTTCTTGTAGGCTTGCTATTAGCTCTATTTGATTATTGGCTAAATAATCGAAACAAGAAGTAAAACAATCTTAAGGCGACATTAGCCCACAAAATAAGCCCCTGAAGAATCCGACTTCTTCAGGGGCTTTGTGCTATAAATGTACTTCATCTGCAGATTAATTATATCATTTTTTTCGATTTTTCGCAAAAAATGACTAATAATTCGAAATCTTATGCTATTTTAGCTTGTTTCACCTGTTTTTTCACTTCTATTTCGTACTATTGCTATAAAAATTCAGAATTTCTTTTTTATTTGATAAGAATATATGACTATTTAATTTCTTCAACAGCTAATATTCTTTTTCTAATCCTTGCATCTACTTTATTTCTAATTAAATAATTTTCTAAATTATTTTTTATTCGTTTGTTTTTATCTTTTTGGCTCGTAGACCCAAGACAGCAAAGATAGTAGGAATTAAATACTGCTATTACTGTTTTCTTTGTTGATATTTTATTTTCAAACGCCTCAATCAATTCATCAGCTTCTTTTGATTGCTTAGAAGTCGGTATAGTTCGTCTTGATAGCTCACACAATGTGTTATAAAAATCATCTTGTTTATTATTTTTAGATACCGACTTCTTTTTATTATTTGTTGGATTAGGAAAAAGAGGATCATATTCATATAATTTTTTTTGAATTGATTTTTTGATACCATAATTATCCAATCTACCTTTTAGTTGTATCTGTATTTGTTTTTGCCTTTCCTCAATAGGCATTTTCTTTGTAACACAACTTTGATACGCTCTTAAAATGCTAGACATAGTTTCTTTATTCATAAATAGATTACCATATTTATTAAATAGGTTAGTTATAGCTAATTTTCGCTTTTCTGGACCATAGAATTTTTTTACTTTTCCATTTGTGATTAATTCCGTATAAAATCGTCTTTCTACTGTTTTTTTATATTCCTTTTCATTTTCAGCATATATACCTTCATTTCTAGCGTACATACCCCAATTATCTTTTTTATAATATCTATCTTTACGACTCATATTTTTTGAGCCAACATAAATAATACTATCTCCCATATCAATCACTACCGTTTCTATTCATAAAATTTATCCTGCTCCATCGCTTCCTCTATTTCCCAATAATCTAATATATGTTCCCAGTCTTCTACGTTATCTTCTAATTCTATCTCAGGTTTAACTGATGGTCTAGTGACTTCTTGTTTTACTTCACTACTTTCAATTATTTTTTCTTCTTCAGGGTAAGCATCTTCGTACTCAATATTATAATAAGTTCGGTATGATTTTACTCCTACCAGGTGATTTTCTTCAGAGACTAATTCAATTTGAAAGTTCCCCTCCTTTAATGGATGCTCATCTTTCTCTTCTGAGTCATTCAGTCCTCTTTCTTCTCGAATAATCTCATTTCCATCGTGATCTTTAAAAGAATATAATTTAGCAGCGTATTTTATTTTCTCTTTTTCCTTTGCATACTTCTCATTTTCTTTTTATCGTTTCATGATTTCCTGTTCTTCTGCCGTTGATATACTACCCGCAGTTAACATGACAATCGTAAAAATAATCGCTACTAGCCACCCAATTCCCTGGCAATTTTCTGATCCACAAAACAGAGCATAAATAAAAAATAATCGGAATGGTAAAAATGGATTCATGATGTATCCTGTGAACATATAAATAAATAAAAGCCCTACAAATATTAAAATAATCAAAAACCATATCATGATGACAGAGAACTAACAGCCAATGAAAAAGAAGTCTTAAAACAAATTATTCCAATATATAAACTTTATAATGAATTAAACTCACTTAAATAAAAAGAGAGCAATATAATCTTAAATAACATCTTAACTGTTACTTAGGTTATATTGCTCTCTTTTTATTTTTTAACGATAAGTCATTTATATATCTTCAAGCCGATTATTTATTTTCAACTTGTCTCCTTATCCTATGCAACGTTGATATAGAAAATCCAGTCCTCTCAGCAACCTCTTTATAGCTATATTCCTCAAGCAACTCATAAGCATGTCTCTTAGCTTTTGTTATGACAGCTTTCGGTCGTCCTTCCTTGTAGTCTGACTTATGTTTTTTGGCATATTCTTTTCCTTCTAAAGAACGCTCTACAATCATTTCTCGCTCCATTTCAGCCACACTTAAAAGTAAAGTATACATCATTTTCCCAACTGGATTATTTTCAATGACTCCCAAGTTCAACACATGAATAGAAACACCTTTTTCAAACAGTACATCAATTACACTTAAAGCTTCTTTCGTATTCCTAGCGAATCGATCAAGCTTTGTCACAATAACTGTATCACCGGCTTGAACTGTTTCCAGTAACAAACTAAATGCTGGGCGGTTCGTTTGCGTTCCTGTAAATTTTTCCGCAAACAAATTTATTTTTTCAACTCCATGATTCATTAACGCTTCTTTTTGACTTGCTAAAGATTGATTTGAAGTACTTACTCTAGCATATCCATAGATTGTTTTTGACATACAATTTCCCCTTCATTAAATGACATAAGTTTATGACACTCTATTAAAGCGATTATATCAAGAATAACAAAAAGTGCCAATAACTATATAGTTGTTGGCACTCCTATTTAACTATAATGAGCTAAAATATCGTTTAGCTCATTAATATCATTCAATATAGTATCATATTTTTGGCTATTTATTTTTTTTACCTTTGCTTTATGGGGTGGTTTTAACTCTATATTGTAGATTTCCTCTAGCAACATCTTTTTTTCATTTTCAATTTTTTCTGCTGCTTTAATAAGTTCATCAAATGCCAAATTTAAGTCTTCTTCTTCATATACACGGACTATATTTTTATTTGTTACCTCGTTATTAGAATCTATATTAAACATTGATAAAAAATTATCTATAATATCATTTTTTATCTCAATATCTGCTTCTTCATTTGATTTTCTATAAATAGTTGATTTATCTAAATTAGAACCAACATTCACAACTTTATTTTTTATTAACTCAAATTCAAATAAATTTTCAAATATTTTATAATTTTTAACACTTATTTTAATTAATTTCATACAAAAATCTCCTTTTTAATTCATTGTGAATTAATTACTTATATAATTTTAAAACACATATAACTAAAAAGATAAAATAAGAAACATTAAATTGACAACTCAGATAATTGTAGTACTCTTTCCCCATGCTCCCAACCGCCACTTCCAATCTAACGCTATTTCACTACAATACATAACGAGTCTAAAGCCTCGGCTGTAGCTTTCAGCTACCTGGTTCCTAAACCAGCCGTTTTCTAAGGAAAACTCTCGGTCAGAAATGTTGCTATCGCAACTTCCCTCACAATTAATACATAAATTTTTAAACATTTTTAATTAAAAAACTTGTATATTTGTTTCTGATTTGTTACCAGAGAAGTTGTTGTTCTGGTGTTGAGCAGAGTTGTACCCTAGTCAGACAATAAAAAAAGTGAGCTATTCATTGTCGATTAGAGTACAACTTGCTTTAGGTTTACCGTCGAAGAGTCGACTGGAGCCACTATCACATATCCTATCAGTTGGTATGTTGATCATACACTCACAGCCCTCTTAAAATACGCCCTAAGAGCTTTGCTATGAGTTACTGTGTCAAAAGACACCGTATTACCACCCTTGCCGTTAAATCGGTCGCAACCACCATTCAGGACAGCAGAGGATAGGATTACTCATACTTGTTGTCCCTAAGCGAAGTTAACTGAAGTGGCTCGCTACACCTGTCCCTTTCATCGCAACTTAATGCCTGCAGTTTGTCCTCTACAGCTTTAAAAGAGTCTCCTTTTGATTACATCTGTTTTGCATGATATAATCAGACCATAAGAAACATGTCGAAATGTTCTAGGGGTTTCCAGATTGCCGTCTGGGAGCTCTTTTTTTATTTAGTTTTAATTAGCCTTTCGGGTTGTTAGGGTTTACCCTGACCGTCTGAAAGACGCTTTATAAATGTATTAACTAGCTTCTTATTAAATATCCTCTTAGATATCTATATTTAGTTGATTAATCAAAACCAACTTTTTTATAGACTTCTTTTATGAACTTAATCTGAGAATAACAATTCTTCAAGGATTTTTAAATAGATTTTCATAAGCTCTATAAATCTATAAATCTATAACTTCATAAATCTATAAACTTATAAATCTATAAACTTATAAATCTATAAATCTATAAACTTATAAATCTATAAATCCTTTATTAACATAGATTAAACCACTATGAAATTTTATTTATAAATCTATAAACTTATAAATCTATAAATCTATAAACTTATAAATCTATAAACTTATAAATCTATAAATCTATAGAAGTTTGTGTTTATCTCTGTTTAAAGCTTTTTAGACATGGTATACTATTTATAAATTTATAGAAAACATGAGGTGGGTTAGATATGGCTTATAAGATTACATATTCAAACTTTAAAGGTGGTACTGGTAAGACAACTAATAGTACAATGATGGGATACCATCTAGCTGCTAAAGGTTTTAAAACCTTACTAGTCGATTTGGACCCTCAGGCAAATGCAACGGCACTTTATTCTTTAACTCGTCAGAATCAAACAGGAGAAGTTATGACTTTCAATAAAACATTGATGTCTGCCATCGCTGAAAATGATGTAGCAAGTATTATTACTCCGATTAGAGAGAATCTATTCTTACTACCTAGTTTTGCCGATTTAACTTCATATCCTTTATTCTTAGAAAAAAAATTCCCAAATGACTTAAAGAAACGTTCTACTTATTTTGCTGAAATTATTGCACAATTTGAAAATGAATTTGATTATATTCTATTTGATGTACCACCAACACTTTCAACTTTTACAGACTCAGCTGTTCTTGCTTCGGATTACATTGTGATTGTCCTACAGACACAAGAAAGATCGTTTATTGGTGCTGAAGCTTTTATTAAATATTTACAAGAACTAATGGAAACTTATGAAACTGACTTTGATATTCTAGGAATCTTACCAGTGCTACAAAAAAACAATGCGATTGTAGACCAGTCGGTTCTTAAAAATGCCACTGAATCATTTGGTGAAGAAAACATGTTTAAGACAGTCATTAAAAACATGGAGCGCTTAAAGCGTTATGACATGACCGGTATAGTTGACCCTAAAGCCAGTGAGCGCTTTGATGTTCATGACAAAAATGTTCATGCACTATATAGTGACGTAACAGACGAACTAATTGAAAGGATTGAGGGGTAATGAATAAAAAGAAATCAAATCTATTAAAACCAAGTACACCTGCTCAACCTACTCAAACTTATACAAGACAAAATATTTATTCTGTAACAGATACTGAAGAAAAAAAAGCTCCAGTTATTCCTGAAGTAAAAACAGGAAGAGGGAAGAGAACTTCAATTAGTTGTTTTCAAGACACCAAAAATAGCTTACAAGCCCTAATTACAATTATGGATACTAAAAATGTTGATGAAGTTGTTGAAAATCTAATTGATTCTTATACAGAATTAATGTCCGATGAAGAACTAAATGAATTTCGTTTAATTCGTAAATCATTAGATAAACGTACTATAAAACGCTAAAGCACATTGTCAGAGAAGCATTCTAAGCAATTCAAATTTCAATCTACTTATAGTTATTCATTAAAAACAAAATAGAAATCGTAGAAATAACATAGCCTATAATGAAATAATAAAAATAAGAGGTGATAGCATTATGACTGATGAAACACTACAAGACGTTATAAATGATGTTGATGCATTTAAAAAAAAGAGTATTGAACAAGTGAGAAAAAATATTGATTACGAAATAGAAACTTATAAGCAAGACATTCCTAAAGAACTCAATACAAGCGAATTTGATTTAACAGTTCAAAAAGAAGTCGATGCTAAATTAGCTAAATTTAATGATGAAATGGATATTAAACCAACAGCCCTTTATTATTCCTTAAAAACAGAAGCTGAACTTAATGAAGAAATAACAGAGAAAGAACTTACTATGTCCGCCTATGATTTCTTAGAAAAACACACGAATAATAAAATATTGAAAAAAATACTAAAAGAGTTAAAAAAGGAGACAAAAAATGGCTAATCCTTTTGTAGGTATCTTACTTAAAGCAATGAAATATATCGGTCCAATTATCATGAAACAAATCACTGACTATGTTTCAAGTGAACAATTTAATGCACAAGCCAAAAAAATGATTCAAATGGTCGTTGAACGTATGGTTAAAATTGTCATGCATGAAAAGAAAATCAAACCTAGATAATTTATTAAGAGAAAGAGCTAAATTAGTCTTTCTCTTATTTTTTCATCCCACACGAAGCTTTTGACCTGGATAAATTAAATCAGCATTCTCAAGGTTATTCCACGCAAATAGCTGTTCCACCGTTGTTTGGTATGTTTTTGAAATAGTATATAATGTTTGTCCTTTTTGAACTTCGTGGTATTGATTCTTTGAACAAGGCGTCACCTGAAGAACTTCTAAAATAGAATCTACAATAATTGTGACAAGTGCTTCCTGTTTCGTATCAAAAATACGATTGTCCTCATCATTTAAAATAAAGCCCATTTCAATCAAGACAGCAGGGCAGTAAGTCTCACGAATCACATAAAAATCACCTTCCTTAACACCGCGGTCAACAAAACCAATGCTAGCCACTTTACTTTGAATTTTATTAGCTAAATTTAGCTCCATACTAGATACTTTGCGCCATACAAAAGTCTCCATACCAGTAGCTGACATGTTAGCTGCTGAATTACGGTGAAGTGAAACAAACAAATCGTAGTTTCCACTGTTGCTCATATTAGCTCGACTCTCTAAAGAAACAAAGCTATCATCGGTTCTTGTTTCGCCAACTGTAATGCCTGCCTGTTTTAATTTAGCAACTATCTTTTTACCAATTCGAAAAACATCATGGGATTCATAACGATTTCCTTTTACAGCCCCTGGGTCACTTCCCCCGTGGCCATAATCAATTAATACTTTAACCATTGATTTCCTCCTTAAATTTATGTTTTTATCTGCCAGATAGGTCCTTGGACTTGTGTTAAGTCAACTCGAGCTGATTGGGTATAGTAGGCAGTCATATTAATATTTTTGTGTCCTAAGAAAACTTTAATGGCTTCTAACGGCACACCTTCCTCGAGTAATTTTGCTGCAAATGTGTGTCTTAATAAATGACAATGACAGGGAATCCCTGTTGTTTGAGAAAAATTCGTCATGTGACGCTGTAGAGTGCGTTTAGAGATACGAAAAACTGGAAGAGAGGTAATATCAATATCTTCCAAAAAAGCTTCTATAATCGTCACAATATCAGGATCCACTACAGGAATTTCTCTATCACTACCCCATTTTGCGTCAGTAATTGAAATATAGAGCTGTTTATCACGGTAAAAAAAATCTGATTTAGTTAAAGCAGCAATCTCACCAACACGAGCTCCAGTTGCCATCATAAGTAAAAAAGCACAGCGCACGTTTATTTGACAAGAATCGACATAAGAACGAAAGTTTTCCATATTTTCTTTAGACAATTGCTCAATCCGGTTAACTTTAGGTGTCATGTGTAAGGCAAGTACAACAGGATTAAACTCAAGTTGTTCATGTAAAATTAAATAATCATAGTACACGCGTACTGTTGAAAATATTTGATTAATTCGCCTAATTGAAAGACCATCAACTAACATAGCTTCTCTAATTAAAATCAGTTCTTTCATTTTTACCTGGTAAATATCTAATCCAAAAGTATTTAAATAAGTTTTGTATTTTTCCAACCGTCTTCGATACTCATCCAAGGTACTTTTTGCCTTTCCTTCTTGGTATAAGTGGGTTAAAAACGATTGGATCATATACAACACTTCCTTTATAAAAATATTTTTGGCGCCAAATTTTAAATTTCATGACAAATTTGGCGCAAATTTAAAAATTTGTCGTATGTTAAATGTAAAGGGTGGGAAAGATTAGTCTTTTTGATTCGTGATAATTATTGTTGAGAGCTTCGTAATTGCCTTAGTGAGGTCATCTAGTTTATTTTCTACTCGCACTAGTAAAAAAATTGAGACCGCTATGGCAAAAATGTCTTGTTCAAAAATCTGTAAAAATTCCATCATTTTTCAAAGCTAAATTCTGTTAATGTTGCACCTGGTTCGGTATAAACATTCAGAATATCTCCCATGTTTTCGCCACAATATTTACATAAATCAAGTGACCCGACTAATAATTTTTCAGTTTTCGCATCATAGACACTGAGCTTAAAGAAATTATCTTTAACCTTTCCACACACATCACACTTCTTGTAAACACTTTGAGCCAGTGATTCTATTTTTAAAGCTTTATTCTGCATAAAATGACCTGACTTTCTTTTAAACTTATGAGACTGTCACAATTTCGTTAACTTCTGTTTTGATAATTTTTGCCTTATACGGTGTTGGTTCTGACCAGTTGTTAAAATATTCGTGATCACAAATATCATTCATAACCTGTTCAATTTCTTCTTCAGTTAAGTCTGGTCGCGGATTAGCTACTTTTAATTTTCTGATTTTGTTGTATGAATCTTTAAACTCCATTTGTAATACTTCTGTTAATATTTTTTCTGCCATGTTTTTTTACCTCTTTCTAATTAAATTTTCGATAGGTTTCTGAGCGAGTTAATTCATTTACTGGTTCTTTCTGTAAACCTAAGATTGATTTTGTCACATCGTAGGCTACTTCACGGTCTAAATCTTTGTTAATGCCATGAAAATTAACTTTCTTTGTATCATCCAAGATACCTACTTTTCCTCCAATTGATACTTTTTCCAAATTATCAACTGATGATTCTCCGTCTCTTTTTTCTACTACTCTTTCCATGTAACCATTCCTTTCTATAGTTTTTTTAGTTACGTTAGAAATATACTAAAAGCGTTAAGAAATCGCTTTCATTTTATTTTTCTTTAGTTTTTGTTAAGAAGATATGAAAGCTACAGTGTTTTTTTATTTGGAAGTAAACAATAAGTAAAACTAGGGACAGAAGTTTTATGAGAAGAAATGAAAGTAGATTGGGACAACTGAGGTTGTTACTTTTTAAAATTTAAAGACATAAAAAAGAATCCTTATTTCTAGGATTCTTTTTTATGTCTTGTAGTTAGATATTTTTAAATTCTAATTGAGTGATTTCACTAAATTAAAAAGGTTTGCTTCTTTTGATGAGGTGTCTCGGTCCATTTTCACAAGATCAGTAACTATAATGGTTAGAAATACTATTTATTATTCTTATTTAATCTAGTTTCTTAAATCACTCGATGTATATTAATTTATTCTAAATTTGCATGAAATTGCCATAATTCTGCTAAAACAATATTTTTTTTGTTAATAATCATCAAACATATGATATCACCTAAAAGAAGTAAGCTTTGTTCAAATAGACTTGTCATTGGTTGTATCGATTTGATTTCGTCTTCTAAAGATAATTTTGTTTGTACAGGAATTCGAATAAACAAATGACTATATTCTTTCATTGAACTATTAGGGTTTGATCCTATATGTATAATTTTAGCTCCAAATTCGTTTGCTTTTTCAGCAATTAGTAAAGGATACAAACTCTCACCACTTCCAGATCCTACAATTAATAAATCTTCTCTAGTTAGTGCTGGTTCAGTAATTTGTCCTACTACATATACTTCATATCCTAGATGAGCTAACCTTTTTGCCATAGATTGAAGAGATAAAAAAACACGTCCAACTCCTACAAAGTAAATTTTTTTTGCTTTGTTCATTTCTGAAATCATTAAATCAATGGCCTCTGTATCAATTTGATTTAATACGCTTGTTAATTCAGATAAGATGTCATCACTAATTTTATTGTAACTCATAATATATTCCCTCTATTTCGTTTAACGAATCAACAATAGACTTTCTATTTTCTTCAATTGAATAGCCTTTTCTAAATAAACTTTTACTTCCTAAGACCAAATTATTTGCTCCAGCTTTTACTAATTCAGGTATTACATCTAAAGATACCCTACCATCTACCTGAATAGCTACGTCCGCTTTATGATTTTTCAAAAATAAATTTAATTCTTTTACTTTTTTCACTCCATATGGAACCGCTTTCTCATTTTTAAAATTTGCAAAACCAGGATTAATTAACATTAAACATATTAGATCCAAATCAGGTAAAATCCATTTTAAATCATTGAAGTTTGTTGCTGGATTTAAAGCTATACCACAATTAGCACCAGAATTTTTTACCAACTGAATATATCGATCAATATGTAAGGCTGTTTCACAGTGAAAAGTAACACTCTGAACTCCAATACTTAATACTTCATTGATAAAAAATTCATTGTTAACTGACATAATATGGACATCAAAATTTAAATCAGTAACTTCCCTCATACGTTTAATAGTTTCTAGTCCCAAAGGCATACTAGGGCTAAAAGCACCATCAATCACATCAATGTGTAGCGTTGTAAATCCAGCCCTTTCAATTTCTTTAATACTTTTTTCTAAATTGACTAGGTCACCACACATAATTGATGGTGATAAAGTAATACTAGACATCTTGTCACCCTCTCTTATTTTTTAGTCCAAAATGTCGCAATTATTAAGAAAACATATATTAAAATAACCAATATTCTAATAGAAGTCCCCCATCGTTTTTCCCTTATCATTTTATAGATACCAATAGGTGGTACAAACAGTAACAATAATATTAAAACCCCATCCATTTTTTTACTATCAACCACTGATGCACACCCTTTCAAATAATTAACTTTTCGATAATAGGTCGAATTTCATCAATATTTCTTACAATAACATCTGCTACTGCCTGAGAAAAATTGAATCTTTCTTCCAATTTTGCAATGACAAACATATCAGCTTTATTCGCTGCTTGAATACCATAGTGAGAGTCTTCAATTGCTATACAATTTTGAGGCATAATTTGTAATTTTTCTGCTGTTCTTAAGTATATTTCAGGGTTAGGTTTTGATTTTTCAAACATATCACCACTAATTGAAAAATCAAAATACTCTGAAATTCGACATTGTTCTAAGACTGTATCAATTTTTTTTCTGCTTCCCGAGGATGCCAGAGCAACTTTAATTGTTGTTTCATTATTAAGCCATTTCAGCAAATCCATAATTCCTTGGTTTAATAGTAAGGCATAATTTATTTCATGATTTTTATGAAATTGATTTAATGCAATTTGATAAGAGTCATGCGTCGGAAACTCCTTAGAATCAATATATTGAGAAATAATACTCCATGTCATTCTCTTATCCGCTCCTACAAACTCTAAAAGCTTTTCATAAGGAATGTTTATATTTAAATGATTTAAAAAGCTTACTTGTCTTTCAAGTTGCATCGGTTCCGTGTCAACAATTACCCCATCCATATCAAATATAATGCCTTCAAGCATTTATATTACCCCCGCTTGCTTTAGTTTTTCACTTTCTAATAGAATTTTATTAACAACCACATCATCAACTGAACGTCCAATATATTTAGCTACGGTTTCTTGTAAACCATTTGCTTTTATTTCCTTATTCAATTTAACTGCAGATGGATCTTTGGGTTCTGCATAGTGAAAAGCGCAAGCCAAAGCCTTAGCAATTCCATCAAAATTAATATCATATTTTTGACACAATGCAATAACTCCCATAAATCTATCTTGCGGTCCTACTTTTCTAATCGGATCAAAAGCTACTCTAAAAATAGCATCCGGCATTTCATTTTTAGCTTTTGGTAAATATTCCAGCTCTCTAATATCCTCTCTTGTAACTGGATATTCATACAAGACTGCTTGAACGGTAGCATCGTGGACTGCTTTGATTAAGTTCGCTACTTCTGAGTCTTCTTGAGCAGTAACTATATCATCATATTTTTTTAAATAACCCATATATGCTGTAGCAGCATGAGGTCCATTAATTGTAAAAACTTTAATATCTTTAAGCATTTCAACATTTTCACGGACATCTAACCATTGAACATCTGAAAAATCCGAATTCACAGGTCCTTGTATAATCAAAGAGGCTACTGCTGTAGTTACTAAATCGGTCGAATAATTACTTTTTGCATCTGTCGATCTTCTAACAATAGAGTCACGGATAACTACATTTTTATCAAACCATTCCCTAAGTTCATCGTTTTCTAAATTATCTTTGAAGTAATTAGTAATATTAGAAATGATATGGTTTTTATTTGTTAAACAAATAATTGTTTTTTTATCTTCTGGTTTTACTTCATACTGCTTTTTAAAAAGAACACTCAAAAATTTTGCCGACTCTTCAAAATCTTCTGGATATAAAGGACACATAAGTAAATCTGTATTAAGAAAATTTTCTGTCAATTCTGGAGTATATTCTGTCAAAAAAGCTTGAAAATTATCAATTTCATTTATAAAAACATCATCTGTAGTATGAACTTTAACTTGATACTTTCCATTTTTATTTAATTCACTTATTACCTTAGGATCTTTATCCAAAAAAGAAATATTCCATCCGGCATTATGGAATGTCTCACCAACAAATCCTTTTCCTAGTCTTCCTGCTCCTACAATCATCACATTTTTCATTTGTGGCACGTCCTCTTCTATTTTTGATAAATTAAGCCTAGAATTTCTTGTTTGGTCTTAGCATTTCTAATTTTCTCAACATTGTTTTCATCTATAAATAATTCTGCAAGACGACTAATAATTGCTAAGTGGTCATCATTTTTTCCTGCTATTCCTACTATCACATTAGCTGTATTACCTTCGCCAAAGTCAACCCCTTCAGGTACTTGAATAATAGAAATACCTGATTTGATAATTTGATTTTGGGAATCTTCTAAGCCATGTGGTATCGCTACATGATTGCCAATATATACTGAAATATTATTATTTCTTTCCACCATATCATCAATATATTTTTCTTTAACGTATCCCTGTTCTACCAAAATTTTTCCAGACGCTTTTATAGCTTCTAATTGATTGTCAAATTTTGCTCCAAGTATGATATTTTCTTCATTCAATAATTCTTTAGATAAAACAGAAGAACTTTCTAGTGATTGTTCCCTGTGTGCAACAAAACTAACCACTTCATTATAGTCATCATCTTTTAAGAAATTATTGATTGGGATATATGCAGTATTAGGATTTTTCCCACTTATTCTAGCTCTATCTATTAATGATTCTAAAGTTACAACTATATCAGTATCCATATCTATCCTATTAGCTGAGGAGTTTTTAACTTCAATATGCTCAAATCCTTCTTTTTTCAAGCGCTTTCTAAGGACTGTCGCTCCCATTGCACTTGATCCCATTCCAGAGTCACAAGCAACTTGAATCTTTTTCACTGAAGATGCTAATGACTCTAATTCGTTTATAGATTTTGAACTATTTTCTTTCATTGTGAAGTTATCTACAGTTTTTACTTTTCTTCCACCAACATTAAACTCTTTAGCTAAATCATCGTTATCTTCACCTGAACCGAATAATTTCAATAACACCATTCCTAATAAAGTTGATACAATAAATCCTGCCAAAATAGAAACAAAGTTTGCAAATATTGCATCTTTAGGTGTCATCAATGCTATATTAATTAAACTACCTGGCGATGCAACTCCAATCAATCCACCACCCAGTAATACTTGAAGAAATAAAGATACTGCTAATCCACCCATTGTTGCAAATACTAATATTGGATTTGCTAAAACAAATGGAAAGTAAACTTCACCAATACCAGCAATACCAGCAATAAACATTGCCATTGGAGCTGTAGACTTCGCTTTACCTTTTCCAAATAACCAAACTGAAAATAATGTTCCCAGTAATGGACCGTTGTTAGTATCTACTAAAAACATTATAGATTTTCCAAACTCTGCTGCTTGAGCATAACCAATTGGTGCCAAGATACCATGATTCACAACATTATTTAAAAATAACACTTGGGCAGGAGCCATAAAAATAGATAATGCTGGTATTAAATTATTATCTGTTGCCCATTGAACTCCTGTTGTTAATACTGCAATTAATGCTCTAATAGATGGACCGACTGTAAGAAATGCAAATATTGCAAATATTGCTCCAATAATTCCTAAACTAAAATTATTAACAAACATTTCAAAACCAGGTTTAATTTTATCTTGTGTTACCTCATCAAATTTTTTCAATACCCAAGCAGATAATGGACCCATTATCATAGCTCCACTAATCATTGTTATATCAGCTCCAACAATAACTCCCATTGTTGCAAACGCTCCAATAACTCCACCACGTTGACCATGAATGTTGTAGCCTGCTGTATAACCAATTAACAAAGGAAATAGATAGTTTAAGATTGGCCCTACCATTTGTGCTAAATTTTCATTAGGAAACCAACCATTTGGAATAAAAAGCGCTGCCATAAGACCCCAACCAACAAAAGCTCCTAAATTAGGCATGACCATACCACTCATATGTCCACCAAATTTACGAATTTTAGATAAAATATTTGAAGAAGAACTATTTTTAGTAGATATTGATTCCATTTACAACTTCCTCCTATCGAGTTGATTTAGCACCAGAAATATTAATTGTCGTTCCTGAAATGTATGATGATTTATCTGAAACTAAATAAGAAATTAAATCGGCAATTTCTGTCATCTTACCTGGTCTTCCTAGCGGAATAATTCCTTTAAAATCACTGTGAACTTTTGACGGATCAGTTCCTCGAGCATATGCTAATGCTTTAAAGTTTGCTTCATTATTCATTGGAGTTTTTTCATTAATACTTGGCGCTACCCCTACAACTCTAATATTAAATTGGCCTAACTCTTTTGCCCAAGACATAGTAAAAGCATGAACAGCTGCTTTATTAGCTGAATAACAACTTTGACCTTCAGAGCCTTGAAGCCCTGCATCTGATGACATATTAATGATAACTCCAAAATTTTGTTTAATCATTTCTCTTGCGACTGCTTGAGAACAAAGGAAAACTCCTTTTTGATTAACATTAACCATAAAATCAAAATCTTCTTCACTTAGTTCATATTCAGGATGCTCTCCTTTATGGTCAACTAACATCCTAGGTCTACTAACTCCTGCATTATTAACTAAAGCATCAATTTTTCCATACTTATTTTTAATTGACTCTACACAATCTACAACTTGCTTCTTATTTGAAATATCACACTTTATAAAAGTAATATCACTTTCTGTTTCTGGTTCTACAACATCTAGTGAAATAACTATGGCACCATTAGAATTTAGATTGGAGCACATTTTTTCACCTAACCCCATACTTCCTCCTGTGACAATTACTACTTTCCCTTCTAAATCTAACCATTTTTCCATTTCTGCTTCACACCTTTCTAACTTTATACATACATATTAACCGCTTACTCAATTAAATACAAGCATTTTTTTTGCATGTTTATGCATTTATTGTGCAATTTTTAGAACGAAATGTTATAATAAAGACAATGAGATTAATAAATTTAAAGGTGGGCTAAAATGTTAAAGAAAGAAAGACAATCAATTATATTAGATATTCTAAGTTCTGAAGGTCGCGTGTTTTCAAGTGAATTAAGTAGAAGATTAAACGTTTCAGAAGATACCATTCGTAGAGATTTAAATCAATTAGCGAAAAATGATTTATTAAAGAAAGTACATAGTGGTGCAACAACAATTGGCCCTTCTGTTACAAATTTTGAATATAGAAATAATATTAAAAATGAAGAAAAAATAAAACTTGTTCAACTAGCACTTCCTCTTATAGAAGAGCATTCTGTTTTTTTTGTAGATGGTAGTACTACTAATTTGAAATTTGTTGAATCTTTACCTGTAAACTTTAAAGGTACAATGATTACTAATAGTCCTTATATTGCAATTGCTGCTATTCAAAAAAAAGAATTAGTCACTATTAGTTTAGGAGGTAACTTTGCGAAGAGATCTGCAGTTTATTTAGGGGAAAGTACCATTAGAGAGATTGAAAATATTAGAGCTGATTATTATTTAATGGGAATTCATAATTTAGACTTTAATATAGGTGCAACAGTAAATTCTCAACAAGAATCTTTCACAAAACTAAAAATGGCCGACCATTCTGATCATGTCATAGCTATTGCAACAAAAGAAAAGCTAGGGGCATCTAGTCACTATGTATCTTGTCCTATATCTCAAATCAGCTACTTAGTTACGGATTCAGATAATAAATCTATATTAAACAAATTTAAAGACAAAAATATAGAGTTACTAACTCTATAATGATATTTAACAACTGACGCTAGTATAGAACTTTATCTACATATTACTTAACTTCGTTGTAATGGAAATTAATTCATATTTTTTAACTAATAAATAAAACAACTTTTTTCCCTTAGCCACTTCCTATGATTTTATAATTTTATTTTGATTTCAAGGCACTTCATTTAGCTTCAGCTAAATGTTAGTGCCTTTTGGCGTACTGAGGGATAAGTGAAAGGTTTTGAGGAGAGAAAACATCTGCAAGATGTTTGAATGAGTCATGTCCCTCTTTTTACCCTCCCCCAAAAAGGCTATAGATGCTACCTTTAGGTCGTATGTGAGCGAGTGCTAAGGAGCGAGGTAGACAGTGGGGTGAGTATGGAGGGGGCTTGGGGGAGGAAGAGAGGGACAGTAAACCTTGAACGTTCCCTGAGTTAAGTTAACCAGGTTTTGACTTTAAGGGCTTCTAAGCGTACTTAAACCTCAAATGCCCTCTTTATAACTGGTACCTGCAATTGAGGTTTGTGTACGCTTAATCGGACGCTGGCGGACGAAACTTAAGTCACAATAGGACTGCCTTTTGCAGGCCGTGACTTATCGGCTCATAGAGACGAAACAGGTTTGGTTTTTGATAATAAAAAAGCTCCTACCGTGAAGCCCGTGAGGGTAGGTAGGAGGTGACGATTATTTATCCTAACTCACAAAAACTAATATATTCACCACATGTGTTGACATGTGTTTTTTATTTTGCTATATTATGAACTATAAGAAATAGATATAAAAATAGAAAGAGTGATATACATGACAAACACATGGCTATTTAGAGGGTCACCACATGGTTCTTACCAAGTAGACAATTTTATTGATAACAATTTTATAGCTGTTGGATATCCCGTTGGAGAAAGTTTTGAAAATCTAAATTATGAAGAAATTCATAGTAAATTATCCAAATTAGGTTGGGAAGAAGGAATAGGTAATGTTTATTCTTTAGTTACTTTATTTAACATCAATGACTATGTAATTGTTCCATCCAATAACAAAAAAGATGTTTACTTAGGAATAATAACATCAGATTATCAATATAAAAAAAAGTTAGATAAAGATGAAGTTGGATCAGGATTTCCACACCAACGATCAGTCTCTTGGTTATTTGATAAGAAGCCAATACTAAGAAGTAAATTACCTGAAGAAGTAAGAGCATCTTTACGTTATCCCGGTACAGTTGCTGATTTAACTAAACACACTCACTTAATAGAGGAAATAATTAATGAGCAATCTTCTTCTATCGAGGATCACAATAAAATTGAACTAAAAGCTATTAAGGTCATTACAGAGTTATTGGATAGCGATAATGAGGAGTTAAAATTTAAAGCTGCACAATTTGTTATTGAAAACAAAAAACATTTTGTAACAGTAAAATAACTTCGTCATTATGTTATAATATTAACGTAGAAAAGTTTATGACGGTGGCTATCTTTGAATCGAGGTGATGCTTATGAAAATAAGTATTAAATCTAAGGAAGGAGAAGCCTTTTGTCCACGTCGGAAGCCTTACAATTGATGATTGCCTTTGGTAGTTTTACACTAGCTTTGGTATCAACTATTGTTACGATTCTGAAAAATGACAAAAAAAAATAACCGTCGTAACTTTGGCGAGTTAACGGTTATTTAAACTTATTAAACTGCTACCGTCTTAAACGGTTCTATACTAGGGGCGTATTAGTAGTACGTCCCTTTCATTTTGATTATAACACAAAGTTCTTTGTAAAGCATAGTATTAATACTATGTAGTTTTACAGAAAACATTAATTAATTTTCTTCATCTAAAAGCTATTAACTATATGATTATTAAGGATTTCTACCTAGCAACCAACGTAAGATGTTAAATCTTACTTAAAAATCTATTGACTACTCTTTATTTTATATGTTAGAATATGTTTATCGCAGAAACACCTGAATTTTTTTTAAAAGAATTTTCGTATGATAGTGCATCTTACAAAAATATGCTTAAAAATAAAAACTGAGTTGGCGCTCAGTTTCAAGTTCAGTTGTGCAAGCATATAAATTACTAAATTGGCGTTTAGTAACAATTATCATGTCATGACTAACTGATAATTTCTATCGAATCAAATTTTATCACAAATTAGTCAATAATTGAATACTATACATATAATTTTTCAGTATTTTATGTGTCTGCTTTTCTGTAAAAAAAGAAAAGGAGTTAAGATACATGATTTTTAATGAAGCATTATACAAAAAAGATAACGAGGATAATGGAGTTCTTCTCACTCCTCAACAAATTAAGGAACACCCTGATTTTATTTCTATTAGAGAGCTATTATATTGTCCTGAGATAGGATGCTCAGCACGTTTGATTTATACTAATCGTATGCCTAAAGGATTCTTAAAAGCTATTAGTATACAGGATCACTCTGCTGAGTGTTGGCACCATACTGATCAGGAAAAAGAACGACAAGCTAAAAAAAGAATTTTAGCTAATGGTCCTCTTACTGACGAAGGAATTAAAACTAAGAAAAAGGGATTGGAAAAATTCTTATTAGGTCATTTATCACCTTCTAACACAACTGATACTAAACCAAATAATGGCTCTGATAAAACTAAGACACCTCCAAGAACTATCAATAGTGATAATCCATCTGAGACTATTGTTGTTGTTGACCCTGGTAATAGTTCAGGTGTTTCAGAGAATGAACTAGACCCTGGCTTTAAAAGAAAAGAACCACCTTACTATTCAT
>NZ_QPJV01000017.1 GCF_003337315.1 Vagococcus fluvialis | reverse complement strand
ATTCTAGATGACGACGGAATAAGTCATCCAAATCACCCTTATTGATTAGTGTTTCCATAATTTCTGTAGTAAAATTAGTCATGAGAAAGTCCTCCCATAAAATTTCGGTTGTGGTAACTTTAATTTTACAGAATGGACTTTCTTTTTATCTACCTAAAATTTCTATTTACACAAAATATTTTACGCTATCCAGCAATGAAGGATAGTAATATATAGATAAGATAAATTTAAGCAAAAATTATTTAGGAAGTGACTAACATAATGGATAAATTATTTACTGGTGAAAAATGGATAGCTTACGGGGATTCTGTTACTTTTTATGATGGCCAAATTTATGGTGACGATAGTAACGAAGCTGGGATATTATGTAAAGGTTATCAATCTTACATGAAAGAATATTTAGGAATGGAAGTTGAAAATCAAGGGATTAGCGGTGAAATTACACAACAAATTTGTCGCAGAGTTTTGCAAAATGATTTTAAAGAAATTCATGGTGTTACTCTTTTTTCAGGAATTAATAATTTTAGAGATTATGATTTTGATAAATTTGGTGTTGTCCAAGAAATTGGCTCAGATTTTGATTGCGACACATTTTGTGGTAGTTACCAAAAGATGATTGAACATATTATAACAACAAATGCTCAGACAAAAATTGTTATAATTGTCCCCTTCAAATGCTTTACAGATGCTAATGGCTTAATGCCCAAAATTTACCGTGATTCAATCGTTAAAATAGCTAAATTATATAGTTTGCCCTACGTAGATTTATATTATTTATCAGGTTTTAATGAGTTAAATGTAGAAACAATGTTTGTTGATGGAGAGGGAGAAATCTATAAATTTCACCCTTCTAATTACGGTTATGAAGTTATTTCATCACATATTATAGATGTTATTAAGCAAACAAAACTATCTTATTATTAAACAAAAAATGAATAACCAAAGAAACTTTTCTATTAGTTTCTTTGGTTATTTTTTTCATTCCAAATATAAGTTTTATAAGGTCTTCCGACTTTTAGGTAAATATTTTTGCTAGTTAATTGTTGCTTTTTTTCAAGATGAGAAACGTATTTTCTAATAGAGACATGTGAAAGATTTGTGGCTTGAGTCAAAGCTTGGATAGTAAAAGGCTGCTCTAATTTTTGAATGGTTTTAATAACTAGAGTTAGTGTTTCTTGGGTTAGCCCTTTCTCCATTTCTTCTTCTTTCGATAAAGTATCAGCTGAATAGGGCTGGATTAGGGAGTCAATTAAAGACTGATCTAACTCAGAACTATTTAATTGATCAATCTTTTTTTGATAAAGTGCAATACTTTTTGCAAATCTTTCAAAGGTAAATGGTTTGATTAAATAATCTAAAACCCCTAAATGTAAGCTCTCCTTGACCAGAATGGCTTCTTTAGAGGCCGTTATTAAAATAACATCAATATCTCGTTTTTTTGTTCTTAATTCACTTAATAGGTTTAGTCCATTACCATCTTCAAGATGAATATCTAAAAGAATTAAATCTACTGATTTTTCATTGAGAATTAATAGACTTTCTTCAATCGAGGTGCAGACATCAATCACGTAGTCAGAACTAATTTTTTCAAGATAAGATTGGTGAATAAATTGAACCATTGGATCATCTTCGATAATTAAAATATGTGTCATTTAAGAGCGTCCTCCTTGAGATAAGTTGAGTGTAAAACAAGTGAATTTGATTTGAAAGTTAGCTGACTCTGACTATCATTTAATAGCTGTTTAAAATAAAAAGAGTGTAAGCTTTCTTTTATTTTAAACCATTCATTTTGAAGAATATCTTCATTATTAAACGTATAAGTGGTGATTAACATACCATTAATTAATTCAATACTTAAATTTAGGGTTTCAGGTAGTTTTCTTTGTAAAAAAGCGTAGTGAATATAACGATAAATAGTAATTAATTCTGTGCGTTCTTCTGAATTATTAAGTGGAATTTCAGGGAATATCTCAATTTGTAATTTGGTTTTTACTTCAGAAAATTTTTGCCGTTCACCAATTAAAAAACCAGCAATAATAGGGTCTTTAACTAACAGTGACAAGTAGCTAGAAAATTCTTGTTCAGGAGTCAGTAAGGTATCTAAGTAATGAGTTAATTCATCATAAGCTTCTAAATTAGCTAAACCATAAATAACATGAAGTTTATTCATAAATTCATGAGATTGACTTTGAAGAGCCGTTGCGTAGGCAGTTGTATTTGCTAGCTGATCAGCAACAAAAATAGATTCTGTAGCATTTCTTAGAAAAATAATATATCCCGTTTTATGTCCGCGAACAACAATGGGAGAAGATGAAAATAAATAATCTTGACCGTGTTGTTGGTAAAGCTGCTCAATCTTTTTATCTAAATCAATTTGATTGAAATCTGTTAATAATTTTTGAATAGGTTGTCCTGTTAAGTCATTTTCTTGGGTTGTATAACGGTAAAGAGTTTGAGCTTGTAGATTAGCTAAGAGAACTTTTTCATGTAAATCGATTACCACGACTGCAGCTTCCATCTCTTCTAACATAGCATTTCTTTCTTCTAAAAGTGAAGCAATTTCTCTAGGTTCTAGATTTAAGAGAATTCTCTTAAAATAAAGGGAAACAACAAAGGAAATAATTAAACTAAAAATCAAACCAATGATAAGAGAGATTTTATAATCTTTTTGAGATTGTTGAATCATTGTGGAGAGAGCCGTTAATTTAACTCCTAAAGCAATGACACCAATTTGAGAATCAGCTGCGTATACAGGAACAAAAACACGTAAAGATTTTCCAAGAGTTCCTTGACTAATTGAAACATGATTTTTCCCTTGTAAAGAAGTAGATTCATCTCCACCTTCAAAGTGTTTACCAATTTTTGAGCTATCTGGATGTGTTAGTCTAATAGCGTTCATATCCATTACTACAATAAAATCTAATTCGTAATTTTTGGTTAGTTGATTGGTATAACGTTGTAGTGATTCATTGGTTTCATTTTTTTGTAAACTTTCAATGACTAAGTTCTCACTGGCAAGTTGTTTCCCTGTTGCTAATAGTAATTTTTCTTCATTTTTTCTGACTCGATTAGCCGCGTTTTTAATAACTAATCCATAAGAAATAGAGACAGATAATACGAGTGTAGCAATAAAAGAAAAAGATAAAACAGCCCATAAACTCAATTTTTTCTTCACAATTAATTCCCCTTTTCGAAATCATTATAGCATTTTCTTTGTCGATTTAATTAATTGGATTTACTTAAATTAATTAAATAATCTGTTTTTGTAAAAACGGTTTCAGTAAGATGAAGTCACTAACAAAGAGGAGGAAAATAAATGGATTTAAAAGAGAAAAAAGGGTGGCAAACTTTTCATGTAGGCTCGGTACCATTACCTGTGTATCTAGTCCTTTCACTAGTCATTTTAGTAACAGCTTATCTAGAACAACTGCCAGTTAATATGTTAGGTGGTTTTGCAGTTATTTTAACAATGGGCTGGTTCTTAGGAACATTAGGAGCTAATATTCCTTACTTAAAAAACTTTGGTGGACCAGCTATTATGTCATTATTAATTCCGTCTATTTTAGTTTTTTTCAATTTAATAAATGATAACGTTTTACAATCAGCAGATATGTTAATGAAACAGGCAAACTTTTTATATTTTTATATTGCTTGTTTAGTCTGTGGTAGTATCTTAGGGATGAACCGTAAAATATTAGTTCAAGGTTTAATGAAAATGATTATTCCTATGATGATTGGTATGGTTTTAGCAATGGGAGTTGGGACATTAGTTGGTGTTCTTTTAGGAATGGATTGGAAACATACTTTATTTTTCGTTGTAACACCAGTTTTAGCTGGAGGGATTGGTGAAGGCATTTTACCACTTTCACTTGGTTATAGCCAAATTACAGGCATGGGAAGCGAACAATTAGTTGGTCAACTAATTCCTGCGACGATTATTGGTAACTTTTTTGCCATTGGTTGTTCTGCATTCATTAGTCGTTTAGGCGAGAAAAAACCTCATTTATCAGGTAAAGGACAGTTAGTAAAACAAAAACCAGGTGAAGAAATTGATTTAGAGGAAGAAGAAGATAAGTCTCCAATTGATGTAAAATTAATGGGTGCGGGTGTATTAACAGCTTGTACGTTATTTATCACTGGTGGTTTATTACAGCATTTAACAGGTTTCCCTGGACCAGTATTAATGATTGTTGTCGCAGCAACTTTGAAATATATTAATGTTGTGCCAGCTGAAACTCAAAGAGGTTCTAAACAGTTGTATAAATTTATTTCTGGAAACTTTACTTTCCCACTTATGGCAGGTTTAGGTTTGCTTTATATACCTTTAAAAGATGTGGTAGGTGTTTTAACATGGCAATATTTCTTAGTTGTTATTAGTACAGTGTTAACAGTTATTACAACAGGTTTCTTTGTTTCAAAATTTATGAATATGTACCCTGTAGAAGCGGCTATTATTTCAGCTTGCCAAAGTGGAATGGGTGGAACTGGAGATGTAGCTATTCTTAGTACAACAGATAGAATGAATTTAATGCCTTTTGCACAAGTAGCAACAAGATTGGGCGGCGCAATTACAGTTATTTCAATGACATTTATTTTTAGATTAATATTTTAATTAATAGGAGGAAAACAGAATGACAGTCAAAGATGTAAAAGAATTAGCAATTGAACAAGCAAGAGTAAATGGTGGTAAATTATCAGTTGAATCAAAGGTGAGAATTGATAACAAGGAAGATCTTAGTATTGCATACACGCCAGGAGTTGCAGCCGTTTCATCTGCTATTGCTGAAAACAAAGAATTAGCCTATGAATTAACAACCAAAAAAAATACAGTAGCTGTTATTAGTGATGGAACTGCTGTTTTAGGCTTAGGAGACATTGGAGCTGAAGCTGCAATGCCTGTAATGGAAGGAAAATCAGCTTTATTTAAACGTTTTGCAAATGTAGACTCGATTCCAATTGTTTTAGATACAAAAGATACAGAAGAAATCATTCAAACAATTAAACATATTGCACCAACCTTTGGCGGAATCAACTTGGAAGATATAAGTGCGCCACGTTGTTTTGAAATTGAGAAAAGATTAATTGAAGAATTAGATATTCCAGTTTTCCATGATGACCAACACGGAACAGCAATTGTCGTTTTAGCTGCATTATATAATGCCTTAAAACTAATTGGAAAATCAATTGATGAAGTTAATGTAGTCGTTAATGGTGGAGGTTCAGCAGGACTTTCAGTTACACGTAAATTCTTAGCTGCTGGTGTGAAAAACGTCACTGTAGTTGATCGTTTTGGCATTATCTCTGAATCTCAAATAGCTGATTTAGCGCCTCATCATGCTGAGATTTCAAAAGTAACTAACCGTGAAATGCGTGAAGGAACTCTAAAAGAAGCTTTAAAAGGAGCTGATATTTTTGTAGGCGTTTCAGCACCAGGTGTTTTAAAACCAGAATGGCTTAAAGAAATGAATGAGAAACCAGTTATTTTTGCTATGGCAAACCCAACTCCTGAAATTTTCCCTGATGAAGCCTTAGCAGCGGGAGCTTATGTAGTTGGAACTGGTCGCAGTGATTTTCCAAATCAAATTAATAATGTCTTAGCGTTTCCTGGTATTTTCAGAGGAGCTTTAGATGCCCGTGCCACAAAAATTACAATAGAGATGCAAATTGCAGCTGCTAAAGGAATAGCTAGCTTAATATCAGATGAAGAATTATCAACAACAAATATTATTCCAGATCCATTCCAAGAAGGTGTAGCTAAAGTAGTGGCAGAAAGTGTTGCCCAAGCAGTTAAATGAAAATAAACAAAGCCAACAGATTGTAACAATATCTGTTGGCTTTGTTTTATTTTGAAGTTTTTACTGAAAAATAAATGCCATAGTCATTATTCAACCTCATCAACTCAAAAGTAATTTAAACTATTTAGAAATAGAAGAAATTGAGATAATTAATCCACCAACTCGTGAAGTTGTGATAAGTTATTTAAAAGATAAGTATTTAACAGGTCCAATGCAAGCCTTTATAGAGGCGTTGAGTTATTTATTTTAAGTTATATAATAAATTTGTGTAAAGAAATAAAAAAGGAGTAGAAAGCCAATGAATAAAAAAATATCATATGAATTAACTTATGAAGACTACAAGAATGAGATGGATATTATTTCTAAAAGAAATTCAGTTGAGGTAGGATTATATTTTACAGTAGAATTTATAATAAGATCAGTTTTAAGTCAAAATTATACAACAATCAATGTTTCTTCAAGACGAAAATGGTTAGGTGAAGATTATGAATTTTATAATTCTGAAACGGGATTTCCTGATCTATTAGTTATCAATAAAAATGGATCAAAACCAATTGCTTCTGTTGAAGTTAAGTACCCAATCAAAGAAGGTATCTTAGATTTACATAAATTACAATTAGAGGGCCACCAGAACAAATTTAAGAATTGTATCCATACTGATTTTTTTGAATGGAGATTTATTTCTGAGAAAACCACGGAAATGAATATAATTAAATTAGCTACATATCAAAATAAAAAGATTATTTGGAATGAAGATGATCAATGGGATGAGTTAATTAATCAAATCAGTTTTTTCTTTAATCAGATTAAACTTGATTAAGAATTTAGGTGAAATAATGAGAACAAAAACTGAGATGTTAGAGTTATTTAAAAAACAAACTAAAGAAGATAACCGGATTAGATTATCTGTTTTAGAAGGTTCGCTAACCAATGTCAATATACCAAAGGACAAGTATCAAGACTATGACGTGACATTTTTTGTAACTGAAAGAGATTCTTTTTTAGTTAGTGACTCGTGGTTAGCTATTTTTGGCAAAGTTGTTTTTATGCAAAAACCAGAAGATATGACGCTATTTCCACCTGAATTTCCTAAGATGTATTCTTATTTAATGTATTTGGAAGATGGCATAAAAATTGATTTAAGTTTAGTTTTAGTAAAGGATTTACCTTGGTATTTAGAAGAATCTGACGGTTTAGTTGAAGTTTTGGTTGATAAAGATAGGTTACTTTCAAACCTTGCTCCAGCTAGTGATAAAAACTATTGGCTTAAAAAACCTAATCAGGCAGAATTTAATGATTGTTTAAATGAATTTTGGCACGTATCTGCTTATGTTGCAAAAGGTTTAGCTAGAGGTGAATTATTATTTGCTATGGATCATCTGCATAATAATATTAGACAAGAACTTCTTAGAATGATGTCTTGGCACATTGGATATGAACAGGGTTATGACAGAAGTTTAGGTAAGAACTATAAGTTTATTCAAAATTATTTATCAGAAGAAAATTGGCAAGATTTCTTATTAACTTTTGATTTAAGTACAAAAGAGAAAATGGAACAGTCATTTTGGCATACCTTAAGTCTATTTCAAACATATTCAAGAAAAGTCAGCTTAGAATTAGGATTTGATTATCCAAATGATGAAGAAGTCATGATATCATTTATTGAGACCTTTTATTTAAAAAGATAAGGATAAAAATATCTCAACTTAAATATTTTGTGCTGAATGTGATTGAAAAATGTATGAATCACTAGGTTTTAAAACCTTTAGTAGACAGATGATATTAAAGTAATTTTTTTGAGAAATGAAACTCACTAAAAAGGGTTTACATTTCTTTTTTTATTTAGAAATCGGATTGTGAAAAACTTATTAAAAATAAGTGAGAATCTTGTTTATTAGCTGATAAAAAGATATGATAGTAGTGGTTAAATAACTGTTGTTAGGAGAGTTGTAATGGAGGAGTATAAGAAAAGCATGTTAGGATATGAAACACTTAAAAAGAAAGAACTACAGTTAACATCTTTAGTTCTAGGTTTGTTAAGTACTATTTCGTTGTTTCTATATTTTGACTTAATAAGAGTTCATCCAGCTGTTTTATTTACTATTGGATTAGCGATTTCCCTTATATTTGCAATAAAAACAAAATCAGTTAGTCGGTACTATGATCGAATTGAAAGATATTTAAAAAAACATCACAAAGAATTATCTAAGGATAGAAGATTTATTTTCTTTTTAGATAATCAGCTAACTCAAAATTTTCTTGGTAATGAAGAAGAACTGAAAATATTATTAAAAAGTAAAAATTATGAAGAAAAATTATCTAAAAAAATTGAGAATAGTTTCTTTTTATATGAATCCTTAGAGAAATCAGAGAAAAAGAATCACACACTACTTGATTATTAGGAATAGGGGAAGAACACCGTGTCAATAAAGAAAAAATTAGTTGGTATTGTTTTATCTTTTGCTGCAGTTGGGGGAATTGCAACAAATACATATGAAGCGTCATACCAAAAAATATATGATGAACATGAAACCAACAAAACTGAAATGCTTAAAATTATGGAATCAGAGTTTATATCAGATTCCGATAAATCCATGTTGGAAAATCAACTAACAAGATTTGCTGATGTTAAAGATTCAGATGTAAAATCAAAATTAACAGATCTAATTGAATTAGAACAAGAAAACATAGAAACTGTTCAACAAGCAATCGTAAAAAATGAGGCAACCGTTGCTAAAAAAGAGATTAATGTGCTCCAGACTGAGTTAGAGAAGTTAACAAGTAAATCTGAAGAACCATTTATCCTGAAAGAGGATGCTCTTTTAATTGATAAATTACAGCAAGAAATAAAAATGTTAGATACTTCAGTTAAAGTAAAGCCTGTTCGAGAGATTGCTCAAGAAGTTGATGATTTATCTATTCAATTAATTGATAATCAAAAACAAGCTAAAAGTAGCGTCGAAGAGTTAAAAGAGTTTAACAAAAAATTAGAAGATTTATCAAAACATGAGTATGTATTAGTGCCAGACAAAAAATTGATAAAAGAGACACAAAAGGAAAATGCAGAGCTCTTTGATCATGTGGATGATTTACAAGTTGTTAAAGATAGACAAAAAGAGAGCAATCAATTAGTTGAAAAAATAACAACTAAAATTAAAGATTCTGAGTTTGATTTTAAAGAACACGGTCCTAAAGTAAAAGAATTAATTAATTTAAGTAACAAATTGTTATCTGAAGGTCAACTAGAAGATTCTGAAAAAGAACAGTTAAATAGCTATGTTACAGTTATTAAAGATACTTTAGAGAAAAAAGGCTATAATCCTGGTGATTTGAAGAAACATTATGAGAGAATTCAACCAGAATATGAAACGCTTCTAAAAAATAGTCAAAAGAGACTTGCAGAAACAGCAGAAAAAGCCGCTGCTGAGGCTAAAAGACAAGCTGAAGAAACTCGTAAACAAGAAGAAGAAGCTAGAAAACAGGCTGAACAAGCTGCGGGACCAACTATGAATGGTGATTGGTATCAAGCACCAGCAGGTTTTAAATACTTAAAAGTAACTAGTGGTAAAACATATGGCCAAGTAAAAAATCCAAATAACTTCTCTTTGATTACTGAAGCAGAAGCGGCTAATTATTCACCAGGCCATGGAAATGGCTCAGCAAAACAATAAAAAACAGTCACATAAGATAAAACTTATGTGGCTGTTTTTTTATTATATAGATCTTTCTTTTGAAGGTAAAACACCTAATTTTTTCTTATAACATTTTGAAAAATAAGACTCACTATTAAATCCAGTAGCTTCTGCAGCTTCTGAAACACTGTATTTTTTTTCTTTTAATAAAAATCTTGCTTGCTGAACGCGTAAGGATAAGGTATATTCATTAACTGTTTTTTGAGTGACTTCTTTGAAGATTCTACAAAAATGATATTTACTAACACCTACAGTAGCACAAATATCATCAATTTTAATGTCTTCATCATAGTGCTCATTAATGTACCCAATCCCTTGCTTCACAATAGAAGTCTTGTTATCAGAGTTATTGATTTCTTTTTCTTGATTTAACCAAACATTTCTAAATAATAAAATCAGCATGGTTGTACATAAAGCAACGGAGGCTTTTTTATAGTATTTTTTTTGATTTAACATTTCATTAATAATTAAATTGTAAATATTTTTAATTTCTTTATCAGTTGTAATAGATAGAAAACGATTATTAGTTGTATCAAAACCTAATTTTTGACTATGTTCATGGTCAATAATTAAGCAGTAATAGCTACAATCTTTTGTAAGACTTTGAATACTGTGGAGGTAGTTGGAATTAATAATAACAATATCCCCTACATTGGCAATAATTTTGGCAGTATTAGAGGTAATAGAAACAGTACCTTCAATCACGTATAAAATTTCAATATTAATATGCCAGTGAGGAAAAACTTCGAATCTGCCTTTTGTTAGTGTGTTGTAATGAAAAATAACAGGAAAAGAAGGGTCTTCAAAAAAATGAGTTTCGTAAAATATTTTTGCCACAAGTCACACTCCTTAATATAATGCTTTTTTAGTTTCACAAAGTTTCTTTGGGATTAATTTCAATCATGTAAATGAATATTAGCTAAAAACGAACATAACTTAACTGACTAGTTCATTAGTTATCACAACAGCAAGATAGTACAAATTTTAAGCAAGTAACTATATTTACGCTTTCATAAACATGTAATAAACTTAAATCACAAAAGTAATTTATAAATAAAGTATAGCACAAGGAAAGGAGATTTATCTAGGTGGAAAAGCTTAATGTCGGTGTTATTGGAGTTGGAAGCATTTCTAACGAACATATTCAAGCCTATTTAAAAAATGAACAAGTTAATTTGATGGCTTTTTGCGATACAGATGAAAAGCAATTGAAAAAAATGGGTGAGCAATATGGTGTTAAAAATCTATATACAAGCAAGGAGGAATTTCTTAAAAATCCGGACATTGAAGCAGTGAGTATTTGTACATGGAATGCAGCTCACGCTGAGTGTACAATAGCAGCGTTAAATGCTAAGAAACATGTTCTTTGTGAAAAACCTATGGCGACAAATAAAGAAGACGCTGAAAAAATGCTTCAAGCTTCAATAGACAATGACCGATTACTAATGATTGGTTTTGTTAGAAGGTTTGGAAATGACACAAAGATTTTACAAGATTTTCTAACTAGTAAATTCTTTGGTGACCTATATTTTGCTAAAGCTCAGTATCTAAGACGCCACGGGAATCCAGGTGGTTGGTTTGGTGATAAGAGTCGTTCTGGTGGAGGACCTTTAATTGATTTAGGTGTTCACGTGATTGATTTGGTTCACTATTTATTCGGTCAACCAAAAGTAACATCAGTTTATGGTGCGACTTTTAGAAAACTGGATAGTCGTAAAGAGCTGAAAGATGAAACTGATTATTCATCTGTTTCAAAATCTGAGAAGGATATTTTTGATGTAGAAGACTTAGCAACAGCGATGATTCGTTTTGATAACGGAGCAGTTTTATCAATTGATGCTAGTTTTAATTTAAATCTTAAAGATGATGTTGGGAAAATCGAACTTTTTGGAACTAAGGGTGGTGCTTGTATTGACCCTGAAATTGAGCTATTTACAGAGATGAATGGTTATTTAACAGATATTAACTTCAAACGAGCAACGTCGCTTGATATGAACGGTTTATTCCAAAATGAAATTAATCATTATGTAGATGTGGTATTAAACAATGAAACTTGTCTAGCACCTGCTGAGGATGGAGTCGAAATTATGAGAATATTAGACGCTATCTATGAATCAGCACGAACTGGACATGAAATAATACTTTAAAAGAGGAGAATTTTAAAATGAAATTAGTTAAAAAATTAGGTTTATTAGCTGCAGGTTTAGCTCTGACAACTGCTCTTGTTGCATGTGGAAACAATGATAAAAAGGAAGAATCAGCTAAATCAAAAGATGATGAATTTACTTTAACAGTTTGGACACATCCCTTCGTTGGAACAGAATTAAAAGCTGAGCAAACTGAAGTTTTTGATAAGATGGCAGAAGAATTTAAGAAAGACTATCCGAATGCTAAAATCGCCTTCGAAGAAATTCCTTGGGCAAATCGTGAGCAGAAAATTATGACAGCGTTGTCATCTGGTGATGGTCCTGATGTGTTCTACTTAATTCCAGATATGATGACTCAATTTGCGGATAAAGGTATTTTAGAGCCAATGGATGATCATCTAGGAAAAGATTTTGATGCTGCAGATTTTTCTGAAACATCATTAGAGGCTGTAACATATGATGGTAAAAAATATGGGTTACCGATTTTACGTGAAGTTCAAACAATGTTCTACAACACAGACATCTTAAAAGAAGTTGGTGGTGATCCTGAAAAATTACCTGAAACTTGGGAAGAATTTGACGCTTTAGCTAAAAAGGCAGTTGAAAAAGGTTATGCTGGACGTACTTTTGAAGGTGGAAGCACACTAAACTCAACACTTTATCCATTTATCTGGCAAGCAGGCGGAGACATTATTAAAGACGGTGAGGCTGTAATTGATAGTAAAGAATCAGTTGAAGCATTTACTGAAATTAAAAAACTTTATGATGAAGGAATCATTCCAAAAGACTCAATTAATGCAACTGAACAAACAGGATTCCAAGAAGGAAAAATGTTAGCAGCTTACGGAACAGGTTATCTAATTTCTTCAATGGCTGAACAAGGTAAAGAAAACTATGTTATTGGGGCTCCTTTAAAACAAAAAGAACAAGCGACTTTTGGTACAACAGGAATGTTCTCAGTAGCCTCTACATCTAAACATAAAGCTGAATCAGCTAAATTTGTTGAAGTTATGACAAATAGTGAAAATGCGAAATCATTTAATAAATTAACTAACTATATTCCAGCAAGAACATCTGCTCTAACAATCTTTGATGATAACGAACGTATGAAAGATTTAGCGCAATATGTTGAAATTGCAAATCCAGGAGTTATTCATCCATCTGCTCGTATTTTTATGCCAAATGTACAAGCTAAATTACAAGCAATGTTAGAAGGATCATTAACACCAGAAGAAGCGGCAAAAGAGGCAAATGAGTTAATTAAAAACGAGATGAAATAGAAAGGACTATAAATGAAAGTGGACAATACAATGCAAACAACTAAAACAGTTAAAAAAAGTAAGAATAGTTTTTCATTGAAAAATCATATGGCTAAACATGCAATTGTCTACGTATTCATGATTCCAGTATTGATTCATTTCACCATTTTTTTCTTGGCACCTATCGTATTTAGTTTTATTATCACTTTCTTCGATTGGCCAATAATTGGGACTCCGGAATTTATCGGATTAGGGAACTGGCAGAGATTTCTGGGCGATGCAATCGCCTGGAAATCTTTAAAGAATACGTTAGTATTTTCAATTTATTACATCGTACCATCGATGGCGATTGGTCTGATGTTAGCACAATTAATCGTTAGTCAAAAAACAAAAGTCGGTAACTTCTTTAAAGGAATTTTCTTCTTACCAGTAGTTACGTCATTTGTTGTAGTAGCAGGTATTTGGCAGTGGTTATTTAGAGGTACTGGTGAAGGTTTTATCAACCAGTTTTTAGGTATGTTAGGTTTACCAGAGCAAATGTTTTTATCAAGTTCTAATCAGGCATTATTAGTACTTGCTGGTTTAAGTATCTTCAAAATTATTGGTAGTACAATGATTTACTACTTTGCAGGTCTTCAAGGTATTCCAGAAGAATTATACGAAGCTGCCAGAATTGACGGGGCAAGCAAAAGTAAAGTTTTTTGGAAAATCACGTTTCCATTACTTCTTCCTATTCATTTCTATGTAGCTGTTATGACAACAATCGGTTCATTCCAAGTATTTGATTCAGCTTTCCTATTAACAAGTGGTGGACCAAACTTTGCGACAAATACGATTGTTTATTATATGTACCAAGAGGGATTCTCCGCATTAAGACTAGGTTATGCAAGTGTGTTAGCTTATGTACTATTCTTCATGGTCTTTTTAGTGTCATTAGTTCAGAAGAGATTCTTAGGAAAAACAATTGATTACAGTTAGGAGGCAATCATTATGGAAACGAAAAAAACATCGAAATTATCAATCTTTTTACTAGTTTTACTAGCCTTACTTTTCTTAACACCTTTCTTCATTATGATTGTCGGAAGTTTTATGAAAATGAAGTTGCCAATTGGTAACCCATTCAATTGGATTGCAAGTGGTGATTTAGGTTTAGACAATTTTAAACATATTTTACGTTATTCTGACTATCCTAAATGGTTGGTCAACTCACTAATTATTACAATTATTCCAACGTTCTCACAAATGTTCTTTGCAGCTATTTTAGGTTACTTATTTTCTAAAAAAGAATTTTTTGGTCGAGATGTGATTTTTTGGATGATGATGGCAGTAATTATGGTGCCAACACAAATTTTAATTATTCCTCGTTATATCATGTTTAGTAAATTTGGTTGGATCAACACTTATTTACCATTAATCATTCCTCAACTTTGGGCAATTATGGGTGTTTTCTTAGTGAAACAATTTATGTCTCAATTACCAAAAGAATTAGAAGAAGCAGCATTTATTGATGGGGCGAACGATTTTCAAATATTCTTTAGAATCTTTATGCCTCTATGTAAACCGGTTATTGCAACAGTTGGAACTTTTGCTTTTATCCAGTGTTGGAATGACTTACTAACACCGTTAATTTTTACAACAAGTCAAGAGATGTATCCTGTAACAGTCGGTTTAGCATCTATGTTAACAAAAGAAGGTAACTTTGGTATTGAAATGGGTGGATCAGTTCTATCCTTTGTACCAACATTCTTAATCTTTATCTTCTTCCAGAAATACTTCACTAAGGGAATAGCATTTTCTGGAAATAAATAAGAAGTCAGGAGAGTCAGACAATGAAATATATTGGAGCAAGAAATGGGAAGGTAGCTATTTTTGAAACAGAAATTCCACAAGCAAAACCAGGATATGTCTTAATCAAAACAAGTTACTCAGCTATCAGTCCGGGAACAGAAATTACAATGATGGGAAATAGCAAAGGGGATATTGTTCCTTTAGGTTACAGTGCTGCAGGTGTTGTTGAAGAAGTTGGAGAGGGAGTAGTAGGGTTTAAAGCCGGTGACCGAGTTGCTTGTTACGGAGCTCCTTATGTTTATCACGCAGAATATTTAGCTGTTCCTAAAACTTTAGTTTGTCATGTGCCAGATCATGTTGATCTAAAAGAAGCCTGTTTAGCTGGTATTGGTGCTATTTCAATTCATGCTTTACGAAAAGCAGATTTACAATTTGGTGAAACAAGTTTAGTAGTCGGTTTAGGTATCTTTGGTCAATTAATTGGTCAAATAGCTGAAAATGCAGGTCATCAGGTTATCGCTTTAAATCGATCTAAACCAAGAGCGGAAGTTTTTGCTCAAACAACAGGTATTGATACATTTACTGATGAAGAAGAATTAGAAACTCATATTGCTGAAGTAACAAATGGTCACGGAGTTGATGCTGTCTTTTTATGCACAGGCGGTGATTCAAGTTACTTAACCAATAAAAGTTTAGAGTGGTGTCGAGATAAAGGTAAAAGTGTCATAGTTGGAGATCTTCAACCAAACTATGAGCGAACAAATATGTTTGCGAAAGAAATAGATATCTTGATTTCAAGAGCAGGTGGACCAGGTCGATATGATCCGTCCTATGAAAGAGATGCTATTGATTATCCATATGGTCAAGTACGTTGGACTGAAGGGCGAAACACTGCAGAGTATGTTCGCTTGTTAGGAAAAGATAGAATAAAAGTAGCAGATTACGTGACTAATGTAACTGATTTAGAACACATTGATAAAACTTATCATGATTTACAACAACCAGGTATTTCTGTGTTGACTCATATTGTTCGTTACTAAAATGAAAAGGAGATTGTGACATGGATTTACAAGCTTTGTTTAATGATTCCTTTGTTCAAGGGACGATAGAATCTTCAATTAAACAAATAATTTACGAAAATAAAAATGAAACGTGTATAGTGACACATCAGAATTCAGGAGAAGATGCTTTAAAAGCTGCAGAAAAACAAATTGAAAATCATAAAAATGAGGGTGGCGTTATTCATTATGAACGTCAATTAGATAAAATGACTGAGCCGCGTTTTTATAACTCAGTATTAGTTGATTTATATTTTATTACTCAATATTTTGGGAAAATTCAGCGCTTAAAAGTGTATTCAAAAAAAACAGAAGATTCTCAGCAAATTTTTATAACTATTCGTCTTCACAATCGGATGATTGTTCAATATGTGCTGAATAGTTTAAAAGGTTTAAGAGCAAGTTTCAAATTTGATTTTAGTAAACGCGGTTTTAATCTAGATTATGATAATCAAATTCAAGCATCTATTAAATTAAACTCAACAGTTTTACTACCAGAAGAGTTCGAAACAACTTTAACTGCTGAAAATTTATTAGAATTAAAAAACATTTATCAATTATTATCCGATTCAATGAAAGGCGGGAAATAACATGAAAATAGGGATGATTAGTTTTGCTCATCATCATGCTTATAGTTATGCAGATAGTTTAATGTCTCTGCCAGATGTTGAAATAAGTGGTATTTATGACCCGGATAAAGTACGTGGGGTAAAGGCTAGTAAAACTTATCAAACAACATATTATGAAACACTAGAAGATTTACTAGAAAGTGACTGTGAGGCTGTCATTATTTGTAGTGAAAATAGTCTTCATAAAGAAGAAGTTTTATTATCAGCAAAGGCTAAAAAACATATTTTATGTGAAAAACCAATTGCTACTAATGTAGAAGACGGCAAAGAAATGATAGAAGCTTGTAAAGAAGCAGGAGTCATTTTACAAATTGCCTTTCCTGTTCGTTTCTGTGAGCCCATTATTGAAGCAAAACGGATTTTAGATAGTGGTGAATTAGGAGAGTTACAAAGCATTAAGACCACGAATCGTGGACAAAATCCTATGGAATGGTTTGTTAATCCAGAACTTTCAGGTGGTGGAGCTGTTCTTGACCACACAGTTCACATGGTAGATATCATTCGTTGGTTTACTAAGGAAGAAGTTAAAGAAGTGTATGCGGAAATTGACACTTTCTTTGAGGATACGCCTGTTGAAGATAGTGGTATTTTAAACATGGTTTTAACTAATGACATTATGGTAACTCATGATTGTAGTTGGTCTAGAAGTAATAATTTTCCAACTTGGGGAGACGTGACAATTGAGCTGTTTGGTTCTAAAGGTAACTTGAGGGTTGATGCGTTAAATGATCATTTAAGTAATTTTCAAGATACAGGAAAAGCAGCAAACCATATCTTTTTTGGTGAAAATATGGATTTTGGTTTAATCAAAGATTTTGTTAGTTGTGTAAGAGAAAAAAGAGAACCTTTTATTACAGGGTACGATGGTTTAAAAGCAATGGAAGTTGGACTAAGAGCATATGATTCAGCAAAAATTCAACAAGCAGTGATGATTAATTAATGTTAGGAGAGTAGGAATGAAATCTTTAGTTGAAATAGAAAAAGCTATGAATACACCAAGTACTGCCTTAATTAATGATGTTAAGCAATTAGACGGAGATGTCATGATTTTAGGTGTTAGCGGAAAAATGGGAGTTACATTAGCTAAGCTATTAAAAAATGCTATAGACGAAAATAATCTTGATTATGATGTTTATGGTGTTGCTCGATTTTCGGACCCAAATAGTCGGGCTGAACTGGAAGAGTATGGGATTAAAACATTAGCAGCAGATTTTTTAAATGAAGAAGAAATGAGAAGTTTACCTAAAATAAAAAATATTATTTTTATGGTTGGTTATAAATTTGGAGCAACAGGAAATGAAGCTTACACTTGGGCAGTTAATGCGTATTTACCAGGAAGAATTTGTGAGTACTTTAAGGACTCCCGAATTGTCGCATTTTCAACAGGTTGTGTTTATCCTTTAGTTCCTGTAAATGAGGGCGCTCCTTCTGAGGAAATGGCACCAGATCCATTAGGTGAATATGCTCAATCTTGCTTAGGTAGAGAGCGTATTTTCGAACATTTTTCTAAAGAAAATGGAACAGAGATGACAATTTTTAGATTAAATTATGCTATTGATTTAAAATATGGCGTTGTATCTGAATTAGCTCGTACTATTTTAGATGATGAAGCAATTGATTTAACAATGGGACATGTTAATGTCATTTGGCAAAAAGATGCTTGTGAGCAAGCCATTCGCTCATTATTTGTGACAAGCTCTCCAGCTAATATCTTAAATATCACAGGCCCTGAAACATTATCAGTTCGTTGGATTTCAGAACGTTTAGGTGAGGCCTTAAATAAAGAAGTTACTTTTGTAGGAGAGGAACAAGAAACAGCTCTCTTGAGTAACGCTTCTAAATCCCATGAGTTATTTGGTTATCCTCAAACAACAATTCGAGAGATGATTGATATCACAGCGGATTGGTTATTAAATGACGGAGCTACAATTGATAAACCAACACACTTCCAAGAGAGAAAGGGGAAATATTAAGCCATGGTAAATCGTTTAAAACCTGAATTAAAAGAATTATTACATAGTGGTACAGTCATGCCAGCTTATCCTCTTGCTTTAAACCCGGATCGTAGTTTTGATGAGTTTAATCAAAGAGTTTTAACTCATTATTACATAGATGCTGGTGTTGGTGGATTAGCAGTTGGTGTTCATACAACACAATTTGAAATTCGTGATCCGGAGCATAATTTATTTGAAACAGTTTTAAGAATAGCTGCAGAAGAAATTGATAAAGCAAAATTAGATCGTCCATTTATTAAATTGGCTGGGATTTGTGGGCCTGTAGAACAGGCAATTAATGAAGCTGAACTGGCAGTCAAATATGGTTATGATATGGGACTTTTAAGTATGGGCAGTCTACCAGATTATACAGAAGAAGATTTGTTAGAAAGAACAAAAGAAGTGGCTAAAATAATACCAGTCTTCGGTTTTTATCTTCAACCGTCAGTGGGTGGACGAATTTTTAGTTATGATTTTTGGAAAAAATTTATGGAAATTGATAATGTGGTTGCTGTTAAAACAGCTCCCTTCAATAGATACCAAACCTTAGATGTTTTACGTGCTGTTTGTCATTCAAGCCGAATTGATGAAATTGCGTTTTATACAGGAAATGATGACAACATTGTTGCTGATTTATTAACGCCTTATGAAATGAATGTTGATGGGAAATTCGTTCAAAAAGAATTTTTAGGTGGACTGTTAGGTCACTGGGCAGTTTGGACAAAAAATGCTGTTGAGTTAATGGATGAAGTAAAAAAAGCTAAGAAGACAGGTCTTGGTTATAGAGAACTATTAATGAAAGGCACTCAAGTAACAGATGCCAATGCCGCCTTTTTTGATATCAATAATGATTTCCAAGGATGTATTCCAGGAATTAATGAGATGTTAGCTCGTCAGGGATTACTACAAGGTAATTATTGTCTTAACCCTAATGAAATCATGGGTCCTGGACAAGCAGAGGAATTAACACGTGTGTCTAGAGACTATCCGCATTTAAGTGATGACGATTTTATTAGAGAAAATTTAGAATTATGGCGTGAAAGAGTCAAAGGATAAAGAGTAAAAAAATCAACAAAGGATGAGATAGATGGTTAAACAAATTACTGTAATCGGTACTGACTCCACTCACTGTGTGGCATTTGCTAGATTACTCAGTCAAAAAAACATCAATAGTTGGCAAATAACACATGCTTTAAGAGATACAAGAAGCCAACTACCATTAAGTCAAGATAGATACCAGGCTATTGAAGAAGAGTTAAATCAACTATCTATTACTATTGTTGAAGAGTTAACACCTAGTTTAGTAAGCTCTACAGATGCGTTTATTATCGCTTCTGTGGATGCTTCACTACACTTAGATCAACTACGAAAAATAATTGGCTATAAAAAGCCAATTTTTATTGATAAACCAATTACTTACTCAAGTAAAGAATTGGAGAAAATAATTGTGTTGGTAAAAGAATATGATACACCGATAATGTCCAGTTCAAGTTTAAGATTTTCAGAATCTGTTTTAAAAGTAAAAGAAAAATTAGAGTTAAATCCAAATGAACAGATCGAGATAGCGTTAAAAGGTCCAATACCTATTGAAGCAGGAATTCCAGGTTTGTTTTGGTACGGAATTCATCTTGTTGAAACCTTGTTAACTCTATGTCCTGTTGATTTTAATGTAGAATATGTAGAAACTAATCAGAATGAAATGATTATTAACTGTTTTTATAACCAATTAGCTTGTGTTATTAAAGGTGATTTATCGGGAATAGGTGACTTTAGAGGAAAGATTTTAATGGGAGAAGAAGTTATTGAATTTAATCAAAATACAGACAAAGAACCATTATATGTTTATTTATTAGAAGAAATGATTCGCTTTTTTGAAACACTTAAAACACCAGTTAGTCTGAAAGAAACCAAAAGAGTGATTTCATTAGTGGAAAGAATTAACGACAAAGGAGGATGGTCTTAAGTGATAACTTATCGTCTAGTAAAAAAAGAAGATTGGCCAAGTATTATCAAACTAACTAATGATGTTTTTAAAGAAAAAATTCCAATGGAAGTTTCTTTTCCATTACTATTCAATGAGGCGAATACTTTTTCCTATGTGGCAATTTTAGATGAAAAAGTGATTGGCTTTATTGGTGTTGTACCAGAAGAATTATATCATCAAGGTGACATATTTTACGGTAGTCGAATTGGAGCAGTTTGTATTTCTGAGGATCATCAAGGTCAAGGAATAGGTCGCTCATTGTTTCGATTAATGAAAAAAGAATCTGATAATGATTTTTTATTAGTATCAGGTCAGGGAAAACTGTATTTACAAGAAGGTTGTGAGTTTTTTGGAGAATTTAATGAATTTATTATTCCTGAAAAAAATTCAAATCTGGTAATGAGAGAATATACAGGAGAAAGAGAAGAGCTAAAGGAAATTCATAAACTTAATATTAGTGGAGACACTTATTACATGAAAGGTTCAACTGAATTAAGTATTTTAATGAATGCTAAGGCTTTGGGTAATTTATGGGAAGGTGAAGAAAAACTACTTTTGATTTATGAAAATGAAATAATAGTTGGTTTTCTTTTAATAAGTACACGTCACGAGAATCAAAAAATAATTACCGAAGTATTGGAATATCATGGTCAGGAAGAGATTTTACTAAAAGCTTTTAGACAGTTAGCTGTTAGTGCAGAAGAATTAAGAGTAAGAGCTTATAATGAGAGCTTATTATCTAATATGTTAGAAGAAATATCTAAAAAGACACCTGTAAAAAATGCAGGAACTATATTAATCAATGAAGAAAAAGTAAGGGAGATTCCTATTCCTCATACATGGGATTTAGGTTTTTTATAGGGAGACATTATGGGGAAATTTAAACAAAATGCAAATGCAATGTATCAACATTTGATTGTTGGAATTGGTTTTATGATTCCTTTTGTTGTAACAGGAGGCATTGCAACAGCACTCTCATTTTTAAGTAGAGATGCATTTCAATTAGAGGTTTTAGCTGATTATTTTGAAAAAATTGGTAGCTTAGGCATGTTATTAATGTGGCCTTCTGTTGCAGGAGGAATGGCTTATTCTATAGCTAAAAAGCCAGGCTTAGTAGCAGGGTGTTTAGCAGGTTTTTTAGCAACTGAGATGAATACAGCTTTCTTTGGAGCAGCTATTGGAGGTTATCTAGCTGGATATAGTGTTCTTTTATTAGTTAATTATATGAAATTACCAGAAAACTTAACTGTTTTGAAAAATAATATTTTAATTCCAATCATTAGTAGCTGTGTGACAGTTTTTATTTTATTAGCAGTTGTGGGTAAACCTCTAATTTTATTTAATGAGATGTTTACCTCATTTTTAAATGGTATGAGTGACAAAAGTCCGATTTTACTTGGAGCAGTAATTGGTTTTATGATGATTATTGATTTAGCAGGTCCAATCGGAAAATCAGCTTATTTTTTTGGCGTAGCTACTTTAAGTGATTTAAGTATGGGGGAGACGAGTCCTGTAATGGCAGCTGTCATGATAGCTGGAATGGTACCACCTTTGTCTCTTGCTTTAGCTATGTTAATAGGTAAGAAATACTTTCCAAAAGAAGATGTCTCAGAAAGTTCTATGTTATGGGTTTTAGGAGCTACCTTTGTGACTGAAAGTGTTATCGCCTATACGGTAAAAGATTTATTTCGAATTTTACCAGGATTTGTATTAGGTTGTATGGTTGCAAGTAGTCTCTCAATGTATTTTAATTGTGGTCTTTCACTACCTCATGGAGGTGTGTTTGCCATGTTGATTCCAGGAGCTGTCTCTCATTTAGTGTTGTATATTGTAGCCCTAATAATCGGAATTATCCTTAGTACATTAGTTATTATTTTATTAAAAAAAGGAGCGAATAGAAGTGACAAAATTTAAAGCAGGAATTATTGGATGTGGAAATATTCATGAAATGCATGCCAATGCACTTGTAACATTAGATGCAGTGGATTTAGTAGCTGTTTGTGATATTAAAGAGGAGAAAGCTAAAATCGCTGCTGAAAAATACAGTGTGCCATTTTATTTAGATTATGAGGAAATGATAATTCGAGAAAAACTAGATGTAGTCCATATTTGTTTACCTCATTATTTACATGAAGAAGCAACTTTAGTAGCTGCCAAACATGGCGTGCATATATTAACAGAAAAGCCAATGTCAACTACAGTAGAATCTGCTGAAAGAATGGTTCAACAAACTAAAAAACATCAAGTTAAATTTGGCGTGATTTTCCAAAATCGCTACACAAACGGTGCTCAGTTATTAAAAAAGATGATTGAAACAGGTTCTCTTGGGAAAATTTTGGCAGGGAAATGTCAAGTTACTTGGTCAAGAGATGATGCTTACTATAGTAAGAGCGACTGGAAAGGAACTTGGGAAAAAGAGGGTGGTGGTGTGATTATTGATCAAGCTATCCACACATTAGACTTAATCAATTGGTTATTAAATCAAACACCTGAATTTGTGGAAGCTACAGTTAGAAACAGAGCTCATGAAAAAATTGAAGTAGAGGATTTTGCCGAAGGGATTATTAAATACAAAGAGGGAACAATTATTTCATTTTTAGCTAATAATTATTATTCATACGATGCGCCTGTTGAAGTAGAGTTTCATACAGAAGAAGCAGTTGTTAGAATTACAGGGGCTAAGTTGCAAGTAGAGTATTTTGACGAACGCCCAATGATAATCGAAGATATTCCAGAAGGAGACTATGAAGCAAGTGGTCATGCCAAAAAAACGTATTGGGGAACAGGTCATGTCATTCAAATTAGAGAATTTTATGATTATCTTTTAGGTGAGAAAGAATTTTTAGTTTCAGGAGAAGAAGCTTTAAAAATTCAAAAAATTGTTTCGGGAATTTATCAATCTTCAAAATTAAATAGACCTATTAATTTATAAGGAGGTGTATTGAGAGATGATTGAGGAAGAAATGCTTTATCAGAAAATGTGTGATTGGAGACATTATCTCCATCAGTACCCCGAAGTTTCTTATGAAGAGTACAAAACAAGTGAATGGTTACAAAAAAAAATAAGGGAATTCAGTGGGTTTGATATAATTAAAATTGGTGAAACAAGTTTTATCGCAACTATTTATGGAAAAAAAGAAGGCTCTAAAGACGTAATAGCCTTTCGAACAGATATAGACGCTTTACCAGTTAAAGAAGAAACAGGCCTGCCTTATGCGTCATTATCAGATGGAGTCATGCATGCTTGTGGCCATGATTTTCATATGCCCATGTTACTTGGTCTAGCTTCATGGTTAAGTGATAATCAAGACCAATTTTCAAATGCTATAAAGTTAGTCTTTCAAAGTGCTGAAGAAGTTCCACCAGGTGGAGCGAAAGAAATAGTTGCTTCAGGTTTTTTAGATGATGTTAGTCACATTTATGGGTTCCATGTTTTTCCAGGTCATCAGGTTGGCCACATTGGGATTGCAAGTGGACCTATTACAGCATCACAAGATATTATTGAACTAGAAATAAAAGGAAAAGGGAGTCACGGGGCAACCCCTGAACTTGGCGTAGATCCTATTTTAGTAGGTGCTGAAATAATCAGTAGTATTCATCATATCGTATCTCGAAATATTTCTGCTTTTGATTCGGCAGTTATTTCTTTTGGTGAGTTTCATGCAGGAGATATTTTTAATATTATTCCAGATAAAGCTGTGATAAGAGGGAATGTTCGCACAACAAATAAACAAGTTAGACAACTAATTGAAGAAAGAATTACTCAAGTTATCGAAGGTGTATGTTTAGCAAATAATGCAACTTTCAAACTAAATTATACAAAAGGATATGGGCCAGTAATTAATGATGAGTTTACGACTCAAATAGCTTATAATACAGTGAAAGAAAATTTAGATGAAAAATATATCTTTACGAATCCTCAAAAAATGGTAAGTGAAGATTTTTCAGAGTATGGCAAAAAAATACCAAGTTGTTTTATGATTCTAGGCGGTGGTTTAGCTGAAGATGGGTATGAGTATATGAATCATCATCCAAAATTTTATCTTGACGAAAGTTTGATGAAAAATGGTGTTTCTACTTATATTAATTTAGTAAAAAAACATAGTAAGTTGTAAAAAAAGAAAGTAGGGATTAGTTTGAGTCAATCAAAAGTAGCGCTAATAGTGGAAAAAATATATCAGTTATTAATGATCAATGTTTGTTTTTTTATAACAACATTACCTTTGATGATGGCTTTTATTATGTTAAAGCCCGAGATTTTCACAATTCCTATTTATTTTATTGTAGGTATTCCCTTAGGTCCATCATTGTTTTCGATTGTCTATTGTTTAAATAAAATAAGTGCTGAACATGAGATTCAAGTTTTTAAGGCATTTTTTTCTTACTGGAAACGCGTTTTTAAATTGAGTCTTATTTTAACTATGTTTTTAATGATGGTTATCAGTGTTGGTATAGTAGATCTACAATTTTTTTCAACGATATCTTTCTTACAATGGTTAAATCCAGTAATTATTTTATTAATAAGTTTAAGTATTATTATTTATAGTAACGCTTTATTTTTACATCAAAAAGAGAAGTCATCAGTCAAGGAATTAATAAAAATATCTATCTATGTGACTTTTAAAAATAGCATTATTAGTTTTGTTAATGGTCTATTACTAACAGTTTTAATCTTAGGGATGATTATTAAACCTGCTTTTGGCTTTTTAATTTTACCTAGCTTGTTAATAGCTGTTCTTTTATGGAATAGCCAAAAATTAGTTGAAATAAATAACAAATAAATGACATAAAAAAACGAATTCTTAAGGGAGTACTGGTTTCTTTCTTTAAGGGTTTGTTTTCTTATGCTTAAATTCTAAAATGTAAAGGTTTACATCGTAAATAAAGTTAGGAGGTTATTAAAATACCAAAATATAAAAGAACATGCTTTTTAAAAAAGAAAACAGTTTATTTTAATTATATCCGTTTACCAGTAACTTGTTTTTGTTGTTAGTCGAAAAAGAAAAAAGAAAGAGGTAGATAAAATGAAGAAATGGTTGGTTGGAAGTATTGTACTGAATTTTATGTTAGTTAGTTTGCCTGTAGTAACTGCTGAAGAAGTAACAAGTAATTCAACGATTGAATCTAGTATGATTGATGATTTACTACCAGAATTAACAGAGGAAAGTGAGATTCAAGAGTTTAATCCTAATGTAATGGCGGAAACTCAAGATGCGATGATAAGTGCTGAAAAGGAAAATGTTTTATCACAACAAAATGAACCGAAAATAATTGGAGGAACAGCCTATTTTTCGGATTATGGAATTGAAGATGATACTCAGCCTGCTGATGAAGCATTAGAAAAAATGATTCAAAATCCTAAAGTTACAAAAATAGTTTCTACCTCTAATTTATGGTTTAAAGAACGTCATACAATTACGCGTAATAATTTAGAAATTGATTTTGGAAACTATACAGTGAAGAATGGCGAAATGGCAGATGCGGCTAATAACGATCCTTTTGCTGCTGTTTTAATTTTTAAAGGAGATAATCAGGGGGAAAAGCAACAGGTGACGTTAAAAGAAGGGATGAAACTTTACCAAGAAATATTTGAAGTAGCTGATTCTTCAGAATTTGAGTTATATGATTATTACCGAGTACATGTCAACGCTAGACCAGGAAAAGTAGGGACAGTTGGTAAACAGGAAAAAGAAATTGACAAAATGATTATGGTAACTGAAATTATTGATAAAACTCATGTGAAATTTAATTACCGAATGGGATGGGAATTAGAAGCAGGACGTATCTTAACTTATGATAAAGTTGAGCCAGTCAGAAATGTAACTGTTAAAAATGCGAAGTATTACAATACAGGAAAAGGTGAGTTAGACTCAGCTAGTTTAGTGTCATTTGAATATGTAGTTGAAGGAAATGTATCAGATGTTGAGTCCTACCATACTTACTGGCCCGCTATTATGCGTCGTCATAATACTCACTACTATACAATCAGAACTAAACTCTACAATCCAATTGAAGTAGTTGTTGGCGGAACTGGTTATTTAACGCAACAAATTCATACACTTTATGGAACCGTTAAAGATAATCAAACAAGTGCGGCAAGGCATTTAAATGATTTTACTGGTTCAGCCTATAGTGTTGTTGAAAACAATCATGCCACAAATGATTATCACGGGGGATTTGTTACACACGGACAATTTGAACATGACTTAACATATATTAATAATACAGGGCTTCTTTCATTTGCTAACTCAGGTTTAACATGGGGAGAAAGCGCTCGAAGAATTACAGTTAAAAAACACTATGGTTCATGGGTAATTGCAAGAACAAAAATTACAGATCTAACGTTAGAAGATGTAGAAGTTCATGCTGAGGAATATTACCCAGATTCAGGTAAATTTTTAATTAATGCTGACGGAGCCCAATTGAAAGGTGTGACAGGAGACGGGGTTATCTTTACTCAAAGAAGTAATCGAAGTCGTAGACCTACCTCAATTGAAGGTTCTTCTTTTAAAAAAGCTGATATTGTGATTACGAAAGAAGGTCCTAATGCTGTTACATCAGTAATTTTATTAAAAGATTTCCCAGAAGAACCAACAGAGCCCACTGAATCAAGTTCAAGTGAAACAGACACAAGTAGTTCAACAGATGATTCATCAAATGATACAGGAACAACGAGTACAAGTAGTTCAACAGATGATTCATCAAGTGACACAGATACAACAAGTACAAGTAGTTCAACAGATGATTCATCAAATGATACAGGAACAACAAATACCAGTAGCAATGAAAAAATAAGTGAAAAGCAGTTGATTAATAAAACTAAAGTAAATCCAATTTATGTAGGAGATAAAATAATCAGAGGAATTACTATACCTAATACTTTGGTTTCTTATGGATCAACAGAAGTAAATCTAAAATCTGTTAAACAAGTGAAAGCAGATGTAAATGGTGCTTTTGAACTAGAGGTAAGTGATAAGCTAGAAAAGGGAGATGTTGTTGTATTAACTTTAGTTAATAAAAAGGTAACTGCAACTATTGAACAAACTGTTTTAGAAAAAGAAGTGGGAAACGGAAGTAGTCAAAATAATGGTAGCAATCAAGATAATAATCAATCAGGAAGTAATTACTCTAATAATGATTCAACTAATAATGGTAAATATTTACCAAAAACAGGTGAAACAATTAGCTTTTTAGCACCAGTGGGTTTAATTATTCTGTTAATTACTTGTGTGTTTGTTTTTAAACGTAGAAGAGTTGAATAAAAATAATGAAAAAGAATCTAAGTTTTAGGTTCTTTTTTTGGTGAATTGTTAATTATAATTAATTTAGTTAGATATATTTACTTTTCAGAGAAAGGTTTGTTAAGATATGAAATGAGGAAGTGATTTTAAGTGATTTTATCAAGTATTTCAAAAAAATTAAGAGCTTATCGAAAGAACAATAACTTAACAATTGCTCAAATGGCGGAACAAACTCAATTAAGTACGGCACTAATTAGTCAACTAGAAAGAGATTTAGCTAATCCAACATTGTCTGTTTTACAGATTTTAGCTAATACCTTAGGAATTTCAATAACTGAGTTACTTGCTGAAGATATCGAGGAAGAATCTTTAGTCTTACGAGCTTCTGATAGAGAAAAGAGTTTTTATAATGATAGTGATTTGAAAAGTTATCATTATATTTTGACACCAGAAGAGATGAAATCCAATCTTAGACTAGCTCTAGTTCATATTGAACCTAAGAGTGAAACCTTATCTGGAGAATTTTTTGTTCATAAAAATGATGAAATTGTCTTTATATTATCTGGAGACGTTACAACCATTTATGAGAATTCAGAGATTGTTTTACATAAAGGTGATACCCTAAGAATTCCGGGGAATAAGAAACATCGTTACTATAATAAATCAAAAAAAAGCGTTGAAATGTTAACCATTAAAACGAGTCGAAATTTTTAGTTAGGGGAAGAAAATGTCTGAAGAAACAATGAAAAAGTACCGTTACTTATTAATGTTAGGCCACATGTTTACGGATATTAATCAAGGAGCTTTACCAGCAATTATACCTTTTTTAATTGCCTCACAAGGACTTAGTTATGCCTCAGCAGCAAGTTTGGTTTTAGCAGCCAACTTAGTCTCATCATTTGTCCAACCCTTTATTGGTTACTTGGGAGATAAAAAATCTAGACCTTGGTTTATGAGTGTTGGGATTTTTCTTGCCGGTTTAGGAGTTGCTTTATTAGGTTTTAGTCCATCATTTTTTGTTAGTTGTTTACTTGCCTCTCTTTCAGGTATTGGTGTTGCGATGTTCCATCCAGAAGGTGGAAAAATAGCTAATTACGTCGCTGGAAGTAAAAAAGGGAGTGGCATGAGTATCTTTGCAGTTGGTGGTAATCTTGGTTTTGCAATAGGACCGATTATTACTTCGATTGCACTCTCAATTTGGGGAATTAAAGGGAGTATTGTGCTAATTATTCCAGCCACAATTATGTCTTTTGTTATGTTTTACTTTAATCAAAAATTAACAGATATATCAGTTGTTAAGAAAAGTAACCATGGATCTAGTGAAAATAAGGAAGTAGAAAAAGATGATTGGCTATCTTTCTCAAAAGTTGTCAGTTTAATATTCTGTCGCTCAATTCTTTTATACGCTTTGACAACGTTCATTCCATTATTCTTTATTAGTCAATTTTTAGTTTCTGAAGCAAGTGCGAATGGAAACTTAACTATTTATTCATTAGTAGGTGTTTTTGCTACTCTTTTTGGTGGTAGGCTAGCGGATTACTTTGGTTTAAATAGACTAATCAAATTTGGTTTTGCTATTTTAGCACCACTTATTTTCTTCTTTATTAATGGAAATCATTTAGGTTTAACTATGTTTTTAATTATTCCCATTAGTTTTGCTATGAACTGTACATATGGCTCACTAATTGCTTTAAGTCAATCCTTCGTTCCAAATCGAATTGGTTTAGCTTCAGGTATCTCACTTGGTCTTTCAGTTAGTATTGGTGGTTTATTAGCACCGATTATTGGTATCGTAGGAGATAAATACGGCTTAGGAGTAGCCATGTATATTATATTTGGCTTTGCAGTTTTAGGATTTTTATTAACTTTTATTATGCCAAAAGAATCAAAATAGAAAATAAAAAGAGTATCGCTTAATTAATTCAATTGAATGATTAGGTGATACTTTTTTACATGGTATAATCAACTTGAAAAGAAAATAAAGAGGAGACATACATGAGATTAATCATAGATGGAGATGGTTCTCCAGTTAAAAATGAAATTATCAAACTTGGTAAAGAATTTTCTTTACCAGTTGTTATCGTTACAAGCATTGACCACTTTACAACAAAAGACTATCCTGATTTTATTGAATTTATTTACGTGGATAAAGGTGCTGATGGAGCGGATTATCGTATTGTTAAAGAGATAAAAGAAGGGGACTTAATTTTTACTCAAGATTATGGACTAGCTTCTTTATTGCTAAGTAAAAATGTACGTATTTTCCATCACAATGGTAAAGAGTACTTAAAAGAAACAATAGATTCCTTACTTACTCAAAGATATATTGGTGCGCAAATGAGAAAAGCTGGCAAACGTACTAAAGGACCAAAAGCATTTACAAAAGAGGATCGTCTCTTTTTTAAAGAAACAATCAGAAAAATGATTAAATTTGAGGGAGAAAAATAAATGAATAACAACGACCGATTAACAAGACTACGCTATGCATTAGACATTAAGGATCAAGATATGATAGAAATTTTCCGTCTAGGAGGTGTTACCATCTCAAGAGAAAATTACTTAGCACTATTAAAAAAAATTGACGAGGACAATTATGAAACAGACTTAGAGGATGAAGTTTTTGAAAGGTTTTTAAATGGTATGATTATTTCTCAAAGAGGAGTTAAAGAGGGGGACAAACCTGTTTATGAGTTAAGACCAGGAAATGCTAATAATATCTTTTTAAAAAAATTAAAAATTGCTTTATCTTTAACAACTGATAAAATGTTAGAAATTTGGGCTGATGAAGGCATTACTATTTCTAAAAGTGAATTAAGTGCATTTCTGAGAAAAGAAGGTCATAAAAATTACAAAACATGTGGTGATAATTTTACCCGTAACTTTTTAAAAGGTTTAATGAAAGAATACAGATAAAAGAAGAGGAGTGAAAGAGATGACAATTTATCAATTTGAAGTGAAACAAATGGATGGAACCATGTTAAGTTTAGAAGAATACGAAGGAAAAGTTGTATTAATTGTTAACACTGCTAGTAAGTGCGGTTTTACAAAGCAATTTTCAGGTCTTGAAGAATTATATAGTAATAATAAAGAAGAAGGCTTTGTTATTTTAGGTTTTCCATGTAATCAATTTTTAGGCCAAGAACTTGGAACTGATGCAGAAACACTAGGATTTTGTCAGAAAAATTATGGTGTTACTTTTCCAATGTTTTCAAAAATTAAAGTTAGAGGTAAAGATAAGTCACCCTTATTTGAGTATTTAATTTCAGAATCAGATAACAAAAAAATTGAATGGAATTTTACTAAGTTTTTGATTAATAGAGAGGGAAAAGTTGTGGATCGTTTTTCTCCAAAAACAACTCCTGAAAGTATAGAGAAAAGTATCCTTGACTTACTTTCACATTCTTAGAAAAAAACAGTATAGAAAAAAAATATAATATTGTGAAAAAATAGTCATTTGAATTGAAAGGTAGCCAGTGCAAATAATTTGACTCATTATATAGTAGGAAATGTTTTTATGAATATTTTTTCTTAGTAATAGTGTATTTATATAGCATTTAAATAGTGATATATCAGTCTTTAATAATAAAATATTAAAAAAGTAGCTTTCTTACATGAAGAAGAAGCTACTTTTTTTATGATGATTTTTCCACTCTCACAAAGACAAAAATGTTTTTTGTATATTAAATATATGTTTAATAGTGTTTTGTGTGATGTTTAAAAATTAGTTTTTAATGAGAAAGTGAAAATAAATACTAATAATTAAAACACGAACGTTATATTAACAAGGTTTATAGGGTGTATAAATTTAGTTAATAGTGTCATTAAAATAAACAATTTGTTTCCGCTTACATTATAGCATAAAGTAAGGGTGTAGAAGGAAATAAATAAAGAGGTGAGGGGCAATGATAACAGTTTCAGTAGCGGGAGGATCTCAACCAGAGATTTTAGCACTCGTGAAACGGGTTAACGAAGAATACCCAAATGAAATTAGATTCGCAGTGTTTGATACAAATGAAAACATTGCAGATGAAGCAACATGGGATTACACATATTGTGAGAGCGAACAAGAAATGGCAGAAAAAGCTGTTGAGTATGTAGCTGAAGGAAAAGGCCAAATTTTACTAAAAGGAATTATTGCAACACGAACTGTTTTAAAAGAATTATTAAATAAAAGACATGGTCTTAAAACACAAAATGTTTTATCCCACGTTGCTTTAATTGATATGCCAGATAAAAACAGGTCATTTATTTTAACTGACTCAGCAATGAATATAACGCCAACAACTGAAGCAATGATTGAAATTGTAGAAAATGTTAAACAAGTAGCTAAAAAAACAGGTATTAACAAACCAAAAATTGCTTTACTAAGTTCAGCGGAAACATTTAATCCAAAAATGCCATCTTCTGTTTTAGCAACAGAAGTAACAGAACATTTTAAAGAAACAGATGACAGCATCATTTACGGGCCTATTTCTTTTGACTTAGCAACTTCAAAAGAAGCATGCGAACATAAACGTTACGAAGGTCCAATTATGGGAGATGCGGATGTATTGGTTGTTCCAACAATTGATACAGGAAACACTCTCTACAAAGCTTTAACTATTTTTGGAAACGCTACAGCAGGTGGAACACTTGTTGGAACGAAAATTCCAGTTGTTCTAACATCAAGAAGTGATTCTACTGAAAGTAAACTTCATTCATTGAAATTTGCTATTGAGCAGTTATAAAAGGAGCGAGTATATGGAAGCAATATTAGTTATTAATCCAGGTTCTACATCAACAAAAACAGCCATTTTCGCTGATCATAACCTAATTGCTGAAGAAACAATCAGACATACAGTTGATGAAATTTCTCAGTTTAGTGGTGTTATTGACCAAGCAGACTTTAGATACGATATCATTCTTTCTTTTGTTGAAGAACAAGGACTAAAGAATAATTTAGTAGCTGTCGTAGGACGCGGAGGTTTATTAAAACCAATCCCAGGTGGAACTTATAATGTAGGAAAAGAAATGCTACATGACCTTGAAACAGAAAAATTTAATACACATGCTTCAAACTTAGGTGGCATTTTAGCCAACAAGTTTTCTGAAAGCTTAAATATACCAGCATTCATCGTGGACCCAGTAGTGGTAGATGAAATGCAACCTTTAGCTCGTATTTCAGGGTTAAAAGGAATTGAAAGAAGAAGTGTTGGACACGCCTTAAATCAAAAGGCTGTTGCAAGAAAAGCTTCTGAAGAACTTGGTAAGTCTTATGAATCAAGTTCAGTGATTGTTGCCCATTTAGGTGGAGGTATCAGCGTTGGTGCTCACCAAAACGGGAAAATGATCGACGTGATTAATGGATTAGACGGCGAAGGGCCATATACACCAGAGCGAAGTGGTTCTTTACCTTTAATTGATTTTACTAAACTTGTTCTAGACGAAAAAATGGAAATGGGTGATGTGAAAAGATTAATTGCTGGAAATGCAGGGATGAAGTCATATCTTGGAGAAACAGATCTTCGTGAAGTTGAAAGACGCATGAACGAAGGTGACGAAGAAGCTAAATATTACTTAGATGGCATGAGCTATCAAGTAGCTAAAAGCATTGGTGAGTTAGCAGTTGTTCTTCAAGGAAAAGTTGATGCTATCTGTTTAACTGGTGGAGCTATCTATTCTAACTATACAGTTTCTAAAATCAGTGAGTTAGTTGATTGGATAGGAGAAGTTAAAGCATTCCCAGGAGAAATGGAAATGGAAGCATTGTATGACGGAGCTTACCGCGTGCTAAAAGGCGAGGAAGAAGCGTTAAATTATAGTGAAGTAGGAGTGAAATAAGGATGGCAGAACAAACAGATTTACTAATCTTAGGTGGCGGAACTGGAGGCTATATAGCCGCAATCCGTGCTGCTCAAAAAGGGTTAAATGTTACTGTAGTAGAAAAAAATAAAATTGGAGGAACTTGTTTACATAGTGGATGTATTCCTACAAAAGCTCTATTAAGAAGTGCAGAAGTATTTGACACAATTAAAAGTGCAGAAATGTTCGGTATTGAAACTGATAACAAACAAGTAGCAAACTTCAAAAAAATTCAAGAACGTAAACAATCAATCATCGACCAATTACATGGTGGAGTTCAAGGATTGATGAAGAAAAATAAAATTAAAGTTCTTGAAGGTGAAGGAGCTATCTTAGGCCCATCTATTTTCTCACCAGTATCAGGAGCAGTTGCTGTTACATTCAACGACAAGAGTAAAGAAGAAGAAATTATTGTTCCTAAAAATGTTATTATCTCAACTGGTTCAACACCAAGATCATTACCTAACTTACCATTAGATGAAGAAAACATTTTATCATCAGACGGTATGTTACAACTTGAAGAATTACCAAAATCAATCGTAATCGTTGGTGGAGGAGTTATTGGAGTTGAGTGGGCATCGTTATTAAATAGTTTAGGTGTTGAAGTAACAATCGTTGAATTCTTAGATCGTCTACTTATTAATGAAAGCTCTACCATTTCTCGTCAATTGAAGAAAAGCTTGGAAGCTAAAGGAATTAAAATTTTACTTAGCAGCAAAGTTGAATCAGCAGATATCAAAAAAGGTAAAGTTGATGTATCAATTGAAGGTCAAGATAAATTAACAGTTGATAAAGTAATGGTTGCCATTGGACGTACACCAAACGTTAATGGATTTGGACTTCAAAATACATCAGTTAAATATGGTGATAAAGGAATCGAAGTTAACGAATTCTACCAAACAACTGAAGATCATATCTACGCAATTGGTGACTGTATTGACACAATGCAATTAGCTCACGTAGCTATGAAAGAAGGCGAATTAGCTGTTGCTCATATGTTAGGTGAAACAATTGAACCTTTAAACTATACAAACGTACCTCGTGGTGTTTATACAAACCCTGAAGTAGCAAGTGTTGGATACGTGAAAGACAATGTTCCAGAAGGAAAAAAAGTTAAAGTTGGTACTTTTAACTTTACTGGAAACGGTAAAGCTTTAGTTTATGGTGCTAAAGAAGGATTTGTTGAAGTGATTCGTGATTTAGAAACAGATGATTTATTAGGTGTTTCAATTATTGGGCCTCACGCAACAGATTTAATTTCAGAAGCAAGCACATCAATCTATTTAGATGCAACACCACTTGAGATTGGGGAAGCAATTCACCCACATCCAACATTAACAGAAGTAATTCAAGAAGCTGCATTAGATACTTATGGCATTGCCATTCATAAATAATAGAAAGGTTGATTATAAATGAAAACGTTAAAAAAATCTGGATTAAGTAAAGAAGAAGTAGTTCAAGCATACCGTGAGGTTATTAGAGGACGTCGTTTAGATGAGCGTTTATGGCAATTAACAAGAATTGGTAAAACATCATTCAACATCTCAGGTCAGGGTGCAGAGGTAGCTCAAGTAGCTATGGCATTAGCATTTGATCATGAAAAAGATTATTTCTTACCATACTACCGTGATATGACAGCTTGTCTAGTATGGGGTATGACAAATAAAGATATTTTATTAGGTTCATTTGGTAAAGATGCTGACCCATCTTCTCATGGTCGTCAAATGCCTAACCATTATGGATCAAAAGAACATAATATCGTTTCATTTGCTTCAACAGTAAGTACTCAAATGCCTTTAGCTACAGGGGTTGCATACTCAGCTCAATTAGAAAAAGCTGACTTTGTTACATTAACAACTACTGGTGAAGGTTCTGCTAACCAAGGTGAAGTCCAAGAAGCAATGAACTTTGCTGGAGTTAAAAAATTACCTATGATCTTTGTTATTGAAAACAATGCTTATGCTATTTCAACTCCAATCGATGAGCAATATGCTAACGAAAAAATGTCAGATCGTGCTCATGGTTACGGATTTGAAGGAATTAGAGTAGATGGAAATGACTTTACAGAATGTTACTTAACATTTAAAAAAGCTGTTGAGGATGCTCGTAAAGGAAAAGGACCAAAACTTATTGAATTAATGGTTTCTCGTTTAACATCTCACTCAGCTGATGATGATCAAACAGTTTATCGTTCTAAAGAAGAAATTGAATCAATGAAAGAAAAAGACCCAATTGATGCAATGGAAAAACAATTAATTGATGAAGGTTACTTAACAAGAGAAGAAATGGATGCTATTGATGCTGAAATCCGTGCTCAAATCGATAAAGATACAGATGAAGCAGAAGCAATGCCAGATCCAACACCTGAATCATTATATGACGAAGTTTACGCTAAATAATTAAGAACTGATAATAGAGAGGATTGAATAATAATGGCAGAAATGACATATTTAGAGGCAATTAACTTAGGTATCTCTGAAGAGATGGCTCGCGATGAAAAAGTAGTAATCTTTGGTGAAGACGTTGGTGGAGATAAAGGTGGCGTTTTTGGTGTAACTAAAGGATTAGCTGCTAAATACGGTGATGATAGATGTTTCAACACACCATTAACTGAAGGACAAATTGGTGGTTTAGCAATTGGTCTTGGTTTAAGAGGATACCGTGCAATTGGTGAGTTCCAATTTGCTGACTATATTTTACCAGCAACAAACCAAATTTTATCAGAAGCACGTACAATGCGTTACCGTACTAAAGGTGACTGGACAGCGCCAATCGTATACCGTACGCCTTACGGTGGTGGAGTTCGTGGTGGATTATATCACTCTCAATCAACTGAAAAATTATTCATCGGACAACCAGGTTTACGTGTTGTAACACCATCTAATCCATATGATGCTAAAGGTATGATTAAAGCAGCTATTAGATCTGATGACCCAGTTATTTTCTATGAGCACAAACGCTTATACCGTTTATTAAAAGCTGAAGTTCCAAGTGAAGATTATGTTGTAGACATTACTAAAGCTAACGTTGTTCGTGAAGGTAGCGATATTACTGTAATTGGTTACGGTATGGTATTACAACATGCTTTAAACGCAGCAGAAAAATTAGCTGCTGAAGGAATTGATGCAGAAGTAGTTGATGTTCGTTCACTATATCCATTAGATAAAGAAACATTAGTTAATGCTGCTAAGAAAACTGGTAAAGTTTTATTAGTAACAGAAGACAACAAAGAAAGTACTGTTATTTCTGAAATTGCAGCAATGATTGCTGAAGAAGCTTTATTCGAATTAGATGCACCAATCAAACGTGTTGCAGGACCAGATGTTCCATCTATGGGTTATGCATTACCACTTGAAAGAGAATTCTTAGTTGACGAAGCAGAAGTTTTAGAAGCAATGAGAGAATTAGCAGAGTTTTAAAAAAGTTTGTAGGAGGACGAGAGTTATGGCAATTAAAGAAGTATTACTACCTCATTTAGGGGAAAGTGTAACAGAAGCATCAGTAGTAGGTTGGTTAGTTCAACCTGGAGACAAAGTAAAAAGATACCAACCACTTATGGAAGTGGTTTCTGATAAAGTAACTACAGAAGTACCTTCAGATTTTGAAGGAGTTATTAAAGAAACTTTTGTAGAATTAGATACTGATTATCCAATCGGTACTTTATTAATGACAATTGAAGTTGAAGGCGCTGACGAAGCACCAGTAGCTCCAGCTGTAGAAGAAAAAGTTGAAGCACCTGCTGCACCCGTAGCAGCAGCTCCAGTAAAAGCAGCAGCACCAGCGGCAGGACGTTTTTCTCCAGCAGTATTAAAATTAGCAGGAGAAAAAGGAATTGACTTATCTCTTGTAACTGGTACAGGTAAAGAAGGACGTATTACTCGTAAAGATATCTTAAACTTCGTACCAGGTGAAACACCAGTAGCAGCTCCAGCAGTAGAAGCAGCACCAGTTGCTGAAACGCCAGTAGCAGCTCCAAAAGCAGCAGCACCAGCTCCTGTATTTGCAAGTGGAAATGATGAAGTTGTACCAGCAGATGGCGTGCGTAAAGCAATCGCTAAGAAAATGGTACAAAGTGTTACTGAAATTCCTCATGCTTGGATCATGGTTGAAGCTGACGTTACAAATATCGTTAACTTACGTAACAATGTGAAAGATGAATTCAAAAAACAAGAAGGTATTTCATTAAGTTTCTTCCCATTCTTTGCTAAAGCTGTTGTACAAGCTATGAAGAAAAACCCAAAAATCAATACTTCATGGCAAGATGGTAACATTGTTTACCATAAAGATATTAATTTATCAATCGCTGTAACAACTGATGAAAACCTATTTGTACCTGTTATTAAACAAGCTGATAACTTATCACTTGCAGGACTTACAAAAGAAATTAATCGTTTAGCAACAGATGTACGTAAAGGTACACTATCTAATGCTGACATGCAAGGTGGAACATTCACATTAAACAACACTGGTTCACTTGGATCAGTTCAATCAATGGGAATTATCAATCACCCACAAGCAGCAATCTTACAAGTTGAATCAATTAACAAACGTATTGTTCCAACTAAAGATGGCGGATTCAAGACAGCAGACATGGTTAACTTATGTCTATCAATTGACCACCGTATCTTAGATGGCCAACAAGCTGGTCAATTCTTAAGAGATATTAAAGAAAACTTAGCAAGATTCTCAAGCGACTCTGATATCTATTAAAAAAGTGTCACCAACTAAATGATGTTCATGGAACAACTTAGGAGGCATGTGAGCCATGTGCCTCCTAGGGGATTCATGAAATACAGATGTACAACATCTAGTGAAAAGTTTCTCAAAGTTTAATTCATATGAAAAAGTGAAAGAAGGAATTAACAATGACTCAAGCAGAACAAGCGCCAAAAATGACACCAAAGATGTTTTTTAATAAGTTATTAGCAGGGACGGCTCAAGGAACAATTGTTGCATTAATCCCAAATGCCGTTTTAGGAGCAATTTTAAAGTATTTTAATCACATTGATATTATTCAAATGATCATTAACGCAGCTCTTATTTTCCAAGTTGGAACAGCCTTAATTATCGGTGGTCTTATTGCAAAACAATTTGATTTAACACCACCAAAAATTATGATTGTCGGTGGAGCAGCATTTGCTGGATCAGGAGTAATTAAATTTAATCCTGAAATCGGTGAAATGGGTGGTTTTCAAGCTGCAGGGACAGGAGATATTATCAACATTATGTTAACAGCAGCAGTTGCTGTACTTATGATGATGTGGCTTGGTAATAAATTTGGTTCGACAGAAATAATAGCGCTACCAATCGTTGTAGGTATCGGTGCTGGTCTAGTTGGTATGTTAACATATCCATACGTTACACAAATTACAGCACTTATTGGTAAAGTAATTAACAGTTTTACAGAGTTCCAACCAGTTATCGCAAGTATTTTAATTGCCTGTTCATTTGCGGCACTTATTATCTCACCAGTTACAACAGTTGCTATTGGTATGGCGATTCAATTAGACGGCGTTTCAGCAGGAGCTGGAGCAATGGGAATTGCTGCAACAACAATTGTTTTAGTTATCAACTCTTGGAAAGTAAATGAATCAGGTGTAACTTTAGCAGTCGCTTTAGGTGGAATGAAAATGTTCATGCCAAACCTTTTCAAATACCCAATTGTGTTATTACCTTGTTTAGTAACAGCTGCTGTATCAGCGATTCCAGTTGCATTATTCAATATTTCTGGAACTCCTAACTCAGCAGGATTTGGTTTAGTAGGATTAGTAGGTCCTTTAGCATCACTTGATGCAGGATTAAACATTTTATTATTAATCATTTCTTGGTTTGTTGTGCCAATCGCAGTTGGTTTATTATCAAAAATCGTATTTGAGAAAATGTTAAAATTATACGACAGTAGCGTAGTATTTAAATATCAAGGATAAAAAAAGAAACATCGAGATTATTAATTGTTCTTAATAATCTCGATGAAATCTTTAATATCCTTAGTAACATGATAGTCTTTTCTTAAAGCAATTCCTATTGGGAAATAATCATACTTATCTCTTAAAGGAATCCATCTAACGTTGTCACTCTTACCAACTTCTTTGTATTCAATTGGTAGGATACAGATAGACTCATTTTTATTGACACTATGAAGTAAAACTTGTAAATCATCATTATGGAGTACGATATTGGGTTTATAACCACAATCAGCAGCTCGATCAATGAGTAGCCTTCCTAACATGAAGTTAGTTGTAAGTGAAGAGAAACGTTGACCTTCTAGATCTTTGAAGGTGAGTTCTTTTTTTTTCGATAAAGGATTGTCTTCTGGTACAACAACATAAACATGGTAACCTTTTGTTGATGTTCCAAGAGCCTCAATAGAAATTGATTCTGGATAAAGGTTTGGAAATGAAATTAAACCAATATCTAATTCATCCTGGTTAAGTAACCCTTGTAAATGAGGAGAACCATCTTGCTTGATGACTAAATCAACATGAGGATGGGTTGCTAGGTACTGAGATATTTCTTGCATGAATTGTACAGAAAATAGTGTTGTAATACCTAGTTTGATTTTTTTCTTTTTCTCTGTAGGGGTTTCATTCATATTATGGATATCTGAAATTAATTGATCAAATTGTTCAACTATTTGTTGGCCTTCTTCGTATAGATACACGCCAGTATTAGTTAGCTGGAAGGGAGTATCTGTATGTGTAAAAAGAGACGTTCGTAACTCACTTTCCATTTTTTTTAATGCTAATGATAAAGTGGGTTGCGTTACAAAAAGGTTACGAGCTGCAGCTGATAAATTTTTTGTATTTGCAATTTCAATAAAATATTTAAGCTGTTGAATATTCATAAAATCACCTTGTCCATTCTTATTATGAAACGATTATTTTGTCGTTTTTTTAATTGTCTCTAATCTCTATTTTACCATATAAATAAAGGGTTTTTACATTATTTTTAATGTTTTTAATATTATTTAATAAAAAAATTAGGAGAGTGTATTGTATGAAAATTATTATTGCAGGTGCAGGAGCTATGGGAAGTCGTTTTGGATTAATGTTACATCAAGCAAAAAATGATGTGATTTTAATTGATGGATGGCAAGAACATATTGACTTAATTAAGCAAAATGGTTTGAAAGCTAATTTTAATGGTGAAGAAATAGTAGAAAACATTTCAATTTATCATCAAAATGATGTTTCTTCAGTAGACTTTTCTGCTGATTTAGTTATTCTATTTACAAAAGCAATGCAATTAGATGGAATGATGCAATCTATTAATAATATGGTTGGCGAAAATACAAAAGTTCTCTGTCTATTAAATGGTATTGGCCATGAAGATGTGATTAAAAAATATGTACCATTAAGCAATATTATTCTAGGAAATACAATGTGGACAGCTGGACTTGAAGGACCAGGTAAAGCAAAATTATTTGGAAATGGTTCAATTGATCTACAAAATCTAGGTACTGATGGTAAAGAAGCGGCTGAAGAAGTAATTGAAGTATTAAATGTTGCTAATTTAAATGCTAAATACTCAGATAATATTTTATCTTCTATTTATAAAAAAGCATGTGTCAATGGGACTATGAACGGCTTATGTACTATTTTAGATTCAAATATGGCAGGCTTTGGTGAAACAGATGTTGCTGATGATATTGTAGAAGCAATTGTTTCTGAGTTTGCGGCTGTTGCTGAAAGAGAAAATGCGACTTTAAATGTACCAGAAGTTTTAGCACAAATTAAAACATGTTACAATAGAGAAACAATCGGCTTACATCATCCTTCAATGTATCAAGACTTAATCATTAACAATCGATTAACAGAAATTGACTACATCAATGGTGCAATTGTCAGAAAAGGAAAAGAATATGGTATTGAAACACCTTACTGCTCATTCTTAACGCAATTAGTTCATGCGAAAGAGCAAATATTAGGGGCAAAATAAAATAATATTAAGAGGCTAACAATTATTTTGTCAGTCTCTTTTTTAAGGTTAAAATCTTTTTTCTACTTGTTTTATTTTGAACTTGAAATAAAAAATAAGAATGGTATACTTTTATGAACATTAAAAATTGATTAAAATTTCACAGTGAAATTAATTATGGAAAAAACAAACGTTGTTTTAACAATGTTTTCATGAAGGTATTAAAAAAAACAATAGCGCCATTAATTTTATTTATTTGTATATTTTTTCACATAGAGATATAGTATATGTGTAGCAAGTAATAGTTAATGAAATGAGGGGTAATAAGAGTTTTAATATTTTTTGTTAAAGATTTTTTTCATTAATTTATATCATTAAGTGAAAAAAATATCAATTAGTTAATGGCATAAAAAACTGATGAAATAAGGTAGGGGAATGAAAATGGTAGATCAAAATTCAAGTAATAACAAAATGTCAGTGAAAGTTTTTTTCAATAAATTATTAGCAGGTACAGCGCAAGGAACAATCATTGCATTAATTCCAAATGCTGTATTAGGAGCTATTCTTAAATATTTTGCAGATGTAACGATTATTCAACAAATTATTCATGCAGCACTTATTTTTCAAGTAGCAACACCTTTAATTATTGCAGCACTTATTGCGAAACAATTTGATTTAACACCACCAAAAATGATGATGGTAGGTGGAGCAGCATTCGCTGGATCAGGAGTTATTAAATTCAACCCAGAAGTTGGTGGATTTGTTGCTGCTGGTACAGGAGATATTATTAACATCATGTTAACTGCTTCAATTGCTGTTTTAATGATGATGTGGATTGATAATAAATTTGGCTCTGTAGAAATTATTGCCTTACCAATTGTTGTAGGTATTGGAGCTGGTGTTCTTGGGATGCTTGCTTATCCATATGTGACTCAAATAACAGTTGCTATTGGTAATGTGATTAACAACTTTACAGAATTCCAACCAGTTGTGATGAGTATTTTAATTGCTTGCTCGTTTGCGATGTTAATTATTTCTCCAATTACAACAGTAGGTATTGGTTTAGCGATTCAATTAAATGGTGTTTCAGCAGGAGCTGCTGCCATGGGAATTGCTGCTACAACTGTAGTGTTAGTTATTAATTCATGGAAAGTAAATGAATCAGGTGTAACCTTAGCAGTCGCTTTAGGTGGTATGAAAATGATGATGCCTAACCTGTTTAAATACCCAATCATCTTATTACCAATTTTAGTAACAGCAACTGTTTCAGCTATTCCAGTTTCATTATTTAATATCTCAGGTACACCAAACTCAGCAGGATTCGGCCTTGTAGGTTTAGTTGGACCTCTTGCTTCATTAGATGCTGGATTAAACTTTGTCCTATTAATTATCTGTTGGTTTGTCGTACCAATTGCGGCAGGTTTAATTTCAAAAGTAATTTTCGAAAAAATGTTTAAAGTATATGACAGCAGTATTGTTTTTAAATATCAAGGATAAAAAAATATAAAAAAATTAGGAGTGTCAGATAGATGAATATTATTATTGCAGGCGCAGGAGCTATGGGAAGTCGTTTTGGATACATGTTACATAAAACAGGTAATGAAGTCGTATTAGTAGATGGATGGCCAGATCATATTGAAGAAATTAGAACAAACGGTTTACAAGGAACATTTAATGGTGAAGAAATTAAAGAAAAAATGACTATCTATAATCAAAATGAATTAAGTAACGTTGAATTTTCAGCTGATTTAGTTATTTTATTTACAAAAGCAATGCAACTTGATAATATGATGAATTCTTTAAAAGATATGGTTGGAGAAAAGACTCAAGTTCTTTGTTTATTAAATGGTATTGGGCACGAAGATGTTGTTAAAAAATATGTTCCAGAAAGCAATATTTTATTAGGTAATACAATGTGGACTGCTGGTTTAGAAGGTCCTGGACATGTGAAATTATTTGGAAATGGTTCACTAGAGTTACAAAGTTTAGGTAATGATGAAACAACTGCTCAAGAAGTAATTGAAGTTTTAAATAAAGCAGAATTAAATGCCAAATACTCACAACATATTAGAGCTTCTATTTATAAAAAAGCATGTGTTAACGGAACTATGAATGGCTTATGTACTATTTTAGATTCAAACATGGCAGGTTTTGGTGAAACAGATGTTGCTGATAGTATAGTAGAAACCATTGTGAATGAATTTGCTGCTGTTGGAAAACATGAAGGTGTTGAATTAGATATTCCAGCAGTTCTAGCACAAATTAAAACATGCTACAACCGCGAAACAATTGGTTTACACCACCCGTCAATGTATCAAGATTTAATCGTGAGTAACCGATTAACAGAAATTGATTACATTAATGGAGCTATCGCTAGAAAAGGTGAGATGTACGGAGTAGAAACACCTTACTGTACATTCTTAACACAATTAGTACATGCAAAAGAACAAATATTAGGTGCGAAGTAATATAAACAAAATAAGAAAGAGTTAGCTTCTAAAAAAGCTAGCTCTTTTTTTATAAAAAAACATAGAATTTCTCCCAGTAATCTGCTATCATAAGCGTACGATTAAGAAAGAAGGTTTTTTAATGTTCGGTTTTGAAAGAGTTGTTAAAGGGACAGCTTTTACGAGTCAATCAATTAATGAAATAGATATTCTAGAAAATTATTTATTCTGTTTAAATAAAGATGGAATGATTGAAAAACTAGTTTCACCAAAAGAAGAGATTTATTCTGCTATTATTGAAACTTATCAAGGAACATCAAAGTTTCAGGAGATTCCAAAAGGAGAATATCTATTACCTGGGTTTATTGACTTACATGTTCATGCACCTCAGTGGCCACAATCAGGTTTAGCTTTAGATAAACCTTTATACGACTGGTTAAATACTTATACGTTTCCTCTTGAAGCAAAGTATAAAGATACTAACTTTGCTGAAAAAGTTTATTCTCATTTAGTTGATGAATTATTATCTTTAGGAACTACGACAGTACTTTACTTTGGAACTATTCATAAAGAGGCAAATTTAAAACTTGCAGAAATTTGTGCTAAAAAAGGACAAAGAGGATTGGTTGGAAAAGTTGTTATGGATGATCATGAAGCAAATCCTAAATTTTACCGAGATGAAACAACAGAACAAGCCTTAGCAGATACGGAAGAATTTATTAAAGATGTAAAAATACTAGGTAAAAATGTTAAGCAAGGAGTTTATCCAGTTGTGACTCCTCGTTTTATTCCTAGTTGTACAGATGAAGGTCTAAAAGGCTTAGGTGAATTAGCTGAAAAATATGATGTCCATGTTCAATCTCATTGTAGTGAAAGTGATTGGGCTCATCAATTTGTGATAGATCGTTTTGGAGAAAGTGATACAAAAAGTTTAAATAAATTTGGCTTATTAAATGATAAATCAGTTATGGCACATTGTGGATTTTTATCAGCAGAAGATGCAGAAATTTTCCGTGAAACAGGAACTGCTGTTGCTCATTGTCCTATTTCTAATGCTTACTTTGGTAATGCTGTCACTCGAGTAAAACAATTATTACATGACTATCAGGTAGATGTTGGCTTAGGAACAGATATCTCGGGAGGCTTTTCACCAAGTCTGTATGACAATATGAAACAGGCAGTGATGTCTTCTCGTATGCTGAATGACGGGGTGAATCATGAAATAGAATCGGATGAAAGAGGAGTTTCAAATAGTAATATCACTTTAAAAGAAGCTTTTTATTTAGCAACAGCTGGTGGTGGGAAATCATTATCATTACCAATTGGTGAATTAAAAGAAGGATTTACTTGGGACGTTCAAGTGGTATCTACTCATCACTTGCCAGTTTTTGGAGAAGATACATTGGAAGAAACCTTCCAAAAATTAATTTATATAATGAAACCTGAACAAATCAAAGAAGTTTGGGTTCAAGATCAATTAGTCTACAAACAATAAGGGGAGAACAAAAGTCAATGAGTCAAAAAAGTCGTTTAACAGTTGGTGTGGATGAGCCTTTATCATTATCACAATCAATTTTATTAGGGATTCAACATGTTTTAGCAATGGATGTTTACGTAGTACCATTTATTATCGCAACTGCTATTGGTTTATCAACGGAAGCAAGTGCTGGATTAATTCAAGCTACCTTTTTAGCTGCTGGAATAGGAACCATTATTCAAACATTTATTTTTATGAAAATACCGATCGCTCAAGGTCCGTCATTTATTCCGATTGGTGCGATTGCTGGTATCTACTTTGCTAATGAAGCGGGAGGTAACGGCTGGGGAACAGTTCTTGGAGCAAGTTTAATAGGTGCGATTGTTGTTATTTTACTTGGACTAACAGGAACTTTTCATAAGCTAGTTAATTATTTAGTCCCACCGATTGTAGGAGGTACGATTATTTATGTAGTTGGTTTATCATTAATGCCAACAGCTTTAACAAGTAATGTGTTTGGTGCTCCTGGTGAAATCTCGGATAATTTATTACTTGCTTCTGTAACTTCGATTACGCTAATTGTTTGTACGATGATTGGTTCTAAATTTCCAAATAAAGGTCGTTGGTTCAGAGTTTCTTCAGTGATTATGGCTTTATTAGTTGGTTGTTTAACAGCTGAGTTTATTGGTGTTTTAGATTTAAGCGCTGTAAAGGGAGCCTCATTATTTACACTACCTAAATTAGCTTTTATGGGGGATGGATTATCATTTGAACTCTCATCAATTGTAACAATGATTATTATCTATATGGTACTACTTGCTGAAACCACTGGAACTTGGTTTGCTATTAGTAACGTAACAGAGAAACCTCTTACTAATGAAACGATTAATAAAGGTGTGATTGGAGAAGGAATTAGCTGTTTAATTTCAGCATTAGTTGGTTCAACTCCGGTCACAGGCTATTCAACCAATGCAGGGATTATTACAATTACTGGTGTTGCTAGCCGTCGTGTTTTTGCTGCTGCTGGCGTTTGGTTTATTGTGTTTGGATTTTCTGGTAAATTAGCAACTTTAATTTCATCTATCCCATCAGCTGTAATCGGAGGTGTCTTTGTTGTTGTATGTGGAATTATTGCAATTAGTGGTATGCAAGTGATTAAAGAAGTAACGATTGGTGAGAAAGAAATGTATGTTATTTCAATTCCAATGATTATTGCTTTAGGTCTAATCTTAATTCCTCAAGAATTTATTCAAACATTACCTAACTTTTTACAATATTTATTTAGTTCACCAATTGCTACTGCTTCAATTGCAGCAATGATTCTAAATAAAATTTTACCAAGTGAAGCTAACTAAAATAGAGATTTTATGGACTGTGGCATAAGTATGTCACAGTCTCTTTTTTTGTTGTTTTATTAGTCTAATTTAGTAGACAAAGAGTAGTTGTTTCTGCTAAATTAAGAGCTGAGTGATTTTTAGAGAAATATGACGATAATTTGATTGTCGTTGTTTACGATAGAAGAAAGAACATGAGTGAGTTGAGGTGTTGGTAGAATGGATATTTTAGTTATTACAAGTATTATTGGTACGATTGCTTTCTCTTTATCAGGAGCTATTGTTGCAATTGAAGAAGAATATGATATGTTAGGCATCACTGTTCTAGGATTAGTCACGGCTTTTGGTGGTGGTGTGTTAAGAAATATTATGCTCGATTTACCGATGACTGTTTTTTGGGGTCAAACCAATCTGTTTTATGTGTCTTTTGTAACCATTTTTTTAGTTTATTTTTTCCCACAAATAGCTACGAAATGGAAGAAGCTTGAAATTATTTCAGATGCTATTGGATTAGCAGCTTTTAGTATTTCTGGTGCTTTATATGGTTTAGAAACTTTTGGAACATTAGGACCTACAGTTGTTGCAGCCATTTTAACTGGTACTGGCGGCGGTGTGATTAGAGATCTTTTAGCAGGGAAAAAACCAAGTGTTTTATGTGCGGAGGTTTATGGTAGTTGGTCAATCTTAATTGCTGTGGTTATTTACTATACAACACCAGTACATCCTAGTTTTTATTTAATCATTGTTGGGTTAACTATTTTATTACGTTTAGCTGGTTTAACCTATAACTGGAATTTACCGAAAAATACTTTTACATTAAAGAAAATGGATAACTTACCAATTAATAAATTTATAGAAAAAGAATAAGAGGGTTGTGGCATAAGATTGTCACAACCCTCTTATTTTTGTTTAAACGGTGTCAAAGAAGTAGCCTCTGCGGAAATAAGCCGAAAATCACTAAAATTTGAAAAGCAATTTTCATGATTTCCTTCTTATTTCTTGAAGCTGAGCACTTCTATGACAACCTCTTATTTTTATCTAAATGATTAATGCTTTATTTTTGATTTCAGTTATAATAGACAAAGGAAGAAGAGGGATTAAATGAATCAACTTTTATATATTTTAGAAAAAAACTTTGGTTATCAGTCCTTTAGACCAGGACAAGAAGAAATTATGATGAACATTATGGAAGGTCGAGATACTTTAGGCATTATGCCAACTGGTGGTGGGAAATCTGTTTGTTATCAGATTCCAGCTCTAATTTTGGAAGGTTTAACAGTAGTTATTTCACCACTAATCTCCTTAATGAAAGACCAAGTAGATGCTTTAAATGATATGGGGATTTCAGCAAGCTATATAAATAGTAGTCTATCTTACCAAGAAATCCAAATTCGTTTAGGAGAAGCAGCTAGGGGAGAAGTCAAACTACTTTACGTAGCACCAGAGCGATTAGATTCATCTGATTTTACAGAACTACTTCGCCACGTTAGTGTGGATTTAATTGCGATTGATGAAGCTCATTGTATTTCCCATTGGGGACATGACTTTAGGCCGAGCTATTTAAAATTAGCACAGACCATTCAAGGATTTTATCCAAGACCACGAATTGTTGCTTTAACAGCTACAGCAACACCAGAAGTTGCTAAAGATATCTGTCAGTTGCTTTCAATACCGGAAGAAAATAGTATTCAAACAGGTTTTGAAAGAGAAAATTTATCTTTTCAAGTAATGAAGGATCAAACAGATGTTTATCTTTTAGAGTATTTAAAAACTAATAAAGGTCAATCAGGTATTATTTATGCAAGTACAAGAAAAGAAGTTGAGCGAATTTACCGCTTAGTTAATCACAATGGTATCTCAGTAGGGATGTATCATGCTGGTATGACTGAGTTTGAACGTGTTAAAAATCAAGAAGATTTTACTTTTGACCGAGTGGAAGTTATGGTAGCAACGAATGCATTTGGTATGGGTATTAATAAAAGTAATGTCCGTTTCGTTGTTCATGCTCAAATGCCAGGTAACCTAGAGTCTTACTATCAAGAAGCAGGAAGAGCTGGGAGAGATGGTTTGCCTAGTGAGGCGATTCTATTATTTAGTTCTCAAGACGCACAAATTCAGCAATATTTTATTGAACAATCTGATGCCGATATTGAATATCAACAAAACGAATACTTAAAATTAAGAGAAATGACTCAATATGCTCATACTGAAATGTGTCTACAACGCTATATTCTTCGTTATTTTGGTGAAGATGGTAAAGAGTGTGGTAGATGTAGTAACTGTCTAGATGATAGAGAGTCTGTTGATATTACAGTTGATGCTCAAAAAGTATTATCTTGTGTGAAGCGAATGAATGAAAAATTTGGTAAAGGTCTGGTTGGGAAAGTTTTAACAGGTTCTAAAGATCAGAAAGTTTTGCAGTGGAAATTTAATGAGTTATCAACTTATGGCATTATGAAAGAGTGGAGCCAAAAAGAAATTGTTCAATTAATTGATTTTTTAACAGCAGAAGAATTTTTAGTACCAACAAAGGGACAATTCCCACTACTTTCTTTATCCCCCCTTGGAGTTGATGTGTTACTTGGAAAGAAAAAAGTAACACGTAAACAATTAGTTGTGAACCAAATTGTTCAAGATGACCAATTATTTAATAGGTTAAGAGAAATTCGCTCTGATTTAGCTGATGAGAAAAACCTACCACCTTATGTGATTTTCTCAGATAAAACACTTCAAGAAATGGTGGATAGACAGCCTAAATCATCACTAGAATTTTTACAAATTAAAGGTGTTGGTCAAAATAAATTAGATCAATATGGCGATATTTTTATGTCAGCCATTAAAAACTATTTAGAAGAAAAAGCTGAACTTTAATTAAGAGAGGTTGTGACATATCTACGTCATATCCTCTTTTTTAGTGGTTTTATCTAAGATATGCTAAAAATCAGTGATATTAACCAAAGAAAGCTTAATTAAAACATGGTAAAATTAGGCTTAAGAAGGTGAAAAAATGAAACTATTATATGCAGATTCTTATTCAGAGAATTTAACCAATCAAGAACTAAATGGAAGTATTCATAGTGTCTTTAAAAAAACAGTTAATATCATAACTGAAACTGAGGAAATTTATACGTTGGCTGTTCCTTCAGTTTTTGACGGACCACAATTAATAAAAGTACCTGTTGATTCATGGTTATTTTTAGAACCGTATATTTCAAAAAAAGTGACTTATCAAAATAATCGTTTAAATCTTGCTGGAGAATTAGAAATACTATTAGAAGAGGCGGCTGTGATACCTATATTTAAAACCTTAACCTTTAAGGAAATAAGTGTAGAGACATTAAATAAAGTTAAAGAAATTCATTTGGACTTAGAAAAAAAATTAGATACTGTAGGTTTTTATCGTCAAACATTTTTTTCAGATATTGAAAAAATAACTTATGAGTTTTTAATAATAGGCAGTAAATTATTAACAAAAGGAATCTTAGATGGAGATAAGGAAACGATAAGATTAGGTATTACAAAATTAATTGGATTAGGTCACGGATTAACGCCATCAGGAGATGATTTTTTAACCGGGTTTTGTCTCGTTTTAAATAGTAACGAGACAATTGATAAAAAAGTTATAGCTATTTTTAATGAAGCTCTTGAAGATGAGATGAAACAAACGAATTTAATTAGTCAGAATCAGCTAAAACTTGCTATTAAAAGACAAGCTCTAAAACCTATTATCCAATTGATTAATCAATTAAATGAAGAACCAAATTCTCCACAGATTGAAGAAACTTTGTTAGAAATCATGTCAATTGGTTCTTCATCAGGAAGTGACATCTTATTTGGTATTCTGGAAGGGATTAAAGTGATTTCTAAGAATTGACATCTGTTATATTTAGAGGCAAACTTAAAAGAGATAATGAAGGGAGATTTTAAATAATGAATAATTTTAGTTTTCAAGTGCCGACAACAATCCATTTTGGAGAAGGACAAATCAGGAAATTAGCTTCTTCCTTAAAAGTTTACGGGAAAAACGTCTTACTAACTTATGGTGGTGGGAGTATTAAAAGAAGTGGTTTGTACGATACTATTCTAGATGAGCTTAAAAATGATTTTAATATTTTTGAGCTTGGAGGAGTTGAACCAAATCCTCGTATTGAAACAGTAGTTAAAGGAGCTGAAATGTGTCGAACTCATGACATTGATGTTGTTTTAGCTGTTGGTGGAGGTTCAACTATTGATTGTGCTAAAGGAATTGCAGCAGCGAGATTTTACGATGGAAACCCTTGGGACTTTACTTCAAACAGTCGCTTAGTAACTAAAGCTTTACCGATTGTCACTATTTTAACAATAGCCGCAACAGGTTCTGAGATGAATGGTGGTTCTGTTTTAACTAATTTAGAAACAAAAGAAAAGCTAAGTTTTCATTCAAGACATGTGATTCCCAAAGTTTCTATTCTTGACCCAACATATACTTATTCAGTTCCAAGTTATCAAACAATGGCAGGTTCAGCAGATATTTTAAGTCATTTGTTTGAAAATTATTTTAATAAAACACCAGATACAATGGTTCAAGACGGGATTGCGGAAGGCTTAATGCGTACTGTTTATCACTACACACCAATTGCCTTAAAAAACCCTGAAGATTACGGGGCTAGATCAAACTTAATGTGGGCTAGTTCAATGGCTTTAAATGGTTTAACCGGCTCAGGTAAAGCTGGTATTTGGTCTTGTCATGGTATTGAACACGAATTAAGTGCTTATTATGATATTACTCACGGAATTGGTTTAGCAATTATCACTCCTAGATGGTTGCAACATATTTTAAGTGATAAGACAGCAGATAAAATTTCTCAATTTGGTCATCGAGTTTTCGATTTAACATTAGATGCTAATAGGATGACAACAGCTCAAGAAACAATTAGAATCGTTTATGAAACTTTTGTTAGTTGGGGAGTACCTATGACTTTAGGAGAAGTTGGAATTGATGATAGCCTGTTAGAAGAAATGGCAGTACAGGCAATTACTCATAAACCTCTTAATACGGAAACTTATGTATCACTTTCAAAAGATGATGTTCACGAAATTTTGAAGATGAGTTTAACAGAAATGAATTTTTAATATTACAAAAAGAAATCAAATGAGTATTTGGTTTCTTTTTATTTATTTAATAAAAATTTAAAATTTTATTTTTGGATGGAAAACAGTTGTTTTGAAAAACGTTTTACGTAGCTATTTAAAAATAAATAGGAAATAAAAATGATTTTATAAAATCGGTTAAATTGTTTAATAATAATGATGATTCTATATAATAGAAGACATATACTGTTGTTTTTTGTTTTTTATGATGCTAAAATAAAGCAATACAAATATTTTTATAAATAACTTATTAAAGCTAGCTATTAAATAGTCAAGTGAAAGTTATTAAATACTTTTTGATTTTGATATTTATTTTTAAGCAACTTAAATAAACCTAAAAATAATAG
>NZ_QPJV01000016.1 GCF_003337315.1 Vagococcus fluvialis | reverse complement strand
ATAATTTTCCTCCATCAATCAGAAGAACCATTTATTCAACTAACTTGATTGAAGGTTTTAACAAACAATTAAAGAAATATACAAAAAGAAAAGAAATATACAAAAAGAAAAGAACAATTCCCTAATGAAGAATCTCTAGAGAGATTCTTAGTTTCTCAATTCAACAACTATAATCAGAAATTTTTGTGTCGGATTCATAAAGGTTTTAAAGAAATACAAGATACATTAGAATCAATGTTTTAACTTAACCGACAGAATGGTTTTTTCCATTTACACATAATTCTTGACGCAACCAAATAAAATATCAGAATATATGTTATCAAAATTGATACTATAATTTATAGGACTTTCTTTTTCTCTTTCAATCCATTTTTTGTAATACGGAGTGAATACTTGATAATAATCATTGTTATTTTTTTTATTTCTTGAGAGCCATGTAAATAAGCATCTTGATAAATAAAACTTTTAATTTGTTCTTCGTCAAAAAATTGTTGGACTTGTTGATCTCTTATATTCCCATATCCTGTTTCATCAGAATTAAAATAGATTGAGTTCCACTCAGGTAATTTATTTTTTAATTTTCTAAAAGAAATTAAAGGATCTCCCCAAAAAACTTGAAGATGGGCGGAAGTATCAACTTGTTCTTTTAAATGACGTAAACTTGAAAAAAATGCTCTATGATTATAACTGTTGCATATGAATTGATCAGGATTTATCTGAAATATAAGTATAAGTTGTTCAGAGTTATTTAACGCATGATACAGAGCTTTGTTATCCATTAGTCTGAAATCTCGACGAAACCACATTACGGAAACTATTTATTTTACACCTCCATATAAAACTTATCAGTTGATAAGTTTTATACTATCATTTGATATTTTTATCATCAAGTTAAAAGCTTAGAAGAAAAAGTATTGAGCTCCTTATTTATTTTTTATAAGTTAATATAGATATAACATCAATAATTAAATAAATAAAAAAAGAAGTTGTTCTATTTACAAGAACAACTTCCAAGTTGGTTGAGTATAACTATTATTGTGGGAATAATAGTTAATAAAATTTATATTCGCGTTATAACTTATATAATAACAATTTAACAATACTAATTATTTAAATACGTTCATTAAAAGTGCTGACATATAAATTTATCCTTTTGAAAATGTTTTAATTGTACTCGCAATAACCTGAGTAAGTTCAAGTATATCAACGTCTTCAACCTCATGTAACTCTTTAGCAACAGAGAAACCTAAAAACTCAGTAAACGTTACCGCCACTCCAGTATTAATAACTCCCCCAGCGATAGTTCCTACTCCAGGGATAAACTTAAATAGGTTACCAGCTAATGATTTCCCAAATCCAGAAATTAGAGTTGCTTTTAATAGTCCTTTTACAACACCTTGGGAGATAGTTAAACCGTTTCTTTTGTAAAGAGCAACAATCATAGTTGTTTGAATAGGTACTAATAAAGCTGCATCTGAAAAAGGAATTGGACTAGCACCTACTACGCCTGCTGCAACAGTTGCAGAATGAATGATAGTGTGTTCAGATTTCGATAATTTCACCATATCCCCTCCTATATTAGCAGCCTTTAAAAAAAGAAGTTATCTCAAAAAAATAATATTTTGTTAAATAGCATATACGTATTTCTTTGATAACTTTTTAAATAACTACCTTTCATTTTATTTATTAAGTGATTCCTTAGTTTCTTTCATAGCACCATTAACTGATTCTTTCGCATTAGAGACAACTTCTTTTGATGTTCCGAGGACTTCATCTACAATCCCTTCAGTTTCTAACTCTTTGTCATTTGTCATTTCTCCTACTGATTTTTGTAAGCCAGCTTTAATTCTATTTACTTTTCCTGGACTTAATACTGTATTAGATACAATATTAATAGAATCTTTTACATCTTCAAATACTTCTTTGGATGCGCCTAAAATTTGATCTACTACACCTTCCACTTGTAATGATTCATTATCTGTAATATTACCAGCTACTTCTTTGACATTACCTTTGACAGAATCTTTATTGATTGTTCTCTCATTCATTTTTTTTAGAACTGCTAATCCAAATACAGATCCTAATCCCAAAATAATTAGTTGTTTTTTGTTCATCTTATTGCCTCCTATCAATCATATAAAACCATTATATCAAATAACTAATATTTTTCATAATTATTAGGTCGTATCTTGTAAAAATATCTAACTATAGTTTAGGATTACTTTAATAATTTTTTACTTAAAATTAAAGTATCCAACCGAGTCAGAAACTTTTTAAAAAATCTTAATTTAATAAGAATCTACTTTTTGATTTGAGGTAGTCCAATCGATTTTTACAATATTTACGTCTGTAACCCTTGGTAATAATGGGATCACATCACTTACGTTAACCTTGATAATTTTAAAAAGTTATATAAATAAAGATTCCCTTTGAAATATCTAAAGCCCTTAGAATGATTCTGAGGACTTTTTAATTCATAAATTCGATTTTTTAACGATTATATATATATCTTAATATGACTCCATCCCTATCTATCGTGATGATTTATGTTATTGTTGTAAAATCATATCGACATGAGGAATATTATCTTCTAGATATGGTTTGAAAACCAAAAAAATTATAGAATTTTTTTAATAATCTTGAGCTTTAATTTTAACAATTCTTTCTTTTAATTCATTTCAAATAAAATCTAGCCCTTTTTTTAAAGTTCTTCTATAATTCCTTTTCCTCTGTATTCTTTCTTCATAAAAAATCTTCCAACAGAAGTTTCTTGATAAGAAAATACTAAAGGTACAATCCTTAAATATGAAATGATTTCTCCATTTTTTTATTTAAAAATATGATATGAAAAATCAATTTATATTACCCAGCAACTAGTGTAATATTAACATTTCCTTTAATTGCTTTTGTATAAGGACAAATTGATTCAGTTTCCTTCAAATATTTCATAGTATCATCTTTTGATACCCCTTCTATTTTACCAATTAAAGCTACTTCAAGATGTAAACTATGTTCATCTGGCAAATCGCCAAACAAAGTTACTTCTGCTCTAATTTCTCGATTACGATCAGCTAGCCCATCACGTTTCAAAGGAAATTCTAATGCGCCATTAAAGCAAGCAGAAATCCCTGCTGCAAACAGTTCTTCTGGATTAGTATAACCTTCCTTTCTTTGACCACTTGTTTTTAAATCAAGAAAACCAGTCACTGATTTACTTTCACCTTCACGGCCACCACTGTTTACTACAGTTGAAATTGACATCTTATTTGGCATATCCATTCCTCCTATTTATAGTTCAATTTTATATGAAAGTTATTTTATGTTCAAATAATCGAATTCTACAGATGTCTGCTATATTAAACTTTTCATAAAAATGGCATTTCTTTTTTCACTTGGCATAATATCTAATTAAGAATATATTTAAATCTTGTTACTTATCATTCAGTTTTTTACCTCTAGTAGATTTTTGGTCTCATCAAAAAGGGTAACCAAATAATATAATTAGAGCACTTAAATACATACTTACAAATATAAGTGTATACTAAAAGAAGAACTAAGTAATTTAAAATATTGGTAAGGAGCGATTGATATGAAATTAGGATTTATTAAATCAGATTTTACAAACGAACAAAGAGTTCCCCTTCTTCCAAAAGATATTAAGGATTTTCAAAATGAACTATACATTGAAACAGGATTTGGCGAAAGTTTAAATATACCTGATCAGGCTTACAGAGATAAAAATGTTACTGTTTTAAATCGAAAAGATATTTTTAAGACTTGCGATGGCATTTTTTCTCTTAAACTTATTCAACCAAATGATTATCCTTTAATTAGAAACGGTCAAATTATCATTGGATGGACTCATCCAAAAGGTTCTGGACAGTCTTTTATGAAAAATCAAGCAATTCCTAAAGAATTAATTGTTGTAGACTTAGATAATATTAAACCCACTGTTTTCTTCAAAAATCACGAGTATCCCTTAAACTCAATACCTTCAAATTTTATTTACCAAAATAGTTTTTATGCCGGTTACGCAGGTACTATTCATGCTCTTATTAGCTACGGTTTTTTCCCTGATGAACAAACAAAAATTGCTGTGTTAGGTTCTGGAAATGTTTCACAAGGTTCATTCCATGCAATTTCAAAATTCTCCTCAAATGTACGGCTATTTTATAGAAAAACGATGCCTCTATTTAAAGAACAACTTGGAGAGTTTGATATAATTATTAATGGAATTGAAGTTGGAGAAAACGGAAGGTCAATTATTTCAAAAAATGAACAAAAAAAATTAAAAAATAATTGTTTTATTATTGATGCTGCAGCAGATGCTGGAAATGCAATTGAAGGAACCCATGCAACAAATATTGAATCACCTATTTATAACGAAAATGGTCATACGTTTTATGTTGTTCCTAATACACCATCAATTGCCTATAGAAATATTAGTAAAATAATTAGTCAACAATTTAGCCAACATATCTATTCTAAGGATATTAGTCAATTTATTACTATTACTCATACTGAAAACAATTAATTATTAAAAATTTTTAGAATTAAATTAGTACAACGTCGCTTATGTTAACTCTGATGTTTTTAAGAGAAAAATACGAAGAGTTTTACCTTATAAAATATTCAAAGTCCTCAGAAGAATGCTCTGAGGGCTTTAAATTTGAATAATATTTTGTCTATAACTCAACGATTAAAATAATTTTGAGTTTTATTAAGAAAATTATTCCATGAACCAAACCTTTCTATAACTTCTATTTTATTTTTATATTCTTTCTCTTGAGGAAGTCTTCCTAAACTTCGTCTCAAATTGTTAAAATCTTGAATGAAGTTTTTGTCCTCTTGAATTAGCTTAAGTTTCTCTCTCAATATGTTATCCGATTCATTTAGTTGAATAAATATCTGACAAATTTTACAATTTTTATTGTCTCCAATTGAGTGATTATCATTTAAAGTAATATGTTGAGAATGTACTTCTACCAATAGTCTAAGTATTTTTTTTCTATCATTCTGAATTTCGTTTTGGATAGTCATAATATATTTCTCCGTTCTGATATTATCTATAATTTTTAAATAATCTTGCAATAATAGTCATTTCAATATATACTTTTGCTACTGTTAGCAATAGTGCTTTTTGCAACAACTAGACAATTCGTTCAAAGATATTAGTCTGAATGGATTGTTTTTTTGTATAAAAAAAGATACATAGAAAAATTCTAAGTACCTTTTATAGTTTAAATTTAATTAAGCTTTTTCAATGTTAGTTGCTTGAAGTCCACGTTGACCTTCTTCAACTTCAAAAGTCACTGCTTGACCTTCATCCAATGTTTTGAAACCGTCACTTTGGATAGCTGAAAAATGTGCAAATACATCAGCACCATCTTCTTGTGTAATAAATCCAAATCCTTTTTCTGCGTTAAACCATTTTACTGTTCCATTAGCCATGTTGTTTTTCCTCCTATTTGCGCATCATTATACGCGTATTATATTGCAATAAATGTGATGCTAATAGGATTTAACATAATGACCCCATAACGCTCAAATTACTACTTACGTAGTATAACATTTATCAATAACTTAAGCAAACCACTCATTAAATTTTGATGATTTTAAGAGAAAAATATGGAGATTTACCTTATAAAACATTTAAAGTCCTCAGATCGATTCTGAGGGCTTTTTAACTGATGATAATACCACATTATATCTACCATGAAATTAAATAACTAATTAGTAGTGTTTATCCTTAAATTTTTAAAATGTCCTTTGGTTCCGATATCTGTCCATAGCCCTATACTACCTTTTTTATTTTTCCCATGTTTGAGGTCATTAACAATTAAGCAAGGTTCTTTAGTATTATTAACAAATAATTTTGCTTTATCATCAATAACTTCAATTTTCATATGAATCCACTCATCAATATCAATACTTACATAGGATTCATATTCTCCAGGTGCTTCTTCTCTTAATCTGTCATATTTATAATCCGGATAAGAAAAATATTGAGTTGCTCTATTTCTTCTTAGTTGAACTGGGGCAGAACCATTAGTAGGCCGTATATAAATTCCTTCAAACGTCTCGTTTCTCTCATCAATTCTAAAAGTTACACCAATAAAACCACGAGCGTATTCAGGTGCATTAATTAATAATTCACTGTATACATCAACCTCAATTGTCCCATTATGAAAGTCGTGACCTACTATTTTTGCAAATGTTGGTTCATCTTCTTTATCTACTATGGGATCTTTAATTACTCTTAATACTTCTTCACCATCCATTTGTTCAGATGAAATGAAAGAATCATTTGATATAAAATTATGTTTAATGACTTTTAAAATCTCGTTAGACATATTTATTACCTCCATCCATTTGTTACATACATTATAAGCAGATTAAAAAAATAAAAAAAGTAGCCACTTTTTAGTTAGCTACTTACTTTTTAGTTAGTATTAAGAAAGTTTACTCTGATATTCTATCCCCCATAATTTCATCGAATCAATTATAGGCTTTAACGTTTTTCCTATTTCTGATAAAGAGTATTCTACTCTAGGTGGAACTTCAGCATAGACTTTACGGATTATTAATTTATCGTTTTCCATTTCTTTTAAACTTTGACTCAACATTTTTTCACTGATACCCTCAATATTTCTTTTTAATTCTCCATATCTCTTGGTATCATTTAGTAACTCTCTAATAATTAAAATTTTCCACTTATTGCTTAATAGTTTTAAAGTAGTCGCTACAGGACAGTTTGCATGTGTATTTTTTTCCATTATCAATACTCCTAAATTATAGTTGTTACTAATAATTATAACATTACAAAGCTATTCTTTTATCATTACTAGTAGCAAAAACTACTACAAATTTAGTATAGTTTGTATTTATAATGCCATCTATACAAAGTATTGCCGTATTACCAATACTGCTTAATAAAGAAGCGTTATAAAGTAAATTATAGTGACCTATAGTATTTAAGCTTCTGCTATTTTTTCCAAGCCAATTTGAAAATTGATTATTAGTAAGAGATTGACTGGAATTTAAAAGTAGCGTTTCACATAAATCCTTGGCAGTCACACCTGAACAACTAGCTAGAGGGTGATTAGTATTGACTAAAATTCCCCATATATCTGATTGTGGCAGTTGAATAAAATCATATTTTTCTTTTTCCACAGAATCAATGACCAATCAAAAATCAAGAAGCCCACTATCTATTTTTTCTAAAACATTATCAGAATTACCACTAAAAAATGAATCATGATACTCTTTGACTATTTCCTCCACAACTTCCGTAGCAAATTTTTATTTTTTTAGAAAATATACTATTATAATATATTTTCTCATTCAAATAATCCATTTATACAAAAGAACTTCATTTAGTTCCATCACATTAACACTCACAAAATATACAAACAAAAAAACCATCTAAGTATTTTTACTTAGATGGTTTATAGTTGATTCAATTAAACATTAAGTACATTAAAGTAACCTGATAAAAAACCTGCTACAAGACCAAAAATAATAATACCAATAGCTATTATCATTTTTTTACCTGTCCATTTCTTAGCTGGGATACCTTTAATTTCTTTCATTTGTGATTCAAAGAAGAAAAATATAGCTGAAGTTAAAAATAGTAAACCAGAAACAGCCAATGAATTAGTCATGTTGTCTTCAACAATAGAGCGATACATTAAAAATAATAGTAAAAAAAATATCAGGTATGGAACAACCAACCAATTATACAGCCTCGTTAATTTTTCTTTCTTTTTAATATCTTCCACAATATCAGATCCTTTCAATAATACTTTATCTAAGGATAAATCGTAGAATGTTGCAATATCGATTAAGCTATCAATATCAGGTAAAGTTTTACCATTCTCCCAGTTCGAAATTGTCTGTCTTGTAACAAATAATTTTTCACCAACTTCTTCTTGGGTTAGATTTAACTCTACTCTTTTTTCTTTTAAAACTTCTCCTAATCTCATTCATCATTCTCCTTTTTATCGCTACCTAAATTATTACTGACTTATCTATTTTTCTCTATCTACTAGCTTTTACATGGCTGTTTTTTGACGTACAAGGTCTTTAACATGCTGATATAGAGAGGTTTTTCTAATCATTATTCATTATAACAAGTTTTTAATAGTTCTTTGAATTAAAAAATATTTTCGATATATAACTATTCAAAATCCTGCTAAATCAACAAGTGCAATTATTTTCCATCGACTTTTTTCCTAGAGTGTAATACATTGGATTGAGAATAAACAATAAAAATATTAGATTGCAGGGGAAGATAAGTGAAAATAAGTCAGGTATTAAAAGACAAAAGAAAATAGTATGGATTCAATCAAGAAGAGTTAGCTGAAAAAATTTTAGTCTCTAAAAAAACTATTTCTAATTGGGAAACCGGAAAGACAACTCCTGATTTAGAAAGTCTACTTCGATTATCAGATTTATTTAACTTATCTTTAGATGAATTGATAAAAGGAGATAAAGAAATTATGGAAAAAATAAAAAAAGATACGGATACAGTTACTAGTAATAAAAAAATAGCTGTAATCATTATTAGTTGGACTATCATTTATGGGCTTATATTATTAGCTGAATTATTTTTAGATTCCCCTAAAGTGACAGATCCGTTTGTAAACGGGCTGTTCATTTTATTAGGATTAGCTGTTGGGCTATACTTTTTCATCAAGACTAAGTTTGAATATATGCTTGAAAAAATTGATATTAATCTGATTTTAAAAGGTATTTTTTTTCTGTTGACTGCTATTGTTGTTTTTTCAGTATCATCATTTTTAAATAAATTAATAGATGTTACTTGGCAACAAAATATAATCAAAGTTATTTCAACGATGTTAGTTGCTTTAATTGGCAAAAGCATTTTCAAAAAAGCTGACAATTAATGTTTATCTAAATTTTTAAAAAAAGGATTGATAAAATGGAAAAGCTAAATCTAAAAATGACAATTGATAGACCAATAGGCTATATTGACTCGTTTAATAATATTTATCCTATTAATTATGGATTTGTTCCTGGTATTATAGGTGGTGACGGTGAAGAGCAAGACGTTTATGTAATTTCCAAAAAAGTAAATAAACCTTTAAAAGAATTTGAAGGCGAATTAATTGCTATCATTAATCGGAAAGATGATGTTGAAACTAAATGGGTTGTCTCAAGTGTTGGAGAGCATTATTCAGCTGAAGAAATAATGGAAGAAGTACATTTTATTGAACAATACTTTGACTCAGCTGTTGAACTAATTAATTAACCTATCAGACTGGAGGGTATTTATGAAAAAAATTATTTTGATTGGCTCAGGTGGAGCTGGTAAATCTACATTAGCTAGAAAATTAGGTGACAAATTAGATATTGATGTTTTTCATCTAGATAAATTACTTTGGAAACCACATTGGGAAATGACAGAAAGAGCGTACCAAATCGAGGTCCAAAATAATTTACTCAAAGAACCCTCATGGATTATCGATGGTAATTACGGCGGCACTTTAGATATGAGGATAGAATCAGCTGACACTATTATCTTTTTAGATCGCAACCGATTTGTTTGTATCTATCAAGTTCTAAAAAGAGTCAAAGAGTTTAACGGAATAACCAGACCTGATATGCAAGATGATTGTCCCGAAAAACTTGATTTTTCTTTTTTAAAATGGATTTGGAACTTTCCTAAAAAACAAAGAATCGAAATTATAAAAATGCTAGAAAATGTTCCTAACTCTAAGCATGTAATTATTTTAAAAAATAAGAAACAGATTCAACATTTTTTAGAATCAACTGTATAAATCAAAAAGTAGAACCTCAATTTAAATTTTCTCAATGGTTCTAAGTAACCATATCCCCCTCATAAAACATCTACAAAAAAACAAAAACACACAGACTAATTTGGTCTGTGTGTTTTTGTAGGTCTACATACGAAATAGCTCTCTTTATTAATAGGGTGTCAGCTGAGATTTATTTTTTATCAGTAGTTTAAGGACTCATTAAATATTGTGGGATTTAGGGGATCGGATTTAACTACTGAAAATAATATCTCAATTTTTATCATATCTACTAATAAAAATAATACTAGAGCTACTCTCTATCCTTTTATAAATGAATAAAGACTATTTACCACCTGAAGAGTGATGACTCTCTATTCAATATTATTATACTTCTATGATACTCAAAAAGAGAATTTAAACTTTTATTTTTCATAAATGACTAAAATCAACTCATGGATGTTAAATATTACTCCCAAAATAGGGTTTATTTCCGAACATAGCACAATAAATATTGTCTACCACTTAGAAAAATTAGTGAAAAGAAAAAAAACGCCTAAAAAGAAGATTTTTTATTTTTTTAGTTTTTAACTATGTAAACCTAGTATTACCAAGGCGATACAATTCGTGTCAGCTTATTTTTTCAGTTCCACAAACACTCGCTAGGCTTATTTCTACTCTTCTGCAAATAATAGCAGCAAGAGGTGAGCTAAATGGAAAATCCTAAACAATTAACTATCAACTACAACATGGTCAGTTTTCTACAATTTATATTTTCAATTCTCGTTATTGCTCTACATTGTGCGAGAATTTTTAATAATGACATTCTACATTTTGTCCAAAAAAGCTTTTTTAGTAGAATGGCTGTGCCCTACTTTTTTATGTCATCAGCTTTTTTTATCACGCTAAAAGCAGAGGTTAATCCTAATTATTGGAACAACTATATAACCAAAACTATCAAAATTTATTTACTTTGGTCCCTACTTTTTATCCCTTACGGTATGACCTATTTTTATAAAATGGACCTCCCACATTTATTTATTCCAATCGCCATACCTGTTGCCCTACTCTATACAGGAATCTGTTATCATTTATGGTACATTCCCGCTCTTTTATTTGGCAGTTTACTGACTAATAAATTAATTAAATATCTCGGCTATCTAGGTACATTTTTGATTTGTTTTGCTCTCTATTTTTTGGGTTCTCTAGAAACTTATTCGAGTATTATCAAAGATACTTTTTTAAATTCTTTTTATCAATATTATAAATCCTATTTTTTTACTACTCGAAATGGGCTCTTTTTTTCACCAGTTTATATTTTTTTAGGACTCTTTTTGTTTCAATTTTATCATTTGATTCAAAAAAGAAATCCAAAACTTTTATTAAGTACCTCAACGCTCTTATTTGCGATTGAAGCACTCTTTATTTTTTATAATCAAGGTGATGATAAAAATTTTTATCTCATGCTAATTCCTTTTACAGGCTCTTTATTTTATTGGTCCATAACAACTCATATTTTTAGACAATTCAACTGCACCAAATTAAAACAAATAAGCGTCTTATTCTTTTTTCTACATCCTGTTTTTATAGAATTATTTCCATTTGTCTTTTACTTTTTATCTCTTGATAATAATTTTTATGGTTTACTTCGATTTATTTTTACTATTTTTATGTGCTTAACCTCATTCTATTTACTAGAAAAAATAAAAATAAGTTTTAAAAAGAAGGAAACTAATTTAATAAAAAAAGAGTTAAAAAGCTGATATATCAGTATGCCAAGAATCTGAGCATCGGAAAAATAATGCTTTCCTCCCACTCCCAATAACTTGTCTAGTATAATAAAAGACGTTCTCTTATAGTGAGACTAAAGAAAGAAGGTTTTAATTATGAAATTTGGTGAACGTTTAAAAAAATTAAGAAATGATGCTAATGAAACACAAGAAAGTATCGCTAATAGATTACATGTTTCAAGGCAAACTATTTCTAATTGGGAAAATGAAAGAAGTTATCCTGATATTGAAATGTTAATCAAATTAAGTAATTACTACAATATTTCTTTAGATCAACTATTGAAGGAGGATGTAGTTATGGAAGAAAAAGTTATTGAGGATGCGAAGAAAAAAAGAAGGTATAGAAATATCATTTATATTGGAACATCTCTCATTCTTATTTTTACTATTATTAATTTAATTTGGCTATCAGGTATTTGGTCAAAGGAAAAATATTTAACTCGTTACTGGGAAACTACTACTATGGTTCACGACTATCCCGATGGAATAAACGGCCCTAAAGAAACCTCGATTTATGAAAAACAGGAAGGAAATGTTCATCTCGTGATTTCCAAAGAATCTTATCAATCTAAATTCAGAAATGATTATTTAAAATTTAAGAAAAAGCCAATTATTATGGCCGCACATATCACTAAGAATGAGGAAACTGAGGAAATAATAAACACTATCTATGTTAATGAAGAAACTTTCTTGGTTTATGTTCCTTTTAAGAATTTTATGGAACAACCTTTAGTTCAGCTAGATAGTAACATGAAAGTTTTAGAAAAAGGTGGTCCTCTTCCAATTGATGTTCCTGTCACTTCTTTTGCCAGCCCAGAGATTATAACTGAAGCCAATAAATTTCTAGAAAAAAATAAAAATCAACTGACAGAAATCAAACAAGTTGCTGATAATGAATATAAGAAAATGAATAAGTTGTAAAAGTAATTCTATTTAACGAAAACAATAATCTTTTTATTTTAATTCACGTCCTATTAAACTCATTAAACATACAATTAATAGATAAAAAGTCTTAAATATGTTATAATAGAGGTAGAAGGGACGGTTTTAATATGTCTAAAACGTTGATTAAGATAGGTTCAGTTATTGATTATCCCACAGTTCACGATGAGCAAATCGCAGGTGAAGTAGAACTAATACTCGAAAATACTGTGATGGTTAGAGATTTTGAAGATGATACACATTTGGTACTGAAAAGTACGCTAACAGAAGATGGTCTCTCTGTTGATGAGCAGACTTTCATACCTAGAACGAGATTTAGTAGACGTTAATTCATATTAATTATAGGCGGCTGACTCAAATGTTAGCCCCTTTTTATTTTTTCAAAAACTTCTTTACTAGTCAGGGAATAAAAAGTCTACTCATAGAAAAATGACTTTTGCCACCCTGTTCTTATTAACAAATAAATGAGGTGAAATAAAAGTGACTATTTCTTTTAGAGAATTTAATCCAGCTGATACTAACTTTTTAAAACAATTATTAATTGATTCGTTTAATTCTGATAGCGAACTAGCTTTTGGAGATGGCATAAAAATGGGGCCTCCTGGTTATGATAACGGCATTTTAGCGACTAATATTATTAAGGACACTAACTTCTTAAAATTAATTATATTAAATCAAAATCATGCTTGTGGCATTTTAGTTTTCACTCTCGGAACTCCCAATGTAATAAACTATTTTTGTTTAGATCCACATTTTATCGGAAAAAATATTGGTAGCTCTGCGTGGCAATTAATCGAAAAAGAATATTCTGGAACTTGGCAATTGGAAACTCCAGATTTTTCTTTAAGAAACCATCACTTTTATGAAAAAAATGGTTTTACAAAAATAGACGAAAAAATTTATACACCAGATTCATCTTCATTTATTTATATGAAGGAAGCCTGATCTGATAACAAAAAAACCACTAGCTCGTAGCCAGCGGTTTAAAAAGGAGTTGGTTTTATCTACTTTGGAGGAGTAAATAAAATGAAAAAGTTTGTTAGGGTTGTTTTGTTGGTATACATATATAATAATCACCAAATAAGAAGAAACATATAACCAACTATTCCTTTTTTGTGAAGAAATAATTAAGATACTCTTAAGCTAATTTTATTTCACTGGTACACAAAATTCACAACGTCCATTTTCTACTAATTCTTTTCTGTATCTTTCCATAATAAAACGAGATTCATCATAATGGATGCCTTGTTCTTCATAAAATACTGCTGTTGTTAACTTTTGCCAAAGTTCTGCCACAGCTTTTTCTGTGTGACTAGTTTCAATGATGGCATAATCTCCGGCAAGTAGCTCCCCTTGCTGTAATTCTTCTGATTCCACTTGTTTATTCGTTATAAACCCTACATCGTAAATAGCCTTATCTATTGTTTCTTTCACTTGAGGAATACCGTAAATAACAGTCTGACTATCCATTATATTTTGATTTTCTACAATCTCTTTTAATTTAGCCATTAATTGATAGTTTTCCACACCAAAAGCACCCACCCTTCTCAAATAATAAAAAGGTTGATTCTGAATTTTTTCTATTATCATATATAACGCTCCTTTGGTTGTTATTCTAGGATAATATTGATCAATGATTACCTGAAATCATCATAAGATGTACTAAAATGAAAAACAATACCACTTTTAAAAGTATTTCACTTTTCAGTCTAAATAACAAAAAATGTCTGATTTTACTGATACTATTCGATTCTTTCAGAACATATGAGCAGATATTCTTGTATTTATTGCCTTTTATGTTACAATATTGTTACAAAAAAAATTGTACAAAGGAGTTCATTTATGAGCAAGAAACGATGGCTACTAATTCCCCTGGTAATTTTATTAATCCTAGTGATTGTCTACTGTTACCAAGCCATTCATTTTCAAGATAAATTTCTGAATAAAACAATGATTGGGAAAACAGATGTTAGCGGACTAACAACAAAAGAGGCAATTGCAAAACTTGAAAAAACAGCCGATGATCAAGTATTCCATGTGATGCTTGATGGAAAAGAATGGAAAAGCATTCCAAAGGCCGAACTTGGAATGGAATATAACGTTGAAGAAACAGTTAATAAAGTTATGGCTAACCATAACTCTTGGGCTTGGTTTATGCCTTATTTTAAAGCTCCAGAAAATGTAGCAATTGCTACTAAAGGTGCTGATGAAAAAGCTGTTGAGAAAAAATTAGTTGAACTGAAAAAAGATGTTGATGCTTTAAACAAAGATCGCACGCCTTCTGCTAATGCCTCTGTAGGCTTAAAGGATGGTAAATTCCAAATTATTCCTGAGGTTCAAGGGAATACTATTGATACAAAAGAATTGGTTGCTGCTGCTAAAGCAAGTATGACTGGTGGCGAACCAAACATTGAGTTAACAAAATATGTAACTAAGCCAACTATTTTAGCTACAGATGGTACGATTGAAAAAGAGATGGATCGAATTAATAAGATTGCTGATATTAACGCTTCATACTCAATTAATGGCCAAAATGTAGTTATTCCTAAAGAAAAAATCGCTACTTGGGTTACTTTTGATGATGGAGAACTTGGTTTAAAATATGACGCAGTCAGAGAATACGTAGCTGAACTTGGCGCAACTTATAACACAAGTACTAATCCATCTAAATTTAACAGTACTAAGCGTGGAGAAGTTTCTGTTCCTGCTGGTGCTTTAAGTTGGACGATTGCAACTGATACTGAAACTGAACAATTAATTGCTGCTATTTTAGCAGGTGAAGATTTCACTGGTCGTGTTCCTGCTTTTCAAGGAAGTGGCACACCTGGCTCACCACTAATTGGCAATAGTTATATTGAAGTTGATTTAGTTAACCAACATATGTGGTACTACAAAGATGGTGTCGTTGCTTTAGAAACTCCTGTTATTACAGGAAAACCTAAAACACCTACGCCTCCTGGTGTCTTCTATGTTTGGAATAAAGAACGTAACGCAATTCTAAAAGGTGAAGACTATGCAAGTCCTGTAGATTACTGGATGCCAATTGATTGGACTGGTGTTGGAATTCACGATTCACCTTGGCAAGCTGAGGGTTCTTATGGTGGAGATTCTCACTTAACAGTTGGATCTCACGGATGTATCAACACACCACCTTCTGTCATGACAAAACTATTTAGTATGATTGATGTTGGAGTTCCTGTAGTTGTTTTTTAACATATTATCAATTAAAAAGCTGTGAGACACGCGTCTCACAGCTTTTTTTATATATTCAATTTATCCAATACTTTTTGTGGGACATTTTCTTTTGAAACTTCTTCCCATGTTTCTACATATCTTCCTTTAGTATCAAGTTTTAAAATAGCACCTTCTTTTAACTCATGACCTGCATAATAAGAAATATCATAAGCTTTTCCACTTTCACTGATGACTTCTTGATGATACATATAACCTCCCGGATTTTGTTTAACAGCTTTTGAACTGTCTGTCACAACGTATGAAGGTTCTTCTTTAATTAATATATTAAAGCGGTCAAATACTTGCGCTAAATCATTATCACTTGTTTGCTTACTATCTTTAATAACCATAGAACCTACAATTGGTGTCCCTACAGCTAATAAACCTAATGTAATCATTCCTAAAATAAATTTTTTCATCTCTATCTTCATTCCTTTTCATTTATTATCTACCTCTATCTTATAGAGTTTAGGTAAATAATAAAAACATCAGAAGTCTTTATTTTTACTCCTACTTTAGTTTTAAATCAATCTACTTCTTCTTTAAAAACATTTCTTTTGACAGAATAATTTTTATCCGTTATATTATGAAACATACTAAAGAATGTTTCACTAAAAAGGAAGGGGAACTAGAAATGAAACAACGATATGATGCTGAGCAGACAAAAGAAGAGATTCTTTTTGCTGCGGGACAACTTTTTAACGCCAAAGGATATAAACAAACTTCTATTCAAGACATTGTTGAGGAATTAGACGGCCTATCTAAAGGAGCTATCTATCACCATTTTAAATCAAAAGAAGCTATTTTAGATGAATTAATGAGACATTTTATGCCAAGTGAAGAAATTATTGAATCCGTTCGAGAAGATAATAGCTTAAATGGCTTAGAAAAAATTCAAAAGCTCTTTTTACAAGGGATGTTTCACGAAGAGGTTCAAAAATATTTAGGTTTTTCTCCTGAATTAATCAAAGAACCTGTACTTTCGTTGAAATACCTTAAGTTAACACAAGCTGTTTTTATTCCGGTAATGAGTGAGTTTATAGAAGAAGGTAATCAAGATGGCTCGATTAGTGTCCCACACCCACAACTTATAGCTGAAGTCGTTCTGTTTCTTCTAACAACTTGGTATAGTACAACCCTTTTTGATAGTGACATAGCAAATTTCTATCAAAAACTAGAAACATCTCAATACATTTTAGAAAAAATAGGTGTCAATGTATTAGATGAAAGTGTTATAGCAAGTATTCAGCAAAAAATAATCGAAAGAACTGAGGAACTATAAGATGAAGAAAGCACTAAAAATTAGCCGAAATATCCTATTAGGTTTACTACTAGTTATTTTTTTATTCCTAGGCGGAACTTATTTAAATAATCAGATTCGTCTTAAAAGCGAAGCTAAAAAAATAGAAGCTTACGGAGAACAGCTAGATGTTTTTGACGGCAAAATCAATGTTGTTCGCTCTGGTAGTGGTGAAGGCAAACAAAGTATTATTCTTTTCCCAGGATTTGGGACAGCCTCACCTCACTATGATTTTCTACCACTAACAACTAAATTAGAAGATGATTTTGAAGTTATCATTGTTGAGCCTTTTGGTTACGGATTAAGTACACCAACTAAGAGAGAGCGTACAATTGATAACATTGTAGAAGAAATGCATGAAGTTATTCAACAGCTAGATGTTGAAAATTATGTTTTAGGTGGGCATTCTGTTGCTGGCCTTTACACAGTCAATTATGTGAATCGCTACCCTGATGAAAAAGTCGCTGCCTTTTTAGGAGTTGATACAAGTGTGCCAACTCAAAAAATGGAAATGATTAACATGAGCTGGTTTAACTTACTTAAAAAATCAGGTATTATACGTTTAGTGATTGATGCCAATCCAGTTAAAGGGTTAGGTGTAACAAAAGACAATCCAAACGTGGATCAAATGAGAATGGTAACTCTAAAAAATATGGATAACCCAACTCAAAATGCAGAGCTAGATTTATTACTTGAAAATTTTGAAGCGACTAAAGAGATGACTTTACCAGAAGATTTACCAACTCTTTTATTCGTAGCTTTAAATGACAGCCGTGATGACTGGGTATCAGAGCATGAAAAACAATTAGCCCAAGTTAAAACAGGTGAAATGGTTCAACTAAAAGGTGACCACTACTTACATCACACACAATCAGAAGCAATAGCTAAAGAAACCATTGAATTCATGAAAGAATTAAATAATAGAAAAGGCTGACAAAAATGTCAGCCTTTTCTATTATTAAAAATTACCTTCAAATGGTTTCTTCAATGAACCAATGACAGTTTGTTTAGGTGTTAAATATTTTTGATAACCAATTAAGCCATCTTCAATGATTGAAAAAATTGTATAGCCTGTACGGTCAACAAAAATAGATTCATCAGGATACTCCTCTGTTCCAAAAGACATAGCTTCCGCCATATACTGCGTTTTCCCAGCATAAGAAGCTGTTGTTCCTTGATGAATATGGCCAACAAAAATCCCCATAATATCACTATTTCTAATGATTTCTTTAAATCCATCAGGTACTTCTGTTGAAATACCTTCCTCTTCCCAAACAAGTGGGTGATGTTGTAGTAATAGAGTTCCTTTTTCCGATGGCTCTGCTAAGTAATCTCTCAGTTGTTCCATTTGCAACTCAGATATTTTACCTTCATGATGATCATCTTGAGCAGAATCTAGAGTAATGATACGCAGTCCTTTAAATTCCTGACAAGAAATGTACTCCTGCCTTTCATTGCCTGTAACGTTCATTGCCTCAAAGAAAATTTGTCGTCTATCATGGTTGCCTCGACAGAAATAATAAGGAATTTCTGGTACGATATCTTCCCATAATTGTTTAAATAATTCATAGTCTTCTTTCTCGCCTTCATGAACTAAATCACCGGTCACAAAAGCAAAATCAATTTCCTCTTCCTTGATATCTTCAAGTAATTGCTTTAAACGGTCTACTGGATTATTTTCAGCGTTAAATAATTCATTCATTAAAGCATTTCCTTTATAGTCAACACGAACATGAGTATCAGATAAATGTAAAAATTTCATCAGTCATTTCTCCTTCTTTTAATTCAAATGGATAGCCTAAATTTTGAGTTGTTTCTTTTGAGAAAAAGTGTAATTTTTCAGTTGGAAAATCTAAATAAACTGTATCTCCTACATGCCATTTTCCTAAGTCACTTAAAACAATTATCTCCTCACCTGAAACAGAGATAGTTAGAGCGTAGTGTTGCCCCATTAATTCTTTATATTCTATAACACCTCGAACATCTCCCTCGATTTTAGATAAGTGAATATTCTCTGGTCGAATGCCCAAAACAAGTTCATCAGCTTGCTCTTTTAAGTAAGCTTCCCACTCATAGTTTAGAGGGATAGACTGTCCACCAATTAAATAATGATTTCTTCGAAAATCACCTGTTAAAATATTCATTCCTGGTGAACCAATAAAGGTTGCTGTAAATAGATTAGTTGGTCTCAAATAAACATTTAAAGGAGTAGCAATCATTTGAATTTCACCTTCATTTAGTAAAACAATGCGATGTGCTAAGGTCATAGCCTCTATCTGATCATGTGTCACATAAACAAAAGTTTGGTTGTATTTATTATGAATACGAACTAACTCCATTCGCGCTTCTTGTCTCAAGCGAACATCTAGATTAGATAAGGGTTCATCTAATAAAAAATAATCTGATCGTTTGACTATAGCTCTAGCTAAAGCTGTTCTTTGTCTTTGTCCACCAGATAAGTCTTTAGGTAATCGGTCTTTAAAAGGTGTTAAGGCAAGCATATCTAAGGCATCTACTAAACGCTTCTCAATTTCCTCACTCTTTACTTTATTAGCTTTTAAAGCAAAAGCAATATTATCAGAGACACTCATATGTGGGTATAACGCATAGTTTTGAAAAACCATTGCCATATCACGTTCCCCACATTCTTTATGATTGGCTAATTCATTGTCTAAAAAAATATCGCCTGTTGTAATTTCCTCAAGTCCAGCTATCATTCTCAATAATGTTGATTTACCAGAACCTGATGGCCCTAATAAAACTAATCGTTCTCCTGCTTGAATGTGTAAATCAATCTCTTTTAAGATAAGTGTATCCCCGTATTTTTTAGAAGCTTTTATTAAATTAATTTCTTTTCCCATTGATTTCTCCTATTTAATCCCTGCCGATACAAAAGTCCCAATAATATAGCGCTGGAAAGCACTATATAATAGTAATGGTATCAACATGGTTATTAAACTAATTGCCATTGCTACTGTAAAATTAGTACCACCTTCTGAGCTGATATAAGTCTGCATTGCTAGTGGTAGTGTGTAACGTTCTGTTGATTTTAAAATTAAAACTGGCCATACAAATTCATTCCAAGAGGTAATAAAAAACCAAATTCCTGTTGACGTTACTGCATGTCTTGTTAGTGGAAATACGATTTTAAATAAAGTGTCTTTTTCTCCAATATTATCTAATTTAGCAACCTCAAATAATGATTTAGGAATCCCTCTCATTGTTTGCGTTAAAATAAATACACCAGCAGCATCTGCAAATTGTGGCAAGATAACACCCCAAGATGTATCAATTAAATTTACCTTTGAAACAAGTAAATAATTGGGAATCATAGATACTGTAAAAGGAATAAACAAAGTTCCAATAACAACTAAATACATTATTTTTTGACCCTTTATTCTGTAGTAAGTAAAACTATAAGCCGCAAAAAAGGCAATTGTTAGTTTCACAACTGTAGTAATCGTTGCAATAAAAAATGTGTTCCATGTAATTTGAAGTAAGGGTAAATTTTCAAATAAATAAGTAAAGTTACTAATAGTAAAATCTTTTGGTATCAAATGAAGAACAGTGTGGTAAGCCTCTTTTAAGGATTTAAATGAATTACCACCAATAAATAGCATTGGATAAATAATTCCCGCTACCATGACAATAAAAAAGAGATGCACACCGTAATTTCTTTTAGTTTTCATAATAAACTCCCTTCTCAAAGATTTTGAAAGTTACCACTAAAATAATGATAAACAATAGGAGTGTTATGACTGATATAGCTGAAGACTCCCCTACTTTATACATCTCAAAAGCTTTTTGATAAGAGTAATAAATTAAATTGGCACTTCCATTATTAGGACCACCCTTTGTAATAGTCTTTATAGGTGTAAAAACGTACTGCAAACCTTGAACAATTGTAATCACCAATAAATAGAGTCCTGTTGAGCTACTCATTGGTAGAACAATTTGTAAAAAAATTCTCCACGAAGGAATATTATCTAGCTTAGCTGCTGAAATAATCTCTCTATCAATTCCAGCAATAGCTGCATAAATCACAATAAAGTTGTAACCAAATACTTTCCATGCGGTAATACTTGCGATTATTCCAATAACCCAACCATTCAAATTACTCCACATTGGCATAGTTATTCCAAAGTTTTTTAGCATAATAGCAATTGGTCCTGATACAGGATTTAAAATCCATGTAAATACCATAGAAACTACTACTAAAGAAATGACAGCCGGTAAGAAAAAAATGGGTTTATAAAAATTTTTTCCTTTTTTTAATACCACGTCAGTTAAAAAGGCAATAATATATGGAAATAAACAACTTAAAATGACAAATAAAACTGTATATACTAAGGTATTTCCAAGTATTTTATGAAAAGTTGGATCTTTGAAAATAGTGATATAGTTATTTAATCCTACAAAATTTTTATTAGGTGACACCATATTCCATTCAAAAAAACTTAAATAGATTGTATAAAAAAGAGGGAAAATAACGAAGATACCTAAAAGTAAAAAAGTAGGTATCAAATAAATGTAACCAAGATAACTCTTTGTCTTACTCATCTAAATCCTCCAAAAAAAGAATGCTGGAATACTCATCCCAAGCATTCTTATTCTTTCTACTTCAATAATTCATTAATTTCATTTTGTGTTTCTTTTAATGTTTTATTTGTGTCACTACCTGATAAAATCTTGTCTCTCATATCCAATAATTTTTGTTCTGCTTCTAAACCTGATGAACCTGGGAAAGATGTCCAACTAACCATGTCTGCCATTTGTTCAATGGCTGGTGCCATCATTTTATTTTCTTCTAAAAATTGTTTTAAGCCATTTTCTGCTTCAGCCACATCTTTACGAGGTGGAACGTATCCTGTTCCTTTAGTCCACTCCGCCATTGATTCCACACTGTATAAATATTTTAAGAAATCCCATGTCGCTTCTTTTTTCTCTTTCTCTTTAGAAGTAACTGCAAGCATTGCTCCACCGGCTGCTAACTTAACTTCTTTACCTTCCCAACTTGGTGCCTTAACTGTTGTCACATCAAATTTAGCATTGCTTTGAATATTATTTCTTTGGGCAATTGTTGTAAATACCATTCCTACATTGTCATCAATGAAACTTTGAATCCCTTGCTCCCAAGGTAAATGAAGCGCTGACTCATCTTTAACGACCATATCTTGGTATAATTGATAAGCTTCTTCTCCTTCTTTTGATGCAAATGTTGCTTTACCATCTGTAATCATAGCTCCGCCATTACTTTCAACTAACGCTTGCATTGCCCAACTATCAGCTGGTTCTTGAAAATACAATCCATATTTGCCAGACTTTTCTTTAATGGTTTTTGCAAATTGCTGTACTTCTTTCCATGTCTTAGGCCCATTCTCATCAAGTCCAGCTTCTTTCAAAATGTCCTTATTTAAATATAAAACTGGATTACTGATAGAATATGGAATCCCTACATAACCATCTTCTTTTTTGGCTAAATTCATAATGTTATCTAAAAAGTTTTCTTTAAAATAATTACTTTCATCTGGGCTAACTTCTTTAACTAATTTTTCAGGATCTGTATACTCAAAATTTTCTGAAAAATAATCCTTAAATGCCCAACCAACTTGTACAACATCAGGAGTCGTGTTTGAGGCAACTGACGCTTGTAGGTTTTGCATTAAGCCTTTGTACATATCTGGATTAAATTTCGCTACAACTTTAACCTTATCTTGTGATTGATTATAGTCATCAACTAACTGAGTAACTGTTTTTCCACCTTGAGTGTCCGCATTAACATGCCAATACTCAATCGTTACAGGATCTTTACTTGCCGCTTTTTTCTCTTTGCCTTTAGAATCAGCTCCTGCTGTTCCACAAGCACTTAACATAACCAAACTACTGATTCCTAATGTAAATAACAGACTACGTTTTTTCATCATTTTCCTCCGAGTTCTTTTGATTAAATCATTTAATTGGAATAACTAATCCCGCACCCAGTATAGCTTTACAATGTTTAAAAGAAGTCAATTTTATGTAAATTTCAGTTAAATTTTCAAAACTAGCGCAATAAAAAAAAGACTTTACAATTTTTTACAATTGAAAAGTCTTTTTTGACCTATTTATGATACTTTAAATTTCTACAACAAATGATTCAAAAGGTTTTAGCTTTTTACTGGAGATTGAAACTTTCTCATAATTTGATATAATAACTCTCTTTTCTGAAATATCTGGTAATGTCGTTGTTTGTGAACTAGAGGATAGGTTACATACAATTAACCATGTACTTCCTTGCCAATTTCTCTTATAAGCATAAACAGCAGAATTCTCTGTTTCAACTTCTTCAAAATTGCCATATACAACTAATTCATTTTCCTTTCTTAGTTGAATTAACTTTTGATAAGTAGAAAAAATAGAATCTTTATCTTCAATTGATTCCTTCACATTTATCTCTTGATAATTAGGATTAACTGGTAACCACGGTTGATTCGTCGAAAATCCACTGTATGTAGAATCATCCCACTGCATTGGTGTTCGAGCGTTATCTCGACCTTTTTCGTTAACAGCTTGCATTAACTCTTCGTGACTATAGCCTTTTGCTAATCTATCATAGTAAAGATTTTTACTCTGTACATCATCGACTTGATCAATGGAATCTACATGAATATTCGTCATCCCTATTTCTTCACCTTGGTAAATATAAGGAGTACCTTTCATCATATGAAGTAAAATAGCAAACATCTTCGCACTTTCTATGCGGTACTCTGTATCATTTCCCCAACGAGAAACAATACGAGGTGTGTCATGATTATCCCAAAACAGACTATTCCAACCGTCATCTTGAAAAGCTAACTGCCATTTAGTTAGAACAGTTGTTAAATCTTTAAAATCTAAATCTTTCAAATCCCATCTTGTTTTTCCTGGCTGTTGGTCAACAGATAGATGCTCAAATTGGAAAATCATCGATAATTCTTTACGGTGCTCAGCTGAGAATTCTAAACCAATTTCAGGAGTTGCTCCCCATGTTTCACCGACTGTTAGAACATCTCTACCTTTTAATGTTTTTTCATGCATTTCTTGAATAAACTCATGCATTCTCGGGCCATTCTCAGTAATTTTTTCTTCTGGTACTTTACCAATTAAATCAATAACATCCATACGGAAACCATCAATCCCTTTGTCTAACCAGAAATTCATCATGCTGTATATCTCATCACGCATTGCTTGTGAGTTCCAATTTAAATCTGGTTGTTCTTTGGTAAATAAGTGTAAATAATAATCATTAGAACCTTTTGGGTACTCTTCCCAAGCGCTACCACTAAAAGTAGATTCTAAATCATTAACAGGTCCCTCTTGCCATACAAAATAATCACGATAAGGACTATCTTTATTATCTTTAGATTCTAAAAACCACTTATGTTGATCAGATACATGGTTAACAACTAAATCCATAATAATTTTAATTCCTAGTTCATGGGCTTTTTCTAATAGTTCATCAAAATCTTCCATCGTGCCAAAACAGTCCATAATGTCATAGTAATCACTAATATCGTAACCATTATCTTTATTAGGTGATGCGTAAACTGGACATAGCCAAATCACATCAATCCCTAAATGCTTTAAATAACCTAATTTTTCAGTAATTCCTTTTAAATCACCTATTCCATCGCCGTTACTGTCTTTAAAACTTCGTGGATATATTTGATATACAACGGAATCATGCCACCATTTTTTCTTCATCTGCTATCCCTTTTTCTTTCATATAATAATTAACAAATAAATATTCTAGAACAATTGAAATCGTTGTTAGTATTAGAACTGCGAAACTAAATCGAATATTGAGAAAACGAATGACTAAGGATAATAAAATTGGAATCATTAGAATATAGCTTGTATAGGTCGTTGTTAAACGCAAACTAACATCTTCTACTAATTTAATTTGTTTTTGACTCGTGAAAGATAGTAGCCCTAAGATAATTAAAAATAATAACAAGTATTTAAAACTGGATAAGTACTGATAAATAAATAACATAAAAGACAGTTGAATTACTCCTCCTGTCATGTCATCTAAAGCATCTAATACCTCTTCATTATTCTTTAGATTGTCGATTGAAAATAAGTTATCACCATTTAACATGATACTCGCTTTTTCTATCTTCACTCTATTTAAACCATCTTGATAAACTATTTGATCTTTCTTTAAAGAATCAATCTGTTGAAAATTATTTCTTAAAACATCCTCGTTAAAAGCAACTGTTTTAGCAATCACGACCACTAATGAAGTAATCAAAATTAAAGCAATAACAAATAAGTACGAATACCTTTTTTTCTGCTCTTCTTTTTTTATTAAAGCTGATTTATCAAATAGTATCATACTCATTAAAAAATCCATGCCTATGCCTTCTCTCTAAAAGATTCTCTCATCATTAGTTCCACATCTAACAATTGTGGTTTAACTTCTTTTTTCTCTATTAATCGGATAAGTTGTGTCACTGATGTTTGACCAACTTTCTCCCAATTTTGAGCAATAGTTGATAGTTTTGGTGTCAGATATCTCGAAACAATAATATCATCATATCCCAAGACACTCACATCATTAGGAACAGATAATCGATTCTTCTCTAACGCCCTATAAACACCCATCGCCATTAAATCACTTAAACAAAAATAAACTTCTGAAGGTTTATTTTTTTGCAACTGCTGGTCAACAACTTGAAAAGCCAACTCTTCAGAATAATGACCATCAAGTAATTGAATATTTTTTCTAGTTTCTTTTTGTCTGTATGCGTTGATGACCTCTAGCCATGATTTCGTGATGAAGGAAGCTTCCTTACCTACTAAAATACTTACATCAGTAAATCCTGACTTATCAATCACATCCATTCCTAATTGTAAGGCTTTCGATAAATCAGAAGAAACATAGCTAGTTGTTTTATTTTCAAAACCAATATCAACAAAAATAGTAGGGTACTCTGACTCAAAGGCTTGCTTCACAAAAATATCTGCTTCATCAAACCCTTGAACCACTGCTCCATCCAGTTGACGTTCTCTCATAATTTCGTCAAAACTTTTAGAACTAAAGTACCTAGAATCATAATGGATTAAGATAATCTCATAAGAATGTTCTACTTCAAACATTCCTAAAAAAACTCTAACTGCAAAGTTATCCAGAAGACTGTCTTTATCCAATTTATTGGTTATAAAACCAATTGTTTTGCTGGAACCACTCACAAGATTTTTAGCTATTAGATTGGGGACATACCCCATTTCCTCAGCTGCTTGTTTAATAATCGCTTTCGTATTTTCATTCACATCTGAATGATTATTTAAAGCTCTTGAGACAGTCGTTACTGCATACCCTGTTTTTTTTGAGATATCCTTAATACTTACCATTATTTTTCACCTTATAATTTTATTTTTTCTCCTGAGTTATACTCAATCCCGTTATAATAAAACACTATATTCTCACTACTACTTGATACATTTTTAACTTCAAACGAATCATGAGTGACAAAAACCTCTAACTTATGGCCTTGATAATAGAATTGATAAGTTAACGAATTCCACTCTTTTGGTAATTGTGGTTGGATGTGCAGTATCTCATGCACCATGTCGTATTTCAGACCACCGAATCCTAGAACAACTGATTGCCAAACGCCTCCCATAGAAGCAGAGTGAATACCTTGATCAGAAGAATGCATATTTTTTCCTAAATCTATTGTAATCAATTTTTTAAAGAAATCATACGCTAACTCAACATTTCCTAGTAAACTAGCTAATATTGAATGTGTTGAAAGAGATAATGACGAATCATGAACAGTTCTTGTTTCATAATACTCAAAGTTCTTCACAATTTCTTCTGGAGTAAACTTCTCAAAAAAGATTGTCATTAAAAGAAGAACATCTGCTTGTTTACTAACTTGTTTTTCGTTCACTTGATCTAAATTATACTCTTTAAATATTTGATTCACTAAAGGATGATCTTTATAGCCTTGAATATCTAACTCATCTTTTTCTAAATATGTATCATCTTGAGGCACAATTCCTTCTTCATTAACATGAGGTATAATAATATTTTCTGAAAAATCTGTTAATTGAATTAACATCGCTTCTTTACTTTGTTGATTTAAATATGGCATCATTGACTCATACTCATTTTCTGATAAACCATCAAGGAGCTTAATTCCTAAATCCACATTAAATTTAGCCATTGTATTTGTATATGTATTATTATCTACATGCTCTTTGTATTCATCTGGTCCAATGACATCTTTAATTTCATACGCGCCAGCTGAATTCTTTTCAGCCCTTGTTATCCAAAATAGTGCTGTCTCTAAAACAAGTTGTTTATAAATCGCACTTTCTTTTTCACCTGTTACTTTTAAGTATTGGGTAATACCATAAACAACATCACTTGAAACATGGTCCTCAATTAAACCAGTTAAAATCTTCGTTTGAGTTCCTGTCACGATATCCACATCACCGTATAGAGGTGTTACTTCCCCATCATCAATCCAAGCTGATTCCCAAGGGATCTGAGCTCCTAGATAAGCATTACCTGCAGCTTTTTTTCTAGCACCTGGTAAAATTTGATAGCGATACTCTACTAGATTTTTGGCTATTTCTGGATAACAGAAAGTGAAGTAAGGTAAGATAAAGATTTCCGTATCCCAGAATGTATGACCTTTATACCCTTCACCTGATAAACCTTTAGCTCCTATATTAACACGGTTATCACAAGGATGAGTCATAATCAGTAAGTGATATCTTGAGAAATTCATTAAAAGTTGATCCATAAAATCACTACTTTCAATGTTAACCTCTGCCTGTTGGTACTTTCTTGCCCATTCTTCACTAGTTAATTGATTAAACTCTTTATAGGATTGATTAAATGCTTTCGTCTTTTCTGTAGCAACGTCCTCAACAGATTGATTCATCTCATAATCAAAATCACGTGACGTAAAAACTGAAGATGTTTTTTCTATTTTTAAAGTCTGATTTTTATCAACCTTTTGTGAAAATGACTCAAAAATCTGGCGTCTAAAAATTTGTAAATCTCTTTTTTCTACAAGTTCTTCATCATTTAAATAAAAAATATGTTTCGTTGAAACTGTTACTTTTACGTCAGACTCTGATGTCTGTAAGTTCATTTGAAGAACTTCCTCTTTTTTACGCTTGTCCCATTCAATAAAATGTTGCGAACCCGAGTTACTTACTCGACCATTGATCCCTGAAGTCACTTCAATTTTTGTTTCACTGCTTAGAGGCGTAACTCTGACTTCTTGTTGAATGAAGTGTAACTCTGTGTTTGACACGTTTCTTCTAAACTCAAACCTAATTTGTTTCCCTTGATTTGTTTCCCATATAAATTGACGCGTTAACTCCCCTGTTTGATAGTTTATTTGCCTAGAGTAATCTAAGGTTTTTCCTTTATTTAAATCTAGCTCTTCTCCATCAATAAGAAACTTCATGTTAATCACGTCTGGTATATTAGGTAGTTCAGTCACCTCATTTTCAGAGAATTGATTAAAGGTTCCTGCTACGAACCAATTTCTTGTTTCATTTGTATAAGCTTCTTCAGTTGATGCTCTTAAACCTAAGTAGCCATTTCCTTGAGACATAATTGCTTCATATTTAGCTAACCACTGAGGACTAAAATTGGTCTCCTCAACTATCCAGTGGTCAACATAATGGATATTATTAGTCATTTCGTCACTCCGTATCGATTATTAAAACCCCACTTTTAGGTACATGGTACGCCAAAAGTTGTGTTTCTGATAATATTATTTTTTTTGATGTTGAAACATGTCCTAAACACGTTTTTGCTGCTAAGTGATAGGTTCCTTTAGGTAAAGTAATATATAACTTATCAGTCTTAGTTCCATTAACAAACAGGCGTTGTTTGCTTACTTCTTCTGTACTATCAACGATCTTATCTTCACCAAAAATTCCTACTAAACTTTTATTTTCTTGACCTACTCGAACAACAGAATAGCCTTCTTGTGGATAGAGAGGTTCAAAGGTTGATTTCAATAATAAATCTTGATGTTCCTTAATAAAACTAAACCAAAACATAATCATCTCAATCTCTTCCTTAGAAAGCTCATCATACCTCATAGATAATTGTGGGACTGAAAAAATAGTATTAATAAGATGTAGTGCTGCATCTTCAATTCTTTCTTCATTGTTCCACATAATCATATCTGAATGAACTGCTGTAAAAGGACAAGACAATCTTAAATCTATTGTTCTGATTCTATTTAACACGTAATTATTAGGGCAGTCTTTACTTCGAACTATCTGACAATATTGCATCATGAGTGGATTAATATAATCTTGACGATACTCAATTAAAAAGTCCGCCCTATCTTCTAAAATAAGTTTGAGCTTTTCAAGGAAAGCTAGTAAACCTTCGCCAATTTCATATGAGTCTATTTTCTCTGAAAAGAACGTTTCTAAAAAATCAATTTTCAATCCATTTATAGGATAGGCATCTATAAATTTCTTCACTGTTTCAGCTAGATAATTTTGAACTTTTTCTTTTCGAATATCTAAAATACCAGCTCGTTGAAAATCATCTACATAGAGTAAATCTTCTTTAAACAGCTCCCAATTCTGACTTTTCTCACCAATATACGGCAAACTTAACCACACTAAATAACTCATATCTAATTCTTGAACCTTTTTAATATGCTGAGAAAAATCAGGGAATTTATCTAGAGAAACTTCCCAATCTCCAGCATAAGCATAACGTCTACTATTATCACTCGTTTGCCATCCATCATCTAAAATTAGGGTTTTAGCTCCTAGATTTTTATAAGCGATACTTTCTTCAAACACTTCACTTGCAGTCACTTGTTGATGGAAACTATACCACGTAGATAAAACAGGTTCGAAGCTAGTAGAAGGTACCCTTGGTAGTCGCGAATCACTTTCTTGATACAACCATTTAACTTGCCTTTCAACAACCTCTGTCCATTGTCTTTTTTTGTCAAAAATAGACAGCTTTATCTCATAATTTTCTTTTGGGATAATAGTTTCAATGGTTACTTTAGCACTCGCGCTTTCTTCATGAACCCCTACAGTTAATTCAACTTCATTGATTAATTCATTGACGGCTATAGAAAATAATGAGTGGTTATTTTGATTCATTAAGCAAATAAGGGGGAGGGACTGATTTAGCCTAGTAGTGACGCCTTTGTCCCACTCATTGTTCAAAAAGACAACTCCATCAGATGATGGATACCACATAAATTGCAAGTCCAGTATAGGGACTAAGTAAACTAACTTTAATCGTTGTCCCTTTCTTCCTTCCACTGAAAGATATTGGATATTTTCTTTCAGTGAGACAAACTCGATTAGATTAGTTGTTAATTCATCGTTTAAATAAAGAGTTGGTTGTAGCATATCATTTGTCCCCGCCAACTTTATCTGAGCGCATAAAGTATTTATTCAGTACAATATACAAGATAATAATCGGAGCTATTGTCACAACGGCTGCTGCCATAATATAGTTCCACTGAGTTGCGTGTTGTGATTGGAAAGACTGTAACCCTAGTGTTAGAGTGTATTTTTCTTGAGTTGTAATATAAAGTAATGGTTTCATAAAATCATTCCAAAATCCTAGAAATACAAAGATAGCTTGTGTTCCTAGAGAGGCTTTTGACATTGGCATAACAATTCTAAAGAAGATAGATAGTCTACTTAAACCATCTAATTGTGCAGCTTCTTCTATTTCTTTTGGAAATGATAAATAGAACTGACGCATCATAAAAATATAAGAAAAGTTAATAGCTGAAGGAATGATTAGGGCACTATAAGTATCTAATAATCCTAAACTCTTCATAATCAAATAGTTAGGAATTAATAAAATTTGAGCAGGAACCATAATCGCAATCATCACTAATACAAGTAGAGATTTTTTTCCTTTAAAACTCAATCTAGCCAATGCATAACCACACATACTATTGAAAATAACATTCAAGACTGTTCCGATAACAGCAATAATAATAGAGTTTCTAACCCATAAAGGAAAGAGTGGGTCTTCTGTAAAAATATATCTAAAATTATCTAATGTAAATTCTTTCGGCATAAGTGTTAAACCACCACCAACAATTTCACTGTATGGTTTAAAGGCAGCTAAGATCGCCCATAAAAATGGATAGATGGTTAGTACAATATAAAAAGCCAACACAATATAAGAGATTGTTCTGAATTTTTTTTCTTTTATCATACTGCTCCCTCCCCTGTTACATCTTCATTTGTGTATTTTCTTAAAATGAAGGAAATTGTAAAGATAACTATTGTTAATAGGATAGCGATTGCTGATGCATATCCAATTGTTCCAAATGTCTTAAAGGCATACTGATAAATAATTAAGGATAGGGTTAAGGTTGCATTATTGGGACCACCTGATCCTCCTGAAACAATATAAGTTTGATCAAAGAGTTGGAATGTAGAAGCTAAACCGATCATTATAATGTAGTTTGTTACTGGTACTAATTGAGGGATTGTGATTTTAGTTAAGCGTTGGAAAACACTTGCTCCATCAATCTCAGCTGCTTCATACATTGTATTTGGAATATCTTGTAAACCTGCTAAATAAATAGTCATAAACATTGGCACTGTTGACCAAATATTCATAATAATAATGGCATTCATCACTGTGGCACTTTCATTTAAAAAACCAACTGGTGTACTTAAAATTCCTAACTGCATTAATAACTTATTAACTGGACCGTTCATACTGAATAAAAACATAAAAATCATTGTCAATGCTGAACTAGAAGTTAACGTTGGTAAAAATAATAACGTTCTAAAGGTATTTTGAAATTTGATACCTGAATTTAAAACAAAGGCTAATACTAAAGCAATCATCGTTTGAATCGGCACAACGATAATTACGTATCTAAGTGTATTTTTTAAAGCAATTAAAACTCGTTCATCTTTGAATGCTGTTAAATAATTTTTTAAGCCAACAAACTGATACTCAACTTCTCCCACTAAGCTGACTTTGTTAAAAGATAAATAAAAAGCATAAAGAATAGGTAGTATCATAAAAATAGTCATGATAATAACTGTTGGTAAAACAAAAGCGACTCCCTGAGCTGCTTCACCTATTTTTTCTTTCTTTCTCATATTTCTCCCTCACTATATAGTAAAGCAGCAAGGAAATGTTAGTTACCCCACTGCTCTACTTAATTATTCTTAGTTACCTTGTTGCTCGATATCTTTATTAGCTGTTTCTGTTGCTTTCTTCATCGCTTCTTCTAATTTCATTTCACCTTTTAAGGCTGAAACGATCATGTTTTCATAGTTAGTTGCAATTAAAGTTAAGTTGATACCATCTTGCCAAGGAGTTGCATAGTTAGCTGCTTTAGCAAAAGGTCCCATGATTGGGTCTTCTTCGATTTTCATTGCTTCTGCTACAGGGATTTTAGTTGGTAATACTGATGCTGTTTCAGCATAAGCTTGCATAACTTCATCTCTTGTTGTGTATTCAACAAATTTCCAAGCTTGATCTTTCTTCTTAGATCCAGCATTGATTGAGTAACTTACTGTAAATACCATATTGTGATTTTCGTTATTTAATTTAGGCAATTCTTTCACACCGTATTTTAAATCTGGAAAGTTTGTCTTCATATGAGAAACCATCCAACCACCTTCATCAGTAATCACTGCTCCACCACGACCAAACGTATCTCCAGACCAACCATCTCCTAAATCAGCAGCTGATTTAATTAAGCCTTTTTCATAAAGGTTAGTTAATATTTTTAAGTTTTCAACTACTTTAGGGTCAGAAAGGTTTGCTTTTCCGTCTTCTAATACTGGTTCTCCACCATTAGCTTTCATAATATACATTTGTCTCGCCATTAATGGTGAGAATACCATTGGGGTTGCATCTGGTAATGCTTTTTGAATTTTTGTTAAAAATCCTTCTAAGTCAGCATAATCTGTTGGAACATCATCAGGTGTTAAACCTGCTTTCGTTAGTAACTCCTCATTGTAATAAAATCCTAAAGTTGAATAATCTTTTGGTAAACCATATAATTTATCATCAGTATATTTAAAAGCATCTAATAACGGTTTGTAGTAGTCATCTGTTTTAATATCACTTTTAGCAATATAGTCATCTAAAGGTTCTAAAACACCTTGATTAGCCAATGACGGAATATTACTTACATCAACATAAAACACATCAGGAGCTGTTCCACCAACTAAGTCAGTCATTAACTGTGTATCATAATCGTTATAAACTTTTTGTTCAACAGTAATACCTGTTTCTTTAGTAAAACCTTCAAACATCTCTTTCCTTGCTGCATCTTCAGCTGTCGAATCACCTTTCCAAAATCCGATAACTATTTTATCGTCTTTTTTATCGCCACCTGCTTCTTTTTCTTTACCGCCACCACACGCTGTTAATAAAGCCATAGATGCCAAAGCTACCATACCTATACCTAGAAATTTCACTTTTTTATTCACTGTACTTCCTCCTTAGATATTTTATAAAAAATGTTAAGCGCTTTCTTAAAGTGTAGTCCGAAACGTTTCGGATGTCAAGTACATTTCGTTTAGTGAATAAAAAAACTTGAGATTTTATTATCTCAAGTTTTTTTCTACTAATTATCTACAACTTAATTTATCATGTATACCATTTTGTACTTTAAGTTTAGTTTATTGATTAACCTCATTCCAAACTTTCTCAACATCAGCTAGAAATGGTTCTAAGAATGGGCGTTGTTTATCTAGTTCCCTTTCAAATATTTTCTCGAATTCGTAGGATATATTTTGTTTTTCCAGAGGCTATAATTCTTTTTTATAAGTAAATGACGAATCCATTTGTAGAATTTGACCTGTTAAATCACCATTACTCCATGACATAGAAAAATTTCCTTTATCACCATTATAGTGAATCATTGTCAAACCAATAATTTCTCGTTCTCCCATAGAATTTATTGGTGTTGCAGTGACTTCCAATGTTTTTGGTATATTAAACAAATTATAATTTCTAAATTTAAAAACATTATACTGAGCATCCTCAGTACGCTTAACATAAGTAACTCCGCTCTCTTCTTCCCAATCTGCTGTTTTAACATGTTGATAGAGTTTATTTGTTTTCATTGTAAGTGCTCCATAGTAAAGCGAGATAAATAATAATAGACAGCCTAGGACTACTATTATTTTCTTCCCTTTTTCACTAGTTTTAACCTGTGTATCTTTTTTCTTAATCATTTGTTTATCTCCTCTCATGAGTTCATCAAGAGATAAATCAAAATAATCACTTAGCTGAATCAACTGATTCAAGTCTGGATAACTTTTTCCATTTTCCCACTTAGATATTAATTGTCGACTTACAAAAAGAATATTGGCTAGTTCTTCTTGTGTTAATTCTTTTTCTGTTCGATATTTTTTTATGATTTTTCCAATTTCCACTCAATGCACCTCCTAAGAGAACTGTACAATTAATATACCTTAATTAGCTAGCAACAAAAGAAAATTTGTTGAAAAATAGGATGCTACAAAGCGTGACATCTTGATATATCAAACTTTTAGCAAAAAAAGAATTCTGACACAACTTAATATCATGTCAGAATTTTTTTTACTATTAACCTATCTATGCAAAATCAGGATTGGCTATTCTTGTTGCGTCTGGAAAAATTTCTTTAAGTACTTCATAAGAGGCTGTAATATTTTCTGGGATATCAATATGAACTAAAAAATCTTTTCCCTTAGGTCCGTAACCAGTTAAATTATCTGTAAGCCTTGGAATCTCACCCATTAATAATGAAATATAACGCTCCGTATCCCACATACCAGCGATGACTGAACTATATCTTAGTTGATTATCAGAACTAGTTACTTCCACTTCATAAGCCGGATAGTTAATTATAGTGACATCAGATGAGATATACTTCCTTAAGGTTACATCCATTCTTAACTGCATAGTGGCATCTTGAATTAATAAGATACTTTCCATCTCTAAATTATTTTCTCTAACTAACTCTAATAAATTTGTTATATTATTTCCGCAATTAGTTGATTTGGTTTCTAAAAAATCAGCTGTTAATTTATATTTCAATTCTAGGTATTTAGCAAAAAGTTCCGCTTCAGAATTAATCTCTTTAGTACTATTCGGATATTCTTTTTCCATGTTTTCAAATAAACTAGCCGATGTGTGACCATAGCCTCCGACAATAAGATATTTCTTTGCTATGTTATTGTTTATCGCTTTTGTCAAACAATCCCCACCTGACAAAATACTACCACCAAGTAAAACTAAAACATCAACTTGCTCTATATTAAACTGCTCTTTCAAATTTGTTTGAGTCAGACTTTCTAAATCTTTTTTTCCACAAAATTTAGCTAAATTATTAATTGCATCAGCATATGTCAGCATTTAAATGCCTCGCCTATCTTTTACCCTTTTGATACTCTTTTGAGATATCCATCATACTTTGGAAGGTTTTTAAAATAGCTTCCTCATACTCTTTTTCAGTAATCATCTCTTGTAATCGTGCAATCACTTCTTCTTCACGTTTACTATCTAAAGTTGGTAAATTATTTTCTTTTTTTATACGCACCACTTCATCTACACATAAGTAACGTTTTTCAAGTAAAGCAACAATTTTTGCATCGATTTTATTAATCTCTGCTCTTGGTTTTTCTAACATATTCTTCCCTCTAGTCTTTTATTTTTTCAAAAAAATCTTCTGCTGAACCTTGGACAAATAAGTAGTCATCAAATAAACTAATGTCCTCATTATTAACAACTAAAATCTGACTTTTTGGATTTCTATAATCAATTAAGCCACTGAAAGGATAGACTTTAAAAGTCGTTCCCACAATCACAACTAAATCTGCTTCACTAAGCCATTTAATTGAAGTTTGAATCGCTTCTTCTGATAATCCTTCTTCATAAAGAACTACATTAGGACGAATCATCCCGCCACAATTTTCATGGATAAAGCCTTTTAGATACTCTTTAGTCGAAACATTTTTGTGGCATTTTAAGCAGTACAAATCATTTAAATTCCCGTGAAAATTAACTACTCGAGAACTGCCAGCTAAGTTATGAAGATCATCAATATTTTGAGAGATAATACTAACTTCATGATTTTTTTCTAAAGCTTTCATTTTTTCATGAATCACATTTGGTTTAGCTCCTTCATGGTAAAGACCTTTTACAAAATCATAAAATTTTTCAGGCTCTCTCATTAAACAGGTATGACTTAATAAATATTCTGGATTTTCATGACCTTGATAAACACCAGTCATCGAGCGATAATCAGGAATTCCTGAGGCCGTTGAAACACCTGCACCTGTCATAAAGACAATTTTTTTACTTTTTTTGATTAAATCTAAGCCCTCTTCAAGCATCTCTATCACCTATTTCTCTTTTCTTCTATTGTAGCATTAGCCATCATAAAAGCCTAAAACAGCAATCGAAATAATAATCGCTAAAATCATGACATACTGTTTGTTAGACAATTTTTCCTTCAAGAAAATTCGTGACCAAATAACAGACACTATACTATAAGAAGCAATCATCGGTGCTACAACAATAGCATTACTGGCAATAGCTCCGACATAAAAGAACTGACCAGCTGTTTCAAAAATTGCTGCCAAACCTTTCACTTTTTCATTGAAGAGTGACATTTTTTCTTTCTTCACCACTCTTAAGTAAACTAATAAAATAAGAGCAACAATTAAAAAAGTAATTTCATAAGTCATATTGGCTTCTGACTCAGGTAAAATTTTGGCATAATCTAAATAATAACCATCTAAAAAAGTTCCTAAACCATCAATCACACAATAAAGAATGGGAAAAATAATTGCTACAGCACTGATTCGATATTTTTTCTCAACAACCTCACCACTTTTTTCTATCTCCTTATCAACTTCCTGTTTTTCAAAATAAGATAACATAAAAATAGCAACTGAAATAACTGCCACAGCTACAAACTGAATCCAAACCATTTTAGTTCCTAAAATTAAAAAAGTTAGCATAGCACTTACCGCACCTGATGAGTTACTAATTGGAGATGAGATTGATAGCTCAATATAACGAAGGCCTACATAGCCTATTGCCATAGATAAAATATACATGGATGACACCGGTAAGTAGGTAATTAAGTATGCCGGATGAAACGTAATTCCTTCGTAAAAGCCATAATAAAAAATAGCGTGAATTCCCATCACAAGACCAACCATAATCGTTGTCTTAATCGCGCTATTTGGATCCTTTTCATTATTACCAATTTTATAAAACAAATCCGCTGTTCCCCAAGCAAAAACTGCAATTAAAGCGGGTATAAACCACATGAGACAAAACTCCTTTATTATTAATATCCATCTGACTCAAAAATAGCCCAAAAATAAAAAGACGTCAATAATATTTTCATTTTTTCATGACTTTTCAAAATTTATGTGCTATAGTGGTCTACGAAGAACGAAAAGAACAATTAAATACAAATCTAGAGGTTGCGAATTATCAAGACATTTAACAGAGCATAAGGGTGCCATGACGTTAAATATGAGGGGTTTTCGCCGAAATGTAAATGAGATCCTTAACTCATTTATGTTGGGGCTATGGTGAATAACTATGGCACTGTCTCAGTCTAACTGAGTTGCGCTACGATTTTAATAAGTACCTGTGTGTATTTATTAATTATCCATTATAGGAGCAACCTTTAGATAAAAAGGTTGCTTCTTTTTTTGCTTAAAGGAAAGGAATTGGGAATATGAAAAATAATAAAACAATCAAACCACTTATCTACACCTTACTGCTTTTTCTAAGTAGTATCGTTTCTCTTGGAACAACAGCTTTTGCAGCAGATGACACCTTTACAGTTGGAATGGAAGCTGGTTATCCACCTTTTAACTGGACTCAAAAAGATGATAGTAACGGTGCTGTACCGATTAAAGGTAGTAAAGAATTTGCTGGAGGTTATGACGTTGAGATTGCTAAACGTATTGCTGAAGGTTTAGGTAAAGAATTAGTCATCTTTAAAACAGAATGGGACGGACTTCCTCCTGCTGTCACATCAGGAAAAGCTGATGCAATTATTGCCGGAATGTCACCTACAGAAGAAAGAAAACAAACCTTAGATTTTTCTGATTACTACTATAGCTCGCAATTAACCATTTTAGTCAAAAAAGATAGTCCTTACGCTAACGCCACTTCTTTAAAAGATTTTAAAGGCGCAAAAATTACTGGTCAGTTAAATACACTACATTACGGTGTTATCGATCAAATTCCTGGTGTTGATAAACAAACTGCTATGACTGATTTCTCAGCTATGCGTGTTTCTCTAGACTCTGGAAAAATTGATGGTTATGTCACTGAAATTCCTGAAGGGATTACAGCTGAAAAACTAAACCCTAACTTTAAAATGATTCAATTTGAAAAAGGAAAAGGTTTTGAAACGAGTGAAGCTGACAATGCCATCGCCATTGGAATGAAAAAAGGATCACCACAAGTAGCCGAAGTAAATAGTATTTTAACTAATATCTCTCAAGATGAACGCGATAAAATTATGGAAGACGCGATTAGTCAACAGCCAGAAGTTGTTAACAATAAACCATGGTACGTTTGGGTAATGGATATTGCTAAAGAAAACTGGCCAATGTTCTTACGTGGAGCTGGAACAACTCTTTTCATCGCTTTAATTGGTACAGTTGTTGGAACAACTATCGGTTTAGGAATTGGCGTTTATCGTACCATTCCAACACCTGAAAAAACATTTTTACGTTTTGCTTATAAATTAGTAAATGCCTTGTTTTCAATCTATATAGAAATTTTCCGTGGAACACCGATGATTGTACAATCAATGGTTATCTTCTACGGCTCAAAACAACTTTACGGAATTGATATGAATCCCGTTACAGCAGCGCTATTCATCGTTTCGATTAATACAGGTGCTTATATGACAGAAATCGTCCGTGGGGGAATCTTCGCCGTTGATAAAGGACAATTTGAAGCTGCATCTGCTATTGGAATGACTCATTGGCAAACAATGAAAAACGTTGTCATTCCTCAAGTCTTTAGAAATACTTTACCTGCTATTGGTAATGAATTTGTTATTAATATTAAAGATACATCTGTATTAAATGTTATCGCCGTATCAGAGTTATTCTTTGCTACTAAAACAGTTGCTGGAGCCAACTTTAGATTCTTCGAAACATTTACAATTACTTGTGTGATTTACTTTGTTATGACCTTTACTGTGACTCGAATTTTACGTTACTTAGAAAAACGATTAGACGGAGACGGCACTTACGCTCCTTACGCTAACCAATTACAAACACCTATTTTAGAAAGAAAGGATGAACGTTAATGACTTCTTTCATCGATATTAATCATTTACAAAAAAGTTATGGCTCAAACAATGTCTTAAAAGACGTTAATGTTTCTATTAAAAAAGGAGAGATCGTGACAATCATCGGTCCTTCTGGTTCTGGTAAATCAACTTTACTACGTTGTATTAATTTACTTGAAAAACCAACTGGCGGAGAGATTCTTTATAAGGGTGATAATATTCTAACACCTGGCTACAACTTACCTGAGTTTAGAACTCATGTGGGAATGGTATTCCAACAATTTAATTTATTTGATAACCATGATATTTTAAGCAACTGCATGGTTGGGCAAATTAAAGTTCTTGGGCGTAGCAAAGAAGAAGCTGAAAAAATTGCTATTGAAAACTTAGAAAAAGTTGGTATGAAACAATTTGCTCATGCTAAACCATCTCAATTATCTGGTGGACAAAAACAACGTGTTGCTATCGCTCGTGCTGTTTCTATGAACCCAGAAGTGATGCTTTTTGACGAACCAACATCAGCCCTTGACCCAGAGATGGTTGGGGAAGTTTTAAAAATTATGCGTGAATTAACTGAAACTGGCTTAACGATGATTATCGTTACCCATGAAATGAAATTTGCCGAAGAAGTATCTGATCGTGTTATTTTTATGGATCAAGGTGTAGTGGCAGAAGAAGGTTCACCTGATGACATCTTTAATCATCCTAAAAAGGACCGAACTAAAGAATTTTTACAACGCATTATTGAGAATTAAACAGGAAAATCAATAAGTGCGTATCAAAAAGAAGAGTCAAGCAACTAAATTAGTTGTGTGACTCTTCTTTTTTAGACCAAATAATGTTGTGGACAACTTTCTATTATCCACAAAAAGTTTTACACATTTTGAGCCTTGGTTTTATCACTTTTCCAAAGGTTATGCACATTGTCCACAGAGTTATCCACAAAAACAAGGACTTTTACCCACATTCACCTTTTTTACAAAATTTAACTCACAAAAATAAATCACAACATTTTGTTCTTTTATATCTACTTTTAAAATTTTTTATTTTAATTCACTCTAAATAAAAAAGTGCTATAAACACTGTTACAACAACCTTTATAGGTATTTTACCTAATAAACAAACGCTCGTTCCTATTGACTTATCCTCTAGAAATTGCATCAATTTATAAAAGTTATCCACACTTGTCCACAATTTTTGTTGATAACTCTTTATTTTGTTTAAAACTTACTCTAAAACAGTTAATAACTAGCTTTATTGCTATTTTTTAAGAAATAAAACTTATTCACATTCCTTTCCACAAAAAAAGAAGCCCTCCACAGACTTCTTCACAGTTAACTAAATAAATGTTCTTCTAAAAAATTAGCAATGCCCTCTTCGTCATTTGAATTAGTTTCAAAATCTGCAACACGCTTTAATTCTGAAACTGCATTTTCCATAGCAACACCCATTCCAGCATAAGCAAGCATTGTTATATCATTGTGCCCATCTCCAAAAGCAATCACATCTTTTCGCTCAATTCCAAGTGGTGATAAGACAGTATCAAGAGCTTTAGCTTTATCAATATGTTGTGCTGTAAATTCAAAATAAAAATCTGCCGTAAAGACACAGTTTAGTTTATTGTTAAAAGGAGCTTTCATTTCCTGGTAGACCTCCTTTAAATACTCAGGTTTGCTAGCTGTTAATATTTTATTAATTGGATAATCCAAAAATTCTGCTAAATCATCTTTCTCACATAACTTATATTTACCACCGCGAGACTCATATTCCACAATATTCAGAGGCTGACCTTTATAATCAAGAGTACAACTAAAGACGTCATTTGTGTACATATAATCATCTTTATCAATCATCACCGTCACATCAAATTGCTTCATATGCTCTAAAACAGCTTTTCCCTCTTCAACAGTCATAGCTTGATTGAATAATTCCTCACCAGTTTTTACATCAATCACTTTTGAACCATTATATGAGACAAGGTAGCCATCATATTTAGCTAACTCTAACTCCTCAGCCAAATCTAGCATACCTGTCGTTGGCCTTCCAGAAGCTAAAATAACTTTAACACCTTGCTTTTGAGCTTTTAATAAACTTGCTTTTGTCAATTTTGAAAGTTTCTTTTCACTAGTTAATAATGTGCCATCAATATCTAAAACAATTGCTTTCATTATCCTCATCTCCTCAAACAAAGAGTAACACAAAAAATACCTAATTAAAGGAATCTTAAGTAAGTTGAAAACTCTTTATCAAAAACAAATCAAATGCCAATAAAAGTGAAAAAACTATGTCAAATCACGATTCATTTTTTGATAATTAGCTAATTTATACTCTTTATTCGCCAAAGAATTTTGATTAAAATAATTCGCATATAAAACATCAAGCACCATTAAAATAGAAAATCGCGTCGAAAAAGATGAAATTTTATTGTAGTGATTTTCATTAGATGATAGATATAAAACTTCCGTTGCTTTCTCTAAAAATGGATTATTTTGAGAGGAAGTAATTAATAAAATTGGTGTCTTATTCTCCTCTAAAATCTTCATTACTTCAATCGTCGTCTGCCCACGACCACCATAAGAAATCACAATCGCCAAATGATTCTCATCACTATTAGCAGCAGAAAGCCTTTGAACGTAATCCTCATCAGGTACATTAATCAAACAACCAATTTCCTGCATTTGAAACTTAAAGTTTTTAGCTAAATGTAGATTAGCTGATGAAGAATAGACATCAATCACTTTTGCCTGATTCATTAAAGCGATACTATTTTCCATAGTTTTCTCATCAAACAAAACAAACGTATCATCTAGAGTTTGCTGATACAAAGATTTCATTTTTTGGATGCTAGTGTGTGTCGTATCTGTTTCCTGAATTGGATAATCTGGATCAACAGGCATCAAATCATCTCTAACATTAGTGGCCAAACTAACCTTTAAATCACTAAAACTAGTTTAGTTTAGTTTACTTAGTAGCCGGTAAAGTGTCGCTACTGACACAAAAGAGGCTTCTGCCAACTCTTTTGACGACATGGATAAAACTTCTTTAGGATTCTTTTTAATATAGCTAACTAACTCTTTTTCATTCGGTGTTAAATCTGTTAATTTGGATAAATCTGCTAGAACCGTCATATTTAGATTCCCCCCTCTTGTCTTACTTCATAATATAGCAAAAAAATCGCCCTCAAGGAATCATTCTCCTTGAAATGCGATTTTTTTAATTAGTCTTCTTTTGATGTTCTTCTTTGGCTTAACCAAATATGGCTCATTAAGAAGATAACAATCATTGTCACTCCTAAGTTCACTAAAGCAGTTGTTTCTGCTTCACCAGTCTTAGGTAAATAACCAGATTTATTGTTATTAGACTTGTTGTTTGTAGATTTTACACCTGACGTTGGTACTTCTTTAGGTGTGTGGGTGTTAGTGATTGTAAATGTATCATCACTATATGTCACTTCATATTCTTTAGAAATTTCAATCTCTTTTACAGAGTATTTAATTTCTTTACCATTAGCAAATTTAGGTAAATTCTTGAAAGTATCAATCCATTCGTTAGACTTCATTGAACCTGTTACTTCACTAATGATTTTTTCACCTTTAACATCTTTAGCTTCTTTACCATCTGCTAATAATTGGACTTTAATTGACTCTGGGCGGACACCATCTTTATTGTTAGCATCTTTCCAAATTTTGGTTACTGGAATTTCAATCACTTCACGTGTATTAGTTACATCCATTCCATTTTCTACAGCAATATAACCATTCTTAGCTAAGTCTTCGCTAATTACTTCTTTTACAGTATAAACAATCGCTCTGTCAGCTTCTTCTACTAACTCTTCTCCTACTTTTACTGCTTTATATTTTGGTAAATTGGTAAATTCGTATGTCCATTCTACTTCTGTGTTTCCACCTTTTACTTCTTTGACTGGAATTTCTTTACCTTCTTTATCTAAAGCTGGTTGACCATCTGCTAATAATTGAACTTCGATTGATTTTGGACGAGCGCCACTACGATTTTCGTTATCATTCCAGATTTTCTTACCTGATACTTCCGTTAACTCAATTTCGCGACTATTTGTTATATTCATACCATCTACTTTAGATGTATATCCTTCAACTGCTTCCTCTTTCACTGAGTAAACAATAGCTCTATCAGCTTCTTCTACTAACTCTTCGCCTGCTTTTACTGCTTTATGTTTTGGTAAATCTTTAAATTCATATGTCCATTCTACTTCTGTGTTTCCACCTGTTACAGTTTGAACTGAAATTTCTTTACCGTCTTTATCTAAAGCTGGCTTGCCATCTGCTAATAACTGAACTTCGATTGATTCTGGACGAACTCCGTCTCGGTTATTATCATCTGACCATGTTTTCACTCCTGATACTTCTGTTAACTCAATAGGACGACTATTTGTTACATTCATATCTGTTGTTTTTGATGTGTAGTTATTAGAATCTAGCTCTTCACTCACTATTTCTTTAACTGTATAAACAATCGCTCTGTTAGCTTCTTCTACTAACTCTTCGTCTGCTTTTACTGCTTTATGTTTTGGTAAATCTTTAAATTCATAAGTCCATTCCTGTACTGTGTTTCCACCTTTTACTTCTTTGACTGGAATTTCTTTACCGTCTTTATCTAAAGCAGGTTTTCCATCTGCTAATAACTGAACTTCGATTGATTCTGGGCGAACTCCGTCTCGGTTATTATCATCTGACCATGTTTTTATTCCTGAAATTTGGGTTAATTCAATTTCTCGACTATTTGTTACATTCATATCTGTTGCTTTTGAAACATATTTATTCGTTTTTAACGCGTCACTCATCACTTCTTTAACTGTATAAACAATTTCCTCAGCTTTTTCAGCTACTTTACCTGTCTCAACAGTTCTGTGTTTTGGAATATTTGTAAATTCATATGACCATGTTTTGGCAGTACTTCCACCTTTTACAGTTAAAGATTTAACAGGTTTTCCAGCTAAATCTAAAGCTGGTTGACCATCTGCTAATAACTGAATTTCGATTGATTCTGGACGGACTCCATCTCGGTTATTGTCATCTGACCATGTTTTCACTCCAGAAACTGTTGTTGGTTCCATTGCTTTTGTATTTGTATGCATGTTTTGTTCATTAATTGTAGGCGGGGCTCTTATGTGATGTAATTAACTTTCATTTTAACTGAAAAAAGTATGTTATTTTCAATTAAAATAACACGCTTTCTTTACTTATTTCGCTTAATTTTAGACATTGTCAAAAATGAAAAATATTTTATACATAATTAAAAAATTCTAATAATAAATGCTAATCCAAAAATTAAATAACCATCTAGTCCAATTAACTAAAAACACATTTTAGTATTTCTTACCTTTTTTTCTGTTTTTTTATTCACATATCAAAATAGAGATTACTTTTAATTAAAGGCACAAAAAAAGAAGACATTATCATTAATGTCTTCTTTCACAATCTAACTATTTAATTAAACGATAAATCGCATCAGCATAGATAACTGTTGCATTAATTAAGTCATCTACTGAAATAAATTCATTCTTTTGGTGCATTGTATCAATACTATCTGGGAACATAGCGCCGTAAGCAACACCGCGTTCTAATAGACGGCCAAATGTTCCACCACCAATTGATTGCTCATGTCCTTTAAGACCTGTATGATCTTCGTAAACAGCTAATAATGTTTTCACCAATGGATCTTCTGGTGACACATAATGTGGCTCTTTACTACTTGTTAAAATAACTTTAGCGCTTGTGTTAGCAACTTTTTCTTCAATTGCTTTAGCAATTTCTTCAGCTGTTATTCCTTTAGGGAATCTGAAGTTTAATGTAATTGTATTGTTGTCTTTTTTCTCATCAAATACAAAAACACCAGCGTTCATTGATAAAGCACCCATAATGTCATCTACGTAGTTAACACCAAAACGATTGCCTTCTGTATCTAAATGAATGTAATCAGCAACAACTGTTACGAAATCTTTAGCAGGTCCAGAGAAATCATAGTAGCTTAAGAAGTTAGCTAAATAAGTTCCTGCATTGATTCCTTTTTCTGGCATCGCACCATGAGCTGCCGCGCCAAATAATTTAATGGTTGCCATACTTCCTTCTACACTAATTTCACCTGTTACAGGTAATTCAGCTAAATATTCATCATATTCTTTAGAAAATGCCGCAATATCACCAGAAACCTCTACAACTGCTTCAGCAAAATCTGGTACCATATTAGCACGTTGACCTGAATTAAATGAAACTAAACGTAATGTTCCTTCATTTTTTCCAGCAACTTCTAAAAGAATTGTTGTATTTCCTTTTTCACCATTAATAATTGGAAACTCTGCATCTGGTGAAAAACCAAAGTCAGGTGTTTCTTCAATTTTTAAGTAGTGATCCATACATTTCCATTCGCTCTCTTCATCTGTTCCAATGATAACACGAGTGCGTTTTGAAACTGGTAATTCTAATTCTTTAATAATTTTTAACGCGTAATAAGCTGCCATTGTAGGGCCCTTATCATCACTTGCTCCACGAGCGTAAATACGATTATCACGAATTTCTGGTGAAAATGGTTCTGAATCCCAACCAGATCCAACTGGTACTACGTCAACGTGACCAAAAATTCCTAAAGTCTCGTCTCCAGTACCGTATTCAATATGTCCTGCATAGTTATCAACATTTTTAGTTAAGAAACCATCTCTTTCACCAATCTCTAAAAATTTTAAAAGAGCTGCTTTTGGGCCTGGTCCTACAGGAGCATCCTCTGTTGCTTTATCATCTTCACGTACACTTGGTACACGTAATAAATCAAATAAGTCTTTCATTAAGTCTTCGCGACGAGCTTCGACTTCTTTTCTCCAATCAATTGTCATCCTTGTAATCCCTCCATTGTTTCCTTTATATGAAGTCATCATATCATTTTTTCGTAAAATTTGATAATTTATTTTATTATTTCTATTTTTTCTCCGTTAATTTTTGAATTTCATTTTTAGTTAAACTTCTATAGCTACCTCTTTTTAACTGATTATCTAATATTAAGCCTCCCATACTAAGACGGTTTAATTCAACAACTTTTTTACCAACAGCCTCAACCATTCGCTTCACTTGATGAAATTTTCCTTCCATGATTTCTAGCTCAATCTGACAAGTATTCTCTAGTTCATTGACTTCTAGAATAGTTAATTTAGCTGGCAAACATAATTCATTACCACTTATAGTTACTCCTTTAGCAAAGACTTCTTGATCCTCTGCTGTCATAACTCCTACAACTTTTGCTTGATAAACTTTAGCAACCTTTTTCTTTGGCGAAAGTAATTGATGAGATAATTCTCCATCATTTGTAATTAGTAATAAACCTGTTGTGTCCTTGTCTAATCTTCCCACAGGAAATAACCCTTTTTTCAAATCTTCCTGACTAATTAAATCAATAACTGTTCGATGACTTGGATCTTCTGTGGCTGAAATGACACCTTTTGGTTTATTCAGCATATAATAGAAAAATTCTTGATAGATTACTTTTTCATTGTCTACACAAATTTCATCTTTCTCTAGTACTAAATTAGTTTTGCCATCTTTATTTACAACGCCATTTACAGCCACTCTTTTTTTCTTCAATAGCTCTTTGACTTCTTTTCGTGAGCCAAAACCAGTATGACTTAAAAACTTATCTAATCTCATTGTCTACTCCTTTTGATAAAGAAAAAGATAGAAACAGAAAATCTGTTTCTATCACTTTACTTAATTTTTAGTTTCGTTCTAATTTTTGCTACCTTATCACCTAATAACTTATCTGCAAGCCTTGTTTTTAAAGCCATCCATCCATACACGGCAATTCCTGCTGAAACAGATAATAAAATAATCATCATAGCCTGGAATTTACGCTCTGGATTTAAGAATAGATATAAGAATGATCTAACAACAAATACTGTTCCTGACATTAACAGACTTAAAATAAAAATCAGGATGATTCTTCTAACCGTTAATGAGTAATTAAATTTCGTAATGCTATGAATTCTTTTTGTCATGAAGTAGGCTGAGACAGAAAAACCAATTGCTGATGCAAGTAGCGGTCCATACACTTCAAAACTACGAATCATTGGATACTGTAAAACTATCTTAATTAACAGTCCAACACCTAGATAAAAAATAGCATCCCCATTTTTATAAAGCCCTTGCAAGGTAGTTGAAACTAAAATGAAGTATCCCATAATTAATCCCACATAGCTTGCTTCTATCAAGACATTAATTCCTAAAGCATCTGGTTGATAAAAGAAGACATACATTGGTGTGGCTAAAGTTATCATTCCAAACGTGGCTGGCATCATAATTAAAAATAGTAATTGGATATTATCACTAATTAATTTAGCTAATCCAGCTTCATCTTTTTTAGTATAGGCTTCTGTTACAAGAGGTAAACTTGTCATAGCCATACCAGCAGCCAGAGAAATAATAATCATGACTAATTTATCTGGATTAGCACTAAAAATACTGAACAAAGCAGATAATTGTTCTTTAGAAAAATTAGTAAACCCACTCATAATCGGCTCAAAAGTATATTGGTCAACTAGTTTGAAAATGGTAATCGCAGAACCCACAATAATAAATGGAATGGCTTCTTTAATCATCTCTTTTACTAAACCAGTTTCAGATACTTTGATTTCATTGTTACTGCCAGCAACTAAGCGGTCCATCTCAGGTTTTTGTTTCATATAGAACCAAATCAATGCCCCGTAAGCTCCAAGCATTCCGATAAAAGCTGCAAATGTTGATTGAACAACAGCTGCTACATAATCACCTGTAGTCATTTTCATAATTACAAAAGCAGTTAACAACATGTAGAATACACGTGCTACTTGTTCAATAATTTGAGAAACCGCAGAAGGCATCATATCTTGATTACCTTGGAAATACCCACGAATAACACTCATACTTGGGAAAATTAATACGGCTACACTTAATGCTCTCATAACAGGAATTAAGTTTTTATCTCCAGCAGCTAGGACAGGAGCTAACATATACATAACTCCTGCACATAACACACCAAAGCCTGCCATAATAATCAACGTTCGTTTAAAAAGTCTTTGACTGACTCGATATTCATTTTGTGAATTGTAATAAGAAATTTGTTTAGCAATAGCCCCTGGAATTCCAGCTGTCGCTATCATTAAAAATAATGCGTAAATATTGTAACCTTTATTGAATAAACTGTTCGCTACTTTTGCATTTTCTCCCATCCATAAGTACCAAGGTACAATATAGATTGCCCCTAACAAACGTGATAACACATTACCAATTGTCATCCATAGGGAACCGCGAACCATTTTTTCTTTAGCATTTAACTCTTTAGAGTTACCCTCAAAAGAGGCATCTTGATTCGACATGTTTCTATCCAACTTTCTTCATCATACTGCTTATAATTGTAGCGATTTACACCTCTTTATGCAAACTCTTTTAACAATTTTTAAACACTTTTTGACAAAGAAATTTAATTAGCTACTATATTAACTAATTTATTTGGAACCGCAATTACTTTACGGACTGTTTTGCCATCAATAGCTGATTTTATTTGCTCATTTTCAAAGGCAACTTTTTCTAATTCATCTTTTGATAAACCATTAGCAACACTTACGCGAGCTTTTAATTTACCATTAACTTGGAAGATAACTTCGATCTCATCTTCAACTAATTCTTTTTCATCATAAGTTGGCCAAGTTGCTAAACTGATACTTTCTTTATGTCCCATTCTCTCCCATAATTCTTCAGAAACAAATGGTGCAATTGGAGCTAATAGTTGTAAGAAACCAGTCATATATTCTACTGGTAAAGCCTCAGCTTTATAAGCTTCATTTACAAAAATCATTAATTGAGAAATAGCTGTATTAAAGTGTAGTTGATCAATATCTTCGCCAACTTTTTTCACTGTTTGGTGGTAAACTTTTGTTAATTTACCATCATTATGCATTGTAATACGGTCACGTAAAATTGCGTTATCATCAATATATAAACGCCATACGCGGTCTAAGAATTTACGGCTTCCTTCAAGACCTTTTTCACTCCAAGCAACAGAGGCATCAAGTGGCCCCATGAACATTTCGTAAAGTCTTAATGTATCAGCACCAAATTCTTTAACAACATCATCAGGATTGACAACATTTCCTTTAGATTTAGACATTTTTTCATTGCCCTCACCTAAAATCATCCCTTGATTGTAAAGCGTTTGGAATGGCTCTTTTGTTGATACTACACCGATATCATATAAGAATTTATGCCAGAAACGAGCATATAGTAAATGAAGTACTGCATGTTCTGCTCCACCTAAATAAACATCAACAGGCAACCATTCTTTTAATTTCTCAGGATCAGCTAAGGCTTCTGTGTTATGTGGGTCGATAAAACGTAGGTAATACCATGAACTTCCTGCCCATTGCGGCATTGTGTTTGTTTCACGGCGACCTTTCATACCAGTTTTTTCATCAACAACATTAATCCAATCTTCCATGTTAGCTAATGGTGATTCGCCTGTTCCACTTGGTTTAATATCAGTAGCTTTTGGTAATACTAATGGTAACTCGTTTTCTGGAACAGCTGTCATTGAACCATCTTCCCAATGAATAATTGGTATCGGCTCACCCCAATAGCGTTGACGAGAGAATAACCAATCACGTAGACGGTAACTTGTTTCTTTTTTACCTACTTCATTTTCCTCTAACCAAGTAATCATCTTTTCAATTGCTGCGTCTTTTGCAAGTCCATCTAAAAAGCCTGAGTTAATATGAGCGCCATCTTCTGTATAAGCTTCTTTTTCAATATCTCCACCTTCTAAAACTGGGATAATCTCTAAATCAAAAGCTTTAGCAAAATCATAGTCACGCTCGTCATGAGCAGGAACGGCCATAATTGCCCCAGTTCCATAAGTTGAGAGAACGTAATCAGCAATCCAGATTGGCATTTCTTTCCCGTTTACTGGATTAATCGCATACGCTCCCGTAAAGACACCTGTTTTTTCTTTTGATAGCTCTGTACGGTCTAAATCTGTTTTCTTTTCTGCTTCTTTAATATAAGCATCAATGGCTTCTTTTTGTTCAGGTGTAACAATCTCTTGAACCAACTTTAATTCAGGAGCTAATACAGCATAGGTTGCACCAAATAAAGTATCTGGACGTGTTGTAAATACTGTAAATTCTTTATCAGTATCTTTAACTTTAAAAGTCACATTCGCGCCCTCAGAACGACCAATCCAGTTTCTTTGCATATCTTTAACACTTTCAGGCCAGTTAATATCATCTAAATCATCAATTAAACGATCTGCATAAGCAGTAATTTTAAGCATCCACTGTTTCATTGGTACACGGTACACAGGATGTCCACCACGTTCTGACTTACCATCAATAACTTCTTCATTAGCTAAAACAGTTCCTAAAGCTGGACACCAGTTAACAGCAACTTCTGCTTCATAAGCCAATCCTTTTTCAAATAATTTAGTAAAAATCCATTGTGTCCATTTGTAATATTCCGGGTCAGTTGTATTAATTTCACGGTCCCAATCAAAACTAAATCCTAATTCATTTAATTGACGTTTAAATGTTTGGATATTTTTTTCTGTAAATTCAGCAGGATCATTTCCTGTATCTAAAGCATACTGTTCAGCAGGTAAACCAAAAGCATCCCAGCCCATTGGATGAAGAACATTGTAACCTTTTGCTCGTTTGTAACGAGATAAAACATCTGTTGATGTGTAACCTTTTGGATGCCCTACGTGAAGACCTTGTCCTGATGGATAAGGAAACATATCTAACGCATAAAATTTCTCTTTATCAGAGTTTTCTTCCGTTTTGAAGGTGTTGTTTTTTAACCAATAATTTTGCCATTTTTTCTCAATATCAATATGATTGTATGCCATTTTTCTTCCTCCTAAATATAATAAAAAAAGCCCTATAAAAGCCTAAAAAAGCTTTTATAGGACGTTGATTTCTAACGTGGTACCACCTATTTTTATGCTAAATAAATCTAGCATCTCTATCTCATGATAACGGGTTGATCCCGGCTATAATAGCAAACTCAGAGCTAAGTTCAGATTTCTAATCTTTATGTGTTTTCACCAACCACACACTCTCTAAAAAAGCTTCCACCTTACTACTTCTCATCATTGTTTTAAATATTAAGCTCATGATAACAGAATCATTTTTACTTTTCAACTAAATAGACAAACTCAAAAAATTAGCCTACTCGTAAATTTTGACCTGTATAGATAACATCACTTGTTAAGTTATTCCAAGCTTTAATTTGTTTCACACTTGTTCCATATTTATTAGATAGACTCCATAATGAATCACCACTAACAACTTTATGGCGTTTATTTTTATTAGTTTGAACTGGTGCTTGTACTGATTTACCTGGTATTCTTAGTGTTTGACCTACATAAATCATATCACCAGATAAGTTATTCTCTTTTTTCAACTGATCCACTGTTACATTATGTTGTGACGCAATTTTATATAACGAATCACCACTTTTTACAGTATAAGTAGATGATGTTCCAGTTGAAACAGTTTGTTGTGTATTGGTTTTATTCCCTGATTGTGATGAACCACTGATAGCTAATGTTTGACCAATGTAAATCATGTCACTTGTCAGGTTATTTTTTTGTTTTATCTCATTGACACTTACACCGTAACGTAGACTGATTCCATATAATGTATCTCCACGTCTTACTGTATGCGTTGTTGTAGAAGAATTATTATTTTGAGAGCCTTGTGATTGGTTAGATGACGAACCATTTGTCGTTCCACCTTTAACAACCAATGTTTGGCCTACATAAATAATATCACTCTTTAAGTTATTCCATTGTTTCAATTGTGCTACTGTTACACCATATTTCCATGCAATACCAGATAATGTATCTCCACTTTTCACTGTGTGTTTTTGCGAATTTGTATTTGGCGTTGTCGGTTTCGTTGGTTTTTCTGTTTGATTGTTTGATGAGCCACCTTTAACAATCAATGTTTGACCAACGTAAATAATATCACTCTTTAAGTTATTCCATTGTTTCAATTGTGCTACTGTTACACCATATTTCCATGCAATACCAGATAATGTATCTCCACTTTTCACTGTGTGTTTTTGCGAATTTGTATTTGGTGTTGTTGGATTCGTTGGTGTTGTCGGTTTTTCCGTTTGATTGTTTGATGAGCCATTACTAGAAACAATTAAACTTTGTCCCACATAAATAATATCATTTTTTAGATTATTCCATTGCTTAATCTGAGCAACTGTCACACCATATTTTAAAGAAATACCATACAATGTTTCTCCACTTTTCACTGTGTGTTTTGTTCCATTAGTAGGTTTTTCTCCACCTGGTTTATTTGTATTATTGTTGTTGTTATTGTCAGTAGATGGCTTCACATTTGATGTGTTATCACCTGATACTTTTAATACTTGACCAGGGTGAATTAAATCACTCTTCAAGTTGTTCCATTGTTTCAGTTGTGCAACTGTCACACCATATTTTCTAGCAATTCCAGACAATGTGTCTCCTGAAACAACTGTACGAGTTTTACCTTGATTCGCATTGTTGTTATTATTTCCACCATTATTGTTATTCGAGTTATTGCCATTACCAGAACCTGGTGTGTCATATTGTGTTAAATTGTGAGTTACAATTAAGTTGTTTAATTTAACGTTGTAGTTAGGGTCTGTTGCGTAACGACCTGTTAACCATCTTGTAGCATCTTGATACGTATTAGTATTAGATTTCCAAGCACCTGAATAGAAATAGTTTCCTGGTGAAAATGATGTTGTTTTTAATACACGAGCATTGTCTTCAAATGACTCTCTATAAGATGGATATTTTCTAAATTTAGCATTGATAATAACATCTTGCCCATTGAAATGTTCCCATGTTTGCATAGTTACTGATTGACCGTTATATGCTCCTTTTATACCAAATAAATTATGGTTTGGAGGTGAAGAAAGTGAACTTGATCCATAACCACTTTCTAAAATGGCTTGGGCAATCATAACTGATGCGTATAAGTCATTAGGACCAGCCACTGACTGAGCATGGTAAGCTGTATTTTCAATAAACTGCGCTTGAGGTGTTGCAGCTCTTAAGGTACGTAGTCCCATTAATGGTGCACTAACTGGTGCAGACTGAGCTTGAACTTTAGCTGCTTTTGGTGTTTCTTTAACAACTTCCTCTTTTGACTCTTCAACAACTTCTTCTTTTGTTGATTCTTCTGTCGAATTTTCTGTCTCTGATGTCGACTCAGATTCTTCTGTTGTTATTTGTGTTTCTTCCGTTGTCGATTCTTCAGTAGTTTCACTTGTTTCGTCTACTTCAGTTGACTCACTTGTTGAAGTTTCTTTTTCTGAAGAAGAACTTGACGTTTCCTCTGTTTTTTCTTCTGTTGATTCTACTACTTCCTCTTTTGCTGACTCTTCTGTTGTATTTTCTGATTCTGTTGTTGATTCACTTGATTCCTCAACTGGTTTTTCTGTTTCTTCAGTAATGCTTTCATCAGTTGATTCTGCTGTCTCTTCAACAACCTCCTCAACATGACGTTGGGTAGTAATATTTTGTGATACCATGTTTTCTCCAATAGAAAGTGTCGCCACTTGTTCAGTTAAGTCAAACTTTTTCAAAGATCCTGGTACAACTAGTTTAGCTTGTGTAAAGCCACTACCAGTAAATGTTAATTTAATTTGATTGAGTGCACTATCTAATGTGTAGATTCCTACAACATTACCTAACTCATCTTTGATTTCTTTTTTAGTTTCATCCCAATTTAGTGTAACGTTTGGTGAAACTTGAATAACAGTATCTAAACTTTCAGTTGTTTGCGCGTTTAACGCAATGTTCATATCAAAATTATTTTCTTCTTCTTTAACAAGAGATGGCATAACAAAGTTATTTAAACTCATTGGTGCTTTATTCTCTTGATCCATTTCATTAACTGTTGCTTCTGTAAAATCCTTGGCTGCATCTGCATAAGCTTTTGTTGTAACTCCAGGAATTAAAATAGATGAAGAAATCATCATCGTTGTTCCAATAAGTGAAACATTTTTAAGAACTGGTGGTTTAGTTAATAAATTATTTGAGACATTCTTTTTCATTTATATTTCCATCCTTTACCCTATTTTAGCGACAACATGCTCATGTTAATTTTTTCATATAGTCCACTTTTATTAAATCATCTTAATGCGCATAATTCAAGGTTTTCGAGGTACTATTAATAATTTGTAATCTGTTAGAAATATTAAATTAAAATACGTCAGTTGTTTAATTTAAAAAGTTGCTCATACTTTAGTCCGATTTTCGTCTAAACACCTTGTTATCAACTGTTTAAGACTGTATATTTACATTAATAGAATGATTGGAAAGGATTATGATATGAATAAAGAGCATTTTTTAATTGAATTAAAATTGCACTTACGTCAACTTTCTCTTGTAGATCAGCAAGCTATATTAGCTAAATACGATGATTTGTTCACTGAAAAAATGACTCAAGGGCTAACTGAATATCAAATCACTAAAGAGCTAGATTCTCCTAAAGAGATTGCTAGTGCGATTTTAAAAGAATTTAATTTGAAATTAAAAGAAAATCCAACAGAAAATAATGACTGGGTAGAAATGCCTAAACAAACAGCAGATTACAATAATTCACACCCTTACTACTCTAATAACGAAAATGTATACAGAGAGCCAAGTTCTGGTTTTATCCGTTTCTTCCAAATCACAGGAATTATTTTCCTCAACTTATTTTTCATGTTTTGGCTAATTCTAACTTGGGGAATTTCTCTATTTGTTGGATGGATGATTAGCTTAAGTTTCATTTTTAGTCCTATCTTAGGTGTGTACAGTTTATTACAATTAACAGCTTTTTATGGTTTATTCCAATTTTTCATGTCCATCCTTCTTTGTGGTATCGGACTTATTGGACTCCTAATTATGGTGCCATTCTCAAAAGTTTCTTTCAATTTACTTAAAACTTACTCTAAGTGGAATTTACAAGTATTGAAAGGAGATCGCGCCCTATGAAAAAAAGAACATGGTTTGTTTTAATTATGGCTTTTCTCTTAATTATTACAGGTGCCTCAGGAAGTATTTTTTACTTCCAAAAACTAGAAGCAGAGCGTGCTAAGAGTGACGTTAATAAAAAATTCAAATACGATAACTCAGAAGAATTGGTTTTAAACATTAAAAACCGTGCGACTTTATATTTAAGTACTTCTCAAGATGATTATGTTCATATGAGAAAACAAGGCTTAAGTTATGGCAACACGAAAGAAAACCAAACAACGTGGGATATTAAAAAAGACGGTAATAAGACTATCGTAACAATTGATAATAAGAATATGCAACAAAGAATTCAACCAGCTATTTTTAGTTTTGGGGATATTTATGATGATAGTATTTCTCTTGGTCTGCCTGAAAATTATAAAAAAATTACAATTAAAGGAAACAACTTAGATATTAGTACTTACGGATTAATTTTAACAAATCTAGATGTTGAAACAAAATATGGTTCAGTAGATGCTAATGACTTAACAACTGAGGAATTAACAATTAATAGTAGTCATGGAGATATTTATCTTTATGACGCAAAAATTGAAAAGGATTTAGCTTTAAACTCAACTAATGGTAATATCACTGTTGAAGATACTTCTTTTTCGAACTTAACAGCAGAATTGAAAAATGGAGACATGACAACAGGAAATACTAAAGGTAACTTGAAAATTGATAATGTTTCAGGAAATACTTCCGTGAATCACACAAAAGGAACAGTCGCCATTAACAATAAAAATGGAGATATTACTTTCCATTCCAATCAAGTCAATTATGATGTTAGTGCTGAAACAGTTCACGGAAATATTTTTATTGAAGTTGACAAACGGTCTTATGAGCGAAACAAAGTTGATTTTTCTACTCATTTAGGAGTTGTTTCTATATTTAATGAAAACTTATCATCTGAAACAAAATTCTCTAGAGACAAAGGTGTTAACACCATTAAAGCTGTTTCTAAGAATGGAGATATCAACGTAAATGAGCTTGATGAAGACGATACTGAGTACGGCAACGACTAAAATCGTGTTATAATATATGAGGCCCTAATCTAGGGCCTCTTTATTTTTATTATCGGAGGTTTTTATGACAAAAAACAAATTTTATTGGTATTTAACAGCATGCATTAGTTTACTTATTTTTACAGGAGTTGCTTCCTTAGTTGCTTTTAATGACAATTTATTAGCTACTATTGATCAACCAATTATTCAATTAGTTCGTGGTACAATAACGAGTGGTAAAACTTTATTCTTTTCAACTATGACTCGTTTTGGTGATACGTTAACAGTTATTTTACTAACAGGTGGCTTAGCTGCTATTCTCTTCTTCTATTTTAAAGAAAAAATTGCTGCCCTGTGGCTAGTCATTAACTCAGCCTTAATTCAAGGTGCTGGGAACACTATTTTGAAACTATTATTTAATCGTCCAAGACCTTCTGGTGAACACTTAGTTTACGCAGGTGGCACAAGTTTCCCAAGTGGGCATTCTATGGGAAGTATGCTTTTATATGGAACATTAATTTTACTTTTACCTAAATTTATTAAAAACAAATCAGTTTGTTTAGTACTTCAAGTATTACTAGGATTAATTATTTTATCTGTTGGTACAAGCCGTATTTATTTAGGGGTCCATTATCCTACTGACATTATTGGTGGGTTCTCAATGGGACTTTGTTGGTTAAGTTTCTCTTATCCTCACTTTAAAAAATACGATGCTTTAACTCACTAGAAAGGATCGATACAGATGTTCACTTTTGAAAAAGGAGATAGTAAACGTTACTACACTTGGAACGCAGCTTTAAGAGAGCAGTTTGATGCAAAAATTTTTAAGGTGCCTATTGATGGCGGATTCGATTGTCCCAATCGTGATGGGACTGTAGCTCACGGAGGTTGTACATTTTGTAGTGTTTCTGGCTCTGGAGATATGATTGTAGCACCAAGCGATCCTCTTCCAATCCAGTTTAGAAAAGAAATTGACCAAATGCATCGCAAATGGCCAGGGACAACAGAGTATATTGTTTATTTTCAAAATTTTACAAATACTCATGCTCCTATTGAAGTTATTAAACATCGTTTTGAGCAAGTCATTAATGAAAAAGGTGTCGTTGGTCTTTCTATTGGTACAAGACCTGACTGTTTACCAGATGAAGTGGTTGAGTACTTAGCGGAATTAAATAAAAGACTTTACTTGTGGGTTGAATTAGGACTTCAAACAACTTATGAGCACACTAGTGATTTGATTAACCGTGCTCATGATTATCAAACCTATTTAGATGGTGTCGCTAAATTAAGAAAACATAATATTAATGTTTGTACTCATTTAATTAACGGCTTACCTGGTGAAAGTTATGACATGATGATGGAAAATGTTAGACGAACTGTTACTGACTCTGACATTCAGGGAATTAAACTGCACTTACTTCATTTAATGACTAATACGCGAATGGAAAAAGATTATCTAGCAGGCCGCTTACAACTTTTAACCCAACATGACTACACTCAGTTGATTTGTGACCAACTTGAAATCATTCCTTCTGATATTATTATTCACCGCTTAACAGGGGATGCTCCAAGAGATACAATCATCGGACCTATGTGGAGCTTGAAAAAATGGGAAGTCTTAAACGGTTTTGATACTGAATTAACACGCCGCGGAACCTATCAAGGAATCTACGCAAATGGCAAAAAAGGAACTAAAGTCTATGCTTAAAAGATCATTGCATTACAGTCATGAGTTGCTTAAAGAAGTTATTAATCCAGGTGATACAGTAGTCGATTCTACTATGGGTAATGGAAACGATACTTTATTTTTAGCTAAATTAGTTGGTGAAGATGGCTATGTTCACGCTTTTGATGTTCAAGGGCAAGCACTAGAAAATACCTCGCAAAAAATCAAAGAACATCACTGTGAAAAACAAACCAAGCTACACTTAACAGGTCATGAAAATCTTGGGGCAGTTATTGATATAACAGAACAAATCAGTTCTGCTGTTTTTAATTTAGGTTACTTACCTAAAAGTGATAAATCGATTGTTACCCATGAAGCAACTACCATTAAAGCTCTTGAGGAACTACTATTACGTCTTAAAGAATTGGGACGAATTGTCTTAGTTATTTATGATGGACACGATGCTGGAAAAATTGAGAAACAAAAGGTCTTAAATTTTGTAGAGTCTCTACCACAAGACGTTTACAGTGTTTTAAGTTATCAATTTATTAATCAACGAAACAACCCACCATCACTAATTTGTATTGAAAAAAAACCACAGAAGCACTTATAAAAGTGTTTCTGCGGTTTTTTATTTTTACCCAATTGTCTCATAAATGAGTCTTGCGTCTGCCATATTATATTGTTCTGTAAAAGGATTCCCATCTGCCCCTGTTGTAATTAAAAGATAATATTCTCCTTCAATTTCTGCTAAACTAATTAAACATTGCTCTGCTTTTTTAGTGTATCCTGTTTTTCCACCTAAAATTTGGCCATTGGCAATACTTAAATCTGCTAAACCTTTTAACATTGTACTCTCTATATAATAACCTTCTGGTGTATAAATTGTTCCATCTGTTTGATACGTTGTTGTTGTTACTAATTTTCTAAAATTTTGATTTTTTAAAGCAACATTCATAAACTTACTTAAATCCTCAACAGTTGAATAATGATTTCTAGCATCTAAACCTGTTGAATTTTTAAAATGTATGTTTATCATTTTTAGTTCTTTAGCCAGCTGATTCATTTTTTCTACGAAAGCTTTCTCACTATCGGCAACATAATTTGCTGCAACAAGAGCTGCATCTCCACCTGATGGTAAAACAATTCCATATGCTAAATCTTCAATTGTTAACTCATCTCCTGATCTATAACCAGATAAAGAAGCTCCTTCTGCCATCAAATCATCAATAATTCGTTGATCAATCGTTACTGTTTTTTCTAAATTAGTTTCCGCTTCAAGTAACAAATAAGCGGTAATCAGTTTTGTTAACGAAGCAATTTCAACTTCTTTAGTTTCATTTTTTTCGATTAACATCTCACCAGTACTCAGATTTTGAAGTAAGATTGTTTTACTATGGATATCACTTGGTAATTTAATTTTTGATGTTTCACTGGTTTTAATAATATCTGAAAAACCATCGTTAAACTTTGTTGCCCAGACATAATAACCACCACCACCTAAAACAATACAAATAACTAATAAACTTAATATTTTTTTCATAGAACTAACCTCTTTCACACTTTTTTAACTAACCAAATATAAAAATACCGACAAAAGAATAAGACATAAATCTTAACCAGTCTTGATTTTTTCCTTCTAAGCGTCTGACTCTAAGCTGCCAAACATATTTAGCAAAAAGCCAACCTAAGAAAACACCGAGAGTATTCATAATCAAATCATTTACGTCAGTTTGCCTATGTAATGTAAATAACTGACCCACTTCAATTATCACTGAAAATAAAAAACCTGTGGATAACGTTAAAAAAAAGAATTCAAATCTTTTCCACATGATGACTAATAACATTCCAAAAGGAAAAAAAGCAATAATATTTAACCATGTGGATAAGTCAACTCCTGCACTAAAAGGAATCTTATTAACAATAGGTACATAAATAGCTTGCCCTGTTAATAACTTAGCTTTGATATCAGGGATATTTGGAAAACCAACAACTTCAGACAACATGACACTTACATAAAGGACAAAAATCACGCTAACTATCATGTATTTAATATCTAAGGTTTTGGCATGTCGGATAAAAAATAAGATAAGTAAAATTAAACTAACCATAATCCCCATAAAAAATCCCCTTCTTTTCTAATTCAAATAGAGAATAACAAATTAAAATGTAGAATTAATAAAAGAATTCTGTTTTATTTCTTAATTTCGACTTCTCTTTTGTTTGTAAGTTCGTTATTATTGTTAACAATACTTAAAAGCTAGCTATTAAATAGTCAAGTGAAAGTTATTAAATACTTTTTGATTTTGATATTTATTTTTAAGCAACTTAAATAAACCTAAAAATAATAG
>NZ_QPJV01000015.1 GCF_003337315.1 Vagococcus fluvialis | reverse complement strand
GCCTTATTAAAATTAAATAACTAAAAAAGATGATAAATCTGAGAGTAATCTCAAGTTTATCATCTTATATATCCGACTCATCAGTCCGATTTGACAAAGAGCCGATTTAACCCTCCTTAAAAACATTTATTTAAGCTTCGTTATCAATTGCTGAATAAAGTTCTTCTGAGATATCATCTTCATTTAAAACAATATCATCCTCGATTAATTCACTTACTTTTCCCTTTACTTCATCAGAAGTTTTCTTGAATTCTTCTTGTAAGCCTGATGTTTTATCAGCAAGATTTCCAAGTAAATCAGTTGAAACTGTTTTAGCTTGTTCTACTTGAGTTGATAGTTTTTCACCTAACCAACTGTATTCTTCTTTTTTATGTTTAGCAAAATCTCCAATTTCATTCCCTTTAACTTGAGCAATACCAGCTAGCTCACTAGCTTTCCCTTCTGAAACTTCATCTAATTGATCTAATAAATCTTCTCTTAATTCTTTACCACTTTTTGGTGCTAATAAAAGTGCTGCCGCTGCTGCCGCTGCTCCACCAATAATTGCTCCTACTAAAAAACCACTAGATTTTTTTGACATTATATTTTCCTCCGCTTAATTATTTCTCTTAAATAAATGTGCTGCACTTTGCGCTGCTTTTCCTACTATTGTAGCTGTGGCTGCTGTTTTACTTGCATCCCCAACTTTGACAAGTAAGTTTTTACTTGATGAGTTTAACTCAGAAACACTTTCACTTAAATCTGCTACAGCTTGGAATAAAGGATCTATAGTCTCCACTTTTTGAGTAACATCTTCTAATAATTCGTTTCCTGTTACTAATAAGTCTTCACTTTGACGTAATAAAAGATCTACATCTTTTGTTAATACGGCTACAGATTTATTGGTCCTGTCCAATACACGATTTACTTTATCTACTGATTTATTAATCGTTTTATTTAATTGTAGTAAGAAAAATACAATAACAATGACTAGGATAACAAAAGCAATAGCTGCAATTATTGCTGCAATTTCAATACCTGACATCTTTACTATCTCCTACCTTTCGTTTAAAATACTAAATTTAGAATACCATTAACTTATTATTTTCTCAACATATAATTAAATGGTAGAATGAAGTTAATAAGAATGTTATTTTTTCAATGGAGGATACAATTAATGCAAGAAACAACTACAAGTACTCAATTAGAATTAACGAAACAGACAGAAAAAGGTATTCGTGTATTCCAAAATTTCTGGGATAGTCTAGATTGGGAAAAAATACTATCAACTGTTATTTATAAAGGTATGATTATTTTATTAATCTTAATTATAATTTTTATTTTAAGAAAAATTATTTTAAACTTAATTCATCGTTCTTTTGCTAATTATCGAAAAAAAGAAACTTACAGTTCAAGTAGATTAAACACATTAGAAACTGTCTTAAAAAACTTTGCTCAATATTTTTTATTTTTTATTATGATCTATTCTGTCTTAACTATTATAGGTGTTCCTGTAGGTTCTTTAATTGCAGGAGCTGGTATTGCTGGTGTTGCTATTGGTTTAGGTGCTCAAGGTTTTATTAACGATGTCATTACTGGGTTCTTTATTATTTACGAAAGACAACTTGACGTTGGAGATCACGTGATATTAGATAGTGTTGAAGGTATTGTGGAGCAAGTAGGACTTCGTACCACACAAGTTAAAAGCTTTAATGGAACTATGAATTATATTCCAAATAGACAGATTTTAATTGTTAGTAATCTCTCTCGTGGTAATCAACAAGTCATTATTGATATTAGAGTTAACCCTGACGAAGATATTGAAACAGTTAAGAAGATTATGGCTGAGGTTAATCAAGAATTATTAAGCTCTATTCCTGAAATTAAATCTGAGCCTAATATTATTGGTTTAATTAATTTACCAAATGGTACCTTTGTTGTTCGTTGTTCACTTTATGCTTTATCAGGCTCTCAGTTATCTGTAAAAAGTAAGCTAACAACAGCCTATGTAGAGTCACTGACTAAAGCTGGTATTACTATTCCAACCTCTCCATTAAATCTAAATATATAAAAAAATCGTTAAGTAAGCATCAACTTACTTAACGATTTTTTAATTATCACGACTCTTTAAAAAGTCATGAACACTATTAACAGCTCGATCTAAGGTATTTTCATCTGGATTAAATTTTCCATGATGTAATCCGTACTCACTATCAACACCGTACCAAAACATCGTTCCTGGAATTTTACTTAGTAAGTAACCAAAATCTTCAGCAGTCATTGTCTCAGACACTTCTAAAAACTCTATTTCAGAATGTGTTTCACAAAACTCGATAAAGTCTGATGTTAGCTCAGTATTATTAACCACGGGAATGTAACCTTTTTGATCTAGTACTATATCAACTTCACAACCGTAGGAAAGAGCAATTCCTTTTGCCATCTCTTTCATTCTTGTTTTTGTTAATTCATTAACTTCATAAGTTAGAGCTCTAATTGTTCCAGTTAAAACAGCTTTTCCAGAAACAATATTATCTGCTGTTCCACTGTTGAATTCACCAAAAGTAATAACAGCACTTTCCATCGGATCAACATTACGGCTAATTATTGACTGTACTTGTTGAACAAAAGAAGATGCTGCAACAATCGTATCATTGGCTAAATGAGGGAAAGCGGCATGACCATCTTTTCCTTTAAAGGTCACAACAAAACGACAAGCACCTGCAAATAAGGTTCCCTTCAATGTACCAATTAGATTACTCTTTAGCTGCGGGGCAACGTGTAGCGCATAAATTTCATCAATTTCTATATCTTTTAAAAAGCCATTGTCATAATAAATTTCTGCACCAGAAAGATTTTCTTCTGCTGGTTGAAAAAAGAAAACATAGTTATTATCGCTTCTATTTTCAAGCTGTCTAGCAATTAAGCCTAAAGCAATTGTCATATGAAAATCATGACCACAAGCATGCATAAATCCTTCATGAGTTGATTCAAAAGGAAATCCTGTTTCTTCTTTAATCGGTAAACCATCAATATCTGTTCGCCAAGCAATTGTTTTTCTAGGATTTTTCCCTTTCACAGTTACAATAATAGCTGTGTCTTTTGTTTTAATTTCTAAATGCTCTTGAGGTAAAGAATTTAAAACAGCTATTAAGTAATCATGTGTTTTAAACTCCTTAAGGCCAATTTCAGGAATTTGATGTAACTCTCTTCTTATTTTAATTAACTCTTCTTTTGAAAACATCATCAAACTCCCCTCATTATTAATGATTTTTTTCAGCTAATTCTTTTTCAGTTACATCATATTTAAGCTCTAGTTCATGAGCTAAATGATTCACTGATTTTAAAATTTCTTTTCTTGTGACTATCCCTTTAAAAACACCCTCATTATCAACAACAGGGATAAAGTTACTATCCACTAAAAAATTTAAAACCTTTTCGATATTAAATGGTTGTTGGACTGTTTTAATTTCTTTATCCATCACGTCACATACTTGAATATCTGCTAAACGGTCTGGATTAAAATTTTCTGTATCAAACATCTCTGACACCACATTTGATAAAGAAACAAGTCCTACTAATTCTTCTTCTTTATTAACTACTGGAATTTTACTATAGCCAATATTAGTTAAAACTAATAAGGCATGTTCTAAATTATTCGTATCTGTTAGTGTTGCTACATTGTCACTGTGTATTAAGTAATTGTCTTCGTTTTCTAAAAAAATTTCTTTTACAGCATTTCCTATCATTTAGAAAACCCTCCATTCTTTTCACTAATCTTTATTTTACCTTAAAATAAAAATAGATAAAGTAGATTCACAGTTTTTTCATAACTTATTATATTTTATTTAATCTTCTCTTGGAAAAGTAAATGTCAAATCAGATAACTTTTCATGGTTCTGTGTATAAAAAGCAACTTCGATTTCCTTTTCACTGGTTTCTACAATCGCATAAGTTTTTAAATGACTGTACTTTCCTCTTGGTTGAGAGATACTCCCTGGATTTAAATATAAAATCCCATCTACCATCTCAGCTGCCAGTTTGTGAGTGTGACCATAAAAACATAAAGACGCATTTTTTTCTTTTGCTGCTAGTGAAAGATAAGTCAGTCCCATATTGACGTTAAACAAGTGACCATGAGTCATATAGATTGTATCTTCCCCGTGAGCAATTGCTGTTTCCTTTTGGTACTCTGGACTGTAATCACAGTTACCTTTAACAACAACAAATTTTTGCCATAAGGTATCATCTTCTTTTAACTCTGAGTCACCACAGTGGAACATACCATCTATCTTTTTTTCCCAGACATGTACTAAATCAACTAAAACATCTCTATTTCCATGGTTATCACTAACAACAAGGTATTTCATATTTACTCCTCCATCCATTTTTTAAAGTCAACGACTAATTTTTGAATTGCTTGAGCTCTATGACTAATTTTATTTTTTTCTTCTGATGTCATTTCGGCAACTGTTTTATTATACTCAGGAACAAAGAATAATGGATCGTAACCAAAACCATTTTCTCCTCTTGGTATTCCAGCAATTTCACCTGGCAGTTCACCAACAACTACTAAACTTTCTTTATCCGGTGAGGCAAGTACTAATGTACAGTGAAATTGAGCAGTTCTTTTTTCTTTAGGAACATCATATAATTCATGAAGCAATTTAGCGTTATTAGCTGCATCACTTTTATTTTCTCCAGCATATCTTGCTGAGTAGACACCTGGTTGCCCACCTAAAGCATCTACTTTTAAACCTGAATCATCGGCTAAAACAATTGTATTAAATTCTTTAGCTATTGTCTCAGCTTTTAATCTAGCGTTTTCTTCAAACGTTGAACCTGTTTCCTCTACATCAGGTACTTCAGGGTAATCTAGTAGTGTTTTGATTTGATAGCCTTGCTCATTAAACATAGTTTCAAATTCTTTAGCTTTTCCTATGTTTCTTGTAGCAATTAAAATTTCTTTTTTTGTTTTAGCTTGTGGCTTTATATCAGCTTTTTCTTCTGCTTTTTCCAAACTCTTTTTTTGATGTGCAATTAACGCTTCAATACTTTCTTCACCTAAAGATAATAATGTATTTAGCTCATCTCTTGTAAATGTAGCTTCTTCACCAGTTCCTTGGATTTCTACCATACGACCTGATTCAGTCATTACAATGTTCATGTCCACTAAAGCTGATGAGTCTTCCATATAATCTAAATCAGCCACACATTCACCTGTTGGTAAAATCCCAACACTAATAGCTGCCAAATGCTCTTTGATTGGATTTTCTTCTGACTCGCCTCTTTCAAGTAACTTATTAATTGCTAATTTCAGAGCTACAAAAGCTCCTGTAATACTTGCAGTTCTTGTACCTCCATCAGCTTGGATTACATCACAATCTATAACAATTGAGCGCTCACCTAATTTTTCTAAATCAACAACTGCTCTTAATGAACGACCGATCAGACGTTGAATCTCCATTGTGCGTCCTGTTAATTTTCCTTTACTACTCTCACGTCTATTACGCGTGTTAGTTGCTCGTGGTAGCATACTATACTCAGCCGTTACCCAGCCTGTTTCACTCCCTCTTAAAAAAGGAGGTACATTATCTTCAATTGTTGCATTAACAATCACTTTCGTATTTCCAAAACTAATTAACACACTACCTTCCGGGTGCATTAAGTAGTCTGTTTCAATAGTAATTTCTCTTATTTGATTTATTTTACGATTATCATGTCTCATCTTTATCATCCTTTATGGTAAAGTTACACGGTTAACTGAAATATCCTCTATTGATAGCCAGTCATGTGTAATGTCTTCAAATAATTTTTTAGAACCTGTTGCGAAAAATTGATGATTTTTTCCTTTGTCTGTCGCATCTGCTGATATATCATAGTAATCAAGTAACATACTAACTTCACTAACAGCCTCAGCTCCAGAATCTACTAACTGAACTGAATCACCCATTTTTTCTTTAATTAATGGTTTTAAAAGTGGATAGTGTGTACATCCCATAACTAAGGTATCAATATTTTTGTCTGAAAAAGCTTCTAAGGTTTCATCTACTACTTTTTTAGCAATAGCTGATTCATATTGTTTACTTTCAACAATTGGCACAAATTTAGGACACGCTAAACCATACACTTTAGTTTTAGGAACTTTACGTTGGATTGCCTTTGTGTACTCTCCACTATTAATTGTTCCTACAGTTCCGATAACACCAATTCTGTGTGAGCTCGTTAGTCTTAAGGCGGCCCTTGCTCCAGGAATAATCACTCCAACTACTGGTATATCAATTGATTCTTTAATTTCTTCTAATGCAATTGCAGTCGCTGTATTACAAGCTATCACAATCATTTTTACATTTTTACTTAATAAAAAGCGTACCATTTCCCAAGTAAATTGTTTGATTTCTTCTACTGGCCTTGGACCATAAGGACATCTTAGAGTATCTCCAATATAATAAACTGTTTCGTTTGGTAGTTGTTTCACGGCTTCTTTGACCACTGTTAAACCACCAACACCTGAATCTAAAAAGCCAATTGGTTGATTATTCATTTTTTAGCCACCTTTTATTCTTCATTTCATTATTTTCTCTTTTTTAATGATTAATATCAAGTTAATATTTGCTCTCTGATTCACCTTACAAATTTGTAAGATATGTGTAAGTTCTATCCATTTAATAAAATTTCAAACTCAGTCATACTTAATTTCTAAGGAGTGACATTCATGTTAGAAAGATATCACATAGCCATTCGAAAAGTTGGGTTTCTTTTATTTTCATGGCTACTTATTTATTTTACCACTAGTTTATTTTTTGATAAAACTAGTTCTAATTTTAATCTCTTATTATCAATACTAAGTTTTGTTTGTTATTTGCTAATCCCTTTTTTTCTTCAATCACAAAAAGACTATAAAAATTACTTAAATAGCATTTTTGTTAGAATTAACCTGACTTCTTTTATTATATCATTTTTTTATTCTTTAAGTTTACTACTAAGTCTAGCTATTCATTACAAGTTACAACTATTCGATAGTAGCACTCAACATCTAGAATTAAATATGGATTTACCTATTATATTGGCATTAAACCTTGTCCTCTTAGGTATACTACCTAGTTTTTTTCAGCAAACATTTTTTAGATATGTCATTCCTACTAGCTTGGTAATTTTTTATTTTATTAATCAACCTGTTTTTGTACTAATTGCTATTGTTCTACTAGCAATTTTTTCATGTTTTTTAACTCAGTATACTGCTTCAATTTTTCCAAGCATCTTTTTCCATCTTACTTTGGTTACAGGATTAACCTATTGTATTTTAGGTGGACTACTTATTTCTACTGTATTTCTTTTATTTATTGTGACGAAAAAAGTAAGAGGTTGGAATAATTTCCAACCTCTTTTATAAACTAAACGGTGTCACAGAAGTAGCTTCCTCGGAAATAAGCCGAAAATAACAAAAATTTGAAAAGCAATTTTCGTTATTTCCTTCTTATTTCTTGAAGCTGAACACTCCCGTTCCAACCTCTTTTATAATGTTATACTTGGTTTGGCATTTAATGAGCCATCAGTAAAATGTCCTTTTTCAGCTTCAATAAAAGCAGCTGCACCAATCATAGCTGCGTTATCACCACATAATTTAAAAGGTGGCACAACTAATTCTACATCAGTTAATTCAGTAGAAACTGCTTGAGTTAAAGCATTTCTTAATCCCTTATTAGCCGCAACTCCACCAGCTAATATCAGCTGTTTGATATCATATTCCTTAGCAGCACGAATTGTTTTAGACACTAAAACCTCAATCACACTTGCTTGAAAACTTGCTGCTAAGTCTTCGATTTTTAACTCTTCATTTCTTTGTTCAGCATTATGAACTAGGTTAATAAAAGAACTTTTCAAACCACTAAAGCTAAAATCATAGTTGTCTTCCTTCATCATCGCACGGGGAAAATGATACACATCATTTCCTTTATGAGCTAATTCATCAATCTCTTTACCACTAGGGTAGTTAAGACCTAAAACACGCCCAACTTTATCATAGGCTTCACCACAAGCATCATCTCGTGTTTCACCAATAATTTCAAACTCTCCATGTTCTTTCATTAAAACTAATTCTGTATGACCACCACTTACTAATAAAGCAAGTGCAGGAAACTTCATTTCTGAAACAAAAGAAGCTGCGTATATGTGACCTGCCATATGGTTGACAGGAATTAAAGGTAACTCATTAGCCCAAGCAAAACTTTTAGCCGCTTGAATTCCAATAAGTAGAGCACCTACTAACCCAGGTCCAAAGGTCACTCCAACAGCACCTAAATCCTCAACTGTGACCTCAGCTTCATTAAGAGCTTCTTCCATACAACCAATAATTTGCTCAACATGATGACGACTAGCAACTTCTGGAACTACTCCACCAAAACGTTTATGACTATTAATCTGCGAGGCAATAATATTAGATAAAATAATGTTGCCGTCTTCAATAACAGCGACACTTGTTTCATCACAACTGCTTTCGATTGCTAATATTAATTTTCTTTCTTTATTTTTAAATATATCCAAAATCGTCACGTCCTATATTTTTAACTGTAACAAAATAGCATCTTCTATAGGAGATTTATAGTAATTTTTTCTAACTCCTATATCTAAGAAATGATGCTTTTCATAAAATGCTCTTGCCTTTTCATTACTTGCTCTAACTTCAAGAAACAAGGTTTCCACTTCTTTTTCTTTTAAAAAAGAAATTCCGTCTTTAAGAAGTTTACCACCAAGACCTGTTCTTAAATAACTTTTCCTGACACCAATTAATTCAATTTCAGCTGCTTCAAAAACCACATTAAGAAGCAAGAAACCAACTATTTCTTCTTCCTCTTTCACAATGAAATAATGATTGAAGGGACTTTCAAAAAACGAAATAAATTGTTCAATGGTCCACGGAGACTTGCTATCAAAGCTTTCTTGACTGATTTCAAAAAAGCAAGTTGCTAATGTTAATATTTCTTTGTCTAAACTCATCTAATCTTCTTCCAATACATAAGTCATATCAATGGCATCTTCTTTATTTTCTTTATAATAAGCTTTTTTGATACCATTAATATAAAATCCAAATTTTTTATACAAATGAATAGCGCCTTTATTAGAAACTTTGACTTCTAAACTCATCGTTAGTAACTCTTGGCTACGAGCTACTCTTTCTGCTTCTTTCAGCATCCACCAACCACCACCTAAATTTTGAAAACGTGGTAAAACTGCCACACTTGTTATATGGGCATCTGTGCCATTAATTCTAAGACCAATAAAACCTATATAACTCTCTTCGTAGTAAGTTTTTAAATAGACACTAACATTTTTCCTAATAATTTCTGACCAAAATATCGTATAACTCCAAGGAGATTTACCGTAAACTTTTTTTAAGGTTTCTTGAAGTAAATAAATATCTGTAACTTTTGCTGATTCAAATCTAATGTCAGACTCTTTGAACATAATCAGAACCCTCTTGTTCCTTGTTCATCTCTAACCATTTTTCTTCTGCTTCAACCTTCTTCAAGTAACTAGGAACAAACCCATCAATATTAGTAATTTCACGAGTCACATTATCAGCTCTTAAAAAGGATTCTCCGCTTAATAAGTTATTATGCTCTAAAGAATTATAGATAAAATTAGTGGTATTTCTCTCATCAATCATCTCTTTAAACACAAGAACATCTATGCCAATGAAAAGAACTTGCTCTTTCCCCTGACTTAATTTATCTAACCAAGTAGACATGGCAATGTGCTGATCTTCAACTACATTAACCAACTTACCGTCTTCCCATTTATAAGCACCAGTGTACACATTTTCACGTCTTGCATTAATAATTGGTACAATCAAGCCTTCAAAACCAATATTGCTAGCTGCAATTAGAGCTAAACTTGAAACAGCATATAACTCCACACCTAATGTCCAAGCTAGTGTTTTAGCCGTTGTGACACCAATTCTTAATCCAGTATAAGAACCAGGTCCTTCGGCAATAATAATTTTAGTTAAATCTTTTGGTTTCTTTTGATTAATAGATAATAAAAAATCAATCCCGGGCATTAAAGAAATACTATGATTTTTTTGATTGGTCATTACTTGAGTTCCAATTATTTTTCCATTTTCTTCTAAACAAAGCGCCATTGTTTGATTAGAAGTATCTATTCCTAAAGTTGTCATTTGTCATCTACCTTTTTTATTATTCTGATATATTGTAGCATAAAACTGTTAAAACCACTTAAATTTCTCACTTAAAAAGGCTGAGTATCATCTCAGCCTTCTCTTTTATATGAACCATAATTGGTTTTCATTTCAAATAATAAGCCAATTAAATGGGCATGATACGGAATAAACTCCTCTTTCTCGATTAATTGATAAATCTCGGCTAAAGTCATCCAAGCAACCTCTTGAACTTCTTCTTCCTGAATAACTACATCTGCTAAATTAACGTCTTCTTCAATTAAATAATAATCTTCAAAACCACCATTATAATTAATTGAAAGTTGAGGTAACATATTTTCAATATCAAAATGAAGGCCTAATTCTTCAGCTATCTCTCTTTTAACACCCTCAGAACTAGTCTCTCCGCTAATAACACTACCACTAACAGAAATATCCCAGTAATTTGGCCACGTTTTTTTATCAGTTTGTCTCTTTTGAACTAAGAGTTGATTTTGACTATTAAAAATACAAGCACCAATCACGATTCGGTATTCACCTTTTTTTAAATCCAACCCTGAAGTTACTGTTTTACCAGTTTTTACTCGATCTACTGTATAAACATCCCATTTTTCAGTCAAACTTATTCTCCTAACTATTTTGTTTTTCTCTTTTATCCTTAATTTTCACTCTCTCAACAACTGTTTGTCTAACTAAAAGAACAGTAAAAACCACATCATCTACTTCAAACTGAAATCCTTTTTCCACTTCATTAGAATAAACACCTGTAATATAGCCACCTAAAGTCACATTACCTTTAGCGTCCTCTAGGTTTTCTAAATCAAAGAAATGACGAATTTCTTCTAATTCAATTTTTCCATCAACTAAATACTCATCGTTCCCAAGTGATTGAATCATATCTTTTTCAGTATCTAGTTCATCTTGAATATCACCAACAATTTCTTCGATAATATCTTCAATTGTAACAATTCCAACTGTTCCACCATATTCATCTACAACAATTGCGATATGTTTATGTTTTTCTTGCATGTTTCTTAACACATCTTTTATCATTAATGTTTCTAAAACAAAAATTGGTTTTGAAACTTCTTCCACTAGTAAACGATTTTTATCCTCATAAGATGATTTTACTAATTGTTGTAAGGTCACATAACCCATAATCTCATCCTTAGATTCTTTAATAATTGGAAATCGTGTGTAGCCTATTTCAAGCATAATTGGAATCGCATCTTCAATGGTCATATCATAGTCTAAAACTTTCATATCTAAGCGATTTGTCATAATTTCTTTGACTTGTCTTTCATCAAATTCGAAAATATTAGATAGGTAATTAAATTCTTCTTGATTAATTTCACCTTTATCTAAACTATCAGCTGCTACTAGTAAAATTTCTTCCTCAGAAAGAGTTTCTTCAGCTTCACCTACCATATGAATACCAAATAATTTTCCAATTAAGTTAGCTGAATGATTTAGTAACTTAATAAACAGATAGGTAAATTTATAGAAAAAGTGAAGTGGCTTAGCAATTGCCATTGTTACTTTCTCAGCGTTTGAGATACTATAAGATTTCGGTAATAATTCACCCACAACAACTTCAACAAACGTAACTAAAAAATAAGATAGAATCAGTGATAATGTTAAGGATAAGCTTTTTGTAATGGGTAATTGGTTAAACAAAGGTTCTATTAAACCACGAACCGTTTCTTCTCCTACCCCACCAATAATTAACGTTGTTAACGTGATTCCAAGCTGACAAGCACTTAAATAGTCATCTAAGTGGTGAACTAAATGAAGAGCTAATTCAGCATTTTTTTCTCCATTACTTGCTAATTGTTCTAGTCTTGACGATCTTACCTTTACTAAAGCAAATTCAGCTGCTACAAAAAGTGCTGTTATATAAATCATTAATGCTATTAGTAATAATTTAAACCCAACCATAAAACACCTCGTTTTTTATCCTATTCTTCTATATTAAAACAAAGATACAAAAAAAGATACCGATTTAGAAAAACACTCCTCTTTAAAATAAAAAAGAACGAACCTGTTTAAGGTCGCTCTCTTTTAATTCTACAACGTATCTACGAAACGAATAAAGGCTGTTTCACCTTCTGGAGTGTTTTTAAAGACGCTTTGTTTTAACATATTTTCTGCCACAATCTCTTTGAGACGATCATTAATTTCAAGATCTTCTTTAATATTAATAACACCTAGTTGATCAACTATTGAAAATTTATCAGCTAATAAATTTTCGTAATTAACTGTTCTATTAAAGGCTACTGATTCATCTACCAAGATAAGGTCAGCTACATACATATTATCTTCGATTCTAAAAATCGGTATTAAAGAATGAGTAACTTCTCCTGATTCATTTTTAGCTAAAATATCAAGAGACGGATAAGAATATTGCTGCCATCTTAAATTTAAATATTCAATACTATTTAGTAAGTTTTTCTTCGATGTTGTTTTCAATCTAATCACCGAAAGCGGCCAATCTACTAAAGCAGCTGAAACAGTCACAAATCCTGGGATATCAAATTCATGGGTAGCTTCTTCTTTAAAAAGCGGTAGATTTTTCTTACCACCAAAGAATGAACTATGATGTTTCACTTTATCTTTTAAAGGATCAAATGAAATAAAGTAATGGGGATAAATTTCAACTAGTTGAAGCATGGTTTCATGTAATTTTCGACTTATTTCAAACTGTGAATGTTCTTCAGGGAAAAACTGTGAATGCTCATGAAATAAAGGAGTCTGTTCATATGAGAATCCCCAACTTTCCCCTTTTAGATTCATACGAATAATTCGTTTTAATCTATTCTTTAAAACACCAAAACCTTCACTTTCAAAACATTGTTGGCAAACGTTTTCATCTATATTTGCCCAACTATTAGGTTGAATTACCCAGTTTGAGTTATCTATTTCAATCTCTTCAGCTCTCAAAAAACTTGATTTAATAAAACCATTATTAATATTTAGCAAATGATAATAATCAGTTGCTTCGTGAGGTAAGTTATCATAATGCTGAGAAAACAGCGCATTAAGAACTGAAGGTGGTGGTGTTAAAAGTTCCATTAGTTCTGATTGTAATTTTTCAATATCTCTTTTATTTTGAGAATCAAGTTTGTTGTTTTTTATTGCAACATTAAGTAATTTATCTACAATTTCTTGAGATGACATACTTTCTGGCATTTCAACTTCCTCATTTTCCTTTTGCCATTCACCAATTAAGGATTCCAAACGGTTTCTTAAATAAATTCGATCTAAAATCATCCAACCACCGGACCCTATAGCTAGATTAATAAAATCATTAATATACTTTTCCACCAAAGCCACACTCCTTGCTATTAATATCCATTAGGTTGGCTATTGTGCCAAGCCCACGCAGACTCTAAAATATCTTTTGTATTTGTTAATTTTGGTTCCCAACCTAAAACACTTTGAGCTTTTTTGGATGACGCAACTAAAGTAGCTGGATCACCACTTCTTCTTGATGCCATAACTGCAGGAATTTCCTTACCTGTAACAAGGCGTGCTTCTTCAATCATCTCTTTAACTGAAAATCCTGTTGAGCTACCTAAGTTGAAGATGTCACTTGGATTCCCTTTTTCTAAGTAGTCTAAAGCAAGTACATGAGCCTCACTTAAATCTACTACATGAACATAGTCTCTGACACAAGTTCCATCTACTGTTGGGTAATCATCCCCAAAAATAGATACTTGCTTTCTTTGACCCAAAGCTGTTTGTAAAATAATTGGTACCAAATGAGTTTCTGGGTCGTGATCTTCACCAATCGAATGATCTAAGCTAGCGCCAGCTACATTAAAATATCTCAAAGCGACATATTTTATACCATAAGCTTCATCACACCACTTCATCATTTTTTCCATCATTAATTTACTTTCCCCATAAGGATTTTTAGGGTTAGTTGGTGTTGTCTCTAGAATTGGCATTTCTTCTGGTTCACCGTAAGTTGCTGCCGTTGATGAAAAGACAATTCGCTTAATATTTAATTCTTTCATTACTTCTAATAAAATTTGAGTGCCGTAAACGTTGTTATTAAAATATTTTAATGGTTTTTCTACTGATTCACCCACTAGTGAACTTGCAGCAAAATGAATAACTCCAGTAATTTCTTCTTTTTCAAAAACGTCTAAAAGAAAGGCTTTATCTCGAATATCTCCTTCATAAAATTGAGCCTCTTTATGGACTGCTTCTTTATGACCAGTTAACAAATTATCAATAACGACTACTCTGTCTCCTTTTTTGATTAACGCTTGAACAGCGTGTGAACCGATATATCCTGCTCCACCTATAACTGCAATTGACATATGCTAATTCCTCCTAAAATATAATAACTATATCTGTCTTATTTTACACTAAAATCAACATAATAACTACGAAATTAAAAAAATCTTGAACATTAAATGTCCAAGATTTTCATTATATTATAACATTTTAGCAGCTTCTTCATCCACAATGATTGTCACATCTGGATGATTTTGAAGTGCACTTGCTGGTACATCTTCTGTAATTTCACCATTTACAGTATCTAAAATAGCTTGAGCTTTTTTCGCACCATAAGCAAGTAATACAATTTTCTTAGCTTGCATAATTGATTTAATTCCCATTGAATAAGCACGAGTTGGAACATCTTCTTTTTTAGCAAAGTTACGGCTATTAGCTTCAATTGTTGATTCTGTTAATTGAACTTCAGCTGTTGTCCCTTCAAATGATGATCCTGGTTCATTAAAACCAATATGAGCATTTTCGCCAATTCCTAAAATTTGAATATCAATTGGGTTGTCAGCAATAACTTGATCATAACGTGCACATTCTTTAGCACCATTTTCAGCAACACCATTTGGTAAATAGTTATTTTTAAAAGGTTTTGCATCAAATAAATGTTTTCTCATGAAATAATCGTAACTTTGGTCGTTACTTGCTTCTAAACCAACATATTCGTCTAAGTTTACAGAATTTAAATCGCTAAAGTCTAAATCACTTTTAACCATTTCTTGGTATAAAGTTTCAGGAGTACTACCTGTTGCTAAACCTAAAGTTTTAACATTTCCTTTTAGCATTTCTTCTTTAATAATATCAAAAGCTACTTTTCCACCTTCAACATTATCTTTTACTTTAATAATCTTCATTATTCCGCCTCCGCCTTTTTGGTATAGTCCAATTATATACCTTTTCTTACCTAAAAACAAGAGTTATACTTGGATTTTTCCAGTCTTATTTTCTAAAACAACTCTCTTAGTGGCAAGCTTATCAACAAAATAACGGTCATGACTTACCATAAGAATAGTTCCTGAAAATGCTTCTAGTTGCTCTTCTAGCCACTCTCTCGTTTCGATATCCAAATGATTAGTTGGCTCATCTAAGATTAGACAATTGATTTCTTGATTCATCATAGATGCTAACTCCAATCTTACTTTCTCGCCACCACTTAGATTACCAATTTGTTTAAAAACATCTTCTTTGAAAAACTTAAAGTAAGATAAAATTCTTCTAGCTTCTTCATCTGGTAAAAATACTTTTTCTTTAAAATAAGAAAGAATGGTTTGTTTCTTAACTTCATAATTAATAACTTGAGATAAATAGCCTATTGAAACACTGTCGCCTACTTTTATTTCTCCAGAATCTAATTTTTCTTTTCCTAAAATCATTTTAATTAGTGTGGATTTACCAACACCATTGCCACCAATAATAGCTACATGCTCCTTGCGGTAAACTGGAAAGCTTAATTCTTCAAAAATAATAATTTCATCAAAGCTTTTAGATAATTTATCAATCATAATAACTTCTTTTCCAGATCTAGATTTTTCTTGGAAACCTTGATTCATCTTTTTAACATTTTTATTAGGAAATTCAATTTTATCTAATTTTTCTAAGTTCGCTTCTAATCGTTTAGCTTTTTTAAAATGCTTTTCATTGTCACTAATAGCACCCCAGTGCCTAAATCTTCTAATAGCATCTTCTGTTTGTTTTATTTCTTTTTGCTGTTCGTTATAATTTTTCTCAAGTTCAATTAATTCCTGATCTCTTTTTATTTTAAAAGCCGAATAATTTCCATGATAGCTACTAATCTTCTGCTGATTAATATAGACAATTTTTTGAGCAACTTGATCTAAGAAGTAACGGTCATGAGAAACAATAACTACAGTTTGTTTACTATGTTTTAAGTAATTTTCTAGCCAATTTAAGCCATTTGTATCAAGATGGTTGGTTGGCTCATCTAGTAACAATATTTCTTTATTTTCTAGTAAACAACGAGCTAATTTAGCTAGTGTTTGCTGACCACCACTAAGTGAAGCAATCGGTTGGTCTAATAAATAACTAATACTAAGTCCTGTTGAAATAGATTTAATTGACTCTTCCACAACATAACCATTTTTTTCCATAAAGACTTCCTGTAAGTTACCGTATCTAGTCATTATTTTATCAAAATCCGCTGTTTCAGGATCTGAAAGTTTTTCTTCCAACTCTTTTAATGAATTAGCTAAAGCTTTGATTTCTTTTTGCCCATTATAAATGTAGTCATAAACTGATTCAGTTGTTTCAACTAAACTATGTTGTTCTAAATAGCTGACTTCTTGATTTTTAGAAATCGAAATACGTCCTTCATCTACATCTTCTATTCCTGTCATAATTTTAAGTAACGTTGACTTTCCACTTCCGTTACTACCAACTAAAGCTATTTTTTCGCCATCATTGATTTGAAGTGTCACTTCTTTGAATAATAAATTTCCATACATTGTTTTTTTGATTTGATTAAGTTGTAACATAATTTTCTTCCTCATTTCTCCATCCAGAAAGAAAATAAAAAAGGCCGTAGTTAATCTACGACCTCGTTATTTTATTGATTAAAGAGTATCTACTGAATGGTCGTTTTCATATTATTTTCATTAAATTTAGGCAGACTCCACCAATTTTTGAAAATACGGAAATAATTGCACGACAAAAGTACAAGAACATTAATATGCTTTTGTTATTTACATTGTCTGCACTGACCATTAAGTATTCACCTCTTTCTTTTTTTAGTATTATAACATAACTATTTTAATTTATTCAACTGTGACACTTTTAGCAAGATTTCTTGGTTTATCAACATCTAATCCTCTTTGTAAGCTTGCGTAATATGCAATTAACTGTAAAGGAATGACCATAACAAGTGGTGTTAACAATTCATGAACATGTGGTAAACAAATTTGATCATCTACTTTTTCTAAACCTTCAAGAGCAATAACTAAAGTCCTAGCTCCTCTTGATTCCACTTCTTTTAAATTTCCTCTCGTATGAGCACTAGTCTCTTTGTTTGAAATTAATCCAATAACTGGTGTTCCTTCTTCGATTAAAGCGATTGTTCCATGTTTTAATTCACCAGCGGCAAAACCTTCTGCCTGAATATAAGAAATTTCTTTTAATTTTAAAGCTCCTTCTAATGAAACAGCATAATCTAAACTACGTCCAATATAAAATGCGTTTCTAGTTGTTCCTAAGTAATCTTCACTTAAAGTCGCATAATTTTCTTTATCATCTACTAAAGATTCCATCGCACCAGCCACAATACTTAATTCATGAATAATATCTAACTCTTTAGCAGTTTCTCTATTTTTTTCCTCACCTAAAGCTTTAGCAAGTAATAACATAACTGCAATTTGCGAAGTGTAAGCTTTAGTTGATGCTACTGCTATTTCTGGGCCTGCATGAAGTAATAGAGTATGAGTTGCTTCTCTTGAGAGAGTTGAGCCTTTTACATTAGTAATTGTAAGAGAAGGTAAATTTAATTCATTTACTTTCACTAGTACCTGACGGCTATCAGCAGTTTCTCCGCTTTGTGTTAAAAACAGGAAGAAAGGATTATTAGATAAAATTGGCATATCATACCCCATCTCACTAGCTAAGTGAACTTCAACTGGAATCCCTGTTAATTCTTCAATTAATTTTTTACCTACTAAACCGGCATGCCAACTCGTTCCACACCCAACAATATAAATTCGGTCTGATTCACTCATATCAGCTAAGATATCACTTGAAATAGTTGTTTTACCATCAATTGTTAAATACTCTTGTATTAAGGTTCTAATCACTGCTGGTTGCTCGTCAATTTCTTTTAACATGTAATGAGCATATAACCCTTTTTCTGTATCGCTGGCATCAATTTCAGCGATATAAGAATCTCTAGTAACTTCAACACCCTCTTCATTATAAATTGTCATTTCAGTGGCTGTTAAAATAATTCTTTCTTTATCCATAATTTCAATAAACTCATTAGTTTCACTAATCATTGCCATGGCATCACTGCCTACTAAGTTATAGTTCTCTCCTAAACCAATTAAGAGTGGGCTTTTATGTTTGGCTAAATAAAGTCTATCATCTTCTTCTACATCAATTAAAGCTAAAGCATATGAACCTTTAACTTCTTCTAAAGTTTTAGAAAAAGCAGCCATTGTATCTAATCCTTGACTAGCAAAATAGCTAATAACTTCAACAATAACTTCACTATCAGTATCTCCTGAAAGTGATACATGAGATAAATAGTTTTCCTTTAATTCCTCGTAATTTTCAATCACACCATTATGAACTAAACCAAAACGCCCACATTTTGAGACGTGAGGATGAGCATTTTCTTTTTTGGGCTCTCCATGTGTCGCCCATCTTGTGTGTCCAATACCTGTTGAAAATCCGTTAACATGAGCAACTAATTTTTCTAATTCGCTAACTCTTCCAGGTGTTTTCTTGATTAACACATTTGAGTTTTCACTTAGCATAATTCCTGCTGAATCATATCCTCTATATTCTAATTTATGTAGTCCAGAAATCACAATATCCTTTGCTGCTACATTTCCTACTACTCCTACAATTCCGCACATCTTTTTTTCCAACTTTCTTTATCTAATTCGTTTCTGTTCTGCTTGAATTCTGTTTTGGCAAAAGTATTGCTACTTAATTTTGTCAGAACTCTATAGAATGCAGATCCTAGAATTATCCGCCGAAAATCTTCGATAAATTCTTTCCTCGTCACCTTAAGTAAGGTCTGGCGCTTTTTTAAAAGGTATACTAAATCATTATTTCAGCCACCTAAAACAGAAACATCATCATATTAACCTTAATAACTATCAAGGTCAATCTTTTTCGATATTTTAAAGAATAAAAAAATAAATTGGTATATATGTTATATTAAAAATTAGCAACAAAAAAAGACTTGCTTCCAAGTCTTTTTCATCCTACTTTTCAACTTCTAGTGGACAAAATCTGCTAATACAATTTCAGTATTTTGTTCTTCAAATTCAACAGGTTCTTCTGCCTTAACTTCTTTATTACCTAATCTGTTGTCAAAATTCATGTTTATATCTGGTCGCATAGATTTCTCTACACTTCTAACAAAAAAGAGTTTTTCAATTCTTTCAATTGTTGTTTCAATATCGATATCATCCACATATAAAACAACATACTTTTGTTTACGAGATACATGATGGACATAGCCAAATCTTCTTAGATTTTTTAATTGTTTTAAGCTATATACCCAAATTATTAAACCTCTCCTTGGGGTTACATCCAGCGTATCGTACGTCTCATTATCCAACATGACAGCTACCTCCGCATCCTCTTTTAGCAAACTCAAAAAATGGGTTGCCTGCATCAATTTTTATATCATCTGAAATTGATTTCGCTATATCAAATGTAATGTAATCTAGCATATTTTGCAAGGAAGTTTCATTAAACTTAAAGTTACTTACTAATTCATTTGTATCTAATTCTCGTTTTACCTTACGAACTGCTCTTCGTTTTTCTTTGAAATCAGGTGCATATTTACCGTATGGCTCAATCTTTTCGAATGCTTCTTTAACTTCTTTAAAATCTTTTCTTAACTTCGCAACTTCATCGCTTTTATTCATTACATGATAGCTACTAATATAATCGGCAACTAACTGACTTTCATTAATACTATTTGATAACTCGGTTAAGATTGACTCAACTTCAAAAACAGTTTCATTGAATATCATTTTTCGCCACTACTTTCCTTAGTTTGCTCATTTTCATTTTTAGGACCTAAGAAGGTCATAACCATCTCTTTTTCAAAAGAGACACCAATTAATTTATCTTTTTTATGTGTTAATTCTTCGTGAAAAAAACGACTCCCGTACCAATTAGTAATCATAAAAGGGACATCTGATACTGGATAATAAAAAATTCCATGAATTTTCTTTTCATCTAATTCCATTTCATTTGCTAAAGAACTAATCTCTTTACTGTTTAGTAAAAAGGATTTAGATTCATCTTTTTCTTCACTAACTTTTTTCCACATATCCATTCGTTCTGGTTCAGTGAAAACAACTTCTGGATTCTTTTGTAAGACTTCTAAGGATTTAGTAGTTCCTAATTGTAGTTTTGTATCTACCTGGTAACTATTTTTCTCTTCTCTAAGTCTTAATAAGTTTAAAATTGATATCAATTGCTCTCTGTTATCCTGATTCACTTGTTGCCAAGCTTCATCGGATGTTTCTAAATTATCTTTAACCTTGTTTTCTTGGTTCATTTGATACGGCATAATGCTTAACAAACTATTTTTGTCTAAATATCTAATCGCCATTAATTGACCATTACCTTGATTAATATGGAGCATGGCAAATGTGCCGTTGTTAAAAGCCACTAAAGGACGATAATTCATATCATCCTCTGTCAGCTCCACCTCATATTTTTCATCACCGTATTCAAAATTAAAGTTTGAAAAAATAGTTGTAATTTCAGCTAAATCAACTAAATTCATTCCCATTGAAAAGGGAGACGATTCTAAGTGATCTCCTAAGAGGAAAATACTTGAAACTACATGATTTTTTATCTCCACTTGATAATAATCTTCCGTGTTATCTCCGTAGATTAGCCACTCTGTTCCATGGAAAGAGGTTAAGTCCTTTTTAGGCTTAGGAAATTCTTTTAGAAATTCTTGTTTTGTTTTTCCAATATGAACTGCCATTCCAGTTGTATTTAATTCATAGTAAGGAACAGATTTGTGAGAAACCTTAACTTCTTCAACAATCAAATCATTTTTAGGCTTAGGTTGATTGTAGGAAGAAACAACTGGTTTCATATAGAAAAAGCTTGTTACAATCAGTAAGCAAATACTAAATTCTAAAATTCGTTTCATTTCTTCCTACCTTTCTTTTATCATCTAAACTGTTAATTCAATCAATAAATCACCAGATTGAATTGGCTCACCGCTTGTTACTAAAACGCGTTTCACAACACCATTTCTTTTAGAATGAATGGTTGTTTCCATCTTCATTGCTTCTGTAATTAATAAGGCTTGACCTTTTTCTACAGTATCTCCTGGTTGGACTAAGCAATCTAAAACAGAACCTGACATAGTAGCAGCAACGTGCCCTTTGTTAGTTGGTTCAGCCTTTTCCTTCATCGTAACTTGTGATTTAACATTAGTATCTTTAACAACAACTTCTCTTCTTTGACCATTTAAGTTAAAGAATAAGACTCTATTTCCTTCAATATCTGGATCCCCAATTTGATCAAGAGTGATGATTAATGTTTTACCTTTTTCGATGTTTACTTCAATTGTTTCACCAATACGCATTCCTTGGAAGAAAGTTACAGTATCAAGTAATTCAACATCTCCAAAGCTATCATTCATCTTACAGTAATCCACAAAAACTTGAGGATACATAATATAACTAATAACATCTTTTTGACTTGGTTCAAAGCCTACAATCTCTTTTAATTCAGCTTTAACCTGTTCAAAATCAACTGGTTTAGCTAATGAACCTGGTCTAACATCAATGGATTCACGACCATTTAATATAATATCTTTTAATTCAGATGGGAATCCTCCAGTTGGTTGACCTAAATCGCCTTTAAAGAAACTAATTACTGATTCAGGATAACTTAAATCACGACCTCTTTGATAAATATCCTTGTTAGATAAATTATTTTGAACCATAAATAAAGCCATATCTCCAACTACTTTTGATGAAGGAGTTACTTTCACAATATCACCAAATAATAAGTTAACTTCAGCGTATTGATCTTTAATATCTTCCCATTTCTCTTCTAAACCAACTGCTTTAGCTTGTTGTTGTAAGTTAGAATATTGTCCTCCAGGCATTTCATGGGCATAAACTTCTGTTTGAGGAGCACTAATGCCATTTTCAAATGGTCCGTAAAACTTACGAACATCTTCCCAGTAGTGATTAATTTGTTGAACTTTATCAATATTTAAATTAGGTGTTCTTGGTCCATCCACTAAAGCATAATACAAACTACTCATACTTGGTTGACTTGTCGCACTACTCATGGCACTTGTTGCCACATCCACAATATCAACACCTGCTTTAGTTGCTGCAGAATACGTAATAATTCCATTACCAGCAGTATCATGAGTATGTAAATGGATCGGCACATCCACAGTTGCTTTTAATTCAGAGATTAAATGATACGCAGCTTGAGGTTTTAACAAACCAGCCATATCTTTAATTGCAATAATATGAGCACCCATTTTTTCGAGCTCTTTAGCCATTTCTACATAATAAGCAATGTCATACTTAGCACGATTTTTATCCATAACATCTCCCGTATAACAAATTGTTCCTTCAGCAATTTTTCCTGCATCACGAACATATTGAATACTTTTTTCCATTTGAGGTAACCAGTTTAAGCTATCAAAAATACGGAAAACATCTATACCTTCACTAGCTGCTACATCAATAAATTCTTTTAGTACATTATCTGGATAATTTTGATAACCAACTGCATTTGAACCTCTAAATAACATTTGGAATAATGTATTTGGCATTAATTTACGTAATTTTTTAAGGCGAATCCAAGGGTCTTCATTTAAGAAACGGTAAGCCACGTCAAAAGTTGCTCCACCCCACATTTCACTTGAGAATAATTCAGGTATAGCTTGCTCTGTTTCTCTAGCAATTTGTTTCAAATCTGTTGTTCTAACTCGTGTTGCTAAAAGGCTTTGATGAGCATCTCTAAAAGTTGTATCAGTTAGTAAAACTTCATCTGTATTTTTTATATGTTCAACAACTGCATTTGCACCTTTGGCATCTAAAATATTTTTAGCTGTTAGAATTTTAGGTTCTGTTTGAATTATCTGAGGAATTCTTGGGTTTGTGTGATAAATTTTCTTTTCTTTTTGAATTCCCGGAAAACCATTAACCGTTACTTCACTTATATATTTCATTGTTTTATTTCCACGGTCACGAACTCGAGGAAACTCAAATAATTCAGGAGACTCATCAATAAAAGTTGTTATTGCATGTCCTGATTTAAATGTTGGATGAGAAATCACATTACTTAAGAAAGGAATATTAGTTTTAACGCCACGAACTCTAAATTCTTTTAAAGCTCTTTGCATTTTTGAAATCGTTTGTTCAAAAGTTATCCCATGGGTACAAACCTTTACTAGTAACGAGTCAAAAAAGGGTGTTACAACAGCTCCTGCAAAAGCATTTCCTAAGTCAAGACGAATGCCATAACCACCTGGAGAACGATAAGTATCGATTTTTCCTGTATCTGGCATAAAGTTATTTAATGGGTCTTCTGTTGTAATACGACACTGAATCGCGTACCCGTGAATACTTAATTTATCTTGTGTTGGAATGCCAATTTCCTTATGTAAATCTCTTCCCATAGCAATTTCTAATTGAGCCATTACAATATCAACATCAGTAATCATCTCAGTAATAGTGTGTTCTACCTGAACACGAGGGTTAACTTCAATAAAGTAATAATTATCTCCCTCCACTAAAAATTCAACTGTTCCAGCATTTACATAGTTAACATGTTTCATTAATTTCACAGCTGCGTTACATATTTCTTCCCGTTGACTATCTGACATAGAAACACACGGTGCTACCTCGACTACTTTTTGATGACGGCGCTGGACAGAACAATCTCTTTCAAATAAATGAATCACATTGCCACGAGTATCTCCTAAAATTTGAACCTCAATATGTTTAGGATTTGAAATGTATTTTTCAACATATACTTCGTCATTACCAAATGAGGCTTTGGCTTCACTTTTTGCTCGAACGTAACCCTCTTTAGCTTCTTCTTCGTTGTAAGCAACACGCATACCACGTCCACCACCACCAAGAGCTGCTTTAATCATAATAGGGTAACCAAATTCATTGGCAAAGGCTAAAGCTTCTTCCACTGTATCAACTGGACCATCTGTACCTGGAATTGACTGTACCCCAGCAGAAATCGCAGCATCTTTTGCTTTAATTTTATCACCAAACATATCTAAATGTTTCACAGTTGGACCAACAAAAATGATACCTTCTTCTTCACAACGCTTAGCAAATTGTAAATTTTCAGATAAAAATCCGTATCCTGGATGAATGGCATCTACATGACTATCTTTAGCGATACGAATAATATCTTCAATATCTAGATAAGCATCAATTGGTTTTTTCCCTTTACCAACTAAATAGGCTTCATCTGCTTTAAAACGGTGAATTGATCTTTCATCCTCTGCTGCATAGATACCTACAGTTTGGATTCCCATTTCCGTACAAGCTCGAAATACTCTAATAGCTATTTCTCCTCTATTTGCTACTAAAACTTTTTTCATATCCATTCCTCCAAACCTATCTACATAGGATAATCTAATAATGTTTGATTCGTATATTCTAAGTGAATGCGTTTATTATGAGCATCATACTGTTTTTTCTTTTCATCTGCACTAATATTAAGAGCAAAACCAATCCCAACAGAAAGAGTGATTAGACTTGATCCTCCAGAACTTAAGAATGGAAATGTCACTCCTGTTAACGGAATAATTCCTGTTATGCCCCCTATATTAATAAAAGCTTGAATCAATATCATTCCTGCAATTCCGATACACATCATAGAATTAAAGGTGTTTTTTGATTTTATGCCTATCCTAAAAATTCTTAAGATTAAAAATAGTAGAATTCCTAAAATAATTATAGCCATAACCAAACCTAGTTCTTCAATTACAATTGAAAACATAAAGTCAGTTTGAGCTGCTGATAAGTAGCCTTTTTTCTGAATACTATTACCAATTCCTAAACCAAACCAACCACCATTTATCATGGCAAAATAGGAATTAATCATTTGATGACCATCACCTAACGGATCAACAAAAGGGTCTGAGAAAGTTCTAAAACGATTATAAACATATTGAAATCTTCCAGGGAAAATAGCACCACCTGTAAAAGAAATAAACTTTATTAATAAATAAGAACCGACTACTCCACCACCTATAGCTATAGCCGTATATAGATAGTTCACTCCACTAGCAAACACCATAATACCTGCTATTAAAGCTAAAATAACAGCTCCACCATTATCAGGTTGTATCAAAACTAAAAAAATTAAACCTCCTATTAACACAAGAGGCTTCAATGCTGCATCTTTAAAATTTTGATTAATTTTTTCTTGTCTTCTAGATAAAATATATGCTAAATACCAAATAATAACTATTTTTAAAAACTCTGCCGGTTGCAATGTGATACCTGCAATATTTAACCAACCGTCTGCTCCACCACCTGATTGTCCAAGATGAGAAAACTTAGTTAAGATTAACATTGCACTAATGATACCTATCGCAAACATAATAAACTTTTTATTTTGAAAAACTTTTGTCTTCATTTGATAAATGAAAGTAATTCCTATCAGAGAAACAATAAAAAAGCCTGCTTGCTTAATGGCATCCTTGCCTGCATTTTGTCCTAACATGGCTAACTTAGGAGAACTAGCACTGTATACCATAATAATTCCTAGAATAGATAAAATGAGATAAGGAATTAATATTCCATAATCCATATATAATTTTTTCTTAACTCGTTTTGGCACAGAACTCACTTCCTCTCATTGCTCAAATCTTTCTTTTTCTGTTCGTCATAAACGAGTCCGTAGACCTGATTTAATTCTTGCTCTAAACTAACGATTAGCTTAGTACCTTCTTCTCTTGTTAAGATACCTATTTTTTGTGCATATTCTACTTGTTTTGAAAAACCAAACATCTGAGTATCAACAACTTCCTCAAAGGCTTTACATTGGGTAATACATTGATAATTTCTTTGATTTGTAATTAATTGTCTTATTTTTGAGGCTTCTTGATTAAGTGCTTCTAACGCATCATCTTTTATTATATTTAAAAGCATGATAGCCCTCCTTAGTAATTTCTTTATCATATATTTTTAAATAGTTATTTTTTACAAAAAAAGCCATAGTAGATTTCATTTCTTCTATCTATAATAGTCTATTTTGAGTATGATTGTAAAGAAATCAGACAATAAAAATAGAGCAAAAGAATTTTCTTTTGCTCTCATTGTAATCTATTGATTAAATTGCTGAGAAACGTTTGTTAACTTCTTCCCAGTTAATAACATTAAAGAATGCTTTGATGTAATCAGGACGAACGTTACTATATTTTTTATAGTAAGCATGTTCCCATACATCAAGACCTAATAAAGGAGTTTTTCCTTCAGTTAATGGAGAATCTTGGTTTGGAGTTGACATAATTTCTAATTTACCATTGTTATCAACTAACCAAGCCCAACCTGAACCAAAACGTCCAACAGCAGCTGCGCTGAATTGTTCTTTAAATGCTTCATAGCTACCAAAAGTAGATTCGATACCTTCTTTGATTGCACCAGTTGGCTCACCGCCACCGTTTGGCCCCATAATTTCCCAGAAGAAAGCGTGGTTAGCATGTCCGCCACCATTATTTCTTACTGCCATACGAATATCCTCAGGAACATCGTTTAAATTTGCCACTAACTCTTCAATTGATTTTGAACCTAATTCTGGATATTTTTCAATCGCAGCGTTTAAGTTTGTCACATAAGTGTTGTGATGTTTATCATGATGAAGTGTCATAGTTAATTCATCAATATGTGGTTCTAATGCATCTTTTGCATAAGGTAATTCTGGTAAAGTATAAACCATTTTTTTATTCCTCCTAAATGTTTCGTGTGTTATAACTAACAACACAACTATAACATTATACCCACTTAAAAACAAAATATTGAACTGGATTTTGAAAAACTTGTTAATACCCCTAAAAAACGTTACAATTAGGCATATTGATTACTAGAAGGAGATTTTATGAGTACATTTAATTTGATTAAAGCAACCTTTAAACAGCCTGCTCTTTTAATAGAAGCTAGAAAGAAAAAAGGATTTCATGTCTTTATATATATGCTGGTTCTAACCTTTATCTTAAGTTTACCAGTTGTTTTTCAAAGTATGGGATTATTAAATAGTTTAAAAAATGACGGAGAAGAAATCGTTAATAAGCTACCTGAATTCTCTGTAACTGATAATGAATTAACAACAACTGAAAAAGAATCAGGTTTCATCTATCAAACTGATTCAATGATTTTCACTTTTGACCCTGAAGGAAAAAGAAGTAAAAAAGATGTTGAAGCTGATGCTACAAAAGGTGTTTTAACTATGGCACTTCTAAAAAATGAAGCAGTGATTATTTTACCAACGGCAGGTTCTACAGCTGACGTTTTAGATAGCAATGTTTTATCATTACCCTATTCAACACCTCAGTTAAATAATATTAACAAAAACTTTTTAAGCAAGCTACTAACAGATCAATCTCAAAATACTATTTTATTTACAGTTGTTCTATTTACTTCTATGTTTATTATTTTCTTAAGTCTATTATTTGATTTAATCATTATGACTTTCTTTGCTAATATTTTTACTAAATTAAGATTAGTTCAACTTAAATTCACTGAAATTTTCAAAATTTTAGTTTACTGTTCTACATTTCCAACAATTCTTTCAGCAGCCTTACAATTTATCTGGCCGCAAGTTGCTATTGGTTCATTTGGTCTTGCCTTTACTTTAATTATTTACTTTAATATTTTCCCAAGACCTAATAGAAAAATTAAAAAATAAAAAAGAAGTTATGACAGAATATTTTGTCATAACTTCTTTTTTCAAATACACTATTTTTTAACTATAAATATATACAGGCTCTTTTGTTTTTTCGTCAATTGAGATTGCTAAATCATAATCTGAAAAGAACCAATCATCTCCATGTTCCGTAAAAAAGTGAATGCCTTCTACATCTTTACTTAAACGTTCTTGATGAGGTGTTGTTACTTCTATACCTGTAGAAAAGCCAACATGTACGTTAGTTGCTCCACCGTATTTTCCAAATATTCTAACGCTATCGCCTTTATCTAAAACAAGTTCTTCTTTAAACCAAGCAATAGCTTCAGGAGTTATTGTTAATTCCATTTTGTCCCCTCCACTTCTATTTACAACGTTATTGTAACATAACAAAAAAAAAGCAAAGAGCTTTTTGCTCAATGCTATTTAATCATTTTGTCGTCTAAATAATCCACATCATCATTTTTACCAACAACTAATAAAATGTCATTTTCTAATATCAACTGATCTGCCGGTGGAGAAACAATTAATTCATTTTTCCCTCTTCTAATGGCAACGATAGTTAAATTAAAATGTTGTCTAAAGTTAATTTCTTCGATTGTACGATTATAGAATTTTTTATTAGTTACAATAACTTCCGCTAGAGAATAGTTTTCTGATAACTCAATAAAGTCTAACATGTTATTTGATGTTAACTTATGTCCTAACCTGATTCCCATATCTCTTTCAGGATGGACAACAATATCTGCCCCAATTTTCTCTAAAACACGAGCATGATATTCATTTTGTGCTTTAGCTGTAATTTTTGGCACACCCATCTCTTTAGCCATCAACGTCACTAAAATACTTGCCTGAATATCTTCTCCAATCGCTACAATTACATGATCAAAATTTCTTAATCCTAAAGAACGCAATGTTGCCTCATCTTGTGCATTAGCTACAACTGCGTGAGTTGCAATATTCATATATTCATTAACTCGATCTTCACAACTATCGATCGCTAAAACCTCTTGATCTGATTTTATTAATTCCTGACAGACACTTCCGCCGAATCTTCCTAAACCAATTATAGCGAATGATTTTCGCATGTTACCTTCTCCTCTATATTATCTTTTCTTTATTTTACTATACCGTGTTTAAAGGCATAAATAGCTGCTTGAGTTCTATCATCAACATCTAATTTTGATAAAATGTTTGATACATGAGTTTTAACTGTCTTAAGGGTAATAAATAGTTCATCTGCAATTTCTTGGTTACTTTTACCTTCTGAAATTAGTAGTAAGATTTCTTTTTCTCGATTAGTTAAATCTTCATGTAAGACATGTTCTTTTGCTTTTGATAATTTTTCCATCATTTTACTTGTCACTTCAGGCTCAAGAACTTTTTCACCTTGATGAGCTGATCTAATCGCATTGGCTATATCTTTTGCAGAAGATGTTTTTAATAAATAACCAGCTGCTCCTGCTTCAATGGCTGGATACACTTTTTCATCATCAATAAAACTTGTTACAATAATAATTCTAGCTTCTGGCCACTCTGAAAGAATTTTTGTCGTTGCTTCAATTCCATCCATTACATCCATCACTAAGTCCATTAAAATAACGTCTGGTCTAAGGTCTAAAGCTTTTTCATAACCTTGTAAACCATTTTCAGCTTCTGCAACAACTTCAATATCTGGTTGAATCATCAAATAAGATGATACACCTAACCTAACCATTTCGTGGTCATCTACTAACAAAGTTTTAATCATTCGCGTCACTCTCCTCAATTAATGGCACTTTAATTTCAATACTTGTTCCTTGTCCTTTAAAACTAATAATTTTACATGTTCCTCCCATACCAGAGGCTCTTTCTTTCATGTTGTTCAAGCCGTAGCTTCCAACTTTAGCTTCATTCATATCGAAGCCTTTTCCATCATCTACTACTCTTAGTAAAACAGTTTTATCGATTTTTTTCAAATAAACTTCTAAAGAATTCGCCTTAGCATGTCGCAATGTATTCGAAAGTAGTTCTTGAACAATTCTAAATAGGTTATCTTCAACTGAACTTGGTAGTTTCACATCTTCAACATCCCAAATTAATTCAATATTAATTTTAGTTTGTAGTTCATTTAACAACATCTCAATTCCTTGTTTTAAGGTTTTAGATTCTAAATTAATTGGACGTAGATGAAGTAATAAAGCTCTCATCTCTGATTGAGACGTATTAATAATATTAGTAATCATTTGAACTTGCTTTTCAACCACTTCTGGTACATCTAATTCTGATACGCCTTCATTTAAAGCAGATAACATCATCGTTGCAGCAAAAAGTTGCTGACTGACTGAATCGTGCAATTCTCTTGCTAGACGTTGACGTTCTTCTTTAATCAACTCTTCCTTAGACTCGCCCTCAACCATTTTAGGAGCACTGTTCAAATCTTGAATTTCTTTAGACATAGCAACCATCTTATCTCTAACAGTTGTAATATCAGCATCTAAATCAGTTAACAAGCCTTCATCGATGTTACCTTCAAGATGATTATTTAAAACATCATGTTCGTATTTACCAATCGCTAATAATTGCATTTTTTCTTCTATTTTACTAAATGTTTTTCTATTATAAACATAAAGCAAGACCATCACCAGTCCACTAACAGCAAATGAAATAACAATAATATAAACTAATAATGGCACTCTAAACATTCTTGTATTAACTAACTCTAACATCCACTTATGCTGATTTTTAGCATAAAAGTAAGTGTAGAGAGTTAAAGTTAATACCATGAATGTCATTAAAAAGGTATAAAAAAATGTTAAAGGACGCCCTATTTTAGACATCATACACGAATCACCTCAAGATCTCCTAATAAGGTATTCGTTACTACCTTTAATTTTCTAGCAGCTTCATCATAGTCATCACTATAAATTTTAATAGATTCATTTTTTAATTGATAATGCTCACCCTCAAAACTTACCTCACCAATCATTGCTGAGTGTTCTAACATAATACCGATTCCAGTCGGAACAATAATTCTTGTTTTACCAAAACCTTTTCTTACAATGACTACATTATCTTCTTTAGGTAATAACGTATTTCCTAAATCAATAATCGTATCTCCTGATAAAACAGAAATATTAATATCATTCCATTCATAAGTATCATTGCCAAAACGTTGGTTACCTATCCAAGGACGAGAAAATCTTCTGCCTGACTTAGGTTCACTAGCAACTGTTTTAACCATCTTCATTTGTTTTTTACGCCAAGGTGCGTTATCAAATAATTGAATACCTGAAACTTCGATACCTTTTAAGCCAACAAATAAAACAGCAAGTACTAACATTAACCACACAACTGGTGTACTTAATAAACATAGGACAATAACAAATAAACTGGCATATTTTTGAAAATGATTAAATGAAGTTTTGTGAACTTTTTTCATTGAGTAAACAAAATTAATAATCGCAAAAATCATAAATAGTAGAATAGGTATGTTACCTAATAATAGATACGCTGCCCAGATGAGTAATAATAACTCTGTGACAATAAAAAATCTCCATGAGCTTTCCATAAAAAAGTCGCTCCTTTTCTCTTACATTATTATCTATAGTATACCTATAATAATGCATTTAATAAAAGCACAAAAGAACCAAAATTTGCTAAGACTTTAGTCCTAGATTAAAAACAAAAAGTTATGCTTAATTCAGCATAACTTTAATTGTATTATGAAATTTTTTCAATTCTAACTTCCATGTCTCCACCTGGAGTGCTAATTATTACTGTATCTTTTAATTTTTTACCAATTAAAGCTTTAGCAATCGGTGAATCATTTGAAATTTTACCTGAAAAAGGATCAGCTTCTGCACTACCTACGATAGTGTACTCTTCCTCATCACCATCTGGTAACTCAACAAAAGTAACTGTTCTACCAATAGATACTTCATCTTTTGATACATTATTGTTATCAATAATTTGGGCAAAACGAATCATATTTTCTAATGTTGTAATACGACCTTCTACAAAGGCTTGCTCATCTTTTGCTGATTCGTACTCAGAGTTCTCTGATAAATCCCCAAAACTACGAGCGATTTTTATACGTTCAACGATTTCTTTACGTTTAACCGTTTTTAATTCTTCAAGTTCTAATTCTAATTTTTCTTTACCTTCTAAAGTCATTGGATATACTTTTTCCATAATTGACGCACGTCTCCTTAAAACAATACTAAGTTCTATAACAAATGAATAGCTTTTCCGAAGTGTATCGGAAAAGCTTTTCACTTTCAATATAACAAACAGATTACCACGTTAGGATTAAAAAGTAAACATTAAAAAGTTATTTTTAATCAACGTTTTTATTTATTTCACACTAATTTTTACTATCAATATATTCTTCCTTAAGTTGTAAATGTTCCTCATAAGTTTCAGCATAGTAAACTTTACCAGTATCTACATCAGCTAAGAAATAAATATAATTATTTGGTGTTGGATTTAATACAGTGTCTATTGCTTCTTGACTAGGGTTATTAAAAGGTCCAGGCCCTGTTCCTGTATTAACATACAAGTTATACGGTGAATCTACTTTCGTGTCTTTAATAGACAAGTGAACCTTATGTTCATCCATTGCATAAAGAATTGAAATATCTGACTGAATTGGCATATCAATAGCTAAACGATTTAAAAAGACTTGAGCTATTTTTCTTCTATCTTCTTCAGTTACACCTTCTTTTTCAACTAAAGAGGCAATACTTAATACTTCATGAACTGTCATTTTCTTCTCAGCAATAACATCATAATAAGGAGCCATTACTTGGTCCATTTTATTAATCATTTGCTCAACAACATCTTTTAAGCCTTTATCATCATAATAATTATAAGTAGCTGGATATAAATAACCTTCTAATTTATATCTAACATCTTTAGCCTCTTTAGCACTTGTTAATAATTTAGGATATTTTTCTACCATTTCATTAAAGAAATTTTCATCATTCATTAGGGCTAAAAATTCATCCTGTTTTACTTTTGTATTTTCCTCAAATAGTTTAGCGATTTGATCAACTTGATAGCCTTCTGGAATAGTTATTTTACCATCTGCTAATGCTTCAGGTTCTGCTGTTCCACCAGCTTGTAAATTCTTCGTAATCTCTTCTAATGTCATATTAGGAGCCATTTGGTAGAATCCAGCTTGGAAGTCAGAAATATTATTCATTTTGACGTAGTATGAAAATACAAGTCCACTTTTAATTACTTTATCTTTTTCAAGCACTTGCCCTATTTGTTTACTTGAGCTACCAATTGGAATTTCAACTTGGACTAGTTTGTCATTTTTAGGATCTAAAGGTTTTAAACTTGATTTAAAGAAACTATAGAATGAAAAAGCAGCAATTCCGACTGTTACGATTAAAGCAACAGATACAATAATCACGATTTTTTTCACCATATTATTTTCTTTTTTACGGCTATTATATTTTTGAGAATCATCTCTTCTATTTCTTCTTTCAACTCTTGGTTGTGGTTCTTCTTCTACTATACTTTGAGCTTCAGGATCTTTGTCTGAAGTAGGTTCTTCGTGTAATGAATTCAGTACATACTCCTTAAAATCTTTTCCCGATTTAGGACTGTCATCTTTTTGGTTAAATTCGTCATCATGATTAGTCAAAAAGTTGTCCTCCTTAACATGTTTTTTTAAATTTGCTCCTATCATTATACATGATTATGCTAAAATTCCAAACATGTTTTATATCTTTTTACTGTTATTTAGTTATTCCTATTTAAATCTTAACTTTTGTGAAACATCTATTTTCATTAATAAACTTCCTTTTTTATAACAAATAAGGTAAACTAGCTAATGAATATTGTGAAAGGAGTTTTTTTATGACTGCATTACCTAATTGTCCTGAATGTAACTCAAGATACACTTATGAAGATGGTAGTCTTTTTATTTGCCCAGAGTGTGCTCACGAGTGGTCACAAGAAGCAGGAACAGAAGAAACAGACGCTTTTATTGTAAAAGATTCTAATGGAAATATTTTACAAGACGGTGATAGTGTCACTGTTATTAAAGACTTAAAAGTTAAGGGTGCTAGTAATCCTGTTAAGCAAGGTACGAAAGTTAAAAATATTCGCCTTGTTGATAGTGATCACAACATTGATTGTAAAATTGATGGTTTTGGTGCTATGAAATTAAAATCAGAATTTGTCAAAAAAATATAATCTATTTTGCCAGCTTAACTACTGGTTTTTTTGTATCAAAAAAGCTTGATTTCATTAGAGAAACCAAGCTTTTAATGATGAGAGCCACCTACCAGGATTGAACTGGTGACCTTTTGCTTACCATGCAAACGCTCTACCTACTGAGCTAAGGCGGCATAATTATGCCTCACAACAAATTATAGAATACCCAAATTACTTAAATAAGTCAATAGATTCTACCAGGTTTTCAATTTACTCAACAGTCTTTACTTTCCTTAATTAATAAGAATAAAATCAGTTGGGTTATTGAATTTATTTCCCGTTTATTGTAATCTTAAAGAGATTGAATGACTGGAGATAGATAATAAATGAAAATTAGAATCATTGGTTATGCTGGGAGTGGAAAAACTTCTTTAACGATAAAGCTTCAAGAAAAATATATAATTCAAGGGATTTCTTTAGATGATTTCCTAAAAATTAAAGATAAAGAACAACGTATGACAGCTTTAAATAAACGTTTAGATAGGTTAGACTCCTGGATTATTGAAGGTGTTCAAGTAAGTCCTTGGACTACTAGAAGCTTCCATGATGCTGATTTAATAGTTGTCCTTGATTATCCTTTATATATTACACAATTTAGAGTCTTTAAACGAACTTGTAGCCAAGTCTTTGATTCAAAGAGAAACTGGACTCAAAAAAGAAAAACTGTTAAGCGAATGTTCAAACTTTTCAAGTGGAATAGCCGCTTTAAAAAAAGATTACCTTCTATTAAAGGTAGCTTGTATAACCAATCAGCAAAAGTAATGATTTTAGAATCACCTCAAAGTGAAAAAAGACTTCATCAATATATCAAAAAACAATTGCGACTGGAAAAACACAAAGAAGAACGACGTCGAAGTATGTATCAAAATTAACCAAAGTGAACTCTATCATGTTAGATTTCACTTTGGTTTTCTTTATCTTCTTCAACTGATTGATAATTTGTCATATATTTCTCTCTAAATTCTTTAGGCGTTAAGCCATTTAACTTACGAAACATTTTGAAAAAGTAGGTAGGATTATTGTAACCAACATCATAGCCTACCTCGTTGATTGGCTTATTTGTATTAAGTAAACCGTATTGCGCTTTTTTAATTCTTGTTTGATTTAAGTACTGAGAAAAACTACGCTCAGTTTCTTTACTAAATAATTGGCCTAAATAAACAGGATTGACATGTAGCCTTTCAGCTGCTATTTTCAGTGATAAATCCATTTTAAAATCTGTTGCAATAATATTAATCGCACCAGCAACAAGATCTGAATACCTTTTCCCCATATCCGGGTTCTCATATAAAGTATCTAAAATATCTGATAACCATTTTTTTAAATCGTGAATACTGTTACTTGTATGAATTTTAGTTAAGGTATCATCATAAATTTCTTTATCTAAAGTTGGAAATTGACGATAAATATCAGTAAATAATAAAAACGTCACATGACGAACATTTTCAGGTGAATAACGATAAGCTCTCATTTGCTCATAAATATCTTCTAGTTCATCTTTAATAGTTGTCATATCACCAATCATTAATGCTTTATTAAAAGATAAGAAATGGAGTTTCGCCTCTTCATCATCTGTATCAGTTAATTTTACAACTGTTTTCGTCTGATCGTTTGAACCATAAAATTCATCAAACAACGCTATTTTTTTAGCTTTTTCAAAACTTTCATAGACATTATCCCAATCTGAAACAGATTCACCTAAAATAATTTTAAAATGATTCTCAGCTAATTTTTCTTCTATGCCTCGAACAAATAAGTTTAAATCAGAGCGATTTCCTTCATAAATAATAATCGTTTGTTGCTGATATAAACTATCATTTTGAATAATAAAGGGTTGATTATATTTTTTAGCATAACTTTTTAGACTGATATTAGAATCATATTGATTAATAATTAATACAGAATAAGCAGAATTAACAGTATGATTCAGCTCATCTAAGAAACTAAAAAATTCATCTTCATTGATTTCATCATTCAACCATTTTTGGATCATCGTTTCATAATAAAATTCTTTTTTTAAATCTAGTAACTCCTCTTCTTCAAGCTCACCTTTAATTTGAGTTACTTTTTCAGCTAATTCTGCTTTATTAACAGGTTTCACTAAATACCCTTTAACACCTAACTCCATTCCTTGCTTCACATATTCAAATTCTTGATAGCCAGAGAGAATTAATACACGTAAATGAGGATATAGCTTTCTAACTTGACGAACTAAGTCTATCCCACTCATTTTAGGCATGGTAACATCTGTGATTAATAAATCAACTTCATTTTCATTTAAGTAATCTAGGGCTTCTTGACCCCTTTTAGCTGTTTTTACAACTTCAAATCCTAATTCACTCCACGGAATAATCTGCTTTAACCCTTCGAGTATCATATACTCATCATCAACAAGCATGACTTTGTACATACCAACTACCTCCTTATTCCTTTATTTGAATGACAATAGTCACACCTTTTTCAATAACGGATTCAACCCACATTTTTGAATCTTCTCCAAAGTATCCTTTAATCCGTTCATACACATTAATAATACCAATTGAATTTTGTATTGAAAATCCTTTTTGACCCAATTCTAAATTCACTTCTTCTAGACGTTCTTTTTCCATTCCTAATCCGTTATCAATAACTCGAATTTCGATTAAACCATCCTGTTTCATCGCCTTAACACTAATCGCATTATCTTGTCTTTCATAATCAATTCCATGAACAAAATAATTTTCTACTAAAGGTTGTATGATGAATTTAGGAACTACAAAATCTTCCAAACCATTATCCATTGTAAAATTATAAGCAATACTATCAGGATAACGCATTTGATATAAATAAACATATTTCTCGCAAAAATCTAGTTCATCTTTTAAGGTTGTTGTTTTTTCTTGTGTCATATTATTTCTAAGTAAAGCTGAAAAAGCGTAAACCACGTCTGCTAATTCATCCTGTTTCTGACTAATCGCATACATCCTAATATACTCCAATGTGTTGTATAAAAAATGTGGATTGATTTGTGACTGCAGGGCACGCATATGTGCATCTCTTTGCTTAATTTCAAGGGCGTAGATGTCTTCTATGTATTGATTTAGGTTTATCACCATCTGATTAATAGCACTGGCTAAATCGCCTAATTCTAGCTCCATACCCACAGTATCTACTTGTGCTTCTAAATTACCTTGACTAACTTGATTCGTTACGTGGACAATGCGGGACATTTGATTAGAGTATTTCTCAAAAACTTTATTTAAGAAAACTAATAACAAAATAATAACTAAAAAGCCAATTAAAAAGATAGGAAGAATTTGTAGAATTGATAGCCATCTAACCTCTCTCTTATCTAGTATTGTTACAAGTGACTTATCTCTAACTTGTTTATTACGCACAAAATAGCGATTATCCAAATCTTCTGGACTTACCCAACCACTTTCTAACATGTTTTCTTTAATTTTATTTAGACTTTTATCAGAAATCTCTTCATGATTTTCAAATATTAATTCTCCGCGGCTATTAAAAATGAAATTCCCTACTTGTTCTTTGCTTTTAGTATCCTCATTAAAAAAAGAAGTGAGACTTTCCTTTGTAAAGGTGACATAAATCGCCCCTTCCACTTCTGAGGTACTTTGATTTGTAAGAGGACGGACTGAAGTTAAAGCATCTTTTGGCTTTTTATAAGGTCCATCTATTTTTTTTCCCATAACACTTGAAGAATCACCGTGAAGATAATAATCAAGGCTGTCAAAAACAATATCAATAGATTCTACATCTTGATAATTAATAAACACTGTTTTAATAATATCTGGAAAATAAGTACTAACACCTGTTTCATGCCATAAGTTAATCATATATTCAAAATAATCTTGCTGACTCATTGTTAAAAAATTATACATATTTTCATAATGGCTTGGTGAGGCTGCTACTTCTGCTAATATACTACTTACCATATCACTATCTTTACTTTTTAAGCTCGTTGCTATTTCTGTTGTGACATTATCGATAGTTTTTTCAGCATCTTTAAAATTCGTTACAAACATAAATAAACTTAACCCAACCATGATGATCATTAGCACCACGACAAGGATTAAGCTATATAGTTGCATTAATTGATTGATTAAAAACCCTTTATTAAAAAAAGTAAATCTCTTTTTATTCATTAAACCCCAACTTTTCATCGACTACATCTCTTATTTTTTTAGTAGCAATGACACTCCACATAATAAGTAGGCTAATTGTTGCAAATAAAATTAAACCTTTCATTTGCCATGTCACAATCAATATAACTCCTGCACCTATTAATAATTTCCAGAAAGTTCCAAAACCAAAGAATACGCTAATACAAGCTAATTTAATGACTTGTAAAAAAGGCATGTCATATTCAGTTTCATAAGAAATAACATACTGGTAAGCTACATAAATAAATAATATCGCTGATATAAGCATAAAGTCAATGATTAACCATAACATTCCTGTTAATTGAACAGAAACATATAGATTATACGTTAATAAACAAAAAACACCAATAAATAATAAAAATTGACCATTACTTCGCATGAAGTGTCCTTTCCAAATAGCAAAGGCATTTTTTAGTGTGATTTCTTTATGATCAAACTTAGAGGCTTGAAATAAATCACTAACCATTTGAATTGATGGACCCACACCAAAGATGTAGCCTCCCATTAAACTGAACAAATGAAAAAATAAATTTAATTTGATAACTAGCCAACAAATGTTGAACCCCTTCTCTAAACCTGTTCCTAGCATAATTGTTTCCTCTCTTTCATTTATTCTCAATTCTTTTTACTTATAAAAAAGGTTGAAACTTATTCATAAGTCTCAACCTTTTCTCACTTTTTTAGAGACCTTTTTATTTAGATTCTTTTAAAAAGTCATCTAATTGTGTTTGCATTTCTTCTTGTACTTTGTTCCAGCCAGCTTTTTCTAAGTCTTTTACCATTTTAGCAACATATTCGTCTGGATCAACTGAACCAGTGTTTAAGCTGTCTTTGTAACGGCTCATAACGTTTGAAATATTAGTTACTTCAGTTTTAACTTTATCTGTTTTAAAGTTAAATCCTAATGTTGGAGAAGTTAGAGAGTTAGCAATTTTTTCATCACGTTCTTTAACTAAAGCTTCATCTAAAGTATCTTGAGTATAAAGTAGCATGTTGTTACCAGTGTTCCAAGCAGCCATATGCATGTTTGGTTTGTAACCATCTAATAATTTAATTCTATCATCGCCAACTTTTTCCCAAGCTTCACCTTCAACACCCCATACTAATCCATTTAATAATTCTGGGTCGCTGTTAAGTAAACCTAAAAATTCAACTGATTTTTCTTTGTTTTTAGATACGTTTGAAACAACAAAGTTTGCCATTTGAGCTGTAGCTGTTGTTCTGTATGGCTTTGTAATAGGTTTAGAAACTAATTCTTGACCAGCAGCATTTGTAAGTACAGTATCTCCGTAGTCTAAAGGTCCTTGAGTTTCTTCACGCATAAACCAAGTATTTCCTTCTAATGGGAAACCTGTTGTGTTTGTTGCAGCATCAACTGGGATTAATTTGTTTTCATACCAACCACGCATAACTTTTAAGCTATCCATTAGTTCTTTGTCTTCGTATTGGTTGATAACTTTAGGGTTATCTGAATCATCTAATTTAATCGCAAATGGTAAGTCTTTACCTAATGGATAATCATAGTTACCTGAAACTTTAAAGTTTTGTCCAATAGCAAAAGCTGCAATATTTGGCTCTTTTTCATGGAATTCTTTTAAAACTTTTTCAGCATCTGCATAAGATTCAATACCATCAATACTTAGATTATGTTTATCTAAATACTGTTTGTTAAATGTTAATACTTGTTGAGAATAAATATTTGCATTCACTGGGAAAGCATATAATTTTCCGTCAACTTTGTTACCTTTAATATAGTCTTCGTCTAATTGTTCATAAGCTTCTTTTGCATATTCTGGTGCAAGTTCTGTAATGTCAGCGTAAGCACCCTTTTGAGCGTTTGTTACATAGTTAGAAGCAAAAGCAATATCGTAGTTCTCACCTGAAGCGATGATTGTACTCATTTTTTGATCCCAATCACCCCAACCGATGTATTGAAGGTCAATTTCAGCATTAATTTCTTCTTTAATACGTTTGTTAGCAATTTCCATCAATTCATCATAGTTTTCAGGTTTGTCACCAATTTGGTACATTAAAAGCGTTGTTGTATCACTTTTACTTCCCGATGATTCACCTTTAGACTCTTTACTACCACCATTACCACATGCTGCTAAACCTGCTAATAAAAGAGCTGCTCCAGCAAACAATGTTACTTTTTTAAAGCTTTTCACAATTTATTCCCCCTATATCTTTTCTATTATTCTTTCACGCCACCGATTGTCAAGCCACCAACAAAATATTTCTGGAAGAAAGGATAGCTTAAAGCAATAGGTAGGGTTGAAACCACAACAATTGCCATTCTGGCAGATTCACTTGGTAAGGCTGCTAAGCCACCTGCAATTTGAGAGCCCATTCCGGTACTTTTTGCTAGGTAATCCAAGTTATTTTGAATCTTCATTAATAAGTATTGAAGAGGCACTAAGTTATCATTTTGAATGTAAAGTAGTGCGTTAAACCAGTCATTCCAATAACCAAGGGCTGCAAACAAACTAATTGTTGCAATACCTGGTACAGCTAAAGGTAAAACAATCTTCATGAAGATTCTCATCTCACCAGCTCCATCTATACGAGCTGACTCGATGATACTATCGGGTACAGTTTTTTTGAAAAAGGTTCTCATTACTAAGATATTAAATGGTCCTAATGCCATTGGCAAAATTAAGGCCCAAATCGTATCTTTTAAATGAAGCATATTTGTCATAACAATGTAGTTTGCTACCATCCCTGGTGAAAATAGCATTGTCACTAACGCAAACATCGTAAAGAATTTTCTAAATGGAAAATTTGAACGAGAAATAGCGTAGGCGTAAAGTGATGTAATTGAAGCATTAACTAGCGTTCCAAAAACTGTTACAAAGATAGTCACTCCGAAAGCTCTGAATATTTTTTCAGACATTTGACCTGCAAAAATATATTCATAAGCTGCAAATGACCATTCTTGTGGAAAGAAACTATAACCATGCTCTGCTAATGATACTTCACTTGTTAGGGAAATAATGATAACAAAAATAAATGGTACTAAACAAGATATCGCAAATAATGCAATTAAAATGTTAAAGAAAAAATCTACTTTTGGACTAAATGCTCGAACCTCTACTCTAGTTACTTTTTTTCTACTCATTTGTCACACTCCTACTAGAATAATGATGAATCCGGATCAAGCTTACGAACTACCATGTTCGCGCCAATTAATAGAATCATTCCAACAAGGGATTGGTAAAGACCAGCTGCTGCTGACATCCCTATATCTCCTGTTGCTGTTAATCCATTATAGATATAAGTGTCTAATACACTTGTTACCTCATACAGTGCTCCAGATTGCCTTGGCACTGAATAGAACATTCCAAAGTCGGCTTTAAAAATTCCTCCAATGTTTAAGATCAGTAAGATACTCATCATTGGTAGTAACTGCGGAATGGTTACATTTTTAATTTGTTGCCACTTACTTGCACCATCCACCATCGCTGCTTCATAATAAGTTGGATCAATTCCCATAACAGATGCATAATAGATAATACTGTTATAACCAAGTGATTTCCAGACGTTTAGAACAACGAAAATTAAAGGCCACCATGTTGGATCGTTATACCATTGTATCGGTAGTTGTCCGTTTTGCGTTAACCATTGATTAATAATTCCTTTATCAGGACTTAAGAAGGCGTACACAAAATAAGAAATAACTACCCATGATAAAAAGTATGGTAATAATGACATCGTATTATAGACTTTAACCAATTTTTTATTACGTAATTCACTCATTACAATGGCAAATGCCACAGCAAAAAATAAGTTAAAAGCTAAAAAGACCACATTATAAAGTATCGTGTTTCTAGTAATTAACCAAGCATCACTTGAAGCAAATAAAAACTTAAAGTTTTCAAGTCCGACCCAAGGACTGGTTCTTAAACTAGCAATAAAACCATCTGGCGAGATTCTAAAGTCTTTAAAAGCAACAACGTTAGCTAGTACAGGTATATAAAAGAAGAAAATAAACCAAATCATACCAGGCAACGCCATAAAAATTAGCGCTCTGAACCTATAAACATCAGCCCAAAACCCTTTTTTCTTTTTATTCAATATTTTCCCTCCCCTCATTCACAAACAAAGTATAACGCTTACTTTTTATTTATTTAAGAAACAAATTAAAGATGTTCCGTAACAAACTATAGTTTATACATAAAAAGAATCGTTCTGTTAATAAAAAATAACCTCTTATAAGTTAGATATATCTCTAACTTATAAGAGGTTTCATGCCATTTTTTAGTATTCCATTAATCTTAAAATATCGTAACCTTTAATTTTATCGCGACCATTTAAGTCCATTAATTCGATTAAAAAAGCACAACCAACAACTTCTCCACCTAGTTTTTCAACTAATTCGATTGTCGCTGCAATTGTTCCACCTGTTGCTAATAAGTCATCACAAATAATAACTTTTTGACCTGGCTTAATCGCATCTTTATGTAAAGTTAAAGTCGCTTCACCATATTCTAAACCATAGTCCACTTCGATTGTTTCTCTTGGCAATTTTCCTTTTTTACGAGCTGGTGCAAAACCAATTCCTAATTCGTAAGCTACTGGACACCCAATAATAAAACCACGTGCTTCTGGTCCAACAACCATCTCTGCACCGCGTTCTTTAGCATAAGCAACGATTTGTCTAGTTGCTTCTTGGTAGGCTTCACCGTCTCCCATTAATGGTGAGATATCTCTAAAAATAACTCCTTTTTGTGGATAATCCGGTATACTAGCAATATAGTTTTCTAAGTTCATTTGACTTCCTCCTGTTGCAAAATCCACTCTTTAATCTCATTTATGTTACTGTATAAAAACAGTTTTTCCATTTCGATTTTTTGTTCATACTCTTGGTAAATTTTGCTTTCTTGTAACGGCTTAGTTGTGGGTTGATCTACTTTAGCCATCAAACCATTTTCTATTGTAACAAATCCCAAGTCAAAAAACACGTTTATCATAAAAATTAATAATTTCTTTTCAATTTTTAAGTAACTAGCCATATCATTCAACTTGTATCTAACATCTATAGAAGGTTGCGTGGCAATTAATTTAAATAACTTCCCAAACTGCTCTCTTGACGGCAAACCTGTCATATAATGTTCTGTACTAACTTGGACTCTAAAATAAAGTCTTTCAACTGTTAGGCTGCTAAAGATTTCTTTTGCTTTTTCTAAATCATAAGGACAGTCCACAATAACAATTTCAGTATATCCATTTAAACGTGACATATCGTTTTGTGTGACTTGACTGGCATAAAAAATATCTTCAGGATTTTTGCTTTTAACCATTGATTCATGTTCATCATTAAAGACAAAATAAGCAATATTTTCTGTCACAGGTTTTACTTCAAATCCTTTTTTTCCACGAATATCAAAAATCTGAAACCCAGAAACTTGGTAATCAGTCAACATAAATTGCGGTTTTCTAAAGCCATTCCATTCATTAATTGACAATTGACCAACTTGTTGAATGCTCTCACCTTGAGAAAACTCTGACATCTCTTCGCCGTAGTTAAAGGCAATACAATCTAATTTAACTTCCCCATTTACTGCTTGATATTTCAAATGATTATTACTTGCACCAATCTGTTTTAGTTGCTCAATCTTATTATCTTTAATCATAAAATAAGGTGAAGGATTATCTGTACCAAATGGTGCTAACATCTTTAATGTTTCAATAAATTCAACTGTAATCTCAGAAATTAGTAACTCACCATCAATAACTAAACTATCTTTTTCTGCTTCTGTTAAATTGTTTTCTTTAAAGTAAGCCTCAACCTGTTCTTTAACAGCATCTAGCTTCTCAAAATCAAAACTTAATCCTGCTGCCATATGATGACCACCAAAACTGGTCAACATCTCTTTAGTACTACTTAATACTTTAAAAAGATCAACAGACTGAATACTTCGACCTGAACCTTTTAAGATATTAGTCTCTTTATCATGTCTTAAAACAATCACAGGTTTTCCTACTTTAGAAACAACTTGGCTTGCCACTATTCCAAGAACACCTTCATGCCAGTTTTCAGACAATAAAAAAAGAACTGGTTCATCTTTATAAGTTTCAGACATAGCTATTGCCTCGGCAGTAATCTCCTTAACAATCCTTTGGCGTTCTTTATTCGTTTCTTGAATATGAGTAGCAATATTATTAGCTTCCTCATCATCAAAAGTACTTAGTAAAGTCACTCCAGGATTAGCATCCCCTAAACGACCAATAGCATTTAATCTTGGTCCAATACTAAAGCCAATTGTTTCCTCAGTTACCTCAGATAAATCGAATTCAGCAACTTCTCCAAGCATTTGTAAACCAATACGTTCTGTTTGCTTCATGATTTCAAGACCTATTTTCACCAAAACACGATTTTCATCTGTTAAAGAAACTAAGTCGGCAATCGTCCCAATCGCAACTAAATCTAAACTTTCAGTTGGTACCTCTCCAAGTAAAGCTGTCGCCACTTTAAAGGCCACACCAACACCTGCTAAATCACCAAAAGGATACTCGCCTTTTGGATGCCTTGGATGAATAATTCCAAAGGCACTTGGTAAGTTTTCCGGTAATTCATGATGATCTGTTACAATCACATCCACGCCTTTTTCCATGGCATATTCAATAGCATCATGACCGCTAATACCATTATCTACAGTAACAATTAACTGAATACCTTCTTCTTCAATCATTCTTTGGTAAACAGCTCTATTAGGTCCATAACCATCTTTAAATCGATTTGGTAAATAAAAAACAACATCTCCACCGATTAATTCGATTGCTTCTTTCATAACTGTTGTACTTGTTATACCATCTGCATCATAATCACCATAAACTAAAATTCTTTCTCCTTTTTCAACAGCCTCTTGAATTCTGGTCACTACTTTTTCCATATCAAATAAAAGAAATGGGTCATGTAAATCTGTTAATTGAGGTTTAAAAAAATGAGCTAACTTGTCACTATCTTTTATATTTCGGTTCCATAAAAGTGGTGCTAACTTAGGTGACATTTTTAATGTTTCAAGTTCTGCTACAAGAACTTGTGATTCTTCTTGAACTTCATTTATTTGCCATTTAAATTGTGATTCTTTCAAAATAACACTCCTGATCTTAAGAGTTTTTCTTATATCTCCACTAGAATAGTTTAGCATATCTTACCTAAAAGAGGAATCAAGGAAATCTTGTTTACCTTGAAAGAAAATTAACAATTTGATAAAATTTAAACAATGAAACGGAGGGCTTTACCCATGAAAAGAAAAGGAATCTGGATTCTTGTATCCCTTGTCCTATTAGAATTAGTAGCGCTTGGTTTTTTCTTTGTTAAACAAACTCAATCTACTCCCAAAGAAAAAACAGCGACTACTAAAGAAACTTCAACAGTTACAAAAGAAACAACAACTACCTCAACAAAAGAAAAAGAGGAGAAAATAGAATGGATTGAAAGTGACCAAGAAATTGCCTTTCCAATTTTGATGTATCATAGTTTAGCTGAGAGTGAGGGAAACTCTTTAAAAGTTCCGCCAAAGGAATTTAAAGAACATATGGAGTGGCTAAAAGCCAATGATTACTACACTTTAACACCAGAAGAAGCTTATATTGTCTTAACTGAAAATAAAAAACCTGCCGAAAAAATTGTTTGGGTGACTTTTGATGATGGGTACTTAAATAACTACACAGAAGGTTTTCCGATTTTAAAAGAATTAGAAATGCATGCAACGATTAACTACATCACATCAAAACTTAGCTCTGAATACTATTTTAATTTAGAGCAAATGAAAGAAATGGCTGCAAGTCCATGGGTTAATATCGAAAGTCATACAGTTTCTCACCTTGATTTAAATACGTTAGATGATAGCCGTATCGATTCTGAATTAAAAGATTCAAAAGATTGGTTAAATAAAGAATTAAATCAAACAACTAGTTTATTATGTTATCCAGCTGGAAGATATGACGAGCGTGTGATTGCCTCATCTGAAAAAAATGGCTATAAAATGGCTGTTACAACAGAACCTGGATATGCTCAAAAATCAAATGGGTTACAGACTTTAAAACGTGTTCGAATTTCACCAGGATACGATGGTCCTTCATTTGGTGCTTTTCTTGAAGCCTCACAACCATAAAAAAGAAGCTATTACACCCTTTAGTTTGAAAAAAGGAGTTGTGACATAAGTATGTCACAACTCCTTTTATTTAAACCATTTAAGTATTCTTAAATTCCATTTGACACTTTCAGAGTAATAGAAATTCCCACCGTTACGGTATAATTTCCCTCCATTATGAATCAAAGCTAAGGGATGTTTATACTGATAGGTTTCCTGTGTTGTATTCCCGAGTAAAGGAGCCAATACATCTCTAGAATAGGTTTCTGCTAACTCTAAAGAATTTTCTTTTCCATTTTCTGCAACATAATTAATATATTGAGAACCAAAATTATAAGCCTGAACAGCCGTCCAAATATCACAATTTTGTTCCCTCGCTTCATTAACTACTTCTGCTAGATGTTCTACTCCTGAGTCAATACTTTCTTCACTTGAGAAAATTTGATTTCTTGCTCCGTATTTACTTTCGCTACTTTGCATTAAATCAACATGATCTCCTTTACTTTCAGTAAAAATAATAGCTAGAATAACATCAGTATAAGCTTCCATTCCATGATTGGTAGCAGCTTTAGTAACCTCATTTTCCCAAACCATTACTTGTTCTACTTGTTTTGAAAGTTTAAAATAAAGAAATGCACCACTCACTAATAGGGCTAGCAATAAAATCAATAACACTTTTTTAAACACTTTTTTTGTGGATTTCAACTCATTTATTGCTCCCTTATAATTAATAGGTAAGCATTATTTTGTCATAATTCCAGCATTTTTTCAAGTGATATCAGGTGCTATTTAAAGATAATTTAATAAAAGTAGTTATACAATCAAATCATACAATTCCATCTTTTTTAAGTGAAAACTTGAATCTTGTTCTACGAAGTAATTGTCATTATTATATATTTGATTTGTGTAATCTACATGACATTCATAAATGATTTTTCCAGGATTTTTACTCATCACAATAATTCTTGTTCCTAATTTTAAAGCTTCTTCAATATCATGAGTAATCATAAATACTGTTTGTTTTTTTTCTTTCCAAATTTTTCGAAGCATTGTTTGCATACCCCCTCGAGTAATTGCATCTAAAGCACTAAAAGGCTCATCCATTAAGATAACTTCTGGATTATTAACTAGTGTCCTTCCTATAGCCACTCTTTGCTTCATTCCCCCTGATAATTCAAAAGAATAACGGTCTTTAAATTCTAGTAAATCAACTTCTTTTAGATACTCATTAACAGATTGCTCTATTTCTTTTTTACTTTCTTTTGCTAACTTTGGTCCATAACCTATATTATTGGCTACAGTCAGCCATGGATAGAGAGTCGGTGATTGAAAGACCACTCCTCGTTTTTTATCAGGTCCTTCAATTTTTTCCCCTAACATGAAACACTCACCTAAAGTTGGTTTCAAAAAACCAGCAATCATTTTAAGAAGGGTACTTTTCCCGCAGCCTGAGGGCCCAACAACGCAAACAAACTCACAAGCATCTATTGATAAACTAATATCTTGAATAACATGTAAGGCATCTTCTGAGGTTTCAAAAACATGAGATACTTGATTTAACTCAATTATTTTTTTCTCCTTCATCACTATCATTCCTTACTTTTTTTAATCGCATTTTCAATATACTTAGGTTGAATAAAGCTTTTTATTTCTTCTTTTGTTGGCACATTTTTAATTGCATTTTGTTCATTTAAAAAGACACCTGTGTCATAAAATACTTGATTAAACTGACCTTCTTTCTCACTAGTTCCTAAATATTCAGGCATGATTTCTTCATCTAAGATTAACCAAGTTGTGCCTTTCATTTGATTTAGAGCTTCCTCTTTTGTAATACCTAATGCCTCAGCACAACTTTCAGCTGCTTCATCAGGATTTTCTTTATAAAATTCAACACCTTTATTTAAAGCTAACAAATAATCTTCTACTAATTCAGGGTATTTTTTAGCAAAATCCTGATGAACTAAATCAATATTAGCTGTTAAAAAACCTTTTTCAGATAATTCTTTACTATCAACTAACACTTTTCCAGATTCTTTTAGAGTTGATAAAGTTGGTTCCCATGTATAAGCACCATCAATATCCCCTCTTTCCCAAGCAGCTACGATATCTTTTGTTTCCATATCAAGAAGATCAACATCCTGTTCAATTTCAGCTATTTTTAGAGATTGTAATAAACTAAAATGAGAGGTTGAGCTAAAAGGTGTGGCAATTTTTTTACCTTTTAAATCCTTAATGTCTTTCACATCACTTGAATCAGGAACAACAAGAGCTTCATTAGTTCCTAAAATTTCATGAATCCAAATTAAATTAACAGGAATTCCAGTCGATAAAGCAACTACCCCATTTGTATAACCCATCTCAGCAAAATCAATACTATTAGATGAAAAAGCTTGGTTAGCAGCTACACCTGAATCAAAGAAAATAAATTTAGTTTTAATGCCTTTATCCTCAAAATACTCTTCAAAAAATTTCTTTGAAATAGCAACCTGTTTGTCATTTGGCACTCGAATAATTCCAATTCTAACTTCTTTTGGTAAATCAGAAGCCTCTTTCTTACCACAACCAACAAATAAAATAACTAATAAACTCACTATAAGTAAAAATACTGTTTTCTTTTTCATCTTTATTTTCCTTTCCAAAAAACTAATTTAGATTCAATTCTTTTTAAAATAAAATCAATTAATAATCCCGTTAGTCCCATAATAATAATTCCGACAAACATAACATCACTTTTTAGATATTTAGAAGCATCTATTACCATCCAACCAATACCAGAAGTTGCAGCAACCATTTCAGCAGATACTAAAGTCGTATAAGCAACTCCAATTGCTGTTCGTAACCCAGTAAAAATATCTGGAGCACTTGCTGGCAATACAATTGTAAAAAAGACATCCTTTTTACTAGCCCCCAAAGAATGAGCGCTATTAATAAAATCTGGATCAACTTTACTGACTGCTGATACACAGGCTAAATAAATTGGGGCAAATGCTGCTAAGTATAACAACATCACTTTTGATGATTCATCGATTCCAAGCCACAAAATGAGTAATGTATAATAGGCTAGCGGAGGAAGAGGACGATAAAACTGTACGACAGAATCCACTATTGCTCTCACTCTTTTAGAATAACCACTTAATAATCCAAGAGGAATTGCAGTTATTAAGGCTAAAAAAGAAGATAAAAATAATCGATACATACTAATCCCCATATGCTCCCAAAAGGATATGTGATTATAACCATTCTTTAAAATATCAAAAAAGGTTTGAATAACTTGGATTGGGGATGGAACCAATCTTGAAGATATCAAATTAAACTCAGTCACTACAAACCAAACTAAAATAATAGTCAACCAAGTTAGATAGGTATATCGATGGTCTTTATTTTTCATTTTCATCAGTCTCCAACTTTTCTTGTATTATTAAGAAAAGGATTGTGACATAAACCTTAATCTATGTCACAATCTCTTCTATCTTTTACAGTAAATCAAAACGATAATTGGTTACAATTGGTTCTCTACCTTCAGTTTTATCAGTAAAGTATTCATACATTGATAAACCTAAAAATGAACCCATTAAGTTATAAGCATTATCGAAACCACGCATATTTAAAGCTTTTACCATGTTATAACTTCTTTGACTAGATAAACAGTGAACATAAACCGGCTCATCTTTTGGAATTTCATCTAAACGATTTCTAAATTCACTAAAAGGAATATTGACAGCTCCTTTAATATGTCCTTCTTCAAATTCCCATGCTTCACGAGCATCAATAATAAACGCATCACTCTCTTGTAATTCTCTAATCTCAGTCACTGGAACTTGTTTGTATTCTCCGTTTAACACATTTAAACCAACTAAAGCTGCCATATTAACAACATCTTTTGCAGTACCAAATAATGGTGAGTAAGATAATTCAAGCTCTTTTAAGTCTTCTAAATTTCCATGTTTCATAATAAGGCTGGCAATAATATCAATCCGTTTATCAACATTGCCTTCCCCCATTGCTTGAGCACCTAAAAGTTGGCCTGATGGATCAGCAAAAATTAATTTAAAGAATAACGGTCTAGCATTTGGCATTAACCCAACTTTATCTTTTGGAATCACATAAGCAGTTTGGTAAGCAATTCCTTCTTTTTGACAATCTTTTTCATTCAAGCCTGTAGAAGCTGCGTTCATGTTGAAACATTGAATAACAGATGAACCAATTACTCCAGTATTGCGATACGTTCTACCATACATATGATCTGCTGCTGCACGAGCTTGTCTTTGGGCAGGTCCGGCTAATGTTAAACGAGTTGGTTTTTGAGTAATAAAGTGAGTGACTTCAATTGCATCTCCTACTGCATAAACATAAGGAGCTGATGTTTGATAATGATGATTCACTTTAATACCACCAGTCACACCTATTTCAAGTCCAGCTTGCTTAGCTAGTTCTACTTCTGGAGTCACACCAATTGCCATAATAACTGCTTTAGCAACTACTTTACGACCTGACGCTAACACAACATGGTCACCAAAAATTTCTTTCACACCATCTGATAAAACAAGGTCCACACCATTATCAATAATTTCTTTATGTAAAATTTGAGCCATATCATGATCAAATGGAGCCATCACTTGATTACTAGCTTCAATAATAGTGACATTTTTACCCGCTTCACGTAAGTTTTCAGCTACTTCAATACCAATAAATCCGGCTCCAACAACTGCTACATCTTTAATATTATGGTCATTCATATAACGATGAATACCATCAATATCTGGAACATTTCGCACTGTAAAGACATGATCAGAACCAATTCCCTTAATACTGCTTGGTAAGATAGGATTAGCTCCTGGGGACAACATCAATTCATCATAAGTTTCTTCAGTTAATTCGCCTGTTACTGTATTTTTTACAACAACTTGCTTTTTATCTGGTTTTATTTCAATCACTTCATGATTAACTTTTGCTGTAATATTATATTGTTTATGGAAAACTTCTGGCGTCATTAACACCAAATTATCAGCCTCTTCTACGATACCGCTTAAATGGAAAGGTAGGGCACAATTTGAAAATGAAACGAAGGGCCCCTTTTCAAACATAACAATTTCTGCAAACTCATCTAATCTTCTTACTCTAGCAGCTGTTGAAGCTCCTCCAGCTACTCCTCCGACAACTAATACGCGTTTACTCATTTTGTTTCCTCCTAGTATATTTGTTTATTTTTTTCTTTTTGCAGGAATCAAACTCATTTTACCAGCAAAAACTTTTAAACTAATTAAGCCACCAAGAACCATGGCAACTGCGAAAATCCATCCAGAAATTGAAAATGTTGACATAGCTGAATACATCGCTCCAGCATTACACCCTTTTGCAAAACGGGCACCAAATCCCATTAATAAGCCACCTACTACAAAATAGGGTAAATCTGATTTATTCAATTTAAGAGATAACTTAAATCTGCCTGCTAGTAAAAAAGCAACTAATGAACCAAAAACAATTCCTAAGTTTCGAATAGTTCCACCATCTAATAACAAGCCTTTATTAACATCTTCTACAATTTCAGTAAAAGCAGGAGATGAAAAAGAAATACCTAATGGTTGTAAAATCGCAACTCCAAGTTTAGAAAAGGCACTTGTAACACCCCAAGCTTTTCCAGTAGCTAGTAAAATAAAACTACAAATAATTGCAATTACTAAAGCTCCAGTATTAAAAGTCCATCTCTCAACAAATAATCTATGATACGTTTTATAACTTAAAAGAGAAGTTTCACTTGCTTTTATATCAGTAACTGGTTTTTCAAAGTTTTCCCAGTCACCTTTAGGATCAGCATACGTTCCTTCTGCTTTTCTTTTTTTCTCATATTTTAAAATTAACCAGTAAATAAAAAGTAACCCTAATACTGAAATAAGAAGTGCTCCAAAGTAACCAAAATAGTCTGGTAAATAAATTTGAGTACCAACTTTTCCCAAACTAGTATTATCAAATGTATATCTTGCCCATTCCCCAGGAGCAGAGCCTAAGATGAAAAAGATAAAGACAAACATAGCACGTCCTTCACCTTCACCCATATCAGTTAGTGTTCCTGACGCACAACCACCTGAGAAAATCATTCCCATCCCAAACAACACACCACCAATAACAGTTGCTAAGTTTGCAAACTGAACATTTTGAGTTCCTGGAATGATTGCATCTCCTTCTACAGCACTAAATGCAGGTACAGCCCCATTTTGAGCTGCATACCACTGAACTCCCATAAAAATTAGCATTGTTGCTAAAAGCATTATTAATAATGCTTTACTCAGACTGCCTTCACCTCGAACATAGATTCTTTTAATTCCACCTGCATAACCAAACCTAGTTCTTGTTAAAGCCCCTCCTAGTAATATCCCTGAAAACAACTGAATCGACAACATCTCTTTTTGATAACCTAAGTAGCTACCAAATATTGTTAGTAAAATCACAAGAGTAACAGCAATAATAATTTGTTTTTTATTAAATACTCCTGTAGTCTCATTTTCTAACCTATTCACCTCATCATCCCCTTTTGTTATTTATTGAACAATTTAATTCTAGTTCATTTAATCACAAAAAGATAATCACTGTTTATTATAGTGTTATAACAATAAATTATATTAGTTATAAAAATCACAAATATGATGTATAATACAATTATTGGAGGAATGAAATCATGTTAGACTATCGATATAACACCTTTATAGTTTTAGTTGAAACAAAAAGTTACACAAAAACAGCCAAGCAAATTAACTTTACTCAGCCAGCTGTAACAAAACATATCCAATTTATTGAAAAAGAACTTAAAACCTCATTAGTTATTTATCAAAATAATCAACTAACAATTACCTCTGAGGGAATTTACTTATATCATCAAATCAAAAAAATTCAAAGTGAGATAAACAAAATCGAATCTTTTTTAATTGATGAAATTTCACTACAAATCGGAACAAGTAAAACAATTGGAGAGTTTATCATCTCCGATACATTATCTAAGTTTAACCAGCAATTTGACAATCCTAAAGTGTCTGTTTTAGTTGATAATACCTCGGCTCTACTATCTTTGCTAACTAAAAGAAAAATTGATTTTGCTCTTATTTCAGGTCCAATTTCTATTTCGGATTTTGATTGCGAAGTTTTTCTAGAAGATAATATTCTCCTAGTCTGCTCTAATCAGCATCCACTGGCTAATCGCACAGTTTCTATCAATAAACTTAGCACTGAACGTTTTTTAATTAGAGAGAGTGGCTCCGGAATTATGGAAGCGGTTTTAAATAAATTCAATGAACACAAAATGGATTATCAAGATCTTATTAATAAACAAGTAGTTGGTAATATCAACGTTATTAAAGATATGGTTTACAAAAATGAAGGTATTTCTTTTATTTATCAATCATCTGTAAAAAAAGAACTAGAAAATAAAAAAATCTCAACAATTACAATAAAAGGCTTTAACCAAAAACAACCCTTTTACATCGTAAAGAATCAGCAACAGATACTTAATAATTCTTCCTACTCATTTCTAAAACTATTAAAAAACAAAAAAGAATGCTAAAGGAAAATATCCTCAGCATTCTTTTTAAAATTCTCTTCTATTTTGCCATTCTTTACTTAAAAATTCATCAGATTTAATATCATATGAAGGTTTATTTGAGTCTTGTAAGAATTTTTGTAAATCTTTATCTAATTCTAACCAACCACGCCAACCAATATGAATTGTATCCTCCATAAAATAAGGCTCAGAATGTTTATTGGTATAATCTACTACATGATTAAAACCTTGAGAATTTAATTGATAAGTCATTTTTTTACTAAATGTATCTAACATTTCTTGAGAAAGCCCAGTGTAAGTTGACCATTTTTTGTTAACTGGAGGGATAACAAATAAAACATCCATCTCATTCTTCGCCATCTCATTTAATAATAATTGAAAATCAGAAAATTCCGGAGATACTACATAATCAAATTTAGTTTGAGAATTTTTCATTTTACCTTTAACTGGTAAAATTCGTTTGCTATAAAATCCATTAGCGACCTCAAACTCATTATTATTAGTCTCTTTTTTACCACTAGCAAAAGCTAATTTATCTAATTCTTCAAATGAATAGTTAGCAGGTAATTTTTCTGCTTCGCGGTCAATTTTTTTGAATTTAGATTTCACACCGATTTTACTAAACAGTAAGTCTTCTTTAGAAAGCATTCTGTAGCGAGCCATTGCTCTTGTATAGTCTAAATTAGAAATTTCTTCACCTTTAGCTATCTTTTTAACAGCTCCGTTTAACTGAGTATCACTTTTAACACTTGAAAATTTCTTTAAACGGCTAGCAAGATACTGACTATTCTCGTCTTTAGGATCAACATCCATTAACCATTGATTTGTTTGAAGTGGTGAATAAAAAAGTGAAAACATTGGATCGCCCACACCATCTTTAACGAACCATTGTGGTGAAATGACAAAAACGACTTTTTTACCTTTTAATTCTTGCTTCATAGAATTTAACATAAAATAATGAGTTAAAGATTGAGTACCAGCTGCACCTAATAAATAAGGTTCATAATCTCTATTGTATTTTTGAGCTAGAACAGAAGGATGAAATTCATTCACACGACTTAACTCAGATGATCCAAAAAATGGTAGGTAATGTCCACTTGCCATTGCCTCATTTTTTAACGCATTTCCCTTTAAGACATTAACTGACATCGAAGATGCTGATCGATGTATAGCTTTCTCAGAAGGCTTTTGAAACAGATTTATAGGGGAAAAAACAATAAATCCAATAATCATTACTGCTGCTAAAAATGGTCCAATCGCTAGTAGAAGTTTTTTCTTTTCCATTAAGCTAGAGCTGACACTTGATTAATGATTTGTTGTGGAGTCCCCCACTCACTTCTTTCATATTCAGAAACTGGTACTGTAATACCTAATTGACCATCAATTTCAACTAACATTTGAACGGTTGCCATTGAATCAAGCAAACCATCATCATAAAGGTTTAAATCTAAATCTCCTGACACATCTTGTCCTGTTAAATCTTCAATAATTGCTAATACTGTTTCTTTGATATCCATAATATCCATCTCCTAGAAGTTAATTAATTGTTTAAATAGTGTATCTAAAAATCCTGAGAAAATCAGGAAACTAAAACAAACTGCGTTAAAGGTAATAAAGATACCTAAAGCATTTGTCCATCTGTTACTTGGTAATTTATCTTTATGTTTTTTCTTATATCTTAACCAAGCATCATTAATACAAATCAAGCTCGCGTGGAAAATACCATAAACAATATAATACCAAGTTAATCCGTGCCATACTCCCATGATTAGGAAAAGGGCAAAATACCCAACATTTGAAGCGACAATACGACTTTTGAATACTTTTTTCTTCATCAAAGTAAACATTAATCTCATGTAGACATAGTCTCTAAACCAAAATGATAAAGACATGTGCCATCTATTCCAAAATTCTTTAATATTTGGACTTAAGAATGGCTTGTTAAAGTTAATTGGTGTTTCATAACCTAATAAATAACTTGTTCCGACTGCAAATAAACTATACCCTGCAAAATCAAAAAATAAATACAAACTGTAGACATACATGTAACCTATTGTTCCTAAAACATGCCCACCAGATGATAAAGCAAATTGTTCAACTAAAGGTCTTAGATGAGTTCCTAAAACATAGCCAATTAGAAACTTATATAAGAAGCCTAAGAAAATATAGTGAATCCCTGTCCCAAGCATTTCTGTGTATTTTTCTTTACTTGGAGGATTTTTTAAGTCCTTTAAAAATCTTCTATAACGATCAATAGGTCCTGATGAGATAGTTGGGAAGAATAATAAAAACTGAATGTAATCAGATGTTTGATAATCTTTAATCATTCCATCACGAATCTCCATAATTACTTGAACAGATTTAAAGGTTAAATAAGAATAGCCTAAGAAATAAAACAGTTGATAATGGTCACTTCCAGTTAAGGGTCCAATCTTCATAATAAACATTGGGATTAAGCTTAAGAAAACAGACAGGTAAAACCAACCTGTTTTATTATCTTTTTGTCTATAATTGAAATAGACTTTTGTTAAAATACATTGCCACAAAATATAACCAAACAATGCATAACCTTGATTCAAATTAGGTCCAACAAAACTTACCCATAAAAAGAAGAGAGTCAAAAAGTTTTGATACCAATAAGCTCTCTTTCCTTGTAATGAGTAAATTATCGATGGAATAAACATAATTGCTAACAATATAAAATAAAATGGCTTTTCAAAAGGTGATAGAAATGGCACATAAGTACTTAAGAATGACATTATAGATTCACCTCTTCAATCAACTTCTTACGGTCTACTTTGCCATTAGAAGTCAAAGGTAAATTCTCTACAAAGACAAAACGTTGAGGAACCATATAATCCATCACACTTTTTTGAAGCTCTTCTTTAACAAGATTACCTAGTTCTTTTGCATCACCTGATACACCTTCATTTAGCACAACATAAGCAATTAATTGTTGAACTTTATGATTTTTATTATATCTAGGAACAACACACGCATTTCTCACCATATCAACTTCCATAATATGATGATCGATGTCACCTAATTCCATTCGGTAACCATGCCACTTAATTTGAAAATCCAGTCTTCCTTTATAATAAAGGAGACCATTTTTAATTAAACCAGCATCCCCTGTTTTATATGCTGCTTGATCCTCAAAAGTAATAAAGGCTTCTTTTGTTTTCTCTTCTTGGTTAAAGTATCCCTTAGATACTCCAGGGCCTACAATTAGCACTTCTCCAATTGTCCCTTCCTCAGAAGCATTTCCTTCCTCATCTAAGATAACTAAACTTGTATCGGCCTTCACTCTACCAAGTGGTAAACGCTCATTGCTATCAAGAACCTCTTGATTAATCAAAACAGACGTAATCGCAACAGTTGCTTCTGTTGGTCCGTATGTATTGTAAATATCAGCCTTAGGGAAACGTTCCATAAGTTTTTGAGCAACAGCATGAGGCAACTCTTCTCCACAGAATTGGAAGTTTTCAAGACCAGGAAGCTTCTCATCATTGAAATCTGGATTTAGTAAACATATCTCTACCAATGATGGTGTAGATACCCAAACATTTAAATCCATTTCAGGTAGTCGTGCAAATAACTTACTAAAGTTATCAACATCTGCTTTTTCTAAAGGTACTAAAGTCCCACCAGATAAAAGTGAAGGATATAAATCCATCACAGACAAATCAAATGAGAATGGTGCTTGACATAAAAAGCGTTGTCCTGTTTTTAAGTTAAAGTCAGATAACATCCAATCTGTAAAACTCACTAAGTTGTCATATGTAATTTGAACGCCTTTAGGTTTCCCAGTTGTACCTGATGTAAAAATTGTATAATAATTATCATTGCCAGTTACCATATTCGCTAAATTCGGCTTTTTATTTAGGGTTACTAATTCTTCAAATAAATCCTCTGTAATGACTTTACCCTTGTCTAGTGGCCATTCCCCTAAAGATATGACACAAGTAGCTTCTGACTCTTCTAAAATCATTTCTACACGATCTTTTGGTGTATGAATATCAACAGGTACATAACAATGACCTGCTTTTGTAGCTGCAAGAAAACTAATAATCATACGACTATCTTGTCCGCCATAAACTAATATATTTTGTTTTTTAGAAAAATTAGATTCTAAATGACTTGCTAAAGCATCTGAGTAGCGCTCCAACTCACCATAAGTTAAACTTGAATCTCCTTCATCAAAAAAATAAGTATTAGGCGCTTTTTCAGCCCATTCCTTTATTTTTGTAATAATTAAATTCTTCATGTCGCTAACAGCCCCTTTTAAAATTGATTATAAATAAATGAGCCGCCGCCGACTGAACTATAATGGTATAAATAAACTAAACCTAAAAGAATAGTTGTATATAATATTGTTTTTCCAACAAATCCAATAATTTCTCTTGAATCTTTATTTTTAATAATATTTTTCATTTCCATTGTTAACATCTCCCACTCAAGTTTTCTTAAATAAATAATACCCCAAAACTAGTTTTTTTTTATCAAGCATTTGCCGTAATTTCCTCTACGACTTAAGACCTAGATTTTCTGTTACCTTAGAAATATTCGTAATAATTATGTAACAACTTTCCTATTATATATTACTATTTACTAAAATAACAAGTAATAATTATAAATTATTAGTCAGAAGATAAAAAACGAGTATTATATTTTTAGACAAAAAAAAGACTCTAAAATGATTAGAGTCTTTTACTGGGCTAGCTGGATTCGAACCAACGAGTGACGGAGTCAAAGTCCGTTGCCTTACCGCTTGGCTATAGCCCAATTTTTAAAAGGCGACTGATGGGAATCGAACCCACGAATGTCGGAGCCACAATCCGATGCGTTAACCACTTCGCCACAACCGCCGTATTAATATTAAAATAATGGAGGGGGGCAGATTCGAACTGCCGAACCCGAAGGAGCGGATTTACAGTCCGCCGCGTTTAGCCACTTCGCTACCCCTCCATATAATGGCGCAAGACAGAATCGAACTGCCGACACACGGAGCTTCAATCCGTTGCTCTACCAACTGAGCTACTGCGCCTAACCTATGGTTAAATTTTAATGACCCGTACGGGACTCGAACCCGTGTTACCGCCGTGAAAGGGCGGTGTCTTAACCGCTTGACCAACGGGCCAATTTTATAAAACGGAGAGTAAGGGATTCGAACCCTTGAGACAGTTATTACCGCCTACATGATTTCCAATCATGCTCCTTCGGCCAACTCGGACAACTCTCCAGGTACTATATCCAAAACTTCCTTATTATAAGAACTCCGGCAGTAGGACTCGAACCTACGACATCATGATTAACAGTCATGCGCTACTACCAACTGAGCTATGCCGGATAATTATTATTACTATTATATACAAGCCTTAAAGTTATACCGGCGGCCGGGGTCGAACCGGCACGCCCTAACGGGCACAGGATTTTGAGTCCAGCGCGTCTGCCAATTCCGCCACGCCGGCGTTATATATAATAACAACTAAAAGGCGGTAACCGGATTTGAACCGATGATAAAGGTGTTGCAGACCTCTGCCTTACCACTTGGCTATACCGCCGTTTACTGGGCTAGCTGGATTCGAACCAACGAGTGACGGAGTCAAAGTCCGTTGCCTTACCGCTTGGCTATAGCCCAATTTTTAAAAGGCGACTGATGGGAATCGAACCCACGAATGTCGGAGCCACAATCCGATGCGTTAACCACTTCGCCACAACCGCCATAATAAAACAGGGGTAGTAGGAATCGAACCCACGCTGACGGTTTTGGAGACCGTAGTTCTACCGCTAAACTATACCCCTATAGTTTGAAATTATTAAAATAATGGAGGGGGGCAGATTCGAACTGCCGAACCCGAAGGAGCGGATTTACAGTCCGCCGCGTTTAGCCACTTCGCTACCCCTCCATATAATGGCGCAAGACAGAATCGAACTGCCGACACACGGAGCTTCAATCCGTTGCTCTACCAACTGAGCTACTGCGCCTAAAACGGTCCCGACGGGATTTGAACCCGCGATCTCCTGCGTGACAGGCAGGCATGTTAACCCCTACACCACGGAACCTATTTTAGAGTAATTATATATTAATCTAATGGAGGTTAACGGGATCGAACCGCTGACCCCCTGCTTGTAAGGCAGGTGCTCTCCCAGCTGAGCTAAACCTCCAAAATGACCCGTACGGGACTCGAACCCGTGTTACCGCCGTGAAAGGGCGGTGTCTTAACCGCTTGACCAACGGGCCTAAATTGTACTCCGGCAGTAGGACTCGAACCTACGACATCATGATTAACAGTCATGCGCTACTACCAACTGAGCTATGCCGGATAATTATTATAAGCATGGCAACGTCCTACTCTCACAAAGGGAAACCCTTCACTACCATCGGCGCTAAGAAGCTTAACTTCTGTGTTCGGCATGGGAACAGGTGTATCCTTCTTGCCAT
>NZ_QPJV01000014.1 GCF_003337315.1 Vagococcus fluvialis | reverse complement strand
AATAAAAGTTGATTAACATCTTAAAGATGTTTAGCTCATTAATTTTAAAACTTGCTAGCGAATTGTATTCACTAAATATGGTTTGTTTCTACTAAGTAGAAACGCCCTACACATTTGGTTTGTCTTACTTTGTTCAGTTTTCAAAGATCTATTTCTAAGTTGTCGTAACAACTTTTTAATAATACCAAACTTGTTATTTGATGTCAACAAGTTTTTTTATTTTTTTTACTGCGTTTGCTCTCAGAAACAAATGCTTGTCATGAGGCAACTTCAAAATAATAACATGACTCAATATTAATTGTCAACAACATTTGAAATGTTTTTTTATCTTTTTTCGTAACAGCAACAAATAGTAATATACTACTTTTTAAAAAATTTGTAAACATATTTTTAAATCTATTTTTTGTTTTTGAATATTTGGTACAATATAGTTATTACTATACGAAACGAGGGAGATTGACAATGAAGATACTTGTTGTAGATGATGATAAAGAAATCGTTGAATTATTAAGCATATATGTAAAAAATGAAGGCTATGATGTGATTAAAGCGTACGATGGAAAAGAAGCTCTAAGCAAGATTACAACTAATCCTGATATTGATTTAATGATCTTAGATATTATGATGCCTAAGATGGATGGCATGGAAGTTGTTAAAGAACTTAGAAAAGATTCTCAAATTCCAATTATCATGTTAACTGCAAAAACAACTGATATGGATAAAATTCAAGGTTTAATTGCTGGGGCGGACGATTACGTTACTAAGCCTTTTAATCCATTGGAAATTATGGCACGTGTTAAATCGTTATTAAGACGAACTAATATGCAAGTTAAAACTGATGTTCCTGATGAGCTTGAAATTGGTCCTCTTATTATAAAGAAGGATTCTCATGAAGTAACAACTGATAAAGGAATTAATATTCAATTAACAGCTTTAGAATTTGGTATTTTACATCTCTTAGCAAGCCATCCTAATCGTGTTTTTAGTGCGGATGAAATTTTTGAGCGTGTTTGGCAACAAGAAAGTCTTGTCTCTGCGAAAACAGTAATGGTTCATGTTAGTCATTTAAGAGATAAGATTGAGGAAGCTACAAATGGTGAGAAAGTCATTCAAACTGTTTGGGGGGTTGGCTATAAAATTGAGGGATGATTCAAAGAAGTACACACGGATTCAATTAACCTCTAAAGAAAAAAGTGAGTTATTTATAGAAGGATTAGTTACTATTATACTTTTAATTCTTCTAAATTTAGCAATGTACATGATTTTAGTTCAAATTATTCAAACTAGTATTTCACTCGAATCGTTTACTAATAAATTCATGCCTTCTATTTACGAAGCTTTTTATAGCCCAAAAGCAATGGTTTGGAAAAAGCCCATTTTTTTCCTAATGGGAATATTAGATATTGCTATTCTCTACTGGCGATTAATTAGACGCTATAAACAAATGCAACAAAGACATATTATTAGTGAGCTTCATTATATTTCAAGCGGACACTATGATCACCGAATTCCTTTTGATTTAAATGGGGATCTTGGTAAATTAATTCGAAGCATTAATGCTCTTGTTGATAGTACAGTAGAAGCTATTGAAGAAGAACGACGAATTGAACAATCAAAAGATGAACTTATTACAAACGTAAGTCATGATATTAGAACTCCTTTAACTTCTATTATCGGTTACCTGGGTTTAATAGAAGAAGGTAAATATTCTAATGAAGAAGAGCTTCTTAAATATACACATACTGCTTACTTAAAATCGAAACAAATGAAACTATTAGTAGATGATTTATTTGAATACACAAAAGTTAGACAATCAAATACGCCGATTAATCTAGTTACCTTTGATATGCAGCAATTAATTGGGCAGATTGTTGTAGATTTTGAATTAGATGCGCAAAAAAAAGATGTTGCTATTGATTTTGAAGCTTCACCCGCTTCTCTTTTAATGGAGGGTGACACTGAAAAGTTAGTCCGCGTTTTCGATAATCTACTATCTAATGCACTGAAATATGGAGTAGACGGTTCTAAAATTATAATTACTTCTGAAAAAGTTGGCGATGAAGTAATTATTACAGTTAAAAATGATGGTAAAGAAATCCCTAAAGAATCTTTAGATTTATTATTCGATCGTTTTTATCGTGTAGAGGAATCCAGGTCACAGCAAACAGGTGGAACTGGACTCGGTTTAGCTATTTCACAAAGTATTGTAGATTTACACTGTGGTCAAATTTATGCAACATCTGAAAAAGGATGGACATCGTTTATTATTCATTTACCACTTAAACAAGATAAAGAGTGAGTCTAGCTATTTGCACAGACTCACTTTTTTTGTTAAATTTTAAATTGACTCAATTATTTAAACATATGAGAAAGGGTTTTATTTATGACATCATTTAAATGTCTACTTGGAAAGATAACAACACTTGTTTTAGTATTGCCATTATTTATTTTCACTCCAATCCAAGCACAGGCATTAGGAACAGATTTTTCTGTTCAAGCAAAAGCCGCTTTAGCTATCGATGCTAATTCCGGCAAAATTCTTTATAGTCAAAACAGTGATGAAGTTTTAGGAATTGCTTCAGTAACCAAAATCTTATCTGCTTACTTAGTTTATGAAGAGGTTGAGCATGAAAATATTTCATGGTCCGATCCACTACCAATTAGTGATCATCTAATTAAATTAAGTCAAGATCCAGACCTATCTAATATTCCTATTGAAAAAGATCAAACTTTTACCGTTCAAGATGCTTTAATCGGAGCTCTTGTTTCTTCTGCAAATTCACTAACATCTGCTTTAGCTGAATACATTGCAGGATCCGAAGTAGCATTTGTTGGTATGATGTATGACAAGCTGGAACTTTGGGGTATCCATGATGCACTTCTTGTTTCTGCTTCTGGGTTAAGTAACGAATACATTGTCCCTCCTTTTTATAAAGGGACAAAAGAACTTGATGAAAACATGATGAGTGCAAAAGATGTAGCCATTGTGGCTCAACATCTAATTACTGATTATCCAGAGGTACTAGATATTACCTCTCAACCTAGTATAACTTTATTTGAAAAGTCTAAAGAACCTCTTGTTTTATGGAATTCTAGTGATATGTTACCAGGATTTGATTATTATATTGAAGGTATGGACGGCTTGAAAACAGGAACTTCTCCTGTTGCTGGTGGTTGTTATGTGGGAACAATGGAAATTGATGGGACACATATTATTACTGTAGTCTTAGGTGTTGATGAAGAAGCTGCTAATCGTTTTGAAGAAACCTATCAACTTCTAAACTATATCAATGAACATTTTTCTTACGAAACAGCGATTAAAAAAGATGAGCTAGCTAGTACGAAGCAAATTGGTATAAAAAATTCAAAAGAGAAAAATGCAGATATTATTGTTAAAGATGATGTCAAAGTATGGGTAACATCTCCAAAAAATTTAGCACTATCCGTTAAAACAACTACGAAACAAGTAGATCGACATGGTAACATTAAAGCTCCAATGACTAATAAAACAGTCATTGCACATCAATATGCTACAGATAAAACTGATAAATTAGGCTATCTAACAAAAGAAGAAGAAAAAGAAGCTTATGTTGATGTCACACTAAAAAATGACATAAAAAAAGATAATATCTTTACAATTATTTGGCATAGAATCTCTGGTAAAGCTTAATTTCTCATTATTTGACAGATGAAAAAAAAGTCGTTATACTCTAGCTAATAATAAATGTCGAAAGAATAGTATTAAATTTTGTTGTTTTAGAGAGTTGACGGTTGGTGAAAGTCAATACAATAGGTTTAAGAATCCACTTTTAAAAGACGTGTAACGAAAACAATTTTTGATTAAGTTACACCGGTAAGCAATGGCCGTTATTCTGCATTTAATGAAGGCACGTTTCTGTGTAAAAATCTGGGTGGTACCGCGAAATTCAACCTCTCGCCCCAAAAGAGTTTATTCTCTTTTGGGGTTGAGAGGTTTTTTATTTTATTATTATAAGGAGGAAATAATATGTTAGATGTAAAATTTATTAGACAAAATATTGATGAAGTTAAAGAAAAATTAATGACTCGTGGCGTAAACGAAGAGGTATTAAATGAGTTTGTTATCCTTGATCAAGAAAGACGTAATCACTTAGTAAAAGTAGAAACTCTTAAAAAAACTCGTAATGATGTGTCTCAAGAAATTGCTACTTTAAAACGCAACAAAGAAAATGCTGATGACAAAATTAAAGAGATGAAAGAAGTTGGAGAAACTATCAAAGGCCTAGACGAAGAAATTCGTGTCATTGATGAAAAACTACAAACTATTTCTCATACTCTACCTAATTTACCTGCAGCTGATGTACCAGTTGGAGCAGATGAAGAAGATAATGTAGAAGTTAAACGTTGGTCAACACCTAAAACCTTTGATTTCGAGCCAAAACCACACTGGGAAGTAGCTGAAAACTTAGGGATTTTAGATTTTGAACGCGGGGCAAAAGTTTCAGGTAGCCGTTTTGTTTTCTATAAAGGCTTAGGAGCTCGCTTAGAAAGAGCTATCTATAACTTAATGTTAGATACTCATGTTTATGAGCATGGTTATACTGAAATGATGACACCTTACATTGTTAATGAAACATCTATGTTTGGTACTGGACAATTCCCTAAATTTAAAGAAGATGTTTTCCAAATTGAAGACAGTAACTATACGTTAATTCCAACAGCTGAAGTGCCCTTAACAAACTATTACCGTGATGAAATTTTAGCACCAGAGCAATTACCTGTTTACTTTACAGCTTTAAGCCCATCATTTAGATCTGAAGCAGGTAGTGCTGGACGAGATACAAGAGGTTTAATTCGTTTACACCAATTTAATAAAGTTGAGATGGTTAAATTAAGCCATCCTGACACTTCTTACGAAGAGTTAGAAAAAATGACAGCTAACGCAGAGGCGATTTTAGAAAAATTAAACCTGCCTTACCGTACAATTACTTTATGTACTGGTGACATGGGGTTCTCTGCTGCTAAAACATATGATATCGAAGTTTGGATTCCAGCTCAAGATACTTACCGTGAAATCAGCTCTTGTTCTAACTGTGAAGACTTCCAAGCAAGACGTGCTAAAATCCGCTTCCGTAATGAAGAAGGGAAAACAGATTATGTTCATACATTAAATGGATCTGGACTTGCAGTTGGTCGTACAGTAGCTGCGATTTTAGAAAATTACCAAAATGAAGATGGTAGTGTGACAATTCCTGAAGCTCTTGTTCCATATATGGGTGGCTTAACTACTATTACTAAATAATAAAAAATCATCTCAAGAATATTTTCCTTGAGATGATTTTTTTATTTAATTAAATTATAAACTTCTCTAACTGCTTGTGCCGATGAACGATATAAATCTGATTCTTTTTCTGTTAATACGACATCAACTTTTTGTGAAATCCCTTTTCTGCCAATTTTAGCTGGATAACCTAAGTATAACTTCTCTCTTTCATCGTATACTGAAACAGGATAAATTCGATTTTCATCTAACTGAATAGCTTGTACCAAACGAGCACACATTGAAGCAATCCCAAAACTAGTCCATCCTTTACCAGAGTGAATTTCCCAACCACCTAAACGTGTTTTTTCTTTTAATAGCTCAGCCTCTTCCATAGATAATGAATAATTTTCTAATAATGATTTTCCATCTATTTGAACTAATGACCACGGAATAAACTGGCTTTCACCATGTTCTCCTAAGACATATCCTGTAACATCTTGAGGCGATACATTAAAATGTTGGCTAACTATTCGTTTCATTCGACTTGTATCAAGTAAAGTTCCTGTTCCTATAACACGCGACTGAGGAAACCCACTAATTTCTTGTACTAAGCGAGTAATTGTATCACAAGGATTAGATATAACGATAAAAATACCTTTAAATCCACTTGCTACTACTCGAGGGATAGTTTCTTTAACTGAAGCCACATTATCTAATAACTCCGAATTCCGATTTTCATTATCGATGCTTTGACTTCCCACACTAATAATAACTATTTCAGCATCTCGCAGAGTTCCATAGTTCTGGGTATCAATTTTAACTGAATAATCCCAAGGAACTAAACTATCCTCTATTTCAAGCTTTTCAGCTAAGACTTTTTCTTCTAGTTTATCAATCAATACTAAATGACTAACTAATTTTTCTCGACATAATGTATAAGCAACGTCTGCTCCTACATGACCTAAGCCGATTATCCCGATTTTTCTCATCAAATTTCCTCCATACTCTACTTTTAACATACGACAAATTTAAAAATTTGCGCCATTACATTAAAATAAAAAGTCTCTTTATCTTATTTTAAATTATATTTTTAAAATAATTAAACAATAGATTTAACTTTTTAGACACTCACCTGACGCCCAATTTTAAATTTCATGACAAATTTGGCACAAATTTAAAAATTTGTCGTATGTCATTTTCTACATCTCTCACTAAGTTTAACAAAAAAGAGGCTGACAATGTGTCAAACCTCTTAATATTTTATGACTCAATTGAATAGTTTGGTGCTTCTTTTGTAATTTGAACATCATGTGGATGAGATTCACGTAATCCAGCCCCACTCATTTGAACAAATTGAGCATCTTCACGTAACTCTTTTAAGTTACCTGCTCCAACATATCCCATACCAGCACGAAGTCCACCAATCATTTGGAAGACGATATCTTGAGCACTACCTTTGTAAGCCACACGACCTTCAATACCTTCTGGAACTAACTTGTTTGCTTCATTAACTGAGCTTTGGAAGTAACGGTCACTAGAACCTTTAGCCATAGCTCCAAGAGAACCCATACCACGGTAAGTTTTAAAACGACGTCCTTGGAAAATTTCAAACTCACCAGGTGACTCGTCTGTTCCTGCTAACATTGAACCAAGCATTACTACATGTCCACCAGCAGCAAGAGCTTTAACGATATCTCCTGAATATTTAATACCACCATCAGCAATGATTGCTTTTCCATATTCACGAGCTACTCCTGCAGCGTCATAAATAGCAGATAATTGTGGTACCCCAACACCAGCAACAACACGAGTTGTACAAATTGATCCAGGACCAATTCCGACTTTAACTACGTCTACACCAACTTCATAAAGAGCTCTAGCTCCCTCAGCTGTCGCAATGTTACCAGCAATGATAACAACATCTTGGAATGTTTCACGAATTTCTTTAATTTTACGAATAACACCTGCACTATGACCATGAGCTGTATCAATAATTAATGCATCTACTCCAGCTTCAATCAAAGCTTCTGCACGTTCAAAAGTATCACTTGTTACACCAACTGCTGCTGCTGCAAGTAAACGACCATGTTTATCTTTAGCTGCATTTGGGAACTCAATCACTTTTTCAATATCTTTAATGGTAATTAAGCCACTTAATTTACCTTCTTCATCAACAAGAGGTAATTTTTCAATTTTATGTTTTTGTAAAATGTTCTCTGCATCTTTTAAAGATGTTCCAACAGGAGCAGTTACTAAATCTTCTTTAGTCATTACCCCTGAAATTGGTTGTTGATAATCAGAGATGAATCTTAAGTCACGGTTTGTTAAAATACCAACTAATTTTCTATTTTCTAACGTTTCTACGATTGGCACACCGCTAATACGGTAAGTCCCCATTAAATTTTCTGCCTCAGCTACTAAGCTTTCTGGTGTTAAGAAAAATGGATCGATAATAACGCCACTTTCAGAACGTTTTACCTTTCTCACTTCGTCAGCTTGTTGTTCAATTGACATATTTTTGTGGATAACCCCTAATCCACCTTGTCTAGCCATTGCAATGGCCATCTTACTATCAGTAACTGTATCCATACTGGCACTCATAATTGGAATATTAAGTTTTAAATTGGGCGCAAGCTCCACCGATAAATCCACATCGTTTGGTAATACGTGGCTTTCTGCTGGAATTAATAAGACGTCATCAAAAGTAAAACCTTTTTTTGAAAATTTTGTTTCCCAATTTGTCATTAGAAAATAGCACTCCCTTATTTTTATTTTATTTACAAACTTACCAAAAAAAAGTACATCCGTCAATTGATTGCGTTGAATACAAAAAAAAAGATGTTAAAAATCTTACCTTACTCTTAGAATTCTAGAGTCATGTAGATTTTTTAACATCTCTTTTTATTAGCTACGCATGAACATTGTACCTTGTAGTTTGTATTTCTTTTTCAACCAATATCTTAAACCAAATGATGCTGCACCAAGTGCCAACGTTAGAACTGGATCAAGCACTGGATTAATTGCTGGTGGTAAGAATGCTGAGATTCCCATAATTAAGAACCATGGTAAGAAACTAACGGCCATAATTCCACCTGTTTTAAATGCTCCTGGACGCTTGCTACGATCAGCACCTGGCTCATCGTAAACGTAGATATATCTATAAATTAAATAGAATGAGAAAGCTCCTGAAATCCCACCTAGGATTAGTGAGACAATTCCCTGTGTACTACCTGTTCCTGTTTTTGAGAACAGTGCTAGTAGTGATGTGATAACTGTTAAGAATGTAAATAACATTAAAAAGTTATCTAACATAATTTTACCAAATGACATTTCTGGCATTGGTTCTGGTGTATTAACAATTGTTTCGATAGCATCAGTCGGTGTGCCGTATAATTGTTTAGCAGTTACACCAGTCTTTTGACCTTCAATTAATTTAGTTAACATATCGTTCATAGCTAGGACTTTTTTCTCTTCAGAAATGTCACTACCTTCTAAAGCTTTATTTAAATCAAAAATAAATTGATCATTTTTTTTAGTTAACTGAGGCATTAATTCGCGATTTTGAGCTACTTTTTGTTGTAATTCTTCTCTTGATTCTTCCACTAGTCTCACCTTTATTTTCTAATTTTAGACGTTAAATCTAAACAACATAACGTCGCCATCTTTAACGATATATTCTTTACCTTCTAAACGAACACGTCCTGCTTCTTTAGCAGAGGTCATGCTACCGTGTTCTTTTAAGTCATCATATGACACTGTTTCAGCACGGATAAAACCACGCTCAAAATCTGTATGGATAATTCCAGCACACTCAGGGGCTTTCATACCATTTTTAAATGTCCAAGCTCTTACTTCTTGTTCTCCAGCTGTAAAGTAAGTTGCTAAACCTAATAAATGATAAGCAGCACGGATTAATTTATCTAAACCAGACTCTTCAATACCTAATGCTTCTAAGAAGTCAGCTTTATCTTCATCATCTAATTCAGCAATTTCTTCTTCTGCTTTAGCACAGACAGTAATAACTTCTGCATTTTCAGTTGCTGCAAATTCTTTTACTTGTTGTACGTACTCATTACCTTCTTCATCAGCTACCTCATCTTCAGCAACGTTAGCGACATAAAGAACTGGTTTTGTTGTTAAAAGGAATAAACCTTTAACAATTGGTAATTCGTCATCAGAGAATTCAATCGATCTTGCTGATTTACCTTCTTCTAAAACTGGTTTAATTTTTTCTAAAACTGCTAACTCAGCAACTGCTTCTTTATCTTTTGTTTTAGCAATTTTAGCGACACGACTCATACGTTTATCAACTGATTCTAAGTCTGCAAAAATCAGCTCCAAGTTAATGATTTCAATATCTTCTAATGGGTTAACACGTCCTTCAACGTGAGTAATATTCTCATCGTCAAAACAACGAACAACATGACAAATTGCATCTACTTGGCGAATATTACTTAAGAATTTATTTCCTAATCCTTCACCCTTACTAGCACCCTTAACAATTCCTGCAATATCTGTAAATTCAAAAGTTGCTGGTACTGTTTTTTTAGGTTTTACTAATTTTGTTAATTCATCTAAACGCATATCTGGTACTTCTACCATCCCTACGTTAGGATCGATTGTCGCAAAAGGATAGTTTGCCGCTTCTACTCCTGCTTTTGTAATTGCATTAAATAATGTTGATTTCCCTACGTTTGGTAATCCAACAATCCCTGCTGTTAATGCCATCTAATCATCACTCTTTCTTTTAATTGTCTTCACTCTTTTTTTCTAACACTTTTTTCATCTTTTTAGTAAACTCTTTACGAGGCATCATCACAATATGCTGACAGTTTACACACTTGATTTTTATATCCATTCCCATACGTGTAATTTCCCAACGATTTGTTTGGCAAGCATGAGGTTTTTTCATCTCAACAATATCACCTAAATCAAACATACTGACACCTTCCTTTACTTAATTTTCTACAAAGTAACACAAGCTATATATTAACACAAAATTGTCTCTTTAGCTTTTGGTTTTACAAATTTATTTCCTTAAATTTCAAAAAGAGAAGTGGGAGTGTGACAAAATAAGTCACACTCCCTCAATTACAAATAAACGGTGTCACAAAAGTAGCTTCGACGGAAATAAGCCAAAAATCTCAAAAATTTAAGAAATAATTTTTGAGATTTTTTACTTATTTCTTGAAGCTGAACACTTTTGTCACAACCTCTTTCTTTTATCTAATCATCAAATTGTATTTCTAAAATATCTAATATTCTTGTTAAATCGGCTTGGGATAGATATTCAATTTCAATCTTCCCTTTACCATTTTTCTCATTAATCGCAACACTTGTACCAAATTTATCCATTAAACGGTCTTCACTACTTCTTATGTAGTAAGGTTTTGGTGTCACTTGTTTTGCCTTTTTAGGTGTTAAAGATTCTTTATCATTCATCTCAGAAACAATTTGTTCTAGTTGACGAACAGTTAATCCTTCTTTTAATACACGATTAGCCAAAGGGATAATATTTTTCTCATCTTTTAAACCTAATAAAGTTCTAGCTTGTCCCATTGATAGTTGTTCTTTTTGAACTAAGTCTTTAACTACTTGAGGTAACGTTAAGAGTCTTAAATAGTTCGCGATATACGGACGACTTTTTCCTAATTGCTCAGAGAGTTCTACCTGAGTTAATTTTAAATTTTTCATTAACATCTCATAAGCTTCTGCTTCTTCCATTGGGCTTAGATCTTCACGTTGTAAGTTTTCAAGTACCGCGATTTGCATCATACGTGCTTCATCAAACTCTCTAATAATGGCAGGAACAGTTGTTTTACCAGCTAATTTTGAAGCTCTAAAACGGCGTTCACCAGCAATAATTTCATAACCTTTGATAGTCGATTTTCTAACAATAATTGGTTGAAAAACACCTGATTGTTTAATTGATTCCGCTAATTCTTGTAAAGCATGCTCATCAAAGGTTTTTCTTGGTTGGTAAGGGTTTGGTCTCAATTCCTCTAATGGAATCTCTGAGACGACATCTTTTTGCTCATCTACCTCTTCAATTTCTGAAAAATCTTTAAATAAAGCGTCAATTCCTCTACCTAAACCTTTATTAGTTTTCGTCACGATTCATCACTTCCTTTGCTAAAGCATGATAATTCTCGGCACCTTTTGATTTTGGATCATAGTCGATAATTGATTGTCCATGACTTGGAGCTTCTGATAATCTCACGTTTCGTGGGATGATTGTGTCATAAACTCGTTCTCTAAAGTATTTTCTAACTTCCTCAACAACCTCAGAACCTAAATTAGTTCTTGCGTCATACATCGTTAACAATACTCCTTCAATACGTAAATCTGCATTGAAATGTTTTTGGACTAAGCGGATTGTATTTAGTAATTGACTTAAACCTTCTAAAGCATAATATTCACATTGAACAGGTATTAAAATTGAATCACTTGCTGAAAATGAGTTAATTGTTAAATGTCCTAATGAAGGTGGGCAATCAATTAATACATAATCATATTCTTCTGTGATATCACTTAAAGCTGTTTTCAAACGTGATTCTCTTGCCATCATAGAGGTTAATTCAATTTCTGCTCCTGATAATTGGATAGTTGCCGGTGCAATATCTAATCTTTCTCTGGCTGTTTGTTGAATCACTTCTTTAATCGGAACTTCATTAACTAAAACATCATAAATATCATTAGTGACATCTGATTTTTTAATGCCAATACCACTTGTCGCGTTTCCCTGTGCATCCATATCAACAAGCAGAACACGTTTACCTGCATCTGCTAAACAGGCTCCTAGATTGACAGTTGTTGTTGTCTTACCAACACCGCCCTTTTGATTTGCAACTGATATTACCCGTGCCATTATCTTTCCTCCAATTTTTCCAATTGACTTTGTCTTTCTATACTAATGGTTTTTTATTTGGTGTTCCTGGTTTTCTTGGATATTTATTTGGTGTTTCTTTTTTCTTTTCAATTGCTACTATATAACGTTTATCTTCACTAAATGGTAAAGAGACTTCTGTTTCATTAACTAATTTACCACCTAGAGTAGCTATAGCTTTTTTACTTTCGATAACTTCCTCTTCACTTTTAGCAGCTTTTAATGCTAAAAACTGACCATTTTTCTTAACAAGAGGTAGGCAAAGCTCTGCTAATACATTTAATCTAGCTACTGCTCTAGCTGTGACTAAATCAAATTTTTCACGGTGAGCTTTATTTTGTCCAAATGTTTCTGCTCTATCGTGATACAAATGAACATTCTCTAATTCTAATGAGTCACACAATAATTTTAAAAAGTTAATACGCTTATTTAATGAATCAACAATTGAAACCTCTAAGTTAGGGTACACAATTTTTAAAGGAATACTAGGAAAACCAGCACCAGCACCTACATCACATAAAGAATAGTTTTCTTTACTTAAATCAATAGTTGTTGCTAAAGTGATTGAATCATAAAAGTGTTTTAAGTAAACTTCTTCTAATTCTGTAATAGCTGTTAAGTTAATTTTTTGATTCCATTCAACTAGTAGTTCATAATACATTTTAAACTGATTCATTTGTTGTTCCGATAAATCAATACCAATTTTAGCTAATTCTTGTCTAAATATTTCTGGTTTCATCTTTACTCTCCTTATTGTGAAACAAAAAAATGTTTCACAGATATCTCTACTCTAACGCAAAAAAACAAAAAATTCAATGAATATCCACTATAATGAACAGAAAAAAGATGTTTCATGTGAAACATTTTAATTTGTTACACAAAAAAGAAAGTTAGCACTTATATGAAAGAAACTAAATTTACTACAATAAAGGAAATTCCTACTGTAGAAGAATATCTTACTTTAAGAAAATTAGGCAGTTTATCAGCTAAGAGTAAAGATGGTGCAAAGACAGGGTTAAAGAATAGCTTTTACTCTGTTACTATTAGAGATAACAATAAATTGATAGGTATGGGAAGAATAGTTGGTGATGGTGGTACGGTTTTTCAAGTAGTTGATATTGTTGTTGATCCAGCTTTATCAAGGTAAGGGTTTAGGAAAGTTAATTGTTAAAGAACTAGTTCAGTACATTCATAAAAAAGTGGATGAACAAGCCTATGTCAACTTAATTGCTGATGAGAAGCTTATAAACTATACTCCCAATTTGGCTTTATAGATACTTGGCCTAAAAGCCGTGGTATGTATTTAAAAAGGAGATGAAAAATAAAAAAAGGAGAATAAATTAATGGCTAATACTATAGATGAATCTAACTATACTTTTGTTCCAGGTACTATTGATGGTTTTGTTTCTAATTCTAAAAACAATTTAGATGAGTCAATAAAACAAAATGAAACACTCATTTTTTTAATAGAAATTATTAATAAAAGTAATCCAGATAAAATGGAAAATATCCGTCTTTGTACAATAGATCCTATTCATTATGCTAGTCCGTATATCTACGAGCTAACCGCTTCTATTTCTATTGAGATTTTTAGTAATGATTTTCCAATTGAAACAGTATATCTAACAAAAGATATTTCTAAAAAACTTTTTATCGATACAATAACAAATTTCATTGAAGAAAGAAAACATAAATTTTCATAAATAAAAAAGGCTTATCACTAAGCCTTTTTTTATTAATCTCTTTTCGCTATTTTACCTTGTTCAATATAAACCATTAGGATACTTATATCAGCAGGGTTCACTCCACTAATACGGCTTGCTTGAGCAATTGTTTCTGGTCTAATTTTTTCTAACTTTTGAACGGCTTCTGTTGCTAAACTGTTCACTTTTGTGTAATCAATATTGTCTGGAATTTTTTTAGCTTCCATACGCTTTAATTTATCTACTTTATCATTAGCCTTTTTAATATAACCAGCGTATTTCACTTGGATTTCAACTTGCTCATAAACATAACGAGGCACTTCAACTTCAGGTGTTTCAATAAATTTAGCAATATCTAAATAGTTTAACTCTGGACGTTTCAATAAATCTGCTGCTAAAATACCATCTTTTAAGGCCGCACTATTTTTTTCAGCTAAATAAGCTTGTAATTCTTTAGTTGGTTTTAAGCGGATTTTTTCTAAGCGAGCCATCTCACTTTCAATCATCGCTTTTTTCGTTTCATATTCTGAGAAACGCTCTTCGTTCACTAAACCAATTGAGCGCCCCATTTCTGTTAAACGTAAATCAGCATTATCATGACGTAATAACAAACGGTATTCGGCACGAGATGTTAGTAAACGATAAGGTTCATTTGTTCCCTTAGTTACTAAATCATCAATTAATACACCAATGTAAGCATCACTTCTTTTTAAGACAAATGGTTCTTTACCTTGAATTTTTAATGCGGCATTTATTCCTGCCATTAATCCTTGGCAAGCTGCTTCTTCATAACCAGATGTACCATTAGTCTGACCTGCTGTATAAAGTCCGTCAATTTTCATTGTTTCTAGTGTTGGACGTAATTGATGAGGCACAACTACATCATACTCAATAGCATACCCGCTACGCATAACTTCTGCATTTTCAAGTCCCGCAACACTATGAATCATCTCATGTTGCACATCTTCTGGTAATGATGTTGATAAACCTTGAACGTAAACTTCTTCTGTATTAGCTCCTTCTGGCTCTAAAAAGATTTGGTGACGCGGTTTATCACTAAAGCGAACTACTTTATCTTCAATAGATGGACAATAACGAGCTCCCACACCCTCAACAATACCAGTAAACATAGGTGCTCGGTGTAAGTTCTCACGAATAACTCCGTGAGTATCTAAGTTAGTATAAGTTAACCAACAAGGTAATTGTTCTTGTTTATAAGACTCATCTAAAGTTTCAAAACTAAAATGATTAGGCGTAGTATCTCCTGGTTGAATCTCAGTTACATCATAATTAATCGAACTTGATTTCACACGAGGAGGTGTTCCTGTTTTGAATCGTTCAATCTCTAAACCTAACTCTTTTAAGTGATCTGCTAAACCAATAGCAGGTAGTGAGTTATTAGGCCCTGAAGAATATTTTAATTCCCCAATAATAATTTCACCACGAAGAGCAGTTCCAGCAGTAATAATAACCGCTTTACTGAAAAATTGAGTTCCTGTACTAATTTGAACACCTTTAACAACATTATCTTCTACAATTAATTTCTCAACAATTCCTTGTCTCAAATCTAAATTTTCAGTGTTTTCTAAAGTTTTCTTCAATTCATTTTGGTATTCATATTTATCTGCTTGAGCACGTAAAGCTCTAACGGCAGGGCCTTTTCCTGTGTTAAGCATACGCATTTGGATATAAGTCTTATCAATATTGCGACCCATCTCACCACCTAATGCATCAATCTCACGAACGACAACACCTTTAGCAGGTCCGCCAATTGAAGGGTTACAAGGCATAAAACCAATAATATCTAAATTTAAAGTAACTAATAATGTTTTCATGCCCATACGAGCTGCGGCTAATGAGGCTTCTGAACCTGCATGTCCACCACCGACAACGATGACATCATATTGTTGTTTTTCCATATTTTTCTCTCCTACTATTTTCCTAAACAGAACTGACTAAACAATTGAGTAATTAACTCATCTTGAACACTATCACCAATAATTTCACCTAATAAATCCCATGAACGTGTCATATCAATCTGCAATAGGTCTACTGGCATATCCATCTCAATCCCATTTAAAACCTCATCTAATGCCATGTTAGCTTGTTCTAACAAAGCAATGTGACGTGAATTCGAAATGTATGTTGCGTCTTTTTCTTTACCTGAATTAGTAAAGAATGTGTCTTTAATACTTTGTTCTAGGCTTTCAATTCCCTCACTTGAGGTTACCGAAATAGAAAGAACTGTTTCATTGTTTAAATAAGTCTCTAACTCGGCTAAATCAAGTTGTGTTTCTAAATCCATTTTATTTAAAAGGATAATTCGGTTCATTCCTTGAGTTAATTCAAGTAACTCTTTATCCATCGGTGTTAAACTTTCACTTTGGTTTAATACTAAAAGAATCAAATCAGCCTCTTGTAAGGCTTTGCGACTTCTTTCGACACCAATTTTCTCAACAATATCTTCTGTCTCACGAATACCTGCTGTATCAATTAATTTAAGTGGTACACCGCGTACATTCACATATTCTTCAATCACGTCTCGTGTAGTTCCAGCAATATCTGTAACAATCGCTTTGTCTTCCTGAAGTAAATAATTTAAAAGGCTTGATTTCCCAACATTAGGGCGACCAATAATCGCTGTCGAAAGACCTTCTCTTAAGATTTTCCCTTGTCTTGCAGTTAAAAGTAAATGATCAATTGAGGCCTTAACTTCTTCTGCTTTTTCTTTCATTAACTTAGTTGTCATCTCTTCCACATCGTCATACTCAGGGTAATCAATATTAACCTCTACTTGAGCTAAAGCTTGTAAAATATGTTGACGTAAGTCGCGAATTAAAATTGATAATTTACCATCTAATTGATTTAAAGCAAGTTTCATTGATTCATCTGTTTTAGCTTGAATTAAATCCATCACAGCTTCTGCTTGTGATAAATCCATCCGACCATTTAGGAAAGCACGTTTCGTAAATTCCCCAGGCTCTGCTAATCTGGCACCTTGCCTTAAAAGTAATTGCAAGACTTGATTAGCTACTACCATTCCCCCATGACAGTTAATCTCAACAATATTTTCTCTTGTAAATGTTTTTGGAGCTAACATGACTGAAAACATCACTTCATCTAATACTTGTTCTGTATCAGGGTCTTTAATATGACCATAGTGAATCGTATGACTTGCGACATCTATTAATTTTTTCTGAGCATAAGCATTTACTTTATCAGCAATCACAACTGCATCATCCCCACTTAGGCGGACAATACTAATAGCTCCTTCACCTGGTGGTGTTGAAATGGCTGCAATTGTATCAAATTCTTTGGTTATATTATTCATATCTTTTTAGGTCCTTTCTAAAAAAATCCATATAAAAAAGTGCCTACTCCACCCTTTTTTGACAACTCAAAAAAAAGTGGATACGCACTTTGACTGCTATCCGTATTATATTCATTAGAAATAATAGCATAATCTCAAGATTTTGACAATTTTATTTGTTTAATGTCATTCCAATATGGGGTATATCATCTTCTAGATAAACATCTGTTGTCGCAACAAAACCAAAGGATTCATAAAATCCTAGTAAATAATGTTGTGCTGAAATATTTACTGCTTTTTGAGGATAACTTTCTGCAATTTCTTTTAGTGTCGTTTCTACTAAAAGTTTTCCTAGTCTTCTTTTTCTTGCGTTTTCAGTTATTAAAACACGACCAAAAGTAACATCTGCTTTGCGGTTAATAATTCTTGTGTATCCTAAAATTTCACCATTTTCTCTTAACACAACGTGTTTTGCTAAATAATCTGCTTCGTCTACTTCTTGATAGGGACAATTTTGCTCAACAACAAATACTTTTACTCGTTCATAAAAAATTTCAATCATTTCTTTTGCAGATAATTCGCTGATTTCTTTAACACTAATCTCCATATTAATCCCTCTTTCTGTAGAGAAAAGCACATGATTCCATTAAGAGTCATGTGCTTTATTCATTACATTTTATCTGGTGCTTCAATACCTAATAAGCGTAAACCTTCTTTAATAACTGTTGAAACGGAATAAACTAGACTTAATCTTGCATCTCTTCCAGCATCATCTGTTAAAATTTTGTGTTTAGAATAGTATTTATTGAATTTTTGAGCTAGATCAATAACATATTTAGCAATTACTGATGGCTCATATTTGCGGTATGCTTCTTGGATTTTATCTGGGAAAATATTTAATAATTTAACAACTTCCCAAGAATCTGGATCATCTAATTGAGCAACACCTTTAAAGTCTTCAACTTTCCAGTCTGCTTTAGCTAATATGCTTTCACATCTTGAGCGTGTGTATTGAACGTAAGGACCAGTTTCTCCTTCAAATTGGATTAACTCATCAATACTAAAGTCAAAATTATTCATACGGTCATTTTTAAGATCGTGGAAGATAACAGCTCCAACACCTACTTGATGAGCAACTTCATCTTTATTTTCTAAACTAGGATTTTTTTCTTCGATTCCTTTTTTAGTTGCTGTAATGGCTTCGTTTAAAACTTCTTCAAGTAAAATAACATTTCCTTTACGAGTAGATAATTTTTTACCACCTGATGTGATCAAGCCAAAAGGAATGTGTTTAATATCATCTGACCAGTCATGTCCTGCTTCTTTTAAAACAGCTTTTAATTGTTTGAAGTGAATTGATTGCTCATTTCCTACTACATATAATGATTCAACAAAATTGTAGTTATCATGACGATAATTAGCTGCAGCTAAATCACGCGTCATATAAAGTGTTGCACCATCGGATTTTCTAATTAAAGCTGGGTTTAAGTCATATTTCTCTAAAGAAACAATATCTGCTCCTTGATCTGATACAAGTAAGTTTTTCTCTTGTAATTCTTCAATAACAGGTTCCATTTTATCATTAAAGAAAGCCTCTCCATTGTAAGAATCAAAAGTCACACCAAGCATATCATAAACTTTTTGGAATTCTTTTAATGACTCACCTCTGAACCAAGTCCATAAACGGACTGCTTCTGCATCGTCTTCTTCTAATTTTCTAAACCAAGCACGACCCTCATCCTCTAAAGATGAATCATTTTCAGCCTCGTCATGGAATTGAACGTATAATTTTAGTAATTCTGAAATTGGATTCTCACGAACTGCTTCTTCGCTACCCCATTTTTTAAAAGCCACAATTAATTTACCAAACTGAGTTCCCCAGTCACCTAAATAATTAATTTTAATCGGGTTATATCCTAATTTATCTGATAATTGAGCTAGCGAATTTCCAATAACTGTTGAACGCAAATGTCCCATTGACATCGGCTTAGCAATATTAGGTGATGACATATCGATTGGCACATTACCACCTTTTCCAATCTCAGCATCTCCGTAGTGTTCTTTTTCAGTTAAAATAGTTGTTAAAACTTCATGACTTACAATCCCTTTTTTCAAGAAGAAGTTAATATAACCACCCACTGCTACAATGTTTTCATAATGAGTTTTATCTAATTTTTCGATTAACTCTTCTGCAATCATATTTGGTGCTTTACGATAAACTTTTGCTAAAGAAAAAACTGGAAAAGCAAAATCCCCATGAGAACTTGCTTTAGGTACTTCTAAAAAATTATATAATTCTTCTGCACCTAATACATCTCCTATTGCAACTTGTAAATCATTAACGATTTGATTCTTATAATCCATTTTGTATCCTCCTGTTTTTTTATAAAATTACATAAAAAAGCCCCTCATTACTAAGCAAATTATAGTAATAAGAGACGAATTGACTTGATCCGCGGTGCCACTCTTGTTGTTGATATTTCAACCACTTTATTTTTTAATATTTAAGTTTAAATGTTAGGTAGTTGCGATTCCTTCTAAGCATTGGTTTGGCTCTCACTCTCCCAAACTCGCTAAAACAATGTTGTTCTCAGTAAGTACTTAGACTACTTCTCGTAGTATATCAAATTTATTTACAGAATTCTATAAAAAAAGAAACCTTATCTTCAAATGATAAGATTTCTTAAGAGTTTAATTTTTTAATTCTACCACTAAATAACGATGTGGTTCATTTCCTTCAGAATGAGTTGAAATATCTGATTCTGATGAAAGAATTGAGTGGACTTGCTTACGTTCAAAAGCAGGCATTGGCTCTAAGAAAACTGGTTGACCAGTCTCTCTAACTTTTCTTAATGTTTGTTTAGCTAAACGCTCGATAATTGCTTTACGTCTCTCACGGTAATCACCAACGTTAACAACAATTGATAAACGATTCTTAGCAATTCGATGAATATAAACTTGAGATAAATATTGGATAGCATTGATTAATTTACCATGCTTTCCAATCAATAAACCTTTTTTCTCAGTTTCAAGATTAAAAGTAATAATACCTTTGGCTCTTGAAACTTTTACCATCGAAGGGGCACCTAAATCTCTTGTGATATCAGTTAAGTATACAGCTAAAGCTGTTACTGCTTCGTCATCAGTTAGATCTACAAGCTCAGTTATTTCAGAAATAACTTCTTCTTTTTCTGCTACAACTTGTTCTACGTCATCTTCAATAATTTCTTCTTTAGTAACTTCATCAGCGACTACTTCAGTTGCTTGAATTTTTTCAACAACAACTATCGCTTCTTGTTTACCAAATCCTAAAAACCCTTTTTTTCCTTCTTGAATAACTTCAATTGTCGCGTTCTCTTTAGCTATTTGAAGTGCAGATAAACCAGCGTTAATGGCCTTTTCTACGGTTTCACCTGAATATTTTGGCATGATCAGAACCCCCTATTATAGTAAATGATTAAAGCTTTATCTTTTTTTCTTTGGTTGGTTGGCTTTTCTAAGAGCCTTTTCTAAATCTTTTTTACGTTTAGCTTCTGCTTCACGTTCATTTCTAATTTTGAATGGATTATTAATTAATAATGTTTGGATCACTTGGAATCCATTTGAGATTACCCAGTATAGAGATAAACCACTGGCTAAGTTGATACCCATGAAAAGAATCATAGCTGGCATCATGTAGTTCATTACTTTCATTGAACCTTGAACTTCCAATTGTCCCATTGATGTTAATTTAGTACTTGCAAAAGTAAAGACTGCCGCAAGAACTGGTAAAATGTAGTATGGGTCAATTTTTCCAAGTTCTAACCAAAGGAAAGTTCCTGTTCTCAACTCAGGCGTTCTTGAAATTGATTGCCATAATGCCATCATAATTGGCATTTGAACTAACATTGGTAAACAACCAGATAATGGATTCACACCATGTTCACTATAAAGACGTTGTTGTTCCTCTTGTAGTTTTCTACTTGTTTCAGCATCTTTAGACGCATACTTTTCTTGTAACTCTTTCATTTTAGGTTGTAATTCTTGTGTTTTACGCATACTCTTCGTTTGATAATGCATTAACGGCATTAAAATTATTCGGATAATAATTGTAAATAGAATAATACCTACTCCGTAATTTTTACCAAACGATAGTAGTTTAATTGCTTGCCCAAAATAATAAACAATGTAACGATCCCAAAGACCAGTACTTGATGTACTAACATCTCCTGTTCCACAAGCAGTTAATAAGAATACTAATCCAAACATACTAAGGAGTAGCAGCCATTTTTTCATCTTTTTCACTCGTATACCCTCACTTATTCTATTATATTTGCTAATTTAAACACATGCTCTATATTATTTTTTACCTCATCTAATGACAAATCAACTACTTTTGGTCGTGCAATTAACACTATATTGTAACTAGGTTTAATTGAATCTCTTAAATCATATAAAGAAGTTCTCATTAAACGCTTTACTTTATTACGTGCTACAGCATTTCCGATTTTTTTCCCAACAGATAAACCTACTCTAAAATGAGTATTTTCTTCTGCAGGTAGAATATAGACAACAAAATTCCGATTGGCATAAGAGTCTTTGTGGTAAATAATTTTTTGGAATTCTTTTTCCTTTTTTATGCGATAGGATTTTTTCATAATATCCAACCCTTTAAATTCTATAAGTTTTCTTTCTTAATAACATCATTATCATAGCATAAAGCAGCTATTTTTTTCATTTTTTTATAAAAAAAAATCACTGACTCAAAGATTCAGTGATTTATGCTGCTAATGCTTTTCTTCCTTTACGACGTCTACTTGCTAATACACGACGACCGTTTTTAGTGCTCATACGTTTACGGAAACCATGAACTTTTTGACGTTTACGTTTTTTTGGTTGATATGTTCTTTTCATTCAATCCACCTCCTAAAACTAGATATGCTTTCTAAATCACTTAGACAGACTATAGTATTATACAAACAAATCACTGAATTTGTCAACTCAATATCGTATTTTTTCTTCTTAAAACTTATGCACATCTCTATAAAAACTATCCACAAATCTGTTTATTCAAATTTCCACAAAAAAGTTGTTCTTTATTTCTTCTTTAGTTATCAACAGGTTAACAATAGGTTATTAAGTTATCAACAGATATAAAAAAACATGTTAATAACTCTCTGAAAGTTTGATGTTAACACAACCGTATTTGTTGATAACTTTATGGATAACCAAAAATAAAGAAAAGTTATTAACATAAATTTTAACCTTGTGGAAAATTTTTTTACACATCTGTTAATTTACTATCCACAATCATAAAATTCAGTGGAAAACTTTTTTTAAAAGTGCTAGAATAGACTAGAAACTAATTTTTAGGGGGATCGTTATGCCCAATATTGACTATATATGGAAAGAATTGGAGGATGACTATCGAAAGATATTAACACCTCCAAGTTTTAATGCTTGGATTGAACAAGCTAAGCCCATCAGTTTAGTGGATAACTTATTAACAATCGAAGTTCCTTCCGAATTACACAGAGAGTATTGGGAAAAAAATCTTGCTGCCAAAATTGTCGAAACAGGTTTTAAATTAACAGGAGAAGAAGTTACTCCTGTTTTTATTATTGAAAATGAGATAAAAGAACCTGAAAAAAATAAAGAGGTAATTCAAACTGAACTACCTGATATCGTTAAGCAAAGTAGTAAAAAAGCATTACTGAATTCCAAATATACTTTTGACACTTTTGTTATTGGTAAAGGAAATCAAATGGCTCACGCAGCTGCTTTAGTTGTTGCTGAAGATCCTGGAGCTACTTATAATCCACTCTTTTTCTATGGTGGTGTAGGTTTAGGAAAAACCCATTTAATGCATGCTATTGGCCATCAGATGTTAACAAATCAGCCTGATGCCAAAATAAAATACGTTACTAGTGAAAGTTTTGCTAATGACTTCATTAACTCTATTCAAAATAGAACTTCTGAAGCTTTTAGACAGGAATACCGTAGCGTAGATTTACTATTAGTTGATGATATTCAATTTTTTGCTGACAAAGAGGGAACGCAAGAAGAATTTTTCCATACATTCAATACTCTTTATAATGAAGGAAGACAAATTGTTCTAACAAGTGATCGTTTGCCAAATGAAATTCCTAAACTGCAAGAAAGACTTGTTTCTCGTTTTGCTTGGGGACTATCAGTTGACATAACACCACCAGACTTAGAAACACGAATTGCTATTTTAAGAAAAAGAGCTAATGCTGAAGGTTTAGAAATTCCTGATGATGCCCTTTCTTATATTGCAGGACAAATTGATTCAAATATTAGAGAATTAGAAGGAGCTCTTGTTCGTGTACAAGCTTATGCCACAATGAATGGCAATGACATCACAACAAGTTTAGCAGCTGATGCTTTGAAGAGTTTAAAACCAATAAAACAAAAAAGTGAACTTTCTATTTTATTGATTCAAGAAGAAGTTTGTAAGTACTACCATTTACAATTAAAAGATTTAAAAGGGAAAAAACGAGTAAAAACAATCGTAGTTCCTCGCCAAATTGCTATGTATCTTTCAAGAGAAATGACTGATAATTCACTACCGAAAATTGGAGCTGAATTTGGTGGTAAAGATCACACAACTGTGATTCATGCTCATGAAAAAATTCAACAATTATTAGAGAATGATCCAATTATTCAAAAAGAAGTTGGAGAACTTAAAAATCTGTTAATATCTTAGGTGTGGATATCTTTATTTTTAACCTAGGAGTTATCCACATGTTATTAACATGCTATTTTTTATACGTTTCTTAAGCTAAACTAACTTATCCACAGTACTAACAGGCCCTACTACTATTACTATATTTATTATTATTATTTAAAAGGAGAAACCAATGAAAGTAACATTAAATAGAAATGCTTTTTTAGATGAATTAGCAACTGTTCAAAGAGCTATTTCTGGAAAAACAACAATCCCAATTTTAACTGGTGTTAAATTAAACTTAACTGAAAACGGATTAACCTTAACAGGAAGTAATGCAGATATTTCCATTGAAACTTTTTTAAGTGTTAATGATGAAAAAGCAAATATGTTAATTGAAAAAACAGGATCGATTGTTTTACAAGCTAGATTTTTCAATGAAATTATTCGCAAATTGCCAGAAAGTACATTAACATTGGAATTAATAGAAAATAATCAAGTCATTATTTCTTCAGGAAAAGCATTATTTAATGTAAATGGCTTAAACTCTGAAAATTATCCACATTTACCGATTATTGATAATCAAAATACGTTTAAATTATCAGCTCGTGTTTTAAACAAATTAATTAGTGAAACTGTTTTTGCTGTCTCACAACATGAAAGTCGTCCGATTTTAACTGGTGTTCATTTTATTTTAGAAAATAATGAATTATTAGCAGTTGCAACAGACAGTCATAGACTAAGCCAACGTGTTATTACAATATCTGAATCAAATAATGCTTTTGATATTGTAGTACCAGGAAAAAGTTTACAAGAATTATCTCGTTCATTTAAAGATGAAGAAGAAATTGTTGAAATTTCAATTATGGAAAACCAAGTTCTATTTAAAACAGAAGGTATGCATTTTTATTCTCGTTTATTAGAAGGTAACTATCCTGATACAAATAGATTAATTCCAACAACATTTTCTACTGAAATTGAATTTAATGTTCCTGAGTTATTAGCAGCAATTGATCGAGCTTCTTTACTTTCTCATGAAGGGCGAAACAACATTGTTAAATTATCTATTAATTCTGAGCAAGTTATTATTTATGGTAACTCACCAGAAATTGGTAATGTAGAAGAATCATTAAACTACACATCTGTTACAGGTGAACCTTTAGATATCTCTTTTAACCCAGACTACATGAAAGCATCATTAAAATCTTTTGGTAATATTGATGTGGTTATTAAGTTTATCTCACCAATTAGACCGTTCACATTACAACCTAATGATGATGAAGTTAACTTTATTCAATTGATTACACCAGTTAGAACGAACTAATTATTTTTGAAAACTATCTTCGGATAGTTTTTTTTATGCATTTTAAATAATTAGCCTTATTTTTACGTTTTAAGGAAGAAAGCCTATAAAATGAAAAAAGTACCTATTTGATTGAAATATGCTTAAATGTAAAGAAAATTTGTTTTTAAAGATTAAAACAGGTATAATATCTATAAATAGACCTTGAAAAAGAAGGTGAAAATTTGTGAAAAAAAGTTTTTTATTAACGTCTGACTACATAACCTTAGGCCAATTCTTAAAAGAAGTTGATGTCATTTCTAGTGGTGGTATGGCTAAATGGTACTTACAAGAGCATGCTATTTATGTAGATGGTGAGTTGGAAAATCGCCGTGGACGTAAACTATATGCAGAAATGATGATTGAAATACCTGATCTAGGTACTTTTTTTATGGCTAAAATGCCAGAAGATAAGGAATAAAGAAATGATTATTAAAGAAATATCGTTACGTTCTTATCGTAACTATGACACTCTTGACTTGTCGTTTTCTCCAAGACTTAATGTTTTTTTAGGAGAAAACGCTCAAGGTAAGACCAATTTGTTGGAAAGTATTTATGTTCTTTCTTTTGCTAGGAGCCATCGAAGCAATAATGAAAAAGAGATGATTAGGTGGGAGCAGGAGTTTGCGCGAATCGAAGGGAAAATCGAGAAACATGATAGTACCTTAGACTTAACAATGATTATTTCTAACAAAGGAAAGAAAACAAAAATTAATGGCTTAGAACAAAATAAATTAAGTCATTATGTTGGTCATTTGAATGTTATTTTATTTGCACCAGAAGATTTACTTCTTGTTAAAGGTTCTCCTCAAACAAGAAGACGTTTTTTAGATATGGAGATAGGTCAGATCAACGCTAACTATTTATATAATTTAAGTAAGTATCAAACTGTATTAAAGCAGCGAAATCAATACTTAAAAAAAATAGCTTTTAGCGGTAATAAAGATTTGGTTTATTTAGACGTTTTATCAGAACAACTAGCTGAGACAGGTAGCCTTGTATTGTATCATCGTCTTCATTTTATTAAACGGTTAGAAGAATGGGCCAATACTATCCATCAAAAAATAACTTATGGCAAAGAAGCATTAACTATTGAATATAAAAGCTCATTAAACTTGGAAGAAACAATGAGTGAAAAAGAGCTTTATGAGATGTTATTAAGTGAACTAAAACAAGCAACTGAAAAAGATTTAAAACAATTAACAACTTCAGTTGGTCCACATAGAGATGATTTACTTTTCTTTGTAAATGGTAAAAATGTTCAAAATTTTGGCTCTCAAGGCCAACAAAGAACAACAGCTTTAAGTTTAAAATTAGCTGAAATTGAATTAATTAATGACGAAATAGGGGAATACCCTATTTTATTATTAGATGATGTTTTAAGTGAATTAGATGACGATCGTCAAATTCATTTAATGGAATACATTGAAAATAAACTCCAAACTTTTTTAACAACAACTAGTTTGACTCATTTGGAGAATAAACTAAAAATTACACCTGAAATATTCAATATTTCTCAAGGAATAGTAGAAAGGAACAGTGACTAACTTTGACAGAAGAAATGAAAAATAATGAAACTTCTAAGGCTTATGACGCTAGTCAGATTCAGGTTTTAGAAGGATTAGAGGCTGTACGTAAAAGACCAGGGATGTATATTGGTTCAACAGGCCCTCAAGGATTACACCATTTAGTATGGGAAATTGTTGATAACTCAATTGATGAGGCTTTAGCTGGTTACTGTACTGAGATTAATGTATCGATTGAAGCAGATAATAGTATCACTGTTGTCGATAATGGTCGTGGGATTCCAGTTGGGATTCAAGAAAAAACGGGTCGTCCTGCTGTTGAAACTGTTTTAACTGTTCTTCACGCTGGTGGTAAATTTGGCGGTGGCGGTTATAAAGTTTCTGGGGGACTTCACGGAGTAGGTTCATCTGTAGTTAATGCGTTATCTGAACAATTAACTGTAAAAGTTCATGTAGATGGTAAAATCCATTTCCAAGAGTTTAAACGTGGAAAAATTTGTGCTGACTTAAAAGTAATTGGTGACACAGATCACCGCGGGACAACTATTAATTTTAAACCTGATGCTGAAATTTTTACTGAAACAACAATTTTTGAATACGACAAATTAGCAACACGTATTCGTGAGCTTGCATTCTTAAATCGTGGTTTGAAAATAACTATTGAAGATAAGCGTGAAGATCAAGCTAAATTTGAAGCTTTTCATTATGAAGGCGGAATTCAAAGTTACGTTGAATTCTTAAATATGAATAAAACAGTTCTTTTTGACACACCTATTTATACTGATGGTGAGCAACAAGGGATTTCTGTTGAAGTAGCTATCCAATATACTGATGGCTATCATACAAATCTTCTAAGTTTCGCTAATAACATTCACACTTATGAAGGCGGAACTCATGAATTTGGTTTCCGTACAGCTTTAACACGTGTGATTAATGATTACGCTAGAAAACAAAAATTAATTAAAGAAAACGAAGAAAATCTAAGTGGTGATGACGTTCGTGAAGGATTAACAGGGATTATTTCAATAAAACATCCTGAGCCTCAATTTGAAGGTCAAACTAAAACGAAATTAGGTAACTCAGAAGTTCGTACGGTAACTGACCGTTTATTCTCTGAAGCTTTTAATAAGTTCTTATTAGAAAATCCAGACACAGCTAAAAAAGTAGTTGAAAAAGGAATTTTAGCGTCTAAGGCAAGACTTGCTGCTAAGCGTGCCCGTGAAGTAACTCGTCGTAAAGGTGCTCTTGAAATCAGTAGTTTACCTGGTAAATTAGCTGACTGTTCAAGTCGTGTTCCTGAAGAATGTGAATTATTTGTCGTCGAAGGGGACTCTGCCGGAGGATCTGCTAAAACAGGTCGTGACCGTCGTACGCAAGCAATTTTACCAATTCGAGGTAAGATTTTAAATGTTGAAAAAGCAACTATGGATCGTATTTTAGCAAATGAAGAAATTCGTTCATTATTTACAGCTATGGGAACTGGTTTTGGAGGTGACTTTGATATTTCTAAAGCTCGTTATCATAAATTAGTTATCATGACCGATGCCGATGTGGATGGTGCTCATATTAGAACGCTTCTTTTAACCCTATTCTATCGCTACATGAGACCTGTTGTAGAAGCTGGGTATGTTTATATTGCGCAACCACCTTTATATGGTGTTAAACAAGGTAAAAATATTACTTACATTCAGCCAGGAAAAGATGCTGATGAGAGATTAGCTGATGTAGTTGAATTATTACCTGCAACACCAAAACCAAGTGTTCAACGTTATAAAGGTCTTGGAGAGATGGATGATCATCAATTATGGGATACAACAATGGACCCAGAAAAGAGAACGATGTTACGTGTGAGTGTAGAAGATGCTATTAAAGCAGATGCTGTCTTTGAAATGTTAATGGGAGATAAAGTAGAGCCTAGACGTGAATTCATTGAAGCCAATGCTCATTATGTTAAAAACTTAGATATCTAAAAAGAGATAAGGGGGATTGTTCATGTCCGAGGAAATAATTGAAAATATTAAAGATATAAATCTAACAGATGAAATGGAAGAATCGTTTATTGATTATGCCATGAGTGTTATTGTTTCTCGTGCCTTACCTGATGTACGTGATGGGTTAAAACCTGTTCACCGTCGTATTTTATACGGGATGAATGAAATGGGTGTGACACCTGATAAAGCTCATAAAAAATCAGCGCGTATTGTTGGGGATGTAATGGGTAAATATCATCCACATGGTGACAGTGCGATTTATGAATCTATGGTGCGTATGGCGCAACCATTTAGTTACCGTAACATGTTAGTAGATGGTCATGGTAACTTTGGTTCTGTGGATGGTGACGGAGCTGCTGCGATGCGTTATACAGAAGCACGTATGAGTAAAATTGCTGTTGAGATGTTACGTGATATTAACAAAAATACAGTTAATTTCCAAAATAACTACGATGAAACAGAGCGTGAACCAGAAGTTTTACCAGCACGTTTCCCTAACCTTTTAGTTAACGGAACAACTGGTATTGCTGTAGGGATGGCAACTAATATTCCACCACATAACTTAACAGAAGTTATTGATGCACTAAAAGTTTTAATGGACAACAGTGAAGCAACAACTGCAGAATTAATGGAGGTTTTACCTGGACCAGACTTTCCAACGGGTGGTTTGGTTATGGGGAAATCAGGTATTCGTCGTGCTTATGAAACTGGTAAAGGAAAGATTATTGTCCGCGCCAAAGTTCATATTGAAGAGATGAAAAATGGTAAGGAACGTATAGTTGTAACTGAAATTCCTTATATGGTTAATAAAGCAAAATTAGTTGAACGTATTGCAGAATTACACCGCGAAAAACGTGTTGAAGGTATTACTGATTTACGTGATGAGTCTTCTCGTGAAGGTATGCGCATTTCAATTGAGGTTCGTCGCGATGTAAGTGCCTCAGTTGTTTTAAATAATTTATACAAATTAACATCACTTCAAACAAGTTTTGGTTTTAATATGTTAGCTATTGTAAAAGGTGTGCCTAAAGTATTAAGTTTAAAATCTATTTTAGAAAATTACTTAGAACATCAAGAAGAAGTTATTGTTAGACGAACTGAATTTGATAAAAATAAAGCAGAAGCCAGAGCTCATATCTTAGAAGGTTTACGAATTGCTCTAGATCATATTGATGAAATTATCAAAACAATTCGTTCATCAGCTTCAGATGAGATTGCTAAACAAGCTTTAATTGATAACTACGATTTATCTGACCGTCAAGCACAAGCTATTCTGGACATGCGTTTACGTCGTTTGACAGGATTAGAAAGAGATAAAATCGAAAATGAATATCAAGAATTATTGAAACTGATTGCTGATTTGAAAGATATTTTAGCTAATCATGACAGAGTTCTTGAAATCATTAGTACTGAATTAGATGAAATACAACGTAAATATGGTGATGAAAGACGTACTGAATTGTTAGTTGGTGAAGTATTAAGTTTAGAAGATGAAGATTTGATCGAGGAAGAGGATATTGTTATCACTCTAACTCACAATGGTTACATCAAACGCTTGCCAAGTACAGAATTTAGAACACAAAACCGTGGTGGACGTGGTGTTCAAGGTATGGGAGTTCATGATGACGACTTTGTTGAAAACTTAGTATCATGTTCAACTCATGATAGCCTGTTATTCTTTACTGATACTGGTAAAGTTTATAAAGCTAAAGGTTACGAGATTCCAGAATACGGTCGTACTGCAAAAGGAATTCCAGTCATTAACTTACTAGGAATTGATTCTTCAGAAAGCATTGAAGCAATTATCAATGTAGAAGGAAAAGCTGAAGAGAATCAATACCTATTCTTCTCAACTCGTCTTGGAACAGTTAAGAAAACTTCTGTAACTGAGTTTTCTAATATCCGTACGAATGGATTAAAAGCCATTGGTCTAAAAGATGATGATCAATTAATTAATGTCACACTGACAAACGGTCATGAGAATATTATTATTGGAACTCATCAAGGCTACTCAGTAACATTTAACGAAGAAGTTGTTCGTTCAATGGGACGTAGTGCTGCTGGTGTTAGGGGGATTAGACTACGTGAAGGGGATTATGTTGTCGGAATGGACATCTTACATCCTGAATCAGAAGTCTTATCTATTACAGAAAAAGGTTACGGAAAACGTACTGCTGCAGAAGAATATGCAGTTAAAGGACGTGGAGGTAAAGGAATTAAGACAGTCAATATTACTGAGAAAAATGGTAATTTAGCTGGATTAACGACTGTTACTGGTGAAGAGGATATTATGTTAATTACGAATAAAGGTGTTATTATTCGTTTTGATATTGAATCTGTATCTCAAACTGGACGAGCAACACAAGGAGTTCGTTTAATTCGTTTAGAGGAAGACGCGATTGTTTCTACTATGGCTAAAGTAGCTAAAGAAGAAGCCGAAAAAGCAGAAGAATCATCAGAAGAAACAACTGAGCAAACTGAGTCTTAATCGACTCAGTTTTTTCTTTACTTTTGAAAAGGCATTTTAAGCCTATTTAAGCCATTAATACTAATAAGTGAATAAGTTTAGGAGATAGTTCTTAGACACTCTCTAGAAGCTTTAAATTTGCTAACTAGAGTTATTTAAGTCGTAATTATTGATTAAAATTTTTAGAAATAAAAAGATACAAGAAATAAAGCGTATTTTAGTTATAGAACATGTGAGAAATATTGAAAAAATAATAATTTCTGTTGATTTAGTTGGAAATAAGTTGTATAATATTGTATTGTGAGTAAGCTATTTTTAGCTTACTCTCCTTGTTCCTATTACTGAATAGGAACCTTTAGTCCATAAGGAGGTGAAAATCAATGAAACAGGCAAACACATACGAAATTATGTATATTATCCGTCCAAACATTGATGAGGAAGCAAAAACTGCTCTTGTAAATCGTTTTGATTCAATCTTGAAAGATAACGGTGCAGAAGTATTGGAATCTAAGTTATGGGGCAAACGCCGTCTAGCTTACGAAATCCAAGATTTCCGTGAAGGAATCTACCATATCGTTAAAGTTTCTTCAGCAACAGATGCAGCAGCAATCAGTGAATTTGATCGTTTAGCTAAAATCAATGGCGATATTTTACGTCACATGATTGTTAAAGAAGAAAACTAATCAATGTTTCACGTGAAACATTAAAAAACGAGGGGAGAACGACAAATGATTAATAACGTTGTGCTAGTAGGAAGACTTACTCGAGATCCAGAGCTTAGATTTACTTCTAACGGATCAGCTGTAGCAACTTTTAACTTGGCTGTAAATCGTAACTTCACTAACCAAAGTGGGGAGAGAGAAGCAGATTTTGTTAATTGTGTAATCTGGAGAAAACCTGCTGAAACATTAGCTAATTATGCCAAAAAAGGTACATTACTAGGTGTTGTAGGCCGTATTCAAACACGTAATTATGAAAATCAACAAGGTCAAAAAGTATATGTGACAGAAGTAGTATGTGATAATTTCCAATTATTAGAATCACGTAATGTGTCTGAACAAAGACAACAATCAGGTGGCTTTGGACAGTCAGATGTGGGAAATAACTTCAATAGTTTTTCTCAAAACCAAAACAATCAATCATTTGGCGGCCAATCTTCAAGTAAAAATGAAATGCCGAATTTCGATCGTGATAGCGATCCTTTTGGAAGCTCATCACAAATTGATATCTCGGATGATGATTTACCATTCTAAAACAGAATAGGAGGAGCAAAAATGGCAGCTCAACAAAGAAGAGGCGGAAGAAAACGTCGTAAAGTATGTTACTTTACAGCTAACCATATTGATAATATCGATTATAAAGATGTTGAATTACTATCAAGATTTATCTCTGAAAGAGGTAAAATTTTACCACGTCGTGTGACTGGTACTTGTGCAAAACATCAAAGAAAATTAACTATTGCAATTAAACGTGCAAGAATTATGGGCTTATTACCATTCGTTGGTGAAGAGCAATAATAGATAAAGACATTCATTTAAGTAATGAATGTCTTTTTTTGTTTCACGTGAAACATTTATATTAACATTTCATGTAACATCATAAATGTGTTAAAATAGTAGAGTAATTAATGAAAGTTTAACTATAGATAAGGAGTGTTTCTTCATGAAAGTAATTTTTTTACAAGATGTAAAAGGTAAAGGTAAAAAAGGTGAAGTAAAAGAGGTTGCAGTTGGCTATGCACAAAACTTTTTATTAAAAAAAGGATTAGCAGTAGAAGCAACTCCGCAAGCAATGAGTGAATTAAGAGGTAAAACAAATGCTAAAAATAAAGAAGATGCTGAAGTTTTAGCAGAAGCAGAAAAATTAAAAGAAATTATTGAAGCAGAAGAATTTGAAGTGATTATTAAATCAAAAGCTGGTGAAGATAGTCGTTTATTCGGATCTATCCCATCAAAACAAATTGCGGATGCTTTAGAAAAACAACATAACATTAAAGTTGATAAAAGAAAAATGGATTTAAAACAACCAATTAAAGCATTAGGTTACACTAATGTACCTACTAAGTTACATAAAGATGTTGTTGCAAAATTACGTGTTCACGTTATTGCAGAATAAAAGTTAGGATAGGGGAATAAGAAATGGAACTTATCCAGCAAGATAGGATACCACCACAAAGTGTTGAAGCAGAACAGGCAGTATTAGGTTCTGTTTTTTTGGACTCAGATGCTATTGTAGAAGCAATGGAATATATAGAAGCTAAGGATTTTTATCGTAGAAGCCATCAAACTATTTTTCAAATAATGATTGATCTAAATAATCGAAGTGAAGCTATAGATGCGATTATTATTAAAGAACATTTAGAACAAAAAAATATGTTAGAAGATATTGGTGGTGTTAGTTATCTATCAGAACTAACCTTAAGTGTACCAACAGCGGCTAACGTTGGTTACTATGCAAAGATTGTAGAACAAAAGTCGTTACTACGAAATTTAATCCAAACAGCCACTGATATTGTATCAAGTGGTTTTGAGCAAGAAGAAGATGTTGAGAGTATTTTAGATGAGGCTGAAAGAAAAATATTAGAGGTCTCAGAAAAAAGAAATCGAAGTGGTTTCTTAGCTATCGCAGATGTATTAGGAGATTCAATTAATACAATTGAAAAATTATCTCAGCAAGGTGAAGCTATTACAGGATTACCTACTGGCTACCATGCATTAGATAAAATGACAGCAGGTTTGCAAGCCGAAGAGTTAATTATATTAGCTGCTCGTCCTGCGGTAGGTAAAACAGCCTTTGCTTTAAATATTGCGCAAAACGTAGGAACTAAAACGAATGAATCTGTAGCTATCTTTAGTTTAGAGATGAGTGCGGAGTCATTAGTTAACCGTATGTTATGTTCTGAAGGTTTAGTAGAAGCTGGACATTTAAAAACGGGTCAATTATCAGATGAAGAATGGGATAATATTATTGTCGCAATGGGAAGTTTGTCAAAAGCTAATATCTTTATTGATGATACACCAGGTATTAAAATCTCTGAGATTCGAGCTAAATGCCGTAAGCTTCATCAAGAACAAGGTGGCTTGGGATTAGTCTTAATTGACTACTTACAGTTAATTGAAGGAACTGGACGAGAAAACAGACAACAAGAAGTATCTGAGATTTCAAGACAGTTAAAAAAATTAGCTAAGGAATTAAAAGTACCTGTTATAGCTTTATCTCAGTTATCACGTGGTGTCGAACAAAGACAAGATAAACGACCAGTATTAAGTGATATTCGTGAATCTGGATCAATTGAGCAGGATGCAGATATTGTGGCTTTTCTTTACCGTGATGATTACTATCGTAGTGAAGAAGGAGAAGATGAGGAACCGCAAGAGAATAATAATGTGATTGAAGTTATTATTGAGAAAAACAGAAGTGGTGCTAGGGGAACAGTTGAATTATTATTTATAAAAGAATACAACAAGTTTTCATCTGTTTCTCCTCGCGAAGAGTTTTAAGTTCGTTTATTAATGTTATATAACATTAATAATTAAATAACATTCGGTTTTATTGCGAATAACAGTTTTTTTTGTTAAAATAGTTAAGTAATACCAATAGAAGAATGGAGTGTTAAGATATGTCATCAGTTGTAGTAGTAGGAACACAGTGGGGCGACGAAGGAAAAGGGAAAATTACGGATTTTTTAAGTGAAAATGCTGAAGTAATTGCACGTTACCAAGGTGGAGATAATGCAGGTCATACAATTCAATTTGATGGGACAACATATAAACTTCATTTAATTCCATCAGGTATTTTTTATAAAGATAAAATCAGTGTTATCGGTAATGGAGTAGTTGTTAACCCTAAATCAATTACTAAAGAATTACAATACTTAGCAGATCATGATATTTCAACAGATAATTTGAGAATTTCAGATCGTGCTCATGTTATTTTACCGTATCATATTAAATTAGATCAATTACAAGAAGATGCTAAAGGCGAAGACAAAATTGGGACAACTATTAAAGGGATTGGCCCAGCATATATGGATAAAGCGGCTCGTGTAGGAATTCGTATTGCTGATTTGTTAGATAAAGAAATTTTTGCAGAGCGTTTGAAAATTAATTTAGAAGAAAAAAATCGTCAATTTACGAAAATGTATGATTCAGAAAGTTTATCTTTTGATGATATTTTTGAAGAGTACTATCAATATGGACAAGAAATTAAGAAATATGTAACTGATACTTCAGTGATCTTAAATGATGCTCTAGATCAAGGTAAACGTGTATTATTTGAAGGTGCTCAAGGAGTTATGCTTGATATCGATCAAGGAACATATCCTTTTGTAACGTCATCTAATCCAGTAGCGGGTGGAGTAACCATTGGTAGTGGTGTAGGCCCGTCGAAAATTGATAAAGTTGTTGGTGTTTGTAAAGCTTACACATCTCGTGTAGGGGATGGACCATTTCCAACTGAATTGTTTGATGAAACAGGTCAACAAATTCGTGAAGTTGGTCGTGAATATGGAACGACAACAGGTCGCCCACGCCGAGTTGGTTGGTTTGATACAGTTGTCATGCGTCACTCAAAACGTGTATCAGGAATTACTAACTTATCACTAAACTCAATTGATGTTTTAACAGGTTTACCAACTGTTAAAATTTGTACAGCATATGAGTTAGATGGAGAAAAAATTTACCACTATCCAGCAAGCTTAAAAGAATTGTCACGTTGTAAACCAATCTATGAAGAATTACCTGGCTGGTCAGAAGATATTACTGGATGTAAGACATTAGCTGAACTTCCAGAAAACGCTAGAAATTATGTTCATCGTATTTCTGAACTTGTAGGTGTTAGAATTTCTACCTTCTCAGTAGGTCCAGATAGAACTCAAACAAATGTATTAGAAAGTGTTTGGGCACAAATTTAATAATTTTTGAAGAAGAAGTTTGAATGCTTCTTCTTCTTTTTTTTCTAAAATAATAGTAAGATATGAGAAGGAGTGTGAGAATGATGAAAAAATTTGATTTATTAGTTGATTCATGTTGTGATTTACCATTTGATTACCTAAAAGAAAATAATGTTGAACTTGTTAGTATGATTATTAATTTAAATTATAAAGAATATGTTGATGATTTAGGAAAAACCTTTGATTATAACTGGTTTATGGATCAATTAAAGTTAGGTGAAATGCCAAGTACGTCTCAAATCAATATTGGTGCTTACAGTGAAGTATTTAAAAAATATATTAACTCAGAAATTCCTTTATTATACGTAGCATTTTCATCGGAATTAAGTGGCTCTCAAAGAAATGCTTATTCAGCATTAAGACTCTTAGAAGAAGAAAATGAATCTGTGAATATTAAAATTATTGATTCAAAAGCGGCCTCATTAGGTGAAGGGTTATTAGTTAAAGAAATGATTAAACAAAGAGCTGATGGAAAAACAATTGATGAAGCAATTAATTGGTTAGAAAATAATATTAATCGTGTGCATTCTTGGGTGACTGTTAATGATTTAAACCACTTAGAAAGAGGTGGTAGAATATCTAAAACCAGTGCTGCTATTGGTAGTTTAGTAAAGATTAAACCAATTATAAACGTTGATAAGAATGGGAAACTAGTTAATGTTGGAAAAACTCGTGGTCGTAATAAATCACTAGAAAAAATTGTTTCAGAAACTAAAAGAACGATTGAAAATAGTGAAGAGCAAACGTTATTAGTTGCTTATGCAGGAGATTTAGAAGCTGCTGAGCATGTAAAAGAATTAATAGAAAAAAATATTCCTATAAAAGGTATTGAATTATTACCAATGGGTCCAACAATTGCAAGCCATACAGGATATGGTGCGATTGCTATCTTTTCTTATGGAATTAATAAATAAAAAAATCGCTTTTTAGCGATTTTTTTGTATTTTTTCTGTTTTATGGCATAATAAAGGTATTAAACGTTTAAAAAGGTGTGGTTAGTTGAAAAAGAAGTCTCCCGAACTGTTATTAGTGTTAAGTACTCTAGCAATTATTTCACTCTTTTTTACAGTTTATTTAACTCGTTTTGTAACAAATCAAAGAGTGGAAGCTGCTAAAATTGTTGAAGCAGAAAGAAAAAAAGAAGAACAAGCAGCTCAAAAGCTTGCTAAAAGAACTTATCAAGAAAAAATGAATGATAAAATTAACAATAAAGAATTTGATAACCGGATGTCTGTGCCTTTGATTATACAAACAGAGGAACCTTGGCGTGAGGTTTTTTACGGCGTTCCTAATGAAGAGCCTCTACAGAATACGATAGCTATTAATGGATGTGCAATAGCTTCTTTAGCTATGGTAAGTTCTTATTTAGAAGAAGAGTTTCAGAGTCCTTTAGATATTCTTGACTGGTCTGGTAATGCATATTTTGAAAAAGAAACAGGAACGGATTGGCATATTTTTGGTGAATTTGCTAAGGAAAAAAAATATCAATATGAGGATTTAGTCGATCAAAAAGAGCTAGTGAAAATGCATTTAAAAAAATCTCATCCAGTTATTGTTTCCGTTAAACCAGGTTATTTTACTGAAGTAGGACACATTATGGTTTTAACTGGTTATGATGAAACAAATAATACTTTCTGGATTAATAATCCAAGTGACACGAAAAAAAAAGGTCATGCTGAACAAGCTTTCTCAGAAGATATTTTAACTGAAGAAGCTTTAAGGTATTGGGCAATTTATTAAAAATTTATTACTTTCAAAAAATTGAAAAATGCTGTGACTAAACTAAGTCACAGCATTTTTTTATTTACCAAAAATTGTTTTTAATTGTTCTTTAACTGTTTCATTATCTAAGAATTCATCATAAGTTGTTTCAGCACGGTCAACAACACCGTTGTCTGAAACTGCAATAATACGGTTTGCTGTTGTTTGAATGAATTGGTGGTCATGAGAAGCAAATAGAATAGAACCGTTAAAAGCAATTAACCCATCGTTTAATGCTGTAATTGATTCTAAGTCTAAGTGATTTGTTGGATCATCTAAAACTAAAACATTTGCTTTTGAAAGCATTAATTTAGATAACATACAACGAACTTTTTCTCCCCCAGAAAGAACGTTAACTGATTTTAGTACGTCCTCACCTGAGAATAACATACGACCTAAGAAACTACGTAAAAATGTATTGTCTGATTCTTCTTTAGAAGCGTATTGACGTAGCCAATCAACAATTGATTGATCTGTATCAAATTCATCTGATGTATCTTTTGGTAAGTAAGCTTGGCTTGTAGTAACACCCCAACGAACACTACCAGAATCAGGTTCCATTTCACCCATAATGATTTTGAAAAGAATAGTCGTAGTAATATCATCTTTAGCAATAAAGGCAGCTTTATCATCTTTTCTAAGAGTGAAAGACACATTGTCTAAAATTTTCTTACCATCAATTGTTTTAGAAATATTTTCAACTTGTAATAAGTCATTTCCAATTTCACGTTCAGCTTTAAACCCAACGAATGGGTAACGACGTGAAGATGGTTGAATATCATCTAACTCAATTTTATCTAACATTTTTTTACGAGACGTTGCTTGTTTGGATTTAGAAGCATTAGCACTAAATCTTGCAATAAAGTCTTGTAATTCTTTTACTTTTTCTTCTTTTTTAGCATTTTGGTCAGCTTGTAATCTTGCAGCTAATTGGCTTGATTCTAACCAAAAATCATAGTTACCTACGAATAATTTGATTTTACCAAAGTCTAAGTCAGCCATGTGAGTACAAACTTTATTTAAGAAGTGACGGTCATGGGATACAGTAATAATTGTATTTTCTGAGTTAATTAAAAATTCTTCTAACCAAGCAATAGAATCACGATCTAAACCGTTTGTTGGCTCATCTAATAGTAAAACATCAGGTTGTCCAAATAAAGCTTGGGCAAGTAAAACTTTCACTTTTTGTCCAGCTGTTAATTCAGCCATTTTTAAATCATGTAATTCTTCTGGAATATTTAATCCTTGAAGTAAGCTTGATGCTTCAGGTTCAGCTTCCCATCCATTTAATTCGGCAAATTCACCTTCAAGTTCAGCAGCTTTAATACCATCTTCATCAGAAAAATCAGGTTTCATATAAATAGCGTCTTTTTCTTGCATGACTTCATAAAGGCGTTTATGTCCCATCATAACAGTATGTAAAACTGTTTGATCTTCATAGTCAAAGTGGTTCTGTTTTAAAGTTGCTAAACGCTCATCTGGTCCTAAAGTCACATTACCAGTTGATGGTTCAATTTCACCAGATAATATTTTTAAGAATGTTGATTTACCAGCACCATTAGCACCGATTAATCCATAACAGTTCCCAGGAGTGAATTTAATATCTACATCTTCAAATAATTTTCTATCTGGAAATTGTAGACTTACGTTTGATACAGTAATCATGGAATCCCTCACTTTTTTTATTTTCACTTTTTAGTGTGTCGCTATTGATTATATAGAGCTTGTCATGGGAATGCAAGAAAGTAACAAGGATTGTGATGGAATACGCATAATATAAATAAGCAAAAAGAGAGAGTTTCATTAAATTATAAATGAAACTCTTCTCTTATTAAGCTGGAAAAGCAACTACAACTAAATTAATATCATCATTAACACAAGTTTGAAGAGTGATTCTTTCTTCTGTTCCAGGATCAAGAATATAATCTACCCAGTTTTCATTAGTTGCAATATTAGTTCCATAATCATCAACTTGGAAAATATTACCTACTATATAAGTGGCTGGTGTTCCATTTGCATCAGTCACAGTAACTTCACTTCCAACACTTAATGAGAAAAGAATATTAAAAATGCCAGGATTGTGACCAATAAAGTGTGTATTAACGCCATCATTTGGTGATTGAACAGTAGCCCCACCAAAAGTAGCAACCATATTTCGATTACTATCAATGACAGCTTGACCACTTCCTTCACCAGCATTTTGATAAGGAATACTAATGCCACCAAGATACATTGTGTAAGGGAGCCAAGTTGGTTGAGCTGGTTTTTCTTTATAAGTAACTGTTTGTGTTTCAGTAGGTGCTTCTTCTACAGGAGCAACAAGATTATTAACAGTAGCCTCTTCTACAGGTGCTGACATATTAACAACAGTTTCTTGAGGTTGTTCAATTATTTTTTTAGGTTTTACATTAACTGTAATAAGTTCTTTTGTTTCATTATCATATTTGTCAGTGGCTGTTAAGGTAACTGTTTGACGTTTTACCTCCTTAGTTGAAAATTCACTAGCAGTAACTTTGATTGTTTCTCCGTGACTATCAGTAGCAGAAACTCCATCTAAAACATCAATTGTATCATTTTGGAAAACATCCCAATTTTTTTGACCTAAAATAATAGGATTACTTTTTTTAGTAACAGGTAAATTAGCTAATCTATCTGTTGAAGATACAGTGGCAGCAACAACGTTTATTTCTTTTACCTTATATTCTGATAGGGCTCCGGCAACACCTACCAAAAGTGATAAAGTAGCAAATCCAATAATTAATTTTTGTTTCATACTAATCCCTCCATATATTTAATGGTGAGATTTCGCATTTATCGATAAAATTAAAATCTTCTTTTTTCTATAGATTTATCATAAAACGAAGTAAAAGAAACGTGTGTATAAATTTATTACCTTTTATAGATTACGTAGTATAAAATATAAATAAAGGTGTATGTATCAAGGGTTATAGCGATAATTCAATATTTTCTTATATATGTGAAAAAAACGAAAAAAAAAGACTTAGACTACTTGTCTAAATCTTTTTTTAATTGGTTCTTATTAAAATATTTTTGGTGATTTCATAAATAGTATCTTTTGTATTTTCTTTATTATCAGGTAATTTTTTTATTAGAGATAGTGCATTTTGAGTATAGCTATCAGCTAAATCATAGGCTTTTTTGACACCATTGTAAGTAACAACACCTTGATGAACTAATTGAGCATCTTCATCAGTCATCATTTCTTTTTTAGATAATAAAGGTTCGAAATAAGCTTTATTTTCTTCGATGGCACAAATTAAAGGAAGACTGTAAACACCTTGCTTAACATCTTCTAAAACAGGTTTTCCAATTGATTCTTCTGATTGAGAGTAATCTAGAATATCATCAACAATTTGGAAGGCAATTCCTATTGACTTACCGATTTCGCGGCAAGTGGAAGCTATTCTTGATGAACCTCCATTTTCGTAATAGCCAAGGAAGCAACTTAAAGCAAACAACTCTGCTGTTTTTCCTGAAATATTTTGGATGTATTCATCAACTGTTACATCCATATGATAACGTGTATTCATTTGGCCTAATTCACCAAGTAATACTTTTTCCATACTAGTTGTATTTAATTTCACGCTTTTTAATGAATCTGTGTATTGAACTAATAATTTAAAACAAACAATAAAAAGATAATCTCCTGAATAAACAGCTACATCTTTATCAAATTTAGTTTGAAGTGTGGAAACACCACGTCTAAGATCTGCCTCGTCAACAATATCATCATGAATCAAAGTCGCAGTGTGAAGAGTTTCCATCGCAGCAGCTAAGGCGATGCTTTTTTTCTTATCTGTTTTTTTGCCAAGTTCTGCAAATAATAATAAATAAGCAGGTCTTAGTAATTTACCACCTGAATGAAACAACTCAAGAATTGTTTTTTCTATTTCTTTATTAGGTAAATCAATAGAAGATGACATAAGTTCAAGTGTTTTTTTCAGGTCTTTTTTTATTGAGGGATAATTATCCCACATTGGATGAATGTTCATAAGTAAGCTCCTCTTTAAAGGTTTGTTCCTTAATCATAATTGAGTTTAAATTCTTGAATGGTTTTAACATGAGTCATGACATAATTAGCAGCAATTCCAATAGCAATACCTGCTAATATTCCAATCCAAGATAAGACTGGTAGATAAAGTAGTACATTCCAAGAGCGAGCTATCCAGCTAGCAACAAGTAACTGTCCTACATTATGTAGAAAACCACCAAAGGCACTAATTCCAATGGTACTGATTCGTTTAGGTCCAAGCTGTTTAAGTGACAGCATTCCAAAGTAACTCAGTATAGCTCCACCAGCACTATATAAAAGAGTAGAAGGTGTTCCACCTAAAAGAGTTGTTAGGAATAATCTTAAAATGACTAATAAAAAACTATCTTTCATTGGCATTGTAAAAATAGCAATAATCGTAATGAGATTTGCTAAACCTAATTTGGCTCCAGGAGCAAATGCAAAGGGAAAAGGAATCATATTTTCTAATAAACCAATAATGACACCTTGAGCAACAAGTAATGAGATGTATATTAATCTTTTATTTTTATTCATGTTAAAAATCTCCTATCATAGTGAGAATACTATTATATATAACGGAAATCAACTGAAAATAAAAGTAGTATCGAAAAAATAAAGTGACTATATAAATGAAAAGAGGCTGACACTTATTGGTCAACCTCTAAAAAGTTATAGTTTAGGCATTTTCACCGTAGCGTGATTTAACATCACCATACCACCATTTACCTACAGTTCTTTGAATCCATGGAATTACCCATTTATCTAAACCAAAGGCACGTCCTGAACCATTCATTAAAGCAAAGGCTACAAATAGGAACCAAATATTAACCCAGTAGAACATACCTGATAAACAGAACATAATAACTAGGACAATAGTTGTCGCATTTGCTAACCATGTGAATAGACCAACGATAATTGCTAAGGCTAAAGCAACTTCAAAAATTGTCATGAATTTTTGCATGAATAATGCAACTTCAGTGTTAGGCATCATAAATTCCATAATTTTTGAGAACCAACCTGGCATTTCTTTAAAGACTGTCATAGGTTCTTCACCGTAGGCATAACTTAAACCAAATACAGGATCTGCAATAGCAGCAACAGCGTCACCAGCACCCTCAGCAGCACTTGCACCACTTGTTGCATCAGCAGCTTGTTGTAACCATGGGAATGGGAAAGCTACACTATCAGTAAACCATGAACCTTCACCAAACCAAGTACTTGGGCTGAATAATTTACCATTACCAACAATTTTCTTCATTGCTTCTACTAACCATACAGAACCGTAGAAAACACGTAATGGTACTGACCATAAAACGTTACTGTTACGTGAAGTATGACCACGCATAATATTTCTTTCATCACCAATTCTGAAGAATTCATGGATGATGTATTGGAACATATAGTAACCTGAACGAATATCAAAGAAGTAACGTAGGTTGATAATATGTTTCATTAACATAGCGAAGAATCCACTCATGTGAATCTTGTCAAAGACACAAGCAACAGCATATTTAGATCCAATAGAAACCATGAATCCATCATATTTACCTTTATAAGCTTCTTTTTCAGTACCGTTAATTTCAGCTAAAATATTTTTAGCTGCACAGTGACCTGTTTGCTCAGCTGCTTGAACGATTTGAGGTGTAGGCATATTTTCTTTTTCTTCAAAGTAAACTAAGTCTCCGATTACGTAGATACCTTTATCTTCATAACCTTTAGCTTGCATATACTCATTAGCTACTAAACGAGCTGCACGAGCTGATTCCATTTCAAACTCTTCAGCATCACTGTTAGCTTTAACACCAGCAGTCCAGATTAAAGTATGAGTAGGAATAGTTTCACCAGATTTAAGAACAATATGATCTGCTGCAACTTCAACGATAGGTGTATCTTTTAAGATTTTAACACCTTTTTTAATTAAATACTTTTCAGCTTTTCCAGCATCGTTACGGTCTAACATATTTAAAATAGTTGGAGCCGCTTCAACTACCATTAAGTTGATTTCGCTTGGATCAAGTTTATTTTTCTTAGCAATAATGTCTTTCCAGTCGATTAATTCTCCGACCATTTCGATTCCAGTAAATCCAGAACCACAGACAACAAAGTTAAGCATTGCTTTACGTTTTTCAGCATCAGGTTCCATAGAAGCTAAAGTAACAGTTTTTTCGATATGTTCACGGATTTTAATAGCGTCATCCATTGACCATAAAGTGAAACCATTCTCTTTAACACCTGGAGTACCAAAGTCGTTAGGCTCTCCACCCATTGCTAATACTAAGTAATCAAAAGCGTAAGAACCACGCTCTGTTTTAACTACTTTTCCTTCTTTGTCAACGTTGACAACAGAATCTGTTACAATACTAACATTTTTTCTCTTACAAAATAGTCTTTGTAAGTCATATTGAATGGCTTCAGGTTCTACACGTCCACCTGCAACCTCGTGAAGCTCAGTCATCATTGTTTGATAAGAATGACGATCAATCAAAGTAATATGAATATCATTATTACTTTTTAACTTTTTTGACAACATTTTTGTTGCAGCTATACCAGAATACCCAGCACCGACTACAACAATCTCTGTTTTAGCCATAATTATAAGTCTCCCCTTTTCGTAGATAAAATATAATAATAAGAAAAATGATTACGTGAAATAAAATACACAATCGTATTTTATTATAAAGCTAGATAGGTTAAAAGTCTAACAAAATTTCATCTTTTGGGATATTTTTTAAGGAATATCGGCTTTCATTAAAAATTTGTGAAAAAATGAATAAGTGACTAAAAAAGCGTTGCAATTTGTTCAACAATGTTATAAAATTAATTATGTAAAATAGTTCACATATTTTTAATAAAAAAATAAAGGATGGTTTATATTATGAAAATGAAAAAATTAATCACAGGAACTACAATTTTAGTAATGTCTACTTTATTATTAGCTGCTTGTGGTGGCGGAAAAGACAATAAAGATACTAAAGATTCATCAGCAGCTTCAACTGAAGAAGTAGCTAAAAGTGAGGAAAAAGAAGAAGCACCAGCTGAAAAAATCGCAGGTGGCGACTTAAAAGACGGTGAATATACATTAGAAGAGAAAAACGAAAACAATGGTTACCGCGCTGTATTCACAATGGTAGTTAAAGACGGAAAAATCACAGAATCTAAATATGATAACATCAACGCTGAAGGAAAATCAAAAACTGAAGACGCTGAATACAATAAAATGATGGAAGAAAAAGCTGGTAACAAACCAGAAAAATTCATCCCAGAATTAAACGAAGCTTTCTTAGCTGCACAATCTGCTGATGGAGTAGACGTAGTAACAGGAGCAACTCATTCTACAGAATCATTCAAAAACTATGCACAACAATTAATTCAAGCTGCTCAAGCTGGTAAAACAGATAAAATCGAAATCGATAACGGAGCTGACTTAAAAGACGGTGAATACACATTAGAAGAGAAAAATGAATCTAATGGTTACCGTACAGCATTTACTTTAGTTGTTAAAGATGGAAAAATTGCAGAATCTAAATATGACAACATCAACGCTGAAGGAAAATCAAAAACAGAAGATGCTGACTATAACAAAATGATGGAAGAAAAAGCTGGTAACAGCCCAGAAAAATTCATTCCAGAATTAAACAAAGCATTAGTTGAAAAACAAAAACCATCTGAAATGGACGTAGTGACTGGGGCAACTCATTCAACTCATTCATTCCAAATGTATGCTGAACAATTAATCAACGCTGCAGAAAAAGGCGACACTGCTAAAATCGAAGTTGATAACATTGTATTTGGTAAATAATTAGTCAGTTTAAAAAGGCAGCAAGTCAGTTGACTTGCTGCCTTTTTTATTTGAAATTGATTGGGAATTGTAGTTAAATTAAAAAGAATAGAACAATGGAGGTAGACGAATGAAGTTAAACAAAAAAAGTGTTTTAATGCTTTTATCTGTCGCTGCTATGTCACTTACTTTAGGTGCTTGTAGTTCAGATTCAAAGGAATCTAAGACTAAAAAAGAAACAACAGAGAACGTTACTCTTTTAAAAGAACCATATAAAAAAGAAGAATTTTTAATGGGAACTTATGTCAGAGTTCAAATTTTTGATGAAGGTAAAGAAGATGTTTTAGAAAAAACATTTGATCGTATTAAAGAATTAGATAAAAAAATTACTGTGAATGAAAAAGGCTCTGGTTCTGAGATTGAAGAAATTAATGACCAAGCTGGTATAAAGCCTGTTAAAGTTTCTGATGACGTATATGGTTTAGTTGAAGATTCTCTTTATTACAGTGAAGATTCTAAGGGTGGGTTCGACTTAACTATTGGACCAATCACTGAATTATGGCATATTGGTTTTGATGACGCTAGAAAACCGGAGCAATCTGAAATTGATGAAGCTTTAAAATTAGTGGACTATCACAAAGTAAAATTAGATGAAAAAGAAAAAACTGTCTTCCTTGAAGAAAAAGGAATGCGTCTGGATTTAGGAGCTATTGCTAAAGGTTATATTACAGACGAGGCTGTTCAAGTATTAGTTGATAATGGAGTGACATCTGGAATTGTTGATTTAGGTGGAAATATTTATGTTTTAGGAGATAGTCCTAAGAGTAAAGATGGCAATTGGAAAATTGGAATCCAAGATCCAAATGAAGCTAGAAATACGATTGTTGGTTCAGTCACTAATAAAGATATGTCTCTAGTAACTTCTGGTATTTATGAAAGAAACTTAGAAGTAGATGGTAAATTATATCACCATTTATTTGATTCAAGAACAGGTTATCCTTTTGAAAATGAAATTGCAGGTGTGACAATTATTTCTGAAACGTCAACTGCAGGAGATGGTTTATCAACTGGTGTTTTTGCAATGGGTGTCAAAAATGGGATGGAATACGTTGAAGCTAGAAAAGATATAGATGCTATTTTTGTAACTAAAGAAGACCATATTTATTTAAGTAGTGGTGTTCAGGATCGCTTTGTATTAAATGAAGATTCTCCTTATCAAGTAAAAGATATTAAGGATTTGAAATAGTGAGGGTATAAAAATGACAATGAAAGTTTTTTTTGAATTAGTTGAAATTCGAACAAAATTAGCTAGTCTGTTTCCGTTTTTAGTTGGTTTATTATTTTCTGCCTTTTTCTTTGGTCAAGTTAATGGAGAAAACATGATATTGTTCTTTTTAGCCATGCTTGTCTTTGATATGGCAACAACAGCAATTAATAATTTAATGGACTTTAAAAAAGCTAAAAATGATGATTATCAAGAAAATACAAATATTTTAGGTGTTGCTAAATTAAGTGAGAAAAAAGTATCCTACTTGATTTATTCAATGATTACTTTTTCTAGTTTAGTAGGTTTATATTTAACTTATAAAACAAGTTTATTATTACTAGCAATGGGTGGTCTATGTTTTTTAATTGGTATTTTTTATACCTTTGGACCAGTGCCATTGTCACGTATGCCACTTGGAGAAATTTTTAGTGGTGTTACAATGGGATTTGGAATATTCTTTATTACAATTTATCTAAATATCTTTGATTTAGGTATTTTAGATTTTATTATTAGAGATGGTCAAATATTATTACATATTCAAATCAAAGCATTAATCGCAATTATTTGGGCATCGGTACCCATGATTTTTACTATTGCTAATATTATGCTAGCAAATAATTTATGTGATTTAGAACAAGATATTAGTAATCATCGTTACACACTACCTTACTATATTGGCAGAGAAAATGGTGTTAAATTATTCCAATTATTAATGTATAGTTGCTATACATTTACTATAGGTGGTGTTATTTTAGGCTTTTATCATTGGGCAATGTTAGTAGTCTTACTGACTTTCCCTAAAATTAATCAAAATGTTAAAACCTTTAGTGGGAAACAAGAAAAAGCGACAACTTTTAGTATCTCAATTAAAAATTTAATTATGTTTAATGGAGCTCAAGTAATAGGTTTGTTAATTAGTTTATTACTAAAATAAATGACAAAATAATAGAAGCTAGCTGGACTTATTTTTCAGTTGAGCTTCTTTTTTTAGGGGAAAAGTAATGGGAAGATTTAGAACACATTTTTTAATGAATCATGAAGAAGTGAAGGAATATGTTTTAGAACAAGTAGATTTATTTGATGAAAAGGTAAACCTTTCAGTAACAGAAATTGGTGATGGTAACATTAACTATGTTTTTCTGGTTAAAGATTTAGAATCAGGAAAAAGCGTTGTACTTAAACAAGCCGATAAAGTACTACGCTCCTCTGGTCGAGCTCTTGATATTGAACGTAACAAAATAGAAGCAGAGGCTTTGATTCTCCAATACAGTCTAGTCCCAAAATATGTCCCTGAGATTTATGCCTATGATGAAATAATGGCAGTTCTGATCATGGAAGATATCTCAGCATTTAAAAATTTAAGATATGAGTTAGAAAATCAACTAATATTTCCAAAATTTGCTGATGATATCAGTACTTTTTTAGTACAGACACTACTTTCAACAACTGATTTGATTTTAAAACCACAAATTAAAAAGGAACGAGTGCAACAATTTATTAATAGTGATATGTGTGATATTAGTGAAGATTTAGTGTTCACAGAACCTTATAATGATTATAAAAACCGAAATATCATTTCAAAGGAAAATCAAAAATTTGTTGAGAAATATCTTTATCAAAATGAGGTTTTAATTGGGGAAGTTGGAAAACTTCGAAATAACTATATGAATAATGCTCAATCGTTACTTCACGGGGATTTACATTCAGGTTCTATTTTTATTAATCAAGAAGGCATGAAAGTAATCGATCCAGAGTTTGCTTTTTATGGACCTATGGGATATGACATCGGTAATGTTATTGGCAATTTATTTTTTCCTTTAATTAAAACAGAAATGTATGAAGGAAGTAGTCAATTTACACAGTGGTTAAGAGAAACTATTAGTCAGATAATCGATTTAGTCAAAGAAAAATTGATTAGAGAATTCAATAAACAAGTAACCTTGGATATTTATTTGAATTCATACTTTATTAAAAATTATATTAATGAAGTAATATCTGATACTTTAGGTTATGCTGGAACTGAAATTATCCGCCGTACAATTGGAGATGCACGGGTCAGAGAAGTGGCAACTGCCCCGGTAGGAGAGAAGCGTGTTCAAATGGAGAGAAATTTATTATTATTAGGTAGTGAATTAATTCTGAAACGTCACGAGATAAAAGCAGGTGCTGAACTACTTAATTTATACGACTTAATTAAAGAATAGGAGAAACTATCTATGGGACAAAGAGCAGATTATAATATGCCGTTTTTACTACAATATGAAAACGTGGCTTGGTATGAAGAAGGAAAAGTTAGAATTTTAGACCGTAGAATTTATCCTACAGAAATTAAATTTGTAGAATGTTCAACTCATGCTGAGGTAGCTCAGGCTATTACTGATATGGTAACCCAAAGTGCAGGACCTTATACAGCAGCAGGTATGGGTATGGCTCTAGCAGCGTATGAATCTAAAGAGTTACCAAAAGACAAACAAATTGAATTTTTAGAACAAGCAGCTAAGACAATTGGTTATGCTAGACCAACAACAGCTAACCGAATGACTCAGATTACAATGAACTGTTTAAATGTTGGAAAAACAGCAATTAATAGTGATGAATCACCTATTGAAGCTATTTTTCAAACAACTATTGATTCTTTGAATCGTCGTTATAGCATTATGGATGGTGTGGGACGAACTCTTTTGAAAAAAATACCGAAAAAAGCGAATATTCTAACTCAATGTTTTGGAGAAACAATTGTGGGAACGCTTCTTAGAGCAGCAAAAGAGGAAAATTATGACTTGCATGTTTACTGTGCTGAAACAAGACCGTATCTTCAAGGAGCTAGATTAACTTCAAGTTGTGCCGCAGACTTAGGCTTTCAAACAACAGTTATTACAGACAATATGGTGGCTTATGTAATGGAGAACAAGGGAATCGATGTGTTTACCTCTGCAGCAGACACAATTGCCAGAGATGGGCATATTGCTAACAAAATAGGCACAAATCAGATTGCTATCTTAGCTCAACATTATGGAGTTCCTTATTTTGTAACAGGAATTCCAGATAGTGATAAATTTTCAAGAAAAGATATTGTCATTGAAGAACGTGACCCTAAACAAGTTTTAGAATATCGAGGAATTCCAAATACTTTACCAAGTGTTCAAGGAATTTATCCTTCATTTGATATTACAGCACCATCTAGAATCAGTGGCATAGTGACTGATAAAGGCGTGTACTCTCCCTATGATTTAGACAGTTATTTTGAAACAGAACAAGAAAGATTTTATTAAAGTTCATCAGATTAAAGGAGAAAAGCCATGAGATATAAAAATGAGAGAAAAGAACTAGTAGCTTTTGGTAAACAATTATTAGTTGAAGGTTTAACAACTGATACTGGTGGTAACCTAAGTATTTTTATTAGAAAAGATAATGTGATGTTAATTACACCAAGTGGAATTCCTTATCATGAAACAACAGAAGAAGACATTGTTTTAATGACTTTAGAAGGGGACGTTTTAGAGGGAAATCGTAAACCATCAAGTGAATATGATATGCATCGTATTTTTTACGAAAGAACACCAACTATTAATTCTGTTGTTCATACACATTCAGACTATGCTACAGTTTTTGCTTGCTTACATGAAGATATATTGCCGCTTCACTATATTATTGGTTCAGTTGGAACAAGAATTAGATGTTGTCCGTATGAAACTTTCGGGACTAAAAAATTAGCAGAAGTGGCTTATGACGCAATGAAAAATGACAAAGGAATTTTATTAGGTAATCACGGTGTATTAACGGTAGGCGAAGATTTGGCCTCAGCATTTTCAGTAGCAAAAGATATTGAATTTATTGCAAAACTTTATTACAGAGCAAAATCAATTGGCACACCAGTCTTATTAGAAAATGAGCAATTAGAGGAAGTTATTGAAAAGTTTGGAACTTACGGACAAGATCGAATTAAGGGCCAAAAGTCATAATAAAGTTGAGTCTAGAGACGGATAGAGTTTTTTTATTTTGGATGATACACTCTTTTTATAAGAAATGAGGGAGATTTAAAATGGAAAAGAAACAGTTTAGTTGTGAAAAATGTGGACATAATCATTATGTATCAGATCAATTCCAAGCAACAGGTGGAAACTTTGCTAAAATTTTTGATGTCCAAAACAAAAAATTTATTACAGTAAGTTGTGCAAGATGTGGATTTACAGAATTGTACCGCGCTGAAACATCAGATGGTTGGAACGTATTAGACTTTTTAATTGGTGGCTAGAAGGAAGTTACAAAATTTATTTGAAATTAAGAAACGATGACATACAGGTTAAAACTTGTGTCTTCGTTTTTTTTATTCATAAAAACGCTACCTTTTTTTACAAATCTTTGATATGATGATTTTTGAAAACGAAGGAGGGCTAAACTAATGAAGCCGACCATTAAAGATATTGCCCAAATTTCGGGAGTATCCATTACAACAGTTTCCCAAATACTAAATAATAAAGGTCAAAGGTTTAGTGAAGAAACAAGACAACGAGTTTTGAAAGCGGTTAAAGACCATGATTACAATCCAGATTATTTTGCGCAAAACTTAATAAAAAGAGAATCAAAAACTATTGGGATGATTGTTCCAGATGTTACTGATTTATTTTTCTCTAAAGTCATTGAAGGTGTTGAAGCTTATTTAACCCAAAAAGATTACATGATTTTATTATGTAATTCGAATCACTCAAATGAAATGGAAAAAGATTATATTAAACAATTATTAAATCGTTCAGTGGCAGGTATTATTTTGGCAAGTCCCAACTCACTTGAACTTGAGACAAGTTTACAATCAAGTCCTTACCTTTTAATTGATAGAGGATTGAACACAAGGAATGAAGGTAACTTATTGGTGAAAGAATATGAGGGTGGCTATCAGTCAGTTCAATATTTAATTGATAGTGGTCACACGAAAATAGGGATGCTAACCAATGAATTAGGTTATTACGAAATGACAGATCGCTATGATGCTTACCGTCAGTGTTTGAAAGATAATCAAATTACTTATTGTCCAGAGTACATTGAAGATGGTCCAGTAACGATTGAAGGTGGCTATGAAGCTGCTAAACGTTTATTATCAAGAACAAATATTACGGCACTTTGTTGTGGAAATGACCAAATGGCAATTGGAACTTACAGAGCAGCCTATGAATTAGGTTTAAATATTCCCAATGATTTATCAGTTATTGGATTTGATGATTTAGAAATTTCATCTTATTTAAATCCACCACTAACAACAGTTGCCCAACCAGCTTTTGAAATTGGCTATACAGCAGCAACGTATTTGTTTCAATCAATTAAAAATCCAGGCATTAAAATACCTAATAAAACCTTCGAAACAGAATTTATTATTAGAGGTAGCACAAAGTCAGTTGACAGATAATTTAAAAGTGTGTTACAATTCTTTTTGAAAGCGCTATTAAACAAAAACAACTAAACGTAAAACGATTTACTAAAGATAGCTTGTAAAACGGTTTACTAAAAAAGAAGTGAGGTTTTTATTCATGAGAATGGTAGATTTGATTCAGAAAAAACGAGACGGTGGGGTTCTTTCCAAAGAAGAAATTAATTTCATCGTATCAGGTTATACTTCTGGAGATATTACTGATTATCAAATGAGTGCTCTTTTAATGTCTATTTATTTTGAGGATATGACAGATGAGGAAATTACTTGTTTAACTATGGCAATGAGTCATTCAGGAGATGTGATTGATTTATCTGAAATTGATGGCATTAAAGTAGATAAACATTCAACTGGTGGAGTAGGAGATACAACAACAATTGTATTAGCACCTTTAGTAGCATCAGTTGGTGCAGCAGTTGCTAAAATGAGTGGTCGTGGTTTAGGTCATACTGGTGGAACAATAGACAAATTAGAAGCAATTCCTGGATTTCAAGTTGAAATACCAAATGATGATTTCATACGTTTAGTTAATGAAAGTTTTGTAGCTGTAACAGGTCAGTCAGGAGATTTAGCTCCAGCAGATAAAAAAATATATGCTTTAAGAGATGTAACAGCAACTGTGGATTCGATTCCATTAATTTCAAGTTCGATTATGAGTAAAAAAATTGCTTCAGGAGCAGATGCCATTGTATTAGATGTAACAACTGGTGATGGAGCTTTCATGAAGAGTTTAGAAGATGCTGAACGCTTAGCACATACAATGGTTCGTATTGGTAAGTTAGCAAATCGTCAAACAATGGCAATTATTTCTGATATGTCTCAACCATTAGGAAATGCGATTGGAAATGCTAATGAAATAGTTGAAGCCATTGATGCTCTTAAAGGAGAAGGTCCAGAAGATTTAATGGAAATGGTTTATACACTAGGTAGCCAAATGGTTGTTTTAGCTAAAAAAGCTGAAACTTTAGAAGAAGCTCGTCAAATGCTTGAAGAAAATATAAAAAATGGTAAAGCGACAGAGAAATTCAAAGAAATGATTAGAAATCAAGGTGGAGATGACTCAATTGTAGACCATCCTGAAAAATTACCACAGGCTAAATATGTTTTTGAAGTACCAGCTAAAGAATCTGGTGTCGTTTCAAAAATGGTGGCAGATCAAATTGGTATTGCTGCAATGATGCTTGGAGCAGGTCGTAGAACTAAAGAAGAAACAATCGATTATGCTGTTGGTTTATACTTGAATAAAAAAGTGGGTGATATTGTTAAAGAAGGCGAATCATTAGTAACAATTTATGCTAACCGTGAAGATGTTGAAGATGTGAAGCAAGTTCTCTATGAAAACATTGAAATTGGCGAAAGTGGAAAAGAACCAACACTTATTCATAAGGTTATTACCGAATAATAGAATTGTTTTCCAATATAATGTTCACAATAATTGCTGAAACTATTGAAAAATGTTACTAAAAATAGTATCTTTATTTCTAGTGCTAAGGTTTTGTTTAAAAGTCTTTTTTACCTAATTGAAGTTAGGTTAGTCGATAATTTATTTAATAAAGTAAGTTTTTTAATGTTAATAATTAGAGCTTTATTATAAATAAAGAGTCATAACGTTTTTGTCTTGAATTTTACTGTATCTTGCAGAAAAAAATGGTAAAATTGAGAGGGCTTTAAAAAACGAAAGGAGGCTAAACATTCGTTAGTATTTGAGTTTCAAATCATTCTGAATAAATGAAAGCCAGACAGAGATGTTTGTTACTTTATCATCTATTATCTAGGAATGTTTTGTGAACAAGATTTCCTAATTACGTAAAACAGGTATAGTTAACTGTTTTACTAAACACAAAAATTAACTATAGCGCTGAAAAAAGTCTTTTATTTAAGAAAGGAATCTCTGATTATGTTAGCAAAACAAGAATGGATGGATACAGCAATTGAAGCAATGGATAAGGCTTATGTCCCGTATTCAAAATTCCCAGTAGGGGCAGCTTTAATTACTGAATCAGGTGAAGTTTATCAAGGATGTAACATTGAAAATGCGTCATTTGGTTTAACCAACTGCGCAGAAAGAACTGCCTTTTTTAAAGCAGTTTCTGAAGGTAACGTTTCATTTAGTCATTTAGTAGTTGCAGGAGAAACCGAAGAGCCAATTTCTCCATGTGGAGCGTGTCGTCAGGTCATGGTTGAATTTTGTAAGCCAGATATGCCTGTGACACTGATTAACAAAAAAGGAGACGTGAAGGAAACAACTGTTTCTGGTCTTCTACCTTATTCATTTGAAAGTGATCAAATGGATAATTAATTACGGTGTTAAAAATTTACATAAAAAAATTCTGGAGGGAATAACACAATGAAGAAAAGTACTTTATTAAAAGCAGGTTTAGCTGTAGCTTTAACGCTTACTCTAACTGCATGTGGTGGTAGCAAAGATAAAGGCGGAGCTGCTAAGGATGAAACTAAAAAAGAAGGCGGAGACTACTCTGCTGCTTTAGTAACTGACTTAGGTGGTATTGATGATAAATCATTTAACCAATCAGCTTGGGAAGGTTTACAAGAATGGGGTAAAGATAACGGAAAAGAAAAAGGAACTGGTGGATTTAACTATTACCAATCTAACTCAGACTCAGATTTTTCTCCTAACTTAAACACAGCTATCAATGATGGTTTCAGTACTATTTTTGGTATTGGATTTAAATTACAACCAGCTGTAGAAGAAATTGCTCCAGCTAATAAAGATACAGAATTTGTTATTATTGACTCAGTTATTGAAGGACAAGACAATGTTGCTTCAGTAATCTTTAAAGATAACGAAGCTGCTTACTTAGCAGGTATTGCTGCTGCAAAAACAACTAAAACAAATAAAGTTGGATTTGTTGGTGGACAAGAGGGTGAAGTTATCGGACGTTTCGAAGCTGGATTTAAAGCTGGTGTTGAATCAGTAAACAAAGATATTAAAATTGATAGCCAATACGCTGGATCATTTGGTGATGCTGCTAAAGGTAAATCAATCGCTGCTGCAATGTACAAGAGTGGTGTAGACGTAATCTTCCATGCATCAGGTGATACTGGTAATGGTGTGTTTGCTGAAGCTAAAGACATTATGAAAACTAAACCTGAAGAAAAAGTTTGGGTTATCGGAGTTGACCGTGATCAAGAAGCTGAAGGTGAATATGATGGCGGAAACGTAACATTAACTTCAACACTTAAAGGTGTAGGAACAGCTGTTAACGACTTAGCAACTAAAGCTCAAAAAGGCGAATTCCCTGGTGGAGAAACAATCATTTTTGGTCTTAAAGATGGTGGTGTTGACTTAACTAAAGGTCAATTAGACGATGAAGTACAAAAATCTGTTGACGAAGCTAAAGAAAAAGTTATTTCTGGTGACGTTGAAGTTCCAGAAAAACCTTAATTAAAAATTTGAAATAAATTTATCCGAAATAGTTAGGAAGTGAAGAAAGTGGATCAGTCACAATATGTGATCGAAATGGAGAACATAACGAAAGCTTTTGGAACATTTAAAGCCAACGACAATATTAACTTAAAAGTTAAAAAAGGTGAAATTCACGCTTTGTTGGGGGAAAATGGTGCCGGCAAATCAACGTTAATGAATATTTTATCAGGTCTTTTAGAACCTACTTCAGGAGCTATTAAGATTAATGGAAAAGAAGAAAAAATTTCTAATCCAACAGTTGCCAATAAACTAGGAATCGGTATGGTGCATCAGCATTTTATGTTGATTGATAATTTTACTGTAGAAGAAAATATCGTTCTTGGGAGTGAGCCGACAAAAGCAGGAGTTCTCGATAAAAAGAAAGCTTTTGACGACATCATGGCTGTTTCGGATAGATATGGATTTAAAGTAGATCCTAAGGCCCTTGTAGGTGATGTGTCTGTTGGGATGCAACAACGTGTAGAGATTTTAAAAACTCTTTACCGTGGAGCAGAAATTTTAATCTTTGATGAGCCGACTGCGGTATTAACACCTCAAGAAATTGATGAGTTAATTGAAATTATGCATGGTTTAGTTAAAGAAGGTAAATCAATTGTTTTGATTACCCATAAATTAGATGAAATTAAAGCTGTTGCAGATCGTTGTACTGTTATCCGTCGCGGTAAGAGTATTGACACAGTAAATGTGGCAGATGTAACTCAACAAGAGCTAGCAGATTTAATGGTGGGTCGTTCGGTGTCATTTAAGACACCGAAAGGACCATCAAATCCAACAACGCCAGTACTTAAAATTACTGATTTAGTCGTTAAAGAAAATCGTGGTTTAGATGCTGTTAAAGGCCTAAACTTAGAATTACGTGCAGGAGAAGTATTGGGAATCGCTGGAATCGATGGAAATGGTCAAAGTGAGTTATTACAAGCTATTGCTGGAATGCGTAAGGTAGAACAAGGAACAATTGAGATCAATGGTAAAGACATGACTAATAAATCTCCAAGAGAAAATACTGAAAACAGTATGGGTCATGTGCCAGAAGATAGACATCGTTTTGGTTTAGTTTTACCAATGACAGTAGCAGAGAATATTGCACTTCAAACATATTACAAAGAACCATTGAGTAAAAACGGTTTACTAAACTACTCTGAGATTAATGCACATGCAAGAAAATTGATCAAAGAATTTGATGTTCGTACCACAGATGAGTTAGTACCAGTTAGAGCATTATCAGGAGGAAATCAGCAAAAAGCAATTATTGCTCGTGAAATTGATCGTAACCCTGATATGTTAATGGTAGCTCAACCAACTCGTGGTTTAGACGTAGGTGCAATCGAGTACATCCATAAGCGTTTGATTGAACAAAGAGATAACGGTAAAGGTGTATTAGTTGTTAGTTTTGAATTAGATGAAATTTTAAATGTATCAGATAGAATTGCCGTAATGTTTGATGGTAATATTACAGGGATTGTTGATGCAAAAGAAACAAATGAACAAGAACTTGGCTTATTAATGGCTGGTGTGCCATTAGAAGAAGTAAGGAAAGGGGCTGGACTTGGTGAATAAGAGTCAATCATTATTGAAAAGTATTGCCGTACCAGTACTTTCTGTATTCTTTGGTTTGGTATTAGGAGCTATTATTATGATCGCATTTGGGTATAATCCAATTGCAGGTTACAGTGCTATGTTAAACGGAGCATTTGGTAGGCCATATAATATTGGTGAGGTTATTCGTTTAGCAACACCACTTATTTTAACTGGTTTAGGATTTTCTGTAGCCTATGCTGCTGGATTCTTTAACATTGGTTTATCGGGTCAAGCTTTATCAGGTTGGATTGTTTCTATTTGGTTAGCTATGTTATTCCCAGATTTACCCAAAATGGTTCTTTTACCATTATGTATTATTGCAGGAACAATAGCAGGTGCTATTTGGGCCGGAATTGCTGGTTACTTAAAAGCGCAATTTGGAACAAGTGAAGTTATTGTAACAATTATGTTGAACTACACAATTTTACATATTAGTAATCACTTGGTTCGTTATGTCTTAACAAATGATGCAGATGCAACACCAAAAATTTCAGCCAATGCAAGCTTACGTGCTGACTTTTTAACACAAATGACAGGCGGTTCTCGTCTGAATCTAGGAATATTCCTAGCAATTTTGATGATTTTTGTTGTATGGGTATTAATGAATCGTACGACTGTAGGTTTTGAATTACGTTCAGTAGGTTTAAATCCAGATGCTTCTGAATATGCTGGTATGAATGCTAAGAAAAATATTGTATTAGCGATGTTAATCTCTGGTGGTTTAGCTGGTATGGGTGGCGTTATTGAAGGATTAGGAACATTTGAAAACCTTTATGTATTAGGTGGAGTACCAACTATCGGATTTGACGGTATGGCGGTATCCTTACTTGGTGGCGGTAATCCAATTGGTATTTTAGTTTCAGCTCTATTATTTGGAGTTCTAAAAATTGGTGGATTAAGTATGCCTGGTGGAGCTGGAGTTCCAAATGAAATTGTAGAAATTGTAATTGCGTCAATTATCTTCTTTATTGGTATCAGTTACGCGATTAAATATTTACTTGATAAAATGCCTAGTAAAAATGATGCTGCTAAGAAAGGAGATGCATAAATATGATTTCGATGATTGCTATTATTGTTTCATCCTCACTTGTGTACTCAGCTCCTTTAATTTTTACAGCTTTAGGTGGAACATTTTCAGAAAGAAGTGGTGTAGTAAACGTTGGGTTAGAAGGTATTATGACTGTAGGAGCTTTCAGTGCTGCAGTGTTTAACCTTTCTATGGCATCAACATTTGGACATATGACACCATGGATTTCTATGATATTTGGTGGTTTTATTGGATTACTATTTTCTTTAATCCATGCTGTAGCAACAATTAATTTAAGAGCAGATCATATTGTTTCTGGTACAGTTATTAACTTAATGGCACCAGGTTTAACAGTATTCTTAACAAAAATGATGTTTGATGGTCATGGACAAACTGACTTACTAAGACAAACATTTGGTAAATTTAGTTTTCCAATTTTAAAAGATATTCCATTACTTGGACCAATCTTTTTCAAAGATACATCAGCACCAGCTTATGTAGCTATTTTAGTAGCATTCCTTTCATATTTTATTATCTTTAAAACAAAATTTGGTTTAAGATTACGTTCTGTTGGTGAAAACCCACAAGCGGCAGATACATTAGGTATTAATGTTTATGCAATGAAATATGCAGGTGTTTTAATTTCAGGTTTCCTAGGTGGTATGGGCGGAGCTGTAGCTGTTCAATCAATTTCTGGTCAGTTTTCAGTTTCAACAATTGCAGGGCAAGGTTTCATCGCCATGGCCGCAATGATTTTTGGTAAATGGAATCCAATTAGTGTTATGTTTGCAGCGATTTTCTTTGGATTATCTCAAAGTTTAGCAGTAATCGGAAACTTAATTCCAGGTATTAGAGAATTACCATCAGTTTATTTACAAGCAGCACCATATGTATTAACAGTACTTGTACTAGTAATATTTATTGGTAAATCACAAGGACCAAAAGCAATTGGTAAAACTTATGTGAAATCAAAATAATTATGAACGTGCCAAGGAAACATCTTTGGCACGTTTGTTATAAACAAAATTTTTTGGAAGAAGGCGGACCTTTATGTTTAAAAGAGTTCATTTAGTAGTATTAGATTCAGTAGGAATCGGAGAAGCACCAGATGCAGAGAAATTTGGAGATGTAGGTAGTCATACTCTAGGCCATATCGCAGAAGTTGCCGGATTAAATGTGCCTCATATGGAACAATTAGGACTTGGAACAATCGAACCTTTAAAAGGAGTTAAAGCAGTTGAAACTCATCAAGGCTATGCAACAAAGCTTGAAGAAATTTCAGTTGGTAAAGACACAATGACAGGTCATTGGGAAATTATGGGCTTAAATATTCAAACACCTTTTAGAGTGTTTCCAGAAGGTTTTCCAAAAGAGTTATTAGATAAAATTACTGAATTCTCAGGTCGCGAAATTATTATGGGAGCTAACAAACCTTATAGTGGAACAGCGGTTATTGATGATTTTGGTGAAGAACAAATGAAAACTGGTGCCTTGATTATTTACACATCAGCTGACCCAGTGTTACAAATCGCAGCTCACGAGGATATTATTCCTTTAGAAGAATTATATAAAATCTGTGAATACACACGTGAAATCACAAAAGATGATCCTTATATGATTGGTCGTATTATTGCTCGTCCGTACGTTGGTGAACCTGGTAACTTCACTCGTACACCAAATCGTCATGATTATGCCCTAGATCCATTTGGAAAAACAGTTTTAGATTCATTAAAAGAAGCTGGAAAAGATGTCATTGCTGTAGGTAAAATCAATGATATCTTTAATGGTCAAGGAATGACTGAAGCTGTTCGTACCAAGTCAAATATGGACGGTGTGGATCAATTATTAAACGTCATGAAAAAAGAGTTTACTGGATTAAGTTTCACGAATTTAGTAGACTTCGATGCGTTGTTTGGTCATCGTCGTGATGTTGAAGGTTATGGAAATGCGTTAGAAGAGTTTGATGCACGCTTACCAGAGATTTATGAAGCTATGGGTGAAGATGATTTATTATTAATCACAGCAGATCATGGTAATGATCCAACCTTCCCAGGAACAGACCATACGAGAGAGTACGTGCCATTGTTAGCTTATAGCAAACAAATGACAGGTCAAGGAAAAATCAAACAAGGTCACTTTTCAGATATTTCAGCAACTATTGCTGAAAACTTTGGAGTACCTGCAACAGAAAACGGAATTAGTTTTTTAAATCAATTAAAATAAGGAGTTTTGACAAATGACATTAAGTTTAAAATTAAAAGAAACAGCAGAATATATCCAAAGTAAAGGGGTAAAATCAATTGATTTTGGTTTAATTTTAGGATCAGGATTAGGTGAATTAGCCGATGAAATTACTGATAAAATTGTCATTCCTTATGAAGAAATCCCAAACTTCCCAGTATCGACTGTCGTAGGACATGCTGGTCAATTAGTATATGGTCAATTATCAGGAAAAACAGTTTTAGCTATGCAAGGACGTTTCCACTTCTATGAAGGACATTCTATGCAAACAGTTACTTTCCCAGTGCGTGTAATGAAAGCTTTAGGAGCTGATTCTTTAATCGTAACTAACGCTGCTGGTGGAGTGAATACATCATTCTCACCTGGTGATTTAATGTTAATCACAGATCAAATTAACTATACTGGAGATAATCCATTAATTGGTTTAAATGAAGATGAATTAGGACCACGTTTCCCTGATATGTCTGAAGCATATGATAAAGCATATGGTGAAGTAGCTAAAAAAGTAGCAGCAGAACTTAAAATTACTTTACAAAAAGGTGTTTACATGGGATATTCTGGACCAACTTATGAAACACCAGCTGAAATTAGAATGTCACGTGTTTTAGGAGCTGATGCTGTAGGTATGTCTACTGTTCCTGAGGTTATTGTTGCTAAACATATGTCAATGCGTGTTTTAGGAATTACTTGTGTTACAAACCTTGCAGCAGGTATGCAAGCTAACTTAAATCATGAAGAAGTTGTTGAAACAACTGAACGTGTTAAGGCAGAATTTAAAGAGTTAGTTAAAATCACTTTAGAAAGAATTTAAGGAGAGTTTAAATGAGCGTACATATTGGAGCCAAAAAAGGCGAGATTGCAGATAAAATTTTATTACCTGGAGATCCTTTAAGAGCAAAATATATTGCTGAAAAATTCTTAGACAATCCAGTTTGTTATAATGAAGTTCGTGGAATGTTAGGCTATACAGGAACTTACAAAGGAGTTAAAGTATCAGTTCAAGGAACTGGTATGGGAATTCCATCAGCATCTATTTATGTGAATGAATTAATTCGTGAATATGATGTGAAAAAATTAATGCGTGTTGGAACATGTGGTGCTCTTAAAAAGGATGTTCATGTTCGTGATTTAGTTTTAGCTCAAGGAGCAGTAACAAATTCTAACTTTATGAAAGCTGATTTCCCAAATCATACATTTGCACCAATTGCTGATTATGAATTATTATCAACAGCTTATGGTATTGCTAAAGAGCATGGCTTTAATATTCATGTTGGAAATGTATTATCTGATGATAGTTTCTATAAAGATGATTTATCAGACACATTTAAATTAGGTGAACACGGAGTACTTGGTGTTGAGATGGAAGCTGCAGTAATGTACTATCTAGCTTCTAAATATGGTGTTCAAGCATTAGCTTTAATGACTGTAAGTGACCATATGATTACTGGTGAGGAAACAACATCAGAAGAGCGTCAATCAACATTTGATGAGATGATGATTGTAGGTCTTGAAACACTAATTAAATAGTAAACTAAAAAACGGTTAGGATTATCCCCTAATCGTTTTTTGGTAGACTTCTTTTATATTTATGAATGGTTTTAAGTGCCCAATCGTAGTGAGAGGAAGTTGCAGAAACACCGTAGCTACCTAAACTTGTTGTACCAGTCCAGTTAAAGTATTTCTTAGTAAATAGTTCTTCATTAGTATATTCTTTGATAATCTTTAAACAGGCTAAATGACTTTCAGCAAGTTGTTCCTTCGCTGTTTCTAAAGAAGTATCTTGATGTTTCTCCCAAAATTTTTGGTTCATTTCAGGATAATTTTTCCAATTATACGGTGCTGGTAGGAAAGGAGTCAGTTCTCCTTGTTGATTTTTCTCAACCCATACTATAAAGAGTTGGTGCCATTCGTAGAGATGAGCTAAACAGTCCCTTATTTGACGGTCACGTCCTTCAAAAGGAAACTCACTAAGTTGTTCTTCTGGTGAAAGTGAATTGGTTAAATTGATTAATTTGTCGTAATTTGTTTGTGCTTGTTCTAGTAAATCATCTTTGGTTTGTGGTCTAGCCATTTAATTCAGCTCCTTTTCTTTAATAACAACGCAAGCCTCTGTAATCCAATTGTCAGGATTTGGGTCAACTGCTGCAGTAACATGGAAAATATTAATCATAGGTCCAGCAATTTCTAATTTGTTAGCCTCAAGCCAAAAACCGATTGCCTCCATAACAAGTGGCATTTGAGAAAAATCACCTTGAAATGTTGTGGTAGCAACTGTCATTTTAGGAACAGTTTTAAAAATAACTTCATCGGTATCCTGGTAATAGCCTATAATACTACTTTGAATTTCAATATCAATATCTTGTTCTTCGTAGCTATCATTGTGGTATAAACTAATACCTAGTGGAGGATTAGCAAAAATAACTTCTTGACGGACAAATTCTTGGTACAATTTTTGCCAAAGAGTTTGTTCTTCTTCATAAGTTGAAACAACTTCTCTTAAACTCATGACTTGTCTTTCAGGAATTTCTTTTAAACTCACATAATAGTCTAGATGTTTAGTATTGTCAGCTAATGTACTTGCGATAGAATCCAGTAAACTTTGCTGAGATTGAACTTTCTCTAAGGCAGTTTGTAACTCATTTTTTTGCTTTTCAAAGTAAATAGACATTTCTTCAGATGTTTCGGCATTTAAAATTTCTTTAATGGCTGCTAGTGAAAAACCTAAAGCCTGTAGGAACTTAATGTTAGCCACTCTTTTTAATTCTTCTGGGGCATAGTCACGGTAATTATTAGTATTTGTTCGTTCGACATTTAATAAACCCATTTTTTCATAGTGACGTAACATGCGTGTGCTTGTATTTGAGAGCTTTGAAAAATCACTTATTTTCATTTGTTATTCCCTCCATTAATATATATTATAAAGGATAACACTGTGTTAAGGTCAATAAAAAAAGAAAATCCCATCCGGAATTTTCTTTTTCAGTTAAAAATATTTTAAAATTAGTAAGGCAATAATAATTCCAATGGTTAGAGAAACCACACGGATAATTATTTCTTTTTTCTTATCCATTTATTAGTACTCCTTTAAATTAGAAATAGTAAATAAACAAGCTTGCAAGTGCAAATAAGTTAAGAACGACTTCCTTTTTCTGACTATCTTTTGATTTAATGAAGAAATAAATCGCACTGACATTGCATAGAATAAAAATAATGATTTTCCAAAGAGCTGTTTCATGAGCTGCATATTGGGTAAAGAGTAGATAGTAAAGTAAGATCAAACATAGTGCAGCTAGGAGTAAAAACCAGCCATGTCTTTTTAAGAATGAATACATCCCTTGAGTTAAAATGGTAATAAACAAAATTAAAACAAAGGAAAAAATAAATGGTTTAACTAAATCAAACTTGTAATCAAAAGGATAATTAATTGTTAATAGTTGATTAAACACAATTCCTTTGAAAAAAGCATTTAGTAAGGAATAAAGAATTGAGTCAATATAGAAAAATTGTTTTGAAAAAATAAGTAACTGGAAAGCCTCATAGGCAATTAAAATCACAGCAAATTGATAGGCAGTTTGTTTGGCGATTAGAAAAATCAGTATTGTGGCAATAATCAGCTTAACTCCATAAACCGGAAGTGAAATGAAAGAGCCTTTTTTGTAGGAGGATTTCCCAATTAAATGGAAAAAATCACTTATTAATAAGTAAATCACCATATAAGTTAAAATCGATGGACCTCGGCTACTATCTCTTAAAAAAAGAATTCCTGGTAAGAGGGAGATAAGAGTTTGTGTCAACATAGTTATGATTAAAAACGGCAAAGTGAATAGATTTTTTTTAGTCTTGTTCAATGTACTAACCTCTTTTTTAGTCTTATGACTTTACTTTATTGTAAGAAGAAAGAAAGGTCAATATATTTAGGTAGGTAAAAAGATTTTTATCTGTTATACTGTCAATGTTGCAAGATTCCCGATAGGATTTACTATACGCGTAAAGATTCCTTGTAACCGACTAATACTTTAGGGGGAATAGAAATGTTAGAAAGAAAATTATTTACATCAGAATCAGTATCAGAAGGACATCCAGATAAGGTTGCTGACCAAATCAGTGATGCGATTTTAGATGCGATTCTAGCAAAAGATCCAGAGGCAAGAGTGGCTTGTGAGACTTCTGTTACAACAGGTTTAGTTCTTGTATTTGGAGAAATTACGACAACTGCTTATGTGGATATTCAAAAAGTTGTTCGTGAAACGATTAAAGGAATTGGCTACACACGAGCGAAATATGGCTTTGATGGCGATACTTGTGCTGTTATGGTAGCAATTGATGAGCAGTCACCAGATATTGCTCAAGGTGTGGATGCTTCTTTTGAAAAAAGAGAAACAAAAGCTGAGCAAGAAGATTTAGGTGCAGGAGATCAAGGGTTGATGTTTGGGTTTGCAATTAATGAAACACCAGAATTAATGCCTTTACCAATTGCCTTAAGTCACAGAATTACTGAAAAGTTAGCAGAACTTAGAAAAAATGAGACGCTAGAGTATTTACGTCCAGATGCTAAATCTCAAGTAACAGTTGAGTATGATGAAGCAGGAAAACCTGTTAGAGTTGATACGATTGTGGTTAGTACACAACATGATGAGCACGTTACTTTAGAAAAGATTATTAATGATGTGAAAACATTAGTCATCAATGAAGTCATTCCAAGTGAATTACTTGATGAAAATACTAAATATTTTATTAATCCAACAGGCCGTTTTGTAATTGGTGGACCTCAAGGAGATTCAGGTTTAACAGGCCGTAAGATTATCGTTGATACTTACGGTGGTTACGCAAGACATGGTGGTGGAGCTTTCTCAGGAAAAGATGCTACTAAAGTTGACCGTTCAGCAAGTTATGCTGCAAGATACATTGCTAAAAACATTGTAGCAGCAGGATTAGCAGATAAATGTGAAGTTCAATTAGCTTATGCGATTGGTGTTGCACAACCTGTTTCTATTTCAGTTGAAACTTTTGGGACTGGTAAAGTATCTGAGGCTGATTTAATTAAAGCTATTAGAGAAAACTTTAACCTGTCACCAGTCGGAATTATTGAAATGCTAGATTTAAAACGTCCAATTTATCAAAAGACAGCTGCTTATGGTCATTTTGGTCGTGAAGATGCTGACTTTACATGGGAAAAATTAGATAAAGTAGCAGATTTAAAAACGAGTTTAGGTAAGTAGAAAGCGCTCTTTGTTAGAGATATTTCTCTAGCAAGGAGTTTTTTTATAAGTTTTGGGAGGTAAATGATGATAAAACAAAGAGAAACAAGCATTAAAATTATTACAGCCTGTGTGTTTATAGCTACATTTATGACGGCTGTCGAAGGAACAATCGTATCAACAGCGATGCCAACTATTGTCGGTTCTTTAGAAGGTATTTCTATTATGAACTGGGTATTTTCAATTTATTTATTAACAAATGCTATGATGACACCTATTTACGGGAAGTTAGCAGATAAGATTGGTCGTAAGCCAATTTTCTTAATCGGAATTATTATTTTTATTATCGGTTCGGCACTTTCTGGTATCAGTCAAAACATGATTCAGTTAATTATTTTTAGGGCTATTCAAGGAATTGGGGCTGGTTCAATTGTACCAGTGTCCTTAATTATTATTGCTGACATGTATCCCGTTGAAAAACGAGCAAGTATTTTAGGATTGAATAGTGCAGCCTGGGGAATTGCGAGTATAGTAGGACCTCTTGCTGGTGGATTTATTGTAGATGCTCTTAGCTGGCACTGGATTTTCTTAATCAATGTGCCAATTGGTTTAGTGTTAATGTTACTTGTTTGGATGTATCTAAACGAAGAGAAAAAAGAAGTTGAAAAAGCATCAATTGATTATTTAGGAAGTATTTGTTTAGTCTTTATGTTGTTAGCTTTACTTTATGGTTTCCAAACAGTAAGTGAAGGATTCAGCTTTGTAACGATTGTGTCATTTATTATTTTTATTAGTGGTTTTATCTTGTTTGTTCAAGTGGAAAAGCGAGCAGTAGATCCAATTATTACACTAGAATTATTTAAAAATAGAACGTATGTCATTGTAAACTTAATTGCAGCTCTAATTAGTGGTTTCTTAATGGGAGTAGAAGTTTACATTCCAATGTGGATGCAAGGAATTTTAGGGAAACCTGCAGCTTTAGGTGGTATTGTGTTAGCACCAATGTCTGTTATTTGGATGGTTGGTTCTTTCACTGGTGGAAAAGCAATGCAAAAATGGTCAGCTAAAAAGGCAATTTTTATTAGTATGTTACCAGTTTTAGTGGGGGCGATTTGTTTAGCTTTTTCTAAAATTGATACACCTTATGGCATGTTTTTTGCCTACTCAGCTGTTTTAGGAATTGGTTTTGGAATGACAATGACGATTTTAACTGTGTTAGCTCAAACGTCAGTTGATAATGAACATATTGGTGTTGCTACATCATTCTTCACACTATCTCGTACGATTGGTCAGACCATTATGATTTCGATCTTTGGCTTAGTTTTAAATGCTTCAATGAACAAAGGTTTAGAAGCTAAAAGTGATTTAGGCGTGACAAAAGACATGATGAATAAATTGATTAATCCGCAAACTGTTAAGTCACTACCAAGTAATTTAGTAGGCGATTTAAGAGAGATTTTATTTAATAACTTACATCAAGTTTACCTAGTAGGTATTACTTTAGTAGCTATTTCATTTATTTTAAACTATTTCCAAAGAGAAGAAACATTATCATAAAAAAAGGTTGTAGCAGAAGTGTTCAGCTTTTGTCACACCCTTTTTATTATTTTTCAAAATCTCTTTTTAATAAAGCATATCGATTAATATCTCTAAACTCACCATATAAAAATTGCTCTTCTTTTAAAGTTGCTATAAATTCAAAGCCGCTTTTTTGAGCTACTTTGTTACTGGCAATATTTTCTACAATAGCGATAATTGCTACTTTGTTTAAGCCTAAATCATCGAAGGCAATTTCAGTAATTTTACGAACTGCTTTGGTCATAATCCCTTTACCAGCAAAAGAAGAATGGATCATGTAACCAATTTCAGCACGCTTATTTTTTGAGTCAATCATATGTAAGTCAATAGTTCCTGCTAATTGGTCTTTATAATAAATTAAAAAGAAACGATCAGTTCCTAATCCCTCGCCAGTGATTTTCATTTTTAGAAAATCAGCTTCATCTTCTACAGATTTTGTTAATTCGACAAAATCTAAAAATTTCCCTAAATGCTTTCTATCACTATCTACTAAATTAAAAAGCTCCTCAGCCATTTGAATCGTTGGTTGAACAAAGAAAATATTCTCTGCTACAGGTAATGTTAAACGGTGTTTCATAAGAACGACCTCCTCGTATAGTATTATTAGAATCATTTTTTGATTCTATGTATATTCAAATCACTTTGTGTTTTAGAATTGTATTAAGCAGATAGAGGTCATCCGT
>NZ_QPJV01000013.1 GCF_003337315.1 Vagococcus fluvialis | reverse complement strand
GCCTTATTAAAATTAAATAACTAAAAAAGATGATAAATCTGAGAGTAATCTCAAGTTTATCATCTTATATATCCGACTCATCAGTCCGATTTGACAAAGAGCCTTTTAAATTGTCTTTTTCCTAAAAATACGATTAAACTAATTAAAAACACAAAAATAACGAAAAATAAAATAAAGCAATGCATAAAATACTCTTCTGGCAAAGCTAATATAATCGGGTCTGTTGTTGGGTCAAATATCCAAGCATCATTATTAAAAAAGACACCATGGAATGTGACAAAAAATGTATCAAAGGCTACTGACATAAAAATTATTAAACTAAACAGACCAACTAATACATAAGAAAATGGACGAATAAATTTCCACAGACTCTTCTCTTTTATTCCCTTATACAAAATCCAAAGACTTGGAAACAGTGTCAAAACTAAAACCACATAATTTAATTGGAATAATCTTTTTACCTCATAAAAATGAAAAGCACCACTTTCAGAAACAGGGAAATCTGTCATTTTCAAAGGATTCACCCAAAATAAATTAAGGTATCTCATTAACTCACTGTAGTTTTTTAGCAACTCTTCTTTTGTCACTGTCAAATAATCTAAAATATTCAATTGCTGAATATCAAATGCGTACAACCATTTTGAATTAATTGTTATCGTAATAGCAACTGTTAATAAAAACAGTAATAAACATATCACTTTAAAAAAATTAGCTACTCTTCCCATTACTAAAAACTCCACTCATCTAAAGAATTAATGACAAAAGTTGGCTTTTTCTTTAAAGTCGGCACAGCCTCTTTAGGTGTAAAACCCGTTAAAACCAGTAGACTATCAATTCCGTTATCTATTCCTGCTAAGATATCTGTTTCATAATTATCACCAACCATTATGACATCATCCTTAGTTAATTTTAAACGTTCTAAGGCTTTCTCCATAATAATTGCGTTTGGTTTTCCAATAACTGTTGCTTTTTGATTCGTAGCTGTTTCAAATAGAGCTAATAAACTTCCAGCTCCAGGAATCAACCCTTCATCTGTTGGTAGATTTTTATCTGGATTGGTCCCTATAAAATGTGCACCGTTACGAATAGCTAGGGTTGCTGTTTTTAATTTTTCGTAGTTGATTTCTCTATCTAAACCAACAACTACATAATCAGGCGTTTTTTCTTCATGAATAAAACCTGACTCTAGGATACCTTTTTTTAGTCCCTCTTCACCTACAATATAAACTTTATTACCTAAGCCTTTTTCTCTCATGTAATCAATCGTTGCTAAAGTTGCTGTATAAATATCAGTTTCATTCACATGAATATCAAATTGGTTAGCTAAACTCAGTTTTACAGCTGAAGGCTCTTTAGTTGTATTATTTGTTACAAAAAGAAAAGGGATTTCTCTTTTTTGTAACTCTTCAACAAAAGTTTTCCCCGCTTTGATGGGTTCGTTACCTAAATATATAGTTCCATCTAAATCAATTAAATAGCCTTTATAACTCACAAAATCTCTCCTTACTCTGATTCTTTTTTACGAATCGTAAATTGATGCTTTTTATTATTGTTACTATTATTTTGTTTGTTATTTGTTTGTTTTACTTTTTTGGTAGGCTGATCATTTTTATTAGGATCCGTGCCTGTATTTTTTTTACTTTTAAAGTTTGGTTTCTTTTTGTTTTTATTTTGTGTATATCGTTTTTCCTCAGTATGAGCTTTTTGCGTTTTAGGTCGATTATTATTTTTCTTTGGACTTGGTCCAGATGACGTACGGCCTCGGCGCTTAAATTCACCTATTTGTTGAATAACAAAATAAGCACAACCAAAATTACAATACTCATAAATATAATCTTCTAAAGTACTGATTTTTGCGTCTATAGGCGCACTCTTGAAATCATCTAAGAAAAATCCTTTTAAACGTAATTGGTCGAATCCCCAATCTCCAACAATGAAGTCGTATTTATCTAAAACATCATTGTATCTCTTAATAGTCGCTTCATAGTCAAATCCATCTCGGTAATTTTTTACTAACTTATACGTTCCTTGCCCTAAAGTAAAACTCTCAGGTGTAAAATTAGCTAATAGGGCTTGGAGCTCCTCATCAATTTCCTCTACCTCAACTTCTTCTTCTACTTGATTAATATTTTTTTCACTCATGTTAACACCTCTACTTTTAATTAACATTCTTTTTGATGTATGATCCTAAAATAGTTCTTAAGAAATCTGAACTAATAATTTCAATTTTCCCAGCTATTTCAAAGGTTGGGAAAAATGGAAGAAATGATAGGTGATCTACAGTTGCTAAAGTGTATTCTTTTTCATCCTGAATTTCTTCTCCACACCAAGTAACTTCTTTTGTATCCTTGTAATAAGCAAGACCATCATAACACATTTTACCAAAAGATTTCCCTCTAAATTTCATACCTACGATTTGAAACTTGTACAGAAACGCTCTGTTTTTTTCAATTTCATAGACAAGCCTTTTCACATCTCTTCCCTTTAATGTTACTCGAATTAAATTCATCGGGTGTGGTAAACATTCGTGGAGATCTTTTTTAGTTACTTCTCCTTCAAATAAGTCAGTTAAGATGATTCCTGTATTTAATAAAGAAACTTCCACACCAACATAGTCTTTAATCGCCTCTAACGTCATATCCATTAAAGTGGTTTCCTTAAACAGTGTCTGAGGTAGAACTCCTACTACATCATTTTTTAGTAAGGTTTCTCCTTCTAATTTATAATTAGCAATTTCCACGATATCTCTTGTCTTCTCCTCAAGGTCATTCGTTTTAATTGTTGTTGCTTTTTTTGATACAAGTTGTTTATTATCAATCTCTAAAATGACTTCTCCAATATATTCACCAAATCTACCAGCTGCTGCTAATAAGCAATCTTGGTACATCATTCCCTTTTCAAACAAATGATGGGTATGTGACTCAATAATGACATCAATCTCTGGAAAATTTTCTACTAATATTTTATCATCTGGTAAGCCTAAGTGAGACATAATAACAATAATATCTGTTTTTTTAGAGAGTTCAGGGATGATGTTCTTTAAACAAGAAATCGGATCTAGTACATTCCAACCAAAAGGTTCATAGGTCAAAGTTATTGGAGACGTTAAACCGACTATTCCGATTCTTGTTCCCTCTTTAGTTGTGAAAATAACTTCTTCTTTTGCCCACTCTGGAAGATTTTGAGTATCCTTGTCCAAAAGGTTAGCTAATAAAACCTGAAAATTAGCATCTTCATAAAGAGCGTTTAATTCTTGTTTACTATTGGTAATTCCTTCATTATTACCAATTGTAGCGTAATCATAATTAATTTGATTCATAATTTCTATATTAAGAAGGCCATTAGTTGCATCTGTTAATGGATGGAATCTATCCATGAAGTCTCCCAAATCAAGAGTTAAATATTCTTGATTATTCTGCTTCAACTTAGTTTGTCTATCTACTAAATACCTTCTGATTTTAGGCCAGTTCTCAAAATGAGAATGTAAGTCATTTGTATGTAGTAGATGTATTGTTTCTTTCATATTTTTCGAACCTTTCATTGTTACCTTAAGTTTAATACTACCATAACTTTTAAAAATCGGATATGATGATGCTATAAGGACGTGATAAAAATGTTTATAACTTTTGGAGCAATTAAATTATGGTTACAGGCTGACGAAATTGGCATTACTCAAATAGATTTTGTAAATGAAAAACCAGAAGAAACACCTCTATCCACTCAACAGTTAACTCACCTCACCTTGGCTAAAGAAGAACTTTCAGCTTACTTTTCAGGTGATTTAGTTGACTTTACCGTTCCTATTCACTTTTTAAAAGGAACTAAATTCCAAAGAAGAGTTTGGGATGCTTTAACTCGTATTCCATACGGAGAAATCAAAAGTTACCAAGACATAGCTGTAATGGCTAATTCCCCTAGAGCTCAACAAGCTGTCGGACAGGCTAATCGAATGAATCCAATTCCTATTATTATCCCTTGTCATCGAGTTATTGGAAAAAACGGAAAACTGGTTGGTTATTCGGGCAACTCCGAAGAAGGATTAAAAACAAAACAATTTTTATTAGACTTAGAGCAAAAAAATAAAGAACTGTGACATAAACATGTCATAGTTCTTTTTCAAACTAAAGAGATGTGACAGAAGTACCTTCTGCCACATCCCTTTGTTTTATGCAATAAAATTACCTTTCATTTCTGTAAAGAAATCTTTTGGCATTCTTAATCCTTCAGTAATGTATTGTTCAAAACCACCAAATTCTTTATCAATAATTTTAAATGAATGTTCTAAATAACGTTTATCAACGTTCATCATCACTAAAACTTCATTTAATTGCTCTTCTGTTAATCCTTTACTTCTTAAATCATTAACAATTAATTGGTTGGCTTCTTTTCTCATTTCATTTGTTTTTAAATAGTCGTCAAAGATTAACTTATCTGATACATTTAAACTTTTTAAAATAATCGCAGCAGCCATTCCGGTACGGTCTTTCCCAGCAAAACAATGGAAAAGGATAGGTGATTTTGGTTTGTTTAAAATCAATTCTAAAAATTGTCGGTAACCTCTTCTAGCTCCATCAGTTAAAACTAATTCTTCATAAAGTTCTAGCATACCAATATCAGCTGTTCTAGCTCCTTTTAGTAAATCCTCAAAACTTGCTCCTTGACCTTTAACATCTTTTAAAATATCAATATTAACATAGTCAACACCTGTTAAAGTATCATCAGGGCGTTCTGTCGTTTCTTTTTCTCCTCGTAAGTCAATAATGGTTTCTAACTTATATTCATTTAAAAGTCGATCCACAGCAGACTGATGAACATTAACAACCTCACCACTTCTTAAAAATAAGTTTGGTTTGACGCGTTTACCATCTTGTGTGGCAATATTTCCTATATCTCTAAAGTTTACTAAAGACTTCATTAACGTAACCCCCTAATATAAAATACGTATCTAATAAAAATAAAGATTACCTTATTATAGCATTCTGCTAAATAAAAAAAAGGACCTAAGTCCTTTTTAAAGTGTAATATTTTTGTAAATCTCTAATCTCTTAATCCATCTACGACTTAATAAATAAGACACAATTGAAATTAAAACAAGTAAGATTAAAGGTATCACTATACTTGGTAAGAAACTTTGTCCTGTTCCAAAAATGAAACCAAAAATCATAATACTAATACCAATCATTGGTTTACTCCAATAAGGTAAACTAAATAAAATACCTAAAATTATAACTGCTAAAACAAATAGCAAAATAATTTGAGTTCTTAGTTTCATACCGTAAGTACCAATTAGAATTAAGTTAGTAAATTGTAATAAAGTAAAAATGGCTAACGTAATGAACAGACAAGTTAACACACTTTTTAAAACTAAATTAGAAGTTAACTGATTAATGTAAACATTTTTTACATTGTTTGCTGATTGATTCTCAGATAACGCAGGAAACAGCTTCATTAACCAAGTGTGACCTTCTATTAATAGACTAGCTACAAAACTAATAACTAATTGCGTAATAGCTGTTCGGCTAATAATACTTTGTCTGCTATAAGAGTGATAGCTATACAATTTAATACCTCTTGATGTAATCACCCATGAAAGTAGGGCTAAATAAACAACAAACACATAAGTAATCGTGTCAAAATCAAAGGTAAGTTTAGTGAATTGTTTAATTGCGATACTACTTGCAAATAAAACAACATATCCAATTAAAAATAGTACTAAACCTTTTAATTGTCTGATTAATTGGGTTTGAATAATTGCTTTTTTGTTCATCCCTATTCTCCCCCTCTATCGCCATAAACATCTTTTGTTAATTGAATAAATAGCTCTTGAAGATTTAATGACTTAATTTCAAGTTGACTATCCTCAATGACTTCGTTTTCTTCTAATTGAACATAAGCTTTAATAATCCCACGTCTATATTCTTGGCCTAAGACGTGTTTTTGTTGTAAGAATTCTCTAACTTCACGCTCTTCACCTTTTACAGAGTAAGCTTTTTTAATTAAAGTTGCTACATCATCATCAATTAAAACTTGACCATCTTCTAAAATAATAACTCTTTCAATGACATCTTCAATCTCATCAATAGCGTGAGTGGATAAAATAATCGTTTTTGGATAACGGTCATAACTTGCTAGTAAATCTTGATACAACGCATGTCTATGATAGGCATCTAAACTAAACGCTGGCTCATCTAGTAATAAATAATCCACATCATTACTAAAAGCTAAACAACTTTTAAATAGTGTTTTTTTCTTTAACGGTAATTTTGAAAAAATATCTTTTTCATCTAAATGATATTTATTTAATAAGTCTAAACAAATCTCTGTTTGAAAATTAGGATAAAAAGCTCCCATACATTTTACGATTTGCTTTAATTTAGCTCTCTTAGGATAAATGTCATCGTGAGTTAAAAAATAAATTTTATTTAACACCTCTTGATCTTCTTCGATATCAATCCCATCGATTTCAATATATCCTTCACTTGGAAATCTTAAATGAGCCAGTAAACGCATTAAAGTCGTTTTTCCTGAATCATTTTGCCCCAATAAGCCATAAATTGTTTTTTCTTGGAAGACTAAATCGATATCATTTAATACCAACAAATCATCAGCTGTTTTAGACATTCCTCGAATTTCTATTGTCATAACTATAATTTCCTTTCTTACTACTCCAACACCTTTATAAATAATCATCATTATCATATTATATAGATGTTACAACTTTATAACACTACCATAACAAAAGACAACAATCAAAGAACAAATTCACTTTTTAAGAAAAATAAAGAGACTGACCTAAATAGCAGTCTCATTTGTTTTAGCCTGGATTAATTTGATTCTCTACATATTCTATTTTAATTCCTTTTGCTAATGCTTTTAGCTCTAAAACTTCTTCTTCAGTTAGTTTTTTCTTACCAAACATTGCCACTGAAAATAAAACATCACCTGTACGTGCCTTATACATCAAAGATTTACCATCCTTAGAAGATTGCAATGCTTCTTCCATATAATTTAAATATTGAACTGGCTCAGCTTCATCCCAAGAAACACCTTCTAGTTCATAAGAATAAATATCCCCGTAGATAGCTTGTTCATTATCAAAAGCATCTATTTGAATATACGTATTCTTATTAGTTTCTGATTCAAACGTTCCCCACAGTTCATCTTGTCCAAACTGTCCATCAGACATGATGTCATAATTAACATTGTTAAAACTCATTTTTGAGCGTCCAACTAAAATATTGTTAATCACATCACTTCTTTTTTTCTCTTTTGTATCAATCACCATACCAACTGGTTCTGATTCAGTTGTTTTTTCTTCTGCTTTTTTATTCTTCGAACAACCTGTTAACATAAAAATAGAAACCATTAACAAAAGAATCCTTGTTTTTTTCATTATCTCACCTATTTTTTCATCTCATTTATTCATTAGTATACTATAAAGGACAGGGAAAATAAAATGGATTACCATTTTTTAGGACTCCAAAGTGTTCCGTCAAGTTCACCTTCTGCTTGCTCAATTCGCTTATATTGTTCTCTAATAATGTATTCTAATTCTTGATAAAAAGCTTTTTCTTCATAGGTTGTTGCTGTCTTTTCTAATTGTTTCGTCTCTCTTAATAACCAGTCCATCTCATTCATCTTCCAGCCTCATCTCTTTAACTAAAACCAGTAAATCATCTAAAGTTTCCCGATTATCCTTCAAACTTTCAAGTACATGATTAATTGACTCTTGATTAGTAGATTTTTCTTTTAAGCTTTCTAAACGACTAACAAACCAATCTTCTTTGTTTTTAAAGTTAGTTTCATTTTGTTTTGTTAGATACATTTGATAGTCTATTAATATTTTTTTCTTATTAACTTCACTTAAATAGGGAAATAAAGCAACAGGAAAAATAGGTAAGTAAGTCATCTGGCATTTATTAGCAAGTGCTTCAAAAGGTCTAAAAATTTCAGATAGCGTAAATTTTTCTGAACGACCAGCAGCAAAATCTTCTTGCGAAAGTCCCATTGTAACCACTAAACCTAGTTCTTTATTTTTCAAACCATTTACAATCAACGAATCATCAAAAACTTCATCTAGCCATCTTTTTAATAAAAACGGTGCACTATACCAGTACATTGGGAATTGAAAAATAATTCGGTCAGCTTCTTTAAGTAACTCTTTTTCTTCTCTTTTATCTATCTTTTCTTCATCTAAATAGCGAATACTAACATCCTTTAAATTCTTCGTACTTGCAATTAAAAATTGTTGCGTATTTGAATCTTCATACTCTGGATGAGCTAATACAATTAGTGTTTTCAAATCTTTCACTCCATTCTAGAATATCATAACAATTTTTAAGTTATTTTTACAAAAACATGCTTAAAAAGCAATAACTGTTTCAAATGAATGAAAAGTTATTGCTTTAAAATTTAACGATATACCTTTGCAAAAGGATCTTTCATATATAAACGTACAAAAGATTCATCTAATACGGGACTATCCCCAAAGGTTGTATGAGATAACTCAGCACAACTTATAGCAAATTCCACTGTATCTTGCAAGGTCCAGTTATTTATGAAACCAAGTAAAATACCTGCAGCATAGGCATCTCCTGTACCAATTCTGTCATAGATAGTTAATTCTTTGACTTGGCTTATCACCTTAGTATCTTTTTGATAAATAACTCCTTGTAACGTGTCATTTTCGCCTCTAACAGTGCCTGAAAACCATTCAATACTTGGAAATTCTTCAAATAATTCAGCTACTAATTCCTCACTAGTTTGATTATCTAACTCAAAAACATTACTAATATCACGTGGACTTCCAAATACCATAAAGGAATGACTTAAAATATATTTATAATCATTTAAAAGTCTGTTGTGATCTGTGTCTTGATTTAAACTCGGGCGGTAATTAAAATCAAAAATAATCTTTTTATTTAATTCACTAGCGATTTTAACAGTTTCTAACATTAATTCTCTTGACACACTCGATGTACTTAAAGCAATGCCACAAACATGAATTAAATCATGATTTAAAATACTTTCTCTGAGTAACTCTCTTGGTATTTCCTCCTGGCAAAAGGAACTAGCTTCACGGTTTAAGTAAGTTACCTGGGAAGCTCGATTTCCATAACCAAGTTCTAAAAAGTAAGTACCAATATGATTACCAGAAAAATGAAGCCACTGATCATTAACACCTAATTTTCTAATAAAAGAAGCAGCTGCTTTACCTACTGCATTATTAGGTAAACCTGTTAATAAACTAGTTTGAGCATTGTTTCTAGACAGCCCACTTAAAATATTTAAGCCAGTACCAGAAAAAGATAAGTCAACTGTTGTCGTTTGCTCAATCAATTTATAGTTTGGAGGTGTTAAGCGCATCATCACTTCTCCAATAGCTAAAATCTTCATAATATCCCTACTTGTCTAAAATTTTCTTAATTGTATTATACAATACTTTAACATCTTCTGGACGAGTATCTCCTGTTTCTGAATCAATAATAGAACTATACACATGAGGGATAATTTTTTTAACGCCAGCATCAACTGCGATTTGAACAATTTCTTCAAAGTTTTCTAAATCAATGCCACCAGTTGGCTCTAAAGCAAAGCCTAATTCAGCACATTTTTTTGCTAATTCACGGTACTCTTCAATATGTTTTAATCCATCCATTGAGAAGAATTTAACTGATGAAGCTCCCATATCTTTTAACATCATAATAGCAGTTTCAATACTTACTTCTCCTGCTTCACGTTTAGAGCTTAATGGACCTGTTGCAATATTAACTAGACCAACTTTTCCAGTTGGAGAAATTAAAGCATTCACAAATGTTTCCTCTTGTTTTAAAGTTGAACGAGTCCCACCAACACCAGTAAAGACTTGGTTGACGTGTTGTGGTTGTAAAACTTCAGACAGGCGGATAACCATTTGACTTTGGTTAGGGTCTCCTGCACCTAAACCAACAGAAAGTGCATTATCTGTTGCTTCTTGGTATTTTTTCATATCTTCAATAGCCGCTTCATCTGTTTCATAATTTTTTGATAATACCCCTAAAACAATATTACCTTCTGCAGCGTCATAACAAGCTTTTGCATTTTCTACTGAGTTAGCTAAAACATTTAAACAAATTCTGTCTTGGTAAAAATTAGGTGTTTTTTTCATATTAATCTTCTCCTAAAATAATCATTAATTTTTTTACAATTTCATTCATTTCATCAGTTGTTACTTGTCTAATATCAAATTCAATTTTGCCATTGTTTGCTTGATAATCTCTTGTATAAATAGCTAAAGGACCTACTTTTAAGTCTTTAACAACTTCTAATGCTGTTTTTTCTTTGTGGTCAATTTTAATTTCAGCTCGGAATATATCTCTTCCAGCAGGATCTTGAACAACTTGAGAAGTTAAACCATTTATTTTGTTTAACTGACTAACAAAAGGTGCTAATCTTTCCTTCATGGAATCTCCTGATTCAGAACCATCTGAAAGATAACTCTCAATAGCAGCTACTAAACCTAAAATATTATCTTTTCCAACTTTCATCGAACGGCCTAAACCTTTATTTTGAAGTTGAATCCATCTAATATATTCTTTTTTTCCTACAACTAGGCCTGAAGATGGTCCTTCAATGGCCTTACCACCACTATAAACTACTAAATCTGCACCTGCTTCAATGTATTTAAACAAATCCTCTTCAGCAGCTGCATCAATAATTAAAGGCAAATCATATTTTTTAGCAATAGCTACCATCTCTTCAATAGAGAGCATACTTTTTTGAACGGTATGATGACTCTTAATGTAAAGTAAAGCTGCTGTTTTTTCAGTTATTTCAATTTCAATTTGTTTAGGTGTACATTCATTAGCAAATCCTGCCTCAATAACCTTACCACCACCTTGTTCTACCATAACGTCAACACCAGTTCCATAGTTAACATTATGTCCTTTAGGCATGATAATATCTCGTTTAGTCATTCGATCCGTATAAGGATGATATAAATGATACTCATCCCCTTGACCAATAAGCGCAGCTACTGATAACGCAATTCCAGCACTAGCTGATGACGTAATAGTTGCTGATTCAGATTTTAATAATTTAGCCAAATAATCGCCAGTTTTTTCAAGTAAATCTGACATTTCAAAAAAATTTTCGCCACCAATTTGTTGTGCTTCAAAAACAGATGGTCTAACTTTTGAAACACCTAAAATAGTCATTTTTCCACTCGCATTAATAACTTTATTTAAGCCGTATTTTTCATAAACTTCCATGAGTGCCTCCTACTTGATACACATTTCCAGCAACAACACAACTTGTTGGATTTAAAATTTCAGCAACTGTTAATTCATTTTGATTTGAATCAATTAACGTTTTTGTTCTATTTTCAACTGAAAAAATAGTTAAATCTGCGTCCATTCCTACTTCTAATTTACCTTTAGTCGTTAAATTAAAAACCTCTGCTGGATTTGTTGTCACCATTTCTATCACTTTTTCTAAAGTAAAGCCTAAGCTTAACATTTTTTCAAGAGTCGTTGATAAATCATAAACAGGTCCACTTTCACGGTTTCGATGATAAATGTCTGTACTAATTGTTTGGCAGAACAAACCTTCTTTAACTGCTTCTTTAGCAACATTAAAATTAAAACTATCTGTTCCATGACCAATATCAAATATGATTCCTCTGTTATAGGCATCCCAAACAAAGTCTTTAACATTACCAGATTCATCTAAAATACCATTTAATTTTCCATTGTAGCAATGAGTCACAATATCTCCTGAATCTAATCTTTCAAGTATTTCATCAAGTTTTGGTGGGGCAGAACCAATGTGAACCATTAAAGGTAAACGCTCAAATTTACTTTGTAGTTTTTTAGCCATCTCTAGTGGAATAATATTATTCTCACCAACTACAGTTTTACTCATACGAGCTTTAATACCTATAATAAAATCTGACAGCTCATTAATACGAGCAATATTATTTGCTTCGTTAATTTTTTCTAAATCAGCTAATTCATCTTGCTCAACAATTCCAAACTTTGAAATATTCATTAAAGCAAAAATATTTGTTTTAGCCTTTTTAGCTAACTCATAAAATTCAGTAATATTATGTTCTCCAGATGAACCTGCATCAATCACAGATGTCACACCTGTTTTAACACCAATTTCATCAGGATAATCATAATAAAGATTCATTTTCTCATAACAATGAACATGGGAATCAATCCAACCAGCTGAAATAAATTGTCCCTTAACATCTAATATTTCTTTTGCTGTACTTAAAACTTCTTGACCAACTTCTACAATTTTGCTATTTTTTATTCCAATTTCAAGAGGTTCATTTGCTACTGATTTTCCATTAATTATTTTTAAATCTAACATGATAACTTAACCTCCCTACTTTACTTGAAATGAAAATTTGCTCCATGGTTTAACATAATCAAGTAAAATCAATTCTTCAGAACTAATTTTACCAACTAAGTTTTTACGGTTATCTGTATGTTCTTGTAAAACAATTTGGAGTTCATTTTGATATTTACCAAAATTTTCATTTCCAATCACAACGTCACCTGGATAAAAAGTGATTTCATTGTCATGCGCTTTATTGACTTCTTTATATTTTTTACGTACTTCTGTTGACCTAATCATTCTCTCTGTAATATCCCCACGTCTAACGTGTTGATTCTCTAATACATTACGTTTCTCAACTTCATTTATATTATCTACTAAATCAATATTAAATGATACTTGATATTTATTTACTTCACCTAAGGCTTTAAGTTCCGCATCAGATGCATAGGCATTTCCAATAATCACATCATCAATTAATCCTGTAGCAAATAAGTGTTTTGCTTGTGTTTCAACAGGTAAATAACGATGCATCTCTAGAGTAGGTAAGCCATCATTAATATCCCAAGGTCCGTAGTTTGCTGTTTGAGACGTTACAAAAGCAGCTGTTCTAATGCCTTCTTTTTTAAAACGTGTTGAACAACTATTAAAGAAGTCTAATGGCAAAGCACTTCCATCTTGAGGATAAAAATTATGACAGCCATAAATAAATGGTTTATTCGCTTCATAAGTTAATATATTATTTAAATAAGCAACATCATTACTCATATTTAATTCAATAATTAAGCCAAAAGGATTGTATGATAATAAGGCTTCTTTGTTACCATCAAAACCTAAATCAAGTCTTAAACCATCTGCTCCTAGCTCATGGAAAAAGGTTAAATCATCATATGAAATGTCAAGTTGATCAAAAATGACTGGAGCAATATCTAAAATAACTTCAAAATTTCTGATTTTTGCTTCTTTAATAATTTTGAAAAATTTATTAAAAACAACTTCTTTTCCTTCTGAGACTTCAAGCATTGACATAAACACACGCTCAAATCCATGTCCTTTTGCTTTTTCTAAATAAGCTACATCTTGGTCAAAATCACTATGATCTGGATAAATTGAAACTCCTAAACGTCTAAACATGTTCTTTCCCACTTTCCATTTCCTTAAATTTTTCTCTGTACTTCCATGAAATTACTGATGCAAAAAATAACGTTATCACAACTGGTATTAAGACAATCTTAGTTAAAACTGCCAAAATTAAGCTAACACTTATTCCTAGAATACTAATTAAAATAATCCCTAATAATTTCTGTTCTTGTAAAATTTTTGGTATTTTCTTTTTTTCTATCAAAATTTGAGAGCCAAAAAAGGTGATGAATGCTACAATTGCTACTAAATATGTCATACGCCAAAAGGCAAGTAACTTTTCCCATTACTCACCTTTTCCACCTCCTAAAATTATTGGTTTAATTCTTTTTCCATTTGTTGTTTTTCGAAAACTTTGAAGAATGGGTAATAAATTACCAATGTAATAACAAAGTTAATCACAACTAAGACTCCCGCCATAATACTCCAATCTGTACTCATCCAAGCAGCAATTGGTGAAATCATTGAGAATGGCAACCTAAGAGCCATCATAGGTACAACATCTGTAATTGTTAAGAAGTAAGATAGAGTTGTTGTTACCATTGGCGCTAAAATAAATGGAATTCCTAAAATTGGATTCATTACAATTGGAGCACCAAAAATGATTGGTTCGTTAATATTAAATAAACCAGGTAGGAAAGATAATTTTCCTAAACTTTTTAGGTAAGATGATTTAGAAGTTAAGAATAAAACAACTAATGCTAGTGTTCCACCTGCTCCACCAATCCATACAAACCATTGTAAAAATTGTTCTGTAAATATATTTGGTAAATTAGTTGCTGCTACACCGTTTGCAAAAGCATCAGCATTCTCAGCAATTGAAATATCCCAGAATGGACGGATAACTGGTCCCATAATAGCTGGTCCATGAATACCTAATACCCAGAAAAATGTAATTAAAAATACAGTTAATAATCCACCAAACAGGCTATTTCCTGCTAAAATACCTTTCATCGGCATTAATAGATTACTTAAAACAGTGTTAATATCAAAGTGTAATAAATACTTAACTCCCCAGAAGAACAAAATAATGACAGCAGCTGGGAATAAGGCGATGAAAGAGTTTGAGACTTCAGGAGGTACACCTTCTGGCATCTTAACTGTAATTTTCTTCTCTTTCATAAAGCGGTAAATTTCTACTGATAAAATGGCTGTTACAATTGATCCGAATAATGAAGCTGAACTAAGATTAGCGATATTCATCCATCTTCCAGCTGTAATCACATTATCCACATCTTCCATTACTCTAACTGGTTGAACAGATGTAATAATAAATGCCATTGTTGCTAACATCCCACTTGTTAAACCATCTAGCTTGTAACTTTCAGCTAAAGAATAAGCAATCCCAAATGTTGCATATAAAGCTAAAATTCCTACTGTAAATCTAAAAGGTATATCTAAAATTGGTAGATACGGTGCCATTTTAGCTGCAACCGAATCAATTGGAATATTTAATAAAATAGTAAAAAACGATCCAACAATTGTTAATGGTAAAGTAGCAATTATCCCTTTTCTAATAGCTACCATGTGTCTTTGAGAACCGATTCTTCCAGCTACTGGAGAAACTTTCTCTTCTAAAAAACTAACTAATTTATTCATTTTTTATAAACCCCTTTCTCACTCAAGATTATAACGTTATAATCTTTAAAAGTAAAGAAGAATTTTCACTCTTCTTTAAACTTCGTAATCAATGATATAAGGTTGTTTATCTGAATCATAAAAGGCAACTGTATACTCAACTAACTGGTTATCTTTATCGAAAGATTGTCTAACTCGTTTTAAAACAAATTCTTTTGATAACTCTAATCTGTTTTTGACTTCCTCTGTAGCCTCTACTGCAGAAAATTGATCATCGATATAAGAAATTTGTGTCCCTATAGAAGCCATAAATGCGTAAAGAGAAAAATTTTCTGTTTGGATACTGTTTAAATCACTATTTTTAGGAACGGAAATATAATGTTTAAAGAAAATTGCAGGCTCTTCTTTAATTTCAAAAAGCCTTGTTATTTCTATAACACGATCATGTTTAAACGTCATATCTGTTACTAAGTCAGTTTCTTCAACTGATAGAATTGATTTTGTCACAACATTTCCTTGTTTTTCTAAAACCGTTGTAAATGAGCTGGCTTTAGATAAAATGTTAAAGGGTCTATTGCTAATAACTTCAGTTCCTTTTCCACTTTGTTTAACTAAATAGCCCTCATTACAAAGAATCTGAATAGCTTTTCTGACAGTAATTTTACTAACATCAAACATTTTTTCTAATTCTATTTCAGTTGGTACATAGGTATTTAAAGGGTATTTCCCTTCAATAATATCTTTTTTTATGGAATCAGAAACTTCCTGATATAAAATCTTTTTATTTTTCATAAAAGAGGTTCACCTTTTCTTTTTTATTTTGTAAACCTAACTTATGAAAATCAGATTTACCTGTTACTTGATCGAGGCATCAAAAATCGCTTGAATACTTTCTTTTAAAATCATGTCAAATTCGAAATCAGTTTCTTGATACATTAATCCTTCTTCTAACGCTCTAGAAAAACTTGCAATCATCCCATGATTTTGACTTAATTTTTTATCTGCTTCTGTTTTTTTATAACCACTTGAAGCTGCTAAAACACGAACCACATTTGGATGCTCTACCACTTCTTTATAAAAATCTGGAACATTTGGCAATGAAAATTCTAGAATAACTTTTGCATTAGGGTCTAATTTATTTAATTCTTCTAATAACTCTCTTTTTAATATTTCTTCAGATTTAGCTTTTTCCATACTATGGATATCAACTTCCATTTCAAGTATTGGGACTAAACCATGCTCTAAAATAATTTTTGCAATATCAAACTGTTGTCGAATGACATCCTTAATTCCCTCTTCATTAGGACTTAAAATAAGAGAGCGCATCTTTGTTCCAAATAAATGATGTGCTTTGGCTTCAGCTATTTTTTCTTCAAAATCTGCGATTGGTTTTAATAGTTGGACACCACTACCTAATACATCTAGACCGTCATCAATTTTTAAGAATGATAGTATCCCTTTTTCATTCCACAAATACTCTCCAATAAACTGTCCACTTATTTTTCTTTCAATTGTATCAACAAATAAAATTGTTCCAATAATATGTTCTGAAGAAAAATCTCCGCTAATAATAATTCTACTGCGCATGTCATGAATTAAATCAAGCATTTCTTCTTTTGTATGATACGTATCATCTGGAATACCATATGCTCTAAGGGCAGCTGGTGTACTACTTAGACTTTGATCCAGTGCTGCGACAAATCCAGGTTTTTCCGACATTAATTTTAACTGTTCTTCATTAATCATACAAATCTCTCCTTCATTCCATCTATCTATATTATAATATATATTCTCCGATTTTTTAAGCTTTTACTTTATCCTACGTAAACATTCTCAGAGGCATAATTAAATTTATGTTGTTTAGCATTATTACGTCTAAGTAATGCAAAAACAACTGTATAGAGTCCTACGCGCCCGATAAACATCAAACTCATAATTAAGAGTTTTCCAAAGACTGTTAAATCTGGTGTTAAGCCCATTGTTAGTCCTACTGTAGCAAAGGCTGATACGACTTCAAATAAGACATACTCTATTCCAGATTGTAGAGGAATTGTTTCAGTCATTGCTAAAATAACTGAGCTAACTAAACAAATTAACATAGCAAAAAAAGCAAACATAAATGCTTTCATCACTGTTTTTAACGGAATTTGGCGACCGAATCCTTCTGCTGCTTCTCTTCCTTTGAGTAAACTAAAAAGCTGAATCATAAGAACCCCTAGTGTGGTTGTTTTAATCCCACCAGCAGTTGAACCAGAAGTTCCCCCAATAAACATTAATACAATCGTTAAAATAATGCCTGCATAACTCATTGTGCCGTAGTCTAATGAAGCAAAACCAGCAGTTCTAGGCGTGATACTTAAAAAGAAGCTATTGGCTAGTTGATTTAGAATTGGACTTGATTGATTATTATCAGTTAAGAAAAAGATAACTGTTCCTAAAACTACAAGCGATAAGGACACTGTTAGAGCTATTTTTGTATGCAGAGATAATTTTCTGTGCTTACTGTAATGAATTAAGTCATACCACACAATAAAACCAAATCCCCCTGAAAGAATTAATAACGCAATCACAACTAAAATAAAGCCATTATCTGTATAGCTCATTAAACTATTGCCAAACAAATCAAAACCAGCATTACAAAAAGCTGAAATCGAATGGAAAACACTAAAGAAAATTCCTTTCTTTAAGCCATATGACGGAATGAATTCTGTAGCAAGTAAAAGCGCTCCTATTAATTGAATCGTTAAAGAAAATTTAACTACAAATTTGAGTAACTTAACTGAGCCACCTAAATTATCTAGATTCAACGTGTCTTTAATTAATAATCTTGATTGGATAGACACACGCTTTTTAAACATTAAAGCTAATATGAGTAAGACAGACATGAAGCCTAGTCCTCCGACTTCAATTAAAAGCATCATAATGGTGTGGCCAATTGGATTTAGAACTTCTGAAATATTGATTGGTGTTAGACCTGTTACACAAACCGCTGATGTTGCTACAAATAAAGCGTCTATGTAAGGTAGACTTTGTCCTTTTTGATGACTAAAGGGTAACCATAATAAAATGGATCCTAAAAAAATGATGCCAAGAAAAATAATGACAATTAATTGGACATTACTTATTCTAAAGTTTTTACTAGTTATTTTTTTCATTTATTATTCCTCTTGTTTTTTATATGTACTTGGTTCATTTTACCGTTGATTCACAAGGACTTCAACTATTCTTTGTGACAAATAAATAGAAGCTAACCTTTTTCAGATTAGCTTCTATTTTAAATTATGCGATTTTATAAACTTTATAATATAAATCTTTCATGTAATCAATTAAATATTGAGGATTTAAGTTTTCACCTGTTGCGTCCATAATCAATTGATTTGGTTTTCTTGAGCTACCATATTGATGAATATGTTTTGTAGACCAATTTAATATTGGTGAGTAATCATCCGATGCTAAAATTTCTTCGACATCCATCTCTTTATTCATGGCATGATAAAGTTGTGCCGCATACATATAACCTAATGCGTAAGATGGGAAGTAACCAAAGCTTCCTCCCGACCAATGAACATCTTGTAGAATACCTTCTAAATCATTTTCTGGTCTAACACCTAAATACTCTTCGTATTTGTCATTCCAAATAGTTGATAAGTCTTCTAAATTAATATCCTCATTAAAAATCATTTTTTCAATTTCATAACGGATAATGATATGTAATGGATACGTTAGTGAGTCTGACTCAATACGAACTAGACTTGGTTTTGTTTCTTTTAATCCGTTATAGAAGGTTTCATTATCAATCCCTTTAAATGTATCTCCTGTTAATGATTGTAATAATGGGTATTGTTTACTCCAGAAAGCTTTACTACCACCAACAATAATTTCATTAAATAAAGATTGAGATTCATGGATTCCCATTGATGTCCCACCAGCAAGTGGCGTGTAATCAAATTTAGCATCTACGTTTTGTTCATACATACCGTGTCCGGCTTCATGAATAACACCAAATGTTGCCATGGCAAAGTCTGTTTCATCCCAACGAGTTGTAATACGAGCATCATTTCTATTTAAGTTAAGCATAAATGGATGCACTGTATCATCTAAACGACCTTTATTAAAGTCATAACCTAGTTGTTCAATCACTTGAGTCACAAATTCTTTTTGAATTTCTTTTGACACTGGTAATTTAAGGAAATCTGTTTGAGGGGCAGTTCCTTTTTCTTCGATTTCTTTTCTGATTTCCATGATTCCATCTTTAACTTGAGCAAAAACACTATCTAAAATTTCAGTTGTCATACCTGGCTCATATTGATTTAAAAGAACATCATAAGGTGTTTTTTCTTCTTTTTTCCATAAAGGAATAAATTCTTTTGTCATTGAAATAATTTCTTCTAAAGTCTCTTTAAAAATCCCGTAATCTTTTGCTTCACGAGATTTTACCCAAATACTATGAGCATTTGATGTTAATTTCATAAATGCTTGGAAACGATCCACTGGAATATTATTATTTAAATCATAGTTTTCTTTAGCTTTAGCATAAACTTCTTTGCCAAAATCAGATAATTCTTCTGGATTTTCTTCAAAATAAGTCATAAATCCACTCATTTTTTCATTAGTAGATTTATCAAAGGCCATTCCTGATAAATAACTAGACATCTCAGCGCGGTAGCTTGCTCCTTCGTCTGGCATTCCTGTTTGAGAATCCCACTCAGCTAAGCCTACTGCTTCTTGTAACATCGCAATTTCTTTTAAATAAGCTAAAAACTCTTGCTCTTTTGACATATTTATTCCTCCACTCTTGGTTTTCTAGGTGGGCGTTTGCCCCAATATTGGAACAAGTCAGTTCTGATTGCCCCATTATATAGTTTACGTTTTTTCGTAGCTTTGCTGCCATAATGAGATTCAAAGCTTAAATCACTCGTTAAAATATATTTACTCCAAGTATCTAGAGGTTTATATACTTTCCCCATTACTTTATAAAGGGCTTGAACTTGCGCTTCATCACCTAATCTATCTCCGTAAGGCGGATTGGCTACAATCACACCATACTCTTTTTCAGTTGTAAAGTCACTTAAATTCATTTGTTTGAAAGTAATATCTTCACCTAAACCAATTTCTTCTGCGTTTCTTTTAGCAATTTCAATCATACGAGGATCAATATCAGTTCCTAAAATATCTAATTCTGTTTCATAATCAACCTGAGCTTCAGCTTCATCACGTACTTTATCTAAAACTGATTTATCCACCCATGGCCATGCTTCGAACATAAACTCACGGTTAAACCCAGGCGCCATATTACGACCAATTAATGCTGCTTCAATACAAAAAGTTCCTGAACCACATGTTGGATCATAAAATGGACGGTCTTTTCTCCAATTGGTTAAGGTAATAATAGCAGCTGCCATGTTTTCTTTTAAAGGAGCACCACCCTTTTCTAAACGATAACCACGTTTAAATAAACTTGGACCAGTTGTGTCCATTGTAATCGTCACTTTATCTTTTAAAAGAGCGACTTCAATTGGAAACTTAGCACCTGATTCAGGTAAACGACCATATCTTGAGTAGTATTCACTTAATCGGTTTACAATAGCTTTTTTAGTAATCGCTTGACAGTCTGACACACTAAATAATGTAGACTTAATTGATTTACCTGATACTGGAAACTCAGCATCCATTGGTAATAATTCCTCCCAGCAAATCGCTTTGGTTTGTTCAAATAAATCTTCGAAAGTTTTGGCTTCAAATTCAGCTACAATAATTTTTACTCTGTCAGCTGTTCGTAACCAAAGATTTGTTTTAGCAATTGTTTCAATCGTTCCATTAAAAATTGCTTTACCATTTTCAACTTGGCACTCAATCCCTAAGTCACGTAGTTCTTTTCCTACAAGGGCTTCAATCCCACTAGCAGCAGTAGCTACTAATTTAAATTCTTTCATATTTTTATCATCCTTTTATGATGTATTTAATCCGTTTTTTATAAAAAAAAGCCTTCCAAATAAAGGAAGGCATCCTGATAACTGTAGTTTTCTATAAGCCATGTTCTGTATTAGTAATTGTCAGGACAACTACTAACGATAATCATCTGTCTACAGAATACTCTGTCCCTTTTCTAAGTTCAATTCCCTGAAAAAGGTGCCCCTACCATAAGTTTGGGTTGCTCGCTCGAGGGGTTTACCCGTTCCACTAATTTTATTTCTAAAATTACTTCGTCACTGTGGCACTTTCAAGAATACTCCAGCATAGTTTACACCTTAGCTGTTTTTTCTGCCGTTACTCTTCCTAAGAAGAATACCTTAACTTATTGTTTCATTAAGCACGAACACTACAAACATCTCAGTTTGTGCGAGCATGGACTTTCCTCAACTAACTATAAAAGTTAACTGCGATTATCCGAAAACTACAGATTCTCTTCTTCAATTAATTAGAAGCGTTTTGTCGCATCTAAATCATCATTATCCTCAAATACTTTTTGAGCAGCATTGTTTAAAGTTGCTTTAGCATGCTCAGAAATTTTACTGTTTTGAGCGTCATCATCTAATTTACTTCCAAAAACTTCTTTTTCTAAGTTTGATAATCTTTTTAGAATGTCAAAATTAGTCACTGCAGTTGTTTTGGGAGCTTCTTGTTTCATTCTTGATAATGTTGCTTGGTTTTGAGTTAATTGATCAACTTTATTTACCAAACGATGATTTTCTTCTTTTAAAGCTAATAATTCTTGATTATATGCTTCATAATCTTTAATAACGTTGTCTAAAAACTCGTCAACCTCTATTGAATCATAGCCTCTTACTTTTGTTTTGAATTCTTTTTGTAAAATATCTCTAGCTGAATATGTTAGTTTAGCCAATCCATACACCTCATCTTTAATTACTGTCTAGGTCAATACGTCATTTCATAATGTTTTAATTGTATCTAACTGTTCTTAATAAATCAAATTGAAAGTCATCCTATCCTTATATACTATAATAATTTTTAGCACAGAACACAACTACTTTATTAACTTTTTTCAAAATTTATACAATTATTTAAGAGATATATGAACTTTTCGTTTATTTCCTTTTCATTGTAATTAAACTTTTGCTATAATACGGACTAGGAGTGTGATATTTCTGAGGATAAAATACCCGAATGGGACTTCCTTTAATCAGGGTCCTAATAAAAAAAAGAAACCGATTGATTTTGCTAACAGAGGCATGTCTTTTGAAGCAGAAATTAATCAAACTAACCAATATTACCTAGATAGAAATATTGCTGTGATTCATAAAAAGCCAACGCCTGTTCAAATAGTTAAAGTGGATTATCCTAAAAGAAGTGCTGCAGTAATAAAAGAAGCCTACTTTAAAGAAGCCTCCACTACTGACTACAATGGTATCTACAATGGACGCTATATTGATTTTGAAGCAAAAGAAACTAAAAACAAAACCTCATTTCCTTTAAGTAACTTTCATGAACATCAAATCATCCATATGGAGAACTGTTTGAATCAAAAAGGAATTGTTTTTGTTTTATTATTTTTTTCATCTAACAAGGAATACTTTCTTGTTCCTTCTCAGCTTGTTATTAGCTACTGGAAAAATCAAAGTCAAAATGGTAGAAAATCAATTCCACTAAAAGATATTAAAGAGCATGGCTATGAGATAATACCTGGATATGCACCTAGAATTCCGTATTTACAGATATTAGATCAACATTTTTTTAAAGGAGATTACTCACATGATAAATGAACCAACTGGACGCAGTCCCAGAAGAAAGAAACGAAGTAAAGGAAAAGTAGTTTTAATTACTTTAATTGTGTTACTTTCTTTAATTTGTATTCCTTTAGTTATTGGGGGAGCAACTTTCTTCTATTACGTAAAAGATGCACCAAAACTAGAATTTGCTAAATTAGAGGATACTTTATCTTCTACTCTCTATGATGCAAAGGGAAATCCTTTTTTAACTCTTGGTGAGAAAAAGAGAGAAACAATTGCTCCAAATGAAATACCACCTACTTTAAAAGACGCTATTATCTCTATTGAAGATAAACGTTTTGAAAAACATATGGGTGTTGACCCAATTCGTATTGCTGGAGCTGCACTTTCTAACTTAAAGGGTAACAGCAGACAAGGTGGAAGTACTTTAACTCAGCAATTGATTAAACTGTCTTACTTCTCTCACAAACAAGAAGACCAAACCATTAAAAGAAAAGCACAAGAGGCTTGGCTTTCAGTTGAATTAGAAAAGAAAAAATCTAAAGACGAGATTTTAACTTACTATATTAACCGTGTATTTATGTCGAATGGTGTGTATGGTATGAAAACAGCAGCAGAAACATTCTATGGTAAAGACTTTAATGATTTAACATTAGCACAATATGCACTACTTGCAGGGATGCCGCAATCACCAATGGACTATGATCCATATGTTCATCCTGACTATGCAAAAACTCGCCGTGATATGGTTTTAAAAGAAATGTTAAAAGATAAAAAAATATCTGAAGCTGACTACAACGCAGCAGTAGCAGAACCAATTGATAACGGACTAGTTGCTCTTAAAGAAGATTCAACAATTCAAAGAGTCACAGATAACTATTACAAAGAAGTTATTGCAGAAGTCCAAAAGAAAACAAATAAAAACATTTATACTGATGGTTTAGATGTTTATACAAATATTGACTTAGAATCTCAAACTTATTTATATAACTTAGTTAACAATGACAGCTCTTCAATTGATTTTCCAGATGACAAATTTCAAGTAGCTGGAACGTTAATTGACGTTAAAACAGGACATGTTAAAGCCCAAATTGGTGGACGAAATATTGCTGAAGATACTCAACTTTCCTTTAATAAAGCTGTAGAAAATAAACGAGATTTTGGCTCTACTACTAAACCTTTAGTGGCATATGCGCCTGTTATTGAAAATTTAAACTATGGTTCTGGCGAAATTTATATTGATGAACCTTACAATTATAAATCTAATGGTAAACCTGTTTATAACTATGATCATCAGTATCGTGGTCGATTAACAATGAGAGAGTCATTAATTGATTCTCGTAATATTCCAGCTCTTAAAGCCTTAGATGAAGTTGGAACTGATAAATCACAAGAATTTATTAAAAAACTTGGCTTTGATAATGAAGTTTATGAAGGGACTGCGATTTCAATGCAAGGTTCTCCTAACCAGTTAGCTGCAGCTTATGCAGCATTTGCTAATGGTGGTATTTATTATGAACCTTCATATGTTAGTAAAATTGTTTATTCAGACGGCACAGAAGAAACCTTTGAACCAAATGGTGATCGTGCAATGAAAGAGTCTACTGCTTATATCATTACTGATATGCTAAAAGATGTTATCAACGAAGGGACTGCTACACCAGTCCAAATCCCTACTGTTATTCAAGCAGGGAAAACTGGTACCTCTAACTATGCTGATGATGCTTGGGACAAAGTTAAAGGAGACGGTGTTCCTGACATAACTTTTGCTGGGTATACACCTAAATACTCATTTGCTGTTTGGACAGGTTATGATGATTACTTCACACCTATTCCACTTTATTCTCAGCAACTTGCTATGGATATTTATCGAAATTACATGACTTTCTTGTATCAAAACCTTGAAGCTACAGATTGGAAGCAACCTGATGATGTTGTCAGATCTGGTCGAGAAGTTTACCTGAAAGACTTTGTTGGTAGTCAAAATACAAAAACGTCTAAATCTGTTTCAAGTAGTTCAACAGAGACAAGTTCAACTACTTCTAAAAGTAGCACATCAGAGGCACCTAAGGAATCGGAGTCAACACCAGTTACTCCGCCTCCTACCTCTGAGACTGTTCCACCAAGTACTAGTTCAGATGTGACACCACCAACAGAAACAACTCCATCAGAAACAACTCCATCAACAGGAACTAATCCACCTACTTCCAGTTCTGGACCACCTGAAGGTAGTGAAAAACCTGCTGGATAACTAAAAAGAGAAGTAAGTTCTTTATTTGAACTTACTTCTCTTTTTTCTTCATATTTCTTTGGCCTTCAAGACATAAATCAAGTAACGGACATGCATCACACTTAGGTGATCTTGCTGTACAATGATATCTACCAAAAAGAATAATAGTATGATGAGCTTGAACCCATCTTTCTCTTGGTATCTTTTTCATTAATACTTCCTCTACTTCATTTACACTAGCTGATTGTTTGCTAATTCTTAACCGTTTAGCCACTCTTTCAACGTGAGTATCAACTGCTATTGCTGGAACACCAAACATATCTCCTGCAACCACATTAGCTGTTTTAATTCCTACTCCTGGTAGCTTAACCAACTCTTTAATTGTTTCTGGTATTTCACCGTCATAAAGCTCTACCAACATTTGAGAGGTTTTGATGATGTTTTTAGCTTTATTTTTGTAAAGTCCAATCGTTCTAATTTTTGACATCACATCTTCTAATGAGGCTTTTGCTAAATCTTTTGCTGTTGGATAACTCGCAAAAAGTCCTGGGGTTACTTTATTAACAGAAACGTCTGTTGCTTGTGCACTTAGAATAACGGCAATTAAATATTGAAAAGGTGTTTCATGATTTAATTCTCCTTTAGCATCTGGGTACATTAGCTCCATCCTATTAAGAGCCTCTACTGTTCTTTTTCCTGATAACATTTTTCCACCTACTTATTTTTGACTAGGATTTAACCAGTTAAACATTGGAATATGAGGCAACTCCTCTTCATCAGATTCCACTTCTTGCTTACTTTCAATTTTAGCAGTTCTTTTTCTTTGATCTTCTTGAATTTGTTGTTTAGACGTTAAGTTCTTTCTCTCCCATGCCAGTAAAATCCGGTCAATGTATTTCAAACTATAAGCTTGATTTAAAACTGCTTCTCTTAAAGCTAATTGAATTAATTCCACTGAGTAATGATCAATTGTTAACCAACTTTGAATGGTTTCAAATTCAATGGGTGATAAAGGTCTACCAAATTCAGTTTCAAAGGTTTGATATAACTGACTTATTTCATTTTCTTTAGATACTTCTTTTTCTTGTTTCTCTTGCTGTTCTAGGAAATTAGCTATTCTATCATAAATTAAAGTTAAATCATAGCGGTCTTCTTGTTGTCCTTGTTTATTGGTACTTGTCTCAATTACTAAGAAACCTTTATCTATTAATTCTTGTAAGGTTTGGAATAACTCATCCACTGGAGTGCTCATAGTATTTGAAATCACACTTAAATCAGGAAATGGGTTTCCTTTTTGATTATAACTTAATAATTGCAAATAAAATAAGAAGCCTCGATCACTCATGCCGATTTTTTTATAGTATGTCATTAGTAAATTAGACACTTCTGTCGATCCTACTTTTAAATAATCTTTAATCGATATCATCGTTATACACACTCTCTTTCTCAATTAGTATATCAAATTCTGCTACAAAAAGAAGTGTTAAGATTCTTACAAAATAGTTTCCTGTAGTTTTTTTAGAATAGTCTCTTGAGCAGTCTTATCTAAGGTGTTTAAAATAGTTTCTATCTCTCTTAGACTTTCATTAACTTCTGTTTCTTTTTGCAGCCTATTTTCAGATAAAAATCCAGTTAATCCTTCTCGCATAAAGGGATGAATTTGATTTAAAAACTCCTCTTCTAAACCGTATGCGTTAACCATATTTAATAAGTGTTCATAGACTTCTTTTTGAATCCATTTTCCCATTCCTCTATTAGCAAAAAGATTAAGTTCTTTTTCACGTTTTTCTCTATCTAACTGTAAAATCGAAAACAGTTCTTCAAAATATTTTTTAGGTAATTGAGGTTTTTCTGGATGAGTTTTTAATCTCTTTTGAATAGCACTGGACCAAATACTAGCTTGGTTAAAAAGAGTCTCTTGATTAATTATCGAAGGTAAACTGCTTTGAAACTTCTGAAAATTATCTTGATTAAACAATTCATGATTAATTTTTTCTTGTCCTTTTTTAAGTCTTTCAATTTCTTTTAAAACAGCTTGATAATCAGAAATATAGATTGGCATATCAACTTCTTTAAAATCAGAAACCCGTCTTGCTAAGTTCAAGTTTAAACTTAATTGTGAATTAGAGAATTGATTTGCATAAATAAAAAAGGCATAATTCTCCCACAACTCTTTTGGAAACTCTATTCCTAATCGCTTTAACCATAGTAATTCATCTAGAGCAAAATCCACATTGTTTAATCTTTGAGTAATTTCAGTTGCCACTTGTTGCGGTATATTTAAATGATCTTTAAAATGCTGAATACCTAAAGTCATTAGAGTTTGTTTTTCTTTTGATTTGACAATGTATTGATATTTCAAACGTCTACCACATTCACAATATAGCATATGTTCTTTTTTATGAATATCTGGGTATTTTTCATCAATTTTTAAATCCACAAATTCCCAATCAGATGCTTTCAAGTAACTATCTTTTAAAAATTCAGACCGAATTAAAAACTTTCTATGATCATCTATTAAATTTCTTTGTTGTTTATTGAGCCTTGAATAGATTTCAAGTCTTTCCTTAATCGTTAACGGTCTAAAATTTTCTATTTTATATTCTTCTTTAATTTCTGGAATATCCCATTTATTTTCTTTAGTCTTCATTTTCTACACTCTCCTTTAAAGACAAGAGAAACTCCGATTATAGATTAACTGCTCTCTATAATCGGAGTTATTTTTATTCAAAAGTTATGTTTATTTAGTTCCAAATAAACGGTCGCCAGCGTCTCCAAGACCTGGTACAATATAACCTTGTTCATTTAATTTTTCGTCTAATCCAGCAGTGTAGATATCTACATCTGGATGAGCTTCTTGAAGTGCTTTGATTCCTTCTGGTGCTGCTACTAAACAAACAAATTTGATGTTAGTTGCCCCACGTTTTTTAAGTAAATCAATAGCCATAATTGCAGAACCACCTGTAGCTAACATTGGATCTACTACAAACAATTGACGTTCAGCGATATCTGCTGGTAATTTAACAAAATACTCTACTGGTTCAAATGTTTCTTCATCACGATACAAACCAACGTGTCCTACTTTAGCAGCTGGAATTAACTCTAACATGCCGTCTACCATACCAATTCCTGCACGAAGTATTGGGACAATCGCAACTTTTTTCCCTGTTAATGTTTTTTGGATAGTTTTACCCATTGGTGTTTCAATTTCGATGTCTTCAAGAGGCATATCTCTTGAAACTTCGTATGCCATTAACATAGCAATTTCATCAACTACTTCACGAAATACTTTCGTTCCACAACTTTTCTCTCTAATGATTGTTAATTTGTGTTGAATAAGTGGATGATCAATAACCTGAAATTTTCCCATATCATGATTCTCCTTTAAATTTTGTTCCAATCTATTGTAACGGAAAAAAAGGTAATTGACTAGCCAATTACCTTAATTTTTTTATTTATATAATGGATGTTTCTCAATTAAATTAGCAACCTCACCGCGAATTGCTTCTAAAGCTTCTTCACTTTCAAAATTAACTAAAGATTCAATAATTAATTCAGCAATTTTTTGACAGTCTTCTTCTTTGAAACCACGTGATGTAACAGCTGGTGTTCCAATTCTAATACCACTTGTTTCAAAAGGACTACGACTTTCAAAGGGAATCGTATTTTTGTTAACAGTAATATGAACACTATCTAAAATAGCTTCTGCTTGTTTACCTGTTAATCCTAAATCAGTGACATCAATTAATAATAAATGATTATCAGTGTCACCACTAATTAAACGTGGACCTACTGTTTGATTAATAACACGTGCCATTGCTTTTGCATTAGCTACTACTTGTTCACTATATTCTTTAAACTCTGGTAATAAAGCTTCTCTAAAGGCAACTGCTTTTGCAGCAATAACATGCTCTAGTGGGCCACCTTGAATGCCAGGGAAAATATTACTATTAATTTTTTTAGCTAAATCAGCATCATTTGTTAAAATAACACCACCACGAGGACCTCTTAATGTTTTGTGAGTAGTTGATGTCACAATATCTGCATAGTCCATTGGATTTTGGTGCAGTCCTGTTGCTACAAGACCTGCAATATGAGCCATATCCACCATTAACTTAGCTCCAACACTATCAGCAATTTCTCTGAATTTTTTAAAGTCAATCTCGCGAGAATAAGCACTAGCACCCGCAACAATTAATTTTGGTTGATGTTTTCTAGCCAAAATTTTAACAACTTCATAATCGATTACTTCTGTAACTGGATCTACTCCGTAAGAAACAAAATTATATGTTTTACCACTAAAGTTAACTGGTGAACCATGTGTTAAATGTCCACCAGCGGTTAAGTCCATTCCCATAATTGTATCGCCTGGGTTGACTAAAGCCATATAAGCAGCAGTATTTGCTTGAGAGCCTGAGTGAGGCTGAACATTAGCAAATTTAGCATCAAATAAATCACAGACACGTTCAATTGCTAAATTCTCAACGATATCTACAAATTCACATCCACCATAGTAACGTTTTCCTGGGTAACCTTCTGCATATTTATTTGTTAATACACTTCCTTGAGCTGCCATAACAGCTTCTGAAACAAAGTTTTCTGAGGCAATTAATTCAATATTATTCTCTTGACGATTTTTTTCATTTTCTATTGCATCCCAAAGGACAGCATCTGCCTGTTTATAATCCATTGACAATCCCACTCTTTCTCCTAAATTACATACATTGTATCATAACTTTTCTTAATTTAAATATTTTTTTCCACTAGATGCTTTCTTTAATCGATTCATGTAAGCTAAACCTTCGTCTTTTTCAGGATATGTTTCTGAAAAAATGATATCCACGTTTTCATTATCTAACGCTCTTAAACCAGCAAAAAGATTTGCCATAGCCTCTTTTACTTCTCTTGTTTCAGATAAAGAATAGACTTCATCATAATGTTTCAACTTACTTAATAGTTCTTTATTAACTAGTAAACCAACTTTTTTATTCTCATTTTTATAAGCATTAATGGCCTCTTGCCAATTATTAGTTTTATAATCAATCATTATGACAGGAGTTTTCGGTGAATAGTGCTTGTATTTCATCCCTGGTGCTTTTGGTTTTTCTGACTCACTAACTAAATGACTGTCAATAACTACCTCACCAATAACAGCTTCTAATTGACTCTGAGTCACAGCTCCTGGTCTTAAGATAGTTGGCAGCGTAGAGTCTGTTGACATGTCAAGAACAGTTGATTCTAAACCAACCTCACAAGCACCACCATCTAAGATGCCAAATATTTTCCCAGCTAAATCATGATAAACATGTTCTGCTGTTGTTGGACTTGGTAAGCCGGATGTATTAGCACTTGGCCCAACTAAGACTTTCTCTGATTCTGTTATTAATTTTAAAGTTAACTCATTATTTGGCATTCTAAATGCTGCTGTTTTTAAACCACCAGTTACAGTGCTTGAAAGACCTGATTCTTCTTTTAAATTAAAAATTAAAGTTAAAGGACCTGGCCAAAAATGCTCTATTAACTTCACTGCTTTCTCAGGAATCTGTTCCACAAACTGAGCTACTTGATTTTTATTTGCCACATGAACAATTAACGGATTATCACTTGGTCTGCCTTTAGCCGCATAAACAGATTTAACTGCTGACTCATTCGTTGCATCTGCCCCAAGTCCGTAAACTGTTTCAGTAGGAAATGCTACTAATTGTCCCTCTTTTATTCCTTCAATGGCTTTTTCTATCTCTGCTTGTTGAATTATGATTGTTTCCATCAAAACACTTCCTTTATTTCACTTCAATTATTCTATCTTGGCCGTTTAAATCCGTTATCACACGAACATTTTTTGTTGGATATGCTTCTTTAAAAATTTGACTAACAGATTCACCCTGTAAGTAACCAATTTCCAAATAAATTCTACCAGTTTCTGATAAAACAGTAGTACTCTCCTTAGCAATTTTTTCATAAATAGCTAATCCGTTATTTTCCGCAAAAAGAGCTTGTTTTGGTTCATACTCTCTAACAGACTCATCCATCTCTTCCCACTCGTCATAACTAATGTACGGAGGGTTTGAAACTAATATATCAATTTTTTTATTCTTTGGAAATTTTGATAATACATCACTTTCTAAAAAATCAACCTGTCCTTCAAGTGCTTGATTATTCTTTGTAGCAATTTTTAACGCTTCTTTTGAAATATCCAGTCCAGTAACTTTCCAAGTTGGATTTTCTAGACTTAAAGATAAAGCGATAATTCCAGTACCAGTTCCAATATCTACAACTTCTAAATTTTCTTGGTAATTATCTTTTAAAATTAATTCAACTAACTCTTCTGTTTCAGGTCTTGGAATCAAGGTATGTTCGTTAACCTTAAAACGTCTACCATAAAACTCAGTTGAGCCAATTAGGTACTGTACAGGAATATGTAGAGTAACTTTTTCTAAGTCAGCTTTATAAGCATTATACTCAGCTAAAGGCATTTGCTTTTTAAAATTCATTAATAAATCAGTTTTAGTCCATCTATTTTTTTCCAGTAATAAATACTCAGCAATATAGGCTTCCTGATGATTATTTTCTAAAAAAGAAGAAGCCCATTTTAGGACTTCAAAATATGTTTTAGTATTAGTCATTTAATTTCGCCAACTGTTCAGTTTGATCATAAATAATTAGCGCATCAATAATTTCATCTACTTTACCAGATAAAATTTGATCTAATTTTTGAATCGTCAAACCAATACGGTGATCTGTGACACGGTTTTGAGGGAAGTTATAAGTTCTAATACGCTCAGAACGATCCCCAGTACCAACTGCTGATTTTCTTGTTGCATCATATTCACTTTGGCTCTCTTGTAACATTTGGTCATAAACACGAGCACGTAAAACTTTCATAGCTTTCTCTCTGTTTTTAAGCTGAGAACGCTCGTCTTGCATAGCTACAGCAATTCCAGTTGGAATATGTGTTAAACGTACAGCTGAGGCTGTCTTATTAACGTGCTGTCCACCAGCTCCACTTGCGTGATAAATATCAATACGAATATCTTTATCTTCTAAGTCTAATTCAACTTCTTCAGCTTCTGGTAAAACAACTACAGTAGCAGTTGACGTATGAACACGGCCTTGTGACTCTGTTGAAGGAACACGTTGGACACGGTGCGCTCCACTTTCGTATTTTAATTTAGAGAAGACACTTTGTCCTGAAATCATGATTGTTACCTCTTTGTAACCACCAATTCCAGTGATATTAGCATCCATTACTTCAAATTTCCAACCTTGAGCAGATGCGTAACTTTGATACATTTCAAATAAATCACCAGCAAATAAAGCTGCTTCATCTCCACCGGCTGCTCCTCTAATTTCCATAATAATATTTTTATCATCATTAGGATCTTTAGGTAGTAAAAGAATTTTAATTTTTTCTTCTAACTCTTCTTTTTCAGCTTTGTATTCAGATAATTCTTCTTTAGCTAATTCTTGTAATTCGTCATCTAATTTTTCACTTAATAATTCTTCTGAATCAGCAATTCCTTGGATAACATCTTTATAACGACGATATACCTCAACTGTTTCTCTTGTACTTGCCTCTTCTTTTGATAACTCCATAAATCGTTTCGTGTCACTTACTACTTCTGGGTCACTTAACAATTCACCTAATTCTTCGTAACGATCTTCAAGAGATTGTAATTGATCAAACATTTATCTCTTCCTTTCTATTTCACTCATTTATTATACATAGTTTATACTTAATTTTCTATTGTGGTGGATTTAAATAATGCTTTCTACAAACTGGGAAATAAGATTCATTGCCACCTATTTGTATTTGCTCTCCTGTGTATACAGGTTTATTGTCATTCATTCTTAAATTCATCGTCGCTTTTTTATGGCAGAACCAACAAATTGTTTTTAACTCTTCAATTTTGTCTGCATATAATAATAAATATTTAGAGCCTTCAAACAATTCGTTTCTGAAATCATTTTTTAATCCAAACGCCATGACTGGTATATCAAGCTCATCAACGACTTTAGCAAATTGAATAACATGTTCTTTTTCCAAAAATTGAGATTCATCAACTAAGACACAATAAGGTTTATAGGATAGTTCTTTGATTTTTTCATAAACATTTGTTTCATGAAAAATAGGTATTGCTTCTCTTTTTAAGCCAATTCGACTAGATACAACACCAACAGCTTCTCTTGTATCGAGTCCACTAGTCATTAAAACAACTGGCTTTTGTTGTTCTTCATAATTATGAGCAACTTTTAAAATCTCAATTGTTTTACCACTATTCATTGCCCCATGTTTAAAAAATAATTGTGCCACAAGTTCAACCCCCTAGTTTATCCTATGATAGTATACTTTAATTTAGCAAAAAAAGCATTATCTTACCTAAAAAATTGTAAAAAAATCACTGTAAACCTATAATTTACAAATCTGTTCTTTACTTTTTATAAAACTATCGTTATAGTAATGAAGAAAATAACTAACAATTAATAAGTAGGGGGAACCACATTGACAAATCTTTTAGTCGTTCAAGCACATCCATTATCTGCAGAAAAATCACGTTCTGTAGCAACTCAAGAGGCGTTTATTGCTTCTTATAAAAAAAATAATCCAACAGATACAGTTACTGTACTTGATATTTATAAAGAAGACGTACCAGAAATTGATGCTCATTTATTCGAAACTTGGGCTACTGCTGCTGGTCAAAATGAATTATCAGCTGAACAATTAGCAACATTAACTCGTTTTAACGAATTAACTGAACAATTTTTAGCTCATGATAAAATTGTTGTAACAAATCCACTATGGAATTTAAATATTCCATCTCGTTTAAAATCATGGATTGATACAATTGTTGTTAAAGGTAAAACATTTACTTATACAGAAACTGGACCACTTGGCTTAGTTCCTGAGAAAAAATTACTGCATATTCAATCAAACGGTGGTTCATTCTCTGGTAACGAACCTGGCTCTCAGTACCTTGAAACAATTTTCAATTTTATGGGTGTAACTGATATTGAACATATCTTTATTGAAGGTGTGGATCATTATCCAGAAAAAGCCGAAGAAATTATTGCAGAAGCTCATAAAAAAGCAGAACATTTAGCAGAAACATTTTAATGAAAAGGCTGACGCATATTTATGCATCAGCCTTTTCTTCTATTCTTTGAGTGTTGTCTTCCTCATATAACCCTGAGAAATCTTTGTACCAGATAAATAAGTGAGTCACTATTACTTTAATTGCCGCATAGACTGGAATTCCGATAATCACACCCATAATACCAAATATTTTTCCTGCAGATAATAATACAAAAATAATTGTAATCGGGTGGATATCTAACTGACTTCCAAGGACTAAAGGTGAAATAAATTTACCTTCAATCGTTTGTTCTAAAACAAAGACAATAATAACTGCTACAAGCATTTTAGGACCATCAACTAAGGCTAAAATAATTGCTGGGATAGTTGCTAAAGCTGAACCTACATATGGAACTAAATTTAGAAAACCAGCCAGTATGCCTAAAGTAATACTATAGTTTAATCCGATGACTGAAAAACCAATAATAAACATAATAGCAACTGCAATAGCTACTGTCACCTGTCCTCTTACATATGAAGATAGTTGTTTATTAATGTCTGTTAAGATGACTAAAGTTTTCTTGCGAATTTTAGTTGGTAAAAATTGTGTAGCAAATGGTGCTAATTTTTTTCCATCTTTTAATAAATAAAATAGAATGAATGGTACTGTAACAATGGTTACAACAATATTAGCAACTGCACCTACAACACTACCGATTCCTGTGAAGGCATTTTTAGAAATACTCTTAGCAATTGAATTAATTGAACTAAATAATTCATTTATTGTATTTTCTATTGGTTCGCTAAACTGCTCAAAAAGTGGTGCATTGAAAAATTCTGAGGTTTTATGCTCAATAGTTTTCCAATACATAGGCCAATCGTCAATAAAACTCTTGGTTTGAGCTTCAATTTTTGGGACTAAGATAATGATACCCCAAGCGATTAAACCAATAACCACTATATATAAAATTGTAATACCGAAATCTCGTTTGATTCCTTTTTTCTCCATAAAATTAACAACAGGATTAAATATATAATAAAGTAAACCTGAGATAATAATTGGCAGACCCACTATTCCCATAAATTGAACAACTGGTTGAAATAGATGGGATACTTTTGTAAATAACAAAACAATTAGTAATAGTAAGACAATAATAATTAAAGGCATTAATATCTGATTATTTAATAATAATCGATTGGCCCATTTTTTTGTTTCTTTATTTGGTTTATTTGATTGCACGTCTGATTCTCCTTTACTTTATAATAGCGTAGGTAATCACTGTTCCCTCAATAATTTCAGGTAAGATAAAAGGCTCTACATATAAAGCGTTAGCCATTTCATCTTCTGCTGCAACTTCTTTAAATACAACAGTTACATGCCCCATTGCTTGTAAATTTTCATTAGCTAAAGGACCAACTTGAGTTATTTTATACTCTTGTTCATCAAAAGATAATGTATCTCCTGCTTTTAATAGGTGATCATTTAACTCATCAAATTTTTGAATAACTGAAACATTTTTTAAAGCGTCAGTTGCACTTTCATCAAATAATATAATTAATGGATCCTTTGGATGAATCGCATTTTTCCCAATTGACTTAACGACTGATTTTTTCATTCCCTTACACCTCTTAATTAGTTTATGTTTATTAGTATATCATATTCTTCGTTATTTCTTGTAAAGAAAAATCTACTTCAAACTTCCCTATAAAAATCCAAAATTAAAAATCTTCTCTAAAATCAAATCAATTTTATTTATACTTATTTTTTATATGTTATAATCTATTGGAAATCAGATATAAGAAGGGAAGTTTATTGAATGGAAAAAATTATTTTAGGTTCTTACACTAAAAAAGACAGTAAAGGTATCTATTCTGTTGAATTTGATACTGAGAAAAAAGAATTAGTTAATCTTGAGTCTTTAATTGTTGAAGATAATCCTACTTTTTTAGCAATTTCTGACAAAGAAGTTGTTTATGCTGTATCAAAAGATGGTGATTTAGGTGGCGTTGCTAGTTACCAAAGAAATCAAGATGGCTCATTTACCTTCTTAAACCGCGTTACAGAAGAAGGAGCTCCTCCTTGTTATGTTGCTGTTGATGAAACAAGACAACTTGTTTACGGAGCTAACTACCACAAAGGTGTGATTACTTCTTACACAATCAATCCAGATGGTTCTCTTACTTTAGCCGATAGAAAAGAACATACTGGTAACGGCCCACATGAAAATCAAAATAGTGCACACGCTCACTACTCAGACTTAGCTCCTGATGGTCGCTTAATCGCTTGTGACTTAGGAAATGACACTGTTTATACATATGATGTTGATGATAAAGGTGCTTTAACAGAGGTAGCTACTTTTAAAGCAAAACCTGGTACTGGTCCAAGACATATTGTCTTTCACCCAAACCAAAAACAAGCTTATCTATTTGGTGAATTATCAAATGAAGTTGTTGTATTAAGTTATGACGCTACAACTGGTGTCTTTACTGAGGAGCAAGTTATCTCTACTTTACCTGAGAACTTCACTGAATTTAGTGGAGGAGCTGCGATTCGTATTTCTAAAGATGGTAAATTTCTTTACGCATCAAATCGTGGACATAACTCATTAGCAGTTTATAAAGTAGCAAATGACGGAAAATCAATTGAATTGATTCAACTTATTTCTGTTGAAGGTGATTTCCCTAGAGATTTCGATTTAACACCTGACCAAAAATTTGTTATCGTTGCTAACCAAAATACTGATAATTTAACTTTATTTGAACGTAACGAAGAAACTGGAGAATTAACTCTTTTACAAAAAGATTTTTATGCTCCTGAAATTGTTTGTGTTCAATTCAACTAAAATACTGTTTATTCTAATAAAAAGGACTGTAGCCAAAAAGCCACAGTCCTTTTGTATTAGGTTTTACTCTTAATTAATTTTATTTTGACAAATGTCACTTGTCCCCAAGTAATGCAATAAATTCTTCTTAAAAATTGGATATAAACGATTGTAATATTGGTCAGTTGCTCCAGAAGAATGGGGTGTTATAAGCACATTATCTAATTTCCATAATGGGCTCGTTTTAGGTAGTGGTTCCACTTCAAAGACGTCTAATCCGGCAAAACCAATTGTTTCATTTTCACAATAAGTAATTAAATCTTCTGTATTAACAGTTCCCCCGCGTCCTGCATTAATAAATAGAACACCTTTTTTCATTTGACTAAACACAGATTTATCAAAGAAATAATGAGTTTCTGATGTATCTGGTAGAAGACTTACGACAATATCCATCTCTGAAATATGATTTAGTAAGTCATCTTGTTTAATAATCTGATCAAAGTGAGGAACTTCTCGACCACTTCGATTAACTCCTGTAATGTTTGTTTGGAAAACTTTTAAGATTTCAGCCAATCGTTCACCAATGTGACCAGTCCCAACTATCATTACTTTTTTCTGATTTAAATCACTCATTTGAGTTGGTGAAATCCATTCACTTTTTTCTTGAGCTAAAATGGATTCTTTTATTTTTCTTGTATGTGCAAAAATCATTCCTAAAATAGATTCACTCATTTGGTTACCATGGACTCCACTAGCATTACTTAATAGAATATTTTTTTCTTTTATTTTGTTGGTATCAATATGATCAACACCTGCTGAATTGGCTTGAACCCATTTTAAAGAAGATGTATCAGAGGCTAATAATTTATTGCCCATCTCTTGGTTCCAACCATATAGAATTTCTACATCATCTATATTTCCTTTAAATTCATCCAATTTAATAATTTCGAAATTTGAGGCAATCGTTTCAAGTTCTTTTACCTGACTATCCTCTATTGGAACAGTTACTAATAATGTTGATTTTTTCATTCATCATTCCTCCTATTCTCTATAATTTTATTGTACACAACTTTTCAGATAAAAGTGAGCTTTCTCACTTAAAATTTACATTCCTATGTTATAATTCAGTTAGTTAAAAACAGGAGATGATTTTGATTATGTTAGATTTAAATCAAGTAAAACAAGACGTCATAACAATTGCTGAGGATGTTTTAGAAAAAACAAACTTACAAGAAGGAGATATTTTTGTTATTGGCTCAAGTTCAAGTGAAGTTATTGGTGGTGTCATTGGTAAAAACTCTAGTCAAGAAGTTGGTACCTTAATTGCAGAAACTCTAATTACTTTATTTGAAAATAAAAATATTTATTTAGCTTTTCAAGGCTGTGAGCATATAAACCGTGCTCTAACAGTTGAAAGAGAAGTTGCTAAAAAATTTGGATTAACGATTGTTTCTGTCGTGCCAAAAGTTCATGCAGGGGGTTCTACTGCAACAGCTGCTTATAAAGCGATGAAAGATCCTGTTGAAGTTGAACATATTGTGGCTGATGCTGGTATTGATATTGGAGATACAGCGATTGGTATGCATATTAAACATGTTCAAATTCCAATTCGTCCCTCATTAAACAAATTAGGAGCAGCTCATGTAACTGCTTTAGGTAATAGACCTAAACTAATTGGTGGTACTCGCGCAGAATATAATTAAGAGGTCGTGACAGAAGTGTTTAGTTTGTATAAAGGAGCTGTGACATAAATATGTCACAGCTCCTTTATTTATAAAATTTTTCAATTGCTTCTGCTATCTCTTGTAAGTCTCTTTGAATCAAATTATTTTTCTTTAAAAAATAAAGTGGTCTTACATAATCTTCTCCTAAATCAACATAAGGTAAAGAATCAGGTACTGCCTGTTTTGAAATCATGCTTTTCCCAATTCCCTTTTCTAACATTTTAATAATGATTTCATTATTTTTAATAATCACTCGATTTGGTTTTAAATTTTCACTTAATAGATAGCGTTCCATATAATGATAGACACCAGAATTTGCTTCTCTACTTAACCAAAGATTACTTTGCAAATTACCTGCTAAAACTAGTTGGTCTTTTTTAATTTCTAAACGACTAATCCCATCAGTCATTAAAGGCATTTCAATAAAGCCAAAATCCACATTATGTTGGTGAATTTCCTGTAACACTTCTTCAGAGTTTTTCATATCCACTTCAAAAATAACTTTTGGAAACTCGTTAATCAAATAACGCATTAACTCTGGCATATAATAAACAGAAACTGTATGAGAAGCACTAATCCGGCAAAGAATTTGTTGATTATCACTTTCTTTTACTAATCTCACCGTCTCAGCCCAATCATCTCTTAAATTCAAGACTTTCCCATAAAGTATATCTGCTGATTTTGTCGGATGCATTTCCTGTTTCCCTTTTCTTTTAAATAAAACACATTGTAATTCTTCTTCTAATTGCTTAATCTGATTTGAAACTGCTGGTTGAGAAATAAATAAAACTTCTGCAGCTTTTGAAAAATTTCTTGTTTCATAAGCTACTCTAAAAGTTGCTAATAATTTGAACATATCCATCACCTACTATTTATTTTTCTTATAATTACTATTTTAACTATATATTTCTCAAATGTAAAAAAGAAAGTTATACTTTTATTATCAAGAAAAAAGAAAGTGTGATGTATATGAGTCAAACAATTAAAAAAATTCTTCCAGGATTATTATTATCCTTTTTAGTAGCAGCTATTAGTAAGGTTATTGCCATCTGGTTACCAACTATTGGAGCTGCCACAATAGCTATTCTTTTAGGAATTTTACTAGGTAATACTTTTTTAAAGCAACCTATTTTAAGTGCTGGTACAAAACTTGCTGAAAGTAAATTACTAGAAATCTCAATCGTTCTTCTAGGAACTACTGTCACTTTTCAAACCATTGCCCATATGGGATTAAATGGTATTGGCTTTATTGTGGTACAAATGGTTGGAACAATTGCTGGTGCTTATTATATTGGGCGCAAAATGGGATTCTCTAAAAAGATTGGATTACTTATGGCTGGTGGAAATGCGGTCTGTGGTTCTTCTGCGATAGGCGCTATTGCTCCAGAAATTGATGCCAATGAAGATGAAAAGGGGCAAGTTATTACTTTAGTTAATTTACTAGGAACAGTTCTAATGTTACTACTTCCCTTTATTGCAACTGGTCTTTACCAAGATGTACTGACTCAAAGTGCTTTAATTGGTGGAACTCTCCAATCTGTTGGACAAGTAGTAGCAAGTGCTAGCATGATTAGTCCTGATGTCGTAGAGTTTTCTACTCTTTTCAAAATCATGCGTATCATTTTATTAGTGGTTGTTGTATTTAGTTTCTCTAAATTCACTGAAAAAGACCGTTTAAATACAAACAAAGAAATTAATACTAAACCTGCTAAAAAAAGTCCTTTACCATGGTACATTATTGGTTTCTTATTCTTTTGTACCTTAAATAGTTTTATGCCACTAGCCCCTAAAATCAGTGAAACAGCTCATTTTATTAGTGGTTGGTTTGAAATTACAGCCTTAGCCGCTATTGGTTTAAGACTTGATTTTGCTAAATTTTTTAAAGAAGGATTACGTTACCTTATTTATGCTTTAGCAGTGGGTACCTTACAAATCATTTTAGCTCTAGCCCTTATCTATGTCTTTCATATATAAAAAAGGTTGACCTTAACGGGTCAACCTTTTTCTATACTATTTCTGCACCTAATGTGTTTTTAAAATGTCTAAGTGCCCAACGATGCCCTTCCTCATCAAAACTCTGAACACAGTTTTCATGAATCACAATCTCATAACCTAGATTATAAGCATCAACGGCTGTATGTAAGACACAAATATCTGTACACACTCCAGTTAAATGAATCTTTTGAATATTTCTTTCTCGCAGGCGAATATCTAAATCTGTTCCACTAAAAGCTGAATAATGTCTTTTGTCTAACCAGTAGACAGTTTCTTTATCCTCATTCTTCTCATACAATGGCTTTAAAGAACCATATAAATCTCTACCACTAGTCCCTAAAACATTATGCGGTGGAAATAATTTATTTTCAGGATGAAAAGAATCTGTTGGGTCATGCCCATCAATTGCAAAAACAACAAATTGATCTCTTTCAATAAAATCAGCTGTTAAAGAAACTAATGCTTCTTCAATATCTTGACCAACTTGCCCAGTTGTTAACTTTCCATCAGTTGCAACAAAATCATAAGTGTAATCAATTGATAATAAAGCTTCCATGATTAGATATCTCCTTCTTTTATCTCAGCTAATAGGGCTAGTACCATTTTGGCTGATTTTTCTCCTGCATCAATAATAAATTCATCAAAATTCACACTAGCATTCTCATCGCCAACATCACTCATGGCACGAATAACCACAAAAGGAACATCATATTGATGGGCTACATGAGCAATAGCAGCTCCTTCCATTTCATTTGCTAAACACATTGGAAAATGAGTTTTAATGTCGTGAATTTGTTTTTGGCTATGAACAAACGTATCTCCTGATACAATCAAGCCAACACGTCCATTTAGCATATTGTTACTTGATGCTTCCATCGCTGCTTGTACTAACACATCATTTGCCTCGTAGTAAAGTGGCATTTGTGCCATCTGGCCATATTCATAACCAAAAGCTGTCACATCAACATCTGAATAAGCTAATTTATCAGAAATAACAACATCTCCAATAGCTAGTCCTTCACCAATACCACCTGCTGAACCTGTGTTAATGACAATATCAACTTTATAGTGACTGATTAATAATGTTGTCGTTAAAGCAGCTAAAGTTTTACCAATACCTGATCTTGTTAAGACAACTTCATGCTCCCCTACTACACCTGTATAAAAAGTTGCTCCTGCTTCTTCCCAGGTTGACATGTTTTCAAGTTTTTCACTTAAAATTTTAACCTCTTGTTCCATTGCACCAATAATACCAATCTTCAACACCAAACACCCCTTAAAGTTTTAATACTGCATAAATCGTAATCGCAAGTAGAATTGCTACTATAATAATCGCTTTGTTTAACCACGTGTTACGTTTTTTGTTCTTATTAAACTCTCGTACACGTCCTCTTGTTAAAATTTGTGGTTCTTCCTTTTGTATAGGAGGCTCTTCTTTAACTTCTTTTTCTTTTCTAAACATAGTTCCCCTCCTTACCTAGTTTGCATTTCCCAATATAGAATAGCATATATTGTTTTAGCATCACAAATTTCTTGTGTCTTTATTTTTTCTTTAGCTTCCTTTAAAGTTAATTCCATTAACTCTAAAAATTCATCGTCATCTTGAGGCAGAGGATTATCAACTTTTACAAGTCCTCTTGCTTCGTAAATAGTTAACTCTTCATTACAAAATCCAGGAGAAGCAATAAAACGTGTTACTTCTTTTAATTCTGCTGCTTGATAAGCTGTTTCTTCCTCTAGCTCTCTTTTAGCAACATCTAGTGGATTTGTTTCATTTTTTTCAATTTTTCCAGCAGGTATTTCTAAAATACTTTTTTCTAAAGCTTTACGAAATTGTTTAACTAAAACAATTTTTCCTTCCTTAGTAATTGGAATAATCCCTACTGCTCCATTGTGAAAGACAAGCTCTCTTTTACTGGTTTCTCCATTTGGAAGTAATACATCATCTACTACTACATCAATAATAGCACCTTCATAAATAACTTCTCTTTTAGTTGTTACTTCTGCGAATTTATCTGTCATTTTTTTCTCCTTGAATCTCTCTTTTATTAAGTTTATGATACCTTTAAAGGGTTGTATATTCAATAAAACAACTTCTATTTTTAGCTTTTTCTTAAAACTTTAGAAATCCATCCATAGACTGATATCTATTTTCACCGACTGTGATAAAATGATTTTAAGATAAAGATTATTGGTAAAAACCAAATAGGAGTGAACCCGTATGAAAAAAACTAATAACTCAAAATTGTATAGGCTTTTAGGTGTGATCGTGATTTTAATCCCACTAATTTTTATTTTCAATCAATCAAGTTTTATTAATACTTTATTATCAGCTGCTCTTTTCTTCGCGATTTTCTTTGCTGTTTTAAGGTTAATAAAATTAATTTTTGGTAAAAATAAAAATCAAGATATTGATAAAATGCCTGAATTAACAAAAGAAAAAGAAGCTCATTATTCAGAATTTGGAATGAATGATAAAGAAATTGTGTTCTTTAGAGAAACAATGGCAGATGCTAAAAAACAAATCACAACTCTTGATAACAATATGCAAGAAGTAGCAAAATTAAAAGCTATTAACTTGAGATATGATACGTTAAAAGCAAATCGTGCTATGTTTAAAGAAATTGTTAAAGAACCAAATAAGTTACACAGAGCTGACCGTTTTCTCTACAATCATTTACCTAATGTTGTAGAACTTACTTCTAAATATATCGAAATCAATAATCATGAACTAAAAACAAAAGACACTTTTGATGCTCTTAATCAATGTGCAGCAGCAATTGAAGAAGTTTCTCAATTAATCGTTAAAGATTACGCTGATTTTGTTAAAGATGATTTAGATGACTTAGACGTAGAAATTTCTATCGCTCAACAAAATGTAGACCGCGAAAAAGAAATGGAAGAATACAAACACGAAAAGGAGAATATTTAGATGACTGATGAATTAAAAGATGTAACACCTGTTAATAGCACATTAGATGATTTACTGAGTAACCCCTTTGAGGCTCCAGATACATCAAAATTAAGTGTACAAGAAGATAAAAAATTACAAACAAATACCTCTGTAGCAACCAAAGTTATTGATAAATTACCAGAGGACAGACAAAAACAAGCTCGTGAGTTAGCAGCTCAAATTGATACAAGTGATAGCCAAGCCGTTTTAAGTTACGGAGTGGCAGCACAACAAAAGTTAGGCGAATTTTCTCATACTATGTTAAATCACGTCCAAGCTCAAGATATCGGACCTATGGGAGATTCACTTACTGAATTAATGTATCGTTTAAATGAAGCGAGTCCTAGTGAATTAGAAGCCCGTGATAGTAATATCTTTAGAAAAATGTTTGGTAAAGTAAAACAATCTGTTTATGAAGTAACTGCTAAATACCAAAAAATTGGTGCTCAAATTGATAAGATTGCCGTTAAACTAGATAAAGAAAAAAATGGTTTATTACAAGATAACTTAATGCTTGAACAACTTTATAACAAAAACAAAGATTACTTTGATGCTTTAAATATTTATATTGCTGCTGGAGAAGTTAAAATTGAAGAACTTGAAATGGTAACTATTCCAGAAGCTATGAAAGTGGCTGAAGCAAGTGGTGACCAAATGGATGCCCAAATTGTTAATGACTTAAATCAGTTTGTGGATCGTCTAGAAAAAAGAACTTATGATTTAAAATTAGCAAGACAAATTACTATCCAACAAGCACCTCAAATTCGCCTAATTCAAAATACAAACCAAGCTCTTGCTGAAAAAATTCAAGCTTCGATTAATACAGCTATTCCATTATGGAAAAACCAAGTAGCAATTGCTTTAACTCTTTTACGTCAAAAAGATGCTGTTACAGCTCAACGTCAAGTATCTCAAACAACAAATGATTTACTAGCTAAAAACTCAGAGATGTTAAAAATTTCGGCTATTGAAACAGCTGAAGAAAATGAACGTGGAATTGTTGATATTGAAACATTACAAAAAACTCAAAACGATTTAATTGAAACTATTCAAGAAACTCTTCGTATCCAAAAAGAAGGTAAGGAAAAACGTCGTAATGCTGAAATTGAATTAAGTGTTATGGAAGAAGACTTAAAAAATAAATTACTAGAGATGTCTAATCAAAACTAAGAATCAAAAAGCCTGAGAATTAAGTTTAAGTACTTATTCCTCAGGCTTTTTAGTTGGCTGCTCTTTTTCCCATAAAGGTAATTTAATTAATTCGTATTGTTTTGACTCAAGATTAGTCACCGTAATGCCTAATAACCTAATACCTCTTTCTAATAAGTCAAAAGTGTCCCAAATTTGTTTAACATAAAAATAAATCGTTTCATCGTCATCAATATAATCTCTAATCGTTACTCGTTTAGTAAAAGTTTCATACTCTTTATCTCTCACTTTTAAAACCACTGTCTGACCGTGAAGTTGAGCTCTTTTTAACGATTTTTCTACGTCTTTTGCTAATTCTCTTAACTCAATTACTACTTGGTCTTCAACGAGTAACGGCTTAGAAAATGTATTTTCACGGCCAACAGATTTCCGGTCACGATTTGGCTCAACTGGACTATCATGAATCCCTCTCACCTTTCGGTATAAAGAATAACCCATCTTACCAAACTCACGAATTAAATCCATCTCTGATTTTTCATATAAATCTTTTCCTTTATAAATACCCATTTCATGCATTTTAGGAACAGTTTTTTTCCCTACTCCGTGAAAATCTTCAATTGGAATATCCCTTAAAAAAGATTCAGCATTTTCTGGTAAAACGACTGTTAAGCCCTTTGGTTTTTCATAATCTGATGCTAACTTAGCTAAAAATTTATTGTAACTAACTCCTGCTGAGCAAGTTAAATGTAATTTTTGCCAAATTTCTAATTGAATCATTCTAGCGATTTTAATAGCACTTTTAATATTTTTTTTATTAACTGTTACATCAAGATAAGCCTCATCTAAAGATAAAGGCTCAATAATGTCGGTATATTCCCTAAAAATTTGATGGATTTCTCTTGAAATTTCAGCATAATGACTTCTATTCCCTTGAACAAAATTAGCTGTTGGACACAGTTCATAAGCCTTTTGAGCACTCATAGCTGAGTGGATACCAAATTTCCTAGCCTCGTAATTGGCTGTTGTAACAACGCCTCTACCTCCTGTGTCTTTTGGGTGCTTAGCAATCACTAAGGGATGTCCTTTTAATTCAGGATGATCACGTTCTTCAACTGAAGCATAAAAAGCATCCATATCAATATGAATTATTTTTCTTGACGTATCTTTTTTTAATGGAAATCGTAATTCATTTGACATATTATCCCCCCTAATAGAAACGTACGTTCTTATTATAGAATAAAAGACAGAAAAAAACCACTAAAGCCGTCGCTTTAGCGGAAATGAAGGTTGTTATTTCACTCTCTCGGTAAGAGTTAAGTATGAAAAACCAATTCGGGATAATTGGTATGAATGTATATTACTCTATAATTCTTAAATCATTTTGATTAATTGGTATCAATCTAATAAAAAAAGAATGAGAAATATCTCATTCTTTAAAAACTTGTCCATTCTTCTTCTTCATCAACTTCTTCAGCTAATAAAAATTTACCTTTTGACAAGTCATCGTAAAAGGCTGCTTTGGTTGTTTGAACATATGGATTCACCCATAGTAAACCAATTCCAAAAGGGATAGAACCTAGAATGTACCAACCAATAAAGCTAACATCTAGCCAGAATAATCTTGCTTTATGTCCCTTCATTAATTCTTTACTTTCTGAAATAAAACTTGTTGCGCCCATTGTTCTCACATCTTTGTGAGTCGCTAAATCTTTATAAATAAAATAAGATTGAGAATAAGAGTAGCGCTTAACAATCCCTGGTATAACAAGTAAGAGCGTCCATAAGAAAGTAAATACATACGTTAGTATATTAATTAAAAATATAGGTATAAAGTCGACACCATTAAAAATTCTGAAAGCATCTTTAAATTCCATAGATTGATCTTCTCGTTTTCTAACGACATCCAAGAATGTAAAGGAGATTCCTACCATTAATAATGAAATAACTAAATTCATGATTGGTGTTACAAATGAAGGTGGACCTACTTGTAACGAAGTATTAAAGTTACTATTTTTATACTCTGAATTCCACTCAGTTAACCCTTCATCAAAGAAATCCTCATCAAAGAGTTGTTCAATATTAGTTCTCTCAATACCTTTTTGACTATCAAAAGACTCAAAACTTGAACTTGCTGTAAACATTGAAACAAAAAAGATTATTCCTGCGATTATTAATCCCATTAAGAACACACTTAATATCTGTAGAAGGGATGGTACTAAGTTTAAGATAACCGCATCTTTCCATCTTCCTCTTAAACTATCCTTAGCTTCTTGCTTTAGCTGTCCTGATGTTTTATACATTTTTTCCCCTCCTTTTTAATATACAAATTTTACCATTTTTTTTAAGGCTTAACTACCGTTTTTTTACATTTATAACATTTCTATTTGCTTATTACCTCTTAATAAGACTAATTTCACAGATGTAACTGGTCTTTCTTTGATTTGTTCTAAAGCTTGTTTGTATAAATTTAGCTGTCCTACATACTTACTTTTAATTGCTTCAAGTTCTTCATTTGTTGCATTTTTGGGCACATAATCTGTTTTAAAATCATATAAAACAAGTTCTTCATCTGTTTCAATAAAGCCGTCAATAATCCCGTGAATTAATAAGCGATCTTCTCTTTTACCTAAATAATCTTCGTAAATATCAGCAGCACTTAGTAGCAATGAGAATGGTTGCTCTCTTTTGACGACACTTTCTTTTGAAACAAGTAAATCTCCTAACTCTGTATCAAAGAAAGTTAATAAGTTAGTGATATCTATTTTTTCAGCTAATTTTTCTTCAAGAACACCATCTTCAACTAATTGATTAATTAATTTTTCAAAATCATTTTTACTTGGTTTTTTCTCTAAATCAATTAATTGCATAACTAAATGGGTTGCAGTTCCAATTTCAGCTTGGGTAATCTCTTTTACTTCGGCTAGAAATTTCGGTTTAGCTAACTCTTCACCAACTATTCGATTTGCTTTAGTCGTTAGTTTTTTAGAAAAATCAATCACTTGTAGATGTTTTTCATCAGGATCTTCAAACAGTCGTTTAATTTCAGACACAGATTGATAGCTAGCCGTTTTTGTTGCTGATTCATTAGGATAGCTAAAGTTTAAGATATCAACTACTGATTTTAATAGTTGTGGATTAGCATCCGTATCTATTTTTTCAACTCTTGTTTCAAGAGGAGTCATTTCTTCTTGAATTTTCCCGATGTCTTCTTTTGTAAAAAATTTAAGATTAAAATTAACAGGAATTGTTTCTAATCCCTTTAGTGGTTGGACTTGAAGCTCAGGATATTCTTTAATAATTAGTGGATGTCTTACAATACTTAAACCAACCCAACCAAGTAAACTTCTTTGTCCAAGTCTTGCTGATGTAGATAATACTCGGTGATCAGAATTAATTTGTTCCTGCCAACTTTTAAAAGCTACCTCTTTACTTTTATATGAACCAACTAAAAAGAGTTTTTCTTCTGCCCTAGTTAAGGCAACATATAGTTTTCTCATCTCTTCAGCTAACATTTTTTTTCGTTTTTGTTCTTTGATTAAAACATAAGGAAGAGTTTCATATTTGATGCGTTTATCAAGATCTAAGTACTTAATTCCTGCTCCTAATTTCTCGTCAAAAATAAAAGATTGATTGTTTAAATCTGTCATATTAAATTGCTTATTCATATCTAATACAAAAACAACAGGAAATTCTAATCCCTTACTAGCATGAATCGTCATCACCCTAACAGCATCTTCCACATCTGTTGTGTTATTTGGTTCTGCTAGATCTTTATTTTTCGCTTGCATTTTTTCAATAAAACGAACAAACTGGAAAAGTCCTTTAAAGCTCATTTCCTCATAAGATGTGGCTCTTTCATACAAAGCATGTAAATTCGCTTGTCTTTGTTTTCCAGAAGGCATTCCTGCTACGTATTCTAAAAGACCAGTATCTTGATAAATTTTCCAAATCAATTCAACTAACTTTTCTTGTCTAGCCATCTCACGCCATACAATAAACTGGTCATGGAACTCACTTATTTTTTCAAATAAAGAATCCACTTGAGTTTCTTGTTTCAAGTATACTTTCAACGCATCATAAAAATACCCATTGCTATCATATTGCCTAATATTAACTAAATCATTTTCTTTAATACCCACAACAGGTGACCTTAAAACTGCTACAAAAGGAATATCTTGATAAGGATTATCTATCACTTGAAGTAAGGCAATCATTATTTTGACTTCTGTTGCTTGAAAATAATTTTGTGTGTCGTTAATTAATAAAGGGATATCTAGTTGCTTAAAGATATCTAGTATCACTAAATTATTTTTCTTAGTAGGACTTAGTAAAACGATATCTTGATATTTAATTGGTCGACTCATTTTATTTCTTTTATCATAAATCGGAAATTTACTTTTAATTAATTCTTGAATTTTTTGACCAACAAGAAGTAATTCTCCTTCTGTTTTATCTTCAATTTCAAAAGTTAAATCAATTTCTTCTTCCTCAGACTCTGATTCACTTTCATAAATCAAAATTTCAGTGTCATGAGCGCTACTTTCTGGATAGTCTTTAAAACCTGTTATTAACTCGGCACTCTGATCATACTCAATTTGACCTAGTTCTTTATCCATTAATTGAGTAAATATAAGGTTTGTAAAGTCTAATACACTTCCTCTAGATCTGAAGTTTTCAGCTAAAATAATCCGTCTACCATCGTCTTCTTCTGCATATTGTTCATATTTTTCAATAAAGAGAGTTGGATCAGCTAAACGGAAGGCATAAATAGACTGCTTAACATCCCCTACCATAAATAAATTACCTTCATTTAATTCAGGTCGTCGAAGCCAATATAATATCCCTTCTTGTAGTCTATTTACATCTTGGTACTCATCCACTAACACCTCTTTAAACTTACTACGATAAAAAAGGGAAGCTTCTGACGCCTTAAACTTGCCACCATCAAGCTCTCTTAAAATAGCTAAAGTCATATGCTCTAGGTCATTAAAGTCAACTAAGTTTTTCTCTTCTTTTTGTTTGTTAAAGGCAGATAAATAAGTCTGACACACAAAAACCATTTCTCTAACCAAAGGCTCTGATAACTGAATCAGCTCTAACATCTTCTCAGGAGACAAGGTGAAGTAATTCTTTTTCAACGTTCCAAATTGCTTTTTGATTAAATCTCTTTCTTTTTTCAGCTCTTCATAGACTTCCATTACTTCTTCTGGACTTGTTTTTTTACTTGGTCCTTTAATTGTTGCAAATTTTCCTTGCAGAAAACTTGTGTAACAGGCATCCAAATCATCTTCTTCAACTAATCTAAGTATATTAGTTAACAAAACTTTATCACTTTCAAAAACACTTAATGTTTTTTCAAAATCCGGCTCACCAATTGTTTGGTTAATTAGCTCATTACTTCTTTCAATCAGATGAGTTAAATCTTTTACAAGACTCGGTTTCATAAAATCTTGATACAGCTCACTATTAATAATACTACCTTCAACTTCATAATGTTTCGTTAATTTATCAAGCCATTCTTTAGGTTCCGTATTAGATAAAGCAAAACTTGCTAAAGAAAAAATTAACTTTGTTAAACCTTCATCATTTCGGTCATTAGAAAAATTTTCAGTTAACTCATAAAACTCTTTTTGTTTGTCACCATATAATTTTTCCCTAACATCTTCCCAAACATCTTCCTTTAAAAGTGTAATCTCTGTTTCATCTGTTAATAAACGAAAAACAGGATCAATATGAATTAAGTAATAATATTTGCGAATCACGGTTAAACAAAAGGCATGCAAGGTACTAATAGGTGCTGTAGGTAACAAGTTTAACTGCTTGATTAAGTGCTGTCTTTTTTCTAAATCAGACTCCTCATTAATAGCTGATTGAACAGCTACCTGGATTCTTTGTTTCATCTCTTTAGCTGCTGCTTCTGTATAAGTAACAATTAACAACTCATCAACATTTGTCCCTGCTTTAATATGTTGAATAACTCTCTCAACTAAAACTGTTGTTTTCCCAGAACCTGCTGAGGCTGAGATTAATATATTATCTCCCTTATCATAGACAGCTTGCCATTGTTTATCAGTAAAGTGGCTATTTGCTGGTCTTAAAGGTATTTCAACTTTACTCATCGTGATCCACCTCCTTGTCTTTCTCCATAATTTCTTCTTTAGATAGCTCTTCAATTCGGTGGTAGTTATTTTCTTTTAACATCACATCAAACTGACAAACACTTCTAAAAGGACAATACTCACAAGCTATACGTTTTTGTTTTCTGTAAGCTGGATTTAAAAGAGTAGAGCCTTCAAAAATAGCTTCTCCAGCTTCTCTAAATCGATTTTGATTGTTCTCAATTAAGAAATCTAATTCATCATTTGTAACAAATTGAGATGATTTCATCGTTTCTTTTTTTAGTTGTTGATAAGGGTAAACTAAAGATTTAACACCAGGTTCCATTGTTTTATCTAGTAACTCTAATACAGCTTCTTCATTAGTAAGTAAACCATTATACTGATAAGACTTTAGTAACTCTTCCTCAATGTTTTCTTCATTAATTTTCTCACTTGCTGGAATCATTGGGTTTTGTACATGCATGTAAAAGGCTCCTGCTGCTTTAGCTTCCTCTCCAACAAGAGATACCGCATTATTTAAAGCGACATTCAAATAAGTAATCATCTGTAGAGCTAATCCATAATAAGCATCTACAAAATCAAAATTATGTTTACTTGATTTATAATCAATCACTGATAAATACAAATCATCTTCAACTTTCATTTTATCAATACGGTCGATTTTCCCTCTAACTTTTAATTTCTTCCGATTGCTTAAATCAAAATCTAGACTTGCTAGGCCTTGGTCTTGAAGAATTTGACCAAATAAAACTTCTGTTTGAACAACAGTCATATTACTTCTTTCGCTTTGTTTTTTAAGCGACCAACCAATTCTTTCTATGGTTTTAGATAGTTGATACTTAATGTAATTCATGCGATTTGTCGTATTTAAAATCCCAAATTTATCCTGTCCTAAAACTTCTTTTAAGACATTCTCAGTAACCACTTGGATTTCTTCTTGAGTCATTTGACTTAAAATGTATTGTCCCTTAATAATCTCTTTGAAAAATTGATCTAAAGCCTCGTGATAAAAATCTCCTGTAGCTGCTGGTGATAGCTCAAATTGATCTCTTTCTCTTAAGCCTAAACCATACATTAAAAAGTACTTGTACTGACATTTATGGAAGTTCTCAATTTTAGAAACCGAGGCATAGACTGTTTCACCGTAGAGAGTTTCAACAGAAACTGAACTTAAGTTCTCCGGAATATTTTCATGAGCCAAACTAGCTAGCAATCTAGCTGTTTTTAGCGGGTATTTTTTTAGCAATCTTTTTTCTAGTTGATGAAAAATCCACGGTGTTGCTTGTTTTTCATCAGTTAATTGGCGTTTAAAGTCTATCCATTCCCTAAGTAATACGTCATCTGTTGAGAAAAGAGTTGTATTTGGTGTTTCTTGCCATTTAAATCCTTGTTCTTTTGGTATTTCTTTAAGTTGTAATTCTTGTTTTAAAATCGTGACATAGGGAGAAATTTTTAATTCCTTGCTATTATCACTACTTTTGGGATAGGTAATAATCAACTTATCAGTTGCTGATAGCAATGACAAATAGAAAACAAATGGTTCTCTTGCTAAATCTTTTGTTTGATCTTTTTTTAAGTACTTTTCAAATGGGAGTACTTCTTTTAAGAAGCCTCTTTCTTCATCGCTAAGTAACGTTTTATTTTCTATTTTTTTAGGTAATTGTTGATCTGTTGCCCCAATAATAAGAGTTACTTTACTTTTTTTCGCTCTAACAAAATCCATTGAAGTAATTTCTAATTGGTCAAGAGTCGTTGGGACTTTACTATAAGTTAAGCCTTCAAGTCCTGTTTTGAAAATTTGAATAAAATCATCTAAATCAAAGTCTAATTCACCCATTAACTCTGTGTATTCATCTAGCAAAGTGACAAAAGCTTGCCACGTTTGCTCATGATTTTTGGCTTTAACTAAGTCTCCTCTTTCCAAAGCTAAGTCTCTCATAAATTGAATTTGTTTTTCCACACCCACTTGAATCATAAATTCATAAAATAAAATACTTGCTTCTTTTCCAAGTTTAACTTCATCTAATTTTTCAAAAAATGGTGCCACATAATCACGAATTAAATGTCTCACATCATTTGATATATGTTGAATCTCTACATCCTTATCAATCTTTTCGCCTTCGACCTCATCCTCATACTCATACTGGTAGTAGACATAACGCCAATCTCTTTTCTTCACCCAATCAGAACCACTATAACCATAAGCAAGAACCACATTTTCTGTATAGTCTACAGCTTCTCTTAGCTCTTTACGATGATTTTCCCACTCTGGTAGGGAATCAATTTCTAAAGAATTAGGTGAAAATATTTCTGAGCGTAAAAAACGAAGCACATCTTTATACTGATAAAAATGTTGTTTCATTTGAAATAAAGCATTAATAAATTCGATTAAAGGATGGTGTTTCATCTCTTCCTCTTGATTAAAATAAAAAGGAATATCATTTTCAACTAATATAGGAGAAATAATTTGCTGATAAGAAGCTAAATCTCTTGTTAATACAGTAATATCTTGATAACGATAACCTTCTATAGAAACTAAGCGTCTTATTTCTTTAGCAACAGAAAGCATCTCATTATAGGGATCCACTGCATTCCACACTTCTAGTGGAACATTACTTTTATCCATTAAAACTTTGTCACTTGTTTTCATTAACTTTTGACTTTGTTGCCAAACCATATCTAAATCGGTCATGGACGTTGTTTCATCCGTTAATTTTTTATCAAATAAAATAGGTAATTTATTTTCTTTTGCTATTTGGTAAAGCTCATAATATAAGTGGCCTGTATTAAAAAATAAATCCCGAGCTTCTGGAACTTGATTGGTATAAGCTTTATCAACAACTAAAGATATTTTAAATTCCCCAGAAGCTTTCATTAAGCTTTCAATTAATTGTTTTTCAATTGCTGTAAAGTTAGAAAATCCTGAAACAATAAACATCACATTTTTTAAATTTTTATTTTGTAAGTAATTACCTAAAGATAGTAATAAATCATGACCAGAAGCATCTAACTCAGAAATCCGTTCACTGTAATACGTATAGATAGCTTTTATATCATTTAATTTAATAAAATTCTCCGTGACTTTTCCTTGAATCTTCAGCTCATTTAAAGTTTCCTCTAAATCTTCTGGTGTAATAAACCCTTCTTGAAGCTCATCAAATAAATCAATTAACTGTTCCACAAAGCCAGGCTTATTGGTTTCATATTGAAACAATTCTAAATTAGTCGCATTTTCAAGTAAAACTTGTTTTAAAATCATAAATTTAGAAACTGTTGATAGTTGTTGCTCCTGATATTCAGCTGTATTTTGTAAATAATACCAAGCTAAACGAGAAAAACTAAAAACTTGCAGACGCATACTAACCATATTTTCCCATTTACTATAGCGAGGTAACTCAGCTAATTCTTTTAACACATGAATCTCTGTTTCAAATTTAACGTGGTTAGGGACTAAATAAAAAACTTCATGGTCGCTTGATTGTTGCAACCATTCGTCTGCCATTTTTACTAATTCTTTTGAATGATCCTGACTAGCAGAACCAATAACAAATTGTACACTCACAAGCATGATCCCCTTCTTATTTTTTTCTTCTTATCTTGTAGTTTATCATAAAACGACTAATATAAATAACATGACACAATTTAAAAAGAGGCTATCTTCAATTAGATAAACCTCTCTTATTAACTATTTAAATGTTCCCCATTTTTCTGGTGGCCAAAACACAAATTTCACATTTCCCATAACATCATCTTCATCAATAAATCCGACCATCCGACTATCTTTTGAATTTTGTCTATTGTCTCCCATAACAAATAAATGTCCTTCAGGGACTGTTTCTTCACCTAAAACATCACTCATTTTAAAATCTTGAGTTAAAGGTAATCCGTAACGAATTGTTCCTTCTGTTTTTTCTTTATAGTCTTTTAAATAAGGCTCTTCAACGGCCTTATCATTGACATAAAGCATGTCATCTTTGTATTCAATCTTATCTCCCGGTAAACCAATGACACGTTTGATATAGTTTTTCTTTGGATTATCTGGTGCTGGAAATGTAATGACATCAAATCGTTCAATTTTTGATAATTTAGAAGCAATGACTCTTTCTCTATCAACCATAGTCGGCATCATTGATTCCCCTGAAACACTAGTTGGTGTAAACACATAAACTCTTAATAAAGTTAATACAAGTATTAAACCACCAAACCATAGAACATTATTTATAATTTCTTTTCGATTCATTATAATCACTACTTTCTCTCATTCATTCACTTAGTAATAGTTTAACATATCACTCCTTTATTGAATAGTTACCTTAAAAGATGACAAACAGATTAACTTTCTATTTAATGTGAATTTTTTATTTATTCTCATAATTAGATATGGTATATTTCCTTATAGAAAACAAAAATGGAGGTTATTTTTATCAATCAGAAAAAATCTTATGGCCTTTCAACTGCCACTGCGATGATAGTTGGTATCTGTATTGGCTCAGGTATCTTCTTTAAAGTAGATGACATTCTAATGTTTACTGGCGGAAATGTTTATCTAGGTGCACTAGTATTTGTTATTGGAGCATTTAGTATTATCTTTGGAAGTATTACCTTAACAAACCTTGCTGCCAGATCTAATAAAAATGGTGGTATCGTTGCTTATTTTGAAGAATTCTACTCTGAAAAAATTGCCAGTGCTGTTGGCTGGTTCCAAACTTTCCTTTATTACCCAACAATTGCAGTTGTAGTCGCATGGGCCTCTGGTATTTATACGTGTTTACTTTTAAATTTACCAGATAATTTAGACTTACAAATGTTTATCGGGCTTCTTTATTTATTACTTTTTTATTCAATCAATATTATTTCTTCAACTTTAGGTGGTAGGTTTCAAGTTCTTTCATCTATTGCTAAGTTAATCCCACTTATTGGTGTTGGGATTATTGCTCTATTTTTCACAGGAAGCCATCCTAATATTCCTCAAAATGTAGAGCCTGTTCCCTTAACAAATGTTGGTTTAGGTTGGTTAGCAGCCCTTGCTCCTACTGCCTTTTCTTATGATGGTTGGGCTATTTCATTAAGTATTTCAGGCGAAGTCAAAAATTCTAAAAAAACAATGCCTATTGCTTTAATTATTGCTCCAATTATCGTTTTATTTGTTTACTTAGCTTATTTTTTAGGAATGACACATATTTTAGGACCTGAATACATTTTAGCAACAGGCAATGGTGCTGTAACTGAAATTGGTCAAATGTTACTTGGAAAAAGTGGCGAAATTATTATTTTACTCTTTATTTTAATTTCTATGCTTGGTGTCGTGAATGGTGTTGTTTTAGGACATATCAGAATGCCTTACGCACTAGCAACAAAAAAAATGATTCCTTATTCAGAACAAGTTGCTAAGAATAATCGCGGCTTTTTGACAAATTATTCAGCATTAATTAGTTTAGGATGTTCTTTATTTTGGTTCCTTATTCATTACTTAACACAAAAATTCACTTTAATGAGTACAGGTGACATTAGTGAAATTGCCATTGTTTTTGGTTATCTACTTTATATGCTTTTATATATTAAAGTATTAATGCTTTATAAACAAAAAGTTGTCACTAACACATTCACCGGTTTAATTGCCCCGATCTTAGCGATGATTGGTGGTCTGATTATTGTCATTGGTGGCTTTTCTTCCAATCCAAAATCAATGATGATTTTCTTTCTCATTTGTTTTATCTTTTCTTTTGCTGGTTATTCATACTACAAAAAGAAAACAATTCAATGATTATACTTTAAGGAGTTAGATTTCTTTTTTAGAATCTAGCTTCTTATTTTTATCTCATGATATACTAGAGTCAAATTTACTAAAGGAGTGACAACATGAAAGAAAAAAATACATTTCATATTAATGGTTATCTTGGTCTTTTTATTTTACTGATTATGGTTCTTGGCGGCGGTTGGCTATTTTACTTAACTATTATTAACGAAACACTAGCTACTGGGATTATCGCTGCCTTACTTTGGATTATTTCTGGCTTTTTTATTAGCTCATTAACAATTGTCGGCCCTAATCAAGCTAAAGCTATTTTATTTTTTGGAAAATATTTAGGAACCATTAAAGACAATGGCTTATTTATTACAACTCCCTTGACACAAAAAATAACGATCTCATTAAAAGTTAAAAACTTTAACACTGCACTTCTAAAAGTTAACGACTCTGATGGAAATCCCATCGAAATTTCAGCAGTTGTTGTATTTAAGGTAGTTGATTCAGCTAAAGCTTTGTTCTCTGTTGATGATTACCGTAATTTTGTAGCTATCCAAAGTGAAACTGCCCTTAGGCATATAGCTTCACAGTATCCCTATGATACCTTTGAAGAAGAAGATATTACGCTACGCGGGAATACAACTGAAGTATCTGAAAAATTAAAAATTGAGTTAGAAGAGAGATTAGCCATTGCTGGGGTTGAAGTAATTGAAACTAGATTAAATCATTTAGCGTATGCTACAGAAATTGCTAGTGCTATGCTTCAAAGACAACAAGCTCGTGCTATTTTATCAGCCCGTCAAACAATTGTTGAAGGTGCTGTATCTATGACTCAAATGGCTTTGGAGCAAATCGAAGACGGACAAGATATCCAATTCACTGACGATCGTCGTGTCCAATTAATCAATAACTTACTTGTTTCTATTATTACAGATAAAGGAACGCAACCTGTTATCAACACTGGAGATGTTAAAGAATAATGCCTAATAGAAAAAAAAATCAATTAAATCATGATATTGCTGTTGAACTAAGACGAATTAGAAAACAGCAAAAATTAACAATCGAAGAACTTGCTTCTTTATCAGATGTTAGTGGCATCACTATTAGTAATATTGAAAATGGCCGCTCAAACCCTACTCTTAATAGTCTTTGGAAACTAGCTGATACTTTGCAAGTCCCTCTAACTAAATTACTTGGTTTTTCCCATTCAGAAAAGGAAGTTTCATCTGTTTTAGAAGATTCTTCTTACTTCATGAATGATTTAGAAAAAGGATGGGTTGTTCAACCTGTCTTCCAAGAAGAAAATATTGAAGTTTTTCGTGTTTGTTTAAAAGCTAATTCTAGTATCAAAAGAAGTCATCAAATGAAGCACTCAACTGAAATTATCACAGTTATGAATGGTTTATTAGAATTAAATGTTGGTGATAAAAGTTATTCTTTAGGAACTTATGACAGTATTAATTTCGATTCTGGGTGTGAACATGAGTACATTAATAATTCAAATGAAGATGTTTTTCTAAACATAGTTGTTAAATACAATAACATATAATATAATATGCAAAGACATATTATATTATATGTTTTATTTTTTTAGAAAGGATTAGTTAGAATGAAACAAAAAATGAACTATTTATTACTTTTAGGCATTATTATGATTGCTACTAACTTAAGAGCACCTATTACTTCTGTTGGTCCTCTAGTTGGCACAATTACAAATAGCCTAAATTTAACAGGAGCACAAGCAGGGCTAATTACAACTTTACCATTAATTGCCTTTGCTATTATTTCTCCTATAGCACCAAAATTAGCTCGGAAATTCGGAACTGAAACAACTATTTTAGGTGCACTTATTTTAATTATTTTAGGGTTAAGTATTCGCTATTTACCTTCTATCTCTACCTTATTTTTAGGAACAGCTATTTTAGGATGTGGGATTGCTATTGGGAATGTACTGATTCCAAGTATTGTTAAACAAGAGTTCCAAAATCAAAGCGGATTAGTTACTGGTATCTATTCAGTTAGTATGAACTTAACAGGAGCAATTGCTTCTGGTGTTAGTATTCCATTAATCGAAAAATTAGGATGGACGTGGAATCAAGCCTTCAGCCTTTGGATTATCTTAGCTGCCCTAGCTCTATTAGCTTGGTTACCTCAATTAAAAAATAAAAAAGCAACTCCAGAGGTTAACGTTGTAGATACTAATAATTCAATTTGGCATTCTTCACTAGCTTAGTCAGTTTCTTTATTTATGGGTATTCAATCATTTATTTTCTATGTACTTGTTGCTTGGCTTCCAGAAATGCTAATTAGTCAAGGTATACCTAGCTCAAAATCAGGCGGAATGTTATCTTTACTTCAATTAACTCTATTACCAACAATTTTTATTATTCCGATTATTGCAGAAAAACGACCAAATCAAAAATCCTTAGTCGTCATTTCTTTTACACTGTTTACACTAGGGATTAGTGGTTTAATGTTCTCAAGTCTTGCAGTCATCAGTTTATCAATAATTGCTATTGGAATTGCTGGTGGAATTGCCTTTAGTTTATCAATGATGTTCTTTAACCTTAGAACATCAACACCAAAAGAAGCAGCAGATTTATCGGGTATGGCTCAATCAATTGGTTATATCTTAGCAGCTGTTGGACCATTTTTATTTGGCTTACTTCATGACCTAACTAATAATTGGCAATCATCTTTATTCCTACTTATTGGAATGACCATTATTCTATTATTCGTTGGTTTAAATGCAGGCTCTAGTAAAAAAGTATAATAAAAAAACCAGACATTTGTTTGTCTGGTTTTAAAAATATTTAGAGGGAATATTTTTTATGGATGAATATGAAAATTAGCATGTAAATCAGTTAAAACTTATTAGGGTACAATTAATATACCTCATCATTGTAAATTCCATTATTCAATTTGTGTAAAAACAAAGTAAATTATTCCTCTTCATATGATAGATAGAATTCTTTAAATTCTAACATTCCTTTTTCTAAAATTCTTTGAGAAGTTGCTACATTAATTCTTACAAACGAACCATAATTTGATATAAATCTTGATCCTGTTTCAATTAATACTCCTGTTTTTTGAGCCAACTTTCTAACAAATAGATCAACATCTTTTATATTTTCTAGTTCTATCCAGATTAAATAGCCTGATTCTGGGGAAACAACATGAATTCCCGGTAAATCTAGAATACTAATTAATAAATCTATATTATTTTCTAGATAATCTTCTAAATTTTCTAACCACTCTATTCCTTTTCTATAAACTACCTCAGTATATTTTGCCCCTACCCTATTCACACTTATATGAAGCTTTTCATGCTCATAATTTATTTTTTTTAGAAGTTCATTATTATGTGTAATAATGTAAGAACTATTTAAACCTGATAAGTTAAAAGCTTTATTTGGTGAATTACTAATAACTATATTCTTATATCTATCAAAAAAATGAATTAAAGAAATAAAGTTACTTTCTCTTTTACATAAATCACTATGTATTTCATCAGACATTATTAAAACATCATATTTTTTACAAAGCGAAACAAGTTGCTCCAACTCTTCAAAACTCCATAGTTGACCAGAAGGATTATGAGGATTACAAAAAAGAATAACATTTATATTATTTTGAATTATATATTTTTCAAATAATTCAAAAGAAATTTCGTATTTCCCTTCATTCCATAACAATGGGATTTCAACTAGTTTCCCGTAGTAATCGGATAATTTTTTAAAGGATCCATAGACAGGTGTTAAAGTCGCAAATACTAGATTTTCTACTGTTTTAGCAATAAAGTGCATACTTGAGACAGTCCCCACACTAGGTAGTAACCATTCTTTTTGTAATGTAATATCTTTGGTTTGTTTATACCATCGAACTATTGAATCATAATAGGATTCCTGTAAATCAAAGTAACCAAAGTCTCCATGACTTAATTCTCTAGTCACTTCTTCATGTATTTCTTTAGGTAATGAAAAATCCATATCTGCTATAAAAAATGGATAAATATTTTTTGGAACTTCTCCAAAACGTGAATTAATATACTCTCTATTCCATTTTTTGGAGCCATTCCCTTCCCTTGATAGTATTTTATCAAAATTCATCGGCTTCTTTTGAACCTTCTTCCTTCTTTTTAACTAATTTTTTCATTAATATATCCATTGCTACATGCACATTCAGTCTAGTATCAATACTAATATCTTGATCCACACTTTGACTTGTATCAATTATATAATCAGCTAAATGACCTAACGGAGAATCCCTATTTTCAGTCACTAGTATCATTGATACTTTTTTTGTTTTAGCTGTTACAATTGCTTCTAATAATTCTGGTGGCTTTCCACTTCTAGAAAGTACTAATACAACATCCTCTTCAGGATTTAAATTAGCAGCTGAAATTCTCATAAATCGTGAATCATCATACTGTTCTGAGTTCATGCCATATAATAATAATTTTACTTGAAACATCTTACCTATATAACTACTCATTCCCATTCCATAAATAATAATTCTTTTGGATTTTATCAATTTTTCTAAAATTTCATTAGTTATAGATTTATTAACAATATGATAGTTTTCTATCATACTATTCAAAAAATAAGCTTCTTCTTTATCATATTCCTCATCCTTAATTGTTGTTACAAAAAAGTCATGCTTAAATAATGTAAAACTTTTATAACCTATCTTTTGAGACAATCTATGGACACTAGTTCTTGATACATTGTATTTTTCAGATAATTTGCTAACTGTAAAATCAACTGAATCCATTTTTTGTTGATCTAGCAGAAGTGACTGTAATAAATCTTTTTCCATTTCTGTTAATTCATCTGCATGTATCGAAATATTTTTTTGCAAGCTCATTTGGTAAGGCTCCTTTAGATTAATCTATTGTTCTTCTTTATAGTACTGATTATCTAAAGCTTTGACAAACGGGTAATAAATTATAACTGATGAAATGATACAAATAACTTGAACAACAGCACCTTGCCAACCTGCTACTAAAAATCCTGAAAAAATAGGTGGTGTTGGCCAAGGAGCAACAACACCATTAAATAATGGCATAAAACCAATTACCATTGAAACATAGGCAATTAAAACTGAAATAATTGGAGCTAAAGTAATCGGAATAATCATTAATGGATTAAAAATTACTGGTAATCCAAAAATAATTGGTTCGTTTATATTAAATAAAGCTGGAATAGCACTTAATTTGGTCATTGTTTTTAAACGACTTGAACGACCAACTATAATCATTGCAATTACTAAGCCTAGTGTTAAACCTGCACCACCAATCGTTGCAAACTGGTCAATCATTTGAATAGTTCCAACATTTCCTGTTTCCATAGTAAGTTGCCCATTTTGAAATAATTCTAAGTTTTTAACAGAATTTGCATTAAGTAATGGGTTGATAATTGAGTTAACTACTGTTGGATGAATACCGAACCACCACAATAAACCATTCAACCCAGCAACAACTGTTATAGCTCCTACAGAAGATGTTAAACCTTCTAATGGTATTTGGATAATCTTATAAATTAAATGAGGAAATGATTCGGCAAATTGCATTGAAATACCAGAAATAATTAGCATAGTTGTTACTACTAGAAACCCTGGAATTAGCGCACTAAAAGATTTTGAAACCATATCAGGTACTGAATCGGGCATTTTAATAATTAAGTTCTTTTTAAAGCATAACCTAATAATTTCAACACTAATAATACTAACAAAAATAGCTGTAATAACTCCTTGTGTACCTAGCCACTCAAATGCCATAATTCGACCAACAACTTCACCTGACTCAGTAGTTATTGTTTTAGGAACTACAACTACGTAAGATACTAAAGATAGAATTAATGATGACAATCTATCAAGTTCATATTGTTCTGCTAATTTATAAGCCATTGTACCTGCTAAAAAGAATCCCATCATATTAAACGTTGAACGATAGGCTGATTCAATATACACTGTCCAATTCTCACCAAATAAATTGGCCATGAATTCTGGATATCCTGGTAATGGAAAATCAGTCACAAGTAAAAAGAATGATCCAATAATTGTGAGTGGCATAATAGCCATGAATCCAGCTCGTAAAGCTACAAAATACTTTGTGTTTGTCACTTTTGATATGACTGGTACTATTTTTTCTTCAATCCATGTTGTAAAATTTTTCATCGTTTTAAACTCCTTTTTTATTAAACGCTTACAAAAAAAGTATAGTTCTTTTTTTATCTTTCTACTATTCTTAAATTTGGAATATATTCCAAAAAAAAAAGAACTAACTATTTCTAGTCAGTTCTTTTTTATTATTATAATGATTTAAATGCTTCTACTACTTTTTCAACGGTGAATCCGTAATTTTCAATAACTGTATTTCCTGGTGCACTTGCTCCAAATCTATCGATACCAATCGCATGACCTTCGAATCCAATGTAGCGTTCCCAACCAAATGTTGATCCCATCTCAATTGAAACTCGTTTCGTTACTGCTTTTGGTAAAACTGACTCTTTGTATGAAGCATCTTGTGCATCAAATAAAGCTGTTGATGGCATAGAAACCACTGATACATCAATACCTTCTTTAGCTAATTCTTTTTGAGCTTCCATTGCTAAGTTCACTTCAGAACCTGTCGCAATTAGAATACCAGCTGGTGTGTTTTCTTTTGAAGCTGATAAAACATACGCTCCACGAGCAACACCTTCATAAGCTTTTTCTTTTGTTCCTTCTAAAACTGGTAAGTTTTGGCGAGATAAAGCTAAAACAGTTGGTGTTTCTTTGGAAATTGCTGCTAGTTTCCAAGCAGCTGATACTTCATTTCCATCAGCTGGACGAATTAAGTTCACATTAGGCATACCACGTAAACTTGATAATTGTTCGATTGGTTCATGAGTTGGACCATCTTCCCCAACCGCTACTGAATCATGTGTTAACACATAAGTCACAGGTGCTTTTTGGATCGCTGATAATCTCACTGCTGGACGTAAGTAATCTACAAAGACAAAGAATGTTGCTCCGTAAACACGAGTTCCACCATGTAAAGAAATTCCATTCATAGCTGCAGCCATGGCAAATTCACGAACACCAAACCAAATGTTGCGACCTTCATAAGATCCTGGTTCAAAGTCTTTCTCACCAGCAATCATTGTGTTGTTTGATGAAGAAAGGTCAGCTGAACCTCCCCATAAATTAGGCATTACTTTAGCTAATTCTTGGATAGCTTCTTTACTTGTAATACGACTAGCAGAAGAATCTCCTACTTCATATACAGGTAACGCCTTTTCTAAATCAACTGTTACTTCATCTTTAAATGAAGCTTCAAATTGAGCCGCTAATTCTGGATATGCTTCTTTATATGAAGCAAATAATTCATTCCATTCAGCTTCAGCTTGTTTACCTTTAACAATCATATCTTCGTTAAAGCGTGCTTTTACTTCTTTTGGTACGGTGAATTCAGGATAATCCCAACCGTAAGCTTTTTTAGCTACAGCAACACCTTCAGGGCCTAATGGAGCACCGTGAACTTTGTTTGTTCCTTGTAATTCAGCACCAAAACCAATAATTGTTTTAATTTCAATAATAGTTGGTTTTCCTGTTTCTTTTTTAGCTTCTTCAATAGCATTAGAAATGGCTTCTAAGTCATTGCCATCTTTAACTAAAATATGTTGCCAACCAGTTGCTTCAAAGCGACCTTTAACGTCTTCACTAAATGATTTGTCTAAAGGACCGTCTAATGAAATATCATTTGAATCATATAAAACGATTAATTTATCTAATTTTAAGTGACCAGCTAAGCTGACTGCTTCTTGAGAAATACCTTCCATTAAGTCACCATCTCCACATAAGGCATATGTGTAATGATCGACAATGTTAAAGTTATCTTTGTTGTAAGTTGCAGCTAAGTGAGCTTCTGCCATAGCAAAACCAACACTCATAGCAATCCCTTGCCCTAAAGGACCAGTTGTTGCTTCAATCCCATCAGTATGTAACACTTCAGGATGTCCTGGTGTTAAACTATCCCATTGACGGAAATTTTTAATTTCATCCATTGGTAAGTTATAACCAGATAAATGAAGTAAACTATATAACATAGCTGAACCATGTCCTGCAGATAAAATGAAACGGTCACGGTCTGCCCAGTTTCTTGATGTTGATGGGTTAACTTTTAAGTGTTTAGTCCATAATGTGTAAGCCATAGGTGCAGCCCCCATTGGTAAACCAGGGTGACCTGAATTAGCTTTTTGAATCATGTCTAAACTTAATGTACGGATTGCGTTAACGCCTAATTGATCGATATTGTCGAACTTCATAAAAAAACATCCTCCTATTTAGGTTTATTTTACCTTTATTGTATTGTACAGCTATTAGTCCACTTTTGCAAGTGGTTCCAAGGTTTTAATAAATTTTTATCTACCGTGAAGACCTTTATTTTTTTGAATTTCTTTCAATTTATCAGGAGTTACATCATTGCCATCATTGTCGACTACTTTCATTCCTTCTATATGATTACGCATACCACCTCTAAAACGTTCGATATACTCTTCTCTTAATTCTTTTTGTTCTTGTTTCTCAGCATCTGTTAAACCAATTTCTGTTTTTGATTTTTTTGCCAACTCGTTAATACGAGCCATTTTTTCTTTACTTAACATAAGTTCTACCTCCCTTTATTTCATTTATAATTTTAGCTTAATTAAGATAAAAGCACAATTATATTACCACTCTAAAAAAGCGAACACCCGTTTGATTTATTTACTCAGATATGTTACACTCAAAAAAAAAGAAATGGAGAAAGCTTATGACGAAAAAACAATCTTCAAGACAAATTGATGTCTTAAAGTATATTTATGAACAAGTCGAAGAAAGAGGTTATCCACCTACTGTTAGAGAAATCGGAGAAGCTGTAAATCTATCATCGACTTCAACTGTTCATGGTCATTTATCTCGTCTAGAAAAAAAAGGATTAATTTTAAGAGACCCGACTAAACCACGTGCTATTGAATTAACACCTGAAGGCCTAGATGTCATAGGTGTTCGCCCTACTACAATACCAATGCTTGGTGTCGTAACAGCTGGAGAACCAATATTAGCTGTAGAAGAAGCATCTGACTTCTTTCCACTACCACCAGATTTAAAATATGAAGAAAGCAGTTTATTTATGTTAACAATTCGCGGAGAGAGTATGATTAATGCTGGTATCTTCGACGGTGATCATGTCATTGTAAGAAAACAATCAACTGCTACAAATGGTGATGTTGTTATTGCTATGACAGATGAAAACGAAGCAACATGTAAACGATTCTTCAAAGAAACAACTCACTTTAGATTACAACCTGAAAATGATAGTCTAGATCCTATTATTTTAGATAATGTATCTATTCTTGGTAAAGTAGTTGGCCTATATCGAAATCATATTTAAAAAATAAAGCAAATTTGCTTTATTTTTTTCTTTACAAAGAGAACGTTTGTTTGTATAATGAAAATATAAAGAGACGAACAAACGTTCTTAACATTTTAAGGAGTGAAGGAAATGGAAGCAATTAGAAGATATGCATTATTATTAATCGTTTTGGTGTTAGGTATTATTTTAGGTACATTAGGTTGGCAGGCTGCTTTGATTGTATTAACTCCCCTTACTATGATTTGGTTAATGTTATGGGATGAAAAAAGCTATAAACGTAAACAATATGAAAAATTCTTAAAAGAAAATCCTCAATATGCTTATAGAAACAGTCGTTAGAATTTAACGACTGTTCTTTTTTTAAAATTTTTGTGCATAAAAATTGCATTGTTATTTTCTAATCTGGTACTATATATATGTAATAAAAATTAAATATTAGAAGGAGAGGATGTTTTTGACCTTTGAATTATTAAAAATGGTCATCTTTATTTTACTCGGTACAAAGATAGCCGGTCATCTTTGTAACAGATTTAATCTTCCAGTTGTTTTTGGAGAATTAACTGTCGGGCTACTCATTGGACCAGCATTATTGAATCTTGTACGTGAAACAGAAGGTATTCATCTATTTGCAGAAATAGGAATTATTCTACTTATGTTTTTAGTCGGACTCGAAAGCGATTTGGGATTACTTAAAAAGTATCTAAAACCAGCTATTATGGTTGCTACTTTTGGTGTATTTGTCCCATTTATCTTCATTACAATTCTCGGCCAACTTATTGGCATGGGAACTCCAGAATCACTCTTTTTAGGCATTATCTTTAGTGCCACCTCACTAAGTATTACCGTTCAAGTACTCAAGGAGTACAATTATCTAGACAATGAAGCAGGCGCAATCACTTTAGGTGCTGCTATTTTAGATGATACGTTTGTTGTTCTCTTAATCAGCATTTTTACAGCTGTTGTTAATTTTGATTCAACTGTTGGATTTACTTTACCAATGCTATGGGATGTAATTGGTAAAAAAGTTTTATTCTTTGTTATTACCTATTTAATCGCAAAGTATCTCATTAAACCTGTTATGGATATGACTTCTAAGATAAATGCTATTAAAGCCAAAACTGCTATGGCACTTGTTTTATGTTTTGCCTTTACTATTTTTGCAGAAGAAATGGGACTAAGCGATATCATCGGTGCTTTCTTTATTGGAGTTATGTTATCTACACATGAATCAAGTCATGAAATTGAATCCGATTTAGATACAATTGGAAATAGCTTATTTATTCCTATCTTCTTTGTTTCCATTGGATTAGGTATTCATGTAGAAGCTTTATTTACACAATTTTGGTTAATCCTGATTCTTTCAGTTGGTGCAATTGCAACAAAATTAGTTGGTGGTTATCTAGGTTCACGAATTATGAAGGTTAATAGAAAATCTGCATTTGTTGTAGGTTCTGGTTTAGTATCTCGTGGTGAAATGGCTTTAATTGTAGCAAAAATCGGACAAGAATTAGGTTATATATCAGATACCTTCTTCACTGTTGTGATTGCTTCAATTATTGTTACAACTCTTATTTCTCCACTACTTCTTAAGTTTAGTATTAGCTTAGAAGAAAATGATGATGCTGAATCTGTAACAACATAACTTAAAACATCTCTACTAAAATTCCCCTCTCGCTAAAGATAGAGAAACTTTAGTAAAGATATTTTACATAACACCTAAGTCATTTTTAACTCTGACTTAGGTTTTTTTGTGTCACTTAGTTGGTTTTATAAATATCTATCGGTATAATGAAAGTATTATTTTTAGAAAGAAGGATTTACATGACAACTTTATCAACAATCAAATTAGTAGAAAAATTAACCAACATCCCCTCTCCTACTGGAAATACAGCAACAATAATTAACTATATCGATACTTTTTTAAGCCAGTCAGGTTATAAATCTAAGCTAAACAGAAAGGGTAGCCTGATTGTTACGGTACCAGGTAAAGATACTGAGAACCACCGCTTTATTACAGCTCATATTGATACATTAGGAGCTATGGTTAAAGCAATAAAACCAGATGGTCGATTAAAATTAGATTTAGTTGGTGGTTTTAGATACAACTCAATCGAAGGTGAATACTGTAAAATTCATACACAATCTGGAAAAGAAATAACTGGTACTATTTTAATGCATCAAACAAGTGTCCATGTTTATAAAGATGCTGGCTCTGCTGAAAGAAATCAAGATAATATGGAAGTTCGCTTAGATGAAAAAACATTTTCAAAAGAAGATACTAAAAAATTAGGTATTCAAGTTGGTGATTTTATTAGTTTTGACCCTCGTACTGAAATAACTGATTCAGGATTTATTAAATCTCGTCATTTAGATGATAAAGTGAGTGCTGCTATTTTAATCCAATTTTTAATTAAATTAAGTCAATCAAAGGAAGAATTACCTTATACGACTCACTTCTTCTTCTCAAATAACGAAGAAATCGGTTATGGTGGTAACTCAAATATTGATGAACGAGTGGTTGAATACTTAGCAGTTGATATGGGAGCTATGGGAGATGATCAACAAACAGATGAATATACTGTTTCTATTTGTGTAAAAGACAGTAGCGGGCCTTATCACCTTGGTTTAAGAAATCATTTTGTTAATATAGCAAAAGAAAATAATATTCCTTACCAATTAGATATTTATCCATTTTATGGTAGTGATGCTTCTGCTGCAATGAAAGCCGGAGCTGATGTTAAACATGGTTTAATTGGTGCTGGTATTGAAGCTAGTCATGCTTTTGAACGCACTCATATTGATTCAATTAACGCTACTGAACAATTAGTTAATAAATACTTATTTAGTTCCTTATCATAAAATTAAAAAGGACAATAGTTATAAAAAATAAAATATAAAGTTATTACTTGACCTTTTATCGGATAAGAAGTATGGTTAATACATAAGCTTATATTATAGTGTGGTTTTTTGAATCATGATGAGCAGGCAATTAACAGAGTGTCTAAGTATGAAATTCTGTTGTTTTAATTTTGAATATCTTTTTCTATTCGATTAAAATCGCCTAATCAATTTGTAAGTTTATGGTTCGTCACTTAAAAATGCTGACATTCATTTTTTAAGCGCATGATAATCGACAGGCTCAATTCTCGGTTAACACTGCAGAACTAAATAACGAACCGAATGAAGATTTTATTCTAAAGGAGGAAGATTATTTATGTCAGTAGTATTAAAAGCAGAAAAAAGAGCGGTTAGACCACGTTCTATCCGTACAAAGTTAAGAGCAGAAGGAAGAGTACCAAGTGCTGTTCATGGTAACAAAATGGAAAACATTTCGTTTTCAGTTGATGCCCATGAATTAGACAAAGCTATCCGTGAAAATGGATTAAACGCTGTGTACACTTTAGATTTAGATGGTAAAAAAATCAGTACACTATTACAAGACTATCAACTAGATACTTTTTCTAGAGAGTGGATTCACGCTCAATTCTTAGCAGTTGACATGAATGAAGAAGTTGAAGTTGAAGCTGAATTAGTTTTAGTTGGAACTTCAAAAGGCGTTAAAGCTGGTGGTGTTCTTGAGCAAAATATTTACACTGTTATGGTATCAGCAACACCTGATAAATTACCTGAACGTGTAGAAGTTGATATCACTGAAATGGCTATTGGAGATTCAATGGTGATTGGTGATTTACCTAAACAAGATGGCTTCACTATCGTTACAGATGCTGAAGAGCAAATTTGTGCAGTAGCTGAATTAGTTGCTGTTGAAGAGGACGATGAAGCAGCTTCACCTGCTGAACCAGAAGTTATTACTGAAAAAGCAGCTGAATAAAAATTTAAACTTGAGGTTGACCTTTTGTAGGTTAACCTCTTTTCTTATTCTTAAAAAGAAAACGCTCTCTTTCCTTTAGGTTATATCATAAGAAAGATTAAAGTATTTATAAAATTAATAGGATTACTATAGTCTTATTAAAATGTATGATAAAATGACAAAGGTTTAATTAATTAATTAGGAGTGTTAATCTTGATCGGAATAGATAAAATGAATTTTTTCACGCCAAATACTTATATCGATTTAGTTACTTTGGCTGAACATCGTGGCATTGATCCAAATAAATTTACAGTAGGAATCGGACAATCAAAAATGGCGGTACCTACCATTACTCAAGATACTGTTTCTATGGGGGCAAACGCCTCTTTACCAATTTTAGATGCAGATGACTTAAACAAAATCGATTTAATTGTTGTAGGTACTGAAACAGGAATTGATGAATCAAAATCATCAGCTTCTTTTATTCATCAACTACTTAATATTCAACCCTTTGCTAAATCAGTTGAAGTTAAACATGCTTGTTACGGAGCAACTGCTGGTTTAATGATGGCAAAAGACTACATCAAAGCTCATCCAGGTAGAAAAGCCCTTGTGATTGGTTCTGATATTTCTAGATATGGTTTAAATACGTCTGGTGAAGTTACTCAAGGAGCTGGAGCAGTTGCTATGTTAATTAGTGAGAATCCAAGAATTCTTGAAATTGAAGATACATCTGTTTCTATGACTGAAAGCATTTTTGACTTCTGGCGTCCAAATTACCGTGATACAGCTATTGTAGATGGGAAATTTTCAAATGAAGCTTATGTTAAATTCTTTACAACTATTTGGGAAGAATTTTCAACTAGAAGTTCTTATAAGATAGCAGATTTCAAAGCCTTTTGTTTCCATTTACCTTATAGCAAAATGGGAAAAAAAGCTTTATTACCTGTTCTTGAAAATGAGTCACAAGAAGTTTCTGATTTATTATTAACAAATTACGAATTATCAACTGATTATACACGAAATATTGGAAATATTTATACAGGTTCATTGTATTTAAGTTTAATGTCATTATTAGATAGTGATGACAATACACTTAAAGCAAATGACTTAATTGGTTTCTTTAGCTATGGTTCTGGAGCTGTTGGTGAAATCTTCTCAGGTAGATTAGTTGAAGGTTATGAAAAACACTTACTTAAAGATGAGCATCAAGCAATGATAAATAATCGTTATGATTTATCTATTGAAGAATATGAAGCTATTTTTACAAAAGAATTGCCTAAAACAGACGGTATTCATCCACTAAGTGAAGCAAAATATGATAAAAGTCATTTCTATTTATCAAGCATTAGTGAGCATCAAAGACATTACAATGAACGTCAATAAGGAGAATCTGATTTGAGTCAAGAAAATAAAAAATTCTATCAACAAACACGAGTGGAGCGATTAGATACACTAGTAAATCAAGGGATTATCTCTGATTCAGATAAAGAACTTTATCAAAAAACGCCTCTTCTAACGGAAGACGTAGCAAATTCTTTGATTGAAAATCAAATTAGCCAGTTTCCTCTACCTGAAGGAGTTGCTCTAAATTTTATCATTGATGGAGAGAAGAAAGTTATTCCGATGGTTGTTGAAGAACCTTCAGTTATTGCTGCTTGTAGTAACTCTGCTAAAATTCTTAGTCGTAACGGGTTTTCTACTTCTATTTCTAAGCGTGAGTTAATAGGACAAATCATCTTAAAAGATATTCCAGATATTGAAGCAGCTAAATTAAAAATTGAAAAAAATAAAGACCAAATCTTCACTTTAGCTAAGGAAGCCCACCCTTCTATTCATAGTCGTGGTGGTGGTCTAAAAGATTTTTATGTCAAAATTATAAAAGATACAACTATTACTGACAAAGAGTTTTTAACTGTTTATCTCTTAATTGAAACAAAAGATGCTATGGGAGCGAATATTATTAATACTATTTTAGAAGGGCTAACTCCTTTTATTTTGGAATTAACAAATGGTGCTTCTTTAATGTCTATTTTAAGTAATTACAATACTGAAGCACTTGTGACTGCTACGTGTGAGGTTCCTTTAACAGACCTTGAAACGAAGAATTTTTCTGGTCAGGAATTAGGTCAAAAAATTGCTGAAGCTTCTCTTTATGCAAAACTTGACCCGCACCGAGCAGCAACACACAATAAAGGAATTATGAATGGTATTGACTCTGTTGTGATTGCCACTGGAAATGATCCTCGCGCAGTTGAGGCTGGAGCTCATGCTTTTGCTAGTAAAAATGGTCGTTATCAAGGAATGACTAATTGGGAAGTTGTAGAAGACAATTTAGTTGGAGAATTAACTTTACCAATGGTTCTTGGAACAGTTGGCGGAGCTATCTCTGTCTTGCCTCTTGCTAAAAGCAATTTAGAACTTTTAGGTGTTACCACATCTGAGGAACTTTCTAGAATTGTTTTATGCGTCGGACTTGCCCAAAACTTCGCTGCACTTAGAGCTTTAGTAAGTGATGGCATTCAAAAAGGACACATGAGTCTTCATGCTAGCTCTCTTGCCATACAAGTTGGTGCTCAAAATGAAGAAATTGAAATCATTGCTAATCAATTACGACTAGCACCTAAAATGAATTCTGCTATCGCAAAAGAATTATTAATGACTTTACGAGATAAATAATTAGATTTATAACCTAAGACCTAAATAAAAAGGCTCTTTGTCAAATCGGACTGATGAGTCGGATATATAAGATGATAAACTTGAGATTACTCTCAGATTTATCATCTTTTTTAGTTATTTAATTTTAATAAGGC
>NZ_QPJV01000012.1 GCF_003337315.1 Vagococcus fluvialis | reverse complement strand
AATAAAAGTTGATTAACATCTTAAAGATGTTTAGCTCATTAATTTTAAAACTTGCTAGCGAATTGTATTCACTAAATATGGTTTGTTTCTACTAATGTAGAAACGCCCTACACATTTGGTTTGTCTTACTTTGTTCAGTTTTCAAAGATCAATCAGTTGTTGTTTTGCCAACTCAATAATAATATCATGATTACAATTAGATGTCAACATGTTATTTAAATTTCTTTTTCGTTACATTGTTACAAGAGAATCTCAAACAACTTTTATATCTTAACAAATAAAAAAAGCTAAGTCAACAAGAACTCAGCATTTTTTTTAACTTAAATAAGGAACTCCACTGATTTCAAAATTTTCTAGTATTTCTCTTAAGGTTTTTGGGTCTTCCCAAGAAAATATACTATCTTCTACATCAAGACTGTCTTTCTCTTCGTCTAAACTAAAAACAAAAAGTGGCATCTTCAATTCTCCAAAATACACGCTAGTTAGTTCAACTAACTCCATATTACCTGTATCTAAATGAACTTCATCTCTAAACTCATTTAGAATACAAGCTAAACTTGTGTATTCATTATCTACTTTTGTCATAACAAACTCTACTTGGTCGTTTTCTTTCCTAACAAGAAATTTTTTATGTCCATCTTCTTGATTAAGAATAACTGTTCCAGCAACCTTTACTTGTTCCAACATATTCCACCTCTTAAGTTTTAATGTTTAACGCGCTAAATTCGACAAATTTAATTATAGCATATTTTCTGAAATAAATCATTTAATTTACAGAATTTCTGTTAATGCTTCATCGATCCATTCATTTAATTTGTCTTCAATGGTTGCAAATCCTATTTTTTTATTTTTATTTGTGAAAAACTTTTTCTTTCTATAGACAGTAGGTGGCGCTGGTTGCAGAACTCTTAAGGATAAACTAATTTTTTTTGTGTATTCATCAATATCAATAATCTTCACAGTAACACTTTGTCCAATTTCTAATTCATCAGAAATATTTTTGATAAAACCATGTTTTACTTCTGACACATGAATTAGACCTTGTTGATTATTATCTAAAGAAACAAAAGCTCCATATGGTTGGATACCCGTTATCTTTCCTTTAATAACCATGCCAATTTTATATTCCATTCTATCATCTCCATTCAGATCATTTATATTTTAACACAAAAAAAGATTAAGGACGAAAATGTCCTTAATCTTTTACTCATTTATTTCAACTGCATCAATTGTAATATCAAATAATGGTCTGTCTTGAGGGTCTCTTTTTACTGAAGCCATCTCATCAACTACTTCCATACCTTCCATAACATGTCCAAAGACAGTATGTTTGAAGTCTAACCACGGTGTTCCACCATTTTTATACGCTTCAATAATTTCTTCTGGGAATCCAGCGCCTTCTAATTGGCCTAACATATTAGCTGGTACATTTCTATTTTGGACAATAAAGAATTGACTTCCATTTGTATTAGGTCCAGCATTAGCCATTGACAATGCACCACGTAAGTTGAAAACGTCTCTTGAGAATTCATCTTCAAATTTCTCTCCGTAAATACTTGTTCCGCCCATACCTGTTCCAGTTGGGTCCCCACCTTGAATCATGAAATCAGGGATAACTCGATGGAAGATAACTCCATCATAGTAACCTTTTTTACTTAATTCAATAAAGTTTTTAACTGTTTTTGGTGCTTGTTCTGGAAATAGAGCAACTTTAATGTCACCTCTATTTGTTTTAATCACCGCTGTAACTGTTGAACTATCTAAATTTAACTGTGGAAATTGGCTCATTTGAAATTCCTCCTATTATATAGTAATTAGTTTTCTAAAATACTTCTAACCTTAGTTGTTAACAAATCTATAGCAACTTGATTTTTGCCACCTTCTGGGACAATAATATCTGCATATTTTTTTGTTGGTTCAATAAATTGAGAATGCATTGGTTTTACCACACTCAAATATTGATCAATGACAGAATCAAGAGAACGACCTCTATCCTCAATATCACGTTTAATACGACGAATAATACGAATATCATCTTCAGTATCTACATAAACTTTAATATCCATTAAATCTCTAAGACACTCATCTTCTAATATTAAAATTCCCTCTACAATAATAACTTCTTTTGGTTCTTGAATCACAACTTCTTTAGAACGAGTATGTGCTTCATAATCATAGACCGGCTTTTTAATCGTTTGATAATTCATTAACTCTTTTAAATGTTCAATTAAAAGATCAGTATCAAAAGCTAATGGATGATCGTAGTTTGTATTTAATCGTTCCTCAAATGACAAATGACTTTGGTCTTTGTAATATGAGTCTTGCTCAAATAGCAATATAGAGTGATTTGGTAAGGCATTTAGTATGGCACGACTAACACTTGTTTTTCCACTACCAGATCCGCCAGTCACACCGATTACAATAGGACGCTCATTTTTTGTTTGCATGGTATCCCTCACTTATTTGTTTTTAATCCTTCTTTGATATCCTACTCTATCAAAGAGTGACTTTCAACATATTTGCTGTTTTTTTTCTATTTAATCACTTTATCTACTATTAATTATTAATAATCCTACATTATTAATCTAATCAATCATGATTCTCACTTTCAGTTAAGACTTAGAACAAATGGTTTGTTTCTGCTCTATGATAAGATGAAATAGATTAAGTAAAAAAGGAGAATCAATATGACAGAACATATATTAGAAATAAAGGATTTAACTTTTTCAGTTGATGAGAAAGAAATTCTTTCAAATATTTCTTTCCAAGTAAAAAAAGGAGAACTTGTTACAATATCAGGTCCCTCAGGTAGTGGTAAAAGTACTCTTCTAAAACTAGTTGCTAATATGTTACCTATAACAAGCGGGAATATTTTATTCAATAATCAATCTATGACTGAATATCAACCTACTGTTTACCGCCAAGCAGTTTCTTACTTTTTTCAATCACCAGTCCTATTCGGTGAAACCGTAAGAGATAATCTTTCGTTTCCTTATGAGATTAGACAGATTGAGTTTGATAAAGAACATGCTATATCTTTGTTAAAAGACGTTCAACTAGATCAAAGCTTTTTAGATAAAAAAATCACTTCTTTATCTGGCGGTGAAAAGCAAAGAGTCGCTTTTGTTAGAAATCTTTTATTTTTACCAGAAGTTTTACTATTAGATGAGGTGACGAGTGCTTTAGATGAGGAAAACAGTCAAATCATTCATTCGATTATTTCAAAACTTAATAAAGAAAACAATGTTACTATTTTATGGATTACTCATGATAAAAATGAATATCTAACTTCTAATAGAAGATTGTTTATTGAAGACGGCTTATTAAAGGAGGATACTCATGAATAGTTTAAACATTTCAAACTTATCATTATTTTTTGCCAGTTCTCTCGTATTGATTGCTTTACTGATTGATTACAAAGAAAAACTTGGTTTAGGAAAAGATATTTTCATTGCGGCCATTAGAACAGTGATTCAATTATTTATTATTGGTTACGTTCTTGGCGCCATTTTCAAAGTTGATAATATTATTACAACTAGCTTAATGGTTTTATTTATTATTTTTAATGCAGCCTATAATGCAGGCAAACGTGCTAAAACGCTTGAAAAAAGTTTTATTATTTCATTAGCTGCTATTGGTCTTGGGACTTTATTATCATTAACTGTACTACTACTTTCAGATACCTTAAAATGGACTCCATCTCAAATTGTACCTATTACTGGTATGATTGCAAGTAACGCTATGACAGCTGTTGGTGTAGGTTTTAGAACCATGAATTCTAAATTTACTGATCAAAGACAACAAGTTTTAGAAAAACTAGCTCTTGGAGCAAATAAAAAACAAGCTTCTCTTCCAATTATTAAGGAAAGTATTAAAACTGCCATGTCACCAAGTATTGATAGTGCTAAAACAGTTGGTTTAGTTAGTTTACCTGGTATGATGAGTGGTTTGATGTTTGCCGGTATTGATCCTACAACAGCTATTAGATATCAAATCGTTGTTATGTTTATGTTAATTTCAACAACTGGTTTTGCTACAATGATATCTTCTTACTTAGCTTATAAACAATACTTTAATTCATTTGATCAATTGAATTAAAAAAAGACTTAGACATACATTTTAGTTATGTCTAAGTCTTTTATATTTTTATCTTTCTTGAACGTATTTATACGCTGTTCCTAAAGAGATATTACATTCTTCTGCAATTTGACGAAGAGTGTAGCGATTGTTGTTGTATAAGAAACGGATTTGCTCGATTGTTTCTTCAGAAATTTTTGGACGTCCACCTACACGACCTTTACGACGCGCTTCTTGTAATCCTTTAGTTGTTCTTTCACGGATAATCATTTTTTCCATTTCAGCGATTTTTAAAATCATCTCTACATATGGACCATCAGCGATATCACTGTATGCAGCACCTTTTTTAACAACTACTAATTGAATATTTTTTTCTTTTAATTCTGCTAAAAATTCTGCTAATTGAATAATAGATTTTCCTAAACAACGTAATTCATAAACAACTAACTCATCACCTGAATTAAGAGTTGCTACGATTTCTTTTAAAACATCATCATTTTGACTGATTCCTTCGTTTAATTCTTCCTCAACTGTTACTGTTTCAATATTAACACTTTTTAATCCTTCAATTTGCTCTTTCACATAACTTTCTTCACTAGATGCGTATACATATCCGATTGTTTTCATTATCGTTTCCCCCTGTAAATTTTTTATTTTCATCTCGTTATATTTAATCTACGTTTCTTTTATTGATAGTTATGTTCACAGTATATCTCTTTTTTAAAAAACCTGCCTTATCAAACTTTTCTCAAGGTTGTGAAAAATCTGATAAAAAATAGCTTTATTTATGAATGCCTGTTATTTTAACCCTCGATTTACTTACTCTTTACTCAACTTTGATCAAAATTTTGTATTATTATATCCCCATAAAAAAACATCAAATTTCTATTTTTTCTTTTAATTACCCTTTGAAATCGTTTCCTTAGTAGTATATACTGCTTGTTAAAAGGAGTGATTTTTTGACTTATTCAATGTTTGATGAAGCTTTAAAAGAAATTGAACCGAAATTTTTTAGTGGTCTTCGTAGAATTATGCAAATTAACAGTGTAAAAGGTGAAGCACAACCTAACGCCCCCTTTGGTCTAGGACCAAAAAAAGCACTAGAAGAAACTTTAAACTTAGCTAAAGAACTAGGTTTTACTACAAAGATTATAAATGGTGCTATGGGTTATGCGCAACTTGGTGATGACAATGAAAACTACATCGGAGTTGTTGGACATATCGATGTCGTACCTGAGGGAACTGATTGGGATTACCCACCTTTCGATTTAACGCTTGATAATGATGTCTTTTACGGTCGCGGTGTTCTTGATAACAAGGGACCAATTATTGCTAATCTTTATGCTTTGTATCTATTAAGAGAAATGAATTACCCTTTTACCAAAACTATTCGTATTATTTTTGGTACTGATGAAGAAAGTGGTTCTGCTGATATTCCTCTTTACCTAAAAGAAGAGGTTCCACCCATGTATGGTTATACACCTGATTGTAAATATCCAGCTGTTTACGGTGAGCGAGGTGTATTAGGTCTTTCAATTAAAACAAAACTAAGTGATAACTCCCAAAATGTCTTAACTGACTTTTCAGCTAATTTTGATCGTAGCGCTGTCCCAGATACCTTACACTACTCAATTAGTAATAAAGCTTTTGATATTAAAGGAAAACGTGCTCCAAGTAATGCACCAGACATGGGGGAAAACGTGATTACTTATTTTGCTAATGAAGCTAAAGACAATCCTGAAGTAACAGGTGAATTTAAAGATTATCTTACTTGGCTAGCTAAAAGCTTACATCTTCAACATGATGGAGCTGGTCTTAATATTAACTTTTTTGATGAAGAATCTGGTTACTTGTCATTAACACCCTGTTCTCTTTTCTTTGATAATCAGGAAGCAACTTTAAATTTAAGTATGCGTTACCCTGTCAGCACTAAAAAAGAAGATATTATTAATATTTTAAACACTCAATTACCAAAGAATTCTACTATGGAAGTTACAAGAGACATGCCATCAACAAATTTTGACAAAGAACATCCGATGGTTAAAACAATGACTGAAGTTTATGAGTACGCTACAGGTTTAGATGGAACACCTGTTACAACAACAGGGGCAACTTATGCTAGATCAATGCCTAATATTATGGCTTTTGGACCTTCATTCCCTGGTCAAAAAGGGATTGCTCATAATAAAAATGAGTACATGGATAAAAAAGATTTACTTAAAAATTTAGAAATTTATACTTACCTTTTATCTGAATTAGGAAAATAGTTTTTTCACTAAAACCTCTTACTCTTTCATGATATAATACACTCGTGATGAAAGGAGTTCATATGAAAAAACCAAATATATTTGAAACAGTTGCTAGTAAAATTAAAAATAATATTGATGACGGAACCTATAGTCAAAAACAAAAATTACCTTCTGAATATGATTTAGCAAAAGAATTCGATGTCAGTCGATTAACCGTTAGAAAAGCGATTGATTTACTGATTTCTCAAAATCTTCTTGTTAAACAAAGAGGTAAAGGGACTTACATAATGAAACAAAGTGATAAATTTCAAAGTGGACAAAATGGACTATTAAGTTTTACTGAAAGTGCTAAGGCCTTTGGTAAAACATCAAAATCGATTGTTATTAATTTTGAAATTGTGACTAACCTCCCAGACGAAGTTAAGAAAAAACTTCAAGTTGAAAATGAAAGTATTTACCGTATCAAGCGTCTTAGATATTTTGACGAAGACCCTATGACCATTGAAGAAATCTATATTAGGACTTCTTTTCTACCAAAAGATATTACTGAAAAAGACATAGAACATTCAATTTTCAGCTTAATTTCTGAACAAATTGATATTTCTTATTCTCATCAAGAAATTGAAGCTGTTCTAGTAACCAAAGAATTAAGTGAATATTTAGATGTTCCTTTAGGTGATCCATTATTATTAGTTCACACAGTTACTTATGCAGCTTCAGGTATTCCAATTCTTTATGATAACTCTTATTACCGAGCAGACAAATATACATTTAAAAATATCTTACACAGACCTTAATAAAAACCACAGACTTTATCCCCACATAGACTCTGTGGTTTTTATTTTAGTAAATATTAGAACAAAGATAGTATGTGGAACAAGGATTTATTGCAAGACATTGATGAATTTCTTGAATAATATTTGTTTGTTTTACTGATGATTGAACAATAATTGCTTTACCAAATAATACATATGAAAACACCAATCCTAAAACTATAAGTCTAATCACTTTATTCATATCTAACATCCCTAAAACTCCTTTCTCCTCTTAAATTTAATATACAATTAAGCCCTTTTTAATTTAAAGTTTATGATTATTCATAAGATTCTTTAGAAATTATTAAACTTTAATAGACAAATATGTGTCAATTTTATTGTTAATTTCAGTATAGACAAAACAGTATATACTATTATATAATGATTATTGAAAACGTTATTATTTTAATCGGAGAGGTGAGGCTTAACATGAATTACGGGACAATCGCAACCTGGAGAATGGCTCATGATGGCATTGTTGCTGCAATGGAACAATTAAAATCTGGTGCTTCTGCTGGTGATGCTCTCGAGACAACAGTAAAATCTGTTGAAGATTATCCATACTACAAATCTGTTGGCTTTGGTGGGTTACCAAATGCAAAAGGAATTTTAGAAATGGATGCTGCCTTTATGGATGGAGATACCTTCCAAATAGGTGCGGTAGCAGGAATTGTTGATATTAAAAATCCAATTTCTGTTGCAAGAAAATTAAGTCACGAAAAATTCAATAGTTTTTTAATTGGTGACGGAGCAACACAATATGCGATTGAGCATGGTTTTGAAGAAAAAGAAATGCTTACTGATCGCGCTAAAAAAATCTGGCAAAATCGCTTAGATGACATGAAAAAACACAATTTAAGTCCTTATGATGGTCATGACACAGTTGGTGTTGTTACTTTGGATACTCATGGAAGTATGACAGCTGGTACATCAAGCTCTGGTCTTTTCATGAAACGTCCTGGTCGTGTTGGTGATTCACCATTATCTGGTTCTGGATTTTATGTTGATAGTGAAGTCGGTGGAGCTGCTGCAACTGGCTTAGGCGAGGATTTAATGAAAGGTATTCTTTCATATGAAATTGTTAGAAAAATGAAAGAAGGTTTATCACCTCAAGAAGCTTGCGACCAAACAGTTTATTCTTTCCACGACACATTAACAAAACGATACGGAAAAGCAGGTGCCTTCTCTCTTGTAGCTATGAATAATACAGGTGAATGGGGTGTCGCAACAAACGTGGAGTTTACTTTTTCTGTTGGAAACGATAAAGAAGAATCTGCTATTTTTATTGCTAATATGGGAGAAAATCACACAACTGTGATTGAACCTATTACTCAGGAATGGTTAGATGCTTACGAAAAAAGAATAAAAGCACCTATTGAATAAGGAGGAAATAAAAATGAGTAATAAAAAAATCTATTTATTTTGTAGTCAAGGTATGTCAACAAGTATGCTAGCCCAAAAAATGCAAAATGTGGCTACTGAAAATAAAATGCCTGTAGAAGTCAAAGCATTCTCTCATGGTTTGTTGCAGGAAATAATTGATAAAGAACATCCAGATGTAATTATGTTGGGACCACAAGTTCGCTATCTATATGATGATACTGTAAAAAACTTTGAGAAATACGGTCAACCTATTTTAATGATTGACTCAGAAGATTACGGTGTAATGAATGGTGCTAAAGTATTAAAACAGGCACTTATTGCTTTAAAAAATAACAAGAAATAAAGGAGAACAAAAGGTATGATGAATAAATTAGAAAAAGTTTTAATGCCAGTTGCCGATAAGTTAGGGAAAAACAAGGTATTAATCGCGATCAGAGATGGTTTTTTAATTACAACACCTCTAATCATTGTAGCATCTATATTCCTATTAATTGCTAACTTCCCTATTCCAAACTGGTCTGAATTTTGGGCTGGCTACTTTGGTGAAGGTTGGGAAATGTGGTTTACAAACGTTTCAAGAGCTGTCTTTAACATGGTTGGTTTCTTAACAGTTTTTGGTACAAGTTACGCTTATGGTCGTGAATTAAAAGGTGATGCGATTCAATCAGCTGCGATTGGTATTGTTTCATTTTTAATTTTAACGCCTACAAGAATCAATGTTGAAGGTTTAGAAAACCCATTAGGAGCTTTAAGCTTAGACTTTCTAGGTTCTGATGGTATCTTCTTAGGTCTTTTAGTATCTCTAACTTCTGTTTGGTTATTTAACTGGGTATATCGTAGAGGTTGGACAATTAAAATGCCTGATGGAGTTCCACCTGCAGTAGTTAAATCATTTGAAGCACTAATTCCAAGTTCAATTGTTATGATTTTATTCTTCTTTATTCGTATTGGAATTGCAATGACTCCATTTGAGACTATGCATAACTTGATTTTTGAAGTGTTACAAACACCATTAAAAGGTGTAGGAAATACATTAACTGCCCAATTAATCTATGGACTAGCTTGTACTGTATTTTGGGTATTTGGTATTAACGGTCCCGCTGTTGCCAACTCAGTATTTGGCCCTGTTACAAAAGTTTTAACAATGGAAAACTTAGATGCTTTCCAAAACGGCGCTGATTTACCTAATATCTTTACTGATCCATTCTCAAACTTCTTTACTAACTGGGGTGGTGGCGGAAGTACATTATCATTAGTTATTGTAATGATTTTATTCTGTAAATCACAACGTATTAAGCAATTAGGTAAACTGTCACTAGTTCCTGGTATTTTTGGTATTAACGAACCAATCATCTTTGGTTTACCAATTATTTTAAATCCAATTATGGCGATTCCATTTATCTTAGTTCCTCAAATTAACTTAGTACTATCAACATTTGCAACAAAAATGGGAATTATTCCTTATACAACTGGTGTTGCTTTACCGTGGACAACACCAATCGGATTTTCAGGTTACCTGTCAACAGGAAGCTTTGTTGCCGCACTTTGGCAATTCGCACTCCTAGCTCTTGGTTGTTTAATCTACTATCCATTTATCAAAACATTAGATAAGCAATATCTATTAGATGAATCTCAAACAGTTAGCTTTGAAGAAACAGAAATCTCATTTGATGATATTTCATTTGATGACTTATAGGAGTTGAAGGTAATGAAAGTTGTTTTACTTTTTGATCAAACACAGGCTGGTCTTGGTGGAAAAGAAAATCCTATGCTACCTCTTGGTGGTAAAAATATGGGTATCGGTGCCTATAATATGTTGGAGCCTTTTCTAAAAAAACAAGATGCTTCTGTCATTGCTACACTGTATTGTGGTGATGGTTTCTACTTAGAAAATAAAGAAGATGTCACTAAAAAAATAGCAGGTATGGTAAAAAAAATGTCACCTGATGTTGTCATTGCTGCACCTTCTTATAATTATGAAGGTTATGCAAAAATGTGTGCTGAAGTGGGTATATTCATTGAAGAAAAAGTTAATATCCCAGTTGTAACTGCTATGTCAACAGAGTGTGACAGTGTTATTTCTGCTTACAAAGATAAGATAACAATCGTTAAAATGCCTAAAAAAGGTGGAACTGGATTAACTGATTCTCTTGATCATATTTGCCAATTAGCTGGCTTAAAAGCACGAAATGACAATTTAGAAGAATTTAAAAATAGCTTTTGCTACTAATATTATTTCTCAAAATAAAAGCTCCTGTTAATCAGGAGCTTTTTAATTAAAGGAGCGTTCATTCATGAAAACAGATACTTTATCTTTATTAAATAAATTAACTGAAACAACAGCTATCTCTGGTAATGAAAAAAATGTGAGTCAATTATTAAAACAAGAATTAGTCTCTATTACCGATGATATTGTTTATGATAACCTCGGTTCTATTTTCGGTATCAAAAAATCTCAAACAGAAAATGCACCAGTTGTAATGGTATCAGGATATATTGATGAAAGTGGTTTTGTTGTTAAAGAATTACTAACCAACGGAACAATCAAATGCCTTGCCATTGGTATTCATAAAAAAGATAGTCTTTTAGGAAGTAAGATTCAAGTAATCACTGCTAACAACAAAACTATCCCAGGTGTTATTGTTCCAACAAATTCAGCTGGTGAAATTTTAAACGATAAAAATGAAGTTGTTATTCAATGCGGTTTTTTAACTAAAGAAGAAATCATTAACGCTGGAATTGATTACGGGGACTCTGTTACTTATGCAACAGATAGCTTTCTTTCAGCAAACAATACACACTATTTCGGAAAAGCAATCGGTCGTTCATATGGAGCTCTTCAAGTAATCCATTTATTAACCGAATTAAAAGATATCGAGTTGCCTTTTGATTTATATGCTGGTGGAACTGTCTTAAACCAAGTTGGTAATCGTGGTGCCCAAACAGCAACAAATTTAGTGCAACCTGATTTAGCTATTACTTTCGATACATTAGAAGCCAATACCGACATCACAAAAAATGAAAAACAAGGAATTTTAGGTGATGGACTTCTTCTGACTTATTATGACCGAAGTATCTTACCTAATAGAAAATTAACAACAGATTTTAAAAATAGTTGTATAGAAAAAAATATCTCTTTCCAAAATTATTACTCATTAACAAGTAGTGATGCTGGCTGGATTCATAAATTAAGAGTTGGTTCTCCTACCTTAATGCTAAACATTCCTGCTAGTAATTTAAATGCTAGTACTTCTATAATAAATTTAGCAGATTTAGAAAATGCCTTGCAAGCTTCCCTTCATTTCATTTCAAATTTATCTAATGAAGATATCTTATCTTTCAAACAAGAGAATAGATAATTATAAAGGAGGAAAAATGATGGAACCTTATGGAAAAGTTAATTTAACTCTCCTAAAAGAGTTAAGTGAAGTTCACGCAATTGGTGGATATGAAAGATTTGTTAGTCGAATAGTTAAAAAGCACGTTGAAAATTTTGTAGATGATATTTCTTATGATAATTCAGGCTCTATGATTTGTTTAAAAAAAGGAAAAAAAGATGGGCCTAATATTATGCTTTCTGCACATATGGATGAAGTTGGCTTTATGGTTAGACATATAGATGAAAATGGATTCGTTTATTTACTGCCAATTGGAGGTTGGTGGGGGCTTGTTATGCCAGCTCAAGAGATGGTTGTCACAACTATTAGTGAACAAGAATATATTGGTGTAGTTGGTTGTCGTGCCCCTCATGGAATGCCTGAAAAAGAAAAGAGCAAAGTAATTGAACCTATGGATCTATATCTAGACCTAGGTGTTTCTTCAAAAGAAGAAGTTCTTTCCCTAGGCATTGAAATAGGTGATATGGTGACACCTAATACTAAATTTAGAGTCATGAATAATCCTGACTACTTACTGGGAAAAGCATGGGATGACCGTATCTGTGTTGCAGTATGTACAGAAATTATTCAAAACTTAAAAGAAATTAACCATGATGCCAATATTTATTTTGTTGCCTCCACCCAAGAAGAAGTTGGGATTCGCGGTACAAGAACTGCTACACATGTGATTAAACCAGATTTAGCTATTGCTCTTGATGTTACTACAAGTCAAGATACTCCTCTTGATTCTGGAAGTACGGCTTTAGGAAATGGCGTTGTACTCTCTTTTTTAGACTCACTGACTATGGCTCATAGAGGCGTTTACAAAGAAATGAAATTTCTTTCTGATCAGTTAAACCTTGATATTAATTATGATTTTATGACTGAGGGTGGAACTGATGCTTGTAATATTCATAAAGCAATGACAGGTATTCCAACAATGACCTTATCATTACCAACGAGATACATGCACTCTTCTCGCCTGTTGATTCATAGAAAAGATTACTATCAAACTGTCCAATTACTAACAGAATTTTGTAGTACAATGACCCAAGAAAAATTACTTTCTATAAAAAATGAAATTAAATAAAAAAAGAACTAGCTCCTAGGAGTTAGTTCTTTTTTGTATAAGAAACAGTAGACGGGGGAACTGTCTACTGATCTTTCTTAGCTTGGAGTTTCTCTTGATACATCGCTACCTCATCATCACTACAATAAACAGAGTGACCAGGCGCAATTTCTTGTAATCGGCGTTCTTTTCCGTCGTCTACTTGTGGGGTATAGACAATACGTTGACGCTCTCTTTCATAATCTGGATCTGGTAAAGGGATAGCTGAAAGTAAACTTTCAGTATAAGGATGTAAACCATAATTATAAATCTCACTGGCTGTCCCTACTTCTACTAATTTTCCAAAGTACATAACCCCGATTCGATCACTAATGTATTTAACCATTGATAAATCATGGGCGATGAAAAGATAAGTTAATTTTTCTTTTTCTTGTAATTCTTGAAGTAAGTTAACTACTTGAGCTTGAATTGATACATCAAGAGCTGAGATAGGCTCATCACAAATGATGAATTTAGGCTCAACTGCTAATGCACGAGCTATCCCAATTCTTTGACGTTGCCCACCTGAGAACTCATGAGGATAACGAGTACCATGACTTGGATCTAAACCAACTGTTTTTAACAATTCATTAACTCTATTAGTTCTCTCTTCTTCCGTTTTTGCTAAACCGTGGACATCAATTCCCTCAGCAATAATATCTTTAACTTTCATTCTAGGATTTAATGACGCGTAAGGATCTTGATAAATCATCTGAACATCACGTCTAAATTGACTCATATTTTGACGACCTTTGATTTTTGCTACATCTTCCCCGTCAAATTTAATTTCACCACTTGTTGGGTTATACAAACGGATAATACTACGTCCTGTTGTTGACTTACCACAACCAGACTCGCCTACAAGGCCAAATGTTTCTCCTTCATAGATAGAAAAACTAATGTCATCTACTGCTTTTACTTCATCTGTTCGACCAACATTAAAATGTTGTTTTAAGTTATTCACTTCAAGTAATAATTTCTTTTCTTGTGTTGCTTCCATGTTGTATCCCCCTTTCTAAGCTCCAAAACGCTCTTTGTATTTTTCTCTTCGTCTAACAATCTCAGCTGGTGGCGTTACTTCTGGTGCTCCAGGAGCTAGTAACCATGTAGCAGCTTTATGTGTTGGCGAAACTTCAAAAAATGGTGGCGCTTCTTCTGTATCGATTTGCATCGCATATTCATTACGCGGATAGAAAGCATCTCCTGTTGGTGGATCTAATAAATCTGGAGGTGAACCTGGAATAGCATAAAGTTTTTCTTCACTCGTTTCTAGTGTTGGCATTGAGCTTAATAATCCCCATGTATATGGATGTTGGGGGTTATAAAAAATTTCATCTGCTGTTCCAATTTCAATAATTCGACCACCATACATAACGGCTACTCGGTCAGCCACGTTTGCCACTACTCCTAAATCATGAGTAATGAAAATAATAGATGTTTGAATTTTTTGTTGAATATCTTTCATTAAATCAATAATTTGAGCTTGAATTGTTACATCAAGTGCTGTTGTTGGCTCATCTGCAATTAATACTTCTGGATAACAGATTAATGCAATGGCAATAACAATACGTTGACGTTGTCCGCCTGAAAATTGATGTGGATAATTTTTAAGTCTTTTTTCAGCATTTGGAATACCTACTAATTTTAATAAATCTAGAGCACGGTCCAAAGCATCTTTTTTAGAGATTTTACGATGTTTACGTAATGACTCTGCTACTTGGTTTCCAATATTCATTGTTGGATCAAGGGAAGTCATTGGATCCTGGAAAATCATAGCAATGTCTTTTCCTCGAATGGATTGCATCTCTTTTTCTGTCTTATGAACTAAATCTTCGCCTTTAAATAAAATTTGACCTTCATCAATATTTGCATTATTAGCAAGTAATCGCATAATTGTTCTAGTTGTTACTGATTTCCCTGAACCAGATTCCCCTACAATTGCTAGTGTTTCACCTTTATGTAAATCAAAATTTACACCACGAATGGCGTGAACTTTACCAGCAAAAGTATCAAAGGATATATTTAAGTCTTTCACTTCTAATACTTTTTCCATATTTCAACACCATCCTAGTCATTCATTTTAGGGTCAAATGCATCACGTAAACCATCAGCTAACAAGTTAAAACAAATCATGATAACTGATAATGTGATAGCAGGTGCCCACATTAAGTGAGGTAAAAATCTAAACGTTTTATAACCTTCATTTAAAAGTGTTCCAAGTGAAGCAGTTGGTGGCGTTAAACCTAAACCAATAAAACTTAAGAAAGCTTCAAAGAAAATAGCTGAAGGAATACTAAACATCATTTGAACGATAATAACCCCGGAAATATTCGGTAAAACATGTTTTAAAGCAATTTTAGGTTGAGAAACACCTAATGTAGTTGCTGCTAAAACATATTCTTGATCTTTAATTTTCAGTGTTTGAGCTCTAACAATCCGAGCCATAGTAATCCAACCTGTTACAATCATGGCTAAAATAATAGACATTAAACCAGGTTTGAAAACCATCAACATTAAAATCATTACTACTAAGTTAGGGACTCCTGAAAGAACTTCTAGTATCCTCTGCATGACGGTATCTGTTTTACCGCCTTTCATTCCAGAGAACATTCCGTAGATAACCCCAAAGGTTAAATCTAGAAAGGCTGCTACAAAGGCAATAATCAGTGACATTCTTGTTCCCATTAATAAACGAGATAGAAGGTCACGACCTAAACCATCTGTTCCCAAATAGTAATGAACATCATCTGGTACATTAGCTTGTTCGTATTTGTCGACTCTGTTACCACCAACAACTGCTGTACCATTAAATCCATTAATCCCAACACCTGGAATTTTTGGTGGTAAGTTAATATATTTTGGATTTTGTTTAGTTGGATCGTGAGGTGAAACCCAAGTTGATCCAAAAGCAATAATCGTTACGATAATTAAAATAACTAAGGAAATAACTGCACCCTTATTTTTCTTTAACCTTCTCCAAGAATCTTGCAAAAAGTTTAATGAAGGTGCACTAATTTTTTCACGATCTAAATTATCATTAATTGAGATTGGTTCAAATTTTTCAGCTGGGATACTTTTAATATCTAATCTTTCCATTACTCTTTGCCACCTCCTGCTACACGAATTCTTGGATCTACAATACCGTAAAGTAAGTCAACAATTAAGATAACAACTACTAACATAGTTGAGAACATAATTGTTACTGCCATAATTGTTGGGTAATCGTTTGTCATAATTGATTTTACAAACTGCTCCCCAATACCAGGAATGGCGAAAATATTTTCTACTACTAATGAACCAGTCATTAAAGCGACAGCAAGTGGCCCAAGTAACGTAATTAAAGGAATTAAACTGTTTCTTAATCCATGTCTAAAGACGACTTGCATACGACTTAATCCTTTTGCTCGAGCAAGTTCGATATAATCACTACTTAATACTTCTACCATCTCTGTTCTAATAAAACGAGCAGAGTCAGCAAGTGGCGACATGGACAGAGCCAAGGTTGGTAGAATCGTTGAGATAAATCCTTGATCCCACTTAGCAATTGGTAAAATGCCTAACTTAATGGCAAAGACATATTGTAGTAATACGGCAAAGACAAAGTTTGGAATCGACCTTCCTAGTATGGCTATCAAGGTAGCTAGTGTATCAACCCACGTATTTTGTCTCATAGCAGCTATAGCTCCAAGAATAATCCCTACTAAAGTACCAAATATAATAGCTTGAATCCCTAATTGGACAGATGGCCCAATTCTTTCTTTTAATAATTTTGATACAGGTTGATTTTTAAATTGGAAACTTGTTCCAAAATCACCTTTAGCGATATTTCCCATATAAATACCATATTGTTGAATAACTGGCTTATCTAAGCCTGCCTGTTCGTTTAAGATTTGGATTTGTTCAGGTGATAATTTTTCTTGGTTCGCATAAGGAGAACCAGGAAGTAACTTCATTAAGAAGAACGTTATTGTCGTAATTAACCACAACGTAATGAGCATGAACATAACACGTTTTAAGAAAAACTTTGCAAAATTTTTCATTTATTTTCCCCCTTTTAAATATTTTGACTTCTATTAATAAATGAATTAGAGTTAATTTATTAATCTAATAGAAAAGGACATTTTTTATGAATCTAGCTAAAAAAATTATCATCAGTTTAGGAACTCTAATAGTTGGGATTCCTTTATTCACCCTAGTGACAAACAACTCACTTACCACAACAACTTTATCAAATAACTTTTTTATGTTCTCGTTATTATTTATTATTATTGGGACTAGTATCGCTGTTTTATCTTCTGGGTTCTTTGATTTTTTTCAAAAGAATATGAAAAATCTCATTCAACAAAGAAGAAAAAATGAACCAAAAGAATATATTCCACTATCAGAAATTTTTAAGAAAAAACCTATTTACTGGTTTATAGTAGGTGGAACGCTTTTAATAATTAGTTTCCTACTAACTTTATTTTCTTAATAGCAAAAATCCTATAACAGACTCGTTATAGGATTTTTGCATTTCCTTTAACCAACATCTTTATTTTCTATCAAGTAACAAACACCCTAAATTTTGAAAAATCCAAAAGATAATAGGACGAATATCCTTTCAATTTTCAATAACTATGTTATTAAAAAGAGTTAGAATGGGACTGTGACATAAGTATGGCACAGTCCCATATTTACAAACTAAACAGTGTCACAGAAGTAGATTCTGTTACAATCTCATTCTACCTCACTCTTTTCTATATTCTCAAATATTTCGTTTTGTTATCTTTTGTTAATATCTTATTTTACTTTGTACGCCCATTTGTAGTCATACATTGCGCCAGCTGGATGTGCTACCACACCTTTCACTTTATCAGAACGTAAGTGAGCTTCAGCTTCTTGCAAGATGTTGATAATTCCTGTATCTTCAACAATTTGTTTTTCAGCAGCAATCATATTTTCCCAACGTTTTTCTGGGTCATTTACATTAGTAGTGCTAGCTTCTTTAACATTTTTATCGTATTCAGGACTTGAGTAGTGACCACGGTTATAAGAGTTACCTGTTTCAAATAAGTCTAAGAAACTACTTGGATCTGGATAGTCCGCAATCCAACCACCGTATACCATACTAAAATCACCTTTGTTTGAGCGATCTAGACGAACACTAAATGGTACTGGACTTAAGTTAACTTTAATACCTGGTAATTCTTCTTCTAATGAACCTTGTAAGAATTCAAGAACTTTCTTAGTTGAATCATTATCTGATGCTAAGATATCCACTTCAATTTTGTCTTTACCTAAATCTTTTTTAGCTTTTTCCCAATGCTCTTTAGCTTTTTTGCTGTCATAAGCTACATCTCCACCAGCTTCTTCAGAGAAGTCTTTTTTATCTTTTGGAGAATGCGCTAAGTCTGTTGGTACTAATCCTTTAGCAGGAACAGAACCATCTGCTAAGATTTGGTTAGCTAAAGCTTCGCGGTCAATCGCATAAGAGATAGCTTTTCTTAAATCTTTATTGTTAAATTGTGAGTCTTTTTCTCGTTGATTTAACTCTAAGTAGCGAGCAGAAGCTTTTTTCTCAATATGTAACTCAGGATCACCAGCTTTTTGTTGTGCTAACTCACCAGATAATTGAATCTCTTCTACTTGTCCATCATCATAAAGGTTTAAACTTGTTGAAGCTTCTTTAACAACACTTACTTTGATTTCATCTAGCTTAACTGTATCTTTATCCCAATACTCAGGATTTTTTACATAAGACCATTCAGTATCAGTACCAGGTCCATCAAAATTAGCTAAAGTAAATGGTCCATTGTAGACTGCTTTTTCACTTGAAGTAGTGTATTCTTTACCATATTTTTCAACAATATCTTGACGTTGAGGCATGAATGTTGTGAAAGCTAATAAATAATCAAAATAAGGTGCTGCTTTTTCTAATGTGATTTCTAATTCATAATCACTAACTGCTTTAATTCCTAATTCTTCTACTGGTTTTTCACCTGCTGTAATAGCAGCTCCATTTTTAACGATTTCATGTAAGTATGCATACTCAGAAGCTGTCTCAGGGTCTACTGTACGTTGCCAACCATAAACATAGTCTTTAGCTGTAACAGGTTTTCCGTCTGACCACTTAGCATCTTCACGTAATTTAACTTTATAAGTTAAACCATCTTCACTTACTTCTGCTTTTTCAGTTGCTCCAGCAGGTTCTGGTTCTTGGCTTTCACCTAAACGGTAAATTCCTTCATAAACGTTATTTAGAGCTACAGAACCAATAACATCTGTATTAAGAGAAAGGTCAGCTGTAGGCATCTCTTGTAATACGTTAACTGTGAATACCTGCTTTTCATCTAATGTTTCTTCACTTGTAGCTTTTGAGCTACTTTCAGAAGAACCTGCATCTTTTTTGTCTCCGCCACCACAAGCAGCTAAACCAAGAACAACTGTTGATAATAATCCAACATACAACATTTTTTTCGTTTTCATTAAAATTCCCCCTTATATTTCTTAGAAAAATTAGAACTAAATTAAAATATACTCATAATAGTATATTAAAACTCATCATATTGCAACTATTATTTACTTACTTTTTTGTAAAAACCGAATGTTAAGACTTTTTTTCGCCTTAAAGTAATCGTATTCATAGCTTTTTTAGAAGAAATACTTAAAAATGTAAAAAATAAACAAAATAAAAAAACCACCTTTTAACAAAAGACGGTTTTTCATCATTTTTTAATAAATGGTTTTGTGACACCTCGTTTAATCACTTGAAAAAAACTTAACGAACGAACGATTTTTTCAGAACCAATGTATTCACGCATACCACGTAGCACTTTTTTAGGGTCTTTAGCAGAGAAAGTAAATGTACCATCTCTTTTAGTTTTTACAGCGAACCTAGGTATCCATTTACCTTTGAACATGACTGAGGTAATCACACAATCAATTTCTTCCCAAGGGATTTGAATAAAATTTTTAGCTTTACGATCATCGTAAAATTCAAACCCTTTATCACCAATCATAATTTTCCCATAATCGGTAAATCCTAAAAAAGAAGTGGCTTTTTCAACTAAATCTACTTTTGTATTAAGTGATTGAACCATAAGATTAACTCCTATTTCTTAATTTAATAATTATATTGTAACACAATTTTTAATAAAAGAGATTACAACCAGATATTCGAAAAATAAAGAGCTGTGACTTACTTTTGTCACAGCTCCTTTAAAGTTTTAAGTAAGAATTACATAATTCCTAATAAATGTAATACGATACCAGCTGCGAATAATCCTAAGATAATCACAATTGGAGATACTTTTTTCTTCAGTAACCACATACAGAATAAAGTTAATAGTAAACCAGCTAATCCTGGAATTAAGCTATCTAAGTTATCTTGTAATGTTGTTACTTTAGTATCAGTTAAAGAAAGACCTGCACCTTGATCAAGTAAAGCTTGTTTGATTCCAGCTGCACCTTCAGGTAATTTATCCCATTCGATAAATGCTCCCTCAGATAATTTAACTTCTGAAACCGTTGGCGCAAATCCGATGGACACCCATCTATTTACAAGGGATCCCAGTATGAACATACCTAAGATTGAAGCTCCCTTAGTAATATCTTGTAAGATACCACCTGATAAGTCATCAGTAATTCTAGATCCTGCTTTGTAACCAAATTCTTGTGTGTACCAAGTGAATGCCATACGAATCGCATTCCAAGCTACAAAGTAAATAATTGGCCCTAAGATATTTCCTGCCATTGCAAGTGAAGCTGCTAAAGCTCCTAAGATTGGTTTAACTGTAAACCAGAACACAGGGTCACCGATACCGGCTAAAGGACCCATCATACCAACTTTAACCCCTTGAATTGCTACATCATCAACAGGCGCTCCATTAGCACGCTCTTCTTCAAGAGCTAAAGTTACCCCAATAATTGGAGAAGCTACGTATGGATGTGTATTAAAGAACTCTAAGTGACGAGTTAAGGCTGCAGTTTGATCCTCTTTAGTTGTGTATAAACGTTTAATTGCTGGGATCATTGTATATGCCCAACCACCATTTTGCATACGCTCATAGTTCCAAGAACCTTGTAGGAAAGTTGAACGTAACCAAATCGAAATTCTATCTTTTTTCGTTAATTCAATTCTTTTTTCTGACATTTTTAAAGTTCGCTCCTTTCCTAATAGTTATCGATGATGTCGCCTACAGGATCTCCTGTATTTGAGCCACCACCGTTACCTGATCCACCTTGTTTTGATAACGCTAAGTAGATTAACGCTAAAGCAAGACCGATTGCACCAAGTCCCATTAATGTAATTTCTGATACTGTTGCTAATACAAAACCAATTGCAAAGAATGGCCATACTTCTCTTGTTGCCATCATGTTAATAACCATAGCATAACCTACAGCTACTACCATTCCACCACCAATTGCTAAACCGTCTGTTAACCAAACTGGCATAGACTCTAATAAACTACTTACTGGTCCAGCTCCAACAGCTAAGATTAATCCAGCAGGAATCGCAATACGTAGACCTTGCATAACGATAGCTAATAAGTGCCACATTTCAACTTTTCTAATATTTCCCTCAGCTGCTGCTGCATCCATTAAATGTACGAAGGCAGTTGCTAATGTACGTCCGATAATTGTTAATAAAAGACCTGCTACAGCTAAAGGTACAGCGATTGCGATTGCTGATGATACCCCAGCTTCCCCTTGTCCACCTAAAACTAAAATAATGGCAGATGCAACTGATGCTAATGCAGCGTCAGGTGCTACGGCAGCACCAATGTTAGCCCAACCAAGAGCGATCATTTGTAGTGTACCACCTAAAATAAGACAAGGGATTAAGTTTCCTGTTACTAAACCGATTAACGTACAGGCAATAACTGGTTGATGGAAATGAAATTGGTCAAGAATACCTTCAACACCAGCTAAAAATGCCACGATAATCACTAAGATTATTTGAATAAAATTTAAATCCATGGTAATAATTCCTCCATTCCTTTTGTAATAAAAAATTAGTGCTTATTAATTTCTTCTTGTGCTTTTTTAAGAATCTCTTCCATATTACCTTTTGAGTCATTTGGTACTTTACGAACGTCAAAAGAAATACCTGAGTCTTTTAACTCTTTAAATGTATCAATATCATTTTGGTCAAATGCTAACACTTTATTAGGTTGTACTTTACCTGTTGAGTGAGCCATTGATCCAACGTTAACTGTTGATAACGGTACACCGCCTTGAACAGCTTTTAATACATCTTGAGGTGTTTCAAATAATAATAATGCTTTTTGACCACCGAAATGATCTTCGTCTTTAGCTAATTTAATCATATGATCAATTGGCACAACGTGAGCTTTTACCCCAGGAGGAGCTGCTTGCTCAATTAATTTTTTACGTAATTCATCTTTTGCTACAGCATCTGAAACAACGATGATACGTGTTGGACCTGTTGTTTTAGTCCAAGCTGTTGCTACTTGTCCATGTAAAAGACGTGAATCAATACGTGCTAATACATACTCTAATTTACCAGGACGACCTGCATTTACTGTTTCACTGGCTGCAGTTTCAACTACGGCTGGCTCTAACTCTTCAGGCATTACTTTAACACCCTCTTTAGCTGTTGCTAAAACATGTTTTGCTATATCATGCGCACTTTCCATTGAAAAACGAGATGCATATGACTCAATAATCATTGGTAAATTCATACCTGCAACGATTGCCCAGTTGTCTTTATGTCCTTCAAGTAAACTACTTGCTTGATTAAACGGAGTACCACCCCATAAATCAACTAAGAATAATACTTCATCTTGATTGTCAAAGCTACTGATTGCTTCTTCCATTTTACGTTTAACATCTTCTGGTCCTTCTGAAGGCATTAATGTAACAGCTGCTACATTTTCTTGCTCGCCAAAAATCATTGAAGCTGATTGTAAAACACCAGTCGCAAATTCACCGTGACTTGCTAGGATAATTCCTACCATTCTTTTACCTCCTACCTTTTTATTATTTATCTTAAAAGATCTTTCCTACTATAATAGTAGAAAACTTCTTTAAAGCTATAAGAAGTTTTGCTTTTTTAATACTTCCATTAAGTTGGTCTTATGATCTGCAGGTACTTTTCTAATTTCAAGTTCAATGCCTTGTTCATCTAGAAAAACAAAGGCTTCAATATCTCGGTCATCTACTGAAACGAAATTAGTTACCATTTGTTTACCAGAAGAAAAACTCATTCCGCCTATATTAATAGAAGAAATTTGAAGTCCACTTCTAACTAAAGCCTCAACATCAACTGGACTTGTAAATAAAAGAGCTAACTTTTCACCTTCTAAAATATGACTTTGAGCAACTTCCATCATTCTTGAAACACTTAAAACATTGACATTAATACCTGAGGGTGCAGCTTGTTTTAATAAAATTTTTCTCATCGGATTATTTGCTGCTTCATCACTAATGACTAAAATTCTATTAATGTCCATTTGCTTAGACCAAGCTGTTGTAACCTGTCCATGAATTAAGCGATCATCTATACGTGCCAGACGTATGTCTATGCTCATATAAAAAACCTCCTAAACCATCTCTTAAAGAATACATACTAAAAAAACACTTTTGCTTCTATACAATATTATAAGCAATTTCCGTGCCAACTTTCTCATCATCCTTTATATTTTCCAAACCTATATATAGCAAGGTTTAATAAGAACACAATACGGAATACACTAAAAAAAATACAGTAACAATACACTATTCACCCTGAACATGTGTATTGTTACTGTATTATAAGTCATTATTTATTTAATTCATTTTCAACAATTTTTAGAATAAAAAATTTCTCGCTATCTGAAAACTCGATTTGTAAGGTATCCTTTAATAACTCATAGGCAGGTTCAATGGATAGGTACAATGGATTAGTTTTCATTTGCTGCAATTCTGTTATTTCTGTTGATAAGGTATCACTTCTAAGTTCTCTTTCAATAGCTCCTGCTGTGTGTAAGCAAAGATTAATATAAAATGTTTCATTCGTAGGTAGCTGACTTAACTGACAAACTTTTGTAACAAAATCCCATAAAGGATGCATTAATTTATCCGGATTAATAAACGTAAAACTATCTTTTAAATAGTCATAACAAAGAGTTTGAGCTTTTTCTAAAGATAACTCTGAGGTAACTTCTTCGAAATCATCAAAAATAACTTTTTCTAAAACTTGTGAACCTTCACTCGAAAATAAAAGATCCATAGAAATAAACGGTGACTCTATTTTTGGATCCTTAATACCTGTTGTAGCTATTATATGGTAATCTTCCTGAATACTTTTTATCTTTGCATGCATCTCTACTACTGAAATCGGCAAAACGTGAATATCTTCTTCAAGATGAGATAACAAATACTTATCTATTAACTCCTTCATTCGTTGAGCAGTTCCTTTTCCAGAGGCACATATAGCAACAATTGCCTTTTCTTTTGAAAAGTGAGTTTCTTTAATCTCAACTTCTTCCTTGTCTCCCATTGTATAACCATGGAAATCAAGAATCGAATGGTGTAAATCTGTCAAACTTGTATCTAATAAACTAGATTTTCTGGCAGCTTCAAGAACCACAGCAGTTGTTACCATATCAATGGTTTTGACTTCTATACCTGTTCTTGTTTTCAAATCATCTGAAAACGTACTAAGAGACCCCATGTCAACAAGTAGCATGACACCACTCCCCTCGTCAACAGCAACAACTTCATCAACTATTTTTTCAAAAGCTTCTTTTGGTTTCATCTCTAGAGGCATATCAACAGCTCTTAGATTGTCCACTTTTAATAGTTGAGTCACTACTTGTGCCATGCTTGTTGCTGTTGAATTACCATGAGCGGCAACAACTATTCCAATTCTGCCATCAGCCTTACTCTCTCTAAGGGAAACGAGTAATACAGTTAAGTATTGAACTTCAGAGTCTGGAACTTTCACATGATAATCCTCTTCAATGATTTCTTTAAAAACTTGAGCTACCTTCATCTCTTCTGGGTAGTGTGCTACCATGTTTTGGATATTTTCGTTATTGGCGTGCACCGTATCTTTTTCATTTTTCAAACGGTTCAAGAAAGAGCTAATATGAAATCCCATTGCATATAAAAAGTTCGTCTGAAAATCATAGTCTAGAGCTTCTTTGGCATACTCATATATTTTTCTAGTCGTATTTAATATTCGCTCATCAATAATTTCTGTTAATTTACTTTCTGTATCAAAAGTAAATCCATGATTTCTATAGAATGACTTCAAATGAACATTAATATCTGTTGAAATAAAATGATTAATGGCATCTTGTGTTAAACCATCTTCTTTTAAAACAGCCGCTTTATCACCAATAATTTCGTATAAGTTATATGGCAACTCATAAGAGTCTTCTTCAAAAATATCTAATGGTGTATTTGGTGAAATTGAAATTTGCGGTGTTAATTGTGATGTCAACTCGGACATGCCCTCTCTATCATGAGCTAAAGTAATTAAACCTTCTTTGATATTTTCATTTAATTCATCAAGTGAAATATAAAGTTCATCTTTATCCATATAATTTAGAAAGGCCTGAGCTGTCACTAGCTGCACATTAGATTTTAATTGCCCCACATTTCCATATGACACACTACCAATTAGAGCTTTAATCACATCTTCTGTTAAAATAATTTTTCTTTGGATTCGTTTAGCCTCCATAGCCATCATCATCTTAACTAAATCAATTTTTTCTTTAGCTGTTCGATCCTTAAAATTAGGTAACTGAATAGTGATTGGTATCCTTCTGACAAAGGTATTTAAAAGAGATGAACTTGGGTCTTCTGTTGTGGCACAAATAATACGTACATTAGCATGATGCGTTTTTTGAGTTTCACCTAATTTAGCGTAACTGCCATTATCCATAAAATAAAAAACCATTTCTTGTCCTTCTGGAGGTAAACGGTGAATTTCATCTAAGAATAAATAACTATTATTGGCTAAACTAATCAAACCTTCTTTTTCTTGCTCTGCTCCTGTAAAAGCTCCCTTTACATGACCAAATAAATGACTCATTAATAACTCTGGGTTACTGGCATAGTCAGCACAGTTAAAGACAATCATTTCCTTTTTAGAATCGATGACTTGATTTTCTTTGGCAAATTGAAACATAGTATGAGCAAAAAAAGTTTTTCCTGAGCCTGTTGGGCCAATGATTAAACAATTCAAACCTTTTGGTGGATAAAGAATAGCTGCTTTTGCTTGCTCTGTCGAATTTTTCATACTACCATAAGCCCCAACAACTCGCTTAAATATATCTTCTGACGTAAAAGTCTCAACTTTTTTAGGTGGTTTGACATTGGGCTCTGTTTCTAAATAACTCTCTACGTATTTAGAAAGAGGTTTATGACGAAAGACAGATTTACAGACATATCGCACTGGTCTGCCATCAAGCTTATCTATCAACCCTTCACGAACAAGACTATTTAAATCTTTACTAGCATTGCTACGCTGAATATTGCAATTTTCAGCTACTTGATTAGTGGTAACACCAACAAAATTATCTATCTCTGAGCTATTTAAATTTTCAGTTTCACTTTTGACATATTGATAAACTCGGTCAATTCGCTTCATTTTTCTCCTCCTAACAAATACATTAAAGACACTGTATTAATAGTGTATCAAAAAATAGAGAAAAAGACACTAATCAATTACTAATTTAATTGTCCTTTTTCTTTAGAATAACTCATGTATTTTATCATCTTTTCTTTTTTCTTATTCTTAATACACTGTATCTCTTCATTTGTTAAAGTTTTTAAATTTTTATTTTCTTGAAGCATCTCAACAACAGCAATACACTGATACAGTTCTTCTAGTAGGTCATCTTCATTAGTTTCTCCTACTCGTTCTGGATGAGAATCATCTAAACCAAAGCGAATACTTTTTGCTGCTGCTTGTGCTATTTCAGCACTTTCTTCCATTAAACAAACTAATAAATAATTAGTGATGTCCATCTTAATCTACTCCTTTTTAAATAAAAATACTGTGACATAAGTATTATAACTTATGCCACAGCACAATCATTCATTTATTATTTTACAAAGGCTGCTGATTGTTTACCAGATTCACGACCAAATACAATAATATCTCCTACTGAGTTACCACCAATTCGGTTTTCACCGTGTAAACCACCAGTTACTTCACCAGCTGCAAAAAGTCCAGGAATTGCTTTTCCATCTTTATCTAGAACCTCTGTTTTAGTGTTAATTTTCACACCACCCATTGTGTAATGGATACCTGGTGCAATTTTAATAGCATAGAATTCTTTACCATCTAAACCATTGTCCATACCTGTTTCGCGTTTAAATTCAGTATCTTTTTTATCAGCTACTGCTTTATTCCATGTATCTACTGTTTCTTGTAATGTTTTTTCATCCATTTTAAGCTCTTTAGCTAAAACTTCTACTGAATCAGCTTTTGTAACAAAACCTTGTTTTTCATAGAAATCAATTGCTTTTACTCGTTCTTTAACACCTGAGTCAAAGATTAAGTAAGATGATTTTTCTTTAAGAGCATTTTCAGCTGCTGATACATTATCACGTGTATCCATTTCGTTTACAAAACGTTTACCTTCTTGGGATACTAAAATACCACCTTCACCACGTACAGCCTCACCAATTAAAATACCTTTATCTTGTTGTACTGTTGGATGAATTTGAATTTGGTCCATATCAACTGTTTGACCACCTAATTTTTCAATCATCTTAATACCATCACCAGTACTACCATCTGAGTTAGTTGTTACGTAACCTTTTAATTCAGGTTTTTCTGCTTCTAACATTTTAGGGTTAGCACCGTAGCCACCAGTTGTCACAACAACTGCTTTACTTTTAACTTCTTTTTCAGTACCTTCAACGTTAACTTTAACACCTGTTACTTGTCCGTCTTTTTCAGTGATTTCAGTTACGTCAGCATTAACAAATAATGGAATTTCTTTTTCAAATACATTTTTTGTTAAACCATCTACTAAATAACCACCAACTGCTGAACCATCTTCAGGACGATGAGTTCTCTTTTCACTCATACCACCTGTAATTGTTAAGTTGTTTAATTTAATTCCCATAGAATCTAACCAATCAATAGCATCTGCTGAATTATCAACATAAAAACGTAATAATTCTTGGTCATTTGTTCCATGTCCACCTTTTAATGTTTCTTCAAAGAATTTATCGTTACTATCTTCGATACCTTCTTCTTTTTGGAATTTAGTTTCTGAAGCATTCATACCACTTGAAGATTTAAGTGTATTTCCACCAGCCACTGGCATTTTCTCAAAAATAACTGGATTTTTACCATCATTTTTAGCTTCGATTGCTGCAGCCATCCCTGCTCCACCAGCACCAACAATAATAATATCGTACTCATCTTTCATCTCTTTAGGATCAGTGTATCCTTTTTCCGAAGCACCTGTTGTTACTTCAGTACTTGACTCAGAAGATTTTGAACTTTCCTTTGTATCTGCTGTTTTATTACTCCCACAGCCAGCTAGTAAAAACATAACTGCTAAGCTAGTTGTTACTGTTTTAAACATTTTACTCTTCATTATTTGTTTCCCTCCAAAAAAGATTGTGATTTCAATAACTTGTTCACATATTGAGTGTACAATGGTATAAATAATTTTTCAACCTTTTTTGCTGTTTTTTTCACATTTAAATTAATTAAAAAAGGTAGTAAAAAGAGTTTGAACTCTTATTACTACCTTTAAAATTTTATGATTTACCTTCTTTGATAATTTCAATAATTGTTTTTGTAGCTGTTTCCATCGCCTCTAAGGTAATAAATTCATATTGACCGTGGAAGTTTTCACCGCCTGTAAAAATATTAGGTGTCGGTAGTCCCATAAAGGAAATTTTAGAGCCATCTGTTCCACCTCTAAAAGGCGTAATAATCGGTTCAATTCCTAAATTTTTCATTGCTTTAATAGCAACATCTACTGAAGTCATATCTTTTTCAATGATTTCCTTCATATTATAGTACTGATCTTTTAGTTCAATTTGAATTCTTGGACGGTCTAGTTCTTTATTTAGTGTTTCTACTATAGAAACTAGTCTTTCTTTTCGGTATTCAAAAAGTGCCGTGTCATGGTCACGAATAATATAAACCATCTCAGCTTTATCAATTGAGCCATGATAGTCGTGTAGTAAATAAAAACCTTCCTTACCACGTGTTTTTTCTGGCACTTCATCTTGTGGCAGTCTTTGATCAATTAAATTAGCTACTTTATTTGCATTAACCATCATGCCATAGGCTGTTCCTGGATGTACACTTGTGCCATCAATTTTTATTGTTGCTTGAGCAGCATTAAAAGTTTCATATTCAAAATGTCCCACACGACCACTATCAATAGTATACGCATAATCAGCTGGAAAACGTGACACATCAAAATGGTCAGCCCCTTGACCAATTTCCTCATCAGGTCCAAAGGCTACCCAAATATCACCGTGATTCTCATCAGGATTTGCAATAAAATAATCAATTGCTCCTAAAATTTCTACGATACCAGCTTTATCATCTGCTCCTAAAAGAGTTGTACCATCAGTAGTAATTAATGTTTCCCCTATATAGTCTTTTAGATTAGGAAATTCACTGACTTTCATCACAATATCCTGTTCTTTATTAAGCAGCACATCTTTACCGTCATAATTTTCATGAACAAGTGGTGTAATATTTTCAGCATTAAAATCTGCAGTATCTAAGTGAGCAATTAAGCCAACACTTGGATAATTGTCAGCATTTTTAGGTAAGACAGCTGTTAAGAAGCCATTTGTCTGATTATAATCAATCTTAGATAATCCTATTCTTTCTAGTTCTTCTTTTAAAATAAAAGCAAATTCTTCTTGAGATTTAGTTGTTGGAATCGTTGAACTACTAGCGTCAGATCTGGTATTTAATTTAGCATACTGGATAAATCTTTTTAATAACGTCTCTTTCATGTGTCACTCTCCTAATTATTCTGTTAATTCAGCATTTCTGAGGAAGAAATAACCTCCATATGATGGATATTCCACATTTTTAATTTTAGGATTTACTAAATAATTTGAAGCACTTTGATAAACGGGAACATGAGCGCTATCTTGCTCAAGTAATATTTCCTCTGCTTTTTTATAATCTTCAAACTGTTTATTACTATCATTGGCATCAACTGTTTTAGCTTTCACTACTAAATCAGTATACTCTTTGTTGTTATAGTTACCATAGTTATATGATGAATTTGTTACGTATAAGTTAAAGTAAGAATCAATTTCACTGCTTCCTGCAATCCAACCTGATAATGAAATTTCATAATTTTTTTCTCTTCTTGATTGGTTAACATTATTAGAAGGTTGTAAATTTACGTTGATTTTTAATCCTGGTAAATTTTCTTCTAATTGACTTTGAATATACTCAGAAACTTTTTTACCTTGGTCTGTATCAGCTGCTAGAAGATTAACTTCTAGTTTTTCTCCAACTTCTTTTTGAGCTTGTTTCCAATGTTTTTTAGCTTCATCAACATTGTAAGTCACATGATCTCCTGAGTATTTACGGTAATCTTCATTTGTTTCAGGATTAGAATCAAGTCCTGCTGGTACTAAACCATTTAACGGTTTTGAACCATCTGCTAATACACTTTCAGTTAAAGCTTCTTTATCAATAGCTAAAGCAATTGCTTTTCTTAAATCAAGATTAGCTAATGGTGAACCCTCTTTTTTATTAAAGTCTAAAAAGCTATTTGCCACATCATTAAACGTCACATAACCATCTAAGTTACTGTACTGTGCAACATTTTGACCACTAATTCTTACTAGGTCAAGATCGCCACCTTCAAATAAACTAATTCCTGTGTTTTCTTCTTTTAATGTTTGAACAGAAACTTCTTCTAATTTAACAGCTTCTTGATCGTAATATTCTTTATTTTTTTCTAAAGTCCAAGTATCACTTGTACCATCCCAGTTCGTTAAAACAAAGGCGCCATTGTAAAGAAGTGAATCAGAATTTGTGCCGTATGCTGCTCCTGTTTTTTCAACATAGGCTTGTTGTTGTGGCGCTAACCAACCAATTGCTAACACAGATAGAAATGACGGTTGAGGATTTTCTAGAGTTACTTTAAATTCTGTGTCCGAAGTTGCTTTAAAACCAACTTCATCAACTGGTTTCTCACCATTTCTAACAGCTAATCCATTAACAACATTATCAAGTAAATAAGCATTAGGACCTTGCGTATCAGGACTTAACAGGCGTTTCCAAGCATACTCAAAATCATGAGCTGTAATTGTTTCACCGTTACTCCATTTCGCATCCTCTCTTAAGGTAAAGTTATATTCTTTACCGTCTTCACTTACATCAATTGTCTTTGCAATACCAGGAACTGGCGTTGTTGTTTCATCAAATCTAGTTAAACCTTCAAACAAATGTTGAACCATAGTAAATGTATTTTTATCTGTTGTCTGAGTTGTATCTAAGGTTGAGATTGGGGCTGGTGTACTAATGACTATACTCTGAGAAATAGCCTCTTTCGTTTCTTTTTTAGTCGTCTCGCTTGTCTTACCACCATTATTACCACAAGCGCCAAGAATAAGTGACAACACAACAATACTGCCTAACAAAATATTTTTTTTCATTGTAAAATCTCCTTTATCGGTCAGTAAAAGTGTTAAAAAAGAATAAAAAAAGAATCCTCGCCCTATTAAAGGACAAAGATTCTTTCTTTGCTACCACCTTTTCGTTGAAAAGCGTCTGCTTTTTTCCGGTACTATCATACCATTGTGCGTTAACAGGCACCCCCGTATAGGTTTAATTAGTCAACCTATCTGTTCAAAGGCCATTTTCATTACTCTTTCCGTTATCTCTTTTCACCAACCGAGACTCTCTAAAAACATCAACAAGTAATTACTTTCCTTTTCAATACATTTACTCAGACCATTATTTTATTTGTTAAGAGATACAATAACAAATATTATTTAGGCCGTCAACTCTTTTATTCTTTCATCTCTAAATATTTGTATTCGTATGAAGCTCCTGCACTATGACTAATATAGCCTGACATTTTAGGATTTCTTAAGTGAGCTTCAACTACTTGGTAAACTGGGATAACTGCTGCATCATCTTCTAAAAGAAGTTTCTCAGCATCTAAGTAATTTTCCCAACGTTCTTTTTCTTTAACTGCATTCGTTGTACGAGCCTCGTCAATAATTTTATCATAAGCTGGACTTGAGTATAGACCTCTGTTGTAAGCATTACCTGTTACAAATAGGTCTAAGAATGAGCTGACATCTGTGTAGTCTGCTCCCCAAGCTGTAACAACAAAGTCATAATCACTTTTTTCAATACTTGTACGATCTAAACGAATTGGTTTTGTTACTGCTGTAACTGTTGTTTCAATACCTAACACTTCTTTAAATGCTCCTTGTAGGTATTCTGCTAATTTCTTAGTTGAGTCATTGTCATCTGTTAAAATATCAAAGGTAAATTTATCTTTGCCTGTTTCTTTTTTAGCTTTTTCTAAATACTCTTTGGCTTTTTTCTCATCAAAAGTTTTGTAGCCACCAGACTCTTCAACGAAATCTTTTCCAGTTTCTGGATTTACTGATAGGCTACTTGGTACAATACCATTTACTGCTTGAGAACCATCTCCTAATACTGTGTTAACGATTGTTTCATTATCAACAGCATAGAAAAGAGCTTTTCTAAAGTTTAAGTTATCAAAGGGCACTGTTTTGCTTTTTTTGTTCATATCTAAATAAACAACGCGTCCGTCTTTATCTCCAACAAAGTTATCATCATTAGCATATTGCTTAGCTAACTCACCAGAAATAATAACATCATCAAGTTGGCCATCTTCATAAAGATTTAATGCTGTTGATGCTTCTTTAACAACAGTTGCTTGAACTTCACCGATTTTCACACTGTCTGCATCCCAGTAATCTTTATTTTTTAAATATTTCCACTCAACATCTGATCCTGGTCCATCAAATTCTGCTAATACAAATGGGCCATTGTAGATTGCTTTTTCACTTGTATTTGAGAAGTCATTTCCAAATTCTTCAACAGCTTTTTGGTTTAACGGGAAGAAAGTTGGGAAAGCTAATAATGAGTCCATGTAAGGAATGGCATTATCTAAAGTGATTTTAATTTCATGATCGTTCACTGCTTCGATACCTAGTTCGTCAGGCTTTTTCTCGCCCTTCATAATAGCACCAGCATTTTTAACATTTTCAATCAAATAAGCATATTCTGAAGCTGTTTCTGGGTTAATTACTCGTTGCCAAGCATAGACATAGTCTGCTGCTACAACAGGTTCTCCGTTACTCCATTTAGCTTCTTCTCTTAATTTAAGTGTATATGTTAAGCCATCTTCACTAACTTCTGCCAATTCTTTTGCGCCAGCAGGTTCTGGTTTATTATCAGCATTCATACGGTAAAAACCTTCATAAATCTGATTTAAAGCTCCAAAACTTACTTTATCTGTAGCTCTTGCTGGGTCCACACTAGCAATCTCTTGAGGAATACCAAATTTAGCTACTTGTTCTGTTTTTGTCTCTTTTTTACCCGAACTAGCACTACCTTCATTCTTCTTATTATCGCCACCTGAACAAGCTGCTAGTAAAATAGCAGAGCTCATTAAAACAACGCTCCCTAATAGCTTTTTATATTTCATACTATCAAACCCCTTTTTTGTTATAAATGTTAGTTTATTACAAAAATTAGAACAAAGCAACTTTATTTTAATCTTATTTTAATATATTATTAATAATCCTCATATAAAAAAACAAAAAAGAATCGTGCATAAGAAGATATTTCTTATAGCACAATTCCTTATTTTTAAAACTAATCTTCAATTTTTAATGTCTTATAAGTCATTGTTGAACCGAACAAATGACGAGTAATCCCTGTTAACTTATCATTAACAAGTTGTCCTCGATATTGTTGGAATAATGGAACAATCGCTGCATCATCTTCAACCATAATTTTTTCTGCCGCTATTAAGGTTTCCCATCGTTTAACTGGATCGTTACCATATTTATTGGCTGCATCATCTAATAAATCATCAAATTTAGGATTACTATATCCACTATTATTACCACTCTTTAGATTACCTAAGAATGAAGTTGGGTCTTGATAATCTGGTGCCCAAGTCCCCATAGCGATTTCATAATCACCTTTTTTAGTTAGTTCAATACTATTTTGTTGTGGAACTGTTTTAATATCTAATTTTAAGCCTGGTAATGTTTCTTGTAATTGCCCTTGAATATACTCAGCAATTCGCTTATCACTGTCTCCATCTTTTGATAAAAACTCCACAGTTACTTCACCATTTAGTTCAACTTTCGCTTTTTCTAAATATTCTTTTGCTTTTTTACTATCTGTTTTCGCCACATCTCCAGCTTCTTCACGGTAGTCGACTCCTGTTTTTGGATTAGATACAAAGCCATAAGGAACATAACCATAAACAGGTCTAGAGCCATCAGATACAATGCTTTCTGTTAATGTTTCTTTATCTAAACCGTAAGCAATCGCTTTTCTAACATTTTCATTAGCAAAAATAGATGGTTTTCCATTTCTTACTTGGTTAAGTTTTAAATAATATATTTTAGACGTTTGAACAGCTTTGAAGTTAGGATTTTCTTTATTATTAACTGCTAAATCACCACTTATAGTTGCAATATCAAGCTCCCCTGACTCAAATAAGTTATAAGCTGTATTTGCCTCTTTAATAACTTCAAAATGTAACTTATCATTTTTTACTTCATCAACAGCATAATAATCAGGATTTTTTTCTAAATCCCAACTCATTGACGCTTGGTTCCAGTCTTTAATTAAATAAGCGCCATTGGATACAATTGCATCACTTGATGTTCCATACTCTTTTCCTTTTTCCTCTACATATTTTTGATTTTGAGGGAAAAATGGTGTGAAAGTTAACATTGATGTAAAGTAAGTCACTGGTTTTTCTAATCTAATTTCTAATGTGTAATCATCTTTTGCTTCAATACCTAATTCATCAGGTTTTTTATCTCCATTAATGATAGCTGTCCCATTTTCAACCGTTCCATCTAGTAAAAAGAAATAATTTGCCTGATTAGCAGGATCTGCCATTTTTTGCCAAGCAAAAACGAAGTCATTAGCTGTGACAGGATCCCCGTTACTCCATTTGCTATCTTCTCTCAGTTTAATTGTATATGTTTTGCCATCTTCAGAAATTTTGGGCAACTCTTTAGCAATTGCAGGTTGAACATTATCTTTTTCATCTAATTGATACAATCCTTCAAATACGTTAGCTTGTAAGTTAACGCTTGCTTCATCTTGAGTGAAAATCGTATCTAATGAACCAATTTCTGTTTGCTCCATTAAATTGATTGTACGACTTTCAGTTGAAGTGTCTTTATTCTTTGTTGTCTTTTCTTTAGTAGTTTCTTGATTACCACAACTAGCTAATAACATAGTCCCCATAACAAGGATTCCCAATTTTAAATATTGCTTTTTCCTCATACTTAACTCGCCCCTTTTAATTCAATTCCTTCATCTCCACTAATTCTTGACTTACTTCAAGACAAGCATAAGGTAATCCTTGTCCCACATACTCAAACTCCCCACGTTGATTATCAATTGGGTCAGCCCTTAACTCAGCTTTAGCTGGATTAAAATCTTGTTGAATAGCTGAATTAGCAACCATTCTAAAAATATCCAAATTACCAAAATAATAATTCCAACGTTCTAATTTTTTATTTCGATACGCACCTCCTGCAAATGATAAATCTGCATGTACCCAACCATAAGGTGCGACATAAAATTGTGCCCAGTCATGACACCCTGTATAATGACTTGAAACATAAAGACCTGATTGCCATTTAGCAGGAATTCCACTCATTCTACAAAGTGTAATAAATAGAATGGCTTGTACGCCACAATCACCTTTTAGATTTACCGCTGCATATTCAGAAATATTCTCAATAGTAAAATACTCACGCATAAAAGAATAATTCACCTTTGTCGTCACAAAATCAAATATCTTTCTCGCTTGTTTGATTGGATTTGTTTCATCTTCTAAAATTTCTTCCAATAAATTTTCTAAATATGGCGTAAAAGCCATATGAGGTAACACCTCTTCTAAATCAGTTGTTATATCACATACCATAGCTTTATCTGAATCAAGTTCTCTATAAGGAATTGTGTGAACATAACTATAAGTTACTTCAAAAACTTGATTTTCTTCTAAAATTGTCTCAAAATATATTGTTCTTTGTTCCTCATCTTCTGGTGCTATGAAAGTAGCGGTTGGTGAAGTTCTAATAATTTTAATCTCAGAATTTTGTTTACAAGCTTTTGGAATAGGTAAATAAACCTTAACTTTTTCTCCTACTCTCTCATGTTCTTTTTTAACTTTAATAGATCCTTTAATGGTTATTTCAACTTGACGTTTTCCTTTTTCTTTCATCAAAACAACATTTTCATCTAATTCTTGTTGTCTTAAAACTTCAACTGCATTATCTTCTGAAGAAATTCTTCGATCACTATAGGTACTTTGTGTTTTAAATAAATTCGCTAAAAAACGACGTTGAAATTTAACTTCTCCATCAACATAAATCCAATCAACTTTCCCAGTATTCCTTAACACTACAAGCTCATCTGCCTTAAAATCTTTAATATCCTCAGTCATCATTTGCCTAGCTTCTTCGAAAGAATAAGGATATTCGTTATTTCCCATCATACCTAATACATCTTTTTCAATTTCAAGACGTTTTCTAAGGGAAATAGGTGTTGATTTTCTTTCTAATAGAAAATCTATTAAGGCATTTGCTCCTTTAAAGTCACCAAAATATTTTAGTTTTGACACATCTTCTGGTAAAGGTATGCTTAAATAACTTAAATCGTATTTCAATGAATTAACCCCCAATTCCTAATCCTATTTCATGGCTAACCTTAATATCTTTAGTCTCTTCTAATGGTACTCCTCCTGGTAATACTACTTCTGTCAAACCAAAAGTAGCGTCTAAATCACAGCGTGTAATATTTTTTAGACCACTCGCTAAATGAGCTGCTGCAGTGACACCAATATTGGTTTCCTCTGCCATACAACCAATCATACATTCAATACCAGCTATTTCGCAGATAGAACTGATCTTAGCAGCTTCATAAAGACCACCACATTTCATTAACTTGATGTTAACAAAATCAACTGCTTCCATTCGAACTAATCGAAGAGCATCCTTTGCAGTGAAACAACTTTCATCAGCCATAATTGGAATTCTCGAATGATCACGAACAAATTTTAATCCCTCTAAATTATGAGATTTAACAGGTTGTTCTACCAACTCAATATCATATTCACCTAATCGCTCAATCATCTGAATAGCTTGTTTAGGATACCAAGCTTGATTAGCATCTAAACGGATTTTAGTTGCTGAACCGACAGATTCACGAATCTTTTTAATTCGTTCTACATCAAGTTTTTCATCAACGCCAACTTTTACTTTCAGTGTGTTAAATCCTGCTTCGATGTGCTGCTTAGCTTTTTTTGCCATAATATCTGCGTCATCAATGCTCAAAGTCATGTCTGTTTCAATTGACTCACGGTAACCTCCAAACAATTGAGCAATCGACTGATTACTAACTTTTCCAATAATATCGTGAATCGCAATATCAATAGCTGTTTTAGCAGACGGTGCGTGAGCTGCTACACTATTCATTAAAAAGTAAATCTTTTCAAAATCTAAAGGATTACAACCTAATATCACTTTACCAATTTCCTTAATACACTGAACCGTTCCATCTAAAGTTTCTCCTGTAATTAAAATCCCTGGAGCTCCTTCACCAACTCCTACAATACCCTCATCTGTCTCAATTTTAACAACAGCGCTCATGGCATATTCAATTTTTCCTAATGAAATAATGAGTGGTGATTTTAATTTAATCGCTTTTGAGGAAACATTAACTTTTGTGATTCTCATAGAAACACCCCTTTTTAACAAATGGTTAAATTTGTTTATTTTTTTAACTAATTGTTAACAATAGTAATCTCTCTATTTGCATAAGTCAATAGTTTTATTAAAAATAAATTAAAAAATAATGAGCCGGATATCATTTGTTGAAAAACATAAAATTTTAAGTCATAATACGTTATGGCAATAAAATATAAATTCGAAAAGGATGTCTATTATGGACTTTAAGCATCTTAAAGATATTAGAAAATCTAAAAATATGACTTTAGCAACATTGGGCGAAAAAACTGGCTATACAGCAAGTTTCCTATCTCAAATTGAACGTGGTTTAAACAGACCTTCCATTGAAGCATTACGAAAAATATGTGATGTATTAGAAATTGAAGTAGCTTCACTACTAGCTAGTCATAATGATGTGAATCACTCATCTGGTATTGAAACATACAATGGCTACAAAATTTTCAGAGAACCTAAAGAAACTTTATATCAACCTTGGCAATCTAGCGCTACCTACTATCACACTTTATTTAATATGCCTATTCACTCAGAAAATATGATTGTTTCAAAAATAATAATTGACGCTCATTCATCTTCAAGTGGTCAATTAATCTCTCATAATTTAAGTGAAATTAATTATATTATTAGTGGTAAAGCCGCTATTGATTTAACTGGAGAAATGCAAACTTTATATGAAGGTGATGCTATTTATTTAGAACCTTTTACTAATCACAATGTTAAAAATCAAACAGATGAGCCGCTAATATTATTTACTTTACAATTTTAAAAAAGACTTTGACGTAGGAATCTACCTTTACGTCAAAGTCTTTTAATTTAATCTATTTTTTCCCTGCTTCAATATAACTTGTATCATTAACTGACTCTAAGTTATATTTTCCATCCTTTACTTTAATCACAGAGACACTAGCATTTTTCAAACCACCTTCTGGCATTTTAAAATCATCAAACAAAGTATCTAGTAAGGCAGAGATACTTAGACCATGAGAAACAACTAAGACATTTCCACTACCTTCATTTTTCATTTCTTTTTCAACAATCTCATCAATTGATTTTGTTAATCTAGTTGTAATTGTTTCAAAATCTTCTGCTGACCAATTTTTACCATCAACATTTTTTTCTTTATCGATTTCTGCCACACTATCAGCAAATGATTTAGGTGTCATTGTTTTCATAAATTCTTCAGTTGTTACTCCTTGTTTTTTCGCAATATCTCCCCACATTGTGTGATTCAAATCGCCTTCATAAGTTCCAAAGTTAAACTCTCTTAACCCAGGGTCTTTTTGGACTTCTAATTGAGATGATTTTTTATTTTCTTTGATAATTAATTCAGCTGTTTGAACAGCTCGACCACTATCACTACTATAAGCATTTTGAAAATCAACATCTCCTAAGCCTTTTCCAGCAGCTGTTACAACTTCTTCGCCTTCTTTTGTTAAGACAGCATCTGACCAACCTTGTACGCGGTCAGTTGTATTTAACATTGTTTTACCATGACGAACCACATATAAGGCTAACTCTTCCTTTTTCTTTGTAGTAGTATTTTCGTTAGCTTTTTTATTTGAACCATAAGCTCCTAATAATAAAATACTTAAAGATAAAACACCTAATAGTTTAACTGATTTTTTCATATTTATTCTCCTTTTTTTGTAACCGTTTTTATTTTTTAGCCATAAAAAAAGAGACTGTCAGAATTTCAGTCTCTCTTCAATTGTTAGTTGTTACTTAAATCTTCACCATTTGTAGCAATAACTTTTTTATACCAATCAAATGATTTTTTCTTAGAACGTTTAAGGGTTCCATTACCTTCGTTATCACGGTCTACATAAATGAAGCCGTAACGTTTTTTCATTTCCCCAGTTCCAGCACTTACTAAGTCAATACATCCCCATGTTGTATAACCTAATAAATCAACGCCATCTAATTCAACAGCATCTTTCATTGCCTGAACGTGAGCTGCTAGATAAGAAATACGGTAATCATCTTCCACATAACCATTTTCATCAGGAGTATCTACTGCTCCTAAACCATTTTCCACAATAAATAATGGTTTTTGGTAACGATCATATAAATCATTCATCGTCACACGAAGTCCAAGTGGATCAATTTGCCATCCCCACTCACTAGCTTCTAAATAAGGATTTTTAACTGAAGCAAAGATGTTACCTGCTGTTTGTTCTAACAATTCTGGATCAGTTGTTTGAACACGTGATGAATAATAAGAGAATGAAATAAAGTCTACAGTATGAGCTCTTAGTAATTCTTTATCTCCTTCTTCCATCTTAATGTTGATTCCATTACGTTCCATTTCTTTAAGAGCATATGCTGGGTATTCCCCACGTGATTGAACATCAATGAAGAAATAGTTTTCTCGGTCTGCTTTTTTAGCTGCCCAAACATCTTCTGGTTTTGGTGTATAAGCATAGTTTGTTCCTGCTGCTAACATACAACCTACTTGATTTTCTGGGTCTACTTCATGAGCAATTTTAGTGGCAATAGCACTTGCTACTAACTCGTGGTGAGCTGCTTGATATTTAACTTGCTCTTTGTTTTCGCCTTCTTCAAAGTAAAGTCCAGCTCCCATAAATGGTGCGTGTAAAATCATGTTAATTTCGTTGAATGTTAACCAATATTTTACTAAGCCTTTATAGCGATTAAAAATGACGTGACATAAATTCTCGTAAAATCCTACTAATTCACGGCTTCTCCATGCCCCGTATTTTTCAACTAAATGCATTGGACAATCAAAGTGAGTAATCGTTACTAAAGGCTCAATATCATATTTACGACATTCTTTGAATAAATCTTCGTAAAATTGTAGTCCTTCTTCATTTGGTTCTGTTTCATCACCTTTAGGGAAAATACGACTCCAAGCGATTGACAGGCGATATGTTTTAAATCCCATCTCTCCAAATAAAGCAATATCTTCTTTGAAATGAGTGTACATATCAATAGCTTCTTTTGCTGGATAAAAATGATCCTCATCAAAATTGAACATTTTCATTTCACCTGTAATAACTGGGAAACGGTCCTTTCCAACTGGTGCTAAATCAACGTTAGCTAAGCCACGTCCACCTTTGTCATATCCACCTTCACACTGATTGGCAGCAGTTGCTCCGCCCCATAAAAAATCTTTTCTAAAGCCCATATTCCTTACCTCCGTCTATATTTTCTTAAACTTCAAGGTCACTTGGATAAAAAGAAAAACCCAACCTTTCTAAAAATGAGTACAAAAATGCCTCGTCTTTAGAAAAATTAGGTTTAGCCAACTAAATGTCACTATCCGTTAAGTTGTTGTTTATAAAATTAATACTAACAAGTGTTTCAAAAAAAGTCAACGGTTTCATAAAAAAGGTGTGAGATAAGGATAAACTTACCTCACCCGTTCTTGTCATTAGTTACAGCTCTTCTAAACTTTCAATGGCTGCTAATACTTTTTCTGTTGTAATTTCTAGTGGTAACAAGAGCATACACTCGTCTTTACTTGCCAAATCAGCTACTTTTTCCATTTCTTCTTTTAAAATACCCATTTCAGAATATTTAGTTGGTAAACCAAGTGACTTGTAAAATGGTAATAATTTTTTGACTTCATTCCATTTTTCTTCAATTCCTAGTTGGACTAAGATACCATAAGCTACTTTTTTACCATGAAGAACACTACTTGTTTTTGGGATAAAGGTCAGAGCATCGTGAATACTGTGAGCCCCTGATGTTCGCCCGTATTTATCTCCAAAACCACCGACCATTCCCGCAAGTAAAATATTCGTTTCAATCACCTTAATAAACTCTGATGACAACTGATTATCTTCTAAATCTTGAAGAGCTTTTTCACTGTTTGTCATTAAGTTTTCCTGACAGGATTTAGCTGCAAAATGAGCCACTGAGATTTCAACTGATGGCTCTTTAATAATTGAAATAATCGGATCTGCCTCATACCATTTTGCTAGTGTATCACCTATACCTGCTACTAAATAATCTTTTGGCGAGTTTAATAAAATACTTGGGTCAATTAAAGTTAAACTAACACTTTGAGATAAGATTTTAAAATCAACCATCTCATGATTTTGATTATAAACAATACTTACAGGTGTATAAGCTGCACAAGTTGATGCTAATGTAGGCAGACAAATACTTTTTATTTTTAGAGAGTCTGCTACTAATTTTGCTAAATCTAGTACTTTTCCACCACCAATCCCAATAATTCCATTAATATTTTCTTTTTTAACAAGTTCTATAAAATAATCAGCAATTTCAAACTGACATTCATTTTGATAATGAGCATATATGCCTTCTACCTTTTTAAATTCTGGTAAAAATGGTTTTGCTACTGCTAAAGATTTTTCACCATGCAAAATTAATACTTTATCTATTTGCCTTCTTATTAAGTGTTCTTCTAAATAACTCCATGCTCCAACCTCGCAAATATACTCTTCTGGCGCACCTCTAACAATCAAACTATTCATAAAAAATAGCCCTCCCTTAATTTCATTAAATAAAGAATAGACTTTTTATGCATAAAAATCAACAAATATTCAGAATTTTATACAAATATTCATTTTTAACTTGAATATTATTCAATTTATATGTATAATTCAAACATCGACAAAAATAAAAGGAGTACAACGAATGATAAATAAATGTAAAAAACAATTAACGATTGCCCTTATTTTTATTTTCAGTTTATTCGGACAAACTTTTGTCCAAGCTGAAACAAATGATCCAACCCTGAAAAAAGTTCAAGATAAAGGTGTTTTAACAGTGGGACTTTCTGCTGACTACGCACCTTATGAGTTTCATGCCACTGTTGATGGAAAAGACAAGATTGTTGGTATGGATATCGATATCGCACAAAAAATTGCTGATGATATGGGTGTTGAACTAAAAGTTGAAGAGTATGGTTTTGACGCTTTAATTGGCGCTTTGAAAACTGGAAAAATCGACATGATTATTTCCGGTATGTCCCCAACACCTGAGAGATTAAAAGAAGTTGATTTCTCTAATCCTTACATGACTGTAGAACAAAGAGTTGTCGTGCGTACAAGTGATGCTGGTAAATATGATGAGTTAAATAGTTTAGAAGGCTTAAAAGTTGGTGCCCAAAAACAAAGTACTCAAGAAGAATTAGCTATGAATGAATTACTTGCAGATACAGTTTCTCTACAACGTTTACCTGATATCATAATGCAACTACAAAACAATAAAATTGAAGGTGCTGTTATTGAGGGGCCAGTTGCTGAAGCTTATATTTCTCAAAACTCAGCTTTATCTTTCTCTGATATTAAATTTAAAGATGGCACAAAACAAACTGCTGTTGCTATTCCAAAAGATTCAACAGATTTTGCAGACTCAATTAACCAATCAATTAAAGAAGTCTTAGATGAAGATTTAATGGCTGGCTACAAAAAAGATGCTTACGAATTAATGTTTAATGAAGAATCTTTCTTAAAAAAATATTTACCTTATTACGTTAAAGGAACTGGATATACTGTTTTCCTTGCTTTTGTTGGTGTATTCTTCGGTTCTATTTTAGGGGCTGTTTTAGCTCTTATGAAACTATCAAAAAACAAATTACTAAAAGGTATTGCTTTTGTTTATATTGAATACGTTCGTGGAACTCCCTTACTTGTTCAAATCTTCTTAGTATTCTTTGGCTCAAATGTATTAGGTTTAGAATTAAGTGCCTTAACAGCAAGTTGTTTAGCTCTTATTTTAAACAGTGGTGCTTATGTGGCTGAAATTGTGCGTGCCGGTATTAATGCCGTTAATAAAGGACAAACTGAAGCAGCACGATCTCTTGGTATGAATCAAGCACAAGCTATGCGTCATATTGTCTTACCACAAGCGATTAAAAATATTTTACCTGCCTTAGGAAACGAATTTGTCACAGTTATTAAAGAATCATCTGTTGTATCTGTTATTGGTGTATCAGAGTTGATGTTCCAATCTGGTGTAGTTCAAGGAGCAAGCTTCAAGCCTTTCTTACCAATTATGATTACCTCACTGATTTACTTTGTCTTAACATTTACACTATCTAGAATTTTAGGTGTTGCTGAAAGGAGAATGGCCAATGATTAATATTGAAGGTTTAACAAAAACATTTGATAAAAATGAAGTTTTAAAAGGAATTGACCTGACTATTAATAAAGGTGAAGTAGTTGTGGTAATCGGCCCTTCTGGAAGTGGTAAAAGTACCTTTTTAAGATGTTTAAATCTTTTGGAACAACCTACAACAGGAACCATTAATTTTGAAGGTGTTGATTTAACTGACTCAAAAACAGATATCAATCAACTACGTCAAAAAATGGGAATGGTGTTCCAAGGATTTAACCTCTTCCCTCATAAATCAGTGCTAGAAAATTTAACTATTAGCCCTATTAAAGTAAAAGGTGAAGACCCTAAAGAAGCCGAAGCAACTGCTCTAACACTTTTAGAGCGTGTTGGTCTTAAAGATAAAGCAACTAGCTTCCCCTCTCAACTTTCAGGTGGACAACAGCAACGTGTGGCAATCGCCAGAGCTCTTGCTATGAATCCAGATGTCATGCTTTTTGATGAACCAACATCAGCCCTTGACCCAGAAATGGTTGGTGAAGTATTAGCAGTTATGAAAGACTTAGCTAAAGAAGGTATGACGATGGTTGTTGTGACTCATGAAATGGGATTTGCCCGAGAAGTAGCAGATCGTGTCATTTTTATGGCTGATGGAATTGTTCAAGAAGATGCTACTCCAGAAGAGATTTTCACAAACCCACAAAACAGCAGAACACAAGATTTCTTAAGTAAAGTGTTATAATACAAATAGACACATAAATAAAAAGGCAACTATAAAAAGCTGCCTTTTTTATTTTGACATAATAGGAGGATTACGATGGATTCAAGATACTTAAAAACCTTTTATCAACACCCTGAAGAAAATATTTTAATGGATTTTACAACTATGGCTAGCCAAATGGATAACCTTTTAAATTTATCAATTGGTGACCCAGATTTAGTTACTAATTTAGCCATTAGCCAAGCTGCGTTTGAAGATGTTAAAAATGGACATACTCATTATACAGCATCAGATGGTAGTGCTGATTTTATTGAAAGCGTGATTAATTTTTATCAAAAACAATATGATTTAAACTTTGAAAAAAATCAAGTTCGCGCCACTGTAGGAGCACTACAAGGGATGTATTTAACATTACAAGTTCTACTTAATAAAGAGGACGAAGTTATCATTCACGAGCCCTTCTTCTCGCCTTACAGAACTCAAGTCATTGAAGCAGGTGGAACACCTGTTATCATCCCAACTTTTGAGGAGGATGAGTTCCAAATCAATATTGATATCTTGAAAGCGGCAATTACATCTAAAACAAAAGCGATTATTATTAATTCACCAAATAACCCAACTGGTGCTGTTTTCTCTAAAGAAACATTTAAAGAGATTGCTGATTTAGCTATTGAGCACGATTTCTTTATTTTATCAGATGAAGTTTATGAGGCCTTTAGTTTCTATGAAGGCTTCACACCTATGGCAACTTTTGCTCCAAATCATACGATTACTTTTAGTAGTTTTTCTAAAGCTTTTGCTATGACTGGCTGGAGAATTGGCTACATGATTGCACCAGATTATATTAATGCTACCTGCAAATTATTAAACGAGGACATTACTTTCTCAGCACCAACCCCCTCTCAGCGAGCTGGTATTTATGCTCTAAATAACTACCAAGAATTAGTGCCTGAAGTTGTTGCTGTTTTTAAAGAACGCTTAGAATATGTTGAAAAACGTGTTAAGGAGATTCCATTCTTAAGTTTACATCCTGTTAAAGGAAGTATGTATGCTTTTATTAATATCTCAGCATCTGGTTTAACTTCCATGGATTTTGCAACTAAGTTACTTCAAGAACAACAAGTCTTAGTAATTCCTGGTAAAGCATTTGGAAATTCTGGAGACAACTACATCAGACTGGCCGCTACACAAAGTATTGATGTATTAAAAGAAGCCTTTGACAAAATTGAAAAACTAGAATTTTAATAACATTAAAAATAGGTTCAGTTGTTTAATAAATCTATTAAAAAATAAGATTTTTTACTTTTCCTCTGTTAATTGCTATGATAAACTTATTTTAAGGAGTGATGTATATGTCTAGAAAAAAATTATCTCTAGTTGAGATTACAAATAGTATTTTAAAGACATCTCTTTATCTTGAAAAAGGGATACTAATTATTGTTTATAACAATACAAAAAGAAGTGTTCACCTAGATATCGATTTCTTTGAACTAGTTTATCAAGGAGAAGATCTTTACCTAAACTTCTCAATTGTTGGGACTGACTCTGCTTATGATGAGCGTATTAATTTATCAGCAGTCAACAATATTAATGGCGTTTCTATTAACGAAAAAATTTAAAACCTATATTAAGAAGAATACTGGAGCTCAAGCTTAGTGTTCTTCTTATTTTTTGTTTCCCCTAGTAGATATTTTTAGGAGTGCTTAATTATTATTTTCCACCTTTTCTAAAACCTATTTGGTCTGTTATACTTTCATTCAGTCATAAAAAAGGAGTCGAACCATACATGTCAAAAAGAAGTGCCGAATTAAAACAAGCAGAAAAAGGAGCTATTGTTAGTATTATCGCCTACGTTTTCCTAGCTCTTTTAAAATTAGGTGTCGGAAGTTACGCTAACTCAAAGGCCCTCTACGCAGATGGACTTAACAACTTTACAGATACGATTGCTTCTGTTGCAATTCTAATTGGATTAATGGTTTCAAGAAAGCCTGCTGACAATGAACACAGATACGGACACTGGAAAGCTGAAAATGTAGCTAGCTTACTAACTTCATTGATTATGTTTGCTGTTGGTTTTGAAGTTTTAATTAGCGGTATTAAATCCGTTATTAATAGAAATATTCAACAACCTGAACCAATTGCTGCAGCTGTTGGTATTTTCTCAGCTGTTGTGATGTTTTTAGTTTATTTATACAATAAAAAGCTTGGTGAAAAATATAATAGTAGTTCCCTCCAAGCTGTCGCTAAAGATAATTTTAGCGATATGCTAACAAGTTTAGGTGCTGCTATTGCCGTCTTTACTGCTACTTTCAACTTAGCTTGGTTAGATACACTAACTGCTTTAATTATTGCGTTAATTATTTTAAAAACTGCCTTTGATATTTTTAGAGAAAGTACTTTCTCACTATCAGATGGTTTTGACCGTGAAAAATTAGTTGCTTACAAAGAAGAAATCCTTAAAACATCTGGCATTGAAGAAGTAACTGTTTTAAGAGCTAGAACTCTTGGTGCTAATGTTTTTCTTGATATTACAGTAAGAATGAATCCTGACTTAACTGTTAGAGAAAGTCATGAAATCGTGGATTGTATGGAACAAGAATTAAAAGCAACTTTTGATATTTTTGATATTGATGTTCACGTAGAACCAGTTGAATAAATCAAAACTAGTTAAGAATTTTTTAGTTCTTAACTAGTTTTTTGTTATACTAAGAACAATAATTATATTTTGAAAGAGGCAATAAATATGACAAAAAAAATTGGTATTATTGGAGCTGGTATCGTTGGTTCTACTACTGCTTACTACTTAGCAAAAGAAGGGCAAGAGATTACTGTTTTTGATGATGGCGTTGGACAAGCTACTTCAGCAGCAGCTGGAATTATCTCCCCTTGGCTATCTCAAAGAAGAAATAAAGAATGGTATTTTTTAGCAAAAGAAGGAGCTAAATTTTACCACACCTTAATAAAAGACTTAAGTGAAACAACAGATACAGCACCTATTTATCAGCAAACAGGAACCTTACTATATAAAAAAAATCCAAAACTATTAGAAAAACTTGAAAAATTAGCAACTGAACGAAAGATTGATGCACCAGAAATTGGTGAGATTGCTACTTTAACACCAACAGAAATTAAGACATACATTCCTAATATTTCCATTGAGGATGATGCTTTATATATTTCAGGTGGTGCTAAAATTGATGGAGCTGCTTTAGTATCTGCTCTAACACATGAAGTTAAATCTCTAGGAAATACTATTATCTCAGATAAAGTAACTGCTATTAATTACATTGATAATCAGTGGCAAGTAACAAGTAATAATAACATTTATACCTTTGACCAATTAGTTTTAGCAAGCGGTGCTTGGATTGGTGAGTTGCTACGTCCTTTAAATTTTTATGTTGATGTTAGACCTCAAAAGGGGCAATTAATTGAATTAGATACTAATCTAGATACAACAAACTGGCCTGTTATTATGCCTGTTGGTGAAACAGATATTATTCCATTTGATCAAGGAAAAATTTTAATTGGAGCAACTCATCAAAACGAAGCAGGTTTTAACTTAGAAAAAGAACCAGACGTATTAAATACCTTAAAAGAACAAGGAACAAACATAATGAAAGACTTAGCTAATTTCGATATAAAACACACTAGAATCGGAACTCGTGCTTATACCTCTGATTTTTCTCCCTTCTTTGGAGAAATTAGTACCTTACCTAATTTATTAGTGGCTAGCGGATTAGGTTCCTCTGGCTTAACAACTGGACCGATTATCGGTAAAACATTGGCCGATTGGTGTCTTGAAAAAAGCACAGATTTTGAAAATTATCGCAGCAAACCTAATAGCTATATCTACCCTAATTAACTAAAATTGTGATATGATAGTAAAAAATAAAGGGGGATTACTTATGGGAATGACCTTTAAGAAAAAAGATAGTTTAGAAAAATTATTTGAAGAATTTGCTATTGACCCAGATAAAAAAGAAAACGAAAAAGCCATTAACAAAAACACGCAATTTAAAGTGGATATAACAAATGCAACTGTCACATTTAAAGACAATGAAAAAAGTGATTCCAAATAAATGGAATCACTTTTTTTAGATGGTTTTCCAACTGTTTGATTGTGTCATCCTAATAAATGATAACAAACAAGCATCAAAAGTCCTGAAAAGCTCTCAATTAGTACATAACTAATAGGGATTCGTGTTTTACATTTTCGACATTTTCCATGTAAATAAATCCACGAAAAAACTGGAATCATCTCGTACCAACTAAGCTTATTTTTACAACTAGTACAATGAGATTTAGGTAATACAATAGACTGCTTATTAGCAACTCTAGAAATAACCAAAATAAAAAATGATCCCAAACTACTCCCAAACATAAAAATTAAACAATTCAGAATTAAGTATTCTTTTATACTCATATCTAACATCCTTTGTCTTTCTTAAAAAATAAAAAGATTTATCTTATTCTTCTATTCTCCTTCTTAAATATAATATAAGTATTTTGTCAAAAAAATAATTCTAAACAAAAAAACTCATAAAAGATAAATACTCTTTCATGAGTCTGTTTTATTTTTTATAAATATTTTTCAATAGCTTCCCAAGCTTTTTCTTTGCCTTCTTTTGTTTCAGAAGAGAAAACAATAAAATCATCACTAGGATCAAAATTCAATTTTTTCTTAATAGCTGATTCATGTTTATTCCATTGATTTTTTTTAATTTTGTCACATTTTGTTGCTACAACAATCACTGGAATATTATAATATTTTAGAAATTCATACATTTGAATATCATCAGCTGTTGGATCATGTCTCATATCTACAAGTGAAACAACTGCTTTTAATTGCTCTCTTTCAGTAATATAAGTTTCAATCATCTTACCCCATTTAGCACGTTCTGTTTTAGAAACTTTAGCATAACCATAGCCTGGAACATCTACAAAATGAAGAGCTTCCTCAATTAAATAGAAGTTAAGTGTTTGAGTTTTTCCTGGTTTACCAGATGTTCTTGCTAAGCCTTTACGGTTAATAAGCGTATTTATAAATGAAGATTTACCAACATTTGAACGGCCTGCTAAGGCAATCTCTGGTAATTTTGTATTCGGGTATTGTTCTGGTTGAACCGCACTAATTACGATTTCGGCATTATGTACTTTCATGTTATCGCCACTTTCTTTCTTTAGTCTTTCCTATCTTAACAAAAAAAGAAAGAAATGAACACTAGGAGTATCCATTTCTACTTGATTTCTATTTAAAATTTAAATAATTTGCTGGATTCATGTAACCTGACCATAGTTCTGTATTAATAGCAAAGTGTAAATGAGCACCTGTTGAGTTCCCTGTTGAACCAACAAAACCAATCATCTCACCCATCTCTACAGTTTGATTTAAGCTAACTACTACACGGTTCATATGGAAATAACTTGTTTTTAAGCCATTCTCATGTTCTAAAATCACATAATTACCAGCAGAAGAGTCAAATCCTTTAGCCGTAACTTTTCCTTTAGAACTTGCATAAATTAACGTATTTTCAGGAACAGCTAAATCAATTCCGTTATGGTGTTCTGCCCCTCTATCACCAAATGAGCTAGAGATAACATAACCTTCTTTTAATGGCACAATAAAACGACTTTCTTGTTTTGTTTTAATGTTTCTAATTGGGTAACTAGTTACTTTTTCTTGTCCAACAACAAGTTTACTTTGTTTCAGTAAATCAGCTTCTTTAATAGTTTTATTCCAAGCTAATAATTCTTCTTTAGTAATCTTGTATTCAGTTAATAAGTTATCGATTGTGTCTTTTTCTTTTACATCGTGGTAAACAGCTTGGATACTACCTTGTTTTTCTAACTTTTTATCAAAGAAAGTTAAATCATAAGTTTCAATTAATTTGTTTAATTTTTGATCATACTGAGTATCAGTAGCATAGCGACCCGTTAAAAACTTAGTTGCTTCTTTATAATCTTTGGCTTGATTTTTTAAAACACCTTTATAAAATCTACCATTACCTTCTTTTTCATTTGTTAAAAGTTCAGCATAATCTTCAAAAGATTCTTTATAACTTGGGTATTTTCTAAATGATGCTTGAATCGTATAAAGTTGACCTTTTCCATTATCTTCATTTGTATAAAAATTAGCTGATTGTCCTTTGTAAGAACCTTTGATACCAAAAAGATTATAGTTTGGACTTTGGCTTAATTTACTTGTTCCTGATCCTGTTTCAAGAATTGCTTGAGCAATCATTACAGAGGCATACAAATTATATTCTTGACCAACTTCTCTAGCCTTGTCCCCAATACTTTCGATAAATTCTTCTGTTGATTGGTTTTTAACTACTGTTATTTCTGAAGTCGAAACTTCAGTATTTGGTTGCTCTATTTCTGAAATAATCGGTGCTACTTCTTTAACAGGTTCTTTTGGTGTCACCACTTCTTTTTTAGGTTCTTCACTTGAAGTTGTTCCTTCTGTTGTCGAACTTTCTGTTGTTTCATTACTAGTTTCAGTTGTTGTTTCTTCTATTTCTGAAGATTCTGTTGTCGTTGTTGATTCTTTTTCAGTTGTTTCTGTTGACGCTTCTGTTTCTGAACTTATTGTTGTTTCTTCCTCAGATGTGTCAACTGTTTCTTCTTCTGAAAGTTGTTCTTCTTCAGTTACTAAAGTTTCAGTTTGGCTCTCTTTAGTCACAAATTCGTTAGTAGCAGCATAGCCAATTATTGGTGAAACAATACCGCTTGTTAATGTTCCTACAACTACTGCTATAAGCATTTTTTTCTTCATTTTGTATTTTCCCTTGCTCTCTATAAAAAATTCCAACGCCAACGATTATACCACTTGGATAATAATTAAACTAATACAGCGACTTGTGTTTTTTAAACTTTACTTTATACACAGTTTAAACATACAAAGATAGCATATAACTACTAAAAAAACTGAAAAATAAGTTTTTATCCTTATTTTCCAGTTTATTATTTTTGTTTATTAACCAATTCCAATAACAAAGTAAAGTAATTTATCAGAGTAAGTAATATCTTCTTTACTTGTATCAGTAATTGTTTCATTTAATAATTCCATTTGATCTGTAATCATCCCATCAATGCCGTAGAACATCATACGTGACATGGTTTCTTCATCATTAGGTGTCCAAGCATAAACAGCTTTTCCTTGAGCATTGGCTGATTTTATAAAGTTAGCATTTAAAGTTGTGTACTCTAAGGTAAAGAAGTCCATCTCTCCTTCTGGCGGTCCAACAACACTAAATGGCATAATATAACCTACTACCATCTCTGGTGCTTTTTTCTTTAACTCCTTAACAATATCAAAAGATAAAGACTGAATGACATGACCTTTTTCTAAAATATTATCACCATGCATCTCAATAAAATTATCAATCATTTCTGGTGTATCATCTTTAGTTGGCTTGATTTCTATCATTAATTTTTGGTCAATTTCATTAGCTTTTGCTAAATAATCATCAAATGAAGCAACTGGTTCTTCCTTACCATTATCTTTAACTGTAAGTTTTGTTGCTTCTTCTAAAGTTAATTGATTTGGTTTCACACTTGTTCCAGTTAATGCTTTCATATTAAAGTCATGGAAAACCACAAATTTTTGGCCTTTCGTTTCTTGAATGTCCATTTCAACATAATCTGGATGTGTTGTCTTACTTGTTTTAACTAAGGCATCTATTGAATTTTGAGCGCCATTACCATTATCAACTCCTCGATGTGACACTCTGATTGGTTCAACTGAGGCTGGATTACTTAAAAACTCTGCATTAGCTGTTCCAACAACAACTGTTAAACCAATGACTAAAAGAACCATACCTAAACCTTTTGAAAATTTCATCCAACTAGCTTGTTCTTTTTGAGTTTTTACTTTATACCAAGATAAAGTTTCTGGTAAAAAGTTGTTTGTTCCTAAGTAATCTATCGTGACAAAGAAAATCCCCACAAGTGAAAATACTAAACTTAACAACCAAACTACTTGAATACCTGTCATTAATACAATGGCCGAACCTAGAGCATATTTAGCCATATTAGCTTCAATTAAATGTTGGATGTATATCATTAAAGATGTAACTAATCCCGAAATTAAAATAAAAGAACCCATCACAATGACAAACTGAATTAAGACTTTTAAAAAGTTACCTTTTGTTTCTTCCCAAGAAAATTTAACAGATTCTTTGAAAGAACGGTCTTTTAAAATCATTTCTGGTAAAGTAAAAATAAAGCGAACCGCTAAGTAAATCAATATAATATAAAACAAAATAAATAGAGCTATAAACAAGACACGGTTTTCAAAAATCACATCTAAAATAAAGACTGGAATTTGAAACTTCGCTAATAATTCAGAGTTAAATTTAATACCACTTAAAGGTAGTACTAAAAAGAAATAAAATAAGAAAAATAAAAGAGCTCCTATACTGATTTTCTTAAGCTGTAAAAATGTTCCTTTTAGCAACTGTTTTAAGGATATTTTCTTCCTAATTTTAATAAAATAAACACTTAGTAATAGGAAAGTAAATTCAAAAAAGACAGAAACTACTAATAGAAGTGACATTCCTATTAATCCTAAGAAGACAAATGGATGCTGGGACATAATCACTCCTAAATTATCATAAGAAATGTAAGGAATACCACCTTGTCTTAAAATAAACTGAGTTACACTTACTAAAAAAGGAGTAAAGAAAAACATAATAAATCCATGCATTAATAAAACATCTAAATAAAAACCTTTAGACTCACTCATAAACTCCCATGTTTTCTTAAAATTACTAATCAAATACTTCATACCAAACAACCACCTTCAACTGTTTTCAATCTGCTTATTTTACTTAATCATTATATCTTATATTGTATTATTCATCTCTTTATTTTGACTTTTTATTCTAAATACCTCTCTTTAAAAAAATATTTTTAATCATTTTTTCTTTTCACATAAAAAACAAGTTAAAAAGTTTGTTCACTAACGCACCAACCCTTAGAAAACATTGATTATTATTTTCACAAATAAACTTATTTTTATTTTTTATTACTCCTTTTTTAAATTTTTATCACAAGCATAACTTTAGAAAACTCATTTTTTATCTGATATATTCAAGAAGTATTACGAAACTAAACCTTTGTGATACAAATAATTATAAAGGAGTAACTTCATATGAAAGTTATCGTTATTGGCTGTACCCACGCTGGAACAGCAGCTGTAAAAAATATTTTAAAGCATCAACCAGATGCTGAAGTACTTGTATACGAAAGAAACAACAATGTCTCTTTCCTATCTTGTGGTATTGCTTTATATGTTGGTGGCGTTGTAAAAAATGCCAACGACCTGTTCTACTCAAATCCTGCCGAGCTTGCCTCACTAGGTGCAGTGCTTAAAATGGAGCATAATGTGACATCCATTGACACTGAAAATAAACAAGTAACAGCAACTAATTTAAATACAGGCGAAGTTGAAACAAGTAGTTATGACAAACTTGTTATGACAACAGGTTCTTGGCCAATTGTCCCTCCTATTACTGGTATAAAAGCAGAGAACATTTTACTATGTAAAAACTTCAATCAAGCTAATGAAATCATCGCAAAAGCTGAAACAGCTAAAAAAATAGTTGTTGTCGGTGGTGGTTATATTGGGATTGAATTAGTTGAAGCCTTTGTAGAATCTGGTAAAGAAGTTACTTTAATTGATGGCTTAGATCGTATTTTAAATAAATATTTAGATAAGTCTTTCACTGATAAATTAGAAGAAGATTTAAGAGAACGTGGTGTAACCATTGCCTTAGGGGAAAATGTTCAATCATTTGACGCGGATGAAAATGGTAAAGTTAAAACAGTCCACACACCAAGTTCTTCATTTGATGCAGATATGGTTATTATGTGTGTTGGTTTTAGACCGTCTACAGAATTATTAAAAGACAAAGTTGATATGTTACCAAATGGTGCGATTATTGTTGATAAATACATGAAAACAAGTAATCCTGATATTTTTGCTGCTGGTGACAGTGCTGTTGTTCACTACAACCCAACTGATTCTGTAAGCTATATTACACTTGCTACAAATGCTGTTAGACAAGGGTTATTAGTTGGCGCTAATATTAAAGAAGATACTCTAGCTTACCGCGGAACACAAGGAACTTCTGGCCTTTACTTATTCGGTTGGAAAATTGGTTCAACAGGAATGACTATTGAAAATGCACTAAACAGTGGCATTGATGCTGATTTTGTTTATCTAGAAGATAACTACCGCCCAGAATTTATGCCAACAACTGAGAACGTTATGATGCAATTAGTCTTTGAAAAACAAACAAAACGTATCTTAGGAGCACAGTTAATGTCTAAATATGACATCACTCAATCCGCAAATACGTTATCATTAGCTATTCAAAATAAAATGACAGTCGAAGATTTAGCTATCAGTGATTTCTTCTTCCAGCCTCACTTCGACCGTCCATGGAATTACCTAAACCTTCTTGCTCAAGAAGCCTTAAATAAGTAACATGACGAGAACATAAGTTGGCGCTTATGTTCTTATTTTTTTAATTCCATATATACTATGATACCATTTGGATCAACTATTTTGAATACGTTGTCACTCTTTAATTCAATTGGATAGTTTTTTTGCGCTAATTTTTCTTTCATTTCTATAAAGTCTAAAGCACTTTCCCAAATAATTTCATATTGATTAATTCCTAAAGAGTTTTCTTCTCTTGTGGGAATTCCTTCTCCTAACCAGTTATTCACACCGATTTGATGATGATAGCCATCCATTCCAAAGAATCTTGCATGTCCGCCTAAATCATCAGTTAAAGAAAAGCCAAGTATATCTTGATAGAAAGAAACATTTTTTTCAAAATCGACACCTGTTAAATGGACATGACCTACTTTTGTTCCCTCTGGCATTTTAGATAAACTCCCAACTGAAGCATCAAGTACTCCTTGAGCATCCATTTCAATAGTAATTCCAGGTATTTTGCCGTTTGGTTGAACATTCCAAACATCTCTTGGTTTATCCCAGTAAATTTCAATTCCATTTCCTTCTGGGTCATTTAAGTATAAAGCCTCACTGTAACCGTGATCTGCCGCCCCACCTAATGGTGCTTTAATTTCTAATAGATGTCTCAATATGCCACCTAAAGCCCCACGTGTTGGTAATAAAAAGGCAACGTGGTATAAACCTGTCTCTCTTAATCTATTTTTTTTTGGTTCTAAAGGCAGTAAATTCAATAATATTTCCCCTGTTTCTTTTATACCTAAAGAAATTTTTTGACTACTTTCTTCTATTATATGCAGCCCAATTACTTCCTCATAAAATCTCCCTTGTATCTCTAAGTTATTTACATTTAATGTAACTGCTCCTAATTGGATTGTTTGATTGTTTTCCATCATTAAAACCTCTCTTACTTTTTATTAGTTGAATTGTACTATTTATTTAGTTTAATTACTAATAATAAGTATTGAGCATAATAAAAAACTATAGTATAAGTTTTAAACTTATACCATAGTTTACTTACTCTTTATTTTCCTCAGGTAATTCTACTTTGAAAGAAATTCGTCGATGTACTTTTTTAAAGGTTTCTTGAGAAAAAGATAATCGGTTATACGTTGATATCTTTTCAGCTGCTTCAAATACTAAAATTTCCATTTTTTTAGTGAATTCTTCTAATTGTTCTAATTCAAAAGGTGTGTAGGACAAAATAAAATTCGCTTCTAAGTGAGTTAATTTTGTTTTTCGACCTTCATATTTAGCCCAATCCATAGCAGGATTAGGAGCAAAACCTTTTGAAACATACCACATAGAAACTAAACAATGCTTCATAGATAAAATTAACTGTTCTAAATAATTATATTCTTCTCTTTTCCAGCAACGATATAATTCAAAGTAATCCGCATAATAATTATTAATTAGCTCGTCGAATTCTTTTTGAGTAATTGAATAACTTAAACTTTGAGATTTTTTAGATAAATCTTCTAATAAGCCAAAGTCTTTTACAATGGCAATGTTTTTCATCCAAATACTTGGTGTTAAGTCCTCAACAGTGTAAACAAATAAATCTAACTTTATAAATGTATCATAATGAATAATAGAACTTTTTTCTTCAAGTTTTTCAATAAATAAGTATTTTCCAATAGCTCGAATAATCTCAACTTGTTTTCTTTTTAAATTAATATTATCTTTTACAATGATTCTGGCATCAATATCAGAATAATTATCCTCAGTTTTTGTGCCTATAGACCCACTAAAGAAACAACCTAATATTTCTTCATCTTCTTTCACTAATCGAATTAAACGATTCTTCAATCGGTCACGATCTACAGGTAAATTTGAATCTACTAACATAAAAAATAGCCCCCTTCTATTAATTTTATTCTTTTTTTATTGAAAAAAGCAGCTTTTTCTTAATATTTTCAAAAAAGAAAGCTTGATTTTACGCTACAAACATGTGTCTTTTCAGAAACAAGAGTAAACCTTGTAATAAATGAATAACTGATTCACTATGAAAAGAACGAACATTCGTCTTTTTAAAACCCTCTTAAAACAAAAACAAGTGAATAATCTTAATCTATTTATTCGTTATAACTGATTTTATCACACATTTCTTTTCTCCGTGTACTTTATTTTAACAAACTAACGACACCTTATTTTCAAAACAAAATCCTTTTATTAAATATTTCTAATTGAGATAAATTGTTACAAAATCAACCTTTCTGTAATCAAATTAAACAATTTTCTTTACCTACGAAATAATTTTCGATGGTAAAGTATGTTCAGTCGTTAAGAGCGACAAAAAATTATTTAAATGAGAAGGGGATTTTTTAATCTTATGAAATCACTACAAAAAATATTACTTGGAACTACTATGGCATTAGGCTTTGGAATTTTTGGAACTACTGTACTTGCTGATACTTTATATACTGTAAAATCAGGAGACACTTTATCAACTATCTCTCATAACTTTGTTGGAGATAATAGCCTAATCAATACTATCGCTAAAGAAAACAACATTAAAAATATTGACTTGATTCATGTTGGTCAAGAATTAAAAATTACAACAGATGGTGAAATGGTTTACGTTGAAACACAAGCACCTGCTGAAACTTATGTAGCTCCTGTTGCTGAAGAAACTTACGTAGCTCCTGCTGCTCCTGTAGCACAAGCTCCTGCTTACTCAGGAAACTCATCAAGTGCTAAAGAATGGATTGCTCAAAGAGAATCTAATGGTAGCTATTCAGCTATGAACGGTCAATATGTTGGACGTTACCAATTAACTGATAGTTACTTAAATGGTGACTACTCACCAGAAAATCAAGAACGTGTTGCGGATCAATATGTTGCCGATCGTTATGGTTCATGGGAAAATGCACAAAGCTTTTGGATGAGTAACGGTTGGTACTAATCTAAAAAAACAAAAAAAAAGCTGTTTATCAGCTTTTTTTTAGTTTAAGATGTAAACGTTTGCATTATTTTTAAATCCATGGTATAAATAAGGTGTAAGGAGCATATAGATTCCCGAAGTTGAAGAGTGAAGGTAACAAAACATCAACAATTGATCGAGTTTATATGTATCTAGGCAACATAAGTAGTAAAGGAAGTGGGAATTTGGTACTCCTTACTTGTTATCGATAAGGTTAGCGAGTTTATGCGTAACACATTTTTAATTAGTTAGCGTTTCAACATTTTTCAAGTACTTTAAGTTAGTAATGAAAGAAGACAGAACAACAATTAATTTCCAACGAAAAAAGCATAATAATTTAGCTCAACTTTAAGTAGTAAAAGTAAAAAGTAAGACCAATCAGTAAATAAACTCTCCCTCGCTAGCCTTATTCTTTTTTAATTAAATAAAGAACCAGTATCAAAAGTAAAAACTTATGATACTGGTTCTTTTTATTTACTTGGTTTAAATCTTTTTAATCTTAAAGCATTCAATAAAACTGAAACGGAACTAAAACTCATGGCTGCTCCAGCGATCATTGGATTAAGTAGTGGACCACCAAATAAATATAAAAGTCCCATAGCTACTGGAATACCTAATGTGTTATATAGGAATGCCCAGAAAAGATTTTCTTTAATATTTTTAATAGTTGCGTGACTTAATTCAATAGCTGTTGGTACATCCATTAAATCACTTCTCATTAATACAATATCAGCAGATTCTATTGCCACATCTGTTCCTGAACCAATAGCAATCCCAATATCAGCTTGTGCAAGTGCTGGAGCATCATTAATTCCATCACCAACCATTGCCACTTTTTTACCTTCTTGTTGAAGTTTCTTCACTTCATTTGCCTTATCTTCAGGTAATACTTCACTTAGAACGCGGTCAATGCCAACTTGTTTAGCAATGGCTTCAGCTGTTCGTTTGTTATCTCCTGTAAGCATAGCAACTTCCAGCCCCATACGATGAAGTTTTTCAATAGCTTTTAAGCTACTTTCTTTAATTGTATCTGCTACAGCAATAATTCCTAGTAATTCATGACTATTAGCAATGTACATTGGTGTTTTACCTTCTTTTGCTAATCGATTTGATTCTTCTTCAAAATCAAGTAAATCAATTTGTTTTTCTAGCATTAACTTTTTATTACCTAAAATGAATGTTTCTTTTTCTATCTCTACTTCTATCCCATGACCTGGAATAGCTACAAAATGATCAATTTCTTTGAAGGTCATTCCTTGTTCTTCAGCTGCTAAAACAATCGCTTCGCCTAGTGGATGCTCTGAGCCTTTTTCAGCTGAAGCTGCTAATAATAAGAAATCATCCTTAGATAGACTACCTGTTACTAAAATATCTGTTACAACAGGTTTTCCTTCTGTAATTGTTCCTGTTTTATCAAACACAATAGTTTCAATTTTATGAGTTGTTTCAAGAGCGTTACCACTTTTAATTAACACACCATTTTCTGCTCCCTTACCTGTCCCTACCATAATAGCTGTTGGAGTCGCTAAGCCTAGGGCACAAGGACAAGCAATGACTAAAACTGAAATTGTAATGGTTAAAGCAAAAACCCATGATTCTTGGCCTAAAAAATACCAAGCAATACCTGAAAGAATTGCTAAAACAATAACAATTGGTACAAAAACCCCGGATACTTTATCGGCTAATTGGGCAATTGGTGCTTTTGAGCCTTGAGCGTCTTCAACTAATTTAATAATTTGAGAAAGAGTTGTGTCTTTTCCAACTTTTGTTGCTTCAAATTGGAAAGAACCATTTTTGTTAATACTTGCTCCAATGACTTTATCCCCAGCTTTTTTCTCTATTGGAATACTTTCCCCTGTTAGCATTGACTCATCAACAGCACTTGTCCCAGAAACAATAACACCATCAACTGGAATTTTATCTCCTGGTTTAACAACAATCACGTCACCTAATACCACATCATCTACTGAAATTTCAGTTTCAACACCATCTCTAATCACAATCGCTGTTTTAGGAGCAAGTCCCATTAATTTTTTGATAGCTTCAGAAGTTTTCCCTTTTGATACTGCTTCAAAGTATTTTCCTAATGTAATTAAAGTTAAAATAACCGCTGCTGATTCATAGTACAGGTTCATAGCAAAATGATGATCACCTAATAAGACCATGATTGTGCCGTATAAACTATAAAGGGCTGCAGCACTTGTACCAAGAGCTACAAGGGAATCCATATTAGGATGCCCTTTAAATAATGCTCTGAATCCAACAATGAAAAACGGACGACCAATAATGAGTACTGGAATCGTTAAAGCAAGTTGCAGTAAAGCAAATCTTTCTGGATAAACCATCGGATGAATCATTTCTGGAATCGGTAAGCCAACCATCTCACCCATTGCAATATATAATAGGGGTACTGTTAATACAGCTGATTGCCAGAAACGTGACCACATTCTTTTAATATGTTTTTCTTTTTTCTCTTTATCTAAATCAGCTTGAGCTTCTTGAGATAAACTTTCTTTAGCACTATAACCTGAATTTTTTACAGCTTCCATAATATCATTAGATGATAATTCACTTGGGTTAAAATCAACAACCATTTTTTCTGTGGCTAAGTTGACACTTGCTGATTGAACACCATCTAATTTGTTAATAACTTTTTCAATCGTTTGACTACATGAAGCACAGGTCATTCCAACAATGTCATACTGCATATGCTCTCCAGGCATAACTACCTGATAACCGGCATCATCAACTGCTTTAATAACCGCTTCTTCATTAGCACTATTTTCATCAAATGAAACTGTTAATTTTTCCGTTGCTAGGTTAACACTTGCTTCCTCAACGCTTGGAACTTTACTGACTACTTTTTCCACTGTTTGAGCACAGGACGCACAAGTCATCCCTTCAATATTATAAACTCTTTGGTTACTCATTTTTCTTTTTCCTCCTTCCTAACAATTACATTGACCAGGAATACAGTTACATGACACCTCAGTAGGTGCTGAATCTTTTTTCTCTCTTAGTAATTTCTCTAAAATCTCGATATCTGAAATAGATAATTCTCTTTCTTTTACAGTTTCAATTAAAGTGCTACCGATTTTTTTATTACAAATTTTATCAAATAATTCATTACGTGCCTCTTTAATCGCATCATCTTCTTGAACAGAAGCTTGATAAACAAATTGTTTACCTTCTTTTCTTGTAAATAAATAATTTTTAGCAACTAATCTTGAAAGTAACGTCTTAACTGTTGATGGTTTCCATTCAGTTTTACTTTCCAAGACATTAATTATTTCTGTACTTGTTGTTTCTTTTTTAGTCCAAACAACTCTCATAATTTCCCATTCTGCATCAGTGATTGTTTCGATTTGTTTGTTAGTCATAAGATGACCTCCTTATATTTTAATTCCTCAATAGCTATTTACAAATCTATCATAACTTTATAGTTTACAATTGTCAATTGTAAAGTTTAAAAAAGAGTTGTGACATATTAAGTCACAACCTCTTTCAATTATTAGTCATTGGAATTTTGACAATCACTGTAGTTCCTTCTCCTAAATCACTAGCTAGTTTTATTGTACCACCTAAAATTTCAGTATAGTGTTGTACAATGGATAAACCTAAGCCAGAGCCACCAGTGTTTCGTTGTCTTGATTGACTGACGCGGTAAAATCTTTCAAAAATTCTTTTCTGATCCTCATCAGAGATTCCAATTCCAGTATCTTCTACAGTTAAAATCAATTCATCATCCATCTCTTTCAAATAGATAAAAATCGAATCATTTTCCCCTGTATATTCAACAGCATTTTCAATTAAATTTTTAACAATTAATTGAAAGGCATTTCCTGGTAATGCAACTTCTTTGGATAAAGAGCTATCAAAAGTAACTCGAATATTCTTTTCAGATAATTTAAAGAGATATCTTTCTAGCTCTTCTTCTATCACTGTTACTGGGTTACTGACAACTGTATCAAGCATATAAATATCCTTCTCAGTTTTTAGTAACATCATAATATTTTGAATTAATGCAAGTAATCTCTTACCTTCACTTTCAATAATCTGAATAAATTCTTCTGAAGCATTAGGATCATCTTTAGCTCCTGCAAGTAATGTCTCTGCAAAGCCGATAATGGAAGTGGTTGGAGTTTTTAATTCGTGAGAGATATTGCTTATAAAGTCTTCATGAACTTTTTCAATTTGTTTCATCTCCGTCACGTCATAAATAATACCAACATATTCTGTTGTACTAGATTCTAAAATTCTAATAATCACGTTAAGCTCATGATTTTTAGGAGATTTTAAATGAATATCACCTTGAACTTGCTCTTTTGTTGAAACTGCTTCTTTAATCAAGCGGTTCATTTTTTTATGTCCAAACCACTCTTCATAGTTTGCTGATTTTTTAGGAGAGGCAAATAGTTTTTCTGTGACACCATTTGCTAAAACAACTTCCAAGTCACTATTTAAGATGAAAATACCAATATCTAAATTTTCAAAAAGAAAGGCTAATTTTTCTTCATTTTGTAATTGCTTGTAATATAGCAATTTAGTTTCATCCATTAATTCATACACAGTTTGATACAACTCCTGCCATTCACTTGGTGCGTCAACAACATCTTGTTTTTTCTCAGGATTTTTTATGGCATTTCTTAAAATAGGAAGAATAAACTGAATCGGCTTACGGCTTTGTCTTAAAATATAAAAATACATCGACAAAATAATCCCGCTAATCACCACTAATGAAGCTAGAACATAGCCTTGGAATTGTTTTAAGTCTTGACTTACACCTGTGTATTTTTCTGAAAGTCTTAAAATACCCACTAATTCTTGATCAACGAAAACTGCTTTTGACACATAAATTAGTTTTTCATCTAAGGTTGTACTTTCTCTAACGGCGTAACCTTCCTCTTTACCATCTACTAGAATCTCTTTAATCTCGGAGCGTTTTTCTCTTGTTCCTTTGGCTGTTTGTTTGTGGGAAGTATCATACAATATCATGCCTGTTTTATCTAGTATGGTTAGTCTGCCAGTATTCTCAACACTTTTATCAATTTTTTCTTCATTTAAATCCAATTTTCCTTTATCAAATAAGTAAGGGATTAACACATCAATTTCACTACTTAATTTCTCTCTTTGTTGATTCAGGACTTCTTGTTTAAAAAAGTAGGTGGTGTAAAGGCCACCACCTACTAATAAGCTGATTACTAAGATAACAATTAATTTAGGAGTTAATTTTTTCATTCTTCTATCTCCTGAAACTTGTAACCAAATCCTCTGACTGTTTTAATATACTGTGGTTTTTTGGGATCATCTTCGATTTTTTCTCTCAGATGAGAAATATGAATATCCACAGTTCTTGATAAGTGATACATATCATCTTGCCAGATAGATGTCATTAATTCATCACGACTAATAATTCTATTTTGGCGCTCCATTAAATAAATCAGCAGCTCAAATTCTTTTTTTGTAAAATTAAGTTCTTCATCATTTTTAGTCACACGATAATCTTTCGGGTAAGCAATCAGACTTCCTACTTGAATAACTTCTTTCGGTGCTGATTCAGGAATTTTGTCACCAGATATGTCTAATCGTCTTTCTACGGCACGAATACGTGCTACTAATTCTCTTGGGCTAAATGGTTTAGTTAAATAATCATCTGCCCCAATTTCAAGTCCAATAATTTTATCTACTGTTTCATCTTTTGCTGTTAGCATTAAAATAGGTGTCGAGATTCTTTCTTTACGAAGTTTTTTAGTGACATCAAAGCCATTTACTTTAGGTAACATCAAATCAAGGATAATAAAATCGTATTGATTTGTTAGAGCTTTGTTAATCGCATCTTCTCCGTCATGACACACATCTACTTCGAAATTTTCTTTTTCAAGGTTATATTTTAACAGTGTGGTAATAGAAGGTTCATCATCTACTACTAGAATCTTTTTCATTAAAAAGCACACCCTTTCTTAGCATTTGTTAATTAACTACACTATACCATAGAATAGATGAGCTTTTAAATGACCAGTTTACTTAATGTTACCTTCCATATCACGTTCAACTTTCATGTCAGCCATTGAGATATAACCTAATTCTTTGATAACATTTTCTTGTACATCTTTACTCTTCATATACTCTACAAAATCTAATACTTCTTCTTTAGCATCTTTTTGTGTATACATATGCTCATATGCCCAGATTGTCCATGAGTTATCTGCTACATTTTCATCTTTTGGTTCAACACCATCAAGACTTAAACCTTGCAATGAATCATCAATATATGAGAACGCTAAGTAGCTAATTGCTCCTGGTGTTTCCGCAACGATTTTTCTAACTGTTCCAGATGAATCTTGTTCTTGTCCTTTTGCTGGTGCTTCACCTGCTAGTGCCCATTTTTCAAATGTCGCACGAGTTCCACTTCCTTCAGCACGGTTAACAATTTCAATTTTTTGATCTGCTCCACCAACTTCTTTCCAGTTAGTGATTTTTCCTGTGAAGATATCTTTTAATTGTTCTTTAGTAATATCTTTTACACCAACTTCTTTATTAACAACTGGTGCAATTCCTACTACTGCAATTAAGTGATCTTCTAAGTTTGATGAATCAATACCATCTTTTTCTTCAGCATATACATCTGAATTCCCAATATCAACTGCTCCTGTTGATACTTGAGTAAGTCCTGTTCCACTTCCTCCACCTTGAACAGTGATTGAGTAATTTGGATTATCTGTCATATAAATTTCTGCTACTTTTTCTGCTAATGGTTGAATTGCCGTAGAACCAACTGATGTAATTGATACTTGTTCAGTTTTAGAACCTGATTCTTTTGCTCCTTCTTTTGAAGAAGAATCTGTTTTATCGTTTCCTCCACCACAAGCAGCTAATGTGAATAGAATCCCTACAGTTGTTAAAGACAATAATATTTTTTTCATAAGTTTGTAAATCTCCTTTGTTTGTTCGTTTGTTTTGATTACAAACAGAGTTTAACAAGTTAATGTAAAAAATAATGTCTGTTCTTTGTAAAAGTTTCGTAAAAATAGTAAATCTTTGAATATTTATTTACATTTTAAATTTTTTTAGTCAATTTAATGTAAATTTCATCTCGAGAAAGTAAAATTTATAACGAATATAACAAAAAAGAAACTATTAACTAAAGTGTAGCGACCTCCAAAAGTTAGATTTTTGTTCTAACTTTTTGGGGGTCACTACAAAGTAATAGTTTCTTTTATTTTAACTTACTTTTTTCTTTTGTAATTCAGGTTCGCCTTCACCAATAACGGCTTCTTTTGTAATAACGACTTTTTCAACATCATCTCTTGTTGGAATTTCGTACATGACGTTCATCATGACATGTTCAATAATTGAGCGTAAACCACGAGCACCTGTGTCTCTTTCAATCGCTTGGTTAGCAATTGCATTTAATGCGCCAGGTGTAAATTCTAAGGCAACCTCATCAAGTGATAATAATTTTTTGTATTGTTTTGTTAAAGCATTTTTCGGTTCAGTTAGAATGTTAACTAAATCTTCTTCAGTTAATTTTTCTAATGAAGCAATCACAGGTAATCGACCAATAAATTCAGGAATTAAACCAAATTTAAGTAAATCTTCTGGAATAATTTGTGACATAATACTTACTTCTTCGTCACGGTTTTTATTTGTCGTACCAAAACCAATAATTTTTTCACCTAAACGTTCTTTAACAATATTTTCGATTCCCGCAAAAGCCCCACCAACAATAAACAGAATTTCTGTTGTATCAATTTGGATTAACTCTTGTTGAGGATGTTTTCGTCCTCCTTGAGGTGGGACACTAGCAACTGTTCCTTCTAAAATCTTAAGTAAAGCTTGTTGTACCCCTTCACCAGAAACGTCACGAGTAATCGAAACATTTTCACTTTTACGAGCAATTTTGTCAATCTCATCAATGTAGATAATGCCACGTTGAGCTTTTTCTACATTGTAGTCCGCAGCTTGTAAAAGCTTCAGAAGAATATTTTCCACATCTTCCCCTACATAACCTGCTTCAGTTAAACTTGTCGCATCAGCAATAGCAAATGGCACATTAAGTGTTTTTGCTAATGTTTGTGCTAAGAATGTTTTACCTGATCCAGTTGGTCCGATTAAACAAATATTACTTTTTTGTAATTCTACTTCGTCTTGAATAGCATCTTCTTCTTCTTCAAGAGCCATTTGTTGAACTCGTTTGTAGTGATTATATACTGCAACAGCAAGAACTCGTTTAGCTCTTTCTTGACCGATAACATATTCATTTAAAACTTCTAAAATTTCTTTAGGTTTTAAGACATTGATTAAATCAGAAGAGATTTCTTCTTGGATTTCCTCATCAATGATCTCTTTACATAAATCAATACATTCATTACAGATATACACGCCAGGGCCTGCAACTAATTTTTTTACTTCATCTTGTGATTTCCCACAAAAAGAACAACGCACATCATTGTTCTCATCTGTATTGTCGTACATGGACTTCCCTCCTGTTGAACAAAAGTCTTTATTCACAAAGCTTTTGTTTCTCATCCCGTATATTCTAACACAACAACTTATTCCATGCATTAAAAAAGGTGTTCTCTTAATATTCCCTTACAAAATAAAAGGAAGCTAACTCACATGAGTCAGCCTCCTTTTTTACGAACAAGTTAAAATTAAGCTTCTTCTTTAGCAGATGAAACAATTGCATCTACTGCACGTTTCATTTTAATGTCATGTGCTAGCATTTCATTGTTTAATGCACCGCGTACAGCACTTTCTTCCATGTTGTATTGTGCAGCTAAATCTTTGATTTCAGCTTCAAGATCTTCGTCAGTTACTTCGTAGTTTTCAGCTTCAACGATAGCTTCAATAACTAAGTTAGTTTTAGTTCTTGTTTCAGCTTCACCTTCGAATTGAACGTGTAAGTCTTGTTCAGTAGTACCAGTCATTTGGTAGTATAATTCTGGTGAGATACCTTGTCGTTGCATGTTTCCTAAGAATTCGTTCATGCCACGGTGTACTTCATCATGTACCATAACGTGTGGTAATTCTACGATTTCAGCATTTTCTACTGCTTGAGCAATAGCTGCTTCTTCAATAGCATTTTTAGCAGCTTCTTCTTTAGCAGCTGTTAATTGTTCTTTGATTTTAGCTTTTAATTCTGCTAATGTTTCAACTTCTTCGTCAACATCTTTAGCAAACTCATCATCTAATTCTGGTAATTCTTTAGATTTAACTTCATGAACTTTAACTTTGAAGATTGCTTCTTGACCAGCTAAGTCTTCAGCTTGGTATTCTTCTGGGAAAGTTACTTTAACTTCTACATCATCTCCAGCTTTTGTTCCAACTAATTGGTCTTCAAATCCAGGGATGAATGAGTTAGATCCTAATTCTAATGAATAGTTTTCACCTTTTCCACCTTCAAAAGCTTCTTCACCTTTAAATCCTTCAAAGTCGATAACTACAGTGTCGCCATTAGCAGCAACGTCTTCTTTAATGACTAATTCAGCTTGGCTAGCTTGTTTTTGTGCTAAGTTTTCTTCTACATCAGCATCTGTTACTTCACGGTCTTGAGCTGGAACTGTTAAGTTTTTGTACTCACCTAATTTAACTTCAGGTTTTACAGTTACTTCAGCAGTGATAACCCATGCTTGACCTTTTTCCATGCTTTTAACGTCGATGTTTGGTTGAGCAACTGGTTCAATTCCAGACTCGTCAATTGCAGCGCTATAAGCTTCTGGCAATACGTGGTTTAAAGCATCTTCGTATAAAGCTTCTTCTCCGTACATTTTGTTAAACATTTGACGGTTGATTTTACCTTTACGGAATCCTGGTGCACTGATATCTTTTTTAACTTTGTTAAATGCAGCAGTTAAACCTTCTTGGATTTTTTCTTCAGCGATTTCGAAAGTTAAAGTACCTTCGTTAGTTCCTGTTTTTTCCCATTTTGCAGACATTAATATGTACCTCCACAGTATCTATTTGTAATTTTTTTAGTTCCTTGCATACCTTTCAATCTTACACTAAAGGACCTAAATTGTAAACATTTTTCCTTGACCTATTTTAATTAAAAGACATCATTTTCAACACTTCAGAATCAATTTGATTTTGAATCTGGCTAATTTTTTTAAAATCAGTTTCGCTAGTATTTCCTTGAAATTTTTCAATGTAGCTTGTTATCCATTTGTCTGTGGGTTTCATCACTTCACTAACAAAAGGATATAAACATCCTATATGAAGTTTAATTGATTTTTCGACTTCATTTTTAATACTTGGATTATTCGTATCAAAGAAGTGTGACACTTCTTTTAAGACGACGCTCTCTCCATACTCTTTTGCTAATACTTTTTTTGTTTTAGGTCTAAAACTTTTTATTTCACCATTAAATGTTAAGACCTCTATTTCTTCATCTAGTTTTACTTGTACAAGTAATTGACAAATTTCACTGCGACTAAAAATAGAAACTCTTTCATCAACCAAAAGATCCTTAGCTACATCTACAACCATTTCTTTTGGCAAAAATTTCACTTTTTTTAAAACGATACCTTGATTTAATTTTGGTAAATCAACCATTGCCCTAATATCATCTTGAAGTTTTCGATACTTAGTTTTGTTAATCATTAAGTGATATTCTTTTGAAATATCATAAGCTTTTTTTAAGTCACCTGAATTCTCAACTACTAAACTTACTAATAGTTTTTCTATTTCAAAAAAGTAATTTAACTGCAGTAAAATATTAAAATATAAAAGTTGCAACTCACTTGTTTTTAAGTAAGATATCTTTTTCTCACACAAAATACTATAGGCTGCCTCAAATTCTTTTAATTCCACTAAAGACTTTGTTAGTGACGTATTTGCTACTAAATCATCTTTTATATTGTATGCTGCTTCAAAGTAATCTCTAGCCATTTCATAGTTTTGATCATCAAATGCTTGACTACCTAATGTCATATTTCTTTCAAATAAATCTGGCATCTCTAACATTAACTCACTCCACTTTCTAAGCAAAAAAAAGAGGTGGACAACATGGTCTCACCTACATTTCTTTATTTCTTAATTAATCTTGTAATAATTCAAAGATTTCCAATGCCACTAAATCAATGTCATCAAATTGATAAACTTGTTGAGAACCAGATTCTGTTAACTCGAACATTTCAGTACTACTATCAAATGTTACGATGCATCGCTCTTGTCCTTCATTTTCAAAACGACGAACTTGTACCTCTGTATCGTTTGCCTCTACCATAGCGCTCAATCTTTTAATGATTGCTATCAATTTAGAATTTTTCATAGAGCTAGCCTCCTTAAAATTTCTTCTGCTTTATTGTAACAGAAAGATACTCAATATGCATTTAAAATACTACTTTTTTTTCATTATTATAAAAATATTTTATTCATCCCACCAAAGTTTGATTAAAGCTTGTGTACCATCATTTTCAAAACCTTTCTCAATCAACTGATTATATAGGTTTCTAGCCTCTTTTGTGGCTGGTAAATCAATTCCCATATTTTCTGCTTCTGTTAAGGCAATGTTTAAATCTTTAACAAAATGCTTAACAAAAAAGCCTGGTGTGTAATCTCTTTTTAATATTCTAGGAGCATAATTAGTTAATGACCAGTTAGCTGCACTTCCTCCGCCTACTGTATCAAGAACTTTTTCCACATCTAAATTAGCTGCTTTAGCATAAACTAATAATTCAGTCATTCCAGTCATTGTTCCAGCAATCATGATTTGATTAGCCATCTTCGTATGTTGACCACTACCGGCTTTTCCTTGTAAATTAACTTTACCACTGAAAACTTCTAAAACTGGTTTGATTTCTTCATAAATTTCAGCCTCTCCACCAACCATAGTTGTCAGAGTACCATTTTTTGCCCCTAAGTCACCACCTGATACAGGAGCATCTAATGCAAACCCGTGATTAAACTTAGCTCTATCAGCAATTTTTTTAGCTAGAGAGGGTGTACTTGTTGTCATATCTACTACTATTTTACCAGTAATATCTGCACTTAAAACACCTGCTTCTCCAAAGTAAATTTCTTCAACGTCTTGTGGGAAACCAACCATTGTAAAAATTAACTCACTGACTTCTGTTACTTTTTGAGGTGTATCATACCACGTAGCACCTTTTTCGACTAATTCATCTGTCTTAGATTTCGTACGGTTATAGACTGCCACATCATAATCAGCATTAAGTAAATGCTTAACAATCGAAGCACCCATAACTCCTGTTCCAATAAAGCCTATTTTTTTCATTCTTGGTTCACCTCTCTTGATTAATATCTTTATTATAGACAAGTCTAAGGAAATAAGAAAGTGCTTAAGTTGAACACAAAAAAGAGACTGCGACATAAATATGTCACAACCTCAACTTTTTATCTGGTTTGATCATTAAGACAAATAGTCCTAAAACAATACCTAAATAATAAGTCACAATACGCCATAAAAAGATGGCTAAAACTAATTTCCCTGGGACAACAACAAAAGTTCCAAATAATAGACTAAAACTATATTCAGCCCCACCAGTGCCACCAGGAATTGGAAATAAAGAGATAATCATGATAATAAAAGCATGAAAGACAATGACTTTAAACACATTTACATCCTCAATATGTAAAGCCAGTAGCACAAAATAAGGAACTACATAGTAAATCATCAACTGTAAAATAGTCATTAAACTTGTCTTTATCATTAACTTAGGAGAGCTTTTCATTACGCGACTCTGTTCGTAAAAGCTTTCTAGTTTTTCCATTACAGGTTCTTTAAATCTTGCTAATCTTCGACCTAATTTAAATTTAGACGTGATATTAAAAAATCCTAGAACTATTTTTTTAGCCAAGCTATGCCAAAACATAATCAATAGTAAACAAAAAACAACGACAAAATGAACAACAAATCCTAAAATTATCAGGTAAGACAGTTTATTAAAATTACTAGATACCCAGTGGAAACCAAAGAGCAAACAGACAATAAAATTAAGAACTACCCAAACCTGATAAACAACAAATTTCATTAAAGAAACTGAGGCTGCTACTCCGTAATCTACACCAGAAGTTCCCATTGCTACTATTTGAGCTGGTTGTCCCCCAGTAGAAAAAGGTGTAATAGCGTTAAATAAATGTTGAATCAAAGGGATTCTGTAAGAATTTTTAAAAGAATAATCTGGATTTGTTTTTCTCAAAAACATTTGAGTAATCTTACCTTCCACACCCCAGTGTATTAGCATTAGAAGAATGGCTACGCCTATCCACAACAAATTAACATTGGCAACCTCTAGTAAAAAGTCTTGCAGATTCACTTGGCGAAGCTCATTCCATATAACTAAAAAGCCTAATACAAAGACTAATATCAAATAAAAACTATTTTTTTTGTTCATGAGCTACCTCATCTTTTTATTTTCTAAAGATTCTAAGAGAACTAAGCCCCTCGTCTTCATCCTCTATTTCAGTTTCGCTGTACTCATAGTCTGAAATAATTTTTTCATAAAGAGCTGAAACTGTCTTACCAAAAGCTTCACTTGAGATTTCATAAAGTTTGTTTTTAAGTATCTCATCGTCCTCTGGATAGTCACCATTTATATACGCAATTAAACTTTTAGCAAAATCCTCATTTTCTTTATATGTCACACCTAAACTTAATGAGTCAAATAATGGATCTAAATAGGCATTCCCTTTAGCCACAACTCGTGTTTTAGCTGCCATTGCTTCTGTATAAGTTAAACCTTGCGTTTCAGAATCAGAAGCACTAACAAAAATATCAGCTGCTTGATAGACAGGAGATATCTCTTCATTAGGAATTTCCCCAGCAAAAATCACGTTTTTATTAATTTCTAATTCCGCTGCTTGTTCTTCTAAATCCTTTTTGTAAGGCCCTTCTCCCACAACAAGTAAACGAACATTTGGAAAAGCTGCAATAACTTCTGGCATTCCAGCTAAAATTGTTTGGATGTTTTTTTCATATGAAATACGACTCACTGATAATAAGAAAATATGCTCATCTGTAATATCATAATCTGCTTTTATTTTATCAGTGGCTTCTTTAGGTACAGGTCTAAATTTAGACACATCAATTCCTGTAGGTACAATATATTTAGGTATTTCAATTTCATACTCTTCCAACTTATCAACAACTCGTTGACTAGGACAAATAATGCCTGACATATGAGCTGTATAAAGTTTTGAAAACTGTTTAACATGGACGGGACGGATTAATTTACCATTAGCAATATAATGAAGGTAATCCTCATACATCGTGTGATAGGTATGCACACATGGTATACCTAAAGCCTTAGCAACCTGTTTACCCAGCATGCCTAAACCAAATTCTGTATGGGTATGAATAATATCTAACTCTAAATCTTTTGCCACATAATAGGCATAAAGCATTCCTCGAATAATGACACGACGCTCTTTAAAGGAAATAAAAGGGACGCTTGGCATTCTAATAATGCGATTTTCTAACTCGCGAACATTAGGGTCAGTAGTTGTGAAAATATAGACTTCATGACCTAAAGCTTCTAACTCTTCTTTTAATGTTCTAATAGATGTCGAAACACCACTCACTTGTGGAAAATAGGTATCTGTAAAAAAACCAATCTTCACAACTCTCACCTCCCTTTATTTGTTGCTGTACTTTGTATAATAATCATACCAAATTTTAGAGACATTTTCTTTAGAATAATAGGCCCCTGCTTCTCTTGAAGCTTCTTGATATGTATTTAGTAAGTCTCTTTGTTTATTTATTTTTCTTAATTCTCTCTCCATATCAACTACATTATCAGTGCTAATATATTTACCATCTATTATTGAATGATATAACTCTAAGTCTCTTAACATAATAGGTGTTCCGCAGTTAAATCCTTCTAAAATAGACATCGGAAATAACTCGTTGAATGAAGGTAGTAAAAAGATATCTGCTAAATTATAATATTTAACTAACTCACTACGGTCAATAATTCCTGTAAATAATAAATTACTCGGTGGGTTATCATAGACTTTTTTATAACGCTCATAGCCATCTGTAATTTTTCCAAATGAAAAACCACCTGCCCAAATAAATTGAATATCAGGATTGTCCATAGCTAGTTTAATAAAATCATCTAAACCTTTTCTTTGTTGAATTTGACCAGCACCTAGAACAACTAAGTCAGTCTCTTCAAAACCTGCTTCTTTACGCCAAGTTTGTTTAGTTACTGTATCCGCTTCGTAGAAAACATCTTTGGAAACAAAATTAGGAATATAGATTACTTTTGTTGTATCGATTCCAGCCTCTCCTAATTTTTCTATGAAAGACGGATTAACAACTACTAATTGCTCCATTCGTTTGTAAAAAGAAATCAAGTAACGATTAAATATTTTTTGAAAAGGTCCAAAAATAGAAATGCTTCCTTCTAGTGTTTCTGGTAAGAAATGAACATAACCAATTCTTGTGCCTCTTCTTTTTTTGAAAAAAGTTGATAAATAAAAGAGTGGATCAACTGTATGATAGTGAGAGATATCAGATTTAGAATATTTATTAATTCTGATTTCAAACTCTTCAGGAAACTGCTCTTTTAACATTTTTACTAATTCGTTATAGGCACTACCTACACCTTGACCTTTTACTTTATCAGCAGAAGAAAACATATTAATCTTCAGCAATTAATTCACTCCTTAATTATCACTATACTTGAAAATAATATTTTAAACATCATACCATAGTCTTAAGTTTACAATTTTTTATTATAGCACAATTTTTATTATTAAAAAATAAAATAAGGTGAAGAAAAAGTAGTCTTATACCACAAAAAAAGAGGATAACTAAAAAGTCATCCTCTTTTGTATATTATTCAGCAGTGTAAGATTCTACTAATGCCACAACTTCTTCTGCAGTATCGCATTCAGTAATCGCTTTATTAGCTAATTCTTCCATCTTAGTTGAATCTAGACGTTTCATAAGGCTTCTAGTACGTAAAATACTTGTAGCACTCATTGAGAACTCATCTAAACCTAATCCTACTAATAATGGAACAGCTGTTTGATCTCCAGCCATCTCTCCACACATACCAGCCCATTTACCTTCAGCGTGAGCTGAATCAATAACGTTTTTAATTAAACGTAAGATTGCAGGGTTATATGGTTGGTATAGGTAAGAAACACGTTCGTTCATACGGTCTGCAGCCATTGTGTATTGGATTAAGTCATTTGTTCCGATACTGAAGAAGTCCACTTCTTTAGCAAATCTGTCAGCAATAACTGCTGCAGCTGGAATTTCAATCATGATACCAACTTGGATATCTTCTGAAACTTCAACACCTTCAGAAACTAGTTTAGCTTTTTCTTCTAATAACATTGCTTTAGCATCACGGAATTCTTGTAATGTAGCAATCATTGGGAACATAATACGTAAGTTACCGTATACAGATGCACGTAAAAGAGCACGTAATTGTGTGCGGAACATAGCGTCTTCAGCTAAACAGATACGAATAGCACGGTAACCTAAGAATGGGTTCATTTCTTCAGGGAGTGTTAAGTAAGGTAACTCTTTATCTCCACCGATATCCATTGTACGAACCACAACTGGTTTACCATTCATACCTTCAAGTACTGCTTTATAAGCTTCAAACTGATCATCTTCACTAGGGAAATCTGGTGAGTCCATGTATAAAAATTCAGTACGGTATAAACCAACTGCTTCTCCACCATGACCATTAACACCCTCTAAATCTTTAGGTGTTCCAATATTTCCAGCTAATTCAAAATGTTTACCATCAGCTGTTACTGTTTTAGCATCTTTTAATTTATCCCATTCAGCTTTCAAATCAGCAAATGCTTGTTTCTTTGCCTCAAATTCAGCTATTTCTTCAGTTGATGGATTAACAAGAACATCACCTTCACTACCATCTAAAGCTAAAACATCGCCTTCAGATACAGCTTCTGTAATATTTTTTGTTCCAACTACTGCTGGGATTTCTAATGAACGAGCCATAATAGCTGAGTGAGATGTACGTCCACCAATGTTTGTAACAAAGGCGCGAACGAAATTACGATCTAACTGAGCAGTATCACTTGGAGTTAAATCTTCAGCGACAATGATAACTTCTTCGTTAATCATTGATAAATCTGGTAATTTAACACCTACTAAGTGACTCATAACACGTTTAGTTACGTCTTTAATGTCAGCAGCACGCTCTTGCATGTAAGGATTGTCTTCCATGCTTTCAAACATACCGATAAACATATCTGTTACTTCTTTTAATGCTGATTCAGCGTTAACATTGTTATCTTTAATGTTTCCTTCAACAGCTCCAATTAATTCTGGATCTGAAAGTACCATTAAATGAGCATCAAACACTTGCGCTTCTTCTTCACCTAAGCTCTTAGCAGCTTTGTCACGAATAGCTTGTAACTCAACTGTTGATTGACCTAGTGCATCAGTAAGACGAGCAACTTCTTGATCGACATTTTCAATTGATTTTTTTTCAAATGAAAGGTCTGGCTCAACTAAAAGATAAGCTTTTGCAACTGCAATGCCATCACTAACCGCAATACCTTTTAATTGCTTTGCCATTATTCTGATAAACCTTCTTTTTTCATTGTTTCTTCAATAGCTGCGATTGCTTCTGCTTCGTCAGCACCTTCAGCTGAAATAGTTACGTCAGCTCCTTGGCCAACACCTAAAGACATAACGCCCATGATTGATTTTAAGTTTACTGATTTACCTTTGTATTCTAAGTTAATGTCTGAGCTGAATTTACTTGCAGTTTGCACCAATAAAGTCGCTGGACGCGCGTGAATCCCTGTATCTGCTACAACGTGAAAATCTTTTTTCTCCATAATAAATCATTCTCCTCTGTAATCGAATTTGATTTGAGGACTACTTTTATTCAAACAATATAGCGTTAAAAAAAAAAGTAACCCTTTCAATGATAAAGAATACCATGTTTTCTATCTATAAACAACTTTTTTCATTTAAGAAAACGTTGTCATTGACAAAAGTTCCCGTTTAGTTTTCTAATATTTTCCTATAGATTACTTTTCCACCTAAACCAGCTTCACCTTTTAAATTATTTTTCTCAGGATGAGCTAACCAAGCTTCTCTAAACTCGAAAAAATCCGGCTTTTCTATAACTAATTCTTCTAGTTCTCCACTGATTAATAAATTTATTTTTTCTACATAAGGATTTTCCATAAATCTCTCTCCTTTATCTTATATTTATATATAAGAGTATAGCACTTCTTTTATTTTATTATAATAGAAGTAAAGTTCAAATTCTTGAAAAAAATACTTTAAGTAAGTATAATTAAATCAAGGTCAAAAAAGGTCAATCAAATCCTTTTACCTTTCAAAATGAATAATAAGGAGCGTGAATGTATGCTTTGCCAAAATTGTCAATCAAACGAAGCTACTATACATCTTTACACACAAGTACAAGGTCAAAAAAAACAAGTTGATTTGTGCCAACAATGCTATCGTCAAATCAAACAGCAAGAAGACTTAGCACACAGAGAACGTATGACACAAGATCCTTTTGGTTTTGGATCTTTAAATGATTTATTCCGTCAACTACAAGAACAAAACAAACAACAACCAACATCTAATAATCAAATACCACCAACTGAAGCGGGTCGAATGGGACCTCCTATGCCACCAAATAAAAGTGGCGGCTCACTTCTTCAAGAGTTTGGTGATAATTTAACAGATGCTGCTAGAAACGGAAACATTGACCCAGTTATTGGACGAGACGAAGAAACAACTCGAGTTATTGAGATATTAAATAGAAGAACAAAAAATAATCCTGTCTTAATTGGTGAGCCTGGAGTTGGTAAAACAGCAGTTGTCGAAGGATTAGCTTTAAGAATTGTGGAAGGCAATGTTCCTCAGAAATTACTTAATAAAGAAGTTATTAGACTAGATGTCGCTTCTCTTATTCAAGGTACAGGCATTAGAGGTCAATTTGAGGAAAGAATGCAACAACTTATTTCAGAACTAAAAGAAAATAATAATATTATTCTCTTTATTGATGAAGTTCATGAAATCGTTGGTGCTGGTTCTGCAGGGGATGGGAATATGGATGCTGGAAATATATTAAAACCAGCTCTTGCTCGTGGCGAACTTCAATTAGTTGGTGCTACCACTTTATCTGAGTACCGTATTATTGAAAAAGATGCAGCACTTGAAAGACGTATGCAACCTGTTCGTGTAGATGAACCTACAGAAGAAGAAACTATTACCATTCTTAAAGGAATCCAAAAACGCTATGAAGATTTCCATCATGTTTCTTATACAGATGACGCGATTGTTGGAGCAGTTAAACTTTCTAGCCGTTTTATTCAAGATAGACATTTACCAGATAAAGCTATCGATTTATTAGATGAAACTGGTTCTAAGAAAAACTTAACGATTCAAGCACTTGATCCTAAGGTTATTGAGGAGCGTTTAGTTGAAGCTGAAAAACAAAAAGAAATCGCCTCTCAAGAGGAAGATTTTGAAAAAGCTGCTTATTACAGGGATCAAGTGAAAAACTTAAATAATCTAAAAGAAAAAGAAGTCGCTGACGAAGACATACCAACAGTAACCATTAAAGATATGGAGCAAGTTGTTGAGATTATGACTGGTATTCCAGTTGGGGAATTAAAAGAAAAAGAACAAACACAAATGAGAAATCTTGACACTGATATTAAGAAACATGTGATTGGTCAAGATGAAGCAGTGGACAAAGTCACTCGTGCCATTAGACGTAACCGCATCGGCTTAAATAAAAAGAATCGTCCGATTGGTTCCTTTTTATTTGTTGGACCAACAGGTGTCGGAAAAACAGAATTAGCTAAACAATTAGCTTTTGAATTATTTGGTGATAAGGATTCTATGATTCGCTTTGATATGAGTGAGTACATGGAAAAACACAGTGTCGCTAAATTAATTGGTTCTCCCCCTGGTTATGTGGGTTACGAAGAAGCGGGACAATTAACAGAAAGAGTTCGTAGAAATCCCTATAGCTTAATTCTCTTAGATGAAATCGAAAAAGCCCATCCTGATGTATTACATATGTTCTTACAAATATTAGATGACGGTCGATTAACAGATGCTAAGGGACGCACTGTTAGCTTTAAAGACACACTTATCATTATGACAAGTAATGCTGGAACTGGAGCAATTGAAGCAAGCGTTGGCTTTGGTGCGACAGTAGACGGAACTAGTCAATCTGTCTTAGGACAATTAAAAGACTTCTTTAAACCAGAATTTTTAAACCGATTTGACGGTATTATTGAATTCAAGCCTCTATCAAAAGAAAACTTATTAAGTATTGTTTCTCTGATGCTAGACGAAGTGAATTACTTACTTGAAGATCAAGAAATTCACATTGAAGCCGACCAAGATGTCAAAGAAAAACTAGTTGATTTAGGATACGATCCTAAAATGGGAGCACGACCTCTAAGAAGAGTTATCCAGGAACAAATTGAAGATGCTATCGCTGACTTTTATTTAGATCATCCTAATGAGAAAAATCTTGTTGCAACACTAAAAAATGACGAGATTTTAGTTTCAAAAAAAGTTAACGAAGAAAAATAACATTTTTTATCATTGTTATTGAACAAATAACGATATTAAGTGTACGAACCTTAAATAAAAAGCGTTATTCAACTAGCAACCGTTTTTTTATGGTATAATAGAAGTATAGAAGGAGTCTATCCTAATAACGTGAGAGGTGATTAGAATGAAATTAATCGACGTAACAAACAGCTATGCAACACTCGTCTCAAAACAGTTAGAAAATACAGATGCGACTTACGTCAAAGTTTATTCATTAGGGAAAACATTGGTTGTTCACAGTATCGCAGATACACATGTTGAAGTTGTTATTGTTAACAAATCTCGTGAAGTTAAAGATTTTGAAGTTAATCATGTATTAGACGTTATCTTGAGTCGTGGCATTGAAAGTGACGATTTAAATATCATTCGAAGTAAAGGCCTCGTAGAAATCTCTATGGCCACACCTATTAAAAAGAAATCAGTAGTGTAAAAAGCATGTAGTCGTTATGACGGCTCTATAATTTAAAGGACTGATGAATCAAATTTTGATTCATCAGTCCTTTTTTAGTTTATTTAAATATAAAACATGTCGTCTATCTAGTAAAA
>NZ_QPJV01000011.1 GCF_003337315.1 Vagococcus fluvialis | reverse complement strand
GCTTTAAAGACAAACAAAAAAGCAGCAAAAGCCATTCGGTTTCTGCTGCCTAAATTCACTTAATTTTACTCATCCACATCATTTGACGAAGAGCCTTTTTTTAGGTTAAATATAGACATAAAAAAACACCAGAGAAAAATTTCTCCAGTGTTTAAAAAGTTAAAATTAAGCTTTTTCGATGTTTGTTGCTTGAAGTCCACGTTGTCCTTCTTCTACGTCGAAAGTAACTGCTTGTCCTTCTTCTAAAGTTTTGAATCCTTCACCTTGGATAGCTGAGAAGTGAGCGAATACGTCAGTTCCGTCTTCTTGAGTGATAAATCCAAATCCTTTTTCTGCGTTAAACCATTTTACTGTACCGTTAGCCATGTGCTTTTCCTCCTATTGCGCATCTATGTACGCGTATTATTGCAATAAATGTGATGCTTAATAGGAGAACTATATATATATATAAATATTCCCTAATTTCGAATCCAATTACTACACTAATTATATTAACATATCGCTCTATAGACTACAATCCCTTTTTAACATATATTTAATATAATTTTTAGTTTACATAATAATATTATTTATTCTTTTTATAAAATCTTCTTTGCCATAAAAATCCTGTCTTAAGAGCTCTGGAAAAATATTATCAAAGAAATAAATAACAGAGGGCCTGTGAGAAAATGTTTGGATTGTTTGAACAGATTCGATAAACATTGCCATATAAACTTCCTCTGGATTACTCTTTACAATTTCTTCAAAAGATTCGTATAATAGATCAATTTTATCAGCAATAGCAAGTAACTCACCTTCAACGGTCTCATCTTTACCTTCAAATAATCTTCTGCGGTAAATGTCTTGAAATTCGAGAGGGATTTCTTGAGTGATAAATTCTTCAGTCATCTTCTCTTCTACTGTTTGTAGCATCCCACGAAGTTCAGTACTGGCGTATTTGACTGGTGTTTTAATATCACCGATGAACCGTTCTGTATAATCATGATTCAGTGCTTTTTCATAAAGAGATTTCCAATTAATTTCGACACCATTTGCTTCTTCAATATCTCCTAAAACTTGCGAAATAGAAGCCACACGGTAAGAATGAGCTGCAACTGTATGCTCCGTATATTTAAAAAATCCTGGAGCACGAGTAATCTTTTCTAAACTATTAAGTCCTAATATAAATTCATTTAATCCCATATTATCACCTCTAAACTTTTAACAATCATACTTGTGTTCATTATGCTTGTCAACAATTAGGTTTATTTAGGTGTTTTACCACGTTTCAATTCCTTTTCTTTGATTAACTCAATGACAAATAACACAACGACTAAAATTAAGATAGACAATGTTAAAAGAAGCGTCTGTAAACCGTTATCATGAACAACTAATAACTGCCTTAAAATAGCTGTTATACTAATAATCACAAGATATTTAATAGGAATGTTATGTGTATCTTCAATATATTTGATAATCATTACGATAAATTCAAATAACATGAAAAAAGCTAAAATAAAATCAGAAATACCTACTAAGGAACCTTTCATTTGAGCTGTCATAATAACTTTAAAAACCTCAATTAAATCTCGCGCCATATAAATAACGATGAGTATTCCCAAAATAAATAAAAAGCTTTTTATTATTTTTTCTAATACCTTTTTGTAAGTTTCTACCAAAATTTGTTACCTCGCTTATCATAAAATTTTATTGGTAATTAATAATAGCGATTACTTAATAGACAGTCAATTGTTTTTACCTAAGTTACTATACTAATAGAATAAATATGTGCGCTGGTTCTTGATTTATAAACTATTTTTTCTTAAGGTACGATTTTCTTCATTAATAATATATTTAGGTGCAATATCAAAAACGGTTAACGCTCCAACTTTTCCTTCTTCAGAAAGTCGAGCACAAGCCCTTGCATAAGCAACTAAGACACTAGCTGTAAATTCGGGATTACTGTCTAACTCTAGTGTGTATTCAATTGTTTCTTGATTTACTTCACTTGTATGACCAACTCTAATAACTTTTCCTCCATGAGGCATTCCTTGTTTATGATCTTTTTCTAGTACATCTTGTGTCACAAAATGTACTGTTGTTTCATAATCAGAGAAATAGTTAGGCATTGTAATAATTTCTTCTTTTACTCTTTCAGCGTCTGCTTGTCCATCAAGAACTACAAAACACTCTCTTGTATGTTTTTCTCTTGTGGTCAACTCTGTTACTTCACCTTTTTTAAAGGCATCAATTTTTTCTTGATTAGGAATCGTGTACTGAATGCCATCACGAACGCCCTCAATACGTCTAATGGCATCAGAGTGTCCCTGACTAACTCCTTTTCCCCAAAAAGTAATGGTCTTTCCTTTTGGCAAGATAGCTTCTGCCATAATTCTATTTAAACTAAAGACTCCTGGGTCCCAACCAACTGAAATAATAGACACATGACCACTCTCTTTAGCAACTTGATCCACATTCTCAAAATGTTCTGGAATTAATGCGTGGGTATCAAAACTATCTACTGTATTAAAATACTTAGTTAATTCTGGTGTTTGCTTTGGTAAATCAGTGGCAGAACCACCACATAAAATACAAACATCAATTTCGTTTTTCTTTTTTAGTAAATCATCCATACTAAAAACTTTTCCAGAAATTGTTTCAACAGTACTTGGCTCTCTTCTTGTAAAAATCCCAACTAAATTCAAATCTGAATTATTAGCTAGAGAAAGTTCTACTCCGCGACCTAAGTTTCCATATCCTACTATTGCAATATTGTGCATACTCATTCCTCCAACATTATTTTTTAATTTTTATCTCATAAAAATAAGAGTTGGAAAAAGCATACCACTTATTAAATAATTATTCAAAACTTATTTACATGTGTTTTTTAATTAATTTTTTCATACTAACTCATTTTTAAAAATTAATTTTGTGAAATTTATTATCTTTAAGTTTATTTATTTCATTCATTAATCATGCTAAAATTAAATTCAAGATAAGCTTAATTTTGGAGGTTTACATGAAAATAGTTGATTTAAAGTGCCCTAATTGTGGCAGTACATTAAGAAAGAGCAAGATATTCTAATATGCTCATCTTGTCACTCGGAGTTTTTAATTGATGATGAAACACCAGATTATATTACTATTAATCATTATCATCAAACCCAACAGCCTCACATAAAAAATAGTACTAGGCAATCAAATAAATTATTATCTGCTGCTTTATTCGTTATGATTATTCCTATTTTTATCATTTTTTCACTTGTTTTGCCAGGTGTTAGAACAAATCATATCAGCGTTGAAAATATGGTTAAACCGCGTAATACGCCAGAATCAGAAGGAGGCAAAAAACTAGTCTCAGCTATTTTTCACAAACCTTTTGAAGATGTTACAACTGATGAATTACATAGTATTAAGTATATTGAAGTCATGAGTGGCGATATTGCTAACAAAAAAAGTTGGGATTTTCGTTATAGTTTAGAAGAATGGAAAGATGGAAAATCAAACTATCCAATCTCAGAGTTTTCAATTGACCAAAATGTAACATTAGACGCTCTTGATTTTTCAAGTTTTAAAGGGTTAAATTACCTTGATTTTCATGATAGTTATGACATCGGTGGTTCTTCTGATAATTTTACTTTAAAAGGATTAGATGAATTAGCTTTCTATGGGCACACTTTCAATCAACCCCTAAAAATAATTCTAGATAGTTTAGAAAGTAAAGAACAACTTACCCATCTACGAACACAGCTAAGAAACGATAATGAAGTTGAGTTATTAAATTCGTTACCAAATCTTCAGTTCTTAGATATGACCTATGTTGCTGAAGAAGTTACATCAAAAAGTTTACTTAAATTAACCAACCTTACATCCCTAGGCTACCGAAATTATGCCAAAGCGGATATAAACTGGATGAGTAACTTAGTTAATTTGAAAAAACTTTCCATTGATTCAGCTGATAAAATACCAGATTTTAGCGTTTTATATAGTCTTACTAATCTTGAATCACTAAAAATAGAAAATGCAGATTTACTAAAAGATATAAATTTTATTAACAATATGCCTAAATTAAAACAACTAGAGTTGATTAACACATCTGTTAAAGATATTGAGCCACTTAAAAATAAAGAATCACTCAACAAATTAACTTTAAAGAGAAATGAAATTAGTAACATTGAAGCACTCAACACACTTAATAATTTAACAGAATTAACATTACTAGGAATTAAAGGTGAATCCAGTACCTCACTAAATAACTTTGACCATTTAGAAAAAGTAACTATTGATTCTTCTAACTTAGACTCTATTAGCCAGTTAAAAACTCTTACTACCTTAGTTATTAATGGTGGTTCCGAGATTGATTTAACTAAACTAGATAGGTTCCAAAAATTAGGCACATTATCATTAAATTCCGTTGATTTTACAAATGAAGAATCTTTAATAAATCTACCCTTATTAAAGAAAATTTCCTTAAAAGAAGCATCAAATGATAGCAATTATGATGTTGGAACAAGTCTTTTTGAAATCAACTTCCTAGAAGAGCTTAACCTTGGTGAAAAAGTGTCCTTGTACTTAAATAAAGACAGAGCCTTTTCTCTACCAAATCTAAAAAAAATGACTATCACTGAGCCTTCATACCTTTATATGAAAATAGATGATAATTATGAGAATATTACATTTAAAGATGGGCTTTACTTTACTCAAAAATTAAAACAAGCACCTCAACTTGAAGTGCTTGTTTTACCTAAAATGGAACTTAATTCTCTTGACTTCACCAAAGATTTGAAACAACTCACTTACCTTGATGTCAGTGAAAATTATATTTCTAATGTTGAACCATTAACTCAACTTCCAAATCTTGTTGACGTTAATCTTTTTAACAATCCTGTTGCGAATATAAAAATTCTAAACAACAAAATAAATGTAATGAAATAAAACAGGACGGGTAAAAATTCGTTTGCTCTAAGCAACTGGAGGAACTAAGGAATAATCGGCTTTTTGAATTATTCCTTAGCTTTGAAGTTATTGAAAGAGCAGACTTTTTATCCCCTGACTAGTAAAGATAGTTCAAAGGAAAATAAAAAAGGCTGACAATTTAATCAGCCTTTTTAGTGATTCAAGATAGTTTTAGGACAGCTATTATTTATTCCAATTTTTAGGATCTTTTTTCCATTCTTGTAATAAAGCAACGTCAGATTCAGCAATGTACTGCTTCTCTGTTGCCACATCTATTAATTCAGTGTAATTTGTTAATGTCATAAAAGGCACATTGGCTTCTTTGAAGTTTTCAATTCCTTTAGGTAACTCATAAGTGAAAATTGCTGCTACACCTAATACATTAGCACCTTCGTTTTCTGCTGCTACACAAGCTTCTAGAACACTTCCACCTGTTGAAATTAAATCTTCTATAACAACCATTTTTTGGCCTTCAGAAATTTGACCTTCAATTTGATTTTTCTTTCCATGGTCTTTTGCTTTTCCTCGAATATAAACCATTGGCAAGTCAAGAACTTCAGCTACCCAAGCAGCATGTGGAATACCTGCTGTTGCAGTTCCCGCGATAACTTCTACATCAGGAAAATCGGTTTTGATTTTTTCTGCTAAACCTTTTGCAATAGCTCTTCTAACTTCAGGAAAACTCATTGTTAAGCGATTATCACAGTAAATTGGACTTTTCATACCACTTGCCCAAGTAAATGGTTCATTTGGACTTAATGCTACTGCTTTGATTTCTAGTAATTTTTCTGCGATTTCTCTCATTATTTTTCCCCGTTCCATTCTTTTTTAATCTCTAAATAAGATTCATAAGGTGTTTCAGATTGTGTAATTGGACGACCTACTACAATATAAGTAGAGCCGATTTTCTTAGCACGACTTGGAGTCACTACTCGCTTTTGATCTCCCACAGCACTTTTGGCTGGACGAATACCTGGTGTTAAACAAATAAATGTTTCATTCGTTGCTTCACGTATTTTTTCTACTTCTAAAGCAGAACACACAACTCCATCAAGCCCTGATTCATTAGTAATTGAAGCATAGTGTGCAACACTTTCTTCTAAACTAACTTTAATTAATTGATCATTTTGCATTTGTTCTTCACTAGTGGATGTTAACTGCGTAACAGCGATTAATTCTGGTCGTGTTTGTCCAGTAAGTGTTCCTTCTTCTAATCCTTTCAAGGCAGCTTCCATCATTTCTTTGCCACCAGCCGCATGAACATTAGTGATTTTAACTCCAAGGGAGGCAATATTCCTCATAGCTGAGCCCACTGTATTTGGAATATCATGAAGTTTTAAATCAAGGAACACATCATGACCTTCTTCAATTAACATCTTAACAACTTGTGGTCCTTCTTTATAAAACAATTCCATACCGACTTTTACAAATAATGACTCTTCTTTAGGAAAATTCTCTAAAAACGTTTGAACCTCTTGCCCATTTGGAAAATCTAAAGCAATTATTGGTCTTTTCATCCTTGACGTGACTCCTTTACTTCTTTAATTAAACTCTCAATTGATTCAATACCTAATTCATCTAGTTTAGCAGGTAATTCCTCAATTAATTTAAGGCAAATATAAGGATCTGTAAAATTCATCGTACCAACAGCCACTGCACTTGCCCCAGCTAAAAACATCTCAATCACATCATCCACACAGCTAACGCCGCCCATTCCGATAACTGGAATACTAACAGCTTGAGTAACTTCATTAATCATTCGAATTGCAACTGGTTTAATCCCAGGACCTGAAAGTCCACCAGTTCCATTAGCTAAAATTGGTTTTCTTGTTTTTAAATCTATTCTCATACCAAGTAAAGTATTAATCATGGTAATTCCATCAGCACCAGCTTCTTCAACAGCTTTAGCAATTGGGACAATATTTGTTACGTTTGGTGAAAGTTTTATATAAACAGGTACTTTGGCAACTTTTTTAACAGCTCTCGTTAAACTAGCAGCAACCTCGGCACTTGTACCAAAAGCAATTCCACCTTCTTTAACGTTTGGACAAGAAATATTTAATTCAATTGCTTTAACATTCGGAGCATCTCCAATTTTGGCACAAACAGCTACATATTCTTCCTCAGAAGAACCTGCTACATTAGCAATAATTGGTAAATCATATTTTTCTAAACTTGGTAATTGGTTAGCCATAACTGTTTCTAGCCCTGGATTTTGAAGTCCAATAGCATTTAACATACCACTTGGCGTTTCAGCAACACGAGGTGCTGGATTACCATAACGCTTTTCTAAAGTTGTTGCTTTTACCATAATAGAACCTAGTAAACTTAAATCATAATACTTACCATATTCATCTCCAAATCCAAAACACCCACTAGCTGGCATAATTGGATTTTTTAAATCTAAACCGGGTAAACTAACACTTAATCGACTCATATGATAATCTCTCCTGACTTAAATACTGGACCTTCGTCACAGATTTTTTTATTTTCTGTTGGATCTGTTTTAGACTGACAGACACATGCGTAACAAGCGCCAACTCCACAAGCCATGCGTTCTTCCATTGAAAGATAAACATGAGGGTGGTCTGCAAATTTTGTTTCAACTGCTCTTAAAAGACCTGTTGGACCACAAGAATATACTGCTTTAGGTGTTCCGTACTTTGTTAATGATGCTTCAATTAAGTGTCCTGTATGGCCCTTTTGACAATAAGACCCGTCATCAGTAATAATCATCACTTCACCTAATTTTGAAAACTCATCTTCATAAAAAACAGCATCCTTATTAGCAAATCCGTGCATAAAAACAATTTGTGCCTTTTTCTCAGCTAGTTTTTTACCTAACTCGTAAAGAGGTGGAACACCAATTCCACCACCTACGATAAACACTAAATCATTTTCTTTAATAAAACTTGTCTCAAAACCATTACCAAGTGGTCCCATAACATCTAACTTATCTCCTGCTGATAGCTCGCTAATAGCTTTAGTTCCATCGCCATCTGCGCGGTAAATAACTTTACAGGTAGAGTCATCCATTGACACACTTGCTAAACTGATTGGTCTTCTAAGTAACAAATCAGAGCGAGGGACGCGAATATGAATGAACTGGCCAGATGTTTCCATCTGTTTCACCAATTCTCCTTTCAAGGTTAATTCAAAGATATTTTTTGCAATTTCTTTTTGCCCGGCAACAAGCATCATTTCTTGTTTCATATTCTTCCCTCTCCTTATTTGTTTTATAATGCGATAGCTGAAAAACTTCTTTCTTCTAATACTTTTAGTATCGCATCTGCTGTATCTAAAGATGTCATTAGTGGCACACCATTTTCTACAGTTGAACGTCTAATTTTAAAGCCATCTGATTTTGGTTGTGTTTCATTACCAGTTGTATTAATAACTAGTTGGGTATGTCCAAGACGAATAATATCTAGTACATTTAGTTGACCACTTTGATCAATTTTAGAAACTATTTTCACTTCTAAGCCGTGACTCTTAAAGAACTCACCTGTTCCTTCAGTCGCGATTAACCCATAACCAATGTTACTGAAACGTTTAGCTAATTTTAAGGCTTCATCTTTTGTCTCATCTGCAATGGTGAATAACACTGAACCGTAACTTGGTAAGTGCATACCACTTGCTTCAAAAGCTTTATATAAAGCTTTTTCAAGAGTTGTATCTGTTCCCATTACTTCCCCAGTTGATTTCATCTCAGGTCCAAGTTGTGTATCAACATCATGTAGCTTAGCAAAAGAGAAGACTGGTGCTTTAATATGAACGTAGTTAGATTCTTCGTAAAGTCCACTTTCAAACCCTTGTTTTTTTAAACTTTCACCTAAAATACATTTTGTTGCTACTTGAGCCATTGAAATTCCCGTTACTTTACTTAAGAAAGGAACTGTTCTACTTGCTCTTGGGTTTACTTCAATCACATATACTTCTTCTTCATGAACAATAAACTGAACGTTCATCATCCCTAGGCAGTTTAGACCTAATGCTAAGCGTTTTGTGTAATCAACAATTTTATCAGTAACTATTTGAGATAGGTTTTGTGGTGGATATACAGCCATTGAGTCTCCTGAGTGCACACCAGCTCGCTCAATATGTTCCATGATTCCCGGTAATAACACGTCTACACCGTCACAAATGGCATCTACTTCACACTCTACCCCCAGTAGATAACGGTCAATTAAAACAGGATGCTCAGGAGACGCTTTTACAGCTTCTTTCATGTAGCGTTTCAAATCTTCAGTACTCCAAACAATTTCCATAGCACGTCCACCAAGAACGTAACTAGGTCTAACAAGTACTGGGTATTTAATCTCTTCTGCAATTTTAATTGCATCTTCAACGTTTGTTGCTGTAGCACCTTTTGGTTGTGGCACTCCTAATTCTCTTAAAGCATGTTCAAACTTATCTCTATTTTCTGCACGGTCTAAGTCTTCAATCGTTGTTCCAATAATGTTAATTCCGTTTTTTGATAAACCTTCAGCTAGATTAATAGCAGTTTGTCCACCAAATTGAACAATAACCCCTTTTGGTTGTTCTAGTTCAATCACATGAAGAACATCTTCTAAAGTTAAAGGTTCAAAGTAAAGTTTATCTGAAACAGAGAAGTCTGTTGATACTGTTTCAGGATTGCTGTTCATAATAATTGCTTCATAACCTTGTGCTTGAATGGCCTGTACCGAATGAACTGTTGCGTAGTCAAATTCAACCCCTTGACCGATTCTGATTGGACCAGATCCAAGTACTAAGATAGATTCTTTATCTGATTTAACACTTTCATTTTCTGTTTCATATGTTCCATAGAAGTAAGGTGTTTTAGATTCAAATTCGGCTGCACATGTGTCTACCATTTTGTAAACTGGTAAAATATTTTCAGCTTTTCTTAAGGCATAAATGTCTTCTTCTTTTTTGTTCCATTTACTTGCTATTACTTTATCTGCTAAACCGAAGTTTTTAGCTTTTCTTAAAACTTCTAAATCCTCCACATTGTGTGCTAATTCTTGTTCAATCTCAATAATATGTAAGATTTTATCTAAGAAGAACAGGTCAATTTTTGTAAAGTTGGCAATGTCATGAATAGAAATTCCTCGACGAATACCTTCTGCTACATAAAATAAGCGGTCATCTTGGGCATTAATCATGCCATATGTAATTTCAGCTTCTGTTAACTCTTTTAATTCCTCTAACTCAATATGGTAAGCACCAATTTCAAGTGATCTAACTGCTTTTAATAATGACTCCTCAATTGTTCTTCCTAAAGCCATAACTTCGCCAGTAGCTTTCATTTGTGTGCTTAAAATACGGTTTCCTTTTTCAAATTTATCAAATGCCCAACGTGGTATTTTACTAACCACATAATCAAGTGTTGGTTCAAACATTGAATAAGTTGTTTCTGTTACTGGGTTTTTTACTTCATCTAGAGTTAAACCAACGGCAATTTTTGCTGCTAGTTTAGCAATTGGAAAACCTGTTGCTTTACTAGCTAAAGCTGATGATCGACTTACTCGAGGATTTACCTCAATGACATAGTATTTGTAACTATCTGGGTCAATAGCTAACTGAACGTTACATCCACCTTCAATTTTTAAAGCTTTGATAATTTTTAATGACGCATCTCTTAGTAATTGAATTTCTACATCTGATAAAGTTTGACATGGTGCAAATACAATAGAGTCTCCTGTATGAATACCAACTGGGTCAAAGTTTTCCATGTGACAGACAACAATGGCATTGTCATTTGAGTCACGCATAACTTCAAATTCAATTTCTTTATAGCCTGCAATACTTTTTTCAATTAAACATTGAGTTGCCGGAGATAAATGAAGACCATTTTTCGTAATTTCAATTAGACTTTCTTCATCTTCACACATACCACCACCAGTTCCACCTAAAGTGAAAGCTGGACGTACGATTAATGGGTAACCAATTTCTTTAGCAAAATCTAAAGCTTGATCTACGGTGTTTACAATCACACTCTCAGGAATCGGCTCACCTAATTCTTCCATTAATTGTTTAAACAAATCTCTGTCTTCTGCTTGGTCGATTGCTGATAATTTAGTTCCTAAAAGTTCAATATCTAATTCTTCTAAGATGCCACTTTTTGAAAGTGTCATAGCCATGTTTAAACCTGTTTGCCCACCAAGTGTTGGTAAAATAGCATCTGGTCGTTCTTTTCTTAAAATTTTAGCAACAAACTCTAAAGTGATTGGCTCGATATAAACTTTATCGGCAATATTTTTATCTGTCATAATAGTTGCTGGATTTGAGTTAATTAAAATAACTTCGTAGCCTTCTTCTTTTAAAGCAAGACAAGCTTGTGTTCCTGCATAGTCAAATTCTGCAGCTTGACCAATAATAATTGGGCCTGAACCGATTACTAGTATTTTCTTAATATCATTTCTTTTTGGCATCTTATTTCCCCCAATTATCCATTAATTCAATAAATTCATCAAAAAGTGATACAGCATCATGTGGCCCAGGTGCAGCGTCTGGATGAAACTGTACTGAGAATGAAGGATACTTTTTGTGTTTAACACCTTCAACTGTTTCATCGTTAATCTCAATATGAGTCATCATTAAATCTGTTGTATCTAAGCTATCTCGTGAAACAGCATAACCGTGATTTTGAGAAGTGAAATAAATGTTATTTGATGCAATTTCTCTGACTGGATGATTACTTCCACGGTGACCATAAGTTAATTTAAATGTATCAGCGCCATTAGCCAAACTTAGTAACTGATGTCCTAAACAAATTCCAAATATTGGTAATTCACCCTGAATGCCTTGAATCATTTTAGTTGCTTCCATAACATTTTTAGGATCTCCAGGTCCATTAGATAATAAAACACCATCTGGAGATAAGGCTAAAATTTGTTCAGCTGTGTAGTTATAAGGTACAACTGTCACGCCACATTTTCTTGAAACTAATTCTCTTAGTATTGAATGCTTCATTCCAAAGTCTACAACGACTACATTTTTACCTGTTCCTGGAATACTGTACGCTTTAGTCGTTGAAACTTCTGCTACTTGATTTCCAGGTAAAACTGTTGCTTTTAATTGGTCAAATTCATGCTCTAAGTCTTCGACTACATCAATGATACTACCTTTAATAGTGCCTGATTCTCTTAATTTTTTAGTTAAGGCGCGAGTATCAATTCCTGAAATACCAGGAATTTTTTTCTGTTTTAAAAAATCATCTAAAGTCATTTGACTACGCCAGTTTGAAGCGACTCTTGCGTGATCTTTTACAATGACACCACTACAAGCAGGTTCCATTGATTCAAAATCATCCCGATTAATACCGTAATTTCCGATTGTTGGGTAAGTAAACAAAATCATTTGTCCTTTAAAACTTGGATCTGTTAGAACTTCTTGGTAACCACTCATACCAGTGGTAAAAACAACTTCCCCTGTTGTAATATTCGGTGCGCCAAAGCCAACACCTTCAAAATATGTTCCGTCTTCTAAAATCAACAATCGTTTCATTCTCTACTCTCCCTTATGCCAAACAAGTTTGCCATTTACTAATGTATATAATGTTTCACCTTTTACTTTTTCACCAATGAAAGGTGTATTATTTGATTTTGATGCAAAGTTATCTTCTATTTCATTTTCGGTTTCTAAGTCAAAGATGGCAATATCTGCATCTGAGTTAATACCTAGTGTTCCTGTATCTAATTTAAATATTCTTGATGGTGCTGTACTCATCCAGTAAACAACTTGTTCTAAGGTGAATTTACCTGTCTCAACAAAGTGTGTGTACATTAACTGAAAGGCAGTTTCACTTCCAATAATTCCAAAAGGAGAGTCAACCATACTTTGATTTTTCTCACAACAACTATGTGGCGCGTGATCTGTTGCGATACAATCAATTGTTCCATCTAATAATCCATCAATTAAAGCTTGTTGATCTTCATTAGCTCTTAATGGTGGATTCATTTTAAAGTTTCCATGATCATGTGTAATGTCTTGATCAGTCATAATTAAGTGATGTGGACACACTTCGCAAGTTACATGAATACCGTGTTTTTTAGCTTGGCGAATGACTTCGACACTTTCTTTTGTTGATACATGACACACGTGATAGTGGACTCCTGTTTCTTGAGCTAATAGAACATCTCTTGCAATTTGAGATGACTCAGTGGCACTCATAATTCCTGGTAAGCCTAATTTTTCTGAAACCTTACCTTTATGCATAACCCCATTAAAAAGTAATGACTCATCTTCGGTATGAGCGACAATCGCCATATCTAGTTTGGCTGCTTCTTTCATTGCTAAGTACATCGTGCCAGCAGTTTGAACACCAACTCCGTCATTTGTAAAAGCAAAAGCTTTAGCCTTTTTCAAACTTTTAAAATCAACTAATTCTTCTGAATTTAAGTCTTTTGTAATAGAAGCATATTGTAAAATTTTAACTTGGCTCGTCGCCTCAATACGTTGATTAATGTCTTCTAGTGTTGCAGCATTATCTGGTACTGGTTTTAAGTTTGGCATAGCACAAACTGTTGTAAATCCACCTTTAGCAGCTGAGGCACTTCCTGTTGCAATAGTTTCTTTATATTCAAAACCTGGTTCTCTAAAGTGGACATGGACATCAACTAACCCAGGAGCAATTAATCCGCCTTTAGCATCAATAATGTTATCAAAAGATAGGACTTCAGAATCAAAATGACCTAAAGCCTTAATTTTCCCTTCCTCAATCCACACATCTACTTGATTAAGTTCGTTCTCTCTTTCAACAATAAACCCATTCTTAATTAATGTTTTCATCATTATCCTCCTATGCTTTTCCGTGTAATATTGCTTCTAAAATAGCCATTCTCATAAAAACACCATTTGACATTTGTTGAGTAATTCTTGATTGATAAGACTCAACTAACTCATCTGCCAACTCAACATCTCTATTAACTGGTGCTGGATGCATAATGATAGCATCCTTTTTCATTTTCTTAGCTCTTCCAGTTGTTAAACCATACTCTGTATGATAGTTTTCTTTTGAAAATTCACTATTACCTTCATGACGCTCATGTTGTACACGAAGCATCATCATCACATCAACTTTATCTAAGACCTCATCTATTGGTTTAAAGGTTCCATAGGCTTCATACTTTTTATTATACCAAGCCTCTGGACCACAAAAGTAAAGATTCGCTCCTAAACGTTTTAACATCTTCATATTTGAGTTAGCTACTCTTGAGTGAGTTAAATCACCGCAAATCGCAATATTTAAGTTCTCAAAATGACCAAACTCTTCATAAATAGTCAGTAAATCTAGTAAACATTGGGTTGGATGATTACCACTTCCGTCTCCCCCGTTAATGATTGAGGTAGTAATCGTTTTACTTTGAATTAGTTCGTTGTAATAATCTTCTTCCCAGTGACGAATCACACAAGCATGAACGCCGATTGCTGACATGGTTAACACCGTGTCATATAAAGATTCACCTTTTGAAACAGAACTTGTCTTAGCGTCAAATTCAATCACGTCTATCCCTAGTTTTTTTTCAGCTACTTCAAAACTCTTATGTGTTCTTGTACTGTTTTCAAAAAACAAGTTTGCTGTAAAATACTGTTGTTTTTTTAGTTCAGCCTTTTCACCTCGTTTAAAAGCTTGAGCTCTTTCAATTAGGCCCATAACTTCTTGATCACTTAATGACTCAGCTGTTAAGAGATGTTTTAAACTAATTCTTTCTGACGTAATAATCATCTTGTTTCCCCCTAAATATTGACTAAGTTATTCAGCTTCACTTTTAGCTTGCTGAGGTAAAACTAAGTTTAAAATGATTCCAAAGAGTGTTGCTAAAGCCATACCTGATAAAGCGATTGGACCAGCTTGGAATGTTAATCCACCGATTCCTACTACTAAAATAACTGAAGCAATTAATAAATTGCGCTTTAAGTTAAAGTCAATTTTATTATCAATTAAAATTTTTAATCCACTTGAAGCAATTACTCCGAATAGGATAAAGCTAATTCCACCAATGACTGGTCCAGGAATACTTTGAATTAAAGCTGTTAATTTACCAACAAAAGCTAAGATCATTGCTAAAGCAGCCGCACCACCGATAACAAAAACGCTATGTACACGTGTAATGGCAAGCACTCCGATGTTCTCACCATAACTTGTTACAGGAGGTCCTCCTACTAAACCAGCTACAATTTGTGCGAGTCCATCACCCATTAATGTTTTATGAAGACCTGGATTTTCGTAAAAGTTTCGTTTAGTTAATTTGTTTAAAACCATTAAATGACCAATGTGTTCTGTCATTGTTACAAAAGCAATTGGAGCCATTGTTAGAATTGCTGTTAAGTAAAGCTTTGGTGTGTACGTTACAAAAGGTACTTGGAAGCTTGGCATTGCAAACCAAGCAGCTTCTTTAATTGGCTCAATATTTACTATGCCAAAGATTAGAGCAACAATATAACCACAAACAATTCCTAGTAAGATTGGAATCAATCCCATAAAGCCTTTTAGATACATGTTGAAAATAATTGTTAGAATAAGTGTAATCAGTGCTACTGCAATATATTTAACATTATAAATTTGTTCTGGTGTTCCTAAGTTTTCAAACATTGCTTGGTTAGCTGCATTTGCGGCTAATCCAAGTCCGATTACCATTACTACTGGCCCAACTACGATAGGTGGTAATAATCTATCTAACCAACCTGAACCAGATTTTTTTACAATTAGAGAGACAATCAAGTACACCGCTCCTGTTGTAATTGCTCCAAGAGCAATTGCCGGATAACCTGCGTCTTTCATTAACATTTGCATCGCTGCAATAAAAGCAAAACTACTTCCTAAGTAAGCTGGAATCTTTCCTTTTGTGACAAACAAGTAAACCAATGTCCCTAGACCTGAACTAAAAAGTGCAATTCCAGGATTAATTCCTACTAAGATTGGTACTAAGACAGTTGCTCCAAACATGGTAAAAAGGTGTTGTAAACTTAACCCTAACCACTTCACACCATTCGGCTTATCTTGAATATCTAAAACCACATCTTCATTTCTAAATTCTTGACTCATTTTTTCTTCCCCTTTTCAATAAAAAAACCTCGTTTCAAGTTCGAAACGAGGCACACGAAAATAGACAGATGGATACACTAACTCCTATCATAATTGTCTAAGTCGCTCTTCCTAGTCTCTCTGTACTCGATTAAAAAGCTTATTTAATTTTTATTTTTAATTAAGATTCTGTCGCTTCCGTCAACTTCTTCAACAGAAACTGTAATTTGCTCTGATTTTGATGTTGGAATATTTTTTCCTACGTAATCAGCACGGATTGGTAACTCACGATGTCCACGGTCCACTAAAACTGCTAATGAGATTTTATCTGGTCTTCCTAAGTCCATAATCGCATCAAGTGCTGCACGAATTGTTCTACCAGTGAAGATAACATCATCTACTAAGATAACTTCTTTATTTTCAATAGAAAATGGAACGTCAGAAGCGTTAATTGTTGGTTCATCTTTTTTGATTTCATGATTATCATCACGATATAAAGTAATATCAATTTCACCAACCGGTACTTCCTTACCTTCTAATTGTTTTAATCTCTCAGCAATACGATTTGCTAAGTAGATACCTCTTGTTTTAATACCAATTAAAACAATGTCATCAATTCCTTTATGTCTTTCAATAATTTCATAAGTGATACGCGTCAAAGCTCTGTTCATTGTCATTTTGTCAACAATCTCTTTTTCACTCACTAGGTTTTCCTCCTAAAAAAGTCCATAAAAAAACTCTCATCCATAAAGAGATAAGAGGAATTTGTTTACGTTAAAGACGAGATTTCTTTTAGCTATCGGGATACACTCCACCCTTGATATAAGAAAAATCAACTTATTCCTTCTTAGCCTCACAGGACCACTCTTAAAGGACTTCTATTTATTTATTGAAATCATCATACCTTAAAAAAAACTTAAAATCAACGGTTTTGTCTCAAGTTTTCTAAAGTTTCTTCAAACACTTCTGGAATGTCACTACTAAAAATCATTTCTTCATGAGTAACAGGGTGTTCAAACCCTAGTGTCTTAGCATGTAAAAACTGACCTGGCCCAGGTAATGTTTTCTTTGGACCGTATAGAGGATCACCTGCAATTGGAAAGCCTATATAATCCATATGAACACGAATCTGATGTGTTCTACCTGTTTCAAGTTGACACTCAACTAAAGTAAACTCTTCAAAACGCTCCAGAACTGTAAAATGAGTGACTGCTGGTTTTCCATCACCTACAACAGCTTGTTTTTGACGATTGTCTTTACTTCTACCAATAGGCGCGGTAATCGTTCCTTTTTCATGTGGAATCTCTCCATGAACTAAGGCCACATATTTTCTTAAAGCTTTTTTCTCTTTTAATTGTTCAGCTAAATAAAGATGAGCTTCATCATTTTTTGCTACCATTAAAAGACCTGATGTATCTTTATCAATTCGGTGAACAATACCTGGTCTAATGACATCATTAATAGTTGATAATTTGTCACTATGAAACATTAACGCATTAACTAAAGTTCCATCAGGATGTCCGGCTGATGGGTGAACAACCATTCCTTGAGGTTTATTAATTACCATAACACTATCATCTTCATAGATAATTTCTAGTGGTAAGTCTTGAGCAACAGCCTCAATAACTTGAGGTTCTGGGCGGTTAATAACGATTTTATCATCAGCCTTCACTTTATAGTTTGCTCGACTTGTTTCATCATTAACAGTCACACGGTCTTCCTTTAACCATGCTTGAATTTGTGATCTTGAAAATTGAGGAAAAGCTTCAACTAAGACTTTATCTAAACGGCCCTTTTCCTCTGTAATTGTATATTCTAATATTTCCATTGATACGCTCCTTCATGTAGATTCCTTCCTAGTTTATCATAAAATAGCTGTAAAAAACAAAAAAAGACCCAACACGGATCTTTTATATTTATTTATTATATTTAGCAAATTTAAGTGAAGTGAAAAAAGTATCTTACTAAATTGAGTAAGTTACTTGATTTTGCTAAAATATTTTATTGACATACATACTTTGGCTCCCCATACCAGTATATATGTCACTTAATTTTTCTTTATCTATACTTATTTTTTTACCAAAAGCATCATTTAACAAAACAGAATTCCCATCAAATCCGATTACAACAGCAGCATGATGTTTAACAGATATTTGTTTAACACCATTTCTGGTTTTCCATTCAATAAAATCTGTTTTTTTTGGTAAACTATAATCAATACTCGTAACTATCCAAACAGGATTTCCATTAGCAACTACCTTTAATATGTCATCAATAGATTTTCCAGAAGAATTTATTACCTCAAATTCATCACCAATTATTTTTTCTGTTAATTCAACAATCGGTCCCACATTTACACCCGTCCCTGGAGTGTTTCCCGTTGCATCTCCTACAAAGCCAACATCTGGATCGCCGTAATTTCCCATATCATCTAGAAAAAATTCTTTATTGATTAAATCTTGTAGCTCATTCTTACTATATTCCAATTGAAAAAATGATAATAACATACTTAAAGAAGTTACCTCACAACCATACTTTAATGCTGGTTCTTGTAACTGGTTAATAAGAGGAACTGGTAATTCATAAAATGATGATTCTTCTAATTTTAGGGACTCTTTATAACCAATTAAAAGATTATTTTTATCTTTTGATTCTTCATAGATGTCTTTGATATTTTCTGTTAGCTCTAGTCTATTAGAGTGTCCCCTACTCACCCTACTAATATAACTAACTAAATAAAATATAATAACGCATCCTATGACTATCAATAAAAACTTAACTACTTTATTTTTTACAATTGAACCCATGTTTCTAAAAGTTCCTCCAGCATTTCTTGAACTAATAAAATTTTCTCTTTATCTTTTGATAAATTTGCTTGAATCAATTGATTAAACATAAAATCATACATTTTGCTAAGTTGAACTGGTACATCACCCTGAACATCTGGATTAATCGATAATTTTAATTCCATTACAATCTCTTGAGCTTTTATAAGTTGCTTATTTACTTCTTGAATATCTTTTTTATCAATATAGTGATTCGCTAATTTTAGATGTTTTATAGCTGATTCAATAAGAATTTCAATTAGTTTTTTGGGAGATGCTGTCAAAATTTGATTATGAAGATATGCTGTATTGCTTTTACTATATGTCATTTTACACCTCTAATAGTTTTAAAAATCTTTATCAATAAAATATGAATCTGAGTAGGAACTCATATAATTATTGACACCTCTTTGAGAATGATTCATTGCATTAATATTACTCATCATTTCTTCTTTTTCAGTTTTCAAAAATTCGATAATTGCTTGCGTTTTTACAATTAGCTGTCGTAAACGACACTCTTCTGTTTTTGTCAATTTTCTCTCTGAAAAAGTTTGATACTTATTCATTAATTCTTCATTTTTTTCTAAAATAATAATCGCCTGTTCAGATGTATGGTCCCATGTTAAAACATTTCTAAGCATTTCTTGAACTAAATACTCTGAAAAATTAGTCATTTCAATAATATTAATACACATCCCTTACTAACATTTATCTTGCTGCAAACGAATCAATTTGACTTTGTAAATAAGCCATTTGTGCTTCAGCATTCATCATTACTTGGTCTAGTTTTGTAAATGTTCTTACGTAATAATCTTTTTTCTTCTCAATTTTAACGTTAAAACGTTCAATTCTTTCATCAATATCTTTCATATTACTTTCTAAAGTTTCAGCTTTAGATTTAAAAACACCTTTTTTTCCCTTAGTGTCATCTAGATATTCGTTCATTAATTCTTTTAATTTAACTGTATATCCTATTTCGGTTTTATTAAATTCACTTGAAGTTGTGCCATCTGGATTAGTTACTTCTTTTAATTCTTTAGTTTCATGATAGAAGAAATTTTTAACAGCATCAGGATCTTTTTTTAGAGCCGCTTTAAATTTTTCTTCATCAAAAGTAATTGTTGAAGTTTTATCTTTACTTTCTATTCCAATTTCCATAGGAGTAATAATATCAGTTTTATCATTTGCTCCTGGAGCACCAGTCATTAAGAACCTTAGGCTAGATTGTAATCTCATTAAAGAGCCATCACCAGTTAGACTACCTGTTTTATTATCCTTTTTACTTGGATCTCCTACTGATGTTTTTTCAGAAATAAATCCCATTACGTTATTATATTGTTCAACAAAATTCTTTACTGCTGTTGTTAGTTTTTCTGTATCAGTTTTTAATCCCAAACTCACATTTTCTTTTGTTTCACCTAATAAATGAATCGTTACATTTTCAATGACATCGTTTATTTCATTAGAAGAACGAATCACTTCCATTCCGTCAACTGTAAATTTAGCGTTTTGACCTTTTACATACTTAGAAGAAGCACCATCTAACCCAAGTTCTTCCATAAGTGAGCCTTGAACTTCAAAGTCTCTTTCACCTGTTTCAGTATGTGTCAGCACAAGTCTATTATTAATTAAGGCTGCTTTAATTCCTGTTTCTTTTGATTCTTGATTTATTCTATTAGTAATTTCTTTTAGACTATCTTTTTCTTCAATTGAAACAGTAATTTTTTCACCTTTCTTATTTTGAAATTCAAGAGTTCCTGACACTTCAAGTTGATCATAAATAGATTTATCTCCTAAACCCTTTATTTCTCCTGAAGTTAATTTAGATGACGTAGCTAATCGTTCAACTGTCACTTGATAGTTTTCAGCATCTGCTAAATCAGTTGCTGTAATTTTAACTTTTTCTGGATGAGAACTAGAAGTTACTTTAGTATTAAATGTTTCATTTTTTTGTAATTTTTCAAGATTACTAAATAAACTATTTAAACGAAGTCTGACATCTTTCCAAGCATTTTGTTGCTCTGTCATTTTACTTTTTCTTAAATTCATTTTTGTTAAGGGAACTGATTCTGCTTCAATTAGCTTATCAATTTCCTTAGAGGTAATTCCAGAGTAAGTTCCTAATGTAGAACTAATTCCTGAAGCACTTCCGACACTTGCCATTTATCTCATCCTTTCTTGTTGACAATAAGACCAACCATCTCCCATATATTGGCTATTGAATCTAACATTTTTTCTGATGGAATCTCTCTAATTACTTCATTAGTTTTTGTATCTACTAAAGTAATAATCGTTTTCTTTGTCGATTCATGTGTTTTATATGTTAACTTTGCGTCTTTTCCCAATAAATGTTTATTTGATTCATCTATCATCTTTTGAATTTGAACTTGACTGTAGTTTGATAATGTTCCAGGTTTATAATCATTACCTTCTGGATCTTTTATCGTTTTTTCAGTAATTTCCAATTTATTATCTAAAGTAACTTTATGTTTGGTGTCTACCTGTTCATTAATTGTACGGTATAAAATGCTATCGTTATTAATATCCAACCCTAACACTCCTTTTTAATACCATTTTTTATTTCACTATTAGCAAATAAAAGCCGACCTAAAAAGTCGACTTTTATTAAAAGATATTAACCTTGTAATAATGAAAGAACACTTTGTGGCATTGCATTTGCTTGAGCTAACATTGAAGTAGCTGCTTGAGCTAAGATATTACTCTTAGTGAATGACATCATTTCTTCAGCCATATCTACGTCTCTAATACGAGAGTTAGCTTCAGTTAAGTTTTCTTGAGTTGTAGATAAGTTGTTGATTGTATGAGTTAAACGGTTTTGTACCGCTCCTAAATCAGAACGAGCACTAGAAACAGTTGCTTTAGCATCATCTAATTTGTTGATTGCATCATTAGCACCTTCAGCAGTAGATAAATCTAAAACATCTAATCCTAGAGATTTAGAATCCATGTTGCCAATATTAACACTAATTTTTTCATTTGAATTTGCACCCACGTGGAATGACATTTTAGTTGCATCTGCTTTAGCATTCTTAGCAGCTTCGTAAGAGGCAGTTACAGTTCCTGTTGCATCTCCAGCTGTACCTTTACCTTCAGCAGTTAATGTAACAGTTGCTACTTCTTCTTTTTTACCGTTTTTGTTTGTAATTGTATATGTACCATCAGTGTTATCTTTAACATCATAATCACCATCAACAGTCACTGCTCCAGCAGCACCATCTGTACGATTAAATTTTACAACTAATCCAGTTAGGTCTTTACTGTCGTCTTTTAAAGAAACTGTCATATTTGCTTCAGCATCAGCATTTGCCGTCATTTTAGCTTTTCCACTAGCAAATGATCCATCTAATAAAGTTTTTTGGTTAAAGTTTGTTGTATCAGCAATACGAGTTACTTCTTCTTTTAATGCAGAAAATTCTTTGTTGATTTCTGCACGGTCTTGATCACCTAATGTTCCTGTAGCTCCTTGAGAAGCTAAGTCACGCATACGGTTGATAATTTCGTGAGTTTCGTTTAATGCACCTTCAGCTGTTTGGATTAAAGAAATTCCGTCTTGAGCGTTACGTACAGCTTGTTTTAATCCACTGATTTGGCCTTTCATTTTTTCAGAAATAGCTAACCCAGCAGCGTCATCGCCAGCACGGTTGATACGGAATCCTGAAGATAGTTTTGCTAAAGAGTTGCTTTTTGAAGCATTAGCAGATGTTAAACGTGAGTATGTGTTTAACGCAGATACGTTTGTATTAATTCTCATTTTTTGTTCCTCCTGAAATAAAATAATTTTTTTATGAGGTTTCCCTCTGTTATATATATCGGCTTAAATAACAACTGTTTAAATCTTTTTTTTTAAAATAATCAAAAATTTTTTTATACTTTATTTTAAAGGTGAAATTATGTTAAAATATTATTATACCAGTAAAAAAAGAGGGTGTTTCACTATTAATTTTTTTAAAAAAATGCCGCATAGAATAAAAAATAACAAAAAAATAACAATTCTTATTTTTTTGATAATTTGTTTTTTAATTTTTTTCATTAAAAAGTCAACAATACAAAATGAAACAAAAGAAATTGAAATAGGTGGACCAAAAGTTGCCTTAATTTCAGAAAAAACATCTGAAAAAAAACCAAAAGATAAGCCTATGCCAGTCAAAGAAAAAACAAATAACATTAAACTTATTCATTCAGATGATTCAAATGTCAAATCTGCATGGAAAAATGAAAATTGGACACCTCAAGTTTCTCAACAAAAAGAGCCACATACAATAAATTTTGATTCTAATAGTCTTGATAGGGTGGAGATGAAATACTCATTCTCTATGGCTCTAAATTTAGAAGATGATTTAATTGAAGAATGGTGGTTAGATTCTACTAATCAAGATAATGAAATTATTGGTCTACTATCAAATAGAAACACTAATCAACCCTACCGAGTTACAATTAAATGGATAACAAATAAGGGCTGGCAACCAACTCTCGTTGAAGAATTACTCACTCTTCCATCATATTAAAAAGAAGCTTTCACGTTAAGGTGAAAGCTTCTTTTTAAACATAATCTAGTATACTTGTTTGCATAATTTTAGTGCCCATTGATAAAGAAGCTTGGTAGGCAACCATCTGATTAGCAAACTCCATGTATTTTTGAACAACATCGACGTCTTGTTTTTCTGACAAGGCTTCTTTTAAGTTAATTGTTTCGTTCTCATTTCTATCCTTGGCCGCTTCAAATCGATTAGTTACAGTACCAATTCTAGATCTGATATTAACAAAGTTCTCAGTATGAACATCAACTTTTGCCAACAGTTCATTAGATAGCTTATCTTTATCATCAGAATTAATTGCTTTAATAACATCTGAAAAGAAAGTACTTAAGTTTTCAGGATTATCAGCTGTCCCTTCTTCCTTCATAAATAAGCGACCATCACTAATTAAATCCACTGTCACTCCAGTTGCAATTACTCTTGGTAAATTGCCATCTTGGCTAGTTACCGTTCCATCAGGATTAACTTTATCTTTAGTTCCATTGTATTTAACTTCTACGATGTCACCTTTATCATCTTTTACAATCTCAAAAGGTGGTGTCTTTGTATTTTTACCACCAAAAATATATCGTCCATCAAAGTTTGTGTTTAATGAGTCAACAATTCCCTCAATCTCAGACATTATTTCTTTTTTATTAGCTTGTAATTCACTATTTCCCTGTGTACCAGTAGCGCTAGATTCAATCAATTGACGAATTCTATGTAAAGAATCAGTAGCACTTTCTAGTGCTGAATCTTGCGTCTTTCCCCAAGCCATAGAATCTGCAATTGTAGAGTTGTAATATTCGTTTTGAACAATTGAATCATTCATGTTGATAATTTTTGCATAAACAAGTGGGTTATCAGAAGATTTGCTGTACTCAGAAAAAGAATTCAGTTGGTCTTGATACTTTCTCAGACGATTTAGATTATTTGCCATATTACGATTAAACTCTGTATAAATGGTTGAATTAGAAACTCTCATTTACATTACACTCCTGTCCGATTAATTAATGTATCTAACATCTCAGACACGACTGAGATCACCTTCGAATTTGCTTGAAAAGCTCTTTGAAATCTTATAACATCAGTTACCTCTTCATTTACATTGACACTAGAAATAGAGTCTTTTCTTTGTTGTAATTGACTTAGTAAATATTCTTGAGAAGTTACTTTATTATCTGCCTGCTGTTTTGAGATACCATTTTTTGTTACAATATCTATAAATGATCCTAAAAATGTCAAACCGCCATCTTCATTTTCAAATGACATTGAATCGGGATTATAAGTTTTAAAATCTGTTGGGTATTTTAAGCGAGTATCCTTTAATTTTGAGATAGCTGTAGCTCTTGATCCGTCTCCTACTTCATGTCCTGCTAAATCTTTTCCAGTATTTATGAGAGAAGGATCTTTTTTTATGTCACTGTTAACTTTTAAGTTTAACGCATAGTTAGAATCATCACCTAGTGAAAAGAAATCAATACTTTTTCCTTGATCAGAATGAATCGTGTTAACGGCTTTAGCTAAGTTAAAAACAAAATTATTCAATTCTTTCATGCGTGCTTTTACTTCAACTAATGAATCTTGTATCCCTTTTGAAATACCGCTTGTCATTTCAACTGGTGTGAAAGGGTCATTAGTTTTTTTAGAGTCTGAAATGAGTATTTGCCCAACTTCATAAGTTTCGTCTAGCACTTCTCTATTATTCAGAGAGTCTCCACCTCTTGAAACTAAAGATTTCCCATCTTTATCTTTTCCAACTACAACACTAACAGTTTTAATTTCATTGTTTGTTAATACATCTTGTTTATCAAGTTTAATAGAAACTCGTCCATATTTATCAAAAGACGTTTCTAATTTAGCGAAGCTTGAAAGGTCTTCCAGTAAAATATCTCTTTGGTCGAGCAAATCATTAGGAATACTTCCATCATTAGAAATTTTATAAATTTGTCTATTAATAGTATCTAACTGTTGTAATTTACCATTAAAGTCAAGAGTACCTTTTTCTAATATAGATACTGTATTATCATTTAGTTCATCAATTTGTTTAGCCATGTGGTTAATAGCATCTGTTAAAATGTTACCATTTTCTAAAACAATCGATTTAGCGTTATCCATTTCAGGATTAGAACCTAATTTTGACCAAGAATCAAAATAAGTAGCTAAATTACTTGATAAACCTTTATGAAAAGGCGTTTCATTAAAAATAACCTCTAACTGTCCTAAAATATCTGATTTTTGTTCAAATTGGTTGTATGAAGATGTTTCTTGTCTCATGTTTCCTATAACAAAATCATCAACTATTCGACTAATCGAAGTAATTTTAACTCCTGTTCCGACTTGACCAATACCAGCAATACGGTAAGGATTATCAGCTGCCATGTTTACACGTTGTCTAGAATACCCAACGGTATTAGCATTAGCAATATTATGTCCTGCTGTCTCTAAAGCTTTTTGTTGAACGTTTAAACCTTTATTAGCAGTTCCTAATGTTCCAAATAAACCAACCATTATTTCGCCTCCTTAATTTATTATACTTTCGATGACGGCCACTTTAAGAAGAAAAATTTTTACATCGAATGATTAATAAAACCAATATCTTCTTGTGTTTTTAAATTACCGTTATTGGAATAGGTTGAATTTTGTTTTTTCATCCCACTTCCAACAGCTGATAAAAAATGATCATTAAAAGCAATTGCTTGTTTAGTTAATAATAAATTGTCATTTTGAATCCGCTTTATTTCTTTTAATAACTTTGTTTCCTCTTCATTTGGTATTTCTTTTATTGAATTTAAAGGAACTATTAGCTCTTCCTTTTGTTTAATAATTTTTTCAAGTAATATTCCATCATTTTTAATTAAAGCCTTTTTTTCTTTTTTTAATAAACGAAGTAATTGCTTTAGCAATGGGCTAAACGATTTTCTTACCTCCATATTAATCTTCTTGTCCTTTAAACATTTCTAACATTTTATTCGCTATTTCCTTAGCTGAAACTTTATAAGTTCCATCCTTAACCGCTTGCTTAATCTCTTCAACACGTTTTGAATTATTTGAATCATCAACTTCAATGTTTAACCGAATCTGCTTACTTGTTCTCGACAAATTAATTTCTACGGATTCTTTTTTAGTTGTTGTGGGATATTCATTTTCTTTACTATATTGATTTGATTGCGAATGATATGATTCGAAATAAGATGTATACTGATTATTTACTTTCATAAAATACTCTCCTTGTATAGATATTAGCGACCAGTCATCTACTCATACATATTAATTATCGGTAAAATATCAAAGGTATTAATAGCCTAGCTAGTGAATATTTTTAACTATTACTAATTATATTATATTTTAAATAAGAATAAAGACAATTTAAATAAAAAAGCTTCATGAATAAGCCTTAACAGCTTATTCATAGAGCTTAGTGTAAATTATTTATTCGTTGTTTTTGAGACAGAATATTAGTAATTCTAATACCAAAATTCTCATTTATTACAACTACTTCTCCTTTAGCAATCAATTTGCTATTAACATAGACTTCTAATGGTTCGTCTGTTAGTTTATCTAATTCAACAACTGAACCTACTCCTAGAGATAAGATATCTTTAATAGATTTACGGCTATTTCCAAGAACTACACTAAAATCAAGAGGTACATCCATTAATAAATCTAAATTATCAATATTAGATTCTACCTTTCTATTATCTAAATTAGAAAATTCAGGCTGTTGAATCGTTACTTTTCTATTAGATTCTTTTTTGGGTAGTTCTTCATTTTTAATTTCTTCAACCATGATTTCACGCCCCTCTAAAACTTCTGCTGTATCTTGAAGCATTGTATCTGATATTTCTTTAACCATTTCTTGAGTATATATTTGCATAATTTCACTATCTATAACACCTTCCACAGTTAAATCAAATGAAATTTTACACACAACAGTTTCACCATCAATGCCCTTGTATTGAACGGCTCCTTCATCTTTCCATAGATTCACTTCTGGAGGTAATATGTCAACCTTTTTCCCCATCATAGTTGCCATTGAAGTTGAGGCTGAACCAATCATTTGATTCATCGCTTCTCCTACAGCACTTAATTCTAATTCTGTGAATTCTGTATTAGTTGTATTACCATCGCCACCAATCATTAAATCAGCAATGATAATAGCATCCTCAACATTCAGCAGCAATAAATTACTACCTTCTAAACTTTCTTTAAACTCTACTACTGTTGAAACTTTAGGAGTCACTAATTCGTCAAGTATTTGTTGAAATTTAACATACGTTACTTTTGGTGTGGTAATCATAACTCTTCTGTTTAAAATAGAAGACAAAGTTGTTGCTGCTTGTGACATAGAAATGTTACCAACTTCGCCAATAATATCGCTAATTGTTTGATCGAACGGAGCCTCAGGTTTTGTATTCATCAGTGCATCTATTTCTTCTTGTGATAATCTTTCATTCATCGTTCAGGTTCCCTTCTGAAAATTCTAGTAATTCAACCGCAAATTTATCTTCCTTTTTACCAGGTTTTACTAGACCAAATTGTTGGTTCTCTATATACATTTTTAATGGTTCTGATATTTTTTGATCTAAGCTAATAGTGTCGCCAACCTCAAGTTGAGCAAAATCCGATAATGTCATGACTGTCTGACCTAGCACTGTTTCTAATTCTAATTCAACAGATTCTATATTTTTTTGTAAATGTTCATTATCAATTTTGTTAAAATTTTTGTCAGAATCAAACCAATTTCGGAAGCTAAGTTTATCAATAATACCTTCAAAAAATACATAAGGTATACAAAGGTTTATAAAGGTATTTCTTTTAAAAATAGTTGCCGTAAATGTTACCAAAACAACAGGCTCATTTGGAGACATATTTTGTAATAATTGTGGATTAGTATCTAAACTATCCAATTTACTTTCAATGTCTGTAATCTCTTTCCAAGCATTTTCAAAAGCAGATACAAAAGTTTTAAAAATTTCTTCTAAAATAGCAATTTCAATATCAGTAAAGCTTTTCTTTTCTACGTCCTCATTTTTTAAAATTTGAGCTTCATTTCCACCACATAATAATTCAACAATCAACATACATAATTGCGGGTTAATCTCAATCATTTGAATGCCATTTAACGGTGTCGAATGGAATAGGCCCAGTAAAGTAAATTTAGGTATAGAATGTATAAATTCGTCATAACTTATTTGCTCAATCGATGCAAGTTTTAATGAGACATTTGTTCTTATCTGAGTACTTAAATGATTGCCTGCAAATTTAGAAAAATCCTCAAAAATCATAAAGAGAGTATTAATATACTCTTTAGATAATTTAGTCGGCCTTCTAAAATCGTAAGCTTTTACTTGTCCCATCTCTTTTTCTTCTGAAAGAAGGGTCTCTTCATCAATTTCTCCATTGCTCATCGCACTTAAAAGCGCATCGATTTCTTGCTGTGTCAGTACCTGTTTCAAATGGATCCCTCATTTTCAGTAAATATTGTCATGATATCGATAATATTTGTTAATTTTTCATTAATTGAAATAATGCCTTCAATGTTACTGTTATCATTTTTATTAAGTAATTGAATTTCATTTTCATCTACAGAAAAAACACCAACTATTTGTTCAACTAAAATGCCTATCTTACTATCTTTATTTCTAATAATAATTATATTTTCATGTCTACCATTATCATCCTCATTTAAAAATTTTGAAAAATTAATTAACGTTACGATTGTTCCTCTCAAATTAATTAATCCTTCTATCCATGGTTGAGCTTGAGGCACATGAAAAATTTTAGTTGATTTTATAATTTCACCGACATTTTCTGTTCGAATACCGTAATACTTACTATCTTTTGTAAATACGACTAATTGCATTACATATCCTCCTCAAAAAAATAAAAATTCATAAAGCTAAATGCTTACTTTATCTAAAGCTTTAATTACACGATCACTATCAAAAGGTTTAACAATAAAATCAACTGCACCAGCACGAATGGCATCCATTACCATTGATTGTTGCCCCATAGCACTACACATTAAAACTTTTGCATTACTATCAAAAGCTTTAATTTCCTTTAAGGCTTCTACCCCGTCCATTTCAGGCATTGTAATATCCATTGTTACTAAATCCGGTTGAGTTGCTTTGTATTTTTCAATAGCTTCCAAGCCATTTTGCGCTTCATCTACTACTTGGTAACCATTTTTTTCTAAAATATCCTTTAATTTCATTCTCATAAAAACTGCGTCATCAACGATTAATACTTTTTTTGCCATTTTAAATTCCTCTTTCTATAAGCCGATAGCTTTAAATAATTTTTCTAAAACACCTGTTTCTGGAATAAAGTAAAGATAGGCATCCATCTGATTGCCAGAATAAAAAAATTCATTTTTAATAATTAAAACTTCTTCATCATACTGATCATACGCCATATACAAACTACTTATTATTGAACCAAACATATCAATGGTAAGATTAGGTATACTTGACATCAAACGAATATTTAATAACTCACTAATAGCATTTAAAAAGGAGTTAACAATAATATTAACAAGTTCTTTAATAGATGATTCTATTAATTCCTGAGTTTTTTCCATAGAATTTAATAGCATCATTTGACTAATCTGATTAGCTGATTCTTCTGGTAAAGCAAATAAAAATACGCCACCGCCATTACCAAGAATTTGAGTTGTAACTGAATAAACAATTTTATCTTCTGACATAATTCTGGCATATAATTCTTCATATTCCATAATTTCTATAAGTGGTACTATCATATCAACTTTGGTATTAATCAAAGATGATATACTTGTTGCTGCATGTCCACCACCTATATTAACTAACTCTTTCATTGCATCAATTTGTAATGGCAGATATTTATCTATCATAATGATGTCACACTATCTTCGCTACAAATTACGTTTGTATCTAAAATCATTGCAATATCACCGTTACCTAAAATTGTCGCACCTAAATATTTTTTTAGATGTCTTAGCTCTCTACCTAATTTTTTGATAACTATTTCTTGTTGACCAACTAATTCATCAACCATCAATGCATAATATTTTTTCCCTAAAAGAACTAAAATTAAATGAGGTTTTTCTTTAAAATCACTATCTTTATTATTCAATCCTAGTACTTTATCTAGTCTTATAACTGGAATTGCTGTATGTTGATACATATAAACTTCTTGCATATGAACTTGTTTAATATCACTTTCAGAAACCTCAACGACCTTTTCAATTGCCCCTTGAGGTAATGCAAATAATTCTCCAGATACCTTAACCATTAATGATTGAATAATAGAAAGAGTTAACGGTAGATTGATAGTAAACGTTGACCCTACGTCTACAGTACTTTGTAAATCAATCGTACCTCCTAGCTCTGAAATTTTAGAATGAACAACATCCATACCAACTCCACGGCCAGAAACGTTTGTTATTTTTTTTGCAGTTGAAAAACCAGGATGAAAAATTAAATGTAATATCTCTTTTTCACTTAGACCATCTGTTATAATGCCCTTTTCTTCAGCGCTTTTCTTGATAAGAGTTGGATTTAATCCTTTTCCATCATCTGAAACAGTAATAATAACTCGATTCCCTTGTTGGAAAGCAGTAATTTTAATCTCTCCAACTGTAGACTTCCCTAATTCAATTCTTCTTTCTGGACTTTCAATACCATGATCTGCTGAATTCCTAATTAAATGAATTAACGGCTCACTTAGTTCTGAAACAACAGTCCGATCTAATTCAGTGTCTTCACCTTCAATAATTAATGTCATTTCTTTATTTAAGTCACGAGATAAATCTCGAATAACTCTTGGAAATCGATTCATTACGACACTAACTTGTTGCATTCTAATTTTAAGTACCAAATCTTGAAGTTCAGAAGTGATTCTTGCAACTTCAGTTAGAGGTTCTTTTATCTCGTTTTTATTATCAGTTAAAGTAATGTTTTCTAATCTCGTTCTGTAAACAACTAATTCAGATACCAGATTCATAAATGTATCTAGTTTTTCTAAATCCACTTTTATAGTTTGTTGTTCATGTTTAGTAACTTTTTTGATTTTACTTTGTAAGACTTCTATTTCCTTGACGTCAGGATTCTCATTTTTTTCCATTATTACTTTTTCTATTGAAGAATCATTAAGACATTCTTCAGCATTTAAAACAAGTAAATTCTCTATATCACTATTTGATAAAATATTATCTCTTATTTCCTCAATAGTATTTTCACTAATTAAAATAAAATGAAAATCTTGTCCAAATTCACCTTGTTCTAATGTTTCAGTATCTGGAAAGCTATACGAAACTTCACCAAGTTCGTTAACTCTATCCATAATTAGAAAAACACGTGGCCCTTTTAAACTACACTCTTTATCTAAACGAATACTAACGCAGTAAGCATTAAAGCTTGTATCTTTTAATTGGTTTATTAAATTAATATCTTCCTCTGATAAAAATTCGATAGGAAAATTAATTTTTTCAATTATTTCAATAGATTCTTCTACTTCTTTTGATTCCGATGCCTCTATTTCTTCTAAGCGTTGAATTAAATGACTAATCTCACTACTATCTATAGCTTCTTCGTCTCTTAAATTCTCAACTATTTCAGCCAGTGCATCCAAACAATCAAAAATAAGTGAGATACTATCAGAATTCACTTCAATTGTTTTGTTTTTAAAATATTGAAACACGTTTTCCATTTTATGAGTTAATTTAGCCATTGTCTCATATCCCATAGTGGCTGCCATACCTTTTAACGTATGAGCTGATCTAAATATACTATCTATTGTTTCTTCACTTTCGGGATTACTCTCCAGAGTCAATACCCCGTCATTTAAATTTTCTAAATGTTCGTCTGTTTCTTCAAAAAAAAGGTCTCGGTATTTCTCGTTCTCGTCCATCTCAAACACCTCTTTCTTTATTTATTTTTGATAAATAAATGAATCTATCTTTTTGAAACCAAATTTTTCCGGTTGATTAATTGTTTCTGTAGCTCCTGTAAAAAAAATACCTCCAGGTGCTAAAGAGTCATAAAATTTTTGATACAATTCATCTCTAGCTTCCTGTTTAAAATATATCGTTACATTTCGACATATAATCAAATGATAACCTGAATCAAAGGAGCTTTTTAACAAATCATGTTCTTTAAATTTCACTTTTTGTCTAATGCGAGGGTGAATCTTAAACCCATCATCTTGATGCTCAAAATAAGTTTCACGATGTAATTGGCTAATATTTTTTAACTCACTTTCAACATACAAAGCATCCTCTGCACGTTTCAAAATAACCCTATCAATATCAGTTGCTAATATTTTTTGACTCATATTAATTTTATTATCTTCAAATAACATAGCCAAACTATAGGGTTCTGAACCATTAGAACAAGCAGCACTCCAACATTTCAAACTTTTGAATTGAGGTTTTAACGTTTTTAGAAGATGATGTTCCAACGCTTCAAACAACTCAGGATTTCTAAAAAATTCTGTCACATTTATAGTCAGATAATTTTTCAACTCTTCCCTAGCAGCTATATCTTTTTCCATCAATTTCATATAGTCGTTTAAATTAGAAACAGAATGATTCGACATAACATTCAAAATACGTCTTTGTAATTGTTTTTCCTTATACGACTCTAAATTCATATTCAAATTCTTTTTGGCCCATATATTAAATTCATTAAAAGTTTCGCTCATTGTCTCACCTTAATCATCCAATTTAATTTTTCTTCTATTTGATTTAATGATAGTACTTCATCAATGACATCAAGCTCAATTGCTCTTCTTGGCATTCCAAATACGATAGAGCTATCTTTATCTTGTGCTATTGTGTAACCTCCAGCCTCAGATATATGTTTCATTCCTAAGGCACCATCATTTCCCATTCCAGTAAGAATAATACCAACTAATTGCTTACGATATATTTTAGATGCTGACTCAAACAAAGGATCAACTGCAGGCCTGACACTATGAATTTTATCTTCTTGCGTAAGTAAAATTTTTTGATTTTCAATTCTCATATGGTAATCACCAGGAGCTATATAAACAACTCCTGGTTTAATAATTTCTCCCTGCTTTGCCTCAACAACCTTAACCTTTGCCTCTTGATCTAATCTTGTAGAAAATGATTTTGTAAAACCTTTAGGCATATGTTGGACAATAAATATTGGAACCTTTAAATTACTTGGAATTGCCTTAATTAATTGCATTAGAGCTTTTGGACCACCTGTTGATGCTCCTATTACTATTGCACTAATCTTTGTAGGAAATGAAGCTTTTTCATCACTTTTTTTTGTATATTGTACACTTCTAAGCTCTGTAGTTTGAACAATGGATTTTATTTTACTAGCTAATTCATCCGTAAATGATTCCTCAATTTTGAGTAAATTAATAGGCTTTTCAACAAAGTCCATTGCCCCTTTCTCTAAACAAGAAATAGTCATTTCTTCTCCAGTATGGGAGCTAATCATAATTACTGGGATATCATAATGTGATTTTATTTGTTCTAATGTCTCTAAACCATTCATTCCTGTCATTTCAATATCTAAAGTAATTAAGTCAGGTAAAAATTTTGGAATTTTATTTAGAGCATCCTCACCGCTTCTAGCAGTTGTACATACTAGCATTTCTGAAATATTATTAATCTGATCCGATATTACTTTTCTCATAAAAGCAGAATCATCAACCACCATTACTTTTATAGTCACATTATTTCCCACCTTATAATTCATATAGTTCCCTATTAACCATTTTGACAGATACACCTAATGTTTCTAAATCTACAAAAAGCGAACGCCCCATATTTCCGCCAACATGTTTAGCTAAAATTGGAATTTTTAATTCTGACAAAATACTTTCTACGGCTTGAATATTTCGTTCGCCAATATTTTGAGATTTTGCTTGCCCTTGTAATTGAAACATACTTGCTCCGCCTGCTATTTTAGCTACTAAACGACCATTTTTGCTTTTACTTTTTAATTCTTCAACCATTTGTGGTATAGCTAAATCAGCGAATTTTTCAATTTTCAAATTAGTTTGATGATTAAAAAGCTTACTATCTGGAAGCATAATATGACTCAAGCCCCCAACCTTAGTATCTTGATTGTAAATAACAATACCAATACATGATCCCAGTCCTAAGGTCACCAACTGATTTGGGGCTTTGGTTATCTTATAGTCTGAAATTCCCACTTTCAATTGCTCAGACATTACTCTTCTGCCAACTCTTCTTGAGGATTTTCAGCTGTATCTGCTATCTCTAAAGCTCGTAGCAACTTATCAAGCATAATATTTCCCTCAAATAAAGTATCAACATTTAATTGAATAATAATGCCATTTTCTGCTTTGATAAAACTTTCAATATAGTTTTTATCAAAGGTTACTTCATTCTCCATAAGTTCAAACTGATTTTTTTCAAAATCCATAATGCCTCTAATAGATTCTACTAAAAGACCTAAATACTCTTCCTTCCATTGAACGATAATTATTTTCATCTCGTTACTTACTTCTGTTGGGATTCCATACAAACGGTCATTTAAATCAATAACGGGTAATACATGCTCATTATGTTCAATAACGCCTAATACAAAAGTAGACGTTTCAGGCACAGGTATTGTTTCTTGCCATTGAATAATTTTATTGATTTTTTCAATTGGAATGCTTAACTCTTGTTTCTTACTCAAAAAAACAATTTGCTTTTCCATTTTTCATCCCCCATTAATTAACACAAAAGGTTCCAATGGAAATTCCATTGAAACTTTTCGTGTTCATTATACTTAAATATTAAAGCTATTGGCTTGTTTTTTAAGACTATTAGCAATTTTTTCAAGTTCATAGATATTAGCAGTAAATTCTTCCATTGTAGCTAAAATCTCTTCTGCGTTAGCAGAAACTTCTTCTGTTCCTGCCGCATTTTCTTGTGTTGAAGCAGATATATTTTCTACAGAGAATAGCACTGAGTCTTTTTGTTTTTTTATTTCTTGACTCAAAATATCAATAGAATTAACTTCTTGAATAATATCATTAAATTGATTTGTCACTTTTTTAGTTGATGAAATGGCATGATTAATTGAATCAGTTTGTTTTTGACCACCTTCATAAGAATCAGTCACTTGAAGAACCATTTCATTAGACTTACTTTGTATTTCACCAATAATCATTTCAATATCCTTAGTTGAAACAGCACTTTGTTCTGCCAATTTTCGAACCTCTTCTGCCACAACAGCAAATCCTTTTCCAGCTTCACCTGCTCTTGCAGCCTCAATTGATGCATTTAAGGCTAAAAGGTTAGTTTGAGTCGAAATATCTGTAATAACTTGAATAATCTTATTAATGTTTTGAATATCACTATTCATAGTCCCCATACTATCAACAAGACCTTTAAGTTTTTGACGTTCAATTTCCCAATTCTCATAGACATGGTTCATTAATTCAGAATTTTTTTTGTTATCTTCAGTAGCTTGAATTGCTTTTTGATTCATATCAATTGCAGAACGGTTAATCGTTTCTATAGTAGAACCGAGATCGTTCATCTCACTTACTGTTTTTTCTGAATCCATTGCTTGAGAACTTGTTGCTTGAGCAATCCCTGTTATTGTTTCTGATACTTCTTCTGTTGCCGAATTAGTTTGTTTTGATATATCAGATAAAGAAACACTCATGTCTGATATTTGATTACTTTCTTCTTGAATGCTTTTAACTAACTTAGAAAATCCATCTAACATATTATTAAAGGCAACAATAATTTGGTTAACCTCTGTTCCATGCTCTTTAACTTCTCCAGTACCAAATAACTTTTGAATTTTTGTAAGTTCTTTATCTTGGTCAGTAGCTATAGAGTTACCTCTTAAGTTAGTAATTTTCACTTTCAGATTACCTTGACTTGCTTTTTCAAAAGATTCAACTAAAACATTAGCTACTTTGATGATTTGTTTTGAAATAAATAAAGCAATAACTATAGCTAAAATTCCCCAACTTATTGTTACAATTGCAGATATTTTTAGCATAGCTTCCTTTTCAACTTTGAATTCTTTATTTTCAACTCCAGCAACAATAATTAAGCCATCATCTGTTTGAAGATAATGAGAATGACCTGTTTTTGTTTTTATATCCCCTACTGGTTCTGTTATTTGTTGAAAGAAAGGTTGATCCTTTGCATTTGTATTACGTTCTTTAGGATCTCCTGAACCTAAAACATCCCCATCTTTTGTTAAAAGAATCATTCGACCTGAACGCCCTATTTTAGTATCATTAATAATTTTAGATATCTCTTCCATATTAATATCAATTGCAAGAACACCTAAAACATTATTATTATTTTGAACAGCTTTTGAAAGTGTAATAATAATCTCACCTGTATTAATATCAGCACTTGGTTCTGATAAATGAACCTTATTCGGTTCTTCAACAGCTTCTTTGTACCAAGGTCTAGATAGATACTTATCTACCTCAATGTCCATACCTACACTTGAAATGATTTTATTACCATTTGGCGCATAATAAATATCACCAAATGTAGCATCTGTATTTCTTACAAGTTTAAGTAATTCTCTAACTTGTTCTCTCTCTACAGGTGTTTTTACTGGTTTTTGTAACAAGGCAGTTTTACTAATTTCTTCTGTTGCTTTCTCTGCTGTCGCTTCAATACCTTCAATTCCATCTTGTACACGGCTAATACTATTTTTTGCCTCAACACTAATTCTTTTATCAATTGTACTTATCATAAACTTTGTGTTTAAAAATAAAACAACTAACACTGGAATTAATCCAAGTGCAACGATAAACCCTATAATATAAGGTCCTATCGATTTATTCCTATTTTTTTTCATCCCTTACAACTCCTTAAAATATTAGTTCCAATAGACTATCGACATTTTTAAAGGAAAGTTTAATAGGCTTTTCGATTTTTTATTAAAATAAGAGTGAGACTGTGACATAAATATGTCACAGTCCCATTTTTATTTAGTAACAAATCCGTTAGCTTGAACTTCTAGAATATTCGCTATTTCTTCAAGAGTACTAATGTTATTTGAAAATTCTTCCATTGTAGCTAAAATTTCCTCAGCGTTAGCAGAAACTTCTTCTGTGCCTGCAGAATTTTCTTCTGTTGAAGCAGAAATATTCTCTACGGAAAGTAAAACTGAATCTTTTTGTTTTTTAATCTCTTGACTTAACATATCAATAGCTTTTGTTTCTTGAACTAGTATTTCAAACTGATCTGAGACTTGATTAGCTGAATCAATCGCTTCGTTAATCACTTGTGTTTGTTTAACACCGCCATCAAACGAATCTTTAACCTGCGAAACAATTCCATCTGATTTCGATTGAATCTCTTCAATGATTGTCTCAATATCTTTTGTTGAATTTGAACTTTGTTCTGCTAATTTTCTGACCTCTTCAGCAACAACAGCAAAACCTTTACCAGCTTCTCCAGCTCTAGCAGCTTCAATAGAAGCATTTAATGCTAAAAGATTGGTTTGAGAAGATAAATCAGTAATTACTTGAATAATTTTAGTAATGTTTTGAATATCACTATTCATTTCACCCATGCTTTCAACAAGTATTCCTAATTTTTGTCGTTCTAACTCCCAATTTTCATAAACTTTAAACATTAATTCTGAATTTTTCATATTAACAGTTGTAGCTACTTCAGTATTGTTATTCATATCTAAAGAAGATTGATGAATAGCATCAATAATTTCGGCTAATTGATTCATTTCCGAAACTGTTTTTTCAGCATCTACCGCTTGTGAACTTGTAGCTTGGGCAATTCCTGTAATTGTTTCTGAAACTTCTTCTGTTGAAGATGTTGTTTGTTTTGAAATATCGAGTAACGAAGATGACATTTCAGAGATTTGGTTACTTTCTAATTGAATCCCTTCTATGAGACCAGAAAAACCTGTCAGCATACTATTATACGAACTTGCAATCTGATCGATTTCATTACCATCTTCTTTAATTTTCCCATCACCAAATATTTTATCAACAAACTTAAAGTTTTTACGTTTTGAATCCTTTTCATCCATACATCTTCTTGTACTAGTAATTTTGGAAGTTAAATCACCTTGTGAAGCTTTTTTGAATGAATCCACTAAAACTTTAGCTGCACGAATAATAACACGAGAAATACCAACAGCTAAAACAAAGGCTAAAATTCCGGAAATAACAATAACATAACCGGAAACTTTAAATAAACTACTTTTTTCAATACTTAATTCATTCTTTTCAGTTCCAGAATAAAGAATTAAACCATTCTTAGTAGTTGTAAAATAAGCGGTTTCATCTATATCTTTTACAAACCCTTTGTCACCGTCTCTATTTTTAAAATAATCTGTATCAGAGATATCCTTACCTTCATTTTTTTTCAATCCTGAACCAAGAACTAAACCTTCTTCAGTTACTAACATCATATAACCAGTATTTCCAACTTTAGTGTCTCTTACCATTCTAGAAATCTGCGATAAATCTACATCGATTCCTAAGACACCTACAATTTTATCTCCATTTTTTATCGCTTTTGATAAAGTCATGGTAATTTTATTTGTTTTAATGTCTGCATCTGGTTTTGACCAAACTAATTCTCCTGGTTTCTTCATTGCTTCAACATACCAACTACGATTTTCAAACTCTCTAAAATTGACATCTCTAGAAATTGAAGATATGTTATTTTTTCCAACTGGTGCATAATAGATATGTTCAAAATTCTCATCAGATTTATGGACTAATTTCAGAAGTTTTCTAACTTTTGCTTGACTTTCATAGTTTTGATTTACTTCTTTTAAGTCAGTTTCATCAGATAACGCATCAACTGTTCTTTCAACAGTTCTTCTAATACTATCAATATTATCAGCAACTCTTTTAACACTGTTCTTTTCTTCAATAGCAACCCTATTAGTTATCAATGTTGACATAACATTAATATTTAAAAATAACACAACAATGACTGGAATTAAGCTGATTGATACGATAAACCATATAATCAATGGACCTAATGACTTATTTTTTTTTGCACCTCTTTTAATCATTTAAAACACCCTTTCTATAATTATTCTTCCAATATCACTATCGGAAAAATAACATAGAAGTTAATAGCAAACTAAAAAAAATCTGTTATATAATAAATATATCTTTGTTATCAGTTGATAGACCATAATCGCCATTACTTTGATCTCTAACTAACTCCCCATTATCTATTTCTAACACACGATTTCTAACTGTATTTACTATTGTCGAATTATGCGTAGCCATTAAAATGGTTGCTCCATCTTGATTCAACTTATAAAGAATTCTCATGATTTCAATAGAAGATTTATTATCTAGATTGCTTGTAGGTTCGTCCGCTAAAATAATTTTAGGATTATTTACAATTGCCCTAGCAATGGCCACTTTTTGTTGCTGACCAATGGATAATTCTGAAGGATAATCATTTTTAAAACTCAACATTCCCACCTGACTTAGAGCAGCTAGAGCTTTCTCTTTTATTTTTTTTCTATCAAAATCAATAGCATTTAACGAATATACAATATTTTTATATACTGTTAAGTGATCTAATAAAAAAATATCTTGTGGAATCACACCTATCTGTCTACGATAATCAGGTAGTTTTTTATCTGGCAGTTTTAATAAATCAATATTCCCAATCTGTAAAAAACCTTGTGTTAGTCTTTCTTCACAAGTTAATAACTTAATAATTGTTGACTTTCCTGAACCACTAGGACCAATTAAATAAAGAAACTCTCCTTGACTTACGTCTAAGCTAACATCAGATAACGCCAAGTTACCCTCAGTATATTTTTTATAAACATGGGAAAATCTAATCATTTATTTCAAATCCTTTTACTGTTTAAATTCATTAATTCGCTGCATCATCTCATCTGTTGATTGTAAAACTTTTGTATTCATAGAATATGCTCTTTGTGTAAGAATCATTTCTGACATTGAGTCTGCCAAATTAACATTAGATGACTCCAAATAAAATTGATTAATTTCTGGATTGTCCAGTCTCTCTGCAATTCTTCCATTTGGTAAGACGTATTGATTATTTCCAATGTCTATCAATTGTTCGCTTAAGTCTCCACTAAAAATTGGAATTTCTCCTACTGGCATCCCTGCCACACTAACCATTCCTTTTTCATTTATAGAAGGAATACCTTCTGGCCAATCATTTTTAGGAACTGATAGTGTTATTTCAACAGTATTTCCTGCACTATTTCTTAATGTTCCTTCTGAATCAAATCTAAATGATCCATCCCGTGAATAGGCTAGTTGATTATTTGGCAATCTAATTCCAAAAAAACCTTCTCCTGAAATAGCTAAGTCAAAGGGATGATTACTAGAAATTAAACTTCCTTGCTTGTTGTTGTTTTGTCCCTGTGTTATTTTAGTACCTCGTGAAATACCATTTGCAATTCCTCTATTTTCTGAAATAACATCATTTCTAAGTAACTCTTGAAAATTTGCATTTTTTTCTTTAAAACCTATAGTATTGACATTTGCAATATTATTAGAAGTAATATCTAGATTTGTTTGTAACCCTTTTAGTCCAGATTTACTTATTGATAAAGCTGAATTCATATTAGTAGCACCTCTTTTTATACTCTTCCTATTTCATTAGTTAATTTCCTTAATGTCTCATCAGAAGTGTGTAATGCTTTTTGATTTATTTCAAATTCCCTAGCTGTTTGTAATAAATCAGTCATTTCATCCACCATATCAACGTTTGAACTTTCTAACATATGGTTTTCGACACGACTATTTAAATCCTGTTCACCATTTACTCCTGAAAATAATGACTCACCAATTGCAGTTAAATTATTTAAATCATTAAATTTTGTTAATCTAAAATTTGGGTTTTGTTGTCTTGCATCAACAGGTTGCCCATTATCAGACAAAACTAAATATCCTTCTTGTGTCACTAATTGATTTTGCTCATTTACTTGAAAATGACCATTTTTAGTATATCCAATCGTTCCATTTGCTAGTTGGATATTAAAAAATCCATCTCCTAAAATAGCATAGTCTGTTTGTTTATTTGTCTGCTTCATGCTACCCGTTGTCATATTTTTATTGATTTCATCAATTCGATTACCAAAAATAAATGTTCCTATTTCATTCTTATCATTTAATTGAGGTCCTTTTAGATGATTAAACATTTGTTTTTCTTTATCTGTTTTTTGAATAATTTTTTGGCTTTTAAAACCAAATGTATTAACATTTGAAACATTTGAACTTGTATTTTCTTGCTTTTTTTGTAAAATATTAAAACTTTTCTGTAATGTATCCATACTTCTTATCATTCTAATTCCTCCTCAATTAGTTTTTTTAGTTTTATTAAAATTTTGCCGTGTAATTGTGAAACTCTTGGAATTGAGACATCTAATACTTCAGCAATCTCTTTTAAAGTCAATTCTTCAACATAGTATAAATTTAGAATAATTTGTTCTCTTTCAGGTAACTTCTCTATGGAATTTCTTAAAGCTACTTTTTTTTCATCATCTAATAATATTTCATCAATTGGTATTGTTTGTGTATCTTCGACTATATCTTTTAATTCTAGTGATTCACCTTGTGTTGTAAAAATTGTATCTTCTAATGATATATTGGCTAAATAATGCACTGTTTCATGAATTTTCGATAGTTGCTTAGAATTTATTCCTAATTCTTCACAAATCTGTAAATCAGTTGCTTCAGTCATATTTTCAGATTCAATTTTTTCTTTAGCTTTATAGAATTGATCTAAATGACTCATACGGTTTCTTGATACCCTTGATGTTTTTCTAATCTCATCAATTATTGCTCCACGAATTCGAATATAGGCATAACTTTCGAAAGATACATTTTTAGAAACATCAAATCTTTTCAATGCATCCATTAATCCGATAACACCTATATTAAATAAATCGTCCTTATCATAGTCAGTTGATTTAACTTCAATTCTATTAACAACTCTTTTAACAAATGGTAAGTATTTGACAATTTCGTGTTCGTAATCAACTTCATACACAACAATTTCCCCTTCCCAATAACGCTATAATATATTGCTCTATACTAAATTGATCTTATATCTATTAAATGTTATCTAGAGATAACATACCTACAGTTTCAATTTCAACTTCATTTGGAACTTCGTTAAGTGATAATACTGCTACTTCCGGAAAATTATAAGAGATTAATTTTCTAAAAGTTAATCGTGTATTAGGAGACGCTAATATAACATACTGAATATTCTGAGTTATTAGACTTTGATTAACTTGATTAATTGAATCAAATAATCTTGTTATCAAATCAGGTTTTAACACAGGAACTGAACCAGAAGTCGTTTTTTGAGTACTTTTTGATATCAATTCTTCTACTTCCGGATGTAAAGTCACAACTCGTAAAACACCGTCTACTCCTAGATATTGTTTTACAATAGTTCTTTTTAAAGACTGTCTAACGTGTTCAGTCAGAACTTCAACATCTTTTGTAGCTGTTCCATAATCTGCTAATGTTTCTAAAATAGTTACCAAGTCATTAATTGGTATCTGTTCTTTTAGTAAATTTTGAAGAACCTTCTGAACCTCACCAAGCCTCATAATTTCTGGAATCAACTCATCAATTACAACATTATATTTATCTTTAATACCTTCTAATAAGTGTTTTACTTCCTGACGTCCTAAAAGTTCTGCCGTATTATTATAAATTACTTCTTTAAGGTGAGTGGCAATCACCGTTACAGGTTCTACAATTGTTGAACCATGAATATCAGCTATTTCTCGATCATGTTCATCTATCCAAAGAGCATCTAAACCAAATGCAGGTTCTTTTGCAGGAATCCCATCTAGTTTCATCTGCTCATTTTCTGGATTTATAACCATAAATTTATTTGGGTAGATTTCACCTCTAGCAACTTCATTTCCCTTTATTTTGATGCAATAATCATTTGGACCTAATTGTAAATTATCTCTAATTCTAATAGGAGTTAACAATACACCTAATTCGTGAGCACATTGTTTCCTAATACTTATTATTTGCTTCATTAATGAATTGTCTAAGCTATCATCAGTCATAGGAATAAGAGCATAACCAATTTCAATTGAAATTGGCTCTACTTGGAAAGAAGAGACACTATCATCTTCTTCCAATTCTTTTTCCTTTTGCAGAAGCAGTAATTCTTGCCGTCTTTCAATTTGTCTTTGTTCTTCTAAATCTTCACTTTCGTATTTCTTAAAGGCAATAAACCCAAAAATACCGCTCATTATAAAAAATGGTATTTTAGGAAATCCTGGAACTAGTGCTACTATAAACATGACGCAAGCAACAATACCGGCTATTAATGGATTAGGAAAGAAATCCTCTTTAATCGCATTACCGAAAGTATTGTCATCATCAGATCTTGTAACAATAATACCTGATGATACAGAGATTAATAACGATGGTATTTGACTGACCAAACCATCACCAATCGCAAGTTTACCGAATCTATCAAGTGCCTCTAACACACCCATCCCTTGCATCAGTGAGAAGATTAATATACCACCTATTAAGTTAATTAAAGTAATGATAATTCCAGCAATAGCATCACCTTTTACAAATTTACTAGCACCATCCATAGCACCATAAAAGCTTGCTTCTCTTTGAAGATCTTTTCTTCTTTTTTTCGCTTCGTCTTCAGTTATTAAACCAGCATTTAAGTCCGCATCAATTGCCATTTGCTTTCCTGGCATAGCATCTAATGTAAATCTTGCTGAAACTTCTGAAACTCGACTGGCACCATTAGTAACAACTACCATTTGAATAATGGTAATAATGATGAAAATAACTGCTCCTACAATATAATTATTTCCTGCTACAACATTTGCAAAAGCATCAATAACATGACCTGCATTTCCCTTAGTTAAAACTAAACGAGTTGAAGATATATTTAACCCTAAGCGAAACATTGTAGTAATCAATAAAAGTGTGGGAAATGTTGCAAATTCTAAAACACTTTTTGTAAACAGTGTTATTAATAAGATATTAATACCGATTGTCATATTAATAATGATTAGAAAATCAAGAATTGTACTAGGTAACGGTATAATAATTAGACCAATTACAGCAACAACCATAAAGGAGATAATAACATCTGAGTAATTTAGATGTTTTAAATTTAATTTGGATAACACTCTATTTTCCTCCTTTATTAGTTATTTTTTACTATCCATTTTGTAAGACTTATATTTTATACTTATTTTTTTCATTCATCTGATAAACAAACGCTAAAATCTCAGCCATTGTTTCATACATATCTACAGGTATTGGTTCACCTATACCTGTTGTTTTATATAACGATCTTGCAACAGGTTTATTTTCCAAAATTGGTACTCTATTTTCTGTTGCTTCTTCTCTAATTTTTTTTGCCATATGATCAGCACCTTTTGCAATAACAATAGGAGCCCCGTCACTTTCTTTATTGTATCTAATAGCAATTGCTAAATGAGTTGGATTAGTGACAATTACTGTTGCATCTTTTACTTGATTCATCATCCCAGAAACCATTTGATAATATAGACCTTTTCTTTGAGCTTTTACTTGTTGATCTCCTTCTTGCTGTTTAAATTCATCTTTTACTTCTTGTTTAGTCATTTTTAATTTTTTACGATATTCAAACCATTGAACAACATAATCTAAAATTCCTAAAATAAGTAAAATAAACGCAATTTTTATAGATAATGTTTTTAAAAAAGATAAAACAAATTCTGGTAAAGTTTCAATGCCAACAGAATAGCTTGTGAAAAAAACTATCAAAACATTTTTAATTTCTTTTAAAGTGATAAAGAAAATTAAAATTAGTTTTCCAATGTTTTTAAATAAAGTAAAAAAAGCTTTCTTACTTACTAAGTTTTTAAATCCACTAATTGGATTCAACTTCTTAAAATCCGGTTTTAATGGTTTTGTTGTAAATAAAAATCCAACTTGAGACATGCTACTTATCCATGAACTAAAAAAACCAATTGCTAAAAAAGGGGCTAAAATAATCAGAAATTTAACTATGCTTTGTATAGCAATCACATTTAAATTTTCTTCAATATTTATATGATTAAATTGAAAGGAAAAATGAAGTTTTAAAATACCTACGCTTTTTTCAATAACATATTCCCATAACGGTATAAAAAATACTGAAAATATAAAAAAAGATATGGCAGAAACAAGTTCTGGACTTTTAACTATATCTCCTTTTTTTCTAGCATCTTTTAATTTTTTAGCGGAGGGTTTTTCCGTTTTTCCATCTTTATCAGCCATAATCTCACCTCACTAAAGATTCCATAAATTCATTTAAGTACCTACTAATATCAGGCAAAACTTTCTGAATTGACTCAATAAGATTTGGCATAAATAATAGAACAAAAAAGAAACTTATTAAAATTTTCATCGGCATTCCTAACATCAAAACATTAATTTGAGGAACACTTCTAGAAATAATTCCTAATACACAATCCGTCACTAAAGCCACTAAAACTACTGGTGCTGCAAGAAGGATTGATATCTTAAATACTTCTACAAATAAAATCATCATACCTTCAACTGTGTTACCATGCATGGACATTTCAGTAATTGGAATAATGCTAAAAGATTGAATCAAATTATCTATGACTAAATGATGCATATCCGTAAAGAAAAAAACAGCTAGTGCTAGCCAATAATACAGTCTCCCATAGTTTGAACCTTGAATTCCGACTCCAGGATCATAAACTGATCCCATTGAAAATCCCACTTGAAAATCAATAATTTGGCCTGCCATTTCAATGGCAGAAAATACTAACTGGACGATAAATCCTAAAGCCATTCCAACAAGAATCTCTTTAAAAGACTGTAAAGAGAATATAAATAGATTTTGAAAAACTACTATTTTTTGTAATGAACTAAGAACAGTGACACTGAATGATAAACTAAGCAGTCCCTTTAAAAGGTTAGGAGCTTGTTTTAATGAAAAACCTGGCGAAATTACCATAAAACTAGATATTCGACAAAACACTAAAAAAAATGTTGCTAATATATCATTCATTTTCAACCAACCTTACAAAGACGACATAATCTTAAATAAACTTTTTGTAAATTCTATTAATACATTTAACATAAAATTTCCTAAAATAATTAAGCTAATAAAAACCGTTAATAATTTTGGAACAAAACTTAATGTTTGTTCTTGTATTTGTGTTGTAGCTTGTAAAATACTTATTACTAATCCTACGACCATCGCTACTAGTAGTATTGGCCCTGCTATTAGAATTATTTTTAGAAAAGCTTGATGCATGACATCTAAAACCATTTGAATTGTCATAATAAATCATTCCTCACTGAAATCCACGAACGAGAGTTTCGACTACTAAATACCATCCATCTACTAATACGAATAACAGTAGTTTAAATGGTAAAGAAATCATTACAGGTGATAACATAAACATCCCCATAGACATCAGAATACTTGATACTGCCATGTCTATAATCAAAAAAGGAATGAAAATAAGGAAACCTATACTAAATGCTGTTCTAAGCTCGCTTATTAAAAATGCTGGAACAACAACATATGTTGGAAGAGACTCAGGATTTTTTACTTTCTCTAAGTTACTATATTTAACAAACAGTGCTAAATCTTTTTCTCGTGTTTCTTTTAACATAAATTTCTTTATTGGTTTTTCTGCTTCCTCAATTGCTTTTGATTGAGATATTTCATCTTTAATTAATGGCTGGATAGCAACTTTATTAACCTCGTTATACACAGGATGCATAATGAAAAAGGTTAAGAATAAAGCTATTCCAATCAATACCTGATTAGGAGGTGTCTGTTGAGTTCCCAACGAACTTCTAACAAATGATAAAACCATAATTATTCTTGTAAAAGAAGTTGTTAATATTAATAAAGCTGGAATTAATGTTAAAACTGTCATCATGACAAACATTTTCACAGAATCAGAAGAACCAGTATTTCCAGAAATTTTATTAATGGTATCACTTAACTCATTAACATCTACTGCAATTACTTTAGTTGGTAAAACAAAGAGACCTAGAAGAATTAGACAAAAAATAGACTTAATTTGTTTTTTCATTCTTGATCCCCTTCTTTACATCACGCTTTACAACGTTTTTCAAAAATGCTGTAAATTCCTGATTCTTTTTTTGTATCTTTTCTTGCTCTAATAATATCTTCATCTCTAACTCTTTGACTTCTGCATCATTGAGTTCCTTTATTATCTTATTTTCTGTTTGAGAGATACTCATCAAAAAATAATTGCCACATAAAAAAACAATTGCGATAGAAGTATCTTTCCCAAGGGAAACCTTCTCTATAATTTTTATGTTTTGGCTTTTATTTTTTGAATATTTGTCTACATATATCAAAGTAATTCTTATTAGCAAAATAATTGCTAATAAGAATACTATAGTTTTAATTAGTAAAAAAAAACTGGTCATTATTTCTCCTTCATAATTATTGAATAACTAAGTTAGTAATGAAAACTTCTCTAACTAAGGCTGATCCATAATCACCATTAATTTGGTTTTTTAATTCTTCTTTTAATTTATTAACGCCATTTTGATCTTCCAAAATACTTTCTGCATCTTTTTGTCTTAATAAGTTAATGATACTATCTCGAATTAAATCTTTACTTGAATTTATTACCTCTGCATTTTTTTCGCTAGAAGTTAATAAAGACAATTCAATACGAATGTATGTAGCTTCCCCACTTTTTCCAGTTGCCAAATTAATTAAAAATTCATCTAAAGGAACAGCTACTTCATTTTCGCTAAATTTTTGCTCCACTACTTGTGGTGTTTGCTTGCCATTTACTTTATGTGAGATAGCATTACCTATAAAGGTTCCAGCAGTCCCTGCAATTATTCCTACAACAGCTACTACTAATATCAAAATAATATTTTTTTTACCTTTTTTGGGTTCCTTTACTTCTTCCTCCAAAATTTCTTGTTCCATTATTCACACCTCGTTTTTAATTAACTAACTAAAAAATTCGCCCAACTAGTCTTTTTTGATAGTCTAAATATAATTGAGCAATCTCTTCAGCAGTTTCTTGAACCATTACTTTCTGTCCATCTCTTAATGTAATAATCGAATCTGGTGATTTATCAATTCGATAAATCAACGAACTGTTTAGTAAGAATGACTTTCCATTGATGCTTGTTAATTGAATCATATGTTTTCCCTCGCTTAATAAAACACCAAATTTTATCGATTAATTAACGTTTTAAATTAATTAATTCTTGTAACATTTCATCAGAAGTAGTAATACTTCTTGAGTTCGCTTGATAAGCACGGCTAGCGATAATCATCTCTGTAAACTCATTAGCCAAGTCAACATTTGAACCTTCTAAAGTTCCTTGAACTAATCGTCCACTTCCATCTTCTCCGGCTCTAACCATTTTAGGAGCTCCAGAGTTTCCTGATTGAACGAAATTATTACCACCAACTTTTTCTAGCCCATCTGGATTAGAAAAAGTTGCAATAGATATTTGCCCTAAAATGTATGTGTTATCATCACTATATTTTCCTGTAACTAATCCCGTAGCATCTATAGAGTAGTTCACTAAATCAATTTCTTTTCCATCAACAGTAATTTTATTTCCAATTGTTAATGGTCCTAAAACTGAATTATCTTCTAAATCTTCATTAGGATTAAAGGTACCATCATTTTTAATTGGTCCATTTTTTGTTTGGTATCCCATAACTTTATAGCCATCTGCATTAGTTAGCGTTCCTGTGCTATCTAATGTAAATCCTCCGTCACGTGTATAAAATTTAGTCTGATCTTTACCATCTTTTTGTAAAACAAAGTAACCGTCTGCATCGATTGCAAAATCTAAAGGTCTACCAGTTGGTTGTGGTGTTCCGTTTCCAGTAAAAGTATCAATTGCACCAACTTTAACTCCTAACCCAACTTGTCTAGCATTGACTCCACCAGCACCAGTAACAGTTGGTCCTTGTGCATTGGCCTCTGTTTGACTCATTAAATCTTGAAATCTTACGCGACCAGCTTTAAAACCAAAAGTATTTACGTTAGCTATATTATTTGAAACAACGTCCATTTTAGTTTGTAAACTCTTCATTCCACTTACACCTGAATATAGTGATTTAAGCATTTTTTTCCCCTTACTAGCACAAAAAAGTGTGCTCCTTTATTTTTTATTCTCCGACTTCAATCATTTGACTCATCAAATAATCTTTACCATTTACTACTAGTGTTGCAAAACCGCTTGAAAATTTAACTTTTTCAATTGGGCCAGTTATTTTTTCCCCATTTTCGTACATAGTAGCTGTTTTTCCAACCATACTAATGGCTTGTTGTTGTTGTGTCATCATCATCGTATACTCTAAATTACTACCTAATTCTTGTAGTTGCTCTAAAGTTGTAAACTGAACAAGTTGGGAAATATAATCTGTCCCATTGCTGCCTCCTCCTTCTGATCCTGATAAAGAAGGATTGCTCATAGATGCTGCTAAAATTTTTAAGAAATCATCCATTTTGATTCCATTCTTAGAATCAGCTTTACTAGAACTATATGATGAAGGATTTGCCAATTGACTTGTTCCTAAAGCCATTTGTCTGTTTATATCTGTCATACTCTCACCTCTTTAAACCAATATATCGACTGAATCTGTTATATTAACTTGTTTCGTTTCTTCATACTCATCTTTTAACTGGTATTGTTGAGCTAATTTACCTGTATTAAAGAATTTTTCTTGTTGTTGCTGATTTTGCCTATGATTTAAATTACCGTCAAAAGAAGAAAAATTATTATTAGGTAAATTTAAAGATACTTCTGATTTTGATAAAACAACATTATGCTTACTTAAAGATTCTTGAAGATTAGTTAAATTGCTTTGAATCAGTTCTTTTACCTTATCAGTTTCTACTAAAAATTTTGCTGAGATTTTCCCATCTTTAACGTCTAGCACAACATCTAATTCTCCCAAGCTCTCTGGTCTAAGTGTTAATTTAAATGTGTTACTTTCTTTCTCAGATAAATTAGTTATTTCATGGCTAATCGTGTCAGACAAACGATTTATGTTTTCTTGTTCAAAATTTTTATTAACTAAACTACTTCCCGCAATATTTTTGCCAACAACTGACTTATCTAATAAACTTTGAACAGGCTGTGATAATATTTGTACTTGTGATTTTATTTCATTAGGTTCTTCACTTTCTATTTGTGGTACTGCTTCTATTTCAGAAAAATCTTTTTTCTTTATTATTTCTAATGGAATACTCTCTTTAGATACCTTTAATGCTGATTTTTCTTCTGGTGCTATCGACTTTTGATTAACCTCATTAATCCCATCAACTTCATTAAGAATCTTATTTTGAGCTAATGGTTGTTCTAAATCGATTTTTTCTGGTATCTTTTGATTTTTATTTAATATATCAGTAGCTGTATCCACGCTTATCAGTTTAGGTGTCTCGTCTAGAGTTGATAAATTAAACTCTTTCCCGTTCATACCAGCAATATGATTAGAATTATCTATAATTGGTAATGTACCGGGTTCAACATCCAAACTTGGTAATTGATTTTCAACACCATTTTGTAAATCAATTAAATTCAAATATGATGCTGACATATTATTAACAATCAATGAAAGAGGATTAGCATCAATAAATTGACTTAACTCTATTTCTTCGGAATCTTTAGAGTCAGTATTTTTTTCTTTTACAAGTGATTTATCAACTTCAACAAGTAAATTCTCGTCCTCTGTATTACCATTTTCTGTTAAATTAACAATTGGAGAATCATTTCCAACAGGGGATTCGCTTTTATCAATGCTATTTCCATCTTCGGTTATACTTTTTGGCAATAACGCAGCAACCTCTTCATTAAACATCGACAAAAATTGTCCAGTGGGAGCATCAAAATTTATCCCACTTAGATTTTCTTCCAATTTAATAACTGAAGTAAAAGGTATATTTTCCAAGCCAGTAATTTCTGCCACTTAATCACATTCCCTTCTATCTATTATAAGAAAGAGTAACAATGTCGTAATGTTCCCATTTCATCTAGATTTTTTTGTTCTTCACGCTTTTCTAAAAATAAGAAATTCTCGTGATGTTTTTCTTTTAATCTCTCTATTACTTTTCTCTCTTTTTGTGCTTCAACAAAAACTTCCATCATTTTATTTGTTTCATTTGAAAATTGCTCGACAGTAGCTTGTTGTTTAACAATTTGTTCATCCAAATAATTCTTATAAATATACTGTTGTCTTAAATCATTAATATTAATTAATGTTGCAACTTCTTCTTTCATCTCATCACTAGCTGTAATGAAATCATTTAATAATTCTTCTTGTTCTTTTTGAGCTTGTTGGTATATTAAAAAATTTTTCTTGGCTTCTTCTTCTTCAAGTTCACGCCAATTTAAAACATTGTCTAGTTTAAATTTATATTTCGACAACCATCTCACCCTTCCCTCAGAATGTTTCAGTGAAACACTCGGCTTAATGATTCTGTCGTTTCTAAGAAAGTTGACGGCTCATCAACTTTTTGTTTTAGAAATGACTTAATTTCATTATTTATTTCTATTGCTTTATCTACTTTAGGATTAGTTCCTATTTTATAAGCACCAATATCAATTAAATCCTTAGCTTCTGAATAAGTTGCTAAGTTTTCTTTGAGTAAGCCAGCTTGATTGTACTGGTTTGGCGTTACTATGCTTTTCATTAATCGGCTAAGACTTTGTTGTATATCTATTGCTGGGTAATGATTTTCTGCGGCTATTTTTCTTGACAAAACAACATGTCCATCAAGAATACCTCTGACAGCATCAGCAATAGGTTCATTCATATCGTCACCTTCAACTAAAACTGTATAAAAAGCTGTGATTGAACCTTTTTCAGCCATCCCACTTCGTTCTAATAACTTTGGTAACATGGTGAAAACTGATGGTGTATAACCTTTTGAAGTTGGTGGTTCACCTGTTGCCAACCCTATTTCACGTTGAGCCATTGCAAACCTAGTTACTGAATCCATCATTAAAATAACTTTTTTACCTTGATCTCTATAGTATTCAGCTATAGCTGTTGCTACAAAAGCACCCTTTAATCGTACAAGTGGTGGTTGATCTGATGTAGCACATACTATGACTGATTTTTTATACCCTTCAGGCCCTAAATCATTTTCTATAAATTCTGTAACTTCTCTTCCACGTTCACCAATCAAACCTATTACAATGACATCTGCTTCACAATATCTTGCAATCATTCCAAGAAGTGTACTTTTTCCTACACCACTTCCAGCAAAAATCCCTAATCTCTGACCTTCCCCTACAGTCAAGATTCCATCAATTGCTTTTACTCCAGTACTCATAACTGTTTCAATTTTTCGTCGTTTAAAAGGATCAGGTGACTCACGATTAACAGAATATTTTTCTGCATTTAGTAGTGGTTCATTATCAGTAATTACTCGGCCTAATCCATCTAGCGTTTTTCCTAATAGTTGATTATTTATTTCAATTTCAAGTGCTGATCCAGTTGGTTTTACCAAACATCCTGGCCCAATTCCATCTAACTCGTCTAATGGCATCAACAGAACTGTTTTATTAACAAAACCAACTACTTCTGCCATAACACTTTTATTAGTTTTATTTATTTCGATTTGACAAACTTCTCCGATAAATACATCTAATCCTTCGACTTTAATAATTAAACCAACTACTTGAGTAACTTTTCCAAACTTCAAATAATAAGAACGATTACTTATTTTTTTATTGATTTTATTTGCTTCTAAAAAATCACCCATCGGAATCACCTTCATACAAATCCTTTACCATTAAATCAAGTTGTTTTTGAATTTGTAAATCAATAACTTCATAATTCGTTTCAATGATACAACCATTTTTTTCTAAAGATTCATCTACTAAAACCGCAAATTTTAAATCGGAGAAACTTTCTTTCATTTTTTCCATGTACGAATTAGTATTTTCTAAATTATCCTTTGTAACATAAATTGAAATAAAGTTTTCAGCTTTTTCTAACTGATTTAAAACAGGTTGTAATAGCAATTTAAGTTTGTCTTCAGATAAACTCAATTCATGGTGAATAATATTTTCTGCCATAACTGCTGCTACTCGAATGAAATCCATTTGCTTCTCTTTTTTATAAATTTCAATTGCTTCAGTTGTTTGCTCCATGATTTTATGAGCATTTTCTTTTAGCGATTCCGCTTCTAATTGCCCAGCTATGTAACCTTCTTGTACACCTGTTTCATAGCCATCTTTTTGTCCTTCTTTTAGTCCAAGCTGATAAGCTACCTCTTTAATTTCATTACTTTCATCCTCAGCTTTTACTAGTACTGATTGCCTTAATTCTATTAATTCTTTAAAAAATTTAGCTTTTTCTTTTTCAATTAGTTTTTTAAAATCATTTTTTTCCTTGTTTAATTCATTTATTAATTGTTTCTCTTTTTCTCTCTGAATTTCATTAAAATTATATTCTAACTGCTTCATCTCAGAAACCGTTAAGCTTTCTTTAGAAGCAGTTACTTCCCTACTCTTAGGAGTATAAAAAGTTTCTATTTTTTTCACTTCAGAATGAGTATTTGTATCTTCATTTTTAAAGAAGTTACGAGATGACTGCATCTTGGTCACCTCTTCCGATATAAATTTCTCCTTCCTCATCAAGTTTTCTTATAACAGCAACAATATTTTGTTGTGCTTCCTCAACAGCAGATAATCTTGCTGGTCCTAAGAATTGTAAATCTTCTTTTAATGTCTCAACAGACCTTGAACTTTGATTACTATAAATGAATTCCTTGATTCCCTCAGATGCTCCCTTAAGCGCAAGAACCAATACATCATGATTAACATCTCGTAAAACTTTTTGGACATCTGATTTTTCTAAGCCAACAATATCTTCAAATGTAAATAAATTAGCTTTTATTTCTTCAGATAATTCTGGTTGACGTTTTTCTAAATCACTTATAATATTTTTCTCTGTACTTCTTCCAACTGAGTTTAGAATTTCAACTAAAGTATTAACACCACCGACATTTTCAGTATCATTCTCAACAAAATTAGAAAATTTATTTTCAATAACTTTTTCTATTTTTTCAATAATAATAGGTGACGTACTTGAAATAGTACCAATTTTTTCAGCAATTTCTGCTTGTCTATTATCTGGAAAGTGAGCCAATACCTCTGCCGCTTTATCAGGTTGCATATAACATAAAATTAGTGCAACAGTCTGCGGATGTTCACTAAGTAATAAATTTGTAAGTTGCTGTGTATCTGCTTTTCTAGCAATATTAAAAGGTCGTTCTCTCAATTGAATTTGATTTAAAACACTAACAACCTCTTTTGCTTTTTGAGCACCTAACGCTTTATTTAATAAATCAATAGCGTAATCAATACCTCCGTCAACTACATGTCTTCGAGCAGTTGACATCTGAACAAATTCTTCTATAACTCTCTCTCTGTCCTCTGGTTTCACATAATCAATATTTGCTATCTCATAACTAACTTTTTGAATATACTTTTCTGGTAAAAGTTTCATTATTTGAGCTGCTGTTTCAGATCCCAGTGAAATCAACAAAAGAGCAGCTTTTTTTGTTCCATCTACATTTTCCATTGATTCACCTACTTATCTTTCATCCAAACTTTTATTAATTCTGCTGCAAGTTCAGGATTATCCTTGGCATATTTTTTAGCTTGATTCTCTTTATCCATACTCTCTTTTAATTGTTGTTTTTCTCTAGCTAATAATTCATTATCTAAATCATCTTTAATAAGTTTTTGATGATTAATTTCAATGTCTTTCACTACTTGTTCAAACTCCTCACTTGTTGAGTTCTCAGTTTGCTTCTCACTTCTAATCATTTTAGGTTCAGCAACTATATCTTTTGTAACATCTAAGTCATAGTCGAATAAATCTTCTAAATCATCTTTCTTCTTACCTTTTCTAATAAGTAAGAATATTAAAATTCCTAATACCGATAAAACTGCAATAATACTGCCTAAAACGAGAGGTTGTTTGATGTAAGATAAAAGGTTATTAGATGAAGTGGCTGTATCATCTTTAATAACTACCTCTTCTTCTCCTACTTTAATCGCTTGAACTGTTACTTTATCTCCACGTTCTCTTTCATATCCAATAGCTGATTGAACTAATTCCTCAAGTTGATTTTTTTCCTGAACAGATAAATTCCCGTTAATTAAAACTGAAGCTGTTACTCTTTTAACGACACCTGGTGCATTTAACACTTTGGTTGTTTCAGTATCAAGTTCATTATTAATTGTATGGCTATATGACTTAGTCCCATTAGCTGTATTCCCAACAACATTCGTAGCATTATCTCTAGCCGTTGCTCCTTCAATTCTTCCAGGATTAAGTTCATCTCCAGTAGCTTGTATAACTTCACTTCTTATTTCAGGTTCCGCATATTTGATTGTCGTTTTTTCGATAGAATCAAAATCTAAATCAACATTAATCGCAAGATTTAAGTCATCTTCTTTATATAAGGTTCCTAGTAATCTCGATGCCTTACCTTCCAGTTTTTCCTCAAAACCATCTTTTAATGTTTGATATTTACTTGCTAAATCACTTGCATTATTTGATTTTTTATCCTCTAGCCCATCCGATAATACATTACCTTGCTCATCGACAATTTTAATGTTTTTCTGAGGTAAATTTTCAACTGCTCCACTAGTTAACAAAGCAATACCTTTAATAGCTTCTTCATTTAATGATTGATTAGAATTTAACTTTAAAACAATCGATGCACTTGACTCTTTATTTTTTTCTTCAAAAATACTTTTATCAGGTGTTACTAACATAACTTTTGCCTGATTCACAGCTTCTAAAGATTCGATAGCTCGCTGAATTTCACCTGTTACCGCTCTTTGGTACATAATTTTTCTATCTTCATCTGTAGCCATCATATTTTTTTCATCAAAAAGTTCAAAACCCGTCGATTTATTTGGTAGTTTATTTTCAACTGCTAGCTCAATTCTGACTTTATCAATCATCTTAGAATCAACAAGAATTTTACTTCCTTTATCTTCGAGTTTATATTTTATGGTATTTTCATCTAAATTTTTTGTTATCTGTCCTGATTCTTCATCTGAAAGATCAGAGAAAAGAACAGAATAATCAGTTTTATTTAACATAAATGTTGAGAGAAGTATAATTACAATTACACTAATAGAAGCTAAAACAATGCTAATTTGCTTAATTCTATTTAAATCTCTCCATTTATTTAATAAGCTATCTTTTAGCTCCTGAAATTTATTCATGTTTTGTATTCAATTCCCTTCACTATCCAATTAAAATTGCATATTTTTTATATCATTATATGCTTCAATACACTTATTTCTTACTTGAACAGCGCTTTGTAATACAAGTTGTGAAGATGACATATCAATCATTGCGGTATGCATATTATCTAATTCACCTGATAATAATTTAGGTATATTCTCACTACTTTTTGAAATACTAGTATCTATCTTATCAATTGTCTGAGATAAAATACTTGAGAAATCTTTTCCTGTTTCTTCTATTAAATTTTCAGAAATACTATTTGTATTCATGATTTCTTGTAGCTCGTTTTGATAAGTTTGTATAGAATTTAAATGATTTGAAATGGTCATAATAAATCTCCTTAATCTTTCTCTTTTAATCCTTAGATATTTCTAACGCTTTTTTCATCATATTTTTGCTTGACTCAAAAGCTGAAGCGTTGGCTTCATAAGTCCTCAAAGTGTTCATCATATTAATCATCTCATCACTCAAATTAACATTCGGTAACTCTAAGTAACCATATTCGTCTGAATCAGGATGTTCTGGCTGGTATGCTCTTTTGACTTCTTGGTCTTCTAATATCCCAGTCGTTTTTACACCATAACTTTTCATTACATTGTTTGATGTTTGTTGTTTTAAGCTTTCTTCAAAAACTACTTCTTTCCTTCTATATGGCCCGCCATTTTCAGTTCTAGTAGTATTAACATTTGCGATATTAGTTGATATTGTATCTAACTTTATTCTCTCTAGTGATAACCCACTAGAGTTAATATTAAACGAATCAAATATTCCCATACTTTCCTCCTATTAATGATTAATTACATAATTCATCTGAGATAGTTCATGATTCACTTGACGTGTTAATGCACTATAATATAATTCATTAACCGCTTTCTCAGTCATTTCGGCATCAAGATCAACATTATTCCCATCTTCTTTGACAGAAGTCTGATTTATTCTGATAACCTCTGGAGTTAAAAAGTCGTTCTTACCATTAATTGACAAATGTTTAGAATTTGTACTTGTTAAATCAATCTCATTCTTTGACATAATTCGATTGAATTTTTCTTCAAAAACGACACGTTCTAATTTATAACCAGGTGTATTCACATTAGATATATTATTAGAAATAGCTTTCTGTCTTAAATCTGAAGCATTTAGCGCTTGTTTAAGTAAAGATAGATTATTAGAAACCATTTTACTTCCCTCCCCTGAATTTTTTTAACAAGATACTCCAAAAAAAATAAACACTGTTAATAAAAATGTTTATATTGTTTTGAGATAAGTTTCACTAACTTCGACACGGCTAGAATTATATCTTAGAAAAAAAGTCTTTTCGCTTCATAATTTGCACATAGATATGCAACCTTCTTTTTTTTTGAAACTATTTACTTGACATTTTACATTTAATTAATTATAAAGTTGTTATTTTCTTTGATTAAAACATAAAAAACGTTCCTAATTAAAATAAATAAATAAAATTATATTTTTATTCTTGCTATTAACTTAAGAGTTAATCATACCGATATATACAGGGTGAGATTTTTTAGTGATACGAAAAATAATATCACTTCAGAAAAAAAGTATATTAAAAATAAGTTTTTAGGAGAGTTAATGACTATGGATATTTTTTTAATTTTAGGGATTGTTATGGGGTTCATCTCTGTAATTGTTGGAATGATTGTTAAAGGAGCTGATGCTACAGTACTTTTAAATCCCGCAGCAGCAATCATTATTGGAATTGGAACGCTAGCTGCACTAATCAACTCATATCCTAAAAAAGATATCAAACGCCTTCCGAAAATTATCGGTGTTTTATTCAGTACTAAAGAGAGCTTAACATCTGAACAGCTCGTTAGCGAAATAATGATATTAGCACAAAAAGCGCGTCAAGAAGGTATTTTAGCTTTAGAAAGCACTGTAGATAATTTAGATAACACCTTTTTAAAAAATGGAATGGAGATGGTTGTGGATGGTGTCAATGCAGAACAAATTGAAGAAGTTTTAACAAATGAAATATCTGCATTAGAAGAGCGTCATCGTATCGGTGCGTCTATGTTTAAGACTGCAGGTTCTTCTGCTCCGACACTCGGTGTTTTAGGTGCTGTAATTGGTTTGATTGGGGCACTTGGAAACTTAAATGACGTAAATGCACTAGGACATATGATCTCTGCTGCTTTCGTAGCAACACTTTATGGTATTTTCTTCGGTTATGTTTTATTTATACCATTTGGGTCACGATTAACTAGAAAATCAGAAACTGAAGTAAAAAAAATGCTTATCACATTGGAAGGTGTCCTTGCTATTCAAGCTGGCCATAATCCTAATACTATCGAAAGAAAACTTCTAGGAATGTTAGATCCTGATGAAAAAACTGACAAATAATTAATGGAAGATGAGTTGATTCTGTTTGAAGCGTAAAAAAAAGCATGAGGAACACGCAGATGAAGGTTGGCTACTCCCCTATTCTGATATGATGACTCTTCTTTTAGCATTGTTCATTGTTATGTTTGCAATGGCAAAAACGGATGATGGAAAAATTGACCAATTAAGTAATGAATTTAATGTCATCATTTCTGGTCAAAAGAATAGTGGTAACGGCGGTATTCTTCCTGCACATCCAAAACAACAAAAAAATAATAACTCCTCAAAAATGGAAAATAGCCCGAAAGAGGATTTAACTGATGAAGAAAAAAAAATTCAAGCTGTTGGAGATTCAATTAAAGATGAACTTTCAAAAGTAGGGCATGGAGAAGATATTGAGGTTGACCTCGAAAAAGATGGTTTAAGAATCGCTATCCAGAGTGGTTTACTCTTTGAACCTGGTAGTGCTGAGATAACATCTTCAATTACTGGGATTGTACAAAAAATTTCTGATTCTTTAAAAGAAGTAGATAATGAACTTATTATCGCTGGTTATACTGACAATATACCTAACAATACAGAGCAGTATAAATCCAATTGGGAATTAAGTGCTGCAAGAGCTATTTCTATAATGGAATCTTTAGTCCGAAATCATGGTGTTGAAGAGAACAAAGTTTCTATCCAAGCTTACGGAGAATTCAAACCTAAAGCACCAAATAATTCAGATGAAAATAGAGCCAAAAATAGAAGAGTTGAAATATTTATTATAAAAAAATAAAAACAAATGATTTAGTTGTATTTACTAAATCATTTGTTTTTCTATTCTTTATCATCAAATATAGCTACAATACTGCCATCTTGTTGTTTAGAAGCACTAATTAAAAATAATTTTTTATCAGAATATTTTTGAATGTTATAACTATTGTCTTCTTGTTTTAATCCATTTAATTCATCAAATGAACTAATCGTTTCAACATATTCATACTTTTTAATTAGCTCTTTTATCTCTTGATCTAATTTTTCAAACTCTTTAGAGTCAATTTCCTCTACTTTAATGCTACCAGTATCAACAGCGACAACATCAGGTTCTTTACTTTTTACAAACTCATTGTATACGAAATACCCGCCACCACCTAATATGATTACCATAACAAGGATTGAAAAAAAATTCTTCATCAGATCACCTCTTCTTTTTTTAACTGTTTTTAATTCCATCTACGATTTTTTCTACTTGCTCAAAAAGTGTTTGAACAGGCACAAATCTAGCTTGTCTTAAATATTCTTTACCATTAACAAATAAAATCACCACAGGTACAGTCATAACTGAAAACTCACCTGCTACTTCAGGTATTTCAAACGTATTAACCTCATAAAAAGAAATATCCTCACTAAATACAGCTAACTTATTCTTAATTTGTGGTTTAAGACCATGACATACACTACACTCTGGATGTCCAAAATAAACAAATACTAATTCATCACTAGCTATATTTTCTTTTAACGTATTCATATTATTTACTTTTTCAAACATTTTTTCGCCTCATTTCACATTTAATTGTATTAAACATACAACCTCTTGACAAAGAAAATGCTTTTACCCCCAAGCTTGCAAAGTCTTAGGTAAAGATATAATATTATTTTCCAGTAACCAATTAAGTAAAATAGCACGAATTAAATAGTGACTTTCTTTCTTTTCTGTAATCAATTCTTCATTATACGTCATTAGCGACTCAAGTAAGTTATTCAACTCTACACACTCATCAGCTAAATTCACATCTAACATATTAAATTCGTAAAACTCATTATTAACAGAAATATATCCCATTGATAGTAAGGCTTCCATAAATATATCGGCTTTTTCTACAGGAATTTGTTTACCTCTTGATAATCTGCGAAGTTTTCTTTCAGAGTAGTTTATAAAGTAACTAGGATTTATATCTCCCAGAATATTTCTTAAATTAATAAAATCAATTGGTACATTCACTTGTTCTCTCTTCAAATAATTGAAAAAATCAGTTATATGATGATTATAGTGTGGATAATAACTGCCTAAAGAAATAAACTCACTTTTTTTACCTAATACTTTAGATAGTTTTATTGGTAGACTTAGCCACTGAACAGAGTTTTCTGTTTCCTCATAATAAACAACGTCATTTATTTCCTCAAAATTACCTAAGTAATGAATAACTTTAAAAGAATCTTTTTCTGTTTTTATCTCTTCAAAATCTTTTTTTATTTCCACTAAGTGAGAGTCTAAAAAAGTTTCACAATTTTCTTTTAAGTTTAGCTGATACTCTTTCGTTATCACTTCACCAAAAGCTGCGTATCTACCGTGATGTCTTGTAATTAAATGGTTTAACACTAAACTATCAATATATTCGTCTGTAATATCTTCATTAGGAAAAGCTCTTTTTAAGTCTCTTAAAGTAGCTTGACCCTTCTTATCTACTAAAAATTGTAAGATTTCTGAAAATCTAGATTCAGAAATCAAATCAATTTGTTTAGCTTTAATTTCATTGCCACTTATCTTAATAATCATGTATTATCACCTTTAAAAAAGAGGTTGTGACATACCTAAGTCACAACCTCTTAAATTGATTAGCTAAATGCTTTCGTTAATTGAGGAACTACTTGTTTTTTACGTGAAACAACACCTTCTAAGAAAGCAACATTATTTTCTAAGGTTACGTTAAAAGCTTCTTCAAGCTTTTCTTTAGGTTCACCAACTACAAGTGCTACAGAGTCACTATCTAAGATATTTGTAACAACTAAAACAAACATATCAAAACTATTAGCTTCATTTTGTTTAGCCATTTCTTCTTCTAATTCAGCTTGGCGACTTAAAACATCTTGTACATCTACTGTATTCACTTGTCCGATACGTAAGTTTTTATCTCCCATTGGGAAAGTTTTCGCATCTCCATCAATTAATTGTAAAGCTGTTTTATCACTTAAGTTAGTACCAGCTTTTAACATATCTAAACCATAAGTGTCTAAGTCAACATCAGCAATTGTCGCTAATTCTTTAGCTGCTTTAACGTCTTCCTCAGTACAAGTTGGTGATTTAAATAATAATGAGTCAGAAACAATCGCTGATAACATTAAGCCAGCAATTTCTTTAGGAATTGTAATTCCATGTTCTTTGTACATTTTTAATATAATTGTGTTTGTACAACCTACAGGCTCAGCTCTGTAGAAAAGTGGATTGGCTGTTTCAAAGTTAGCAATTCTATGGTGATCTACAACAGCTACTACTTCTAATTCTTTAATATCAGAAACACTTTGTTGAGCTTCATTATGATCTACTAACATTACTTGAGTAGTTTCACTTCCTGCTGTTTCAATCACACGCGGAGCTTCCACATTGAAATAGTTTAACGCATAAGCAGTTTCTTCATTTACATTTCCTAAAGCGACTGCCTCAGCATTAACACCTAATTGATTTTGTAAGTAAGCAAAAGAGATAGCAGATGTAATTGCATCTGTATCCGGATTTTGATGGCCAAAAACTAAAACTTTTGACATAATAATAATTCCTCCAATAACAATATCTTATTCTGATATTATAACATAGAATAAAGTTTTTTAAGAAATTAATTTTAATCCAACTGCAGCAATTAGAATCAATGAAATAAAGAAAATTCTTTTAATATCCTTTGATTCTTTATATAAAATAATCCCTAATATAGCACCACCTGATGCACCAATACCTGTCCAAACAGCATAAGCTGTACTCATAGGTAAAGTTTCAATTGAATAAGAAAGTAAAATAAAACTTAAAGCAAATATAACTATTAACTTAATAAGATTTTTAGTACTTTTTTGGTTTACATACTGGTTAATACTATTAACACCTAACATTTTAAATATTCCTGCTAAAAATAAACTCATCCAGGCCATTTTATTTACCTCCTCCTTTGATTTTATCATCAGATGATAATTTGAGTCCTATAACACCGACCAATAAAATTCCGACAAAAAAGAGTGTCATAAAACTCATAGGTTGGTTAAACACAAAAGCATCTACTAAAATAGTTCCAGTTGTTCCAAGACCAACAAAAACAGCGTAAACTGTTCCAACAGGAATTTTTTCTCCTACTTTAATCATTAAATAGAAACTAATAAAAATAGCGATAAGTGTACCTAACCATTCTAATGGATTTGAGGCGTGTTTCAGCCCAATCACCCACATCACTTCAAAAATTGCTGCAATGACAATCGATAGCCAACTGCGATTCATACCTATTTCCTCCTTAATTTACAAGAAAAAGCCCAGAAGATAATCTAAATCATCTCCCAGGCTTTTGTCCTTCCGTGTTTCGTAAGTTTCTACGAGCTTACTCTTGGACCAGACTAACGAAAAAACGTTACGGAACCCTAGTAAGTACTTTTTATTAATATCATTTGATTTTAGCACACTTGAAAAAGACTTCAAGTTTTTAAATCTGATGCTCATTAAATTTTTACATTTTTACTTTGAATAAAGGTAAAAACTAAATATCCCCCTGTTACTAAGAATAAAAAAATTCCCAGATACAGCAGAGTTGCCCCTAATGGATAATTAATAGCTACTTCTAACTGAATTCTTTTAAGCTCTTCTTTTGTTATTTGATCAAAATCTTGAATAGGTATCAAAATAGTTTGTAAAAAGTAACCTATGATTGTCATGATAACACTAATAGCAAACAACCACTTAACTACTAATTTCATAATTTTCTCCTTAAGATACAATTATTCTACTATTTGAATACTCGTTACATCTTCCTCACTAGTCTGTTTAGGATCACCTTCTGTTACATAAGCATCTTGAAAAACATTAATTTTAATTTTTGTACCTGATTTTAAAGTTTTAAAATCTATGTCTTTATTTTCACTCGGCTCAACAAAATAAATATATTCTTTACCAGTGCTCCCTTTATATAACTCATTGCTATCGTTTTTAACATTAGCAACTTTGACTGTCACTTGATAAAACTCAAGACCGCTATCAGGTTTATTAAATAAATCTATAATTTCTCCTGTTATTTCAACTTGTTCCTCGCCACTTTGAACTCGATTTTTCTTTTCTTCTAGTCGCTTTTCTTTTTCTTTGGCTAACCGTTTATTAGCTTCTGCTAATATTTTTTCTACATCTGAAGTATCTTCTACATCAGTAAAACTACTGTTTGCAGTTTCTGACTTTAGATTAGTTGTTTTACAAGCAGATAAAGAAAAAAGTAATATCGTACTTAAACTATAAAGTAGTATTTTTTTCATTTAAACCCATCCTTTTTGTTGGAATTAATAAGTAACGTAAGTTATTACTTTATTTTAGAAAACTTTTAACCAAATAACTCTTAATAATAGATATATTTAGAAAAACTTAATTTCAATAAAAAAAGACTGGGAAACCAGTCTTTCTAAAATCTATCTTGTTTGATATTTAGTATAATCTTGGACATGTAATAGGTCTTGAGCATTTTTCACACGGTCAGAAGTAGGTGGTTCAATTCCTTCTAGAGGGTATTTAAGCCCTAACTCTTCCCATTTGTATTTTCCCATTGTATGATATGGTAAAATTTCAACCTTATCAACGTTGTTAAGTGTTTTAATAAACGCATCTAAACGGATTAAATACTCATCATAGTCACTTCTAAAAGGAACTAAGACATGTCTAATCCAAACAGGTTTGTCGATACTAGATAAGTGTTTAGCCATTTCTAAAATGTTATCATTTGGATTTTTTGTCAGCTTTTTATGTGCTTCATTATCTATATGTTTAATATCAAATAATAATAAATCTGTGTATTTCATTAATTCATTAAACTGACTAAAGAAAGGCTCATCATAAGTAAATGGTCTACCACAAGTATCAATAGTCGTGTGAATTCCTTTAGCCTTGGCTTTTTTAAATAAGTCTGTAATAAATTCAGGTTGAAGTAAAGGCTCTCCACCACTGATTGTGATACCACCTTTGTCTCCCCAGTATTTTTGATAGCGTAAGGCTTCTTCTAAAATTTCATCTGTTGAAACTTCACGTCCACCATTAATCTTCCAAGTGTCTGGGTTATGACAGAATTCGCATCTCATACGACATCCTTGCATAAATACAATAAATCTAACACCTGGTCCATCTACAGTACCAAAATTTTCAGTTGAATGAATTCTTCCCATCACTTTTTCTGCCATCATCTACCATTCCTTATTAAAAAAGAGATGACTGAAAAGCCACCAGTCATCTCTTTAGTTATTATTTTTTTACATTTTGCTATGTGAAGTTCTAGCAATTACGTCTGCTTGTTGTTCCGCAGTTAAGTCACGGAATTTAACAGCGTATCCAGAAACACGGATTGTAAGGTTAGGATATTTTTCAGGATGCGCTTGAGCATCTAGTAAAAGATCAGTTGTAAAGACGTTCACGTTTAAGTGATATCCGCCATTATCAAAGTAACCATCCATAACGTTTCTTAAATTATCAATACGAGTTGTATCATCTTTACCTAAACCATTTGGATTAATAGTTTGTGTATTTGAGATACCGTCTAATGCGTTTGTGTAATCTAATTTAGCTGTTGAATTTAATGAAGCTAATAAACCATTTTTCTCACCTAAGAATTTTCCATCTTGGTAACTTGGGTTAGCACCAGGTGCTAAAGGTTTACCTGCACGACGTCCATCTGGTGTATTACCTGTAGCTTTACCATATACTACATTTGACGTAATTGTCAATAATGAAAGTGTTGGTGTTGAGTTACGGTAAGTATGTTGACGTTTGATTTGATCCATAAAGTATTCAACAATCCAGTTAGCCATTGCATCTGCTTCTTCGTTGTCATTTCCGTAAGTTGGGAATTCGTTTTGTGGTACATAATCAATTGCCATACCGTCTTCGTCACGAATTACTTTTACGTTACCATGTTTAATTGCCATGATACTATCAGTTGCATGTGAGATACCTGCAATACCTGTAGCAAATGTACGTTTAAGATCAGATTCCATGAATGCTAATTGTGGAGCTTCATAAGCATATTTATCATGCATGAAGTGGATAACATTTAATGTATTTACATATAATTCTGCTAACCAATCCATAATGTCTTTGTAGCGTTCCATGAATTCGTTGTAATCTAACGTATCACCTGTCATTGGACGATATTTTGGAGCTACTTGAGCTTTAGTTTTTTCGTCAACTCCACCGTTAATAGCATAAAGTACTGCTTTAGCTAAGTTAGCACGAGCTCCGAAGAATTGCATATCTTTACCCATAACTGTTGCAGACACACAACAAGCAATGGCACAATCATCTGATCCCCAGTTAGCACGTAATAAATCATCATTTTCAAATTGAATTGATGAACTTTCTTTAGCGATTTTAGCTGAGTAAGTTCTAAATCCTTCTGGTAAATGTGAAGAGTAAAGAACTGTTAAGTTAGGCTCTGGAGAAGGTCCCATGTTTGTTAATGTATGAAGAATACGAAAGTCACTCTTAGTTACTAATGAACGTCCATCAAGTCCCATACCTGCAATAGATAATGTTGCCCAAATTGGATAACCTGAGAATAATTGGTTATATTCAGGTGTACGAGCAAATTTAACCATACGTAATTTCATAATTAAATGGTCAATCATTTCTTGAGCTTCTAATTCTGTAATAACACCGTTTTGTAGGTCACGTTCGATATAAATATCTAAGAATGCTGATACACGACCAATTGACATTGCCGCACCATTTTGAGATTTAATTGCTGCTAAGTAACCAAAGTATGTCCATTGAATAGCTTCTTGAGCATTTTTGGCTGGAGCTGAAATATCAAATCCGTAATAAGTTGCCATCTCTTTAATATCGATTAACGCTCTGATTTGTTCAGAAACTTCTTCTCTTAAACGAATCACGTCATCAGTCATTACTTTGTTACCAATTAATGATAAATCTTTTTTCTTTTGTTCTACCAAGAAGTCAATTCCGTATAATGCTAAACGACGGTAGTCACCGATAATACGTCCACGTCCATAAGCATCTGGAAGACCTGTAATAATTTTGTTCTTACGAGCTGCTCTCATTTCTGGAGTGTAAGCATCAAATACACCTTGGTTATGAGTTTTTCTCCAGTCAGTGAAGATTTTTGTCATTTCATCATCAGTTTCATAACCATTAGCTACTAATGAATGATTAGCCATGTTAATACCACCAAATGGCATAAATGCTTGTTTCAATGGTACGTCAGTTTGTAATCCAACAATTTTTTCTTCTTCTTTCATTAAGTATCCTGGCTCATGAGAAGTAATTGTTGCTGGAATATTATTATCCATGTCGTACACACCATTTTTTTCGTGTTGTACTTCAAATAATTCTTGTAATCTTGACCATAATTTTTCAGTGCTTGCAGCAGCAGGCTCTAAGAAACTGTCATCACCTTTATACTCAGTGTAGTTTTTTTGAATAAAATCTCTCACGTCTACGCTTGTACGCCATTTGTCGCCTTTAAATCCATCCCAATGTCCCATAATTGAGAAGCCTCCTTGTTGTTGGTTGTTTTTAAGTTTTAATTGAACTCTTTTACATGCTCAGTATAACACATACACAACAACTTGCAAGTGTTATAGTGAAAAAAATATTTATCTTTTATATTTATTTAATAAACTAACATAAAACCTATTTATATCAACGTTTATATATGTGAAATTAATTTTAATCACTGTTATATTCTTACTTTTTTCTGTACTATAACAGATTGTTTTTTTTAGCTTTGATATATAACAGAAAAGAGATGTTCTTAAAGAACATCTCTTTTAATCTTATTCAATAATCTCTGTAAATACCTCTTTAACAGAACCATCTTGTTTCTCATCTATAATAAATGAGCCATTAGATTGTCTATCGTTTATAGGTAAATCTTTGTAATTCACTTGGTAAACTTTATTATTCTCAGCAACTATGTGAATCATTTTATTATCTTGATTTTTCACAACTGAAAATACTCGGTGAGGATTTGATTTTAATTCTCTTAAAACCATTAACCCACGTTTCGCTCGTCCAAGCTTACTTAATTCTGAAACTTTCATACGTTTAATTGAACCACGTTGAGTCACAATTGTAATTGTCACATCTTCTCCGCGGTCTAATATCAGACCATCTACTACAAAGTCATCTGCTTTTAAATTAATAGATTTTACACCAGCAGCTCTAGCACCAACAACTGGTACCTCATCTAAATCATAATAAAGTCCAAATGCCATATTCGTAACAAGTAGTACATCCTTATGACTATTTTCTTCGATTAAATCTGCTGCAATGATTTCGTCTGTATCTGTCTTAAGTTTAATACATAATGTAGGTCGACTCTTATAAGTACGCCAAACATCAAACTCCTTCATTTGAGTTCGTTTGATCATTCCCTCTTTTGTCACAAAAACAAACTGTTTAGTTTGACTAATTTCTGAGTATGGAAAGACTGCTACAATATTCTCTCCCATACCTAATGATGTAATAGATAAAGAGAAATGTTCTCCTACATCTTTCCATCTCTTATCAATTAATTCATGAACTGGGCGATAAATCATATTCCCTTTATTCGTGACAATCAATAAATGATCATGAGTATTTAATTGAGAGCTAAAAATTAGGCGGTCAGTTTCTTTCATCTCAATCGTATCTTCTTTAGAAGCTGAATAGGACCTTAAGCTACTGCGTTTTGCATAACCTTCTTTAGTAATACTTACCATAACATCTTCTTGAGGAATTAAGACAGCTGTTTCAATGGTAATTTCAGCAATTTCATCTTCAAGTTTAGTTAATCGAGGTGTTTTATATTGTTTCTTAACTTCTCTTAACTCTGTTTTCATGACATTTAGTAATTCTTTTTCATTATTTAAAATTAATTGTAATTTAGCAATTAATTCTGATAATTCTTTACTCTCTTTTTCAAGAGCAGTAATATCAGTGTTTGTTAATCGGTAAAGTTGTAAAGATACAATAGCTTCTGCTTGTTCTTCAGTAAAGTCATACTCTTTTACTAAATTCATTTTTGCATCTTTTTTATCCTTACTGCCTCTAATAGTTGCAATGACTTGATCTAAAATTGATAAAGCTTTAATTAAACCACTAACAATATGCTGTCTATTTTTAGCTTTTTTTAAATCAAATTCACTTCGTTTTCTAATAACGTCTTTTCTATGATCAATGTAGGCATCTAAAACTGTTTTTAAGCCAACTTGTTCTGGACGTAACTTATGAATAGCTACCATGTTAAAGTTATAGTTAATTTGAAGATCCGTATTTTTAAACAAGTAATTTAAAATACCTTCAGCATCTACTTCTTTTTTCAGTTCAACAACAATTCTTAAACCAGTTCTATCACTTTCATCCCTAACTTCAGAGATTCCTTCTAAACGACGGTTTAATCTTAACTCATCCATTTTTTTAACTAAAACAGCTTTATTAACTTCGTAAGGAATTTCAGTAATAACAATTTGTTCTCTACCAGCTTTTAAAGGCTCAATAGCTGTTTTAGATCTTAAAATCACTTTTCCCTTACCTGTTTCATAAGCTTTTTTCAGCTCTTTTTTCCCTTGTAAAATACCACCAGTTGGAAAATCAGGTCCAGGAATAAATTCCATTAATTTATCTAAACTGGCATTAGGATGATCAATTAAATAAACTGTTCCATCAATAATTTCCGCTAGGTTATGAGTTGGAATTTCTGTTGCATAACCTGCAGAAATTCCTGTTGAACCATTCACTAAAAGGTTAGGATATTTTGCTGGTAAAACAGTTGGTTCTTTCTCAGTGTCATCAAAGTTCCAAACAAAATTAACTGTTTCTTTTTCAATATCAGTTAATAATTCGCCACTTAATTCCGAAAGACGAGCTTCCGTATAACGCATAGCAGCTGGTGGATCCCCGTCCATACTACCATTGTTTCCATGCATCTCGATTAACGGGTTTCTTAATTTCCAGTCCTGACTCATACGAACCATTGCTTCATAAATACTGCTGTCACCATGGGGATGATAATTACCCATGATATTACCAACAGATTTAGCTGATTTTCTAAATGCTTTTTCAAATGTATTGCCATCTTTATTCATTGAGAATAAAATACGACGTTGTACAGGTTTAAGACCATCACGAATGTCTGGTAACGCACGATCTTGAATTATATATTTTGAATAACGCCCAAAACGATCACCCATGATTTCTTCAAGGGTTAGTTGTTGAACTCCTTGTCGTTCACTCATTCTTTTTTCTCTCCTTCATTGCTATTAATCAAATAGACTAAGTTCTTGAAAGTTTTCTCCTTCTGGTTTCACTTCTTTTAAAGTGGCTTTTGGTTCTGTACTTTCTAAGATACTACTATCTTCATCTAAAGAGAACTGAACATTTTTTTCTATCCAACGTCTTCTTGGTTCTACCTTGTCGCCCATTAAAGTTGTCACACGGCGTTCAGCTTTTGCCCCGTCTTCAATCATTACTTGGATTAAAGTTCTTGTTTCAGGATCCATAGTTGTTTCCCATAATTGGTCAGCATTCATTTCACCTAATCCTTTATAACGTTGTAACATATAACCTTTGCCCATTGATTTTGTAACTTCTTTTAACTCCTCATCTGTCCAAGCATACTTAATTGTAGCCTTTTTACCAGTTCCTTTTTGAAGTTTATATAAAGGAGGTAAAGCTATATAAACTTTTCCAGCTTCAACTAAAGGCTTCATATAACGATAGAAAAACGTTAGAAGAAGTACTTGAATATGAGCTCCATCTGTATCCGCATCGGTCATGATAATCACTTTATCGTAATTACAATCCTCAATATCAAAGTCGGCACCAACACCAGCGCCGATTGTATAAATCATTGTATTGATTTCTTCATTTTTTAGAATATCTTGTAATTTAGCTTTCTCAGTATTAATTACTTTCCCTCGAAGTGGTAAAATCGCTTGAAATTTTCGATCTCGTCCTTGTTTAGCAGAACCTCCGGCAGAATCTCCTTCCACTAGATATAGTTCATTCTTTTTAGGGTTACGAGACTGAGCTGGAGTTAGTTTACCTGATAATAAAGATTCACCTTTACGACGTTTTTTACCATTACGGCTGTCTTCACGTGCTTTTCTAGCTGCTTCTCTTGCTTCTCTTGCTTTTATCGCTTTTCTAATAAGCATTTGAGACATTTCACTATTTTCTTGTAAAAAGAAAACTAACTGATCGCTAATCACATTCTCAACTACACTTCTAGCAATCGGCGTCCCCAATTTCCCTTTTGTTTGTCCTTCAAATTGTAATAAATTCTCAGGAATTCTTACAGAAATAATAGCTGATAAACCTTCTCTAAAATCGCTACCTTCTAAATTTTTATCTTTATCTTTTAAAAGCCCTGCTTTTCTTGCATATTCATTAAAAGATTTTGTTAAGGCTGTCCTCATACCAACTTCGTGAGTTCCACCATCTCTTGTCCGTACATTATTAACAAAAGATAATGTATTTTCTGAATAGCCATCATTATACTGACAAGCAAATTCAGCTTCAATTCCTTCTTTTTCACCTGAGAAATAAATGACTGGTGTCAAAGTATCTTTATCTTCATTTAAGTAAGTAATAAATTCTTTAATACCTTCTTCGTAGTAGAAAACATCCTCTTGTCCATCTCGCTCGTCTTTTAAAGTTATTTTAATTCCTTTTAAAAGAAAAGCTGATTCTCGGAGTCTCTCAGCTAAAATATCATAAGAAAAAACAGTGGTTGAAAAAATTGTTTCATCTGGTTTAAATGTAATTAAAGAACCATTTTTCTTCTTAGATGATTTGATTCGTTTTAGTTTACCGTCTGTATGTCCGCCGCCTTTAAAATTTAAATGCACTTCCTCACCGTCTTTAACAGTTTCAACTTTTAAAGAGCTTGATAAGGCGTTAACAACACTGGCGCCAACACCATGTAATCCACCTGACGTCTTATAGCCACCTTGGCCAAACTTACCACCAGCATGTAACACAGTGAATATAACTTCAATTGTTGGCTTCCCAGAAGCATGAATCCCTGTTGGCATTCCTCGACCATAGTCGCGAACACTAATACTGTTGTCCTGATGAATAGTTACATCTATCTCATCACCATATCCAGACAATGCCTCATCAACAGCATTATCAAATATCTCAAATACTAAATGATGTAGACCTTTTGAATCTGTTGATCCGATATACATCCCAGGTCTTTTCCTTACAGCTTCTAAACCTTCTAAAACCTGAATAGACGCATCATCATATTGTCTTTCAATTTTTTTCGACATATAAAAACTCCTTTGCTTCTCTTCTATGTAAAACGCATGTTTCCGACTATATAATAGTACTTCAAAAAATTTTTAAGTTAAAGTATATTTTTTTAAGAGAACAAAAAAAAACAACTTGCTAACAAGTTGATTGCTCTCATCTATCTATCTCTATTTTATACTAAAAACACAAAACTTGCAAAACTTCCTTTAAAAATAAGAAAAGGCTCTTTTAAAATTTTCTTTAAAGAGCCTTTTCATTCTAGTTTTTTATTATATCAGAATCTCCTGTAATAATGATAATAAACCTAACTTTTTCATACCTTCGCTCCCAACATATCTATTAACTTTTTTTATTATATGTTTCCATTATTTTTTTCACAAAGGATTTTAGTCTTATCTTTTACTAAGGTCATAAAAAATAACTGTTTAAAAATAGCTCCATTTACATAAAAAAAGCTTTTCACTACCTATATTTATAGTGTATATTTAGTTATAGACTTTAAATCATATGTCATAAGAAGGGATGATTATCTGTGACTAAAAAATCAACACCAACTAACTTAAATATCTTATTAGGCTCTCTTTTTTTAGGCTATGTAATGGTTTACTTCGATAAACTATCAGTTGGTATTTCTATTGTATCCATTAGTAAAACAATTCCCATGTCAGAAAGTACAAAAGGACTTATTTTAAGTGCTTTTTTTATTGGCTATGCATTAATGCAAATACCAATGAGCTTTGCCATTAATAAATTCGGTGCCAGAGCTGTTGTAATAAGCTCCATCAGCTTAATCGGAACTTTTGATTTTTTATTTGGACTCAGTCAAAGTGTGCAAATGCTTCTTGCTGTAAGACTACTTACAGGGATGTTTGCCCATTCTGGATACGCTTCTGCTTCTAGTAAAGAGGTGATCGATAATTTTCCTCTTAATAAAAGAACATTCGCTAAAGGTATTTTAATTTCTTCTTCAGGAGTTGCTGGTGTGTTTGGCCCGATTCTTTTATCTCCAATTATTGAAATTAAAGGTTGGCGTTATGCTTATGTGTTATTAACTGTGATGTCACTTATTATTGCCATTATTATTGCTTTTTCAATTCCTAGAAAAAATAAAGAGATGAGTGAAACAGATCAAACAGAAAAAATATCTATTTTCTCTGTTTGGAAAAATCCAACTATTTGGATTTTGTTTACAGCAGCCTTTTTTATTAATAATTTATTATATGGATTAAATAATTGGCTCCCTACTTTCTTAACCTCTTACCGCGGCGTTAGTTTAACTCACTCTGGGATGATTAGCTCTGCTGTTGGCATCTTCGCTTTACTTGGCGCTATTGGTGGTGGTTATATAGTCAGTCGATTCTTTTTCGGCAAAGACCGTGAAGTCATTTTTGGAACATCAATTATTGGAGCTATTCTTGTTTTCTTAGCCTATTTTGTCCATAATCCTTATAGTTTTATTGTTGTCCTTGGACTTGCGACATTATTCCTCACTCTTGCTTTTGTTACATTAATGGCCATTCCTATGAAACTATTTAATGGTAAGACATTTGCTCCTAGTTATTCAACAATTGCTACAGGAGGTATTATTGGTGGGGCTTTTGCGCAAATTGTGATTGGTTTCTTAGTTGAAATGAGTGGTACCTTTTTAACTGCCTTTATTTATTTCCTAGTTTTAGGCCTGTTAACAGCTTTTAGTATTTTCTTTATAAAATTAAAACCACAAGCTATCGATTAATTTCGATAACTTGTGGTTTTTTTAATAAATTAATTTAAAGTTTGTTGGTTGAATAGGTTCAATAACTGGATTTTTTTCTAAATAGCCTGAAATTAATTCAGTCATGTCAACTGTCACTTCTTTAATTATTTTTTCTGCGCCAAACATCGCATAATCTCCACCACCAACAGCACGGTATTGATTCATAACAACTTCAAGTGACTGATTTGCTTCAATCTCTTTCCCTTCAAAAAGAAGTTCAACAATCCGCTCCCCTTTTGGCTTAGAGATATCAATTGTGTAATCAATGCCACTATATATATCATAATTATAATGTTCAACTTTAGGTTCTAAGAATTCTTTACTAACAACAATTTCCGCAGAATCATTTAAATCAAAATAGCTAGCACTTCTTTCAAGGGCAGATTTTAATTCTGAACCTGTTACTTTTAAAACAGCCAAGGTATTTGGATAGATATAGTTAGTTACGATATCACGCATACTAATTGTTTCACCAAACCCTTTACCATTATTATCAAAAAGAGCTGTGCCAGAAATAGCTACACCTGTTGCATCTCTTTGAACATCTTGAATAAATTCAATATAAGGATGACTCTTTTGTCTAACTACCATAGGGTCCGTAATTTTCATATCACCATTTACTTTACCTAACTGTTTATCAAGCCAGACTTGAACATTATTTAACAGTGGATTAAATCTTTCGACTAACTCTTTATCTTCTTCATAAGAATCAATTGTTAAAAGTTCTGCTGATGTTGATTCAATTTGCTTTTCTTCATTCAAAACAACATCTACTTTGGCTAAGTAACGACCTTTGTCTCCTGGTTGAGTAACAGGAATATTATTCTCAACAGTAGAAATCACTCGATGTTGATGACCAGTTAACAGTACATCAATTCCAGAGACTTCATGTAGTAAATCATATCCTTCGTTTTCACCAGTTAAGACTTCAGTAGCTTCTCCAGTAACTATATCTTTTTCAAACCCACCATGATAACTAACAACAACTATATCTGCTAACTCTCTTAATTTAGGAACAAATTCTTTAGCAGTTTCAACAGCTGATTTAAAGACCAAATTTTCAACAGTTGCAGGTTGCTCCCAATGAGGAATATATTGTGTTGTTAGACCAAGAACAGCAATTTTAACACCATTTCTTTCAAGAATAACGTAAGGATGGCCAGTTAAAAATTCACCAGATTTTTTTAAAATATTAGCACATACTATTGGATAATCTAATTTAGCAATTGTTTCTTCTAAATAGTCTAAACCATAGTTAAATTCGTGGTTTCCTAAAACACCACAATCATAACCAACAGCATTCATTACATCAGCCATAGATCCTTGTTCTTTATTTTTAGCTAAATAGTAGCTAAAAGGAGAACCTTGTAAAAAATCACCATTGTCTATTTTTATGACAGGAATTTCAGCTTTCTTTTCAATTTCTTTCATCTTAGTAACGACTTTAGTTAAACCAAAACCAAGAGATTGATTGGTTTCACGAAAATCTGTTGCATATAAATAACCATGTGTATCACTTGTAGATAAAATCGTTAACTTCATTTTTTAACACACCTATCCATTAACTAGTTTATTTCTTAATTTATTTGAAACAAATTCAACGATTAAAATTAATACAATTAAACCGATTAAAATTGATCCAACTTGGTTCCAACGATATGAGTTCATCGCAAAGATAAGTGGAGAACCAATACCACCTGCACCTACTAAACCTAAAATAGTTGCATCTCTTAAGTTCATATCAAAACGATAAATCGTAATGGAAGAGAAATTAGCAATTAATTGAGGGATAATACCAAAACGAATTTTTTCAAAAGTTGTACATCCCATTGAATCCATTGCTTCTAAAACACCACGGTCAATGTCTTCGATAACATCAACATAAAGTTTTGACACCATTCCAATTGATGTCAGTGACATTGTCATCGCTCCAGCAAAAGGACCAGGGCCTGTTACACGAACAAACATTAATCCATAAACAAGAGCAGGCACTGTTCTAATAACAATAACTAAAAAACGTGTTGTTAAATAAACAGGTTTTGGAACAATACTTGGTGCCATTAAAAAGGCAACTGGAATAGATAAAATTGCTCCAAAAATAGTTCCAATAAACGCAATACAAATTGTTTCAAATAATAAATAGAACACACCTTGGTTCGTAAAGTTCCATAATAATTCCATATCAGGTGTTAAAATCCCCTGAATAATTTTACTTGCTATTTTCCAACCACCATCATCAACGGCGTTAAACTCAATTGCCGATAAAGACCAAACAAAAGCTACCACAATGATTGTCGTTAGAATCAAATATTGAACTTTCTTAGAAGGTTCTTGTTTTAAAGTTGCTTCTATTTTTTGATTCATTTTTTTCTCCTTTACCTATTGTAACTTCTTACGTGCAAATTCACTAATTGATTCGATAATCGCAACTGAAACAATTAAGACTACTAAGATTGTTCCAACATTTCCATATTCACGCCAACCTAATTGTTCGTTTAAGATAATACCTAAACCACCAGCTCCAACATATCCTAAAATTGAAGCATATCTTAAGTTACCTTCAAAGTTAAAAAGAGTCGTTGAAAGGAAGGTAGGTAAAATTTCTGGAACAACTGCATAGCGGAATGCTTGGAATCTAGTTAATCCCATAGACTCTAAAGCTTCAAATGTTGACATATCTAGTGATTCAATTTGTTCATAAGTAAGTTTTCCTACATAAGCAACAGTAAAGATAAAGATAGCTAATGTCCCTGCCATCGTCCCTAAACCGAACACAAATGTTGCAATTAATGCTGTTACAATAGTAGGTAATGTTCTTAAAATACTAAATAATAACTTAAAAAAACCGGTAACGATTTTACTTGAAACAATATTAGCAGAAGCTAACAAGGCAAGTGGTACAGAAACAATTGCCCCAACTAATGAACCAAGTAAAGACATTTTAATCGTATCAAATAACGGACCCCAAACACGGTTTAAAAAGTCTAAATTCGGTGGGAACATCCCTTTTAAAATAACGAAGAATTGATCTCCACGAGTGACTAGAGCAGTCCCGTCAAATTTAGTTACTTTCATTGAAATCACAGTAAATACGACAAGAATCAAAATAACTAAAGGTACAACTGAAGGTTTTTGATAAACCGTTTTACCATTAGATAACTTAATCTCTTTTCCTTTCCATAGTGAGTTCATGATTATTTACCTTCCTCTTTGTCAGTCAAATATATTTCATCTAATACGTCTTGAGTAACATTTTCAGATGGACCATCATAGACCACTTCACCTTTTCTAACGCCAATTACACGATCTGCATACTCTAATGCTAAATCCACGTGGTGAATGTTAATCAAAACGGAAATATTTAAATCTTTGTTGATACGTTTAAAGTCGTCCATAACTACTTTTGCTGTGACAGGATCAAGAGCAGCAACTGGCTCATCTGCTAAAATAACTTCTGGATTTCTTGCTAATGTTCTTGCTAAAGCAACACGTTGTTGTTGTCCACCTGATAATTGATCCACACGAATATAAGCTTTATCAAGAATTCCAACATTGTCTAAACTCTCTAAGGCATTAATTTTTGCTCCTTCTGGGAAAATGCCGAAAATTCTTCTCCACCAAGACAATTCTGGCACAGAAGAAATTAATACGTTTTTAAGCACAGTGGCTCTTGTTATTAAGTTAAATGATTGGAAAATCATCCCAATTGTTTTTCTAAAGTCCCGAACTTCTTTTCCTTTAATGCTAGTCACATCTGTACCGTTAACTGTTAAAGTTCCATCACTGATATCATGCATTCTGTTAATACAACGAATTAATGTTGATTTTCCTGCACCTGATAAACCAATAATAGCAACAAATTCACCTTGTTCAATTTCTAAGTTAACATCTTTTAATCCTACATAACCATTTGGGTATGTTTTTTGGACATTCTCAAATTTAATCATAATATTCCTTTCTTAAAAATAAACTGTCGCTATTCTTAATGAATAGCCACAGCTCATTTTCTCTATTGCAAAAATAGTTTATTATTGTGCTTCTTGGATTAATTTTTGTGCTTTACGTTCGTTATCGTAGTCAGCAGATGTTGCTTCTTGGTATCCTTCATGACTATAGATTGCGATAACTTCTTTACCTTTTTCACTGTTACCAATGTTGATAAATGCTTTTTGTAAAGCTTTTTTCAAGTCATCATCCATAACTTTAGAACTTTTACTTACAGAAATTGTATCATTGTAGATAGCTGGAGTAACACCAATTACGTTAGTTTCATCCCAGACACCTTTTTCACGGTTATATTCTTTAGTCCATGCTTCTTCAAAGTCACGACGAGCATCAGCGTAAGCTAAAACAACATCTACTTGACCAGCAGCTAAACGAGCGAATGCACTACCGTAAGAATCAGATTGAACGATATTTTTTAATTCAGATAAGTTTTTATCATAGTTTTCTTTTAACCATAGACTTGGGTAAATGTATCCTGCAGGAGATGAAGAACTCATAACACTCCATGATGCACTATTAATTTCGTCCCATGTTAATTTTTCACCAGCGTTAACTTTTTTAGCTAATTCTTGACCTTTTGCTGAAGGACCAGCAATCATTAATGCACGGTAAGAGTTTGCTTGTTTGTCAGTTGGCGCAGTTGGTTTGTTGTCGTTCCATTCTTTTGCATCATCAGAATCGATTGAAAGACCAGCACGAGTTGCAGTTAAGATAACTTCTGCTCCATCATCATATAATACGTAAGTTCCACCAGGGATGAAACCAACATCTAAAGTACCGGCAGATAATGACTCACCTACAGCTTCAAAGTTAGTACCAACAGTGATGTCGATATTTTTAACATCGTAACCTTCTTTTTTCAATTCTTCCTTCATTAAATCTTTTAAAGGATCTGTAGCAGAAACAATCTCTTCAGGATCACGTGATGGTACAAAACCAACTGATAATTTATCAACAGTTTTTAATCCATCCTCAGCTTTTTTATCTCCCTCAGTTTTACCACTTCCACAAGCAGTTAATGTTACAGCTAAAGCTAAAACTCCAGCATATTTAAATACCTTTTTAAACAATGAAACTTCCTCCTTAGAATACTAAATCTCGTACGTTTCGTACTTTTTAAAGTATATCACTCGTTATATAATAATTCTACGGAGAAATTAACAAATCCGAATATTTTACAAAAATAACACCTATTATTTACATTAATTTTATTTAAGCCTAGTTTTTCGTTATTTATTCTAATTTTTTTTTAATACAAATAATCGTTTTGTCATATAATCAATGTTGTAAGTGATTACATTCTCAAACTTTTATTTTAATTTCACAAAATTTCATTGATAATTACAAATAATTATCATCTTTTTATTCCGTTAATACTCTATTTTCTCCGAACCATTTCTCACTAACCTTAACAGAACTTCCGTCTTTGTATGCTTTTTGTAAAGCATCATTTAGTTGTTTAACTAATTCTGTTTCGCCTTTCTTAACACCAATAGCAAAATTTTCATTTTCAAATTCACTTGGAGCAACAGCAAACTTCTTACTATCTTTTTGTTGCGAAATATAATATTCAGCAAAAACTTTATCAATTAATAGGCCATCAATTCGTTTAGCTTCTAAGTCAAGAAAAGCTTCTGTAAAAGTTGGGTATAATATTGCTTCTTGATCTTTAACAAAATCTTTTAACAACTCAGGATTATCTTCAAAAGAGTCTGCTCCACTAGAACCTTCTTGAGCACCAATGACTTTATCTTTCATATCTTTAAAAGTTTTAATACCTGAGTCACTTAAACTAACTAAAACTTGTTCATTAGACAAATAGTTCATTGTAAAATCAACTTTTTCTTTTCTAGCATCTGTTACTGTATAACCGTTCCAAATGACATCAATTGTCCCGTTATCAAGTTCTGTTTCTTTAAGAGTCCAATCAATTGGTTGGAATTTAGCTTTGATACCAAGCTCCTTAGTTACTTCTTTAGCTAAATCAATATCAAAACCTACTATATTATCTTTCTCATCTCTAAAGCCCATTGGAACAAAAGTATCGTCAATCCCAATCACTAACTCATTTTTTTCTTTAATATCATCCCACTTACTTGCCTTTGTTTTTTCATCAGCATTCCCACAACCTACTAAGACAAGCGAGAGACCTAAGACTGTACCACCAATTTTTAATAATCGTTTCATTATATTTCCTCCTTTATATTTTATACTGGATTAACTTCAATTAAAGTATCCGATATTTTTTTAGCAAATGATAAATCATGAGTTACAACCACTTGGGTCATACCCTCTTCTTTTAACTCCATAATTGTTTCTGCAATACTATCTACTAAAAGTGGGTCTAGAGCACTTGTTGGCTCATCGTAGCAGAGAAGCTTTGGTGACATGATCAAAGCTCTGACAATGGCAACACGTTGTTTTTGCCCTCCAGAAAGTTGTGATGGGTATTGATTAACTTGTTCTTTCAAACCAAACTTCTCTAATAACTTAAGAGCTTCTTCATCAATTTGTTTTTTATCTTTTTTCTTTGTCATTTTAGGGGCTAAAGTAATATTTTCTAATACTGTAAAATGTGGAAATAAATTAAAATCTTGAAATACAAAACCTATATCTCCTGCTATTTCTGAAAACTTCAACACACTATCATTCATCCAAACTTCACCAGAATCAGCTGTTTCAAGACCTGCTAGACATCTCAACAAAGTTGTTTTTCCTCCTCCAGAAGGACCAACTAAAGTTAAAATTGAGTTTTCAGCAATGGATACATTCACATTGTCTAAAATTTTTTTATCTCCAAATGATTTAGATAAACCTTTGATTTTTATCATGTTTTTCCCTCCTAAGCTTGAATACCTCTTCTTTTTTCAATCATTCTTAATAATAAAGTAACAATGCCTGTTAACAATAGGTAAATAACTGCTACCACTAAAAGAGGAACAATACTTGCTTCCCTTTGCATGGCAATTCGCCCTGCTTTCATAACTTCACTTAAACCTAAGGCATAGATCAATGAGGTATCCTTAACTAAAGTAATAATTTCATTACCAAGAGATGGAAATGTAATATTAAACACTTGAGGAACGATTACTTTTCGAATCGTTTGTCCCTTTGAGAGTCCTAAAACAAATCCTGCTTCGTATTGACCTTTAGGAACAGATTGAATACCACCACGGATGATTTCTGCAAAATAAGCAGAATAATTAATAACAAAAGCAATCAAAACTGCCACTACTCGATTTTGAATCGTTAATCCCATAAGTGGAAAACCAAAGAAAACAAAAATCATTTGTAACAATAATGGCGTACCTCTAATTAACCAAATATAACTTGCGACTACCTTTCTTAAAATTTTTGATGAACCTGTTCCAATAAAACCTAAAATAATACCAATAGGTAAGGAAAAGACTAATGTTAAAACAAAAATATAAATTGTCATCTTACTACCTTCAATTAATGAAGGTAAGACTTTAAGTACTAAATCCATTTTATTTTTCCTCCTTAAAAACAAAAAAGTCCCCTTAGCATAAAATGCTAAGAGGACGATAACTAAACGTTTCGTGGTCCCACCTCAATTTATTTCATTCATCAGAACAAAATATCTCTGTCAGTTTTTTTAACTGATCACTTTAACGGGTGATAAGACCGGCATGCCTTACTTAATTTTTCAAGCACACAACTAGAAAGTATGTTTCGATTAACTTCTTGCCTTTTCACACCAACCAAAGACTCTCTTAAAAGAAGGACTAATTTACTCGTTTTCATCATCGCTTTAATCTTTTTGTAATTTATTTCTAATAAATTTATCATCAAAAAGATTAGTTGTCAAGAATAAAAACTTTTTTATTTAGGTAAAGAAATAACTTGATACCACCTCTTATCATTTGTTTGATATTTTTCCATATTGAAACCACTCATTGAGTAGCCCAAACAAGTAAGGCCAAATCCTAGTATTAACATGATAACACTAACTGCAATTAATTTTTTTACAACTTCTTTAGATTGTAACATTAGAAGATTCCACCTTTCCATGAAAAGACTTTTTGTAATGTGTTTATTATTTTTTTAGAAAAGACACCTACATACTTAGTTGAATAAACAGTGCCAAGTAAGAGTAAAATACCGACTGCTGTTGCGATTAAAGCCACGCCAAGTTGAGTAACAATATAAAATAATTGTTGATTAAATACTAAACCTGCTAAGCTGACAATTCCTGTTAGCAAACCACCGAAACTTAAAGCTCCTAGAATAAATGGACCACACCACAGAATAATTAATCCTGAAAATAATAACAAAATAATTGAAATTAAAATTGAGCCCCAAAGTGGTGCTCCAACAATTAATAGTACAATCAACATCGGATTTCTTTTTACTGCTAATGTTTCTGTTAGTCCGTTTTCGTCTTTAATCGTTTGAACAATTTGGTCAATTGAATCTAGTTTATTCAATGCTTCTAACTCCGTATATCCATCCTCCATATAATCATTAATTATCTCATCATAATAATTAATATAGGTTGTAAAATTTTCGATTTGTTGTTGTTTTAATTCTTTCTCCAACGATAGTAAAAAATGTTCCTTAGTCATTTTCCGACACTCCTTTTATGTAATTAAAAATTGTTTCAACTTCTTTCCATGAAACAACAAACTCATTCAGATTTTCAATGCCATTTGGTGTAATTTGATAGTATTTTCTAAGTCTTCCATTATGTTCAACAGAATAAGAAGATACTAATTTGTTTGACTCTAATCGCTTTAAAATTGGATATAAAGTAGATTCTGAAATTGGTAATAATGATTCCATTTGTTTAATAATCATATACCCGTATGACTCTTCTTCTTTTATAACTGCAAGTACGCAATAATCGAGGACCCCTCGTCTTAATTGTATATCCATATAATACCTCCTTACAAGTTATACTAGACGTCGCGTAGTATCATGTCGTCAATGGTATTTTAAAAAATCACACTTAAGACTTATTACTCAACTTATCATGACTCGATATTGTCCCTTCTTCCAATTCGTGGTAAAATATTTTTTAGCCTAAGGAGGTTTTGTATTGAAAATTGTTATATTTTTTCTTATCGCATATTTATTAGGGTCTCTTCAATCAGGTGTTTGGATTGGGAAATTATTTTATCAAAAAGACATTAGACAATTTGGAAGTGGAAACACAGGTACAACTAATACCTTTCGAGTTCTTGGAAAAAAACCAGGTACTGTTGTTTTATTTTTAGATATTTTAAAAGGAACATTAGCAACAGCTTTACCTATCTGGTTTCATATTTCTATTAACCCACTATGGTTTGGCGTTGCTGCTATACTAGGACATACTTTCCCAATATTTGGTAAATTCAAAGGTGGAAAAGCAGTAGCGACAAGCGCTGGCATGTTACTTGCCTATAACCCATTATTTTTTGTGTATTCAGCAAGTATTTTTGTTATTTTTCTATTTATTACAAGTATGGTTAGTCTATCAAGTATTATTAGCGCAATTTTAATTACTTTATCAACTGTCTTACTACCGATTATTTGGCCGGCAATTTTACCACATCAAGATTGGTTACTTACTCTTCTTGCTACTGGTATTTCAACCTTTATTATTTATCGTCACAGAGATAATATTAAACGTATTAAAAACGGTACAGAAAGTAAAATTCCATTTGGATTAAACAAAAAAAAGGCTCTATAATTTAAAGGACTGATGAATCAAATTTTGATTCATCAGTCCTTTTTTAGTTTATTTAAATATAAAACATGTCGTCTATCTAGTAAAA
>NZ_QPJV01000010.1 GCF_003337315.1 Vagococcus fluvialis | reverse complement strand
CTATTATTTTTAGGTTTATTTAAGTTGCTTAAAAATAAATATCAAAATCAAAAAGTATTTAATAACTTTCACTTGACTATTTAATAGCTAGCTTTTTGAATGCATATTGTCATAAGAATAGTTTTTCGACAACTTTATATGTTAGTCAATTGCCTTAAAAAATAGAGCAAATGATTCTTTATTTGTACGTAGTTCTTCTTTATTAAATCCATTTTTCTCAAATTCAAGACTTCCTGCTGAGTCTTCACCAAAGCCCCAAAAACCAATTAATATCGGTTGATCTAGCGTAATCGTTTCCTCTTCATAACTCATTCCACTGCTAGCTGCCGCAGATGTTTCTTTAGAAATGATCGTATAGTTACTAGTAACTGTGTTTTCATTTACCATCAAGCCAACTTTTAAATTATCTTCCTTTAGATCCCAATCAGCTATTCCCCACTGAACAACTCCATACAAGTTATCCTTGGATACTGTATCTGCTGATAATGTTGCTAATTCTTTAGTTTCAATTAATTTATCTTTTTCATAGTGTTCCATGTAGATAATAATTTTATTAGCCTCTACATTAAATTCCAAACTTTCTTCGGTAACAAATAATAAATCATGAGTTTTAGTTTCTGAATCAACTTTTGAAAGGGTGTTATCAGGAATTCTCACTGCCTTATTACGACTAAAAGGCCACATGTTAAAATGTTTATTATTACTTAATAACCCACCTATCAACATACCTAAAATAAACAATAAAACTAAGAAAACAATTTTTTTAGTTTGTTTTTCCAACACTTTCTCTTTCATTAGTCTCTCCTCTCAAATAACAAATTAACCTACTTCATCTTTCGCCTTTATTTTAACATAAATATATAAATAGTTAAAAAACACTAATACTTAATTGTAAAGAAACAATAAGTATTAGTGTCTGTTTATTTTTTATTAACAAGTTCTTCTAAAAATTCTGGTGTTATTTCCGACATATTAGAAATAATAATATCTGCTGCCTCTTGGTTGATTGGCGGATAATTTAAATTATTATAACCGATACAAATCATTTCTGCATTTTTAGCAGCTTTTATACCATTTGTAGAATCTTCAACGACTACCACATGCTCTATCGGTACTTTAAGTTCTTCTGCTACAGCAATAAAAACATCTGGAGCTGGTTTTGAGTGAGCTACTTCCTCAGAAGATTTAATCAAATCAAAATATTTTAGAAAATCTAATTCAATTAAATGTCTTTTAATAATTTCTCTTTCACTGGATGAAGCGACGGCTAATAAATAGCCTGCCTTTTTTAAATTTGAAAGAGTTTTTTCGACATGTTCTATTGCCTCTATTTCTTCTGTTTCAAATAAATAGATTAATTGATTCTTGGCTTTAATTTTCAAGTCTTCTAAAGAAATATCTAAAGCAAAGTCTTTTTTTATACTTCCCCAAATAAAATCTTGAGTTGTTCCACAAAAACTTCTTAAATAGTCTTCACTTGCCTCTTTCCCAAAGCTTTGAATCACTTGTAATTCTGATTTCATATAAAATTTTTCAGAATCTACTAACACACCATCCATATCAAATATAATTAATTTTAACTGGGTCAAGTCATCACCTCTTATTATTTTAAATAGAATTTTTATTATATAAAGAGAACCAATCTTGATTAAAATCTATTACTGCTTGATTAACAGCTGCAGTATCTAAGTTTTCTTCAATAATCTCTGTTCCTATTGTAACAGACTTAGCTCCAGTTGAAAGTGCCTCAACTACTTGTTTACTATTTTTAAAACTCGCTGCTAAAATTTTTGTTTCAGACTTAGAACGATCAATTTCATTTTGTAGATGAGTTAAAACTTCTAATGAATTAACTCCCATATTCTCCATTCTATTAAAGTAGGGAGCTATATAGTCAACGCCTACATTAATAGCCATTAAGCCTTGGAAAATAGAATAAATCGCTGTAGCTGTTACATTAAATCCTTCTTTTTTTAATTCTTTCATAGCCTTTAAGCCTTCAGTTGTTGTTGGAATTTTAACATACGCATTTTGATCAATCTCATTAATTATTTTTCTAGCATCAGCTATCATGTCTTCAGAGCTAACACCAACTACTTGAATATGTAAACTTTTCTCAGGTCCAATAATTTTTCTGATTTCTTTCATATGAGATTCAATATTTACTTTTCCATGCTTTTTAATAATTGACGGATTCGATGTTACTCCTGAAATATTTAAACACTCATTATATGAAGCAATTTTATCTAATTCAATTGTATCTAACATTAATTCCATTTAATGACCTCCTGAAATAAAAATTTCTTCTCCAATAGTTATTTCTGGCAAAGCTTTATCTTCTACATATAAAGTTCCTGGCAATTCAGCTTCCCTACTACCATCAAATTTGATAGTAATATGCCCTAGTTCAGATAAGTTTTTTCTAACAACAGAGCCTACAGCTGTGACACTATATTTTTCTGATCCGATACTAAGTTCCATCCCTGCTTCAATTTCTCCTGTAACAGGTTCTACTTTTATATTGTAGCAGTAATCAGATAAACTTTCTGGTGCATTTTCACCAAATAGGATAATCATCCCCTCTTCACGAAACATCTCTGCCTCATTTCCAATATTGATTACTTTTGTTTTATATAATGTTATCATTTTGAAAGCTCCTAACTCATTTTAAAATTTATTGATATAATCCAAAACTTGCTAACCATGCCACAATAACTCGTGGTACACCATTTAAAAATCGTGAATAGAGAACTGACGGTACTCCAACTTCAACTGTTTCAGCCTCAGCTTCTTCTAAACCTAAACCAACAGGAATAAAATCACAAGCATTTTGAGTATTAATAGCAAAAAGTGCTGGTAAAGCTAATTGAGGTGGGATATTTCCACGTCCAATCTCAACCCCGATTAAAGTTCCGATAACCTGACTAATTACTGCACCAGGTCCTAACAATGGAGATAAAAACGGTAATGAACAGATAAATCCAATCACCATTAAACCTACTACATTTCCTGCAAGTGGTGACATGATTTTAGCAAACCAATCACCAATACCAGAGCCTTGAATAATTCCTATTAATAAAGAAACAAAAGCCATAAAAGGAATAACCGTATTGATCATTGTTTGTACACCTTCACGAGCTGACTGATTAAAGGTTGCTACAACTTTTCCTGCGCCCATACCAATTTTTGCGATAAAACTCTGTTGCTCTGCACGTTGTTCCGTAATTTTTTTATCTGTACTATAAGTAAATTTCTTTTCTGGTTCTGCCTCGTTGTTAGTTTCAACTTTTGCTGATTCTTCAGTTGATGTAATTTGGTTAACACCTACAGCTGATACGTAGATATCTTCTGTAATATATTGAGCCAAAGGACCACTTTTTCCTGTTGGTACAATATTAATAGTTGGAATTTCTTTTTTAGGATAGATACCACAACGAAGTGTTCCTCCACAGTCAATAATTGCTAATGCAATTTCTGAATCCGGAATTGATGTTTTAAAACCATTAACAGGTTCCATTCCAGATAGTTCAGCAATTTTATCTACTATTGCAGGCTTCTCACCTCCACCAGTAATATAAATAAATTTATGTTTTTCTTCTGTTGGTGTAATAATTAAAGGACCACCAAAACCACCATTACCTTTAGTTACTTTTATACTTTTATAAGCCATGATTCTTCTCTCCTTTTAATTATGAGTAGGTGCAACTGTTTTACTTAATGTGATGCCTTGTTGTTTACAAACAAAAGCTGTTGTGTAATCTGTTACCCAACCACCAATAAAGTTCATCAACATACCAACTAACATATATCTAACAGCTAAATCCATTGTATTAAAACCTAATTGCTCTATTCCAGAAGCAATCCCTAACCAAACAAATAATTCACCTGGATTAATATGAGGAAATACCCCATTACTTGTGTGACAAAATTGAGCTTGAGCAGCATAGTAACTTGGTTTGTAGTATTCTGGTAAAAATCTTGCCATTGTAAAAGACATTGGATTTCCTAGCATAAAAGCTGATAGGAAAGGCAAAACTAGATAACGAGTAAATGGATTTTTAGCAGATATTTTCGCCACTTTAACAACTTTATCTTCTCCTAAAAACGCAATTAATGTATTCATTAATACCATTAACATTAATACAACTGGTACAATTCCTGTCATCCAACTAATAAAAGTTTCAGCACCTGTTTGAAATAATCCCATGAAACCTTCAGCAAATTTTGTTATAAATTGCATTATTCAACACCTCTTTTTAATTTTTTTTGAATCGATTCTTTTGCAATATTCATATGAATTCTAGCGTCCATTAGTGGAGAAACTGGTGAGTCTTCCACATAATTTCCAGCTTCAACTCTAATATAAATTTCTCTTGCATTCATAATAGCTTGTTGCATTAGCTTATTTTCTTTTGCCACTAAATCATGATTTTCTGATAAATCATGGATATTTAATCCGTTAAATTGAGGTAAAGACTTGAATTTAGCCATTACCGTAACCCCTTGCATTTTTACTGATTCAAGAATGTCACCATTATTATTGACTGCAAACATCACAATAGTTCCTGCTTTAATTTTTCCAGCCCGTCTACCAATAGCGACTTTGCCTTTTCTTCTTAACATTTGATAAGTTTCATTAAAATGTTTAATTTGCTTCATTCCAAAAACAATTTGGAGTAAATAAGCCCCGATACCAAACATTCCTAATACCACAATAAAATTCATTTAAAAAACCTCTTTCCTTACCCATTTTGAGAACTCTTCTGAATTATTTATTTGATGCAACTCATTTGCTTTTTGTGAGTTAGAAATAATACTAAGCATGTAATCATATAACTGTAAAAGTTCTGATTCAACCTTATCATTCATTTGATCTGGTATACCAACCATAAAAATAAACTCAATATCATCATTCTCAATTGGGTTTTTCTCTAAAACTCCGAGATGAAAAATGATTTTTTTACTACCAAAATTAATTGCGTGAGGAAAAGCTACCCCATTACTAAAAACTGTTGTTTGTTGATCTTCACGATTGAAAATTCTTTTTTGGAAATTTTTGTCTATCATATCTAAGCACGTCATCGACTCTATCATTGACGTGAGTTGAGCTTTATAAGAAATATCTGGCGATACTTTAGTAAAAATAAATGAAACATTTTCAAAATGTAATTGATTTACTTTTTTTACTCTTTCCCACTCTGAATGTAACCATTCATTATTAAATAAATTAGTAATTCTAATAAGTGGTACTTTCTTATCAACATTTTTCAGTGGCACTGTTGTAAAAACTGCAAAATAATTAGACAAATTTGTTTGTTGATATTCTTCTTCTGTATATGTTTTCAAATTGATATTATTGCCTAAAACTTGCGTGATCTGCTGTTTCATAAGTGCTGCTGTTCCTTTACCTGTGTTACAAACAATTGCTATTTCTTTTTCTTTGTTTTGATCTTTACGCATCATTAATTCAAAATAAACGGCTAAATAACTTGTTTCGGCTTCAGAAGCTGCTCGTCCTACTAACTCTTCAATTTTTTCCATTCCAACTTTTCCTATTTCATATGCAAAAGGGTATTTTTTCTCAATTTCTCCATAGAAATAATCATAGTTTTCAATTCTAAAAATCAAACGATTTAATAAATATAACAAATGAAATCTAATTTTTTCATATAACTCATCTCTTTCAAACTCAACACTTGTGATTTTAAAAATATGATTTAGCATCTTATCATATAAATCTCTAACAAAGGGCTCATTCATATAAACTTTCTCAACAGCCCCAGTATTACTAATATTGAGCGGAAAACTAATAAAATCAATATCATACTGACTTAGACTAATTCGGTATAAAGATTCAATTTGATAAATAAGTTCATCAAATGCCTCATCGTTTAATTGATAATTGGTATAATGAGGAATTGGTTTTGTTAAATTATTTTTACTGGAAATTCTATCAAGTGTAATTTCTAATACTTTTTTCCATGTATTCACGCTATTTTCAGGAATATTTCTATGTTTAGCATATTTATCAACAAAAGGATTTATATCTTCTAAAAAAATATGTGTTGGGAAAAAATCATGGATATGATATAAGTTAATCAATCTGAGTTCAAACTCATCACCTTTAATTTCTAATCCTTTATTAGGTGTTCCAATTAAATCGACTCCAAAATGTTGGACAATCTCTTTTACTTCTTGTAAATCTCTATTAGCTGTTCCTCGACTAACCTCAAGTTTTTCTGCTAAATCATCAATTAAAACATATTCTCTTGCTTCAATTAATTCCTTTAAAATAAATGCAATTCGTTTAGTAGAAGAATTAAAATCGATACTTTCTTTCAAACCACCTTTTAAGATTTTATCAAAGGCCGAATAATCCAGTATTTCCATTTCATAACTTGTTTCGTGTTTATAAATAGCTGCAATTCCTTTTATTTCTTCATTTAATAACTCGATATTTTTTCTTAAAGTTGGATAACTTTTACCAATAATTTCTTTTAACTCAACTTCTTCAATTTGACCATATGTAACAAATACATTTAATAGGTCATACCACATTACAATTTGTGACAAACGAATCCCTCACTTCTATTAACCCCTTGTTTTTCCTCCAGCCACATTAGTTGTTACCCCTGTAATGTAACTAGAACGGTCTGATAAGAAGTAACATACTAAATCTGCTACCTCAGATAATTTTCCACTTCGGCCAAGTGGAATCGTACTTGTTTTGCTATATCCAGCTCTTAATTCCTCAACAGAAATATTTCTTGTGTAAGCAAGTGCTGTTTCATAAGCTAATGTTCTTAAACCGGTTTCTTCCATAATTCCTGGAGCAATTCCAACAACTCTTACTCCTTGTTTTCCTAATTCTTTTGACCATGATCTTGTATAGCTATTAACAGCAGCTTTTGTCGCAGCATAAGCGCTTTGTCCTTCTGAGCCTTCTAAACCACTTTCTGAGGACATATTAATAATCACACCAGATTGTTTTTCTACTAATATTCTCCCTACAGCTTGGCTCATTAAAAATAATCCTTTTTGATTAATCGCTATAATTTTATCAAAGACATCATCTGATAATTCATATTCACTATGGGATTTTTTTGCATCTACTAACAATCGAGGAATATTAATCCCTGCATTATTGACTAAACCGTCAATTGTTCCAAATTTTGAAACCACTTCTGCTACAGCTTCTTCTACATTTTTACGATTAGAAACATCCACTTTCACAAAATGTAAATTCTCATGAGTAACTGATCCCTCATTTAAATCAAAGTTTGCTACTTTAACCCCTTCATCCAATAAAGCAGAAACAACACTAGCTCCAATACCAGAAGAACCTCCTGTTACAATAACCACTTTTTCTTTAATACCTAACCAATCTGACATATATTTCACTCCTAAATAGTTGTTACCTGTATTATGCAACCACTTCCAAGTAAAATTAATATCATCTTTTTTCTATTAACTAAAAAAAACTTATACTAATATTTTAACCTAATAATTATTGTTATTTTTATCTAATTTAAAAGACAAAAAAACTGGCGACATAACTCGCCAGTTTTCGTTTTATTTTATATTCTTGTTTCTGGTGAAAGATTTGTTGCAGCAAAAATTGCTTTCACAATTAATGGCGTAATAACCATTGCAGCAATCATTTCTGGTATCCCATTTGTTCCAACGACAACTAAAAGAACGGAAAGTAAACCTGAAGTTGTTGTATTATAAGCTGCAGCTACTGGACCTGTATACAAAGCTCCCATAAATCCAAGCACTAAAACTGTATTAGTTAAAGCTCCTAAAGCAGATGCCACAACTGTTGATAAATAAAACTTACTTGTTTTTTTATAAAGTAATGTAAAAATTCCTCCAGCTACAAGACCTACTAAAATTCTAGGTAGAACTGAAACAATTGGATTGGTAAAAATTAATGTATCAATAGGTGTTGTTGGCATTGTCCATGCCCTAAACATGGTTGAGAGTCCCCAAACTAGCCCAATTAACATACCATCTTTTGTGCCAAGAGTGATTGCAGCCACAATAACTGTTATATGAATAATTGTTAAACTTGTTACAAATAATGGAATAAATCCTAAGAATGGAACCATTGATTGCACAAGTATGATTGCTATCAATATCCCCCTAATAGATAAACGATAAGCCTTACTACTAATACCTGACATGATTTTTCATCTCCATTTTTAATAATTTAAAACAAAGATAACATTTTTCTGTCTAAATACCTAGTGAAATAGCTTCATTTATAGGATATTTAACTATTAGTTTTCCTTTAATAACTTATTAAATTTTTTTGGTACTTTTGAAGTGAATTTCATTTGTTTACCTGTCACAGGATGTTTAAAGACTAACGTAGTAGCATGTAGTCCCACTCGCTTCAAAGGATTACCATGAGCTCCGTATTTTTTATCTCCGACAATTGGATGGCCAATCTCTTCCATATGAACACGAATTTGATTTTTTCTACCTGTTTCTAACATAACTTCAAGTAAACTATAATTTTTATTTCCTCTAATTTTTTTGTAGTGTGTAATAGCTTGTTTTCCACCATTATCAAAGGAACTTGAATACATTTTAAAGGTTTTACTTTCTGTTAACCAAGATGTAATGGTACCAGATTGTTTTTTTACATTTCCTTCTACAAGAGCTGTATACATTCTCTCAGTCACAATCTCTTTCCAATTTTCTTGAAGCGTTGCTTTCATTTTTTCATTTTTAGCAAATAACATAATTCCTGATGTGTCTTTATCTAGTCTATGAACTACGTAAATTCTATTTTTCGGATGATGACGTCTCACGTAAGCCATCAACTGGTTATGAGCCGTTACTTCAAAATCTCTTGGGTTACCTGCAATAGATAACATACCTGATTCTTTTTCAATGACAATTAAATCATCATCTTCATAAATAACTTCTATTCCAACTAAAGCTTGCTCACTCATTGCCATTTTATTGTCTTGAATTAAAACACGTTGCCCTTTTGTCAAAGGGTGATTATGTTGTGTAATAGCTTCATTATCAACAAATATTTGTCCTCTTGTTAAAGTTGATTTAATAGCATTTCTACTTTTCCCTTTCATTTCTGATAATAGGAAAGGTAATAGAGTTGTATCTTCTTGAACAACTAAGTATTGACCTTGATTTTGTTTACTAATTTTATTTGCTTTTTGATTACTTTTCTTCATATTTAATGGCTCTCTTCTCTTTAATTTCTTTGTCCTATTTACTTTAACATGTTTTTATTAAAATTCATAAAAATTTTCCTATATCATGTAAACAATTTTTTTAAGATAGCCTTTTGATTTAAAGCTTTTTTTTCGTTATAATTAGGCGTTGTAATTATTCATTTAGGAAGAAGGAAACGATGAAATGAAATTGAAAAAACTTGTATTTGGAACACTACTAACAACTCTATTTCTAGGTGCTTGCTCAAATGGAAACAAGCAAGCTGACTCTAAGGATGACAGCGTGAGTGGAGAGATTACTGTTTTAACAGACAGAACAGATGGGGAGGCGCTTTTCAAACAAATTGAAGCTAACTTCATTAAAGAATATCCTGAAGTAACAAAAGTTACTTTTGAAAATATTGCTGACTATGACAAGTCCGTCTCTACTCGTTTAAATAGCGGTGAATACGGTGATGTTTTATTTATTCCCTTTTCAATGGCTGGTAACAGAGAAAAATACCCTAACTATTTTGAAAGTTTAGGAACAACTAAAGACTTAGGTGAAAAATATTTAGATGTTTACGAAGCTGATTATAAAGATGATGTTTACGGTTTACCTGTTGCCCTTAATTCATTAGGTATTATTTATAATGAAGCAGTTTTGAAAGAAGCTGGTATCACTGATACACCAACAACAACAAAAGATTTTATTAAAGATTTAGAAAAAATAAAAGAAACAACTAATGCGACACCTTTTTATTCAAATTATCAAGCAGTAGCTATTTGGGCTGGTGCTTTGACATCGTTTGGCGGTGAACAATTTAAATCAGAAACATTAGAATCAGGAGACGCTTTTAAAGAAGGAATGCCTATTCGTGAAGTAATGGATTTATTTTATGAAATGTCATCAAAAGGTTTAATCGAAAAAGATCCTATGACCTTAGATAGTCAAACAGCCTTTTCACAACTTGCTAAAGGCGAAATCGCTATGTTAATGCACGGCTCTCAAGAAGTCCCTACTATTCAAAACTTAACAAAAGACCCAATAAAAATTATGAATTTTCCTGTTGAAACAGACGGTAAAACTAGTTTCCCAATTGGAGCACCTGCTGTTATCGGAATTAATAAACATTCGAAAAACAAAAAAACCGCTGAAGCTTTCCTTGATTATTTTGTTTCAAACAAAAGTGGTTATGTAAAAGATTTAAATGGAATGCCTAATTTAAAAGCAGATCTTTCTAAAAAAGAAAAAGAATTAATTGATAATAGCAATGTGATTTTAACAGTCGCAACTGAAACACCTGAAACAAATGCTAAATACACTGAAATAGCTAACGAAGTTGGAGTCGCTAGGTTAACAGATGTCTTACAACAAGTTATTAACATTGGACTTTATCCAGATAAAAATATTTCTTATGAAGACTATGTAACAGAGCTTTCTAACAAGTGGACTACTGCTGCTAAAAATCATGAATAGCCTTAAGAAAAAAAACTTTCAGCTACTTTTATTTCTAGTCATCCCAACTCTTCTTTTATTGGTATTTGGTATCTTGCCAATTATTAATTTATTTATTATGAGTTTTACTAATTGGGGTGGCATCGGACTAGACTTTAAATGGGTAGGATTTAACAATTATTCTACCCTTTTGTCTAGCTCTGTTTACTGGAAGTCCTTAAAAGTTAATAGTTATTATTTAGTATCTGGTCTTTTACAAATGATTATTGCCTATTATTTTGCCATTATATTATCAGAAAAAACTTACGGGAAATCTTTTTTTAAGAGCCTTTTTATTTTACCCTCACTCATTAGTAGTATTGCAGTGGCAATGATTTTTCGGCTATTTTTTAGTCCAGATGGGGCTTTTGATCAATTTTTAAATGTTCTACATTTAAGCAGATTTCAAACATTTTGGTTAGGAGATCCTGATCAGGTTAATATTACTTTGGCTAGTATTTCTTTATGGCGTAATCTAGGTATTAGTTTTCTTTTATACTACGGAGCTATTCAAAGCATTCCTAAAGATTATCAGGAAGTTTGTTTATTAGATGGAGCTACTTTGTGGCAAAAAACGAAATGGGTTATCATTCCCCAAACTAAAAAAATTATTTTTTTAAATACTGTCCTACTGATTATTGGTGTTATATCTGTTTTTGATATTCCTTTTATTTTGACAAATGGCTCTAATGGAACAACAACAATAGTCATTCAAACAATGAAATTAGCTTTTGAGCAACAAAAATATGGACTTGCCTCAAGTCTATCAGTTTTAATTACCTTATTAATTGTTTTACTAAGTGGTTTTCTGCAATTAATCAAGAAAAAAGGAGCTAATAAACTATGACGATTTTAGGAAAATCAATCAAATATTTAAGTCTTTTGATTTGGTCTTTTATTATTTTATTTCCTTTAACTATTCTTTTCTTTGGCTCTTTTATGTCCTTTGAAGAATTTTCTATTTCTCAAGGTCTTAGAATTCCAAATAGTTTTCTTTATCTTGATAATTATACAGAAGCGATTCGAGAAGGAAATTTGGTTACTAGTTTCTTAGTCACCTTTACAATTATGTTAATTAGTATTATTTTGAGTGTTTTTATTGGTTCAATGGTAGCTTATGTCTATCAGCGTTTTGATTTTAAACTAAAGAAAACTTTATTATTTGGTTATTTTTTAGTATCAGCTGTTCCCATGGTTGTTACTCAAGTAGGAACTTTTAATATTATGACTAGTTTACATTTATATAATACAATTTGGGCACCTATTTTACTTTACGTTGGTGCAGATGTGACAATGATTTATCTTTACTTACAAAACATGGAGCAAATTCCCGTTGAACTAGATCAAGCTGCTATGATGGACGGTGCCTCATATTTTAAGATTTTTCGTCACATTATTTTTCCAATGCTAACGCCTGCAACAACAACGGTTATTCTGCTGAAAATGCTTAGTATCTATAATGATTTTTATATTCCCTATTTATACATGCCGACTAGCAAATTACCGACTATTTCAACAGGGATTTATCGTTTTGTAGGTCCTTATCAAACAAACTGGCCGTTAATTTGTGCCTTTATATTATTAAGCATGATTCCGATGCTCGTTATTTACTTATTGTTACAAAAATACATTGATAAAGGTTTATCTCAAGGGAGTGTCAAATATTGAACCTTCAAACTTTAATTAAATGGGCGTTGGGTTTTCCAAAAAGAGCTTACACTGTCATGGAACTTCGCACAGGCTTTGCAACAGGACTACCTATTTTTAGCACAAGTCTTTTTGCAAGTTTCTTAACAGGAAGAATAAATGCTCTATATTTAGTTCTCTTCTTTATTTGTGGGTTTTCATTTAATATTGTTGCCAATGTGGCAAATGAAATTCGTGCCTTTATGAAAAATGAAGAAAGCGAAGAAACATTTACTGGACATTTAGGAAGTGAAGGATTAGTAAGAGGTGACGCTACTTTTTTAGATGCTTGCCTTGTTTTACTTGCATGGATTGCTTTAGGTGGCTTAACTGGTTTAGCTTTAGTCTATCTCACTAAAAGTCTTGGTTTATTTTTACTTGGTCTTTTAGGTTTACTTGCTGCTATTACATATTCATTAGGTCCGTTCGCCTACATCGTATTACCCATTGGTGAACTTGTTTCTGGTCTTTTAGTTGGCGGTTTAAGTTCCCTTGTTGCCTTTTGGCTTCAAACTGGAACTCTTACAAAAGAAGCTTATCTTTACGCTTTTATTTGCATGATGTTAACTGTTTTTTTAATGTCCACAAACAATGCTGGTGATTATGATAAAGATCAAGGAGTTAGAAAAACTCTTCCTCATATCATTGGTTTTAGAAACTCAATTTTACTAATGATTCCTGAAGGTATTTTAGTTTTAATTGCTTGGAGTTATTTGAGTTTTAGTGTGTTATTATGGTGGCAATCCCTCATTGGATTTATTATATTTTTTATCCAAGGTTATTTAAGATGGTTAAAAGATTATTTAAAAATTCAAGAAGTTTATCCAGAAATGGGACGAGATTTTGGTCCAAGACCACTGCTTTTAATCCGTTCGTTCCACTTCATCATGGGACTTTCATTTTTAATCACCATTCTGTAAAGAAGGAGAATCATTATGGCAACAATTAAATTACAACAAAATAGAATCAATCCCTTAGTTTTACCTGTTATTCTTTCAAAAGAATTAGGTTTTTTTGAAAAACATCAAGTAGAGGTTAATCTAGAGTTAGCTGATAACTTTGTTTTTCAAGGAAAAAATGCCTTTTTAACAGGTGAAGTTGATGCTCAAATGGGAGATACAACCTTCTTTTTCTATTATTTAAAAGATGGTAAAGAGGCTGTTATTACCTCTACTTTAACAAGAACTATTCAGTTAGCTGGTTATAATAACTACATGGAAAAAGAAAATCTTAATGCTGGTATTAGTCAAACAGGTCTGTTTAGATTTTTTGTAGATACTTATTTAAAGAATCAACTGCCACCTTTAACTTATACTTTCATTAACAACACCTATGAACGAATTGAGGCTTTACAAACTAAGAAAATTGATTGTTTAGTGGCAATTGAACCTTTTATTTCTACTGTCTTAGAAATTCCAGAGACTAAAACTATTTGGCATTCTAAAGATATTGATGCCTGTTATGTGATGTGGTGCTTTGACAAACAATTTACTGAGGATAACCCTGAAGACGTTAAAAATTTTCACCTAGCATTAGAAGAAGCCGGTCAATATTTTAATCAACAAACGAACCTTGAGAAAGTTAAACTCATTGAAACATATTGTCATTTACCAAATGAAAAAGCAGTTTCCTTTTCAGATTTTGAGTTTGAACCTCAAAAAAACTATGCTGAAAAAGATTTTGTTTTATTACAAGACTGGTTATTTGAACAACAAGAAATTAATAAAAAAATAGCCCCTGAACAAGGACTATTTTCTACATTTTAAAGAAAAGAAGCTACTTCTTTTATACCCTTTACACCTTTTTAAGGAATTGTGATTCAATGATGTCACAGTTCCTTTTTTCTAGAAATTCTTTAACTTCAATTAAGTCTGACATTTGATGAGTTGGTTGATAGACTCTTTCTTTACTCACTGGTAGTTGTTTTTGTAACTTATACTTGCCAGGAACAGGTGGTAAATCAGTAATATCATCTTCAACTAAAATAGAAGGAATACCACCTCTACTAGCTGCCTCAATTCCAGCAAGTGAATCTTCTAATACTAAGGCATCTTTTGGATCAATTCCTAGTCCAGTACAAGCTTTCAGGAAAATTTCTGGATCTGGTTTACCTTTAGTTACCTCATCTCCAGCTATAATAATATCAAATACATCAGGCATCTCCTCAATGTCTAAATATAAAGAAATGATTTCTCTTTTTGATGATGAGGCTAAAGCAATTTTATACTTATTTTCTTTTAAAAAACTTAACAACTCTAATAAACCTTTTTTCTTATACACTCGTTTTTCTTCATCTAATATTTCATGTTTTGTTTTAGTCATAAAATCACGCCAAGTATCTGTATCTTGATCACTTCCATAAAGCTCTTTTAACTCTTTTCTAAAGCCTTCTTCATTTCTACCAGTTAATTGGTAATACACATTTGGATTTAATTCAAAATCAAATTTTTTAGCTGTTCTCGTGTAACCTCGGTAAGCAAGCCTTCCTGTATCAAACATTAATCCATCCATATCAAAAATTACTAATTTCAACTAATACACCTCTTCTTTGAATATCTGACTATTATAACATAAAAAAACTATCTAATTTTTAATTAGATAGTTGCTTTGTCTAACCACTCTAAATCCCATGTTATTACTAGTTGAATCTCCTGTATTTCCATTTCTAGCAGCAATCCTATATCGTTTGCAATAGGATTCGTGGCATAAAAAAGAACCACCACGAATAGCATAAGCTTTATCATCTCTGGTTTGATTTTTTTCAACAAAATCTGCTGATGATTTTTGTTGAAATTCCTCTAAATCAATTCCTTGAGGATTTAAGCACCATTCCCATACATTCCCTACCATTTGATACGTACCATAATTATTTGGTTCGTAATATTTTGCTGGCGCTGCCCCATCAAAACCATTATCTAAAGTATTAGTTAATGGGAAATTCCCTTGCCAGATATTACAATGGTAATCATTGTTCTTCAGAAATTCTTCTCCCCAAGGATAGCGTTCATAAGTTGTTCCACCTTTATCGGCAACTTCCCATTCGGCCTCAGTTGGTAATCTTGTACCACTCCACTCACAATAAGCCAGTGCATCATTTCTAGAAACATGAACAACAGGGTGATTTAGTCTATCTTTCAAGTTAGAACTTCTACCTTCTGGATGTTTCCAGTTAGCTACTTGAACTGCGTACCACCAATTTAATCCAGGAATTTCAGCTGACTTTAGCTTTTCTTCCATTGTTAAAAAGTAATGAAAAACATACGACCAACCATATTGTTCTGCCTCTGTCACATAACCTGTTTCCTGAACAAATTGTTGAAATTCTAGATTGATAATTGTCGTATTACTTATTTCAAAAGCCTCTAATTGAATCTCAACTTGAGGTCCTTCTTTATCTTTTACGAAACCATCTGCACTATTTGTTCCAATTAAATAACTTCCACCGGGAACTTTAACCATTTCGCTCATTAAAACACCTGCCATCCATTATATATATTAATGATTAAGACTAAAATAATAACCCATTGATACACTTGGTTGACTCTTTCATCGGTCACTTTTCCACTGACAAAAGAACCTAAGAAACCACCTAAAATAGCGGCTGGTATAATATAGTACAACATGTTCATATCGTAACGACTCATATCAACTGTCACAAAAATCGTTATGACTTTTGTTAACTGAGAAAAGAAAATAGTAATAATTGAATAGATCGTTGCTTGTTTGATTGGAATATTAAAAAGTAACATCAACAATGCCACATTAATTGGCCCTCCACCAATACCAAGTAAACTAGCTAAAAAACCTAATAAAAGACCAGAACCTAGTGTTAAAACTGGCGATTGGTAATTAAAATTCTGCCACATTCCCTTACTATAAAGATAAGAAAAAACTAACGTTATAACGGTTAAAACAATTTGAACAAGCTGAACTTCACGACCTGCTGGAAACAAAGCAAGAATTTTTTCAAACACTATATTTCCAAGTAAACCACCCACTACTGCACCTAAAGAAACTTGAATTGCAAAGGGCCATTTAATCTGAATCCCATTTTGAAGTTGATTACTAGTAGACACCACTGACATTGTTAAAACTGCCACACTGGAATAAAAGGAAATTGCTGCTACTGAATGAACATGGAGCAAATCAAAAATAGGTTTAATTAATACACCACCGCCCATTCCAGAAATAGCTCCGATAGTATTTGCAAATACAATAACAATAAAATAAATACTTCCAATCATCTTTCAAGACTCCTAACATAACTAACTAATTGAGGTAGCTCTTTTGTATACGTGTCTAATACTTCTTTAAAACCACAATACGTATCTTCCTTATTCACATAAATGGTGTCTGACATCCGCTTACAACCACCACCACAAAGGTTTTGATAAGGGAAAGTTAGACATTGTTTCGTTTCGTTTCTCTTCTCACACATAAAAGAAATATTTATGTCTTGAGAGAATAATTCTTTTAATGTCTGATTTTGAATGTTACCTAATCGGTATTCGTCCATGACATAGAAATCGCAAGGGTAGACACTCCCGTCACCTTCAATAACATATTGAGTTTGACATTTCCCATTAATCCCACAAGCAGTAACTTGACGGTTAAGCAGCAAATGAAACAAATCATCAAATAATTTAATACTAATATAGTTACCAACCTTCATTTCAGCTAACCATCTAGCATAAATTCTTTTATAAAAGAAGGCAAACTCTTCAGGATTTAGTGCGTAATCATGTTGATACTCATCCGAAAGTGCCTCAAGACAAGGAATAAATTGGATAAACTTAATATTTTCTTCTAGTATAAAATCCATTAATTTATCTGGTTCTCTAGCCACTTGATTCGTTAAGACAGTTAAAATATTGTATTCAATACCATGTTTATCAAAAAGATCTTTTGTTTTTCTAACTCGTTGAAAAGTTCCTCTTTGTCGCCAATCCACTCGTCCCTCATCATGGAAAATAGCTGGTCCATCCATAGATAGACCAACTAAAAAATGATTTTCTTTTAATAACTGACACCACTTATCATTAATAACCATCCCATTCGTTTGAATGGCGTAATTAACTTGTACTTTTTTTGATTGTCCATTAATATAATCAATCAAATAGCGATAAAAAGGTAATCCTGCAAGAGTTGGCTCCCCTCCCTGAAAGGCTAAGGATAATGTGTCACCATCTTCTAAATCCACATAAATCTGATCAATCATTGTACTCGAAAGTTCTTTAGTCATCTTTCCATAAGAATTAACTTCTCTTATAGAACTAATGTCATTATAAAAACAATAGCAACATTTAATATTACATAAAGAAGAAGCTGGCTTAATCAAAACAGATATATGTTTCATTTTTTTATCCTTTCAGACCTAGGCGAATAAATTCACTTTCAGGTGCGTCAATTTCAGTCATTTTTTCACTAATTTTTCTTTCATCATGTTCTCTATTACTTCATTATTTAAGGGATTATTTTGTTTTGGATTTTCTTTCACATCAAACAGTAAATGACCAATAGAATAAGAATCAATATAAGTCATTCCCTCTAATTCTATCAAACGTTTAATCTGTTTTAACTTTTTTTTAATTTAACCGATATTAATAACATACTATAAAATACTTTTTAAGGAGAAAATATGAAGGAAGCTATTACTATTATTTCAATCATTTCTGCACTATCTGTTAATTTATTTAAAGCATCTATTAATCAACCCCAAAAAGTACTTATTAATCCATCAGAAATTGTTGATTCACTTGTTAATAAAGATAGCAAAGAAACAAATGAACAAACCGAATCATCTTTTTCTATTAATAGTAACAATCTAGAAGAGATTAATGAAACTACAAAAAAGGATATTGATGGTAATTCTACTTTAAAAACTAAACCAATATCTGAAATGACAGAACCTAGTTCTAACTCCTCAGATAAGAGAGTCTCTAACTCTCAGATTAAGGATGGTTTCAATTATCTCGGTCATCATTATGAGCTTGGAAATTTTAGTGGCACTGGATTTGTACCCACATGGACAAATACTGTGTTTCAATGGAACGATTTTCCAACTCATTATTTAGTAGAACTAAATAGTTATCCTGGTCAAACGATTTTTGATTTACAAATAGGTTCTGAAGTGATCCTAAATGGACAAACATATACTGTATACAATATTGTATATAACCAAGCTAATGATCAAGAAGGGCTTGATATGGTATTAAATTCAGGAGCTGCTATTTCTATTCAAGTTTGCGTTTCTTCATCCGAAAACTCATCATTAAATTTATACTTTTTAAAATAATTTATTATGAAAGATTAAAAATATCATTTTTTAATCTTTCACCAACTGAATATCCTCTTCTTGACGCAATTTATACATTTTTATTTCTGTTCCTTTTGCAATTTCCTCAGAAAATGTCACACGTTGAATTCGTTGATTATGGTAAAATCTAACATTTAATTCTGATTGTTTGAGATTATAACAAATACTATAATGAGTAAATAATAATTGATGATTTTCAGATTCTTCAGGTAGCCTAATACTTCCTTTAGGAATTGATATATTATCTAACAGGTGGAACATCTGAGTCAAGGTTTGTTCGTCATCAAAAACCTCACTCGTATTCACCATATAAGCGGCTCGAATAAAACGTGAAGCTGATGAATAATCTCCAGGTAAACCTGACATTCCCATACCTTTTCCAGTGACTTCTACTTGAAAACCATTAATATTTTTAAGACTAGGATCAACACAAGAAAGATTTGTATAATTTGAAAGGTTGGTTAAATGCCATTTAAAATCAGGACTATTTGTCATAGCCTTGACTAGATTTTCGTGAACACTAAAGCCCAATTTTTTATCCGGCTCAACAACAATTGTTCTTCCAGAGCGGTCTGTAAATAAAAAATGCCTTGGTTCTCCTGGAACTTTATCATCAATTGTTAAATCAACAATACCAATTTGAGTTAGCTTTTCTTCTATCTCATACGTATCTTTACAATTACCTAAAATCCATAATAAAAACTGACCACTCTTAACAGGAAATTTTTCTGCCTGCTCAATTTCTTCAACTGTTGAATAAACAGCATAATCTGTTAATCTTTGCGTGGAACCACTTAATCCAAATTCATTAACACCGTCTGGTATTGAATAAAATGGTGCTCCTTGATGTTGGAAACTAAGCCCTAGAATAGAATACATAATATTAAAAGGTCTAATAGCTTGTTTAATATCACACCCTCTTGGTAATTGCATTGCCCCGTAGTGGTTTAACAAGATATTAAAATCTTGAGTCCTCCCCAAAAAGGCCGTTCCTTCATTTGAAATCATACTAATCCCAGTACACATAGAATTCCTCCAACACTCTAAATTTCGAAACTGCTGCCAACAGACATAACTTTTCCCGTATCATTTTCTAGTAACTCTACAAACTCTTTTGGGTTTTGGTTGATAACTGGAAATGTATTAAAATGAATTGGAATATTAAGATGAGCTTTTAATAATTTTGATGCTTTAACTGCATCTTTAATTCCCATAGTAAAATTATCTCCGATTGGTAAAAAGGCTATATCTAAATCAAAATCCTCACTAATAAGTCTCATATCTGAGAAATAAGCTGTATCACCTGCATGATACAAATGTTTGTCTTCAATACTTAAAACAAAACCAGCAGGATTTCCCATATAAAGAGTTGTCTCGCCTAATTCATATCCTGAACTATGTTGAGCATAAACCATTTTCACTTTTCCAAACGGAAATTCAAAACTACCACCAATATTCATCCCGTGAGTTTTTTTCACACCGTATTGCTCTACAAAATGAATAATTTCTGGACATGAAATTATTGTACTTCCACATCTCTTGGCAATTTCTACAGCATCTCCTAAGTGATCGTTATGTCCATGAGTGACTAAAATATAATCAACCTCTACTTCATCTACTTGAATATCACATAGTGGATTTCCTTTAATAAAAGGATCAATGAGTATCTTAATACCTGATTTTGTTTCAATTGCAACAACTGAATGACCATGATACGTAATTTTCATTATGATGCCTCCTTCTTTTTATTAATTGTACCTTTTTATACATGAAAACACAAAAAAGACAAGTAAGTTCTATTAAGAAGTACTTGTCTTCTTTTTAATATAATCACTAGGTGAATTACCAGTGTATTTCTTAAATAATTTACTAAAATGATAAGCATCTTGATAACCAACTGAATTAGCAATTTCTTTAACACTTAGCTCTTCTTTTACAAGTAATTCCTTAGCTTTTTCCATACGAATCTTAATTAAGTAATTAATCGGACTTTCTCCAGTTTCTTGTTTAAATAATTTTGACATATAGGTAGGACTAATATACATCGAACTTGATAAACTATCTAAACTAATATCCTCCGAATGATGAGCCTCTAGATAATATTTTATGGAGTTAGCTAAAACTGTTTTACTTTTTTCTTTTTGTTTAATCGGCTTGATAGGTAATTTCTGTTTATCAATTTCTCTAAGAAGTAAAATCAATAAATCAGTGGCTAAAAGTCTCATGACTGCTTCTTGATATAGCTGACTTTCTTCTTTTTCTTTTAATACTCTTTTTATTATGTGATGAAAAACTTCTGATTGACCCATTTTTATAACTGGTGAAATAATTGGAATTTGATTCTTCTCATAACCTAACAACTGAAAACTATCCAAACCTAGATGCATATGATGGCTAGTTCCCGTCTTTTGTTCCTCAAAGTGAAGATCATAAGGATTAATAATAACCACATCACCTGTTTCAACTAAATAACTTTGATGGTTAATGTGATAAAATGTAGGCCCTTTCAAAACAATACTGATTTCGATGGAATCGTGGTAATGAGGGTTTGCTTTTGTACCTTCTCTAAAATAACCATCAGCCACATATAACACTTCTGGTTTGAATGAAGGTTTAGCGATTTCTAACATAAAACCCCTCCCTTTAACTATAATTATATATTACATCAAAAGGACAAGATATTCCATGTTTTATGTCCTCAATACTAGGTAATATAGGGCAAGTATTTTAAGTTTGGGAGTTGAAAAAATGGATCATTTAAAATGGATTTCTCATTATGTGAAACCTTACTGGAAAAAAGAAGTTGTAGCAAGTATTATTTTAATCATTAGTTCCTTACTTCAGATTGTTAACCCAATTGTTATTGGACTTATTGTAGATAATATTGTCTCTGGAAAAGGAGAAGAAAATCTTGTACTTTACTTAGGTATTTTGATTTTAGTCACTATCTTAAAAATCATTACTCGCTATGTCTATCAAAATATGTTTGAAAAAGTTGGTCAAGATGTCTTATTTGATTTAAGAAATGATATGTATAAAAAGATTCATGAACTAGATTTTGATTTTTTTAATCATACAAGAGTCGGAGATTTACTTGCTCATATGACTGGTGACATTGATATTATTCGTCACTTTGTTTCATGGCTTGCTTCTACAATAGTAGAAAATGTACTTTGGTTTGTATTAGCTATTGTTGTGATGTTCAAAATTGATGTCACTCTAACACTCTTTATGTTAGCTGTCACACCGTTTATTTATTTATTACAACGACGTTTATCTAAGGAAGTTTTCCCAAAATTTTTCGCCATTCGTGAATCATTCTCACAATTAAATTCAATGGTTGAAGAAAACATTGGTGGTAATCGTGTTGTTAAAGCATTTGCTAGGGAAGATTATGAAATAGAAAAATTTAATCAAGTCAATGATGATTACATGGAAAAAAATATGGAATCAGCTGATGTCTTAGCGAAAAATTTACCTTGGTTAGAATTTTTCTCTTCTAGTTTGTCTGTTTTAAGTTTAGTTGTCGGTGGTATTTTAGTGATTAACTCGTCATTAACCATTGGTGCTTTAGTAACATTCACTAACTATTTATGGATGTTAAATAACCCACTTCGTAATAGTGGCTGGATTATTAGTGATACTCAACGCTTTTTTGCTAGTTCTGTAAAAGTTCGTGCACTCTTAGATGAACCTATTCAAATCAGATCTGTTCATGAAAATGATGAGGCTAAATTTACTGGTGAAGTGGTGTTTGATCACGTGAGTTTTTCTTTCCCTGATGATCCTAGTACTTTAATTTTAGATGATATTAGTTTTTCAGTTAAACCTGGACAAGTAGTTGGTATCTTAGGCCAAACCGGTTCTGGAAAATCCACTTTAGTTCAATTAATTGGCCGTTTCCACGAAGCCACTTCCGGAACTATTTATGTTGGTGGTAGAGAAATTGATGAATGGTCACTAAGAAAATTAAGAGAGAACATTTCTCTAGTTATGCAAGAAGCGTTTCTTTTCTCAGATTCGATTGAAGAAAATCTTTCATTTGGTGTCGATACCTTAGACCCTACTCATTTAGAAAGAATGTCACGGATTGCTGATGCCCATCAATTTATTGAAAACTTACCAGATGGTTATCAAACAATTGTCGGTGAACGTGGTGTTGGTTTATCTGGTGGTCAAAAACAACGTATCTCTCTTGCTAGATCTTTAATGACCAAACCAGCTATTTTAATTTTAGATGATACCACCTCAGCTGTTGATATGACAACTGAAACAAAAATTCAAAAAGGCTTAAAAGAGGCAATCGAAGATGCTACAACTTTTATTATTGCTCACCGTATTAGCTCGGTAAAAGATGCTGATGTTATTCTTGTTTTAGAGGACGGAAAAATTGTGGAACGTGGTAATCACGAAACTCTTTTAGCTGATAAATCAGGCATTTACGCAACAATTTACGAAAAACAATTAGGACTTAAGTAGGTGAAATCATGGCAAAAAAAAATACCTTTCGAACAGATGAAGAACTAACGAAATCTTTTAGCCTAAGTGATTTTAAACGCTTAGGAACTTATATCAAACCTTATAAAAAACAAGTGACGGTTATTTTAACAATCATTATTTTATCTAATATGGTAGCAATGCTTGGACCTTATTTTATGAAAATCACTTTAGATAACTACATTCCTAATCAAGAAAAAACAAAAATTTTACAATTAGGTGTTGTTTATCTTCTCTCATTAATCCTTATTTCTTGGAGTATGAAATACCGTATTCTAAAAATTACAGAACTAGGTCAAAAAATATTAAAAGATATGCGGTCTGATATTTTTATTCATATTCAGAAACTTTCTTTTTCCTACTATGACTCTAGACCACATGGTAAAATTCTAATTCGTGTTGTTAACTACATTAATACCTTAAGTGATTTATTAAGTAATGGGTTGATTAACTTTTTATCTGACTTTATTAATATGGTGATTACATTAATCGTTATGTTTACCATTGATACAAAATTAGCTCTCTATAGTTTGGTCTTTTTACCATTTCTTGTCATAGCAACACTGGTAATTCAAAAATTTCAACGAGTTGCTTATCAAACTTTAAGTAATAAACAATCTAACCTAACAGCCTATATTCATGAAAGTATTGCTGGTGTTAGAATTACTCAATCTTTTACAAAAGAAGAGAAAAAACAAGAAACTTTTGAAGAATTATCTAATGAATATCGTACTTCATGGATGAAAGCTGTTAAAATTATGCGTTTATTATGGCCAGCAGTTGAGTTAACCTCTATTTTTACTATTTGTTTCCTTTATTATGTAGGAGCAAAACAAATAGGTATTCAAGTAACAATAGGTACGCTGATTGCTTTTATGGCTTATATGAGTAATTTTTGGAATCCAATTATTAATATCGGAAACTTCTATAACCAATTAGTTACAGCAACAGCTTACTTAGAAAGAATTTTTGAAACTCTAGATGAAGAACCAACTATTATTGATGCACCAGATGCTATAGAGCTACCAGAAATTGAAGGAAATGTCACATTTGAACATGTCTCTTTCCAATACGAAGCAAACTCTCCTAAAGTCTTAAATGACTTAAGTTTCCATGTTGAAGCCGGAAAAAATATTGCTTTAGTAGGTCCGACTGGTGCTGGTAAAACAACAGTTATTAACTTAATTAACCGCTTCTATGATGTCACAGATGGTAGTGTTAAGGTTGACGGTTATGACGTACGTGATGTAACACTGAACTCTTTACGCAGACAAATTGGGGTCATGTTACAAGACACCTTCGTTTTCTCTGGTACAATTCTAGAGAATATTCGTTACGGAAAACTAGACGCTACTGAAGAGGAGATTATTGCTGCAAGTAAAGTTGTTCGTGCACATGATTTCATTAGTAAATTACCAAATGGTTATCATACAATAGTTGAAGAACGTGGAAGTACTCTCTCAGCAGGACAACGACAGTTAATTTCCTTTGCACGTGTGTTACTAGCTGATCCTAAAATTTTAATTTTAGATGAAGCTACTGCCAATATTGATACGGAAACAGAAGAACTTCTACAAAAAGGATTAAATGAATTACTAAAAAATAGAACTTCTTTCATTATCGCTCACCGTTTATCAACTATAAAAAATAGTGATGAAATTTTTGTTATCGATAAAGGAAAAGTTCAAGAATCAGGAAATCATGATGAACTTCTAAAAACAGGAGGACATTACTCACAACTTTATTACGCACAATTTGCTGCTAATCAAGACTAAATGAGAAGGTTGTTGATGAAGTATTTCATCATTAAAAGAGGCTTACGACACATATATGTCATAAGCCTCTTGTTTTATTTCAATAAACCACTTCGTCTAAGAATAAACCGTGCGACGGAGCTGTAGGACCAGCATCCTCACGTTTTTTGCTAGTAAATGCTTGTTCAATTGAGTTCATTGATAATTCTCCTGAACCAATTTGTAATAATGTTCCCATTAAGATGCGTACCATATTGTAAAGGAATCCTTCTCCAACAAATTTAAAGTGAATTAAATTCCCTTCTTTTGTAATACTTATTTCCTTAATTGTTCTTTCAGTCGATTTTTTACTTTTCTTTAAAGCTGAAAAAGCCAGAAAATCATGAGTTCCAATCATTTTTTCAGCAGCCTCTTCCATTAATTCCATATCTAATTCATCGAAATAATGGAAACTATGCATCCCATTAAAAACAGAAGGGATTGTACTATTCCAAACATAGTAGCTATATGTTTTTTCTTTAGCATTGTATCTTGAATGGAATCTCTCTGGAACTTCTTCAATATCATTCACAACAATATCATTTGGTAAGTAACGATTTAAATACTCCAACATCTCATCAATGGTCATTGTGCTTTCAGTTTTAAAGTTTGCTACTTGCCCTTTAGCGTGCGCTCCAGCGTCAGTACGACCAGAACCAATGATTTCAATCTTTTCTTCTGTCATAATACTAATCACTTTTTCAATTTTACCTTGAATTGATTTATCTGAATCTTTTAATCTTTGCCAACCTTGATAACGTCTACCATCATACTCGATTGTTAATTTTATATTTCGCATTTTCTTACGTCCTTTTCTTTTGTCTTATCGCAATTGTAACAATAAATAGTCTGTCTAACAATAAAAAAACTGGCTCAATTTGAGCCAGTTTCTATTAATCTAAATCAACGTTATGATATACGTCTTGAACATCTTCTAAATCTTCTAAAACAGCAATCATTTTATTGAATTTTTCTAAATCATCACCTTCAAGGACTACGTCACTTTGTGGTAACATTTGGATTTCTGTGATAGAAAATTCTTCGATTCCTTTTTCTTTTAAAGCTGTTTGAATTAAGTGGAAGTCAGTACCTTCACCGTAAACAATCACTTGATCATTTTCTTCAAACACATCTTTAACTTCAATATCTTTTTCTAATAAATATTCAAAAATATCATCTGCATCTTGGTCTTTTAAACCAATAATAGCTGTATGATCAAACATATAAGCAACGGCTCCTGATACTCCCATGTTACCGCCATTTTTACCAAAAGCACTACGAACTTCTGCTACAGTACGGTTAACATTATTAGTTAATGTATCAACAATGACCATTGAACCATTTGGACCAAAACCTTCATATCGTAATTCTGAGAAGTTTTCATCTCCAGAACCCTTAGCTTTTTCAATGGCACGGTCAATAATATGTTTAGGAACATTATAAGTTTTAGCACGGTCCATTACGAAACGTAATTTTTGGTTTGTTTCTGGATCGGGATCACCTGATTTTGCTGCTGCATAGATTTCAATACCAAATTTTGCATAAATTTTACTATTATTAGCATCTTTGGCTGTTTTCTTTTCGACGATATTTTCCCATTTACGTCCCATAATTTCACTTCACTTTCATTTCTTTAACTTATTTCGATAATTTTTCCTTTTCCATTATACTCCTATGATTTTAATTATTAAAGACTTTTTTACCACTCTTTTTCTTCATAATCTAAATCTTTGAAAAGTCTTGCTTTTTCTTTTTTACTTAAATAGCGCCATTGTCCAACTGGTAAATTACCAAGCTCTACATTCATGATTCTTAAACGTTGTAATCTGTATACATTATAACCTAATTCTTCACACATACGTCTAATTTGACGGTTTAGCCCTTGGGTTAAGATAATTTTAAAATCATATTTTGATAGTTGTTCCACTTCACAGGGTAAGGTTGTTGTTCCTAAAATTTTAACCCCTTTTGACATATTATCAACAAATTCTTGGGTGATAGGTTTGTCAACAGAGACAATATATTCTTTTTCATGTTCTCCTTCAGAACGTAAAATCTCATTTACAATATCCCCATCGTTAGTTAGTAAAATCAACCCTTCTGAGTCCTTATCTAATCGTCCAATATGAAAAATTCTCTCAGGATAATTAACTAAATCTACAATATTACCTTTAACTTTCTTTTCGGTGGTACTTGTAATTCCAACTGGTTTATTTAAAGCAATGTAAACATTACTTCTAGGAGCAATAAATAGTGTGTTTCCGTCTACTTTAACTTCATCACCTGGATTGACTTGGCTTCCTATTTTAGCTCTTCTTCCATTAACAAATACGCGGCCTTCTTCAATTAGTTTATCTGCTCCACGTCTTGAAGCTTTACCTGATTCACTAATAAATTTATTTAATCGCATGAGACACTTCCTTCTTTTTAAGATTACCTAATCATCACTAACTATACTGGATATTTTCTTCAATGCAAAGGATTATTAGTATAAAAAATAAGTCAGAGACACTTTTCTCTGACTTACTTCTTAATCTTTCTTCTATTAAATATAGTTAATTTCTATTCAGGACAAATAGCAAATACTCTCGCATTAAACCCTGGTGCATCAGCTATCTTAGGAAACCCAATAAAAATAGCTGCTCCTGTTGCAGGTACTTGATCTAAATTTGCTAAAACTTCTACTTGGTATTTATTTTGAGATAACCAATATAATTCTCCTAATAGACCTTTATTTTTAGCAAAATCACTACCACTGTCAGTATCTAATGTTTCATGGCCAATTGCTACAACATCTCGTTCTTCATGTAAGAATTTTAAAGCTTCAAGTGACCAACCAGGTGTATGACAAACACCATTGTCATCTTTATTATAAAATTCTTGAGGAATAGAAAAACGCTTTGACCAATCACTTGAAAACGCCACAAAACTCTCAGCTGGAATTATTCCATGTTTCTTTTCAAACTCTAAAATATCTTCTATTGATATAGTATAATCATTGTTTTTTGCTACCTCTTTTTCCTTATGGATGACAAAAAGCGGTAAAACTAATTCTTTTAAGTCTAACTCATCTAAAAATCTAGTATTGTTGGCAAAATGAATTGGTGCGTCAATATGAGTTCCATATTGAGTAACTAACTTATACTTTTTAGCAAAAAAGCCATCACTCTCAACTGTAAATAACGTTTCCTCTTCAATGGGACTAAATGAAGGGAAATATGGGATATCTTTCGTTACTTGATGCGTTAAATCTATCCATCTTTGACTCTTTAAAAAATTAATTTGTTTTATAATCTCTGACATAACATGTTACTTCCTTTCCATTTAATCCTCAGGCCAAACTTCTTTTGAAATTTCCACAACTAATTTTAATTTTTCCCATTGGTCTTTTTCGGTTAATTTATTTCCTTCGTGAGTTGAGGCAAAGCCACACTGAGGGCTTAAACAGATTTGCTCTAGTGGCACATACTGGCTAGCTTCTTTTATTCGTTTAATGATTAAATCTTTATTTTCAAGTTCAGGTGTTTTACTTGTAACTAAACCTAATACAATTCTTTGATTCTTTATAAATTTTAAGGGCTCAAAACTTCCTGAACGCTCGTCATCAAATTCTAAAAAGAAACCATCAAATGCTTCGATACTAAACAAACGCTCAGCAATTTTGTCGTACGAACCATTATATAGCCAATGAGACTGGAAATTACCTTTACAAAAATGAAAAGTAACAGCTAAATCTTTTGGCTTATCTTCTAAAATAGCTTCCGTTATATCACCAAATGTTGTGATTAATTCATCTGGATTAAAACTATTTTGACGAATAATTTCTCTAAATTTGTCATCAAATAACGCACCCCAACTTGTGTCATCTAATTGGAGATAACGGCAACCAGCTTCATAAAATTGTCTAATCACCTCTTTATAGGTTGTTATCAAATCATCGATAAATTCATTAATATTCTCATAAACAGGATTTTCATGATACTTTTTAGATAAAATTAAAGAATCTAACAGAATCATGTTTGGACCTGGTATTGTTTGTTTAGCCACTGTTTCTCCAGCTTGTTGCCTAGTAAATTTAAAATGCTCAATGAATGAATGTTGCGGATTGAAGCTTAGTTTACTACTTACAAAACTTCCTTGTGCTGCTGTTTTTATTCCAAATGCTGTTGTTTCAAAATCAAAAATACTAATACCATTTAATTCAGCAATGAAGTCAAGATGCCACCAACGACGGCGGAATTCTCCATCTGTTACAGCTTTTAAACCAATTTCCTTTTGTTTTTCAATAATTCGAGTAATTTCAATATTTTCTATTTCTGTCAGTTCAGATTTTTCTATTTCACCTTTTGAATATTTAGCTCTTACTTCTTTTAACGTTTCCGGTCTGAGTAAACTACCTACTTGATCGTAGCGAAAGGGAATACCTTTTGAATTTGTTCGTGTCATCTTTTTTCCTCCTTTAAAATAAAAAAATATCCATCCCTTTATTTGCCACACTATGACAAACAAAGGGACGAATACTTTCGTGTTACCACCCTAATTCGTGTATAAACATACACCTCAACAGTACCTAACTTCGATACTTGGCAAGTTAACGGTTGCTTACCGCTTAATCTGCGTTAACAAATTAAGTACTCCGAGTTCATCTTCACTAAAAGTCACCTATGCTCTTTCTCACCAACCGAGCTCTCTTTATCAGACTTATTTTAGCTACTCTTCTCTTCATAGTAAATTAAAAAATTATGAGATTACAGATGATAATACACTCTTAAATCTAATGTGTCAACTATAATAAACATTTACTTTTTTTATCCTTTAGTTATATCATGTTACAATAAAGCATAAATAAATCTTACAGGAGGTCTATAATCCAATGATAACCATACTTGTTGTAGACGATGAATTAAATACAAGAAAATTTTTAAAAACCATTTTAGAAAAAGAACATTATAAAGTCATTACTGCAGAAGACGGAGAAGCAGCCCTTGAAAAAATGGAAACTCATCACATTGATTTAATTGTTTTAGATATTATGATGCCTAAAATTGATGGCTACGAATTAACAAAACTTTTAAGAGAAACGCAAAATGATTTACCTATTTTAATGCTCTCTGCTAAGCACTTACCTGTTGATAAGAAAAAAGGGTTTGTGGTTGGTACTGATGACTATATGTCAAAACTTGTTGATGAAGAGGAAATGTTATTAAGAATTAAAGCCTTACTTAGACGTGCAAAAATTGCTACAGAAAGAAAAATCACCATTGGAAGGATTACTCTAGACCATGATTCTCTTACAATCAATAGTGAAAATGACACACAAGTCTTACCTCAAAAAGAGTTTGAGCTATTATATAAACTTTTTTCTTATCCAGATAAAATCTTTACTCGTATTCAATTAATGGATGAGATTTGGGGAGTTGAAAGCGACACTGGTTGGGAGACAGTAACAGTTCACATTGCGAGACTGCGCAAAAAAATTGAACAGTATGATGAATTTGAAATAATTTCTATTAGAGGTCTAGGTTATAAGGGAGTGAAGCACGTATGAAACATCGACAACCAAAGAGATGGTTCTTGACTCTACTTTTTTCTGGCGCTGTTTTTATTATTATTTTTATTACCATGTCTATAACAGGAACAGCCTTTTTCCTGTTAAATAAATTTAATATTTTAAGTGCTAAACCAGAAGACTCTCCTATATTATCCCTTCTCATTTTTACTATTTCTAGTCTTTTTATTGGAACGTTAATTGCTACCATTTTCAGTCGTATTCCCTTAAAACCTGTTCATATTTTAATTGATGGCATGACTAATCTTTCTAAGGGTAATTATGATGTGAAAATTAAGCTTGGTAAAAGAAATCCAGTTGGCAAAGAAATTACAAAAACCTTTAACTTACTGGCTAGTGAACTTAGCCAGACAGAAGTTTTAAGAACAGATTTTGTTAATAATTTGTCCCATGAATACAAAACACCTATTGTTTCAATTCTTGGCTTCGCTAAGTTATTACAAAAAACTGATTTAACAGCGGAACAACAAGAATTTGTTGATATTATTGTAACTGAATCTTCTAGATTAACTAACATGACAACTAACATGCTTGCTTTATCTAAAATTGAAAATCAGCACATCTTAACAGATAAACAGCACTATAATGTTTCTGAGCAGATTAGAGAATGTATTATTCTACTTGAAAAAAGGTGGAGCGACAAAAATTTAGAGATTGAAGCTGATTTTGGGGAATTTATGATTAATGGTAACCAAGAACTCCTTAAGCAAGTTTGGATTAATTTAATGGATAATAGTATTAAATATTCCTATCCAAATGGTAAAATCTCCTTCTTTATTAAAGATTCTGAGAATTTATTAAATGTTTCCGTTATTAATACCGGTCCCCTGATTCCAAAAGATATTCAAAAAAGAATTTTCAATAAGTATTGGCAAGAAGATGTTTCTCACTCGTCTGAAGGAACTGGGATTGGTTTATCTATTTCTAAAAAAATTATTGAGCTTCATCACGGAAATATCCATGTCACAAGTAATGAGAGAGAGACTGAATTTATCGTTTCTCTTCCAAAAGAGTAAAAGAGGCTGTGACATATTTATGTCACAGCCCCTTTTTCACAAACTAAACGGTGTCACAGAAGTAGCTTCTTTGGAAATAAGCCGGAAATCACAAAAATTTGAAAAGCAATTTTCGTGATTTCCTTCTTATTTCTTGAAGCTGAACACTTCTATCACAACCTCTTTTTGTTTATTTATAGTTTATTTTTCTTTTATAAACTAGTTTCATATTAATGTAAGGGAGATTAGATACAAATGGTTAAAATATTTAGATATTTAAGTAAAACGGAATACGCCCTTGCTGGAGTTAGTTTACTTTTTATCATAGCTCAGGTTTGGTTAGATTTAAAACTGCCTGACTATATGAATGAAATCACTAAACTTGTTCAAACTGAAGGAAGTGAAATGAGTGAAATCCTCTCCGCTGGTGGGATGATGTTACTCTGTGCTGTTGCTAGTTTGTTGAGTGCTGTCATTGTAGCTGTGATTGTCGCAAAAATTACTGCTAATTACAGTGCTAGATTACGTGAAAAATTATTTGGAAAAGTACAATCATTATCAACTGAGGAAATTAATCATTTCTCTATTCCAAGTTTAATTACCCGTACAACAAATGATATTACTCAAGTTCAAATGCTAATTGTAATGGGACTTCAAGCAATGGTTAAAGCTCCTATTTTAGCAGTCTGGGCAATTCTGAAGATTTCTAACAAAAGTTGGCAATGGACATTTGCCACTGGTGTTGCTATTGTCGTTCTTTTAGTTTTTGTGATTACGTGTATGATTTTAGCACTGCCAAAAATGAAAAAAATTCAAGGATACACTGATAAACTTAATTCAGTAACTCGTGAAAATTTAACTGGTTTACAAGTAGTTAGGGCATATAATGCTGAGGATTATCAAGAGAAAAAATTTGATGATGCCAATGAAACCTTAATGAGAACAAACGTCTTCACCAATCGAACTTTCGCCTTTTTAATGCCTGGTATTCAATTAGTCATGAGTGGTTTAACTCTTTCTATTTACTGGCTAGGTGCGTCATTAATCAATAGTGCAGCACTTGAAAATAAATTAAATCTATTTTCTGATATGGTTGTTTTCTCTTCATATGCCATGCAAGTTATTATGGCCTTTATGATGTTAGTAATGATTTTTATTATGATTCCAAGAGCTAGTGTTTCTGCTAAACGTATTCTGGAAGTTCTAGATTCTAAATCAGCTCTTGTTGATGGAAATTTAACAGAAACTGATTCACAGGTCAAAGGAAAAATTGAATTTAAACAAGTTAACTTTAAATATCCACAAGCTGACGGCATGGCTCTTAATGATATTAGTTTTACAGTTAATCAAGGTGAAACTCTAGCCATTATTGGTGCTACAGGTAGTGGGAAAACAACTTTAGTGAACTTAATTGCTAGACTTTATGATACAACAAGCGGCGAAATTTTAGTTGATGATATCAATGTAAAAAATTACTCTCACGCCTATTTAAACAATAAACTTGGTTTTGTGACTCAAAAAGCGACTCTCTTTAGTGGAACAATTGCTAGTAACGTGGCTTTTGGAGATAATGGTAATCCCAATAAATTAGATTCAGATATTGTTGATTCTATATACACTGCCCAAGCAGCTGAATTTGTTGAAAAAATGCCTTTAGGCTATGATCATGCTGTTGCTCAAAATGGTGGTAACTTATCTGGAGGACAAAAACAACGTTTATCTATAGCTAGAGCCATTAATCGTCGCTCAGAAATTTTAATTTTTGATGATTCGTTCTCAGCACTTGATTACAAAACAGATCGTAATTTAAGAGAAAGTCTTAAAAAAGATTGTAAAGACACAACTAAAATTATCGTTGCTCAGCGTATTGGAACCATTAGAAATGCCGATACTATTTTAGTTCTTGATGAAGGTCAATTAGTTGGCAAAGGTACTCATAATGAGTTAATGGAAAACAACCCTGTTTATCAAGAAATTGCCTACTCACAACTTTCTAAGGAGGAATTAGCCTAATGACTAAAGAAAAATCAAAAAAGAAAAATAACTTTAGTGGTAATTGGAAAAAACTAATTGCCTACTCTAAAAGATATATGCCTATTATTATCATTGCGCTAATTGCCTCTATGATTGGTTCTGTTCTAACTTTAATTGGGCCAGACAAATTATCAGAAATTACAGATTTAATCACTCAAGGAATTATGACTGGTATTGATTTAGATGAAGTCAAAAGAATTGGTATCCTGCTAGTCTTTTTCTATGGATTTGGATCTCTTCTTTCAATCATTCAAGGTTTTATTATGGCTAGCGTGACACAAATTATCTCTCGTAATTTAAGAGAAGATATTTCGAAAAAAATCAATCGATTACCTCTAGCTTATTTTAATAGAAATTCTACTGGAGATGTTTTATCTCGTGTAACAAATGATGTTGACACAATTGGCCAAACTCTAAACCAAAGCATCGGAACTTTAGTTTCTGCCATTACGTTACTATTTGGTTCTCTATTTATGATGTTAAAAACTAACGTCACACTAACTGCTACAGCTGTTGGAGCTACTATTATTGGATTTGTTTTAATGAGTTTAATTATGAGTAAATCTCAAAAATACTTCTCACAACAACAAAATGATTTAGGACGCATTAACAGTCACGTTGAAGAAATTTATACAGGTCAATCAGTGGTTAAAATTTATAATGCTGAAGAATCTAATAAAAAAGTTTTTGATGAGATGAATGAAAGTCTAAAAACAAGTGGTTTTAAAGCACAATGTTTATCTGGATTAATGATGCCAATTATGCAATTTATAGGAAATTTTGGTTATGTTGCTGTTTGTATTGTAGGGGCTGTTCTAGCCAATAACGGAACAATTAGTTTTGGTGTCATTGTAGCTTTCATCCTTTATGTACGCTACTTTACTCAACCACTTAGTCAAATTGCTCAATCATTCCAATCATTACAGTCTACTTCTGCTGCAAGTAAACGTGTTTTTGAATTTTTAGGCGAAGAAGAAATGTCTGATGAATCTCATAAAGAAGATACATTAGATAAAGCAACCGGTGAAGTCAGCTTTAATCATGTCAGTTTTGGCTATACTCCTGAGAAAAAAGTAATAAAAGATTTTTCTGCCGAAGTAAAACCTGGACAAAAAATTGCTATTGTTGGGCCAACTGGTGCTGGTAAAACAACTTTAATTAATTTATTAATGAGATTTTACGAAGTAGATAGTGGGGATATTAAAATTGATGGTATTAAAACAAAAGACTTACCACGTCATGTTGTAAACAATCAATTTAGTATGATTCTTCAAGATACATGGTTATTTGAAGGAACCATTAAAGAAAATATTGTTTATAATATGACTGGTATTACAGAGGAAGAAATTCAAAAAGCCTGTGAATCTGTCGGTATTCACCACTTCATTGAAACGCTACCTGAAAAATACGATACTATTTTAAATGACCAATTAAGCCTATCATCTGGTCAAAAACAGCAGCTAACAATTGCCCGAGCAATTGTTGACAACAAACCTATGTTAATTCTTGATGAAGCAACAAGTTCAGTTGATACAAGAACAGAGATACAAATTCAATCTTCAATGGATCAATTAATGGAAAATAGAACATCCTTCATTATTGCTCACCGTTTATCTACTATTAGAAACGCTGATGTGATTTTAGTTATGAAAGATGGCGATATTATTGAACAAGGAAATCACGATGATTTAATTGCTCAAAATGGTTTCTATTCAGAACTTTATAATAGCCAATTTGAAGAAAAAATAGCTTAAAAAACAGGGTGGGTCAAAAGTCGTTTTGCTCTAAGCAACTGGAGGAACTAAGGAACAATTGGCTTTTTCAATTGCTCCTTAGTTGTGAAGTTGTTGAAAGAGCAGACTTTTTATCCCCTGACTAGTAAAGAAACTTCAGAACAAATAAAAAGAGACTGACATTTGAGTCAGCCTCTTTTATTTTGCTTTTTTACTTAGTTTTAAACACATTACAGCAGCCACAACTGAAATTGCAGTCACCACAATATAGGCAATTTGAATACCGTGAAGTGTTGCCTCTTCAATACTAATACCCACATTTTCTGCTGCAAAATTACTTGTTGAAATACTCATAATTGTGACTAACAAAGCTGTTCCAAGTGAACCAGCAATTTGTCTTATCGTATTATACATAGCAGAGCCGTGAGACATTAATTCTAATGGTAAATCATTTAATGCATCCGTTTGAATTGGCATTAAAGCTAACCCTAATCCAAAAGAACGAACGCCTTGCATAATAGCTAAGTATGTTACAGTCGTGTTCATATCAATTAAAGTAAACATAAATGTTCCAATTGATAATATAATAAGTCCAGTGAAACTTAAGTAGCGTGCACCGATTCTATCATATAAAGCTCCTGTAATAGGAGACATAATTGCCATAATGATAGCACCAGGCAGTAACACCATTCCAGAAGTCATTGGAGAAACCCCTCTAACATTTTGAATGTATAAAGGCAGTAATATCATCCCACCATAAAGTCCCATAATCACAACAAAGTTTGTAATTGAAGATAGAGTAAAGATACGGTGTTTAAACACTGAAAAATTTAACATTGGTAGTTTTGTGTGAGTTTGTTGATAAATAAAAAGACCAGTTACCACTAAACCAATTAACACAAAACCAGCTACATTAAAGGTTAACCAAGGTTTGTCTCCCGCATTACTAAAGCCAAGAAGTAGAGTTCCTAAACCAATCGTTGACAAAACAATTCCTAAGAAATTAAATTTCGGATAAGTTTGTTCTCCAAAGTTTTTAAGTGCAAAAACAGCTACTAAAATATTAATAATGCCTAATGGTAGAATGACATAAAAAATAGATCGCCAATCATAAGATTGAACAATCCAACCTGATAAAGTAGGACCTATTGCTGGAGCGAAGTTCATCGCTAAACCAATAAATCCCATCGCTTTTCCTCTACTTTGAACTGGGAACATGTTCATGATGACAACAGTCATTAAAGGGCTAATCGGTCCAGCTCCTAAAGCTTGAATCATTCGCCCAGCAATTAACATTGGGTAATTAATTGAAATTGATGCTATAAAAGTTCCTAATGTAAAAACAATCATCGATGTTAAATACAAATGACGTGTTTTAAAACGGTCAATTAAAAAGGCTGTTGCAGGAATCATAACCCCGCTAATTAACATATAACCATTTGATAACCACTGACCTTGGGCAGCCGTAATATCAAAATCTTTCATGACACTAGGTAAGGCAACATTCATTAAAGTTTGATTTAAGAAACTTAAAAAAGTTCCAAATAATAAAATGATTAAGACAGTTATATCTTGTTTACTTTGTTTCGTTTGACTCATCTGACACTCTCCTTTTCTTCAATAAATCAATCATTTCTTGTTGGGTTTCATAAAAAGCTTGAAGTTTGTCATCACCTAATTCATCTAAAATTGAAAAATCATCAATCCAATCTGAATAAGTTGATTCAAGAGTATCTAATCCTTTATTTGATAAAGATAATTCTATTCTTCTTCTATTTTTTTCACTTTGTTCTCGCTCAACTAATCCTGCTTGCACCATTTTTTCAACAACTTCTGAAGTTGTACTTGGACTTAAATTAACTTTTTTAGCTAATTCCCTTAATGATAACTTTGGATTTTGTCTAATCATATCTAACGCAAAAATTTGAGTCATTGATAGTTGATATTTTTTTGATTGTTCTTCTAATAATGTATGTGTTTCCTTACGTAATTCTCTTAGAGATAGTAAGATATTTTTAATTAGTCCTTGATTCAAACCTATTCCCCTTTCAACAAAAAAACATCACCGGTCACGAATTGTTCGTTACCGAATGATTACTAGAAAATAATACCTTTTATTAGAAAACTTGTCAATTCTATTGACCTAGAAATTAAAAAGTAAGTTGTTATTTAACTCTCACAACTTACTTTTTATAATTTATCTTTTATGAATGCCCCATTACTGCATGAGGGACATAGGTTTCTTCTAAGTAATTTATGTCTTCTTTTGCTAATTTTATTTCAAGTGCTTTTACAGCATTTGAAAGATGACTTTCCTTAGTTGCTCCAACAATCGGTGCAACTACTTGAGGTTTTTGAAGTAACCAAGCTAATGATATAACTGCTCGTTCAACATCGTATTTTTCTGCTAATTCTGCAACTCTTTCTACAATCACTTTATCTTGTTCTAAAGTTTTATCATATTTACCTTGTGCTATCTTATCTGTTAAAAATCGCTTTGTTGTTGCAGACCAATCTCTCGTTAAACGACCTGATGCAAGTGGACTATAAGGTGTCACCCCTATATTTTGATCCACGCAAAGTGGTAACATTTCTCGTTCTTCTTCTCGGTACAATAAATTCAAATGATTTTGCATTGAAATAAATTTTGTCCAACCATTTTTTTCGGCTACAGCTTGAGCTTTTGCAAACTGCCAGGCATACATAGCTGATGCACCGATATATCTAACTTTTCCTTGCGTAACTAAATCGTGTAAAGCTCTCATAGTTTCTTCAATGGGTGTATTGTAATCCCAACGATGAATAATATACAAATCAACATAATCCATTTGCAGTCTTTCTAGACTTTGATCAAGTTGATGAATAATTTCTTTACGAGAAAGTCCACTTCCGTTAGGTCCTTTTCTCATTTCAGAATAAACCTTAGTTGCAATAACGACTTCATCTCGCTTGGCATATTTTTTAATACCAGAACCTAATATTTTTTCACTGTCACCATACGAGTAAACATTAGCCGTATCAAAAAAATTAATCCCTAAATCAAGTGCTTGTTTAATCACTTTATGGCTTTCTTCTTCTTCGATTACCCATTCATGAAAACCACTTTCTGGTTTACCAAAGCCCATTGTTCCTAAACATATTCTTGAAACATCTAATCCTGAATTACCTAATTTAACATAATCCATGTGAATTCCTCCTATAGTTTAATTTTACAAATACATGATTTCTTTGTAAAATTAGTATAGTACCTAAAGTGAACTTTAGGTCAATAGTAAGGAGAGAAATTTATGTATTCTATTGGAGAAGTCTCTAAACAAACAGGTATTAGTATTTCAGCGATTAGGTATTATGATAAAGAAGGATTACTACCTTTTTTAAAAAGAAATGAAAGTGGTATCCGGTTGTTTGATGACAAAGATTTAGATCACCTAGAATTAATTGAATGCTTAAAGAAAACAAATATGCCTATTAAAGATATCAAACAATTTTTTGATTGGTATTTGGCTGGAGACAGCACACTTAAAAATAGACAGGCTCTATTTCATCAAGGCAAAAAAACAATAGAAGAAGAAATTAATAAACTGAATCACGTTCTAGAAACACTAGAATATAAATGTTGGGTTTACGATATTGCTGTTGAAAATGGTTCTCTTGATACCTATAAAACAATAGATAATTCATTAATTCCAGATCATATAAAAGAATATATGCAAAAAAAGAACCTTCCTAAATAAGAAAGTTCTTTTTCTTTTATGCTAAATTTTCATCAATAAACAATTGATAATCTCTTTTATTAACTAAATTTTCATTATTTTGATACCAAGTCCATGATTCTTTTAGACCTTCTTTAAAATCAATAGTCGTTTTAATCATTTCCATTTGATGATCAACATTCAATAAATACTGATAATCAGCAAAACTAAAATATTTTAATGGAGAGATATCATCCATGACTTCTATAAACTCAGGTGTTTCTCCAACTATTTCATAGCACATACTTACCCATTCTTTAATGGATGGAGCCTCTTCATTTCCCACATTGTATATTTTTTGTTTTGGCTGATTTGTCAGTAAGCTATCAACTAAGCGGCAAATATCATGCATGTGAATAAATTGTAATTTCATTTCACCTGTTTTTGGTAAGTAGAAGGGACGTTTATTTTTTGCGCAATCAAAAACAAAAGCTTCGCGGTATGCATTATTATATGGACCGTAAATATAAGCTGGTCTTAAAATAAAAGCATCTGGAATTCTACTAGTTAAAATATCTTCTGCTTCAATTTTATTTGTTCCATAATTTGTCCAATAGTTATTAAAGCCTACCTCTGTCTTTTCCGTAAAGGGTTGTTTGCTAACATCTGGATACACAGCACTGGTACTAATAAACACATAATCTTTAACAGTTGGTAAAGCATCTAGTAAAAGTGTCATCTCTTCCCCTGTATAAGAGTTAGCATCAATCACAACATCAAAGTCATAATTTTTTAAAGACTCACCTAAATTATAACGGTCTGCCTCAATTAAAATAACTCCTTTAGATTGAGGTTTATTATTACGATTTAATACATAAACCTCGTCTCCTTTAGCCACAAAATATTCAGCTAAGGTTCGGCTAACAAAAACTGTTCCACCAGTTACTAATATTTTTTTCATCCTATCAGTTCCCTCCATTTTTTATTTTGTTTAATACTCTATCCCGAAAGCATTTTTATAATCTACTTTTGACATCTCGCATAATTCAATGCCACATGTTTTATAGGCTGTTTCCCAATTTGGTGTTCTTATATCTTTAAATCCTTTATCTGCTAACACATAATTTTCAGGTTTAACAAGCCAAACAATTGCTTGTTTTTTAACTAATTCTTCTACTTTTGAAAAGATTTCCTGATCAGATGCTTGACTACTACTTAAAGTATCAATCATCTCCATTATATCTTCATTAAACATTTTACCTGTGTAAGCATGCTCCCAATGTAGTAACACATTCGCATTTAATGCTTTATCTTCTTTTTTCAAAGCTTTATTTAATTTCGCTAAATCTTGATCATTTAAATTTTCAGCAATAGAAAGAAAGTCAGGTTCTTCGATTTTTTTAATGATTTCATTCATTCCAAATTTCAAACTATAATCATGATTTCGTAAGTCTTCGATTCCTAAGCTTTTCCCTAATTTGTCAGCTTCTTTAGAAACAAATAAATTAAATGGTAACGTGTTTCTCCAAGACGAAGTTAGCATAGTCACTGTCTCTAACACTAACATTGATTTTAATTCTTTGACTTGTTCACTTGATTCATTTTTTATCTCATTAGTTAGCCTCACAGCAACTTTAACTAACTCAGTAAAATAGCTAACTCTTCCGTTAACTAATACTTCTTTATTTTCTCTAATTGTTTCCATTGCTACTTCGTTGTTCTGTTTATTTTTATTCAAGTAATCCAGCTCCATTTTTTCTATTTTTAAATTTAATTCATTATATCATTAATAGTCGGATTAAACTTATGATTAAATGGAAATATAAAAGGACTAAATAGTAGAAAAACTACCCTTTAGTCCTTTACAATTATTTATAATTCTTCACCATTTGTAGCAATGACTTGTTTGTACCACTCAAATGATTTTTTCTTCGTTCTTTTTAGCGTTCCATTCCCTTGATCATCACGATCCACATAAATAAAACCATAACGTTTTTTCATTTCACCTGTTCCGGCACTAACTAAGTCAATACAGCCCCAAGTCGTATACCCAAGTAAATCAATGCCATCTAACTCCATAGCATCTCTCATTGCTTTAATATGAGCTCTTAAGTAATCAATACGATAGTCATCAACCACATAACCATTTTCATCAGGGATATCAACAGCACCTAAACCATTCTCTACAACAAATAAAGGTTTTTGGTAACGATCATAAAGTTCATTCATAGTAATACGTAAGCCTAATGGGTCAATTTGCCAACCCCACTCACTTGATTCTAAGTATGGGTTTTTAATAGAATCAAAGGCATTACCATCTGTTTTATTTTCTTCACTCATTTTCTCTGCTTGAACGTGTGAAGAGTAATAAGAAAATGAAATAAAGTCTACTGTATTTTCTTTTAGAATGTCTAAATCGCCATCTTCTATTGGTAGTTCAATCCCTTTTCTTTCAAGTTCTTTTAATGCATAAGCAGGATATTCACCTCTTGATTGCACATCGATAAAGAAATAATTTTCTCTGTCTGTCTTCTTAGCTGCCCAAACGTCTTCTGGCTTACACGTATAAGCATAGTTGGCACCAGCTGCTAGCATACATCCAACTTGATTCTCAGGATCAACTTCATGAGCAATTTTAGTGGCAATAGCACTGGCTAGTAACTCATGGTGAGCCGCAGTGTATTTAACTTGCTCTTTGTTTTCTCCTTCTTCAAAATAAATGCCTGCACCCATAAATGGTAAGTGAAGAAGCATGTTAATTTCATTAAATGTTAACCAATATTTTACTAAGCCTTTATAGCGAGTAAATAAAACGCGACATAAGTTTTCATAAAAACCGACTAACTCTCTACTTCTCCATGAACCATAATTTTCTACTAAATGCATTGGCACATCAAAATGAGTGATTGTTACTAAAGGCTCAATGTTATATTTACGACATTCTTTGAATAACTCTTCGTAAAATTTTAATCCTTCTTCATTTGGCTCACTCTCGTCCCCTTTAGGGAAAATACGACTCCATGCAATAGACAGTCGATATGTTTTAAATCCCATTTCTGCAAATAACGCAATATCCTCTTTAAAATGTGTATACATATCAATCGCATTTTGAGCTGGATAAAAATGTTCATCATCAAAATTAAACATTTTTTTCTCTCCAGCAATTACTTGATGACGATCCGGGCCGGCTGGTGCTAAATCAACGTTAGCTAAACCACGGCCTCCTTGATCAAAACCACCTTCACATTGATTGGCAGCAGTAGCTCCGCCCCATAAAAAATCTTTTCTAAAACCCATTCTTATATCCCCTCACTAATCGTTAATTGCAGAGACGTACATTTCTGTTAGTAAATAATGATGTAACACTCGAGAGATACTAAATAATTCGCCATTAGCTAAAAATATTTTTTCATTGTTGACTAAAGCAGGATCTCCTATAGATACTTCTAAAAGTTCGGCTTCTTCTTTATTTACTTTTTCGGCTGTAATGTAGCGATCTGCAAAACCGATTTTTTTATTTAAATCTTTTTCGATATATTCAAAAACTGATGCTTCTAATATTTCGCGTCCTAAATAAGGAATTACTTTTTTATTATAGTAACAATATTCAAGTAAAAAAGGTTTCCCATCCTTTACTCTTAATCGCTCAAATTGATAGACTGGCGAGCCTACTGGAACTTTAAATTGATTCGCTAAATCTTGATCCGCTTCAATTAGTTCGTGGTTTAGTACTTTAGTTTCAATTTTGTGGTGATCAAAACTATTAGGTACTGATTTAATTAAACTTAAATTAATGGCATCTTCTCTTTCAATTTCTCTAATATAAACACCAGATCCTTGAACTCGGTACAAAATAGCTTGATCCACTAACATATTAACGGCACTTCGAATCGTATTTCTACTAACTTCAAATTCCTTTAGTAAATCATCTTCTGTTGGAAGTTTCTCCACATACTCACCTGTGTTAATTTTTTGTTTAATGTTCTCTGCTACTTTTTTATAGATGGCCATTTTTCTTACTCGCTTTCTCTTATGCTTCTTCAGCTCTGTATTCTTTATCTAGTCGTTTTACAAATGGGAAGTAGATTGCAACACTAGATGCTACTACCATCAATTGTACTATAACTCCCTGAACTCCACCTAATAAAAATCCAGAAACTAGAACTGGTGTTGTCCAAGGTACAGTTGCCGCAGAAAAAGGAGCCATAAAGCCAGTAATAATTGAGAAATAACAAATCAATACACCAACAACAGGTGCTAACACAAATGGAATTAACATCGTTGGATTAAATACAATTGGTAAACCATAAATAACTGGTTCATTAATATTAAATAATCCTGGCGTTAATGATAATTTTGAAATTTCTTTCATACGAGAAGATTTTGCGACAAGTAACGCTGCAATTAAAAGACCAATAGTTAATCCTTGACCACCAAACTTAACAAAAACATCTAGCAATTGAATAGTCATAATTTTAGCATTTTCACCAACAATCAACTCTTTACCACTATTAATAATTTCTTGGTTTTGCATAGCATTAGCTGTTAAGATTGGTCCCATAATTCCCATAACAATATTCGGTCCATGAATCCCTGCCCAGAATAAAACTGACATAACCACAGTCATGATTAATCCACCTGCTAATGTATCAGATAGATTTTGAAGAGGTGTTTGTAAAACTTTAAAAATTAATTCTGTTAATGAAGCATCCGCAAAAACATTAGATAAAATAAAGACTGTCATTGATCCCGCCATAATTACAAATCCTGGGATTAAAGCAGAAAAGGCATTACTTACTCCAGCTGGTACTGTCTCTGGTAATTTAATTGTAATATTTCGTTTAAGGAAAAACGTGAAAATTTTCGCTGTAATAATAGCTACTAAAATAGCTGTAATGATACCATTTCCACCAGTCCAAGCTTTCGGAATGACACCACCAATTTTTTCTCCACTCTCAGTTAAAACAAATGAATTAGTTACAATTAAAAATGAAACTAAAGATAATATGGCACTACTGAATCCATCTTGCTTCTCATTTTTAGCATAAATATATGAAATCGAAATAACTGCAACAATAGCTAAAATATCAAAAGTTGCTCCTGACACTTGATAAAAAGGTGTTTTCCAAGCATCTCCAAAAATACCAATCATAAATGTGTTCCATGCTGGCACTGGAAACTCAGCAATTAATAAAAAAATCGAACCTACTAGAGAAACAGGCATAGTTAATAAGAAACCATCCTTAATCGCTGTAATTGACTTTGTGTTAACTGCCTGTAAAAATTTGTCTAAAAATTTATTCATAACATCTTTCATTCTTAACTCTCCTTTTTATACTTATAAAATATATTCATTGGTATGAATTCGATTTCATTATAGTCCCTTGATTTTAATTTGTAAAGTAAAAAAATGAAAAAAGACACGAAAAAAATTTCTTTCCGTGTCTCTTTTTTTAATTATTATCAATTTTTTGCTTGATTTGGTAGGTTGCTCCTAACATTCCTGCATCGTTTTTTAATTTTGCCATAATGATTGGTGTATCAATAACAGGTAATATTCTATTAAGTGCTTCATGTCTTTTTTTCAATTCATTTACTTTAGTTTGAAGTCGTTCTTGGAACTCCTTATTTTGACTAATTCCACCACCAATTAAAATCGCTTCTGGATCAAAAAAACTAATTAAATTAATCAAACCTAATCCTAAATCTTCATAAAATTGATTGACTATTGTTCTAGCTAATTCTTCGCCATCTTTTTCTCTGTTAAATATTTCTTTCGCATCTAAAATATCTTCGTGATTAGTGTCTGTTTTTCTTTTTTCAGTATTATAATTTTGGCATAAACCACTTACAACGGCTGCTTTTCTGTTTAATGAGTAATCTTCAATCAACCCAGTTTCAGGAATTCCTGAAATAATTCCCCAACCAATCTCTCCAGCCATACCATTTGCTCCAGAGTAAACTTCATTGTTAATAACAATTCCGCCACCCATACCTGTCCCTAAAACTAAACAAATGTAATTTTTCATATTTGTTGCATTACCTAGCCATTTTTCAGCAATCGCCGCTGCATTAGCATCATTATCAATTGTCACTGGTAAGTGGGTGTTTTCTTCAAGAAATGTTTTAATGTTTTCTCCGTATAAGGACATAATTGCACCTGCTGTGGTCATATGTCCATTTTTTTCTATAATTCCTGGAGCACTGATTCCGATGCCTTCAATTTCATAATCCTTTTTAACCTCATGATAAATAGTTAATAAACTAGCTAGAAAAACTTCTTTATTATCTTCTGTTTTAACAGCAGATTTTTTGAGTATATTTCCTTGTCGGTCTACAATGCCACACTTTATTGTTGTGCCACCAATATCAATACTTAAAAACATCTTTTTTCCTCCTATTATTAAGATAAAAGAGGTTGTGACAGAAGTGTTCAGCTTCAAGAAATAAGAAGGAAACCACGAAAATTGCTTTTCAAATTTTTGTGGTTTTCGGGTTATTTCCGTAGAAGCTACTTCTGTGACACCGTTTAGTTTATAAATCAGGGAGTGTGACTTAATTTTGTCACACTCCCTTCAAATCTTTTATAGTTCCGCTCCATTTGTTGCGATAACATTTTTATACCAATCAAAGGACATTTTTTTGCTTCTTTTTAGAGTTCCTTCACCTTTGTTATCTTTATCTACGTATATCATGCCGTAACGTTTTTCCATTTCGCCACTTCCAAAACTTACAATATCAATAATGCCCCACGGTGTATAACCAATAACATCTACTCCGTCTTCCACAATTGCAAGTTCCATTTGTTCGATGTGTTTACTTAAATAATCTATTCGGTAATCATCTTTAATAAAATTGTTTTCATCTAATTGGTCATAAGCACCAAAACCATTTTCAACGATAAATAGTGGCACATTATATCTTTGATAGACAGTATTTAAAATATATCTTAAACCTACAGGATCAATTGGCCAACCCCAATCAGATGACTCAATGTATGGATTTCTAACCATTTGAGTTCCTTTAAAATCTTTATTAGGTATGCCTTCGATTGTCATATCTGTTGAAACTGTTCCAGACATATAATAACTAAAACCAATGTAATCGACTGTTCCTTCTTTTAATACAGCTTTTTCTTCTTCACTGATTTCAATGTTATAGTTATTTCTTTCCCAGTATTTTTGTGTGTAACTAGGTACCTCGCCACGTACATGAACATCACTATAAAAATATCTTCTTTCATTGATTTTTAGTGACGCAATCATATCATTTGGATTACATGAGTGAGGGTAAATTGGTACATAAGCCATCATACAACCGATTTTAAAATTAGGATTAATTTTCTTTCCTTCTCTTACAGCATAAGCACTAGCAATCAGTTCATTCATTGCTGCTTGAAAAACAACTTCTTCCTTGTTATCTGTTTCCTTTAAAATCATGGCTGAGTTAGTCCAAACATGTAAATCTTCTTGTCCATCAGCTTGATTATTAATCTCGTTAAAAGTCATCCAATGAGTCACTTTGTCTTTATATCTTGTAAACACACACTTAGCAAATTTTACAAATAATGGGATAACGTCTTTATTACCAAACCCACCAAATTCCTTATATAAATTATAAGGCATCTCAAAGTGAGATAAGGTAATAACTGGTTCTATACCATTTTTGATTAACTCATCAAATAAATCATCATAAAACTGTAAACCAGCCTCATTTGGTTCTTGTTCTGTTCCATTTGGGAAGATACGACTCCATGAAATAGAAGTTCGTAAACATTTTAATCCCATTTCTTTAAATAATTGAATATCTTCTTTGTAATGATGGTAGAAATCAATCGCTTCGTGATTTGGATAATACTCATTCTCAAGAATTCCCTCAGTAATTTTACGAGAAATTCCATTTCCACCAGCTGTCATTACATCAGCAATACTCATGCCACGACCAGCTTCATTCCATGCTCCTTCTACTTGGTGAGCAGCAAGTGCCCCACCCCATAAAAAATTCTTTGGTAATTCTTTTGCCATGATTAATCTCTCCAGTATCTTTAAATTTCGATTTTTTGTGCTCTGTTAGAAGCAATAACAAATGGTAAGTAAATTAAGACAGAAACTGCTAAACATACAACTCCCACTACTGCTCCCATAATATTTCCGCCTGTTCCAAGGAATAAATTAATAATTCCTGGAGTTGTCCAAGGTACACCGATTGCAGGCGTTGGCATAATTTTAAAGACAACTGTTGCAAAATAACCAACTAAAATATTAGCCATTGGTGTTATGATAAACGGAATAATTAAAATTGGATTTAACACAATTGGTAAACCAAAAATCATTGGTTCATTGATTTGAAAAATCCCTGGTACTAATGACATTTTTGCCACTTCTCTTTGATCTGCTCTTTTTGAAGCTATAAAGATAGCAATAATTAAACCTAATGTCATACCTGTTCCACCCATATTGGCAAACATATCATTTAAAACTCCCCAAGTTTCTTTATATGGAACATCCCATAAAGAACCACCATTGTTGATAAATTCTAAGTTAGCTAAATCTTGTTCTGTAAAGATTGCTGAACGAACGGCATTTAATGTATTTGGACCATGAATCCCTACTGAGAATAATAAGGTTTGTAAAAATGCTAAGATAAGAACACCAAACACATTTCCACCTAAATCTCTTAAAGGTGCTTGTAAACTCTTGTAGATTAACTCATTAATTCCACCTGGTGCAACCATTGAAATTAAGAAACTAAAAATAGCAGCAACAGCTACAACAATAACAATTGGTAACATTCCTGAGAATGAACGAGAAACTGCTGGTGGAACCATATCTGGCATTTTAATTTGTAATTTTTTAAATTGGAATAATTTAGATAAAAATTCTCCGACTAAACACCCTACAATAATAGCTACAAATAAACCTTGAGCACCTAAATATTGAGTTGATAAAACATTCATATCATTAGCGCTAAATGGTGATGGATATAATATCATAAAGACTGCAACACTTGTTAAACCAACTAATGTATCATCTGCTTTAAAATGTTTTGCTAAAATTTGTGCGACTAAAAAAGTAATAAAAATACTCATAATATTAATCGTTCCATTAGCTACAGGTGTCAGCACTTTTTGAGCTGTATCTAAGTTAGGAAAGATTTTTGATAATCCAAATAATTGCACGATAAAGCTATCATGAGAAAATAGTAAGTTGTTTACCAAAATTACAATTGATGACGCAATTGTTAATGGGAAGATTAACATAAAGGCATCCCTAACTGCTGCCACATGTCTTTGATTATTTAATTTTGTTGCTAATGGTACCAGCGTACGATCTAAAAAACTATTCATTTTTTCCATTTTGAAACCCCTTTCGATTTATGACTTCATCATAATATATTTTTTATCATTTTAAAGCGTTTTTATGCATTCTGATTTCTATTCCATCAGATAGAAATATATTCCTAAAAAGGAACAAGCTGTTCCAAACTTAATTGAGTAAATAAAAAAGTTGTTAATTAAGCTTTTGAAACTTAACTAACAACTTTATTTTATTCGACAGCTTCATTAATTTCTTTGACTTTATGATCATAGACATACCCAAAAACAGATTCAATAATCAGCATCGCTGGTATTTGACTCGATAAATCATAAAATACGTTTTTTCGATCTTCTTCAGTAAAGTATTCAATTGAATAGTCACATAAACGCGATAAGTTACTATTTTTCCCAGCTGTAATAGCATAGGAATAAACTGAAGCTTGTTTTTCGATATTGGCTATAGCCTCAATCATTTCCTTAGTTTCACCAGAAACACTTAAAGCAATAATGACATTATTTTGATGGCTCTTTAAAATGCTATGAAAAGGGTATGTTAATTCATGGAAGCTAACTGAAAAGTAATCTAGATTTGCAAATTTTCTAGAAGCATACTCAGCAATAGCACCTGATGCACCTAAGCCTAAAAAAATTAAACAATCTGCTTCTTGAATTTTTTTAGCCATTTGCTCAATTTGATATTCAATATCTGGGTGGAAAATATTTAAATTCAAATCTTCCATTCTTTGAGCAATACTAATTTTATGGCTCTCTCCAGGAAATTGTCGTTTTGATAAATTATTTTTAATATAAAGTTTAAATTCTGGAAAAGAAGCAAACCCTAATTTTTTTATAAACCGAAAAACAGATGTTGAAGACACATTTGCATTTAAAGCAATATCTCTAACTCTCATAAAAATAACTTTATCCAAATTGTTAACAATGTACTTATAAATTTCTATCTCAACGCTTGATAAGTCATTCATATTTATCTTCTCAAATATTGACATCTTAATCTTCCTCTAGCTTTTATTTTGGCATAATAGAAGAGAAATCATGACGAATAATTTCTTTTAACACAAAAATACCATCATCATACTCATATTTAAAAATAGAACAATTTGGGATTGCTCCTTCTCTTCTTACTTGACTATAATTTTCCCATTTTCTGTAAAAATTAGCAATAGCACCACCGTGAGAAACAATCAAAATTTGTTCATTAGAGCTTTCAGCCGCTATTTTTGTAATAGCTTCATTAAGTCTTTTTTCAACCTCAAGTTGATCCTCTCCGCCAAATTGGACAAAAAAATCATTATAAGGTAAGGGCGGATTTAGATGTTCTCCTTCACCTTCAAAGGTTCCAAAATTCCATTCTTTTAATTTTTTATGAGTTTTAAAAGGAAGTTCTGTTAATATCTCCAGAGTATCAACCGCTCTTTCTGATGTAGAACTATGAGCTTCTTCTAATTTAATTCCTTCTCTAATAAAATATTCTTTGGCAATTTTTGCTTGATTAATTCCTAACTCAGTTAAAGGTGAATCACAAAAACCTTGAATTTTATGCTGTAAGTTAAATAATGTTTGACCATGACGAGTTAAATAAATTGTTTTCATCTTTCATCCTCCTTGTTTTCTCTATCATACCTTCTAAAGTGTACTTTAGGTAAAGAAAAACTTCCCAGTATTTTTTACTGGAAAGTTTTCTATAGTAATTATTATTTATTTCGTTTTATCTTTTGCTAAAGATAAGCAACCTATAATTCCGGCTTCATTGCCTAATTTTGGTGTTACTATGTAGCTATCAATGTCCGGATACATTGTGTAGTCGTTCATTTTTTTCTCAAATAATTGTCTTACTTTTTCAATCATATGATTTTGCTGCATCACGCCTCCACCAAAAACAATTATATCAGGAGATAACATTAAAGTTGTATTGTATGCACATTGAGCAATATAGTCTGCTTCTATAGACCAGTAAGGATGATCTTCAGATAAATCCTGACCTTTAATACCTAATCTTTTTTCGATTGCTGGACCTGCTGCCATACCTTCTAAACAAGAACTATGAAATGGACAAGCACCTTTAAAATCATCATCTGGATGCTGTTTAACTAACATGTGTCCCATTTCTGGATGGGAAAAACCTTGAATAAATTGATCATTTTGAATGGCTCCCCCACCTATCCCTGTACCGATTGTAAAATAAACCAAGCTTTTATTTCTAATTCCATTGCCATGACGATACTCACCATATGCAGCCGCATTCACATCTGTTGTCCAAATGATTGGTACAGAAAAATGCTCTTTTAAAGTACCGACAAAATCAAAATATTGCCAAGCTATTTTAGGAGTTGATGTTATCTTTCCATAATCAGCTGAAGTTTCATCTATATTGATAGGGCCGAAAGAACCGACACCAATAGCCTTCATATCTAATTGAAATGGCTTAAAGAAAGAAATCACCTCAGCCATTGTTTCTTCTGGTGTTGTCGTTTTAAAACTACTTTTTTTTATGATATTAAGCTCATCATCTGATACAGCACAAACAAATTTTGTACCGCCTGCTTCAATTCCACCAAACATCTGTTTGTCCTCCTAATTCACATTAATGTCGTAAATTTCTAACACTTCAATTAAGGCATCACCAGTTGAGGTGATTTCAATAATTTCTGTAAAATTTTCTTCAAAGAAAGTTGTCGATAGTGTTTGCCCATCATGAGTGAATAATTCAATAGAAGAGGTATCTCCATACAAATCTAAACCTAATTTCCCTTTATTTAGAGGAACATAAGCACTTCTCTTATTCAAGTTAGGTTTTTCAGCTCCCGTAATAGGCTGACCAATCAGCTCTCGACTAATAGTTAATAGGGAATCCAAAACATTGTAACTAATTTCAAAATAATTTTCTTCGTTTTTCCCATAATGAATCGTAAATAATTCACCTTTGCTCAAATCTACTTCTAAATTAATTCGATTAGCTTTCTTTATCGGCTCTACTACTACTCTTGAGTCATTCACTAAAACATCAACTAGTTTTCTTTTTGATATTAATTGCTCTTTACTAAATTTAACAGGCTGCTGGATCAACTTATTATTTTTTATAGAAAGTTTTCTAGGTAGCGTCATCGATCCTGCCCAACCATGTTTTAAATCATTAGTTGGCATATTTCTATCCCACATTTGCATCCACGCTGTTAAATAGCGTTCACCCTGTCCATTAATAACTGTTTGAGGAGCATAAAAATCTAATCCGCTATCTATTTCATGGTAGTTATCAACATGCATTTTTCCAGTTTCCCAATTAATTTCACCAATAAATGCTACTGTTGAGCTACGATTTGCATATTTATGATCTTCTTTTGGCATCTGAATCGGAGACATTATCAAAACATCTTTTCCGTTTAATTGAAATAAGTCTGGACACTCCCACATAATACCCTGAGTTGAATTCCCCTCTAATAAAACCGAGTAAAAAAACCAATCTTTCAAGTTTTTTGATCTAAACATCAGGATTTGACCTCTTGAATCAGCCGTTTGAGAGGCAACAAGCATAAAATATACATCCTCTCTTGCAAACACTTTAGGATCTCTAAAATCTTCAGGTGAAGCAATATTTTCTATGTGAGTTTCATCTACAAGTGGATTATTCATTGACTTTTCAAAGTGTATGCCATCATCTGAAACTGCCATACATTGGACTTCTCTTTTCAAGGTCTCATTTTCCACATGACCTGTATAAAATAAATATAATTTATCATCTTTTACTAATGCGGTTCCTGAAAAACAGCCGTCAATATCATAATCTTCACTAGGAGCTAATGCTACTGGCAAGTCTTCCCAATGAATCAAGTCTTTTGACTTTGCATGTCCCCAGTGCATTGGTCCCCAAACACTATCATAAGGATAGAACTGATAAAACAAATGATACTCTCCTCTGAAGTAAACAAAGCCATTCGGATCATTAATCCAACCAATTGGTCCCATTAAATGATATTGGTTTCGAAACATTGGATTAACAGTTTTTTTATTATTTAGTATAAATTCATTTGCTTTTGTTAATGACGTCATTTTTTTCTCTCCTAATTATTTTATTCCTGTTCCAGAACCACCTAGTCCTTGAACTATGTATTTTTGTGCAACGATATAGACAATGATTAATGGAATCGTTGAGATAGTTAACACTGCCATTACTTGATTAATATAAACTGGTTGAGTTGTATTAATTGCAGTAATTGCTACTTGCATTGAAAATTTACTCTTATCCGTTAAAACCATTAACGGCCAAATATAGTCATTCCAACTACCAATGAAAGATAAAACCCCTACAGTCGCAATAGCAGGTTTTGACATTGGTAACATGATTTTAAAGAAAATTTGTAAGGTACTTGCCCCATCTAATTTTGCTGATTCAATAATTTCTTCTGGAATAGCAATAAAGAAATTTCTAAATAGATAAATATTGAATGCACTAGCAATTCCCGGTAATATAACCGCTAATCGATTATTTACTAATCCTAATTTAGTGATTATTGTAAATTGAGGTATTAAAACTGTTTCCATTGGGATAATTAACAGAGCTAGTAGTAAACCAAATATGACCTTTTTACCTGAAAAATTTATTTTCGCAAAAGCAAATCCTGCTAATGAATTAACTAAAATCGATCCAAAAGCAAACGTTAAACCATAAAATAAACTATTAAAAAGATATGTACCAACACTAAATCTACTTACAACTGCTTGATATGTTTTAAACCAGTTAGCAGGATTTAAACTTGGTAAAAAAGCTTTAAAAGAAGTCAAATTATTAAACACATCAGCTTCAGGCTTCATTGAAGAAACAATCATCCAAATCATTGGAAATAAAAAGATCATCGCTAACAAAATGAGTAAGGTATATTCTACAATAGTTAGCATTCTTCTTTTTCTTTTCATTAGTCTTCATCCTCCTTCACTAGTTTTCGTTGCCCTATCGTTATTAAACCAATTAAAGTCGTAAATATTAAAGCAATTGAGCTAGAATAACCAACTAGTCTATCTGTGAATCCTGTTTGATAAATGTAGTAAACCATAGTCATAGTTGAGTTCATCGGACCACCTTGTGTCATAACCATTGGCTGAACAATCAACTTAAATGCTGAGATTAAAGTTGTTAATAATACGAAAATGGCTGTTGGTTTTAATAAAGGTAAGGTAATATACCAAAACTGTTGGAATTTAGAAAACCCATCAATTTCCGCTGCTTCATAAACATCTTGTGGAATATTTTGCATACCACCTAAAAGTAATAACATTTGATAACCAGCTCCTTGCCAAGCTGATACAAAAACAATTGTATACATTGCCTGTTTAGGACTTGTTAAAAATGGCATTGAGCTAATACCTACTTTATTTAAAAGAGCGTTAATTAGTCCCTCATTTGGATTTAATAAATACAACCATAGAATAGAAATAACAACTAAAGACATGACCACTGGTGCAAAGAAAGCAACTTTAAAAAACATGTTACCTTTTCTTTGTTTATTGATCAGGAGTGCCATTCCTAAAGCTGCACCTAGTTGAACTGGAATAATCCAAACAACAAATTTTACTGTATTCAAAATACTCTTTCTAAAAATCGGATCACTCATGAGGCGTTTAAAGTTTTCTAACCCTACAAATTGTCTAGCATCCGGTGTTAATAAATAGTAATCGGTAAAAGCGTAATAAAATACCATACCTACTGGCACTAGTAGAAAAATAGTTAATAAAATAAGTGCTGGGGATAAGAAACTATATCCTAGTATGTTATCTTTTAATGTTGGCTTCGATTTCATAGTTATCCCTTCCTTAAAGGCTGCCTATAAAGACAGCCATTATATTTATTTAATTGAGTTATCGATTGCTTGTTGCATTTCTTTTGTTCTTGCTTTCAACACTTTAGACACATCAGGATTTTCTTCAAAATATGAAATATCTTGAATAGCTTGTTGGAAAGCTCGTGAGACTTGAGGGTAAGCAACAACAACTGGTCTTGCTTGACCAGAAATTTGATTCTGTTCCATTAACATTTTCATGCCATCGTTTACATCATCTTTGATTAATTCAATTGTTGAATTTCTAATTGGTAAAACACTGTTACTTAAACTAATGATTTTACTTGATTCGGTGTTTGTTGCAAATTTAATAAATTCAGCTGATGCTTCTTTTTCTTTCGTACTAGTTGTCATACCAAGTTGCCAACTTCCAGTAGGTGAAACTAATTTTTTCGTTTTATCAGATACCGGATAAGGTAGAATTCCGTAATCCACATCTTTATAATTTTCTTCTAAATCCGCCATTGTCCAAGATCCACTTAGGTACATAGGATATTTTTCTGTTTCAAATCCTTTTTCAATAGGTGAAATCGGAACATAGTCTTTCTTCACTAAATTTTGAATAAATTCAAATGCTTCAATCGTTTCTTTCGAATCAAAATAGCCTTCAGCTTTTTTTCCATCTTCGTTTACAACATTTCCACCATTTGACCAAACAAAAGGTGTATAACCATATGTCAACATTTCATCCTTATTAGCAATTTGCATATCAAAAACAGGGCCGTCATATTTTTTTTGCAGTTTTTCTGCTATTTGGTTAAATTCACTCCATGTCCATGGTTTTTCTAAAGTTGGAATTTCAGCTTCACTAATTCCTGCCTCTTTAAACATCTTTTTATTATAATAAATACCTACGTTAGATTCTGAAAAACCAAATGCATACATTTTACCATCGTAAGTTCCTTGCTGTTTAATACTATCTAGTACGTCATCCATATCAGCATCTTCTAAATACTCATCAAGTGGAGCGATCACTTTTGATTGAGCATAAGCTGCTGTATTTGGCCCGTCTAAAGTGATAACATCTGGTAAACTATTTGTTGAAACAGCAGCATTTACTTTATCTTCATATCCACCGCCACTCCCGCTTCTTGGAATGTATTCTGTTGTTGCTTTGTACTTACCTTCATTTTCTTTATTAAAATTCTCAACAACTTCTTGCCATGCTTTACCTTCAGCCGTTTCATCTGAAAATTGAACCCAAACTTTAATCTCACCTGGATTGCTGCTCTCTTTTTTTCACTATTACCACAGCCAGCTAGTATCCCCAAACTTAAAACACCGACTGTAATTAATCCCATTGTTCTTCTTTTCATCATGTTTTCCTCCCTCATATTTGAAACGTTTCCAAATTGTTTTAATAAAAGAAACGCCTCACACTTTGGAAACGTTTCCCGTTTTTACAAATTAAGATTAACATGCTTATTTTTAATTGTCAAGAGTTTTAGTTGTAGCACTTTCTTTAAAATAAACCGGTAACACTTTACGCTCTGATTTTTCTTGGAATAAAACAATATTTAATAAAGTTTCAACAGATACTCTCGCCATTTCTTCAATAGGTTGAACAATTGTTGATAGTAAATACTCTTTATTTTCAGAGATTCTAATACCATCAAAACCAATAATCTGATAATCTTCAGGTGCTTTTTTTCCTTGTCGTTCCATTGATTTTATTACATCTAATCCCATAAAATCATTGATTGTAAAAATACCATCAATATTAGGATTTTCACTAATAAACTTGTCCAATTGCGACGGTAGATCATCAATAGGTTCTGGCATAACCAAGCTAGTGACATTCATATTTAAATTACGACATTCACTAAAAAATCCTTCCTTTCGATTATTCGTTTCATTAGGATATGGTGATATACCACCAATATAAGCTAACTCTTTACAATCACGTTTAATCAATTCTTGAGCAGCTATTTGGCCGCCTAAAAAATTATCTGCAGTTACATAAGAAATTGGTTCTGAGAAATGTCGATCAATACTTACAAAAGGAATCTTTGAGGAGACAAATTTATCAATATCAGAGTAAGTAACACCAATAATGCCATCTACTTTACTTTGCTTCACCATCTCAATGTACTCTTTTTCTTTTTCAGGACTACCATCTGCATTACAAATTAATAATTTATAATTTCTTTGACTAAGAGTTTCTTCCAAATAATAGGCAAATTCAGAAAAAAACGGGTGCCAAATTGTTGGAATGATTAAAGCGACAGTATTTGTTCTATTTGTTTTTAATCCCCTTGCGTACTCATCAGGTGTATAGTCAAGCTCTTTTATCGCAGCTAAAACTTTTTCTTTTGTTGTTTCCTTTACATTCACGCCATTTATTACTCGTGAGACGCTTCCAACACCCACTCCAGCCAAGGAAGCCACGTCTTTCATCGTTGCTTTCATTTTATCCCTCTTTATCATTTTTCTTTTATAGTACCATTTTTTTGAAACGATTCCAATCTTTTGATATAAAAAAACAAAGCATTGAAATCAATACTTTGTTTTTTCAAATGGTTGCGAATATCCACTTTATTTTTTCTTCAATATTAATTTAGTCACTTCCATTAAAACAATAGCAGCTAAAGCTAACCCAACCGAAATACCAATTTGCGTTAAACCAAAAGTAGCTGGAATAGAGAATACTGAACGTAAACCTGGAATTAATGTGACTGTATAAAGAACTGCACATAAACTAACAGCTAAAATGACCATTCTATTTGAGAAGAATCCAGCTTTAATTGCTGATTGGCTATTTGATCTTGCTGGGAATGTTTGTAATGTACGACTCCAGATTAATGTTGAGAATGCCATTGCAACACCCATTTCTGGTGAAGTTTGCATACCAATGTACTGAGCGATAATAACAGCAATACCAATTAAAGAACCACGGTAAATCACTGAAGTTAATGTATCCCCTGAGAAGATTCCTTCATTTGGATCTCTTGGTTTGCGGTTCATAATTGTTGGTTCTTCCTTTTCCATTCCTAAAGCAATTGCAGGTAGAGAATCATTTACTAAGTTAATAAATAGTAACTGTAACGCTGTAAATGGATTTGCCCAACCAACTACAAGAGCAAATAAGATGGCAATGATTGCTCCTAAGTTACCTGAGAATAGATAAGCAATCGCTTTTTTAATGTTATCAAAGACATTTCGTCCAACTTTTACAGCACTAATGATTGAAGCAAAGTTATCATCAGTTAAAATCATAGCTGAAGCATCTTTAGCAACGTCAGTACCTGTTCCCATTGCAATCCCAATATCTGCTTGTTTAAGAGCTGGTGCATCATTTACACCATCACCTGTCATAGCAGCAATATTACCTTTATCTTGCCATGCGCGGACAATACGGATTTTATTTTCTGGTGAGACACGAGCATAAACTGTAATTTTTTCTAAATCTCGTTTTAGTTCTTCTTCTGTTAGAGCATCTAATTCTGTTCCTGTTAAAGCCATATGTCCATCCTCAGAAATACCAATTTCACGAGCAATGGCAACAGCTGTCGTTTTGTGATCCCCTGTAATCATAACTGTTTTAATACCAGCACTTTTAGCATCACGAACAGCATCTTTTACTTGCTCTCTTGGCGGATCAATCATCGCCATTAAACCAACGAAAATCAGTTCATTTTCATCTTCTAATGATAACACACGATTTTCTGATACAGGTTTATATGCAAAAGCTAATACACGTAGAGCTCGTTTTGAGAAGCCCTCATTTTTTTCTTGAATTGTTGCTAATAACTCTTTAGTTAATGGTACTACTTCACCATCAATCAATACTTTTGAACTACGACCTAATAAAACATCTGGTCCACCTTTTGTCATCATTAAAAATTCGCCATCAATTTCATGTAGCGTTGACATTAATTTACGATCTGAATCGAATGGCAATTCTTGTAGACGTGGATATTTTTGTCTTGTTTCACGATACGGAGAATTTAGTTTTTCACTGTAATCAAGAAAAGCAATCTCAGTTGGATCACCGATTTTTTCACCATCTTCAGTAATAGCTGCATCATTAGCTAACAAACTAATTTCCATAATACGCTTAATTTCTTTGGTCCAAGTTGATGGGTCTTCTGAAATTGTTTCAGCACCACTACTTGGTAAATAATGATCCACAACAGTCATTTTATTTTGTGTTAAAGTACCAGTTTTGTCAGTACATACAACACTTGTTGAACCTAGAGTTTCTACAGCTGGTAAATGACGGATAATCGCGTGTTGATTAGCCATTCTTTTAGTTCCAAGAGATAAAACAATTGTAACGATAGATTGCAAAGCTTCTGGAATAGCAGCTACAGCTACGGCTACGGCAAACATAAAAGCATTTAAAATATCTGTTGTTAAGTCAGTAGAGCCACCACTAATAAAGATACGAGCTACTTGAACTGCTAAAATAACAATTGATAAAACTAAAATCCAAAGACTTAATTTTTTACTGAATAAATCTAAACCACGTTGTAGTGGTGTTTTTTGTTCGCTAGTACTTTCTAAAAGACCAGCTACTTGACCAATTTCTGTGTCATTTCCTGTTGCTGTTACTATGAAAAGACCACGACCATAAGTAACGATTGTTCCACTGAAAACCATATTTGTTCTGTCACCAATTGGAACTGAACCAGATATAACTTCTAAGTTTTTTTCAACTGGCACTGACTCACCTGTCAGCATTCCTTCATCAATTTTTAAAGAACCTGCTTCTAGTAAGCGACCATCAGCCGGTACATAATCCCCAGCTTCTAAAATAACAACATCTCCAACAACTAATTCTTTTGCTAAAATAACAGTTTCTTTACCGTCACGAATGACATTAGCATCAGGAGCTGATAGACTTTTTAAAGCATCAAGAGAACCTTCTGCTTTTTTAGTTTGAATCACACTGACAACAGAGTTCATCATTAATACAATGAAGATAACAAGAGATTCAACGTAAGCTCCCATTAACATTTGAACAACTGCTACAACTAATAAGACAATTACCATAGCATCTTTAAATGTTTCTAAAAAGAGTGCCATTGTAGATTTTTTTGGTGCTTCCTTTAGTTGATTGTATCCATTTTTTTCTAAACGACTACCTGCCTCTTGTCCTGTTAAACCAGTTGACTGACTGCCGACTTTTTCCATGATTTCATCAAGGCTAGTTTGATACGTTTCCTTTTCCAATATGATTCTTCCCCTTCTTTTCTCTTTAGGTGAGTTACTAATAACAAAAAAGAGACCTAAGACAAGCAAAAAAACTTGTCTTAAGTCTCACCATTTCATCTAATACCAGAAAACGACAAGTCGTTAACTTACTGTTGACATTAGCGCAGCATATATTTGCTACTGGTTACTCCCCTAAGAGTTAAAAATTATATATTTATACTAACAAATAAATGTTCAATTAGCAATCAATATGAAATAAAAAATTAGCTAAACTTTTTTATTACGTTTTAAACCTAAAATTAACCACGCCACAAGTACAACTGATAAAATAGTTAATTGAATCCATCCATATACTTTATCAACCTTTGGTAAATTAATATTCATCCCAAAAAAACCGGTAATTAAAGTTGGAATTGCAATAGCTAATGACCAAACTGTTAAAAATTTCATCGTATCATTTAGGTTGTTATTCATAATACTGTCAAATATTTTAGCGATTTTATCAACAATTTTAGCTTCTAATTCTGCCATATGAACAATTTGTTCCGCTTCAATTAAAGCGTCCTCTAATCTTTCTTTTTCCACATCTGATAACTCTTTACCAAATTTAGATTTTTCTAAAATAGTTAATGCCTCAACATTACTTTCAGCAGCATTTAAAATAAAAGTTAAAGACTGTTGTAAATAGGCTAACTTAACTAGCTCTTTATTCGTTAGTTTCTTTGTTAACATATCGTCTAGTACATGACGTTGTCTTGTAACCTCTCTTAACACTGGAAAATAACTACTCATTAAAAAGTAAATTTTTTCTAGCATAAATGAAACAGGTGTATCAATTCTTTCTTGACCAGTTTCCTTATTCATATCATGGTTCATCAAAGAAAGATTACTTTCATTAAATGTAAATAAATTATTGTCTTTAATTAAGAAAGCGATTGGTTTAGTTGTATAACGATTATTTTCTTGAGATTTGGCAGGCATATGTAAAATAACTAATTCCTGTTCATCTTCTGGTTCATGAATATAGTTACTCTGTTCATAAGTATCCAAAACATATTCTAGTACTTCATCTGATATTTTATATTCATCAAGTAAGGTATTTTTTTCTCTCTCATTTAATTTTCTAGTTTCAATCCAGTTTAAGCTAGCATTAATATGATGTTTAACTAACATAAGATACCGTCTCCTTTCAACTGTTATCATCTAATTTTTTCATATCTCTCAGATAGTTGATAAAGTTCTCTAATCACTTATCTATTCTACCCTATTTAGACCAAAATAAAAAACCTCAAAAGATAAGTTTTAGACATATCTCTTGAAGTTTTAATAGTTATCCTAATTCAATGTTTCCACTAGCTAGGGCTTTATCGACTACTTCCATCACTAATTGACTGTGATCTAATTGTTTTTCAACTTCTTTCATATCATGCTCAGTTATCATGCGGTAAAATTCAGCAAATTCTTCGTACATACGATGAGGATGAGCATTATTTTGATAAACTACCGCTTCTTCACCATTTAATTGTTTTTCAACTTCTACAATTAAGCTAGATGAGCCATTAATTAAAATCGAACCCTTATTTCCTTGGATAGTTGTTCTAATTTCTGAGGTTGAATCTTTTGCTCCGATACATACTACTTTTACATTTGGATAATCTAAAATTAAAACACCAGAAGTATCAATATTTCTTTCAACATTTGGTAAATAATGAACTGAACTTGGTTTTCCTAAAAGTCCAACAGCAAAGTGAATATTATAAATATTAATATCCATTAAGGCCCCACCACCCATTTTAGGATTAAAGGCTGGTAAAATGGTTCCTTCTTTAAAGGCATCATATCTTGATGAGTATTGAGAGTAGTTACACTCCATAATTTTTAACTCACCTAATTCAGGCATAATCTCTTTAATCGTTTGATAGTTACCTAAATATTGATTAGTAATAGCTTCAACTAAGACTAAATCTTTAGCTAATGCCATTTCCTTAAGTTCCATAAATTCAGCTAAGGTTAATGTAAATGGTTTCTCACAAATAACATGTTTCCCTGCTTCTAAAGATTTTTTCGCATATTCATAATGAAGATGATTTGGTAATGCGACATAAACAGTATCCATATCACTTTTTTCTAAAAATTCATCAAAGTCTGTAAAAGCTTGGTCAATATTATTATCTGCTTGAATTTTCATTAATTTATCATAACTTCTCTTAGTTCCTAAAATCGATGTTACTTCTATTTCAGGTAAATCTTTAGCCATTTCTAAAAAGTGACCGACAATCATACCTGCACCTAAAATACCTAATTTCATGTTTACTCCCCCTCATATTTTATATTATGTAAATTATACCTTAATTTCTGATGAAAGTCGTGAAGTTGCGGTATTTAAAATTTCTATTTGTTTAATTGTCTCTTCCTCTGTTACTAGATGCGGTTTATTATTTTTTAAAGTATCATATAAATGTTGATAAAACATACTATAATCACCAACTTCAGAAACTACTTTTTCTTCATGATATGTACCTTCTTCATCAATATAAGATAATACGCCGTAGTGTTCTGGTAGGTCAATTCCAAAATCCGCATTAGTAGGCATGTAAAAGTGTTTCAGATGCTCTTCTTGTCTATCTTTCGTTGCTTTTACAAAACAGCCTTTAGTCCCATAAACAACAAAACTTGGCCTCTCTTTAAGCCTAAAGTAGCTTGATTTTATAGAAACTTTCACTTGATGATCGTAACACATATCTATATCAAAATAATCACTCATCCTACCAGTTCCTAAAATTTGTTTCACATCATAATGAATATTTGTTGGTTCTCCAAAATATGAAAGTACTTGATCAACAGTATGACAAGCATGAGTATAAACAAAGCTCTCTAACTTTGAATACGTATTTTTTTCTTCTGGTACCTCTGGACGAAAGTAATCATAGTGCATTTCTATTTCTAACAAATCTCCTAAAATACCACTATCAATAATTTTTTTCACAGTCAAAAAATCTGAATCAAATCGTCTATTTTGAAAACATTGAATCATCAATTTTTTAGATGCGGCTAGTTCAAATAATTCTTTTGCTTGGGCTACTGTTTCAGTAAAAGGTTTTTCTACAAGAACATTTTTCCCATTCAGTAAAGCTTCCTTAGCCAATTCATAATGAGATATTGGAGGTGTTGTAATCACAACTAATTCTATCTCAGAATCACTATAAATTTCTTCTTTATTACAAGTATACTCAACATCTGGAATTTTATCCCAAATTGATTCACTTCTCGAATAAACTTTTTTTATTTTAATATCTGATATTTTTTAGCAAAAGGTATATGATAACGATTAGTACTCTTTCCATTTCCAATATAAGCAATTTGTAACATCTATCTTCCTCCCTCATTTTTGTTGACTCCATTTAATCATAAGGGTTTAATAAGAGTAAACAAAATAACATTCTTTTAATATTTCATTCCAAAGAAATGATATTTATCAAAAAAATGGAAATATTATTCCAAAAGGAGCTCACTATTGGATATTATCTTAGCCTTAAATAAACAAGAAAACTTTAATACCACAGAAATTTTTATTGCCAATTACATCCTTAAAAATCCCAAAAATGCATTGACCACTTCTGTTCAAGAATTAGCGAATGCTACCTTTTCTTCAACTTCTAGTATTGTCAGACTTTGTCGAAAAATTGGATTAAAGGGGTTTGCTGACTTTAAAATTCAATTATCCGCACAACTTCAAGTGAAACCCAAAGAATTAATCGAAGTAGATCCAAGTTTTCCTTTCTCTGATAACGATACTAATGCGGATATTCTAAACAAACTTAAAGCTCTCTATACAGATTCTATTAACCAAACGTCTTTCCTTTATACAAATGAACTCTTGGAACAAGCTGTTAGTTCTATTATCGATGCTAATAAAATTGGTATATTTTCTTATGGAGATACGACTGTTCCTGCATTAAATTTCCAAAATAAAATGATGAAAATTGGTTTTCACATCCTAATGCCTAACCTTCCAGGTGAAAATAGACATCTTGCTAATAATTTTTCAGATGATGATTGCGTGCTAATTCTTTCTTACAGTGGTGAAAGTAAAAATAGTTACCGTATTGCTAAAATTTTAAAAAATAGACAAGTTAAATTAATTGTTGTTACTGCTTATCCTGAATCCCATATTGGTAAATTAGCTGATCTTATCTTACCTGTATCAGTGAGTGAAAATCAGACAATAAAACTATCAACATTTTCCTCACAAATAGGTATTGAATATGTTCTTAATTCTTTATTTTCTTGTATCTTTGTTTCTAACTATGATACTCATATGAAAAAAAGAATTGAATCAGAAGAGGATTTTTTGAATGATCGATTTATTTAATCACAACCTTTAGGAATAGTTAGTCTTCTCTTTCTGACTAACTATTCCTAAAGACATATTTTTTTGAATTATCCAAATATAACCATCACTAAGATTTCCCCAAACCTTTTTAGTAAACTAAAAAAGCTGTCGTCATAGACAACAGCTCAATTAACATTTAAAGATTTATTTTACGCAAAAATGTTTGACCATTCATTTCTTTTTTCTAAAAATTCTTTTGCTAAATTTTGTGCACCCTCTAAAGTATGACTACTAGCCCATCCACATTGGATTTCATTACTCGCAGGAACCTCAGTAGCTACTAAAACATCCTTCATCGTTTTTTCAAGAACTAATAAAACTTCATCTAAATCATCATGATTTAAAACTGTTAAATAAAAACCTGTTTGGCATCCCATTGGCGAAAAATCCACTATAAAGTCTGCATGATTTCTTATTAACTCCGCTGTTAAATGTTCTAAAGAATGAAGACTTGCCATCTCCATATGCTCTTTATTTGGTTGTTTAAAACGCACATCATATTTAACAATTAAATCGCCATTACTACCTATTTTTCTATCTGCCACTCTAACATAAGGAGCACTTACCTTAGTATGATCTAAATTAAAACTCTCAACATTCATTTTCATTTTTTATTACTCCAATCTAGTTTTTTACTGCTTCAATAATCCAAGCAAATTGATTTATTTGATTAAACTTTGTTCTAAAACCGGCTTCTCTGAAATAGACTTCCATATCTAATATCAAGGGATAGTATTCTCTCTCTAAATCTTCAAGTAAGTTCAATTTATTTGAATCATAAGATTCTTTTTTTACTAACTCGTAATTTTCATGTGATAAAAACATTGTGTCTCCAATGATTACTTTTCCTCTTTTAGGAAGTAGATTATAGTACATTCGAATAACCTTATTTTTTTCTGCTTCTGTTAAATGATGAAAAACAAAACTTGAAACAATCGTGTCTATCTCCTCACTAGGTTTTGGAAAATTTTCTAAATCACCTTCTATGAAAAGTTGATTTCTTAAAGCTGATTTTCTTTTAGCTATTTCGGTCATTTCTTTAGATGGTTCCACTGGAAAAACTTTTCTTTGGTGAGCTAATAATTTCTGTGTTAAATTGCCCGTTCCACTACCAAATTCTAAAACAGAAGCTCCTGAAAGCTTTGCTATTTTTTCTAACATGTCATCATAATTTTCAAAAACTTCTTTATACTCATCATCCTTACCTGCAACTGTCTCATCATAACTCTCAGCCCAACCAGTAAATATATCTAAAAATTCTCTTCCCATTTACTAAGCACCTACTTTTAGAAAAGCTTGTTCTAAGTCTATTAGTAAATCATCAATGTGTTCGATACCGACAGATAATCTAATTAAACCATCTTTAATGCCAGCTGCTTCTCTTCTTTCTTTTGTCATTGAAGAGTGTGTCATAACAGAGGGCACTTCAATTAAGCTTTCAACTCCACCTAAACTTTCACCTAATGTAAATAACTCTAATGATTCAACAAAAAGATGCGTATCATAAGTTTCTTTTAATTCAAAAGAAATCATGCCACTAAAACCACTCATTTGTTTTTTAGCAATTTCATAATTAGGATGTGTGTTAAGACCAGGGTAATACACTTTTTCAACAGCTGAATGTCTAGTTAAATAATCAACAACAGCTATTGCATTTTTTTCATGAGCTTCCATTCGAATACCGAGAGTTTTAATACTTCGTTGAACTAACCAACTATCATGAGGTCCTAAAACACCGCCAATGGCATTTTGGTTGAAAGCTATTTTTTCTGCTAGCTCTAATTTATTTGTGGCAACTAGTCCTGAAACAACGTCACTATGTCCACCAATATATTTAGTAGCACTGTGAAGAACAATATCTGCACCTAATTTTAATGGTTGTTGAAAATAAGGTGTAGCAAATGTATTATCAACAATTACAAGTAAATTATTTTTTCTAGCAACTTCCACTTGGTAGGAAATATCAGTAATTTTTAATAAAGGATTGCTCGGTGTTTCTAAAAATATTGCTTTTGTTTTATCAGTTACGGCTTCCTCTACCAATCCTTTTTGACTTGTATCAACAACTGAATAAGTTAACTGTTGATTGACTAATACATTTTCAAATAAGCGGAAAGTCCCACCATAAACATCATCTGCTAAAATCAAATGATCACCTGGTTGAAAAATAGATAACACGCTATGTATTGCTGCAAGCCCTGATGCAAAGGCAAAACCTTTAATCCCACCCTCAATATCTGCGATTAATTCCTCTAAAGCAAAACGAGTGGGGTTACTAGAACGAGAATATTCATAAGCCCCTGGTTGCCCTACTTTTTCTTGTTTAAAAGTTGAGGTTTGATATATCGGAACACTCACTGCTCCTGTTTCCTTATCTGTACTTATTCCACCATGAATTAATTGTGTATTTATTTTCATTTTAATACTTCCTAACTATAAATTTTATTTGATAAATAACGATCACCTGAATCAGGAAAAATGGTTACAACTTTGCTTCCATTTGGTAGGATTTCAATTTCTTCAAGGGCTGCAGCAAAAGCCGCTCCACTTGAACTACCAACTAATATGCCATGTTTTTTTGCTAATTCTCTTGTATAATAAAAACCTATTTCATCTGAAATTGTATAAAACTTGTTAACTGAAATAGTTTCAAGAAAAGGCGGTATAAATTCGACACCAATTCCTTCGATAGCATGTGAATGGCTTTTACCACCATTTAAAATCGAGCCTTCTGGTTCTACACCAACTAATCTAATAGCTGGATTTTTTTCTTTTAAATAAATAGAAACACCTGAAAAAGTTCCACCGCTTCCTATACCTGCAACAAATGAAGTAATATCCTCTCCTAATTCTTGATAAATCTCTGGGCCTAAAGTATCGTAATATGTTTTTGGATTGGTTTGATTTGAAAATTGTAAAGGTAAATAACTATTTTTTATTTTTTTCTGGATTTCCTTAGCCTTATTAATAGCACCACTGATGCCCAATCTAGTATCTGTTTGAACTATCTCAGCACCTAAAGCTTTTATGAGCTGTTGTTTTTCAATACTAAATTTATCTGGAATAACAAAAATCGTTTTTAGCTTATATTTTTGTGCTGCCAAAGCTATGCCTATTCCTGTATTACCCGCAGTTGGTTCAATAATCGTTGTTGCTTGATTAATTATTCCCTGCTTGATACCTTCTTCTATCAACTTGTGACCAAGTCGATCTTTGATACTCCCACCTGGATTGAAATATTCTAATTTTGCATAAATTAGAGAATCTCTTGGGATACGTTTGAAATGATGATGGTTAAAGGCCATCACCGGTGTTTGACCAATTAATTGGTCCACACTGGAAACAATCATATTTTTCCTCCTTTTAACCACAAAAAAAGAGGTACTGACTATTATGTCAGCACCTCTTGAAATGGTTGTTTTTAATTTATTCTAAAAAACAAAAAACTAAAAAAGCTAATTATTCTCTAAAATAATTCCATCTAAGATTGTTGGGCATCCCTTAATAGACATAGCAAAATAGTATGCTGCTTTTTGCACCATACAACAACAAGATGAAAATGTAACAAGTTGTTTGCTAGTCATGAAGATGACCTCCTCTAAGATTTGAAGTAATGATATGCTTTTTAAATAACAATGTCAATTGCATTTAAATATATAATCTAATTAACGTTAGTAAGTGAACATATTTAAACTAAATCATAAAAAACGTATCAGCCTTGCTATTAAAAGCACAGTGATACGTTTTTTTATGATTTACTTCATCTCTTTTTCATCTGTTCTTTTAAAAAGATAGTATCTAATGATTTTAATATTCCTCCTTCATGTTGATGACTTTTAAAGTAGCTTTGTCCAAGAATTGCTAGGGGTAATATCGTTTTTTCTTCCTCTTTGCAGTCTTTAATAAAAGCCTCCATCAAAAGGTCCATTGACTCTTTTGATTGAATATCTGTTAAAATTCTAACACCACCACCAGCCATACTCCATTTCAATTCATTCACTACCTTTTCATTTTCAATTAATTCATAAGTATACTCTGTTCGATTAATCATCTTTACTTCTCCTTTTTGTGAAATTATCTGAAAATTTCATCTTTTTATTTTGACTTAATTATAATAATATTATAAAATCATTAAAATACAAGGAGGGGATTATCATGAAAAAGATTTTATGGGGAAGTGTTGGATTGGTTTTTCTATTAGCCGGTTGTCAGTCTAACACAACAAAAAAAGAAGAAACTAATAAAACACCTGAACAAAAAGTAACAATGGCTGTTAACCAAGAACTTTCTTCACTAGATAGTACATTAGCCACGGATACCTACAGTATCACTGTTTTAAATAATGTCATGGAAGGCCTTTATCGATTAGATGAAAACAATCAATTAGTTCCAGCAAGTGCTAAAGATGTACCTACAGTTTCCGACGACAAATTAACTTACACAATCAATTTAAGAGATGATTTAAAATGGTCAAATGGTGACAAAGTAACTGCAGATGATTTTGTTTACGGATGGCAAAAGGCTGTTAATCCAGATACAGGTTCAGAATATAGTGGATTATTTGCTGGTATTAAAAATGCTACAGAAATTATTGAAGGAAAACTACCTGAAACTGATTTAGGCATTAAAGCTGTGGATGAAACTACTATTGAAGTAACTATGGAGCGCCCTGTTCCCTATTTCGAAAGTCTACTTGCTTTCCCAACGTTCTTTCCACAAAACAAAGCCTTTGTTGAAAAAGAAGGAAAACAATACGGAGCAACTAATGAAAACTTAATTTATAATGGTCCTTTTGTTTTAGAAGATTTTGACGGAGCAGGAACAGATACTGAATGGAAACTAACAAAAAATCCAACTTACTGGGATAAAGATAAAGTAAAACTAGATACGATTGTTAATCAAGTAAGTAAAGAACCTTCAACAAGTGTTCGCTTATTTGAAGCTGGTGAATTAGATGATGTTACCTTATCTGGTGAGCTAGCTAAACAATATCAGGAAGATGAAGCTTTCACGCCACTACCAAAAGCTGGAACAACTTATTTAACTTTTAATCAAAGCGAAGATTTCTTTAAAAACAAAAAAGCGCGTCAAGCTGTATCACTTGTTTTAGATCGAAAAAATATCACAGAATTTATTTTAGCTGATGGTTCAAAAGAACCTAAAGGACTTGTACCAAATGGCATGTCTTTCTCTCCTACCGATAAAAAAGATTTTGCGGATATCTCAAAACCAATGGTCAAAACAGATATTGAGGAAGCTAAAAAGCTTTGGGAAGAAGCTAAAAAGCTTTGGGAAGAAGCTAAAAAGGAAACTGGGACAAAAGAAATTACTTTTGACTTATTATCTTATGATGATGAGGTTATCAAAAAATTAGCTGAAGCTATTCAATTTGATATTGAAGACAAACTTTCGGGATCTAAAGTCAACGTTAATATTGTTCCTTTAACAGCTGCTATTGAAAAAGGCCGTAACGCTGAATTTGATTTATTCTTATTTGGTTGGGGTGCTGATTACCCAGATCCAAGTAGTTTCATGGAACTTTTAACAACTGACTCTCCTTATAACTACGGAAAATATTCAAACAAAGATTTTGATGAATTAGTAGAAAAAGCTTCAACAACTGATGTTACAGATGATGAAAAACGCTGGAATGATTACATTGAAGCTGAAAATATTTTAACTGATGATGCAGCAGTTAGCCCTATTTTCCAAAAAGCTGAAGCTAAATTACGTAATCCAAAATTAAAAGGAATCGTAAACCATTCAACTGGTGCACAATTTGATTTTAAAGAAGCCTATTTAGAGGAATAAATGTAAAAGGGAGTGTGACAAAATTAAGTCACACTCCCTTGTTTATAGTGAATATTTCTTTATTGCTAATTCTATCATCCCATAGACTTCTTCTACAATAGACATATCTTCTGAAGTAATACGTGGTAAAGGTGCTCTAACTGAGCCTATCGTGATACCTCTTTTAACTAAAACAGCCTTCATGACATCATATAAATTGCCTTTAGCTTCTAACATTTTAAAAATAATATCATCTATCATAATTTGAATTTCTTGTGCTTTTTCTATTTCACTATCTTCAATTGCTTGATTGGCAGCTAAAAATAACTCTGGCATAACACCATAAGTTCCACCGATACCAGCATCAGCACCCATTATTCGCCCTGCAACAAATTGCTCATCAGGACCATTAAAAACAACAATCTCTTTCCCGGCATTACGCTTAAATAGATAAATATCTTGTACAGGCATAGATGAGTTTTTTACACCAATAACTTGATCAAATGACATCATCTCTTTCAGCATGTTAACTGATAAAGCATACCCTGTTGTTTGAGGTATGTTATAAATAATAAAATCTAATGATGAGGCATTCATCATAGCTGTCCAATAATCTCTAATCGCAAACTCTGGTAAACCAAAATAAATAGGTGGAATTGCTGCTAACGCATCTACTCCTAAGCTTTCAGCATGTTTAGCAAGTTCAACACTATCTCTAGTTGAAGGTGCTGCAACATGGGCTATAATTGTCATTTTTCCACCTACAGCAGCCATAACGTTTTCTAATACTTCTTTTCTCTCTGTAACATTTTGATAGATACACTCACCTGAGCTACCACCTACATAAAGTCCTTTAACACCCTTATCTAAATAAAATTTCGCTAATTCTTGGACTCTTTCTCCACTAATATTTCCATTTTCATCGTAGCAAGCATAAAAAGCTGGAATAATTCCTTTATATTTTTCAAGTTTTGTCATTTTTGCCTATCTCCCTGTGTTGATTACCTCTTGTAATCACTTTAATTGTTTGGCTCATTCTTTCATTTAATTTTTCATCTTCTAAAAGCATCGTTGAAATAACATCTATTTGATACATAATTGCAAATTGAGAATTTACAAATCTTTTATTATCTACAAAAACACTACTGTAAGCAATTAAAGATGTATCTGAAATTTTTGATAGTGTACTTTCTGGAAAACAGGTAATACTCAATACGTTAGCTCCATTTTCTTTAGCATGCATAACAGCATCGTTCACTTCAACAGTTTCTCCAGAGGCAGAGATACCAATTACAAGGTCATTTTTCATTGCCATAGCACTTGTTATAAGCATCATATGTGAATCTGTTGTTGAAATAACATTTAATCCCATTCTAAGTAATCTCTGAGTTAATTCTAAAGCTGTTAATCCAGAACTACCCACACCAAAAATAAAAATTCTAGGCGCTAGTTTAATGCTATTGACTGCTATTTCTAAGTCACTTTTTTTGACTATTTTTTCTGTATTTTCAATTACCTTTGTATAAAAATGATATACTTCACTATGAAGATCTTCATTCATATTACGATTATTTTTTAACATACTTAATTGAATTTTTAAATCTACAAATCCATCTTGATTTAATTTTTTAGCAAATCTTGTAATGGTTGATGGAGATGTTTCTGTTTCTTTAGCAAGAGTTGAAATATTTATATTACTAATAACATCATTATTTTTTAATAAGTATGTAGCAATTCGTTTCTCTTTCTCAGAAAATGATGGAAATTTATTTTGTATTTCTTCTAAAATAGTCATAATTCAACCTCATCTATGTCGTTTCTTAAAATTATACAACGCCCCAATCATTCCTGCATCATTTTTAAGTGTAGCAAATTGAATTTTAGTTTTATTAAATCTGTCTGCTTCAATTAGCATACTTACTTTCTTCTTAATTAAAGGTGAGATGTAAGCTTCTTGGGCCATAATTCCGCCACCTAACACTATAACTTCTGGATTAAGTAAATACATCATATTAACTAATCCAATAGATAAATTAGTTATCATTTTATCTATCTCTTCAATGCAGACTTGATCACCAGAAATTGCTAAATCAAATATTTCTTTTCCTGTTATTTTTTTATCTAACCTTCGAGATACTTGTTCTACAAGAAATGTCGTTGAGGCAATATCCTGGTAATTACTTCCGTTAACCTTAAGATAACCAACTTCACCAGCTGTGAAACCAACACCGTGTTGAATCTTACTATCAATTAATATTGATCCACCAATTCCTGTCCCAACAGTTAAACAAATACCATTGGCTATATTTCTAAGACTTCCCTTCCATAATTCCCCTAGACAAGCTGCATTAACATCATTCTCAACTTCACACGGTATATTGAATTCTTTTTCAACCATTTTTTTTAGAGGTGTATTAGAATAATTAGGTATTGTATATCCTGCATAAACAACTTCACCTTCATTTGGATCAACGACACCAGCAGTTGAAATACATACTCCTTGAACATTATATTGGTCTCTACTTTTTTTTATCAAATATTTAACAGAATTAACTATATTTAGACTTTCGTCTGCATTATTAGTCTTGAGAAGCGGAAATTTTTCTAATATATTTCCGTCAGCGTTAAAAATTCCTGACTTTATAGTTGTTCCACCAATATCAATACATAAATAGCCTTTCATATCACAACACCCTAATCTTAAAAACTATTTTTCGGACTTTCTTTTTCGTTGTTCTAATTCCAGTACGATGAGGTTCATTTGGGGTTAATAAGAGCAATTCACCTGCTTTTAAAATAACTATCTCTTCTTCGACACCATGAAGAAGATAATAATCATCTTCTTCGTGGTAGTCCTCTTTTTTCATATGATTAGGATCAGCTAAATCTATCATTTCTTCTCCGTCATACATATAATGCAAATCAAAATCTACTTTGTGTGCTTCCCAAACTCTTTCATCTCTTGTTGCGGTATCGTATTCTAAAAAATTAGCACGTATATTTTCATTTATTTTAACTTGTTTCACTTCAAATGAAGACAGTGAATCAATGAAACCTCTAATGGTTGGTAAGAGAGAATATATTTTTTCACTTTGATCAAGTGACTTTAAACTTGTTTTTAACATGTGCTCACCTTACTTTAAAATTACTGATTTACTTTTATTTGTTTCTATAATTCTATTTCCTTGCTCTGTAAAATTGTCCAAAGCTTCTTTAGGAGTTTTGGCACCTGTAAACACAGCTTGTAATTCCGGGAAGAAAGCATTTCTTAACTCTGCATAACCTGGCGTATTGTTAGAAAAGTTGATAACATTATCAGAATTTTTATTGTAGGCTTCAAGATATGGTAATTCTGATGATACTTCTTTTGATACACTTTCTCTTACTGGAAGTGTATTTTTAGATGCCTTCACTAATTCAGGATCTGTAGAATAGAACTTAACAAAATCTTTTGCTGCTGCCATCTTACCTTCATCACCTGTATTAAATACAACAGAACTTGTTACATAAGTGAATGACACTGGTTTTTTCTCACCTGGGATATTCGCTAATCGCATATCAAATTTTTCTACTTTCCCATCACTCATATCTTTTTGAATTCCTGAAAATAGAACACTATTTGTAAAGTTAATAGCTGTTTGTTTATTTTGGAACATCGCATTTACATCGTTACTTGTTAATGATTCTGCACCCTTTGTTGTATATCCTTTTTCTCTAATATCATTGATAAATGTCAATGCTTTTTCACCAGTTTCTTCATTAACGACAATATTTCCTTCTTTATCGAAAAATGGGTTTCCAAACATTCTCATATAAGACATATTCCAAGTATCACCTTGATTATTCTTAGCGAATAATCCCATAGGTGCTACATCACTATTTTTTTCTTTTAACGTTTTTAAGATTGTTGAAAAATCATCCAAACTCCAAGTAATAATATCATGTTCACCACCAACATATTTGTCTAAGCCTGCTTCCTTAAACATATCTGCATTATATGCTAATGTTCCAGGATTATGACCAAATGGATAGAAATATACATTATCATTGATTGTAACGTTATCCCAAATAGCTGGTGCAATATCTTTTTGGCTTTCCTCATCCACAATATCGTCTAATGGTGCTAAAACACCCATATGAGCATATTCACTTAAAGCAAAACTTGAGTCAAAAAATACATCTGGTAATGTTTTCGTTTGAATAGCTACACTTAATTTGTCAGATCGCTGTTCTCCAGGAATAACTTGCACATTAACTTTAACATCAGGGTTTTTCTCATTATATCGTTTAGCAGCCTCTTTAAAGAAACTATCATAATCAGCTCCTTCTTCTGATGGATCCTGGATACCTTTCCATTGTGGTGTTAGCCACACTTCAATTTCTTGTGACTCACCTTTAGCAACTTCTTTATTTTTTTCTTCTTTTCCTTTACCGCAACCAGTAAGTAATAATCCTACCGCTCCAACAACTAATAACGTGCTTAATACTTTTTTCTTCATTTTCTTCTCTCCTTTATTCTTTTACAGCTCCCGCTGCTATTCCTTTAGTAAAATATTTTTGGAACATAATAAACACAATAATCATTGGTAGAGCGGCTACAGCTGCACCTGCTACTCTCAAACCAATATTAGGATTAATTTCCTGCATTAGTCCTGCAACTCCTACAGTTAAGGTATTCATCCCCTTACTTCTCGCCATAAGTAATTGCCATAGATAGTCATTCCAAAATGTGACAAAGTTTAAAATAAATAATGCGCCAATCCCTGGTTTTGCAATAGGTAGCATTAGTTTCCAAAAAATGTACCATTCGCTTGCGCCGTCTAATTTTGCAGATTCTCTAATAGAATCAGGTATTGATTCAAAGAATGATTTCAACATAAACACACCAAAGCACATAGCTAAGTTAGGTATAATTAATGACTGATATGTATCCACCCAGTCAAAAGCTACTACTATCTTAAACAACGGAACAATAAAAGTTTCTTTTGGAACCATTAAAGATGCTATAAACATTGCAAACAAAATCTTTTTTCCTTTAAAATTTAATTTTGCAAAAGCATAAGCTGCTGCTGATGATAAAATAACACTCAAAATCGTTGTTACAATCGATACAAAGAAACTATTAAACGTCCACTTTAATGCAGGTTGATTCTGGAATAGTTCCTTAAAATTCCCTAAGTATAAACTTTTAGGAAGTATCTCTGGTGGCATTTTATAAATATCTGCAGATGTTTTAAATGAATTGGTAATCAACCAATAAATAGGAAACAAGCTCAACAACGCTAAGATAAAAACAATAATATTCGTTATTTTGTCATAACGTTCCATAGCTTTAAATCGTTTAAACGCTTTCATTATTCACCCTCCTTATTTTTTATCTCCAAATGCTTTAAACTGTGGAACTGAAAGTAGTAAAGCCACAATAAACATGATAACTCCTACTGCTGCTGCTACACCTGTATTGTTATAAACAAACGCATTTTGATATAAATAATACATCATAGTAACTGAAGAATTATTAGGTCCGCCACCTGTTAATAACTGAATTACGACAAATATTTTTAACACAGCAATAATGTTAATAACTATCAAATAAAGAGTCGTAGGTCTTACTAGTGGAACAAGTATTTTGGTCATTCTTTGCCATCTCGTAGCACCATCAATTTGGGCTGCTTCGAAATAATCTTCTGGAATACCAATCATAGCTGCAATATATAAGATAATAGACTGCCCAACATTTCCAACAAATGTAACGAAAATAATAGTAGGCATTACCCAAGTAGAACTTCCCAAAAGATTAACTTCTTCAACACCCGCATTTCCAAGTAAATAACTGATTAATCCGTTAGCTGGATTTAATAAAAAATTCCACACCATACTCATAACTACCATAGATACCATAACAGGTAAATAAAAACTACCTCGTATAAAAGAGATATACTTCGATGATTTATCGTAAACTGTTGTAGCAACAAATAACCCAAATACGATAGTTAAAAAAACAATGGCTACAACAAATATGACGGTATTAAAAACTGATTTCATAAAAACTGGATCTGCAAATAATTCCTTATAATTATCTAAACCAACAAAAATATCCTCTGTATAAGTTTGTCTATAAAGACTCATTTTAAAGCCTTCAAAAACTGGATATACAATAAATAATAAGAATAATATTAATTGAGGCCCCACAAATAAATAACCTGTTAATGATTCTTTAAATTCTTCTCCAAATTTTTTTTTCTTTGTTTTTAATTCCATTATTTCCCCACCCCTTACTTAATTTGTTCGATTTCATCAATAAAACGTTTAGTTATTTCTTGTGGTCTTGTAATCGCCCCACCACAAACAACACTATATCCTCCTAATTCAATGGCTCTCCTAGCTTTTTGCGGAGTATCGATCTTCCCTTCTACAATTACTGGAAGCTTGGTTTGATTCAGCACATCTTTCAAATGTTTGAAATCATTATCAGCTATGTTTTCTCCTTTAGTATCTTCTGTATACCCGTAAAGTGTTGTTCCAATAAAATCAAAACCTAATTCTTCTGCGTAAGCAACATCTGCTAAACTTGCTGAATCAGCCATTAGTAAAACATCTGGATATTCATCTCGTATGATAGAAACAATCTCATCTAATTTCTCATCATTCGGTCTTTTCCTAACTGTTGCATCCATTGCAACTATCTCTACTCCAGTTGCACAAACTGCTCTTACTTCTTTTAAAGTTGGCGTAATAAATACATCACTGTCAGAGTATTCTTGCTTAATTATTCCAATAATTGGTAAAGAAATAGTGTCTTTTATTGCCTGAATATCTACTACAGAATTTGCTCTTATACCTATTGCACCAGACTCTTTTGCTGCTCTTGCCATTCTTGACATAATAAATGAGCTATGCAAAGGTTCGTTTTCTAGGGCTTGACATGATACTATTAAGCCTTTATTTATTTCTTCTAAAATTTTCATTTTAATTCTCTCCAATTCTCCCACCTGTTATCCAATTCATTATTAAATCATTCATTTCTACATTCAAAGCTTCATGACCATACTCTGGTAAAATAAGATGTTCTTTTTTCCCTTCTACCCTATTGTAAAAAGCATACTGTGTAGAAGGTGCACAAATTTCATCTCTTAAGCCAGTTATAAGCTTTAAATCTCCCTTAATAAAAGTAGCAAAATTTTTTACATCAATATAATCTAAAGCTTTTAAAACGGAATCCTCTGTTCTATACAAAGGATCTGTATATTTAAAATATCTAAATAATTCATCATAAGGTTCACAGGTTAATTTTAAATCTAAAACTCTTTTAAAATCTGATAAAAATGGATAGATACTTATAATTTTATTGATTTTAGGATTTAAAGCACCTCCGATTATTGCTAATGCTCCTCCTTGAGAAGCTCCTAGTGTAATCATATTTTTTTCATCAATTTCATCAAAGTTTGCTACTAACTCTATTAATTGATAGACATCTAAGAAAATTTCTTTAAAAAATAGATTTTCTCTTCCTTCAGTCATACCTCTTATCAGTTGTCCCTTAACTGTATTACCTGAAAAAATGCCACAATCTGTCGACTGACCTGCTTGACCTCTAACATCCATCGCCACAACTGCAAATCCTGCTAAAATATATTTAAAATACTCTGACCAATCACTACTTCTTCCTTGATAACCATGAAAATGAAAAAGAACTGGTACTTTATTTTTTGTTTTAGGCTTCAAATATTTTGCATAAATCAACGAACCATTTAAACTTTTAAAAGTTAAATCAGAACAATCTACAAAGTCTACATCAAAATTCTTTTTGTTTACTTTATATTCAGTTATAGTACCAACTTTTTTTATTTGCGAATTCCAAAATTCTTTAAAATCTTTCGGAGTATCTCTTTTCCCTAAATATTTTTCAAGTTCTTCAAGAGATATATTTTCAATCAATTTACTCCCTCCAATCATTGTTATCGCTTTCAGTTAAAAATATAACACAAGAAAATAATTTTATCAATATATTTTAAAAGAAAATTATTTTCATAAAACAACAAAAAAATACTTTGAATTTAATCAAAGTATCTAATCCGTTGTTAATTCTATTAAATTTTCTTCTGGGTCTTGTACGACTGCTTCATAATAACCGTCCCCTGATGTTCGTGGACCACTTAATAATGGATATTTAGCAGTAACAAATTTTTCAGCAAAACAATCCACGTCCTCTTTCTCTTTTTATGGCACTTATCAATGGTGAATTAAGCCATTATATGTCGGTCTTTGAAGTGCAGTATTAGCTGATTGATAAATCGGGATAACCCCAGCATCTTTTAGTAACAAATCTTCTGCTTCTACTAGTTTATTCCAACGCTCTTCAAGTTGTGTCGCAAGTTTTTCTGCTTCTTTTAATAATTCATCATAGGATTTATTTTGATAACTAGCCACATTACTATCAGAAGTTGACATATATTGATTCATAAAAGTTAATGGGTCTTGGAAATCTGGTCCTACACGATTTAAAATTAAATCGAAATCTCCTTTTTCTCTTCTTTCCAATAAGTTTTTTTCTGGCATCAATTCAATAGTGATCTTAGTATTTGGAAGAATCCTCTCTAAACTAAATTGAATAAATTCTGTAATGTGTTTGTTTTCGTCTTGATCTGAAGCAAGTAAGGTTAAATTAACTTCCTTTGTGCCTGATTTACTTGAGAATTTTTGCCAAATTTGAGTTCCTTATTTTGGATTAAACTCATTAACAAGTGGTTTTTCATCTCTAAAATCTTTTTTGGTCACAGGGCTAAAATGATTATTTTGTTCATAACTCCAAGTTTGATTACTACCTTTCCAATCCGCTAATTTAAAAACACCATTATAAATTAAGTGCTCGCTGTCTTGAGCGTATTTCTCTCCCTGTTTCTCAACGTAGTTTTTATTCAAAGGAAATAGAGTTGGAAAAGTTAACATTGATGTAAAATAAGGAACTGGATGTTCTAAGGTTATTTCAAGCTCGTATTTACTAACTGCCTTAATTCCTAATTCATCAACTGCTACTTTTCCTTGATTAATTTCTGTCGCATTTTTTACCACATCTAGTAATAAAAATGCACCTGTTGCACCTGATTTTGGATCAACAATTTGTTGCCAAGCGTAAACAAAATCATCAGCTGTGACTTGTTCCTCATTAGACCAGTAGGCATCCTCTCTTAATGGGATTTTATAGACTAATCCGTCTTCACTAATTGTTGGTAATTCTGTCGCAACACCTGGTACTAATTGATCCTTCTCATCTAAATTATATAATCCTTCCATAACTTGAGTAATAGCTATGAAACTTCCTCCGTCAAAAGCTTTTCTTGAATCCATACTAGGAATTTCATTGATTTCCATCATTTGAAGTGTTTTTGCTTCAGTTGTATCACTTGCTTTCTTTTCAGATTTGGAATTAGTTCCACATCCAGTTAAAAGAATGCTAATACTTAATAAGACAACAAACCATTTTTTCTTCATTTTATTATTCGACTCTCTTTTTATGATTTTAGTTAATTTCTGCCATACGTTTTTTCACGTCTTCAATGATATTTTTAAGTTCCGCTTCTTCTAAATACGGCACTCGACCATAAAATTAATAACCATAGTTTGCTCAATTTGACTCCAGTGAACATCATTTAATAACGTGACTTCAATGACATTTTTTCTTTCATTAAAAGAAATATCACATAAATAAATTTTTTCTTCTAACTTAAAGGCTCGGCGTAATGTTTTATCATTAATCTTATACATTACTTCATTTGGCTCTCGATTTAAGTAAACTAATATTTCATCTCAAGAAAAAATATTAGATACTTTTATCTCTAACTTGTTCGGTTCAATCATCATTAGCACCACTCCTTTGTTCTCCTTATTTTATCAAATAATTGATTAAGAAAATGTCACTATCTGGCTTTTTGTATGGACTCAATAAAAAAATCCTCAGAAAACTCTAAGGATTTTTACTAATTATTTAATTAAGACAAAGGCCATCTCATATTCAAGAGATATTTTTTCTCGTATTTTTTCGCTAATTCTTTTAAAAAAACTTCTAATTCCTTACTATCTATAGGTGATTTCTTTATTAATTCTATATAAGTGTGGATTTCTTTTAATGTTGCTTCTTTTTTGAAATACCCCCAAATATGTTGGTAAGCATTTCTTAAGGTTTTTTCTGTTGGTTCTGTAGTTTCTAAATCTTTTAAAAGAGTTTCATATGTTTCATTCTTTTCTTGATTCCATTTATTACCTTTAGCGAGCTCTCGTATTTGATTATATGCTTGTTGAGTGCGTGACATCACCCAATATTTATGTTGTGCCCAAGACACTTGAAATTCTTTTAATAATTGTTTGTCAGTCTCTGTCATCAAAACAACTCCTTATAAACCTTTACTCACAGTCTATCGAAATTTTAACTGACTGTAAAACATTCTATCACTAAAACAATCGTCTTTTTCTTTCAAATTCTAACTATTCAGATTAGAATATAGTAGACAGCAAGTTTAACTTGTTTTAAATTTTTTGAATCAAAGCTCTTGCAAACGATAAAACTTCAAGATAGTTCAAATAACTATTTATCAACTGCATTGTTTTCTGGTGAGGAAAGGCTTTGTAGCTATATTTTAGATGGCTCTTATAAACATCATTTCCAAGATAACTTAAGAGATGTATCTGAAACATTAGGTTTAAGTTATCGCCATGTATCAAGATTACTCAAAAAATTAGTTGATGAGCAGATTATAGAACGGCAAACAAGTGGCTATTACATAACAAACGAAGATGTCTTACGAAAGTTATCAATGACTCATAAACGTGATTAAAAGGAGATGGATAATGAAAAAGTCAGATTTAGATCGACTAAACCCTAAACAGGATGATATGCATGGATTCGATTTTTTTAATCGAGGTAATCTAAGTAAAGATGTCACTAATTACAATAAACAAAAAAACAATCTATTATTTTATCTAACTTTTATTGTAATAGCAGCTATCTCACTTTTAATCTTACTTAACTCTGCTAGTTATTTAAAAAATTATGGAGACTCTCTAATGGCACTAGCTATTACTTTAATTGGTATTATCTTATTTAGTTTGTTGATTGCTACGTTAATTACTTTTATTTATAAAAAAATAAAATATTCCTCAAACTAATATGAACTACTTCCCGTCAAGTAGAAAACTGAACAAGAATGTATAGAAACTTAAACAGAAAGAATTAGTAATCTGTTTGAGTTTCTTTTTTGATTTTTTTGACAACAAATGTCATTTATTGCCTAGAAAGTGTATAATATTAGGTAATAAATTCGAAAAATGGGGTTGTTTAATATGATTATATTCGAAAATGTACAGAAAAAATATGGAACAAAGGAAGCGTTAAAAGGTTTAACATTAACAATACCGGAGGGGAAAATATTTGGTTTTTTAGGTCATAACGGGGCTGGTAAATCAACCACAATTAAAAGTTTGGTAAGTATTATTATGCCGACATCTGGTGAGATTACCGTTGATGGTAAGTCATTAAAGGAAAATCGTTTAGAAATTAAGAAAAGAATAGGTTATGTTCCTGATACACCTAATATGTTTTTACAACTAACTGCAATGGAATATTGGAACTTAGTCGCTGCAGCTTTTGATTTAAGTGAAGTAGAAAAAAATCAGAAAATAAATAACTTAGCATCACTTTTTGAAATTAGACAGCAAGTTAATAATGAAATCGATAGTTTTTCTCATGGGATGAGGCAAAAAGTAATTGTCATTGGTGCTCTTTTATCTAATCCAGATATTTGGATTTTGGATGAACCAATGCAAGGATTAGATCCACAAGCAGCTTTTGATTTAAAACAACTTATGCGAGAACATGCAGCTCAAGGAAACACGGTTATTTTCTCGACACATAATTTAGATACGGCTGAGCAGTTATGTGATGAGTTAGCAATCTTGAAGAAAGGTGAATTGATTTATAACGGCTCTGTTGAAGACTTGTTGAAAGAATATCCAGAGGAATCACTTGAAACGATTTATTTAGAGATGGCTGGACGCAAACAAGAAGAGAAGGAGTTGAATGTTGATGACACTCTTTAAAAGACAATTACTTTCTTTGTTTAAAGTGAATTTAATATATGCCAATCCTCAAGTAACAGCTCAACTTAGAAAAAAGGGAAAACAAGGAGATGAAATTTTTAAAAGTATTATGATTCAACAAGTGATGCTAAGTTGTATATTTACTTTTGTTTATGGCATGAACATGTTTATGATTAATTTTAGTCAGTTTCCTGGATACTTTACTTATTATTTAGGCATATTTAGTATTTTAGGATTTTCTCAAGGTGTCTTTGTTGTTTATAATGTCTATTTTGATAGTAAAGACATTGAAGATTATTTACCTTTACCTTTTTCCGAGCGAAGTGTTTTTTTAGCTAAGTTTTTATCTGTGGGATTTTTTATTATTCCATTTATGCTACCAATTTTGGCATTATTTATCTTAACAGCATTTAGAAGTTCAATTTCAATTTTCTTAATGTTACCATTTAGCTTACTTTTGTTCGTTTTGTTTTTTATCCTTTATTTAGAGTTAGTCACTTATTTTGTTTCACTGTTAATTCAGACCAAGGTGTTTCAAAAGTTTAAAACAACATTAACAACACTACTCATGTTTATTCCAACAGTAGGAATGTTAGTTGGTATTCTGTATATGAACCAAAAGCAATCAACAATTAGTGATATGAGCCAGTTGAAAGACCAACAAGTAATTTCTATATTAAAACCATTTCATCAATTAATTGTGGCACCATTTTCTTTAGATGCACTAATAGGATTTCTAATTATTGTTGCCTTAGTTGCCTTGTTTGGTATGTTAATTAAAGAAAAAACACTACCTAAAATCAGAAATCAAGTAACAACAAATACTCAAAAAAAGAAAAAAACAGTCTATAAATCATTAAGAAAACAACTAATTTCTTATCATTTTAGTTTAATTAAAAATCCAACGCTACAACTGCAAATTTTGTCAGGTTTATTTATCTTTCCAATAGTTATTATTTTCCCATTTTTTGCGAATGGCACCGAATTTTTAGCCGAATTAGGGACTCATTACTTTGCTTTATTCTTTGTTATGGGAATCATTTTTGCCATAATGACATTAGGAATTAATTCTTTAGCAAGTGTGATTATCTCTTTAGACCAAGATAACCTAATGTTTATTAAGTCCTTACCTATTTCTTTTAAAAACTATATTAAACTGAAATACTATTTTGCTTTTGCGGTCCAATTTGTCTCACTCTTTTTGATTATGTTAGTAGGCGGTTTAGTGTTAAAATTGTCAATTATTTTAATTATCGCCTTAATCTTCGGTGCTTTTATGGGTTGCTTAGTAGGTACTTCTCATTTTATTCGTGATGATTGGAGACATCTCTCACTTAATTGGACTAATATCAACCAATTATTTAACCGAGGTTCAGGTACTTTTAAAATTATGGGAACTATGTTTGGAACCATGATTATAGGTGGAATTAGTATCTTCCTTCTTTATACTGTAACAAGCACAGTAGATGATCCTAGGTTCCTTAATGTGGTAATTTTAGGTGCAATAAGTCTGTTAGTTGTATTGTATCAACTGCGAATTAAAAAAATCTTTTGGGATAAAATAGAGGGATAAAGGAAACGACGGAAAAAGATATTTTGAATTTATTAGATTTTCAAAATAAAATTATGTTAAATGTTTTTAGATTTAGTTTCTAAAAGTCGTAGATGGTACAGTGTCAATGAAATTAGCATTTAGCTAAATGTAAACTTAATTCTTTTGGTCATAGAAAAAAACTCCCTTTAAAATAGTCTAGAAATTTTTGTTTTTCTAGTGTCTACTTTTAAAGGGAGTATATCAATGTGAGGAATAGTTTTTACTAGTTTTCCAGCAGTAATTTATTATCATAAACTGTATAATCGCATCGGTAAACAAACAGACGTTTTCCATCAATTAAAAAATTAGTTGATGATGGGACATCTGTGTCTGACATTCGAATACTATCTCCCGTAAAGGTTGCCAGTGGTGAACCATTTTGACTTCTAATTAAGATAGTTTTTGATTTTCCTGTAAAATCATTTTGAAATTCATTTACCATGCTATTTAACATTGGAACCGACTTGTTTTGGTTATCAATTTTAACTGTTTTAGCATATTCTTCAAAGACATTGGTCATACCGTCTTCGTAAGCAATTAAAGAAGATCCCACATGAGTCATATTCTCTCCACCAACTGTGATAGAAAGTACTTTCGATTCTTTTCTTGTTTCTCCTTCTGAATCTTTACGATCAAAAGTTGTATCTTTTTCAATTTTGACAGACTTTCCTTTAATTGAATCAATTAACTGTGAGTCATTATCATAAGTTTGAATCACCATGTCCAATCCTTTAAAATCCTGTTTGAAATCTTTTCCCCAATTAAGAAGATCAGTACATCCTGAGAGTAATACTGTCAATAAAACTAATACTGGTAAAGTTTTTAATAGTTTAGATATTTTTTTCATTGTTATTAGTTACCTCCATTTTATATACAAGTATTATAACTGATTAGTAGTAGGTACTCTATGTCTTTTTAGTTTTCCAATATCTCATGAACTTTTTCTCTTAGAACTGGGACAATCTTTTCTTCAAAATTAGGATTATTCTTAAACCAGCGAAAATTTAAAGGCGATGAGTGAACAATAGGAAAATATTTTGGTAAATATTCTTCATAGGCAAACACTGTTTCAGTTAAATTCTTATGCACATTTTTACCAAGATAGTATTTTTGGGCATATGAACCCATCAAGATAATTAATTCCACATCGGGCATCTCTTTTAGTAACAATGGATGCCATTTAGCAGCAAAAACTTTCCTTGGAGGTAAATCTCCAGCTTTAGCTTTTCCTGGAAAATAAAAATCTAAAGGTAAAACAGAAATTTTTCCTGACTCATAAAAAATTTCTTCTGATACACCCATCCACTCACGCAATTTTTCACCACTTTTATCTCTAAATACTTCCTTACGTTCTTGTGTTTTGATTCCTGGTGCTTGACCAATTATCACTATTTTTGCTTTTGGGTTGGCTAGAAAAACAGGTTGCCATCCCTGTTTTAAAAAGTTTTGATTAGCAGGATCATTTATTATTTGTTCTCTGATAAAATCTATCTGATTCATAATATAACCTCCATTACTAATTTTAATTTAGATTTTATTATCTACTAACCAACCTACTCCTTAATTATATTTTTGTCCATAAAAAAGAAAATAAATTCCTTACATTTTTATTTTTAGTACTATATAGTTCTAGTACGACAAAACATAAAGTATTAAACAAAGAACATGTCGTTGAAGTTGCTGCTCGATTATTTTTTGAAAAAGGATTTATTTATACCAGCATGGATGAAATTGTGAAAGTTAGCAATGTTTCTAAATCCAATGTTTATTATCATTTCGCTAATAAAGATGAACTCTTAGATGCTGCCATTGATTATTGGATTAATTCTTATCAAAAAGATTTAGAACTTATCCTCTCTCAAACCAAATTTTCCGTTGAACAGAAAATTTTACTTTTTCTAGAAAATCTTTCAACAGGAATAAAAAAGTAGAGATTCACAAGGCGGTTGTCTTTTCATTACATTAGCCATTCAAGCTCCTAATGAAGCAAATTCTGTAAAAGAAAAAATGGCTTATTTTTTTTACAGGACTAACCTCTATTTGCGAAAATTTGATTAGAGAAGGAATTGAAAAGAAAGAATTTAAACAAGAGGTAAATCCTTAAGAAATTGCTAACTTGTTTATTACAAATTTAGAAGGAGCTCTATTTTTAGCAGAAATAAAAAAAGATAATAGCATCATAACAACTACAGCTAAACAATTATTTAAATTACTCGTTTAAGAGTAATTTTTTTAAACTAAATTAGTACTTATCAGTACTAAAAGGAGATTTAATTATGAATGTATTAATTATTGGATCTACAGGATTCATCGGTAAAGAGGTTGTTAAACAACTAGCTGACAAAGATATCAACTTACCCCTCCTTGTTAGGAACAAGGAAAAAGCTAAGCATCTACAAAAATTCAATAAATCTAAAATACAATTAATTACTGGAGATTTAACTTTACCAAATTTAGGTTTAAGTTTTAAAGACAAAGAAATAGCTCTTTCTTGCAACTCCATTATTCATTGTGGTGGACCTATGGATATAACTTTAACGAAAGAGGATGCCAAAACAGCCTTTTTAAATGGAGCTAAACATGTAGCAGATTTAGCAAAAGTAATTCATAAAAAAATGGAATAAAACAATTTATTCATATAGTTGGATATATGAGTCCTTTTTCTGATAATCCAAATAACTGGTTAGATCTCAACGTTTTTGAAGAAACTCATCCATTACTACTAAATGATTCTTACTATGAGCAGATGAAATTTCAAGCTGATATTTTAATTAGACAAATTACTCTAGAAAAGAATATCCCACTTATTGTTATTAATCCTCCGACTGTTATCGGTAATAAAGACACTGGAGAAACTGAGCAATTAGCTGGATTTGGACTATTTATGAAAATAATTCGAAAAGGTTTACTGCCGATTATTCCTGGTAGAGAAGATTATCGTTTACCTGTTATTCATCGAGATGTGCTAGCAAATTTCATCGTTGATTCTTTACTCAAATCAGTCAACGAATCTGCTACCTACACTTTAGTTCAAAATAAAAATGAAGACATAAAGCTACCAGAATTGATGTCAATCGTATCAAATACGATGAATATGAAAGCACCTAAATTAGTTGTACCTATGCCACTCTTAAAAACCGTAATGACACTTGGTGGGAGTAGAGTAACTGGTGTTTCTAAATCAAGTTTAAATTTCATGACTAAAAGACAATTTAATAATCATCAAGTAACAACTGATTTCCCAGCTATTTTAGTAAAGGAGTTATCAGCTAAGGAATCACTTCCACTTGTAATTGCAGATATTGATTACACTCTTACATTTGGAAACAGAGAGATTGCACCCTTTACACGAAAATCAATTAACCAAACATGTTTTTATTCGTTAAATGGATTAGGAAAAACAATTGTTTTAGTTCATGGTTTACTTAGTGAGGCTTCTGACTTATTTTCATTAGGAATTGAATTAAACAAAAAAACTGGTCGTCCTATTTTGATAGTTGATTTACCTGGATTTGGACGCTCACCATTTAAATCAGATAAAAATATTTTAAATTCATACTTAGATATTATTAAAATAATTCAACAAGAAACTGGAAGTGAATCAACATTTATAGGTCATTCTTTTGGTGCTGCTCTCTTGCTTTATGCTTATGAAAATAAAATTTTATTACCTAATCAACAACTTATTTTATTACAGCCTCCTGTCCAAAAAATAGCGGCTAGTCTTCCACTTTGGATGAACAGAATAGTATTAAAAGCAGCAAGCACAAAACAATTATCAAAGCATTTTATGAAACAAGGGTTGTTTTCAGTAGAAGAAGAAATTCCTGATACTTACTTTCAGAATTTAAATAAAAGTTTTAGCTCCCCTAGAATTTTAAATACTAATTTACTACTTAATAATAAACTGCAAGAATTGACTTTTAACCTATCTCTAAGTGAAAATATTTACAGTATTTGGGGAACAGAAGATAAAAGTTACACTAAGCCAAATAATTTTAATGTTATTGCTACTCTTTTTTCTGGACATCATTTCCCCATTAGCCAACCCTTAAAAACAGCAGCAATTATTGAAGAGTTGGTTTAAAAAATACAAAAAGTGATTAGTCGATGACCTATTAATCACTTTTTATAAACATTAAAATTGTTCCTTTTCATAATCTTGTCTATAGTTTAGGCTGTATAATTTTATTTTCCATTACTTTTAATAGAGCATAATATCGATAATTATTTAGTAACCTAGCTTTATTATTGATTTATAAAAACCTCATCATTTATGATATGCATGTCCATTAATTATCCTAAAACAACGATAAATTTGTTCTGTTAAGATAAGTCGCATTAATTGGTGTGGATAAGTTAGTCTACCAAATGAAATTTGAGCATTACTACGTTTCATAACTTCATCTGATAAACCTAGTGAACCACCAATAACAAAAGCAAATGAACTTGTTCCTCGTGTTGACAAACTATCTAATTGTTCTGCAAATCCTTCTGATGTGATTTCTTTTCCTTGAATAGCTAGAGCGTAAACATAATCACCATCTGAGATTTTAGATAAGATTTTTTGCCCTTCTTTTTCTTTTACTTGTAACATCTCTGCATCGCTTAGGTTTTCTGGTGCTTTTTCATCAGGTACTTCAATAATTTCAAACTTACAGTACTTACCTAATCTTTTTTCATATTCAGCTATTCCTTGTTTTAAATATTTTTCTTTTAATTTTCCTACTGCAATAATCTTAATTTTCATAATTGTTCGTCCTTCTCATTTATTTTTACTTATGCACAAAGTTATACACATTCATCCACAGTTTTATCCACACTAATATGACTTTTTTACGGCTCTTCATCCTAGTTATCCACTAACTTGTGGATAAACCATGTGTATAAGTCTTAATTTGTGTTTCTCAATTTCTACATTTTTCATGGTTAATTCATTATTTTTAAGTTAAAAAAGTGTAATTTAACAAAAGTTCTTCACTTTTTTTTCAAAATTGAGAGTTAGACTATAGTCAATAAACAAATTATAATAAATATAGATAAGTAATTAAAGGAGGAAAGGTGTTAATCACCGAAAAATATGAGAAAAGACGTTACCCCTGAAAAACAAAATAGAAAAGCACAAGACAAAAATCAATTTGTGCGTAACAAACGTAGTAATGATTCTTACATGAAACGCTTTGGTGTTTCTTTACTTGCTGGTGCTTTAGGCGGAATGCTTGTATTAGGTGGTTATTCTGTCATTGATAGTAATAGTAATAACTCTAATAAACAACAAGCTTCTGAAACAATTAAAGACACTGGTAAAACAAAAGTTCAAAGTACTAATGTTGATTTAAAAACTGATGTAACTGAAGCTGTGAATAAAGTTTCTGACGCTGTTGTATCTGTAACAACTCTTCAAAAACAACAATCTCAATTATCTGATTTAGAAAGAATTTTTGGTCCTGCCGGAGATAGTAAAGAAAATGACGGACAACTTGCTGAAGCTAGTGAAGGTAGTGGTGTCATTTATCGTAAAGATGGTGACAAAGCTTATATCGTCACTAATAATCACGTTGTTGCTGGTGCTGATGCTATAAGTATTCTTTTAAACAGTGGACAAAAAGTAGATGCTAAAATTGTTGGCACTGACGTTTATAGTGATTTGGCTGTTCTTGAAATTCCTTCTGAATATGTAACTGCTGTTGCTGAATTTGCTGATTCTGATGAAGTGAAAGTTGGTCAAACTGCTCTTGCTATGGGGTCTCCACTTGGTTCAAGTTTCTCTAACTCAGTTTCTCAAGGGATTGTTTCTGCAAAAGATAGAATGATTAGTAACCAAACTGATGATGGTCAATTAATTAATAGTAATGCTATCCAAACAGATGCTGCCATTAATCCTGGTAACTCTGGTGGTGCTTTGGTTAACATTAACGGCCAAGTAATTGGTATCAACTCAAGTAAAATTGCTCAAGCTGCTTCTGGTGTTTCTGCAGAAGGAATGGGATTTGCGATTCCAAGTAACGATGTGGTTAAAATTATTAACCAACTAGAACAAGGTAAAGCTGTTGTTCGCCCTATGCTTGGTGTTTCAATGATTGATTTAACTGCTATTAGTTCTGAAGAAAGAGCAAGTGTTTTAGGCCTTAAAGGTAATGAGGTAGAAAACGGTGTGATTGTCGGTTCTGTGGAAAAAGATTCTCCTGCTGAAAAAGCTGGTATCAAAAAATACGATGTCATTACAGCACTTGATGGTCAAGCAATTAGTTCAAGATCTGAACTCCAAGCTGTTTTATACCAAAAACAAATTGGTGATAAATTAGAAGTGACTTATTACCGAGACGGTTCTAAAAAAACTGCTAACGTCACTCTTGATCAAGACTCAAGTAAATTATTAGAAAAACAAGAAAAACAAAAAGAAGAAGCTGCTTCTAGCGAAAAAAGTATCTTCAATCAATAACAAAAAAAGAGAAGCTTAAGTATTTTGATTACTTAAGCTTCTCTTTTTATTTAAATTGCAAATAAGTCACAAGCTTTATCTGGATCTGTGTCCAAAACTTTAACTTGTTTATAAACATCCACATCATGCTTAATCAAAGCATCTGTCATTGTCATATGAGCAATTTCTTTTAAGTTGTTTTCACGACTTAAATGTCCTAAATAAATTCGTTTGGTTTTATCTCCAATGACATCTGTTGCTACAAGAGCCCCGTCTTCATTAGACAAATGTCCCTTATCACTCAATATGCGTTGTTTAGTGCTCCAAGGATAACTTCCCATTCGAAGCATACCTAAGTCATGATTGCTCTCCATTAGATAACCGTCAGCATTTTTAATAATACCACGGACTCTGTCACTACAGTAGCCAGTATCAGTTAAGACAACAAATGACTTATTATCTTTATGGAATTGATAAAATTGAGGTTCAGCAGCATCATGAGACACCCCAAAACTTTCAATATCTAAATCACCTAATGTCATGACTTGTCCCATATTAAAGATATTTTTTTGTTCGAAATGAACATCTCCAATTAGGGGCTCCATTGCTTGCCATGTTTTTTCATTAGCAAAAATATCTAATTTATATTTACGTGCAAGTACTCCAACTCCGTGAATATGATCTCGGTGTTCGTGAGTTACTAAAATTCCATCTAAATCTTCTGGTTTTCGGTCTATTTGTCCTAATAAAGTAGTTATTTTTTTTCCACTTAAACCAGCATCTACTAATAGTTTCTTTTTACCTGTTTCAACGTACAAGCAATTTCCAGAACTACCACTTGCAAGGACACTTATTTTAAAATCACTCATCGCTTTCAAGGGCCTTCCTTTCTAATTTAACTGACACCTAGTATATAATACTTTTCCTAATTTTTCACTTCCGACACGTTACCTGATAGAACCGCATTAGAAAAAGCATCAATTCTTTCTACTTGAACGTTATTTTTATTTGTCTCAACTGTAATAAACCAAGCTGGAATATACACATTTTTTTCTCTAACTGTAAAAATCCTTGTATAGCCTAAGTTAATAGATTTAATTTTATTTCCTGATTGTAGCCTATTATTAGTATATAAACTAATCACAGCTTCTCTTTCAGAAATTAAATTTTGAGGATCTCTAAGTGGTTCAATATTACTTAAATGCGTTTGCTCATAGTTATCAATTTCTAAATGCTCAAAATCATTTTTTTGTAATCTTAAAGTCAGCTGAGAGGTCTCATCGTAAAAGGGAATATCTTCCCATTCTTGATGGAATACATATTTTTCTCCCTTTTGGTTTTCAAATTCACTTAAGACATACTCTGAATTATTAAGAACATTTCCTTTTTGAGACACAAATTTCTTCGCTTCTTTTTCCTCGTCAGAATCAGAAATATTATTATCAAATTTTGTCACTAAACTACTTGTTAATTGATTATCACTTACTTGCCATTCTTGATTTTTTAAAGATTCTTTTGCCTCAGCGAAAAGATTTGTTTCCTCAGCAGATAAATAGTAACCTTGCTCAATTTTTTCTGATAAAGAATGAGGAACCTCAATATCATCAGCTCTTAATCTCTCTTCAATGTTTTCTGAAATTGTACCAGTTGAAACAATCTTTTGATCCTTTTCACCTTCTTGATACACATAAAATAAAAACATATTTAAAAACAAGAAAACAACAAGAAAAATTCCTTCTACTCGTTTAAAATCCATTACTCAGCACCCCCTTTTTCAATTAAGGTTGCTGCTGGATACCATGTATCTTCATATTTTACATACCAAGCTGGAACTAAATCCACCACTTGTTTTGTTTCCGCATTAGTTTGCCACTCATAAGCAATTTGAATGTCATCAATTAATGACAAGTCAATGCCTGCTAGAGTTAGATTTTCAATTAATTGCTCAGTTGGAATTAACGTAACAGTTTCCTCAGACGGGATAGGTACTTGGATTGTTTCTTGATTAGTTCTAACAAAAACCGTTTTATTACTTACACCAACTTCTAAACGACCTTTCATATCCTTACCAAAAACTGGGAATCCTTCGATGTAATTTCGGTAGATAATATCTCCCTCTTTAGCATCAAAGTATCTCAATGTCCCTAAAGTGTTTCCTAGGTTTTCAACATATTGGAATGTATCGTAATAGATACTATTTTTCCCTCTATCTTTTCCTGCTTTTAACTTACCAAAATAAGCAACTTCACCTGTATTGGAATGAATATTAAGAGACTCTCCCTCACCATTAAATAAATTTAGGTTATCACTTTCATTAGAGTACAAATCGTTTGGTTGATTGAAAAAAGCACTTGAAAAGGTAGTGAAAGACTGAGTCGCTATAATATAACTATAAGTTTTAAGCTTGACGTCTTCCTGTAAATAATAAACTCCTGCTACATTTTCTGGTGTTAAATTAACTGGTAAATAACTACTTTTCTTATCATCTTCCAGTAATGTTTTAATAGAATTACTGTCTCCTGAAACATCATATTCTACTCCTTGAGTTAGTTCATGATTAACAAAGTAAACTTTATCATTTTCAAGTGAAAAAATAATTCGATTCATCATAAAGTCAGTCATCTTACTAGGAATAGCTAAATCTAATTGACTCATTTCTTCATAGACTTTCAAAGGAAAAGCCTCTGGGAAAAATAAGTTAAAAGAGTTTCCTGCGTAAAGAGCCTCTTGAACCATTTTTTTATCCATTTCTTTTCCATCTTTAAACTCAAAAGCAGTTATCTTTTCATTAATATCTAAAATCACACTCTCTTTATTAGAGTACAAAAACTTATCTTTAGTTTGATGATAAAATAACTTAGTTGGCACATATACATCTGTCATTTTTTTAGCATGAATGACTTTTTCGCTATTGTCTTTAGCTTTATCCGTCAAAGAGCGATTAGCTGGTTTGGTCCAGATTTTATATGACAGGAGTAGACTAAGTAGGATCATCAAGATAAGGCTAATTTTTACAATTCGATCTATGACATGATTCATTCCCACAAGTCCTCCTCATATGGCTCATATGGTAGTGATATAAAGAAAGTTGATCCTCTATTTTCTTCACTCTCTACCCAAATATTTCCTCCATGAGCTTTTACTGATTCTTTTGAAATCGCAAGTCCTAAACCAGAACCACCCATGGCTCTTGATCTAGCTTTATCCACACGGAAAAATCGGTCAAAAACTTTTCCTAGGTTTTGTTTTGGAATACCTAAGCCTTCATCAGATATACTCACAATGACATTTTTATGGGTTTCCAGTAAGCGACATGTAATAGTCCCACCAGCTGGAGAATATTTCATAGCATTATTTAAAATATTATCAAATACTTGAATCATACGGTCGGTGTCAATATCTACCCAAATAGAACGTTTCGTAAATTCACGTTTGATTTCATAATTTTTATCACTATCTTTTATCACCATATCAAAACGGTCTAATACATAATTAAACAACTCATTTAAATTAACTAATTCGCGTTTTAGCTCAATTTTATTAGCATCCATTCGTGATAATTGAAGTAAGTCATTAATCATACGAATCATTCGATTAGTTTCTTCTTGAGTAACTTTTAAAAAGGCTGGCGCCACTTCTGGATCTTGCCAAGCACCATCCACTAAAGCTTCGATATAACTTCTCATACTTGTTAATGGTGTTCTTAATTCGTGAGATACATTCGATACGAATTGTCGGCGTTCTTCTTCGTCTTTTTCTTTTTTGGTTACATCATGAAGTACACACACCAAACCGCTAATAAAACCTGACTCACGCCTAATCATAGAAAATTCAGCTCTTAATAACATTGCCTCATCGATTTTGTCAGAAAAATCAATTAAGATTTCTTCTTGTTCTTCTAAAAGAGTTCTGAAAGTATAATCTTCTTCAATATCTAAAAGAGTTAAGATGGACGTTCCTAAAACATCTTCCATTTTAATTTGCATCAAGTTTAAAGCTGTATCATTGATTAAAATAATATTTCCACGACGATCCGTTCCAATAACACCATCTGTCATATGAGAAAGAACACTATCTAAACGACGTCTTTCAGCATCCATAGTTTCTTGAGCTTCTTCAATTCTTGCAGATACTTCGTTAAAGGTTTCCCCTAATTGACCTAACTCATCTTTTCCGTAAACTTCAACTTGTCTTGAATAATCACCGTTGGCAATCCGAACTGCTTGTTGCTTCATCTCTCCAATTGGTTTAGTGATTGTTCTTGCCACTAAAAGAGCAATAATCAATGAGAAAATAAGGGCAATCATTGAAGCATAGAAAAAGATTAAAGCAATATCACTTACTTGGCGATATTTACTTTCGATATCACTTTTAACATAAAGAAACCCGATTACTGCGTTTCCTGTGGGTGAATAGATTTGTTGAATATTCACATACACACGGTCCCCAGTTACCGGATCTCTTCGCTCTTCTCTTTTTTGAGTGTAAGCATTAAAAGATTCGTAATCATTCTTTTTCCCAACATCTCCTTGAAGACTTGGATCACTTGTTCCAATGACAATACCCTTATCATCAACTAAACGAGCTTCTAAAATATCACTTTTAGAAAACTCAACCAATGTACGTTTTAAGTTATTATCTTTCGGGTTTTCTTTGTATTTGGTTAACTCACTGCTTAAATTCGTTGCTAGAGAATCAACTTGAGAAGTTATGTTATCCTCAAAAGTTTGAATCGTTGAAGACTCTAACTCACGAATAAAAATAGCACCAATAATTTCAATGGAAATCATCAATAACAATACAAAGACTAAAGCAATTTTAAAGTGTACTGAAGAAAAGAAGCGTAATTTTTTCTGCTTCATCATTATCCCACTCTCTAATCTTGCTCAGGGTTACGTAAGTAATACCCTACACCACGACGAGTTACTAACCAAGTTGGATGACTTGGATTATCCTCGATTTTTTCTCTTAAGCGTCTAACTGTAACATCAACTGTACGAACATCACCAAAATAATCATAACCCCATACTGTCTGTAGTAAATGCTCACGAGTCATAACTTGACCAATATGCTTCGCTAAATAATGTAATAATTCAAATTCACGGTGGGTTAATTCGATTGTTTCACCGCGTTTAGAAACCACATACGCATCAGGATGAATCGTTAAAACACCAATGTTTAATTCATTGTTATTTTCCTCTTCAACCTTTGCTGATGTGTTTCCGTGACGTCTTAAGTTTGCTTTCACACGAGCTACTAATTCACGATTTGAGAAAGGTTTTGTTACATAGTCATCAGCACCTAATTCTAGACCTAGTACTTTATCAATTTCTGAATCTTTTGCCGTGACCATAATAATTGGTGTGTCGTAATTTTTACGTACTTCACGACAAACTTCTAAACCATCCATTTTAGGTAACATTAAGTCTAATAAGATTAAATCAGGTTCAACCTCACTTACCATCTCAACTGCTTCTTCCCCGTCAAAGGCTGTAAAAACTTCATAACCTTCTTTACTTAAATTAAATTTAACAATATCTGAAATTGGTTTTTCATCGTCAACTACTAATATTTTCTTCATTATAAAAACCTCCTTGAATTTAACATTCTCTTTTGACTCATTATTATTATACAACATTTTTCAATCTATCAAAAATTTTATCACATACTGCTCTAGCTTTCCTTTGTTTCTCCTATTTCTTTGTCTCTTTTTTGTCAAAAAAGCCATTTTCTGCTTATAGATGAGTAAAATATGAATTCGAAATAATGTTGATTTAACAAGCTTTAACTTTAATTAATTTCTCATTAATTAAAAAAACAAGCTTTTATGTTGTCAGTTTAATAGTTATGTTTTAAGCTATTGGTATAAGTTAATTGGTTGTATAATTTTTGATGTGGATGAAGAAATTCATTCGCATCTATTTTTTTACAAAATAATAGAAACATACGAACTTTCCCGTTAAAATTAAAG
>NZ_QPJV01000009.1 GCF_003337315.1 Vagococcus fluvialis | reverse complement strand
ATTCTAGATGACGACGGAATAAGTCATCCAAATCACCCTTATTGATTAGTGTTTCCATAATTTCTGTAGTAAAATTAGTCATGAGAAAGTCCTCCTATAAAATTTCGGTTGTGGTAACTTTAATTTTACAGAATGGACTTTCTTTTTATCTACCTAAAATTTCTATTTACACAAAATATTTTACGCTATCGTTTCGTTTATCCCTTATATAATATAATAACCTAATTTTATTCATAAGTAACGAAAATATTATTTAACAAGAGTTAAGAATTCTTCACCTTCAATGACTTCTTGTTGATTTAAATCAAGAACATCTAGATAATCATTTGAGTTTGTGACAACAATTGGTGTTACAACAGGCTTCTTAGCTTTTCTAATAGCTTCGATATCAAATTTAACTAATAAATCCCCTGCTTTTACAACATCATCTTGTTTAACAAATTTTTCAAATCCTTCTCCATTTAACTCAACTGTATCCATACCAATATGCATTAAAATTTCAGCACCACTATCTGTTGTTAAACCAACAGCATGACCTGTCGGGAAAATAGTTGTAATAACACCATTAGCTGGAGCTCTTAATTCACCAATTGCTGGTTCAATAGCAATTCCTTTGCCTAAAGCACCTGAAGCAAAAACTTCATCTGGAACTTCTGTCATTGGAACAATTTTACCTGTTAAAGGAGATTTTAATGTTTCTCTACTTTTTGATTCTGAAGTTGTTTTAGGAGTTTCTACTTCTCCTGCTTCTTTGTCAAAACCTAATACTAGAGTTAACACAAATGCAATGACAAATGACACTAAAGTACCGATGATTCCCATTACAACACTTGATTCAACGCCATCAATATTACTAATAAATCCTGGAATACTTAATAAACTGATTAAACCACCTGTAAACATTTTAACACCGGCTCCACCAATGATAGCACCACCTACTGCTCCACCAATACAAGCTGCATAAAATGGTTTTTTAAGTGGTAATGTTACACCATAAACGGTTGGTTCTGTAATTCCGAAAATAGCAGTTAATGTCCCTGAAATAGCCAGTGCTTTTCTTTTTTCTGATTTCGTTTTAATAGCAACTGCTAAAGCAGCGCCTGCTTGAGCAATAACTGCTCCAAGTAACATAGCTGTCATTGTGTCATAACCATTTGTTGTTAAGTTTACTAAAGCAATTGGAATGAATCCCCAATGCATACCAAACATAACAAATACTTGCCATAAACCACCCATTACAGCACCAGCAACAATTGGACTAAAGCCAAAGATTGCACTATAACCTTTACCAAGAACAGCACCAATGATTGTTCCTATTGGTCCTATGGCAACAAAGGCTAAAGGCACCATTACTAAAACAGTAATTAATGGAACTAAAATAATTTGTAAGAAACCTGGTGAGATTTTTTTAGCAAATTTTTCTACATATGTTTGAATCCAAACAGCAATAATAATTGGGATAACAGTTTGCATATAGCCTGTTGGTCCAATAATAACTGGAATACCAAAGAAATCTAAGCCTGATTGAGCACCTGCAATTGCTGTAATAGCTGGATATAATAGTGCTCCAGAAACAGCTAATGCAATAAATGGATCTGCTTTAAATTTCTTAGCTGCTGTAAAGGCAATCGCAAAGGGTAAGAATTGCATGAACCCATCAGAAGCAGCAAAAAGAATTTGGTACGTACCTGATTGATCAGATAGAAGACCAGTTACAACTAATAATGTTAATAACCCTTTTAAAACCCCAACACCAGCTAAAGCTCCTAAGAAAGGTGTAAAAATACCTGAAATAATATCAATAAACTGATTAAAAATGTTTCCCTTAGGACCTGTTTCTTCTGATGATGCTCCTCCTAAACCTGATTGTTCAAGAAGTTCAGCGTAAACATCTTTTACATGACTTCCAATAACAACTTGATACTGACCGCCACTTTGAACTACTTGAATCACACCTGGATGATTTTTTATTTCTTCTGTTTTCGCAACACTTTCATCCTTTAATTTAAAGCGTAATCTTGTAGCACAATGAACCACACTATTAACATTTTTCTTTCCTCCAACTAGCTCTAATACATCTTTAGCTAGTTCTTGATTTGCTTGTTTTGGCATCATATTTCCTCCTTAATTTGTTTGAATTCACTTTTAGAACAACAAAAAAACCTAAACTGAGAGAAATATATAAAATCCGCCCACAAAAATTGCGTTTGTTTTATATATCTTCTTTCAATTTAGGTTTTGCCTGCCGAACAGTCACAATCCTTAAATGTCTAAATGGATAATAACATGTTTATTTCTTTATGTAAACACTTACTTAAAATTTATTCTGTGAAATAACACAAAACATCTTCTATATTGTTCACCAATAGATAAAAAATAAGGCTATGCTATTAGCTTTTTAAGCTATTAGCATAACCTTAATTTTTATTCAGAAAAAGATTGACCAGGAACAAAACTTGTATAAATTAAATCGTTTGTGGTCTCTTCATTGTTAATTAACTGCATTAATTTTTCAACTGCTACCATACCCCATCTTTTTTTAGAAAAACTGATAGAGGCAATAGTAGGCGAAATAATGTTGCCATAATAAGCATTATCAAATCCTATAATATTAACATCTTTACCAATTTCAAGCTCTGTTCTCTTAAAAAAATCATACATTCCTATAACCATCTCATCATTGAAACTAAAGATTGAAATAGGTTTAGTAGTCATTCTTAAATAGATTGATTCAGCAATCTTACGACCTGATTTAGCATCAAAATCTCCATGATGTACTGTATACTTCTTGCCATATCTTTTTAGTTCATTTTCTGCTGCCTCTAAACGTCTCACACTATCAAATGAATTTTCAGGACCTGTCACTAAATGAATTGCAGTAGCTGGCTGTTCCATCATTTTTTCAACAGCAAGAGTTGCTCCACCAACGTTATCAAGTAGGACATGACATAGGTTTTTGCCTTCTACTTCTCGGTCAAGTGTCACTAACTTATAACCTGCTTCACCGTACTTTTGAATCTCTTCAGTTTCAAAAGTCCAATCAAGAATGATAACTCCATCAACCATTCTCTCAGGAATAAATAAGTGTGATCTTTTACCACTACAAACAATCATCTCATAATCATAAGACTGTAACCCATGCTTAATACCATCTAATAATTCCCCGTAAAAACTTCCCAAATAATCAGATAAGTAAACGCCAATAATTTTTGTTTCACGTCTTTTTAAGGCTTTTGCTGCCATATTAGGAACATAATTCATTTCATTGGCAATTTTTTCGATCCTTTGTCTTGTTTCTTCTGTTACTTTGTCACTTCCATTTAATGCGTATGAAACGGTTGAGATAGACACACCTGCTTTTTTAGCAATATCTCGAATTCCAACCATCTTACACCTCTCCAATAAATAATTCTACGTCATTAATCCCTTCCGTTGTTGTCATTTCGTAGAATGTCTCTAATGGTATAGACACACCTTCTAAACGGTAGCGATTTTGTTTTTGACTAATTACAACTAGTTTACCATTAATCTTCACTTCATCAACAGATTGATTTAGATTATATGTTATTTTTAGTAAACGGTCATTAAGTTTATACGTTAGAGATAGGCCGTCTAACTCAATTGGTAATACTGGATCAATGGTTAATTGGTCTAAATTTTTTCGTATACCTAAAACATTACTAATTAACTGATTAATATAGATACCTGGCCCACTTGAATAGATTCTCCAGCCACCTTTAACTTGTCTTTCTTTTATTTTTAATTCGTTAAAGTTATCTTGAGCATCATATCGTGTTTTAAAATCACCATCTGAACTACTAAAATAAGCATTGGCTTGCCGTAAACTACTGTTTGATACAACTTGATTAATGCCAATAGGACTAATTTTTTCTAGATTACTCCATGTTTCTTCTGGTTTCCCAATTTTAGCCATTGCCTCAACGTAGCGAATATGAGCATGAATGTAGGCTAAACCTACTTCTCTTCCTAAGTTAGCAGCCTGTTCCGCACGTTTAAAAATTTGGCTTACACCACCTGCGTAATTTGCTGGACGATTCATTAAACGAACAGCATCTGGAAATTTCAAATGCTCGTCAATAATTTCAACATGTTTTGCGACTTCTTCTTGATCGATTAATTCTGAAATCATACTGCGAGTCATTGGTAGTAATCTATAATCGATACCAGTTTTTTTATCTTTTGGATGAATCATTAACTCAGGCTTATTTCCTTCTCCCATAAATAAGAAGCCAGGAATCACCTCATCACTTAACATATATTTATGGAAATCATGGTAAACACCTTCATAAATCTTTTTGCTTCTATTTGAGAAATCTTCATTATATTCAGTTATCACTTCTGAAAATAGTTTAACTGTTTGATACGTTAATGCCACAGTCCAGCTACTTGCCATATTTTTCTTAAGGGATTGGTTTGCTGGTTGCAGCGTATCATCCCAATCCCCATCTCCGTAACAAGAAAGATACGTACCCTCTAAAAAGTTATCTTCAATGTAGCTAATTTGTTTGTCGATATGTTGTAACAGTGTTTCTTTCGTTGCTGTTTGTTTAAAGCTTTCACGACTTGAATAAGGTAATTTTTCTTCTAAGATTGAATAATCTTTAGTCATCGCTAAATAATCACTAACTACTTTTAATGGCCAAACAATAATATCTCCATGACTTTCATCAGCTTTAATTTCTTCAAATTTATCAAACATAAACCACTGCGGCCAGTTACCATCATCATCAAATTGATTCGCATAAATTGTTAAAATAATTGAACGAACAATTTCTGGTTTATTCATAGCAAAGAAATATTCTACTGGTCCTTGGCAGACATCTCGTGTTCCCCAAGCAGCCCCTCCGTATTGCTCTAATCCATGAGGTGATAAATAGTGAACTAACATATTATGTGTATACCATTTAACGAGTACATTCATTTTATCTATACGCTCTTGTTTCTTATGGGCTAACGAGAATTCATTACTTAAGTCAGCAATATAGCTATTATAAGAAGAAGCGGCTTGACCAATTAAGGTGTCTTCTTTTTGATATTGTTTTTGTGACAATGTTCCTTGGATAGTTAAGGATACCTTAGAAGAGTCCACAACTTTAAGTAACAATAAATTTTCATCTGTTGTCATTTTAAATAACTCTTTGGCTGATAATAAATCAAAATTTTGTTCTAACTCTAAATAATATCTTAATTCAGGATATTTCGAGTAAATTGCTGATTCACCTGTTGGCTCAAAACTCAATAAATTATTTGTTTGACTCATTTTATAATGCTGATTATTTTCACTATCATTCATTACTAAATCAAAACTAACTAACCAATCGTAATGACGGTTACTTTGGCTAACAACATCTAATTTAATACTTCTTGATTTGCCAACTGTGTAGCTTGTAACAACAATTAAATCATCTGCTGTTTTATAATACCAAGTAGCAAAATTGAATCCTAATTTAAAAGCTGAAGGTAAACCTAAACGAACCCACTCACCTTTATTTTTAATAAACAAACGTTGTCCTGATTTTTTCAATAAGTTTAAAGCATTTCTTGAATTACTGATAAATTTATTAACTGTTGTATTACCTAAAACAATTTGTGAGTTAAATAAACCATTCATATATAAAGTACTAGCCATTACTGGATTATCAATGGTGTCTTCCTCTCCACTAATAATAATATGACCATGAGAACGCTCCATTAAAAGTTCTTTCTCTTTTAAAACTACATGGTAATCCTCTTCATCAAAAAATGATAAAAGAACACCTTCTTCAGTAGACTCTTCCACTTTTCTACGGGGAAATAGTTCATTAATTTCTTCTTTTGTTAAAGTTAAACCAGCCAAATCTTCTCTTTCAGCTTTACTAGGAGCAACTTTTTCTACCGACTGAGTCAAAGCAGCTTTTTGTGTGTACTGCTCTTTAATTATTTCTAAATCAATTGCCATTTCAGTTACTGCTTCAGGATGACTTTCTTGATAAGAGGCATAAAAAATAACTTTTTTAGCTTCATTAGATAAGGTAATTAATTCTGACTGAATACCAGTATAAGCCATTTCATATTGATAAACTTGACTCTCTAGCTCTGAATGATTATCTAAATAATCTGTAAAACTATTGGTTTCATTTTTACTAAAAAATTGATAACCATCTGTTGAAAAATGACGGTTCTTAGTTAAACTTCCTTGTTGTAAGTAAGGAAATACTGAGTCTTGTGGCATATTTTGTCTTGAACAAATCACATGTCCTGTATCTGAAGTGTAAGTAGAATGATCGACATATTGAGAATTATAAGCTTCATTTGTTAAAACAACACCGCGATTTGCTAAACCTAAATCTTGGCCATAAATAACATCAACTAATTCTCCATTACCAATTAATGAAATTTCCCAAAACCAAGTGTCTGATTCTGTTAATGAGAAATCCACTTGATAAGAAACACCTTCAACAACACCATTAAACTGAACACCATTTTCAAAATACTCAACATTAGAGGTTGATTTTTTCCCAATTAATGGATATGTTTTGATTCCAGATTCTCGGTAAATTCTTAAAAATAAATTGTTTAAACTACCATCAAATTCATTTGCTACAAATTGATTTAAAATAACATTTCCTGCTATTATTTCTTTCACGTCTCCATGAGGTAAAAACGTAAATGACACGTTTTTACCTGTATATAATTTTGTACTCATTAAATTCACGACCTTATCCAAGAGTTAATTTTTTGCTAAATACTAATTCACGACTGTTTGGTCCAACCATTAAATCAAACTCACCAGCATCAACTGACCAAGAAAGGTCTTGATGAACATATGCTAATTTTTTAGTTTCTAACATAATTGTTACTTGTTTTGTTTCATTTGCTTGTAAGACAACTTGCTCAAAGCCTTTTAGTTCTTTAAGTGGGCGAGCAGTTTCTGCAACTAAATCACGTACATATAATTGAACTGTTTCTGTTACAGGTCTAGTAGATTTATTAGTTAACGTAACAATCACTTCTATTGTGTCATCGATTTTTCCATTATCCTTGCTCAATGTCATATCATCATAAGATACTTCACTATATGATAAACCGTAACCAAATGGGTATTTAGCATAATTCGATACATCTAAATATTTAGATACATATTTTTCATCAGGAGCTGATTCATAAGGTCGACCTGTATTTTCTGTATTGTAATAAACTGGTACTTGTCCGACACTTTCAGGGAATGACATGCTCAAACGTCCACTAGGATTTACATCACCAAACAGAATATTAGCAATCGCATTCCCACCTTCTGTTCCTGGGAACCACGCTTCAAGAACTGCATCAGCCTCATTAATAGCATTTAAATCAAGAGGACGACCATTGATTAAAACGACAACTAATTTTTTAGCAACTTTTCTAACTTCATTAAATAAATCAATTTGACTTTGAGGTAGTTTAATATCACTTCGACTAGCTGCTTCACCACTCATCCAATCAGCCTCACCTAAAGCTAAAACAACAATATCATTTTCTGTTGCTAGTTGTTTAGCATCAGCTAAATTTGCTTCAGAGTTTTCAAATAGCTCATAATTTTCTGTTGAAACTGTAACGTGTGCTCCTTTTGCTGATAATCCTTCAGCAATAGTTATAACCTCGTCAAATTTACCTTGCCATGACCAAGCACCCATTAAATCACCTGTTGTTGCTTTAGGTCCAAATACAGCAATTTTCTCTTGTTTACTGAGTGGTAAAACACCATTATTTTCTAATAGAACCATAGATTTTTCTGCAATTTTTCTTGCTGATTCACGGTGACCATCTGATAAAATAACTTCTTTCTCTTTCTCAACATCAGCTCCGCGATAAGGGTTTTCAAATAAACCTAAATCATTTTTTAATTCTAAAATTCTTAAAACAGACTCATCTAACAAATCCATATAACGAGCATCTTCTTCAACTAATTCTAAAAGATGTTTGTCGTAACAAGTCGTCATCATCTCAATATCAACACCAGCTTCAATAGCTAATCTAGCTGCATCTTTTTCATTAGCAGCTACCCCGTGATTAATCATTTCTTTAATAGCTGCCCAATCTGAAATAACTGGTCCAGTAAATTTAAATTCATCTCTTAAAACATCTCTGAATAATTTTTTGTTACCACTAGCAGGCACACCCTCAATTGTATTAAAGGCAGTCATTACTAATTTAGCTCCCGCTTCAATAGCCGCATGATAACTTGGTAAATATTTTTCACGTAAAGTTGTTTCTGAAACATCGACAGTATTATAATCACGACCACCAATTGCTCCACCGTAAGCTGCAAAATGTTTAACACAAGCTGCCACTTTTGTCATATCTTCTTTTAAATTATCTCCTTGATAACCATGAACCATGGCACGAGCAAACTCACTATTCAAGTATGGATCTTCTCCTGTTGACTCTAAAACACGTCCCCATCTTGGATCACGTACTAAATCAAGCATTGGAGAAAATGTTAAGTGAAGTCCTGAAACTGAAGACTCTAGAGCTGAAACAGAAGCCATTTCTTCAACAGCCTCTTTACTCCAAGTACATCCTAAGGCTAGTGGGATTGGAAAGATTGTTCTAAATCCATGGATGATATCAGCCATTAAAATAGTTGGCAAATTGTGTGGGTTATTTTCTATGTAGTGTTTTTGAATGTCAATGGCTTTTTGAGCACCAGATACGCCTAAAATACTACCAGCGTTATCAATTGTTGTTTCATTAATATCTAAGTTTTCCATTGGACCGGTACGATCTTCAGCATTATCTGTATAAAAATCAGCTGCAAGTTGTAATAGTTGATCCACTTTTTCTTTTGGTGACATTTTTTCAATAATTGCTAATAATTCAGTTTGTTTCATGAGTAAATTCTCCCTTACTGGTTTAAATTTTAAATATTAAATGTTGCTACAACTGGAAAGTGATCTGACGGAAATTTTCTATCACATGAATCTGTTAATACACCGTACTTCACACTTTTAATTTCTTTGAAAAGAATATAGTCAATTTGTTCCAGTTCACTCCAAGGAATATCGTAGTTAAAATCTTGAAATGTTCCTTTTGGTCCATAGACAAAAACGATTTTCTCATCTTCTGGATAGCTAAATTGTTTTTTTAATTCATCATGTAAGATTTCAGAAGGTTCAGCATTAAAGTCTCCTAATAGAATAGTCTGATACTTATCTATTTTATCTGCTAATTCTTTAATTAAAACCGCCATGCCTTCTTTTCTAGCTACATCTGAAATATGATCTAAATGAGTATTAATAATTAAAATCTCTTTATTCGATATTTTTTCTTTTAAAATCATCCAAAGAGCTATTCGTTTACACCCTGCTTCTGGATGAATGCTTGGCTCATAAGGTGTTTTAGATAACCAAAAATAGCCTTTATCTAAAAGATCAAACACTTCAGGTTTAAAATAAATCCCTAATCCTTCACCTAAACTGTCCCCTTCTCTTTCTTTGGTATAACTCATATATCCTTCTAAAGTAGACAGATCCTCAACTTGATTAGGTCTAATTTCTTGAACGCCAAAAACATCCCAGTTATGATAATTAATTAAATTAATCACTTCTTGTTTTCGGTAATTCCACGACCAATTACTATCTACCTCTGTATCTACTCGCACATTGTACGTAGCAATTTGTAACTCTCTCATTTTGTTTCACCATCTATTTCTCTTAACAAATATGTTAATATTTTTTCAATATGTTTAAATCCTCCGCCACCATGACCTGGTGCTTTATAAATATCTAATTCTTTTGGAGCAGTTATCCTTTTATAGGATTCAAAAAAATCTTCTTTAGGACAAATCGGATCGGCTTCTCCAACAGATACTAAAAGGGGATTTTCAATTTCACTAACAAAATTTTTAATATCAAAATAAGCTAAACATTCTTCAACTAATACTTGTTTATCAGGCTTCTCTTTTAAAAAATCATGAATTCCTTTATACGATCCTGTTCCTTTTTCAACGCGATGAGTTAGATGGCTATGGCTAGGGACATCATAAAAACCATATCTTATTTTGTGAGGTGTTAAGCTATTTGCAAATAATCCAATACCTCCACCTTGACTTGTTCCATGAATAAAGACGTGATTTTTATCCACTAAAGGCAGCTCTTGGGAGACATCAATTAATCTTAAAGCATCCCAATAAAGCCTTCTTAAATAGAAATCATTCTTTTCTAAAAAACCACAAGCCATTAATCTCTCTTCGTGATGAGTGCTGTAAGGATGACTATCTTTTGTTCTTCCACCTTGACCTCTTGAATCTGTGACAAGAACGCCACACCCTGCATTTAACCACTGAGTAAATTGTAGAGGGGATTCTAAATGATTCATGTAACCTATAAAATCAATAACTAAAGGATAATTAGTTTTTCCTTTAGGCTCAATTAACCATCCATAAATTGTTTCTTGATAAAGACTTCGATAACTAACTTCATAAACCCTCATTAACTGACTTGGAAATTCAATTTCTTTTCGTTCGATTTCTAAAGGTATCTCTTTAGATAGCTCTAACTGATGTAGCCAATAAGATTTATATTTATCCATTAATCATTCCACCTTTACGTACTAATTGAAGTTGTAAATAAAAAATAAGAGAAACACCTAATAGAAAAATAAAAATAATTGAGTATTTTAAGCAAAGATAGGCTACTGCTACTAGAACAATAAAACTTGCTATTGCATAAGGTATTTTCAATGTTACAAAAGCGAAGGTTTGACTAATAGCCTCTCTTAAAGCTAAATTCTTTAAGGTATACACAAAAGGAAAGACAACTAAAGTAAGCAAAAAGAAAGAAAAAACAATCATCAATAAGGTGCTTAATAGAGGAATAAATTTTAAACTTACATAAATCAGACTAGCTGGAACAAACCAGCCAACTAATTCCACACTAAATAAAATCATGCCTTTTTTTATATTCTGTTTAAAATGAGTCGTAAAAACCTTATAAGCTGCCAACGTACCATCTGACTTTAATTCATTTAAAGAACTAATTAATGCCATTATCGAAACACCTAATGTAAACACTGGAACAATCGAAATAATAAATAGTAAATTAAGGATAATTAGGTTTGCTAACTTCGAGAACACTCTAAAGTACCAACCATCTATTGATAATATATTTTTCATAATATGATAAAAGGTGGGAAAGCTTAGACTTTCCCACCTCTCCTTTCTAGTCTTTTAGGCCTAACTTTTCTTTGTTTTCTTTCATTTTTTCAGTTTTGGCTTTATAAACATCTTCTGCATTATTTTTCTCTGCAAAATCAGTATATTCTTGGTATGTTTTTTCAAATTGATCATCCGATTTAGCACGGATTAAAGAAATCACTGCTGTATCAAATTTAGTTTTCATTGCTTCTTCTGAACGAGCTTCTTTAGTACCAGCTTCTGGAGCAGTATTCTCAATAATGAAATGAGGAACTAATTTACCTTTACCCCAAGCTTGTAATTGTGTTACTGAACTATCTTCTGGTTGTTTTAATAGATTCATACGGTCATTGTTAAAAAAGTTAAATGCTGATAAACCATATTTTTTACGGTATTCTTCTGGGTTAGTTTTTTCTAACTCACGAACTTCTGGTAAAATTTCAACTTTTTTATCATCGTTGAATTTATATGTTTCACCTTCAACACCAAATTTAGTTAACATTTGACCTTCTTCAGAAATTAAATAAGTGAATAATTGAGTAGCTTTAGCTGGATCTTTAGCACTTTTTGAAATGTGGTTGACTAACCAACCAGAGATACCTGTTTGATTTAACATAATTTCACGACCACTTGTACTTTGAGGTCCATCAATAGCGATGTATTGAGAGCCTGAGTTATTTTTAAAGTCTTGAAATTCTCCTACAGACCCATTAAATCCTGCTGAAAAGACAACTGCATACTGACCATTTTTAAGTTTCCCTTTATAAGTATCACCATCATCAGTAAAGCTATCATCATTAATATTGCCATCTTGATAAACATTGTTAATTGTTTTTAACCATTCTTTGTATTCTGGATCTAGGTTACGATCATTGAAGCTACCTTCTTTAGTTTCTAAAGGTACCCCAATAAAGTCTTGTAAAATTCTTTGGAAGGCATAGCTATCATCTTTCACAGGACCAAAACCAAATGGTGTTAATTCTGGGAATTCTTTTTTAATATCATTCATCACTTTTTGGAAATCTTCAGGCGTACTAATTGAAGGTTTTCCTAATTTGTTATAAACATCTTCACGAATAACAAAAGCATCGTTTGCTGGAATGACGTTATTATCATAATCTTTTTGAGTGTTAGAGTAGTTTGGATAACCATAAGTTTTTCCATCTGATAAAGCAAACCAGTTAAAGGTATCTTCTGTCACTACTTTATTTAAATAGGGATCGTATTTATCAGCTAATTCATTTAATGAATATGCCCACTTATCAGCTTTATTTCCAGCAGGTGTGTCTTTTTGCATTAATGTCACAATGTCAGGCATGTCACCACTTGAAATGAGTGCATTTAACTTAGCATCATCACCAGTAATATATTTCACATCAATATTTAAATCTTCTTTGATTTTTTTAGTTGTTGCATCCTCTCCGAAAGGTGCCATTTTCCAATCCGCATTGATGTACCAAGTTAATTCAGTTACTTCTTCTTTTTTATCTAATTTCCAAGCCGGTGTATTTTCATCTAATTCATAACGATCTTTAATACTGAAATCTTTTCCAGCATCTTTCTTATCTCCACCACATGCTACTAACCCTACTGCTAATCCTGCTGTTAAAAGACCTAAAGCTACTTTTTTCATTTTATATTTTTCACCTTTCTTTTTTAAGATTATTCTTTTACGGCTCCCGCCATCATGCCACCAATAAAATGTTTTTGTAACAATGGATAAATTAAGATAATTGGCAACGTCGTAATAACAATTGTTGCCAACTGAATCCCTTTTGTACTAGCTTCAATGACAACATCTGTACTACCACTATTAGCCATTGAATTCATATTCGATTGAACGATAATCTCATATATCTTCATTTGAAGAGGATATAGTTTTTCATTCGTTACATATAATTTAGTTGTCATAAAGTCATTCCACTGAGCAACACCATTAAATAAAAGGATTGTTGCTAGAGCTGGTTTTGATAAAGGAACGTAGATTTTACTAAAAATAGTAAATTCACTGGCTCCATCAATCTTGGCCGACTCCTCAAGTGAAACTGGCACATCTCTAAAGAAGTTCATTAAAATTACTACATCATAGTAACTAAATAGGGCTGGAATAATATAAACCCAGAATGAGTCAAGCAAACCTAGAGATTTAATTAATAGGTAGGTAGGAATCATTCCACCACTAAAATACATTGTAATAACACCCATCATCGTATAAATACTTCGTCCCATTAAATTCGTCTTACTTAATGCGTAAGCCACCATAGAACAAAAGGCAACGTGAGTAAATGCTCCAATAACTGTTTTAAGTACTGAGATTAAAAGAGCTCTGGGAATACTCTCATCAGACAACACTTTACGATAATTCTCTAAAGTGAAGTCTTGAGGAATTAAAACCATTCCTGAAGTCCCAACACCAGAATTGCCACTAACTGAAGAAACTAAAATATTCCAAATTGGAATGACAATAATTAAAGCAAACAAGACAAGTAGCGTTGTATTGATGATATTAAAAATTCTATTTTCTTTTTGCACAAATCTAACCTCCACTTTTTTAAAGAATCACTGATCGACCATTATTCATTTTTTTAGTTACTTGGTTAGTAATTAAAAGTAAAATGATTGAAATAACGGATACACCTAAACCAACTGCTGTTGCATAAGAGAAGTCACCTTGTGTAATCCCCATACGATAAACAAATGAATTAATAACTTCTGATTTGTTTTGGTTTTGCGTATTCATTAAGACTAACGTTTGATCTAAGTTAGATCCTAAAATACCGCTTACAGCCAAAATTAAGTTCAATGAAATAATTGGCGTTAATAAAGGTAAAGTGATTTTTCTGATTTGTGTTAACTTAGTCGCTCCATCCATTCGGGCAGCTTCATAAAAAGTTGGATCGATTTTAGACATTCCTGCTAAATAAAGAATCGTTCCCCAACCAACTTCTTTCCATAAATCCGAGAATACCGCAATCCACCAATATCTATCTGCTTCTAACAAGTGATTGACCCCAGTATCCATAACACCTAATGACATTAATACTTGATTTAAGAATCCTGAAGTTGAGAGCCAACTGATTAACATTCCACCTAGGACAATCCAAGAAAAGAAATGGGGAATGTATGAAATCGTTTGTATCGTTTTTTTGAGTTTTCCATCTTTCATCTCAAAAATCATAATAGCTAAAGCAATCGGTATAAAAAATCCTAAAGCAAGTTTTAATAAACTGATAGCCAATGTGTTTCTTACTGCTTCCCAGAAAAAAGCGTCTTCAAAAATAATTTTAAAATTTTCTAAACCTACCCAATCTGCCGATGAAATACTATCAACTACTGTATAATTTTTAAAAGCGATGATTATACCATAGATAGGAATATAGTTAAAAACAATCATAAAAGCAATTCCTGGAAGTACCATCCATTGCAATTGCCATTGAGATAAAAAGCGATGAAACTTTGATTTCGTCAAAGTGAAGCCTCCTTCCAAATTCGGTGAAACGTTTCGACAATCAGATGATACCACATAAAAAAACCGTTTACAATATAGTTTTTATAAGTTTTTTCAACTTAAACTATCGAACCGTTTCAATTTTAAGCTAAAAAACCCTCTATTAAAGGTTTTTTAGTGCTTAATTAAATGACTCTTATTACTTTTTAAAAAACTTTTAAAGTGAACAATTATTTTAGAAATCAAACTATTTAATCTTATCTAGACTATTTTTCTATTCCAATATAAAAAGCTTAAATATAAATTTGCTTCATATCTAAACTTTTATTTAACATAACTATATTTACAAAGTAAAAGTTGCAACAACTGGGAAATGATCAGATGGAAATTTTCTATTACAAGAATCTGTTAACACACCATATTTCTTTACAGTAAGTCCTCTGAATAAAATAAAGTCAATTTCTTCTAATTCTTCCCAAGAAGCATTATAGTTGAATTCTTGGAATGTCCCTATTGGACCATAATTAATCATTTCCTTTTTGTCTCTTGGATAAATAAAATGATTAGCCAACTCTTGATGAAAACTTTCTTTTCTATCTGCATTAAAGTCTCCAAAAATAATTGTTTTATATTCACTAATTTTTTCTGACATTATTTCTAATAAGACAGCCATTCCTTCTTGTCTAGCAGTTTCTGAAATATGATCTAGGTGTGTGTTTATTATTAAAATTTCTTGTTGGGACTGCTTATCTTTTAACACACCCCATAAAGCAATCCTTTTACAACCTGCTTCTGGATGAATACTTGGTACCTCTGGAGTTTCCGAAAGCCAAAAATAACCATGCTCTAAGCAATCAAATAAATTTTTTTTATAATAAATACCTAACCCCTCACCCTGATTATCGCCTTCACGTTCTTTTGAAAAACTAGCATATCCCTCCAAAACTTCAAAATCTTCAACTTGATGTGGTCTTGCTTCTTGAACACCAAAAATATCCCACTCATGATATTTTATTAATTGAATAACATGTTTTTTTCTATTCTCCCATGACCAATTACCATCTTCTTCAGTATCTAAACGAATATTGTAAGTTGCGATTTGTAATCCTTTCATTAAAATCACCATCTACTTTCTCAATTAATTATCATTCATCAATCGAAAAAATATTACCATAATAAAAAAACGCCTACAATGGAGTATATTATCTTACTTAATTTTTTAAAGCAAGATAATACAAAAAAAGGCCGATCCAAAATCAGCCTTTTTTTATTATAAGTTTATTTCTTGTCCAACTTGTTTTATTTTAGCTCGACGAACAATTTGATCGGCAACAAATACATCAAGTACTGCAGATCCAACTGTTTTAAAAATTGTAATTTCTTCTTGTGAACTTCTACCTTCAATATTACCTAAAACAAGTTCACCTAATTCACCTTTATAATGATCTTTTGTTAAGTAACCTGATTCAATAGGTTGAATGAAATCACCAGCTTCTTGCATCACGCCATCATTTGTATCAAAAATAACTGTTTTAGCTTTTTTGATAATCTCTTGTGGTATTTCACACATCTCAGGAGTGTAAGCTCCTACACCATTAATATGAGCGCCTTCTTTTACCCAATCAGCTTGGAAAGTCGGTTGTTTAGATGTTGTTACACTTGTAATAACATCTGCTCCCTCAACACATTCCTTAGCTATTTGACAAGGTATCATTTTAACTTTATAAATAGTTTCCATCTCTTTTGCAAAGCCTGTTGCTCTTTCAAAATCAATATCAAAAATTCTAATTTCTTCTAAATTTCTAGCTGTTAACATTGCCCATAATTGGCATTCAGCTTGTCCACCTGTTCCGATTAGAGCACCAATTTTAGCATCTTCACGGGCAAGTAATTCAGTAGCAGCACCTTGAACAGCACCAGTTCTAAGCTGAGTTAAATAAGTTCCATCTAAAATTGCTGATACCATACCTGTTTCTGCATCTAAAGTAACCATTGTAGCAGGTACACTTGGAATATTTTTTTTGATGTTATTTGGATACACTGAAACAATTTTTACACCTAAGGCTTCATCTTTTCCTTCAACATATGCCGGCATATATAAACTTTGACCTTCTTGTTTTGGTACATTGATATTTGTTCTTAAAGGAACACTGGCTTTATTTTCAGAATATAATTTTAAAGCTTCGTTACAAGCATCTATTGCCTCTCTCATTGAAAAACTATCCATAATATGATTTTTAGATAAAAATAACATAAATACTCTCCCTCTCTCGACTAAGCAGCTTGTCTCATTTTTTTGATTTCAGCACTTAACATAGTGTATGAACTATATAATAAAACAAAAATTACTAACCATTTTAATAAGTATGTATCTAATGATTTAACAAAGAATACCGCCACTAATACACCTAAAACTCCAAATGTTGCAGCAAAGAAAGTAATCTTTCTACTATATTCATCTAATTTAATAAATTGAACACTTCCAACTGGTACTGAGAATGTACATGCTCCCATCATAATTGGGAAAGCTGCAATTGGATCCATCCCTAAAAGATAAACAGTTACCATCGTTAATGCATAAGAACCAATACCAATATTGTTTAAAGCACCATATAAAAATAGTAAAGCTGCTGCTAAAACTAATTTAAATCCGTAAAGCTCAGTGGCTGTTCCATTTGATGGAATCCAATTAACTTGCCCTGCAAAAATTAAAAATGCGGCAATAATTAATCCAACCCCAACAAATTTTTTAATTGTCGCTTCTGGTAACTTAACAACAAACTTAGGCCCAACATAGGCTCCAATGACTTGAGCTACAATACAAACTGATAGTGTTTTGATTCCAACATCAACGGAAGAAATATATGATAATGCCATAGCTGCTACTGGAATAACACATTGTGTATTTAACGTTCCTGGTAATTTTTTCATAGAAGTCCAACCTAGTTTAGGATACAGTACAGTACCTATAGCAAAATCGGAAATCCCAAAAGCTGATAAGAAAAACATAATAAATGACGTAAAAGGTAGGAAGCGGACATCTCCTTTTTCAGCTTTAAACTCTTCTTTATGGCTTAATAAATCTTTCACAAATACAAATAAAAAATAACCATTTACAATAATAATTAACCCTAATAATATTTTTGTGACCATTGTCTAGTCCTCCTTATAAATTAAGCGTATCTTCTCAAACTCTTTCCCATATACTTTTTGAAGTGTATCAGGATTTTCTTGAATGATTTTTAATGTATAAGCATCGTGTTTAACATATTCTTTTGACAAACTAACCATTGCTCGGTTTTGTGTCCAAGTGACATCAATCGTCTGATTCAACTCATCCATTGTTCCAAAAACAACTTCACTCTCATCTGCAACAATGTTAATCCATCTAGAACCAAAATCTTTTAATTTCTCTTCTTCAAAACCGTGAATGTAATAATTAGATAATGGAATATCATAATGATGCTTATTGCTAAATAAAATTAATACGAACCTGTCAACTTTTTTTTCTGCTTGTTGTAATAATTCAACTAAGTCTTTAGATAAATCATCTTCCCAAATCTGGATTAACAAGCTTTTTTTTGCATGGCCTATTAGATGTTCTATTTTATCCATGACATTAGCATAACTCTCTAACTTCCATAAAAGCTCTTCTTCTTCTTGAACTTTTATATTTCCTAGCTGATTTTCTAAAACATTTAAATCTTGCTTAACACTTTTTTCCAATCTCTCTAAAAATTCTTCAGCTGAGATGGCATAATAAAGTTTAGGTTCTGATTTATTAACGACAACCAAATTCTTTTTGATTAGTTTTTCTAAAACGTTATAAACTTTAGAGCGAGCAACACCAGATTGTTTGCTAACTTCATAACCTGTCATAACTCCTTTTTCTAAAAGTGTTGTATAAACAAGTGTTTCCATTTCAGAAAAATCATATTTCTTCATTATTTGTACTATCGTTTCCATTTTTTTCAATCCCCTAATTAATTAGTAGCTACTACAGTAACTACTATAACTCTGAAAACGATTTTTTTCAAGCGATTGTGATATATTTTACAATTAAAACACCTTTAAAAACAAGTTTGACAAACAAATAAATAAAAAATAGTGATTAAAAGCACATAAAAAAAGAGAGCACATAAGCTGTACTCTCTTTTAGATAAATCAATCTAATAATCTTTTTTGTCCATCTAATTGTTGAATTTGTGTGATATCTTGAGTTACTTCTAAACACCCTAGATAATTATTAGCTTCATCTCTTAATACAAAATAACGAATGTAAATTTTTCTAGGTCCTAAGTCTATCCAAAATTCAGCTGTTGTTTTTTCTCCAGATTTAAAATCTTTTAAAATTTGTTCAACAATGTGCATACTTTTAGGTGGATGACAATTCACTACTTCACGGCCTATAACTGATGTAGTTCTTGGAAAAACTCTTTCTGGTCCTTCTGAGAAGAAACGAACTTTATCCTGGGCATCTACTAAAGTTAAATCGACTGGTAAAACTTCAAAAATAGCTTTTAATTCATTAATGTTTAGTCGACCTGTAGGAAGCTCTACAAACATTGTTTTTTCTTTTGTTTCTGCTTCTTGATTTATACTCATCTTTTGAGCGTCACTAAAAGCAATAGATTCTTTAATTGCTGCTAGTCTTCTAGGCTCATTCTCTAAACTTTTTTCTTTTGCTTCTTTACTAGCTTTATAAATAAGAGGATTTGGAATAAAAGCAAAACCAATATCAAAGCTATCATGAGCAATTTGCTCCCAATCTTCAATACTAAAGACTTCTAGCACCATTGGCACCATAATTTCTTCTTCTTTAAAAATCATTTCTTCAATATTTTCAATCATCGATAATAATGGTTCACGTAATTGATTAATAATAAAATCCGGATTCGAAAATCCCTTAATCATTAATTTAATTTCATCTCTTATATCATCATCTACTCCCCACATAACTTGTGGTGGAGCAGTAATACCATATTTTTCCATGTAAGAAAAAATTAATACTTCTTTTCTTTGATAATGTTTATCAATCTGGTATAAATCTTTTAAGACATTAACAATACGTTCTTGAAGATTTAACTCTCCCTTAGCAAGTCTTTCAAACAGAGGTTGTAATTCATCAGTTAATAAAGAACGAATCACTATATTTTCTAACTTTAAGGTATGAACTGGGTGTCCTGGAACTTCATGTTCGTAATTAGAATGATGAATATCTTTAATAGAACCTTTAAAAACTGCTGCATGTACAGTACATAATTTTTGAATTTCTGATGGATCTAATCCATTTGCAATTAATTCTCTTTCAGCTGAAGTTATTTCACTTACATCAACGTCGCTAAATGATTCATCAAACATTTTTTTTGCCTCTTCAAAATTGCCACCTTCATGAAGTAAACTTAAAATTTCAATCAACTTCTTTTGTCTATCTAAGGCTCTTTCATTACTCATTATTTGTCTCCTCCTTAAATACAAAACCATGTTCATTAAATAAAATTTCAACCTTTTCCCAAGGGATTTTTTTAAATTGAGCTCCCTTTTGAATAGTCATCTTTTTCCCAGCTGTTCTAAGCATTAAAGGATTCTCAACTCCATTTAAACCTAAATCTATTAGCAATTCCCTTATTTCCGGATAAATCTCGATCATTTGAAAAACAGTCATGTCAGTAGTTATTTCTTTCATCTTTCAACCTCCATTGATAACGATTCTCATTTCGTTTGAATCATAACATGTTTATTCATTAATTTCAATGTGTGGTTTATCACAAATATAACACAAAATAAAAAAGGAATCTACGAAGATTCCTTTTACTTTATAACATAACTGTAACTGTTGCTGCTATTATTATTAGTGCTAAACCTATCAAAGTCATTGTCATCTCTTTTTTCGTTCTCTTTTGTCCTAAGAACCAAATACCAGTTAACGTTGCTAAAACAACTGATGTTTGAGAGAGAATAAATCCTGTAGCTAAACCATTCATATCTGGTTGAGCAGAGATTAAATAAGTTAGTGCTGCAAATGCAAAGAAAAATCCTGAAAAGATATGTTTATATGAAACAACTTCAATAAAAGCAGATTTTTCTTTTGTTTTAACTGATAATACTAAACTGTAAATAACTGCTACTAATACCATACCTATTGCTTGAGGTAAGAAAGCTTCCTGACCTGTTAAACTAGTTGCTTGAGGTGCTGCTGAATATCCCCAATAACCAATCTCACCAATTGCTAACATAATAACTGCTTTTTTTAGTACTGACGTATTTTCATCTGATTTTTCTTCAGTCCAAACGGTTAAGCTTGCTCCAACAATAATTAAAATTAATGCTAGTCCACCAAATACTTTAGCACTGACTCCTGGCCAATTTCCAAGTGCAATGACTCCCCACAAAGAAGCACCAAGTAATTGAAATGCTGTTGTAACTGGCATTGCTTTTGATGAGCCAATCAAACCAAAACAGTAAAAAGTAATAATTTGAGCTGACGCCCAACCAATTCCAGATAAAATACCTAGTAACAAATCAGTGCCAGTAGCTAAACTAATTCCTTGACTAACAGAAAAAATAATCGCAAAAATTAACGTTCCTAAAGTAGACCCTAAAATTTGGTTAACAGGTTTTCCACCTATCTTTGAAGCAATCGTTGGATATAATCCCCAACCAAGTAAAGGCCCTAACCCAATTAGTAATGCTGTTGTATTCATAAGCTATTCTCCTATTAATTTTATTTTAAAAAACAACGCCACTTTCCAATAGAATATTGGCATAGGGGGACATTTCTCCAGTTCTAATAAATGCATGACAATTATTTAACTCTGATTTCATCTTACTATGTGGAATAAATTCAATAGGCGTATTTGGTAAACGATTTTCAATTTCTTCTAATACTTTTGGATTCATTTCTTTAATTTCTTCTGCTAAATATACTTTTTGAACTTCTAATTCTTCTAATACGTTATTTAGTACCTCCATAAAACTTGGAATACCATTATCAATAGCTAAGTCAATTTTTTCAATTGTCATTGGAACTGGCATTCCAGCATCTCCAATACTCAACTTGTCAAAATGTCCCATTTGAGAAATAACGCGTGAAATATCTGAATTAATTACTTTTGATTTTTTCATTATTAATTATCCTTTCTTAAATCAATTCATTTTTGTAGGGAATCGAAGGCTGTGCACCGAATCTTTGAACCGTTAAAGATGATGCTTTATTACCGTAAGTAATAGCTTCTTCGATATTACTAAAATCTGATTTTAAAACCGTACTTAATGCTCCAATAAATGTATCCCCGGCAGCAGTTGTATCGACTGCTTTTACTTTAAAAGCGGGAATAATGCCACTCTTACCATTAACATCATAAAAAGCACCTTTACTACCGATTGTTATGATTACTGCCTCAATGCCTAATCCATGTAAGTTCTCTGCCGCTTTTTTTAAACTATCTTCATCAGTAATTTTAATACCTGTTAAGATTTCTGTTTCTGTTTCATTTGGAATAATCATATCTGTAACTGATAATAATTCGATTGGCATGTCATTAATTGCAGGAGCAGGATTTAATATTGTTTTTACCTTTTTATCTCGAGCAATATTAAACGCTTCCACTGTACTGTCCATAGCACTCTCAAACTGCGAAATAATAAAGTCACTCTTAGCAATTGTTTCAGTTGATTCTTTTACTTGTTCTGGAGTAAAACTGTTGTTAGCTCCTGAGAAGATCATAATGCTATTTTCACCTGCATCATCGACTGTAATAAACGCTTGCCCTGTTGATTGGTTGTCTAATGTACTTACACCATTAATATCAATATCCTCATGAGTCATTAATTCTTTCATCATCATACCTGCACCATCATTTCCAACAGCGCCAATAAAATATGTGTCAGCTCCTGAACGTTTGGCCGCAACTGCTTGGTTGGCACCTTTTCCACCACCAGCAGTAAAATGCTCTTTAGCATGTAATGTTTCACCAGGCTTAGGCATTTGGTTTACTCTAAGAGTAGTATCTAGATTGATACTTCCAACAACTGTAATCGTATTCATTTATAGTCCCTCCAGTTTTTTATAAATTAAAACGTTTTATTAAAACGTTTTAATAACTTGACCAAAATATAACACATGTTGAAAGCAATTTCAAGCATGTGTCGTTGAAAACCTTTTTATTATATTTACCGGTAGTTTTTTATTATGCCATTCCTCAGTTGGTTCATTAATTCTTTTAAGTAACATTTCAGCAGTTTGTTGGCCAAGTTCATAAATTGGTTGAGCTATTGTTGTCAGTGTTGGTGAAACATATTCACACATATCCACATTATCGTAACCAATAATACTATAATCTTCTGGAATTTTTTTATCTAGTTCTTTTAAGCCGTAATAAAGTCCAAAAGCTAGCTCATCGTTTAATGCAAATATTCCTGTTGCTTTTGTTTCCACTAATCGAGGAACTATTTTTTTCCCACCCTCTTTAGAAAGTGACGTTTCTAAAATAGTAACATTTTCAGAATAGATTGACTGGAATCCTTTTAATCTATTTTGAATATTAACTGTCATTTTACTTGGAACAACCACTACAACTTCTTTATGTCCTAATTCTTTTAAGTGTTCACCTGCTAATTTTCCGCCATTAAAGTCGTCCGTACCAATAGTATCACTCTCATCTTCAAAACTCTTTTGATCTAAAATAATAAAGGGATGCTTCTTTTTTCTTAAAAGTTTATCAATCGCTTCTGTACTAATTGCCGAACTAGCGATAATAAATCCATCAACGCCTCTTCGACTCAATTCCTCAAGAGCAATACTTTCTTTCGTATCATCTCTGTCTACATTACATAGCATCGTAATGAAATTTTCTTTGTACAAAACGTCCTCAATTCCCTTAACCAATGTGGAGAAAAAAGGATTGGTAATATCTGGTACCATGACTCCAATTGTTTTACTTTCTTTCATTACCATACGACGAGCAAAGTAATCAGCTTCATAATTCATTTCATCTTTTATTTTTTGTACTTTATCTATTGTTTTAGGGCTAAAATTTTTAGTATTTCCATTCAAAATTTGAGAGACTGTAGCAATAGAAACTCCTGAAGCTTTAGCTACGTCTTTAATCGTTACTTTCTTTCCCATTCTTCTCACCTTAATTTAGTTATTTTTATTGTAACTAACTGACATGTAACATTATACTATGAAACGATTGTTAATGTCCCTTTATTTAACAGCACAAGCTTTAAATTTACTGTGTTATAATTAATTCATAAATTATTAGACTGCCTGTTAATTTATAAAGGAGGAGTAAACATGAAAATCTATGATATTTTAGGCGTTAGTCCTAATGCTTCCATTGATGAAATCAGACAAGCATATCAACAAAAACTCAAGCAAATTGATATGTCTAAAAATATTAATGAATATCAAGATCTTAGAGAAGCTTATAATCTTGCCTTAAAACAAATTAGAACCAATGAAACTATACCTGAAGAATTCATCTCAACTTCACAAAATAATAGTTTTATTACTGAAGAAGAAATAAAGATAGATGAGTCACCTGAACCTGGAGAAAAAGAATCTGTTGTTCCTGTTTCAGTTGAACTAAAAGTGACTGAAATAGCCCAAGAAACTCAAGGAAATTCTTTTGAAATTTCATTTGTGTCATTTTTAGATAAAAAGGAATTTTATACTAATTTTTCTAATTGGGAAAATTTACTACACCCTTTTATTCTAAATGGGCAGATTCCTTCTAACGTAAAACAACGTATAAAGCTTTTTTTACTAAAAAACTATATGCTTGTTGAGGATTCTCTTCGATTCAAATTATTAAAATTAATTAACCTGACTGAATCAGATTTTTCAGTCGCTGATGAAAAGAAAGTCTTTAAAGAAAAAATTTATACTAAGGATCATTTAGATTTATCTTTTTATTCTTATATTCCTAAAAGTGATCGCGATGATTATTTTATAAACCGCTATGAGCTTTATCAAGTAATACAAAAAGGCCAGCCGATTAATAGTATTGGGATTAATACTATTAATATTCTAAAAAAATCCGACTATGATGATGACGATCTAGCTTATTTATTGATTGTGTATGCTCTTCTAACTCCTAATTTTCTTCCAATAGAAGAGGTACGAAATAAGATGAACTCGATTCAAAAAGATATGTATTTACATGATCTTGAAGTTTTCAATAAATTTGTTGCCTTAATCGAAAACAATCAAGCTCCCATGGTTTCAAATATTGATATTATTGGATTAAGTTGGGTTTCCGATTCCGTTAAAGAAAAACTAATGAGTCGCTTAAAAGAAACCAGACGTAATCTACCAAAAGAAACCACTATTTATCAAGCTCCCATTACTAGACATACTAAAAAAAATCATCCTCAACCATTTAATGTTTGGAAAATGATTCTTTTATTTTTCTTAGGTATTACTTTTGTCTTTGGAATAATTAGTTTTATTAGTTCAGTTGGTAATAATCACGATCATTTAACTTACTTAGATGATTGGGATATTGAAGATGATGAGATGTTTAACGAAGAGTATGATGAGGTAAGCTACAAACAGGAAACTAGGACTTCAAATGTAAAACTAAATTATAATATTTATACAATGTTATTACATGATGATGTATTAGATACTGAATTTGTTGCTATTTCTGATAAGGCTAAAAATTCTCTTGAAGCTTTTAAAGAAAAAAATCAAGAGACATTTGATAATCTAGAAATTAATGATATGTTTCAAGATATTAATGAAACACATGAACTAACTGAATCTGAGACTGTGATTACATACTCAAGTTTTAAAAATGAAAATTTATTTTTGAAATCAACAACTAATCAATTAAATGAGATAATTAGCATTGAAGAAATACCAAAAGAAGATATGCCTCACAACAGAGAGCTAGGTAACTTAGATGCCACTTTATTTTTTAGTAATGATTTAATATCTTACTACGATGATTTGGATAATTACTTAATTGATTTAGAAAAGCTTTATAATACTTATCTAACAGATGAACTTTATGAAAAAATTACTCAAATTGATGAAGAACAATTTATGTATTTATCTGAATTTGGTTTTTCAAAACCTCATTTACTAGCTATTCCTAATAAGCAGGTTTTAGTTTTAACTAATTTCGATGATGAATTTCTATTTTTAGAATTAAATGATGAATTAAAAATTGAAACAATTTACCTTGATTTTTTCAACACTGTCCCTGAAGAATATGTTAATAAAGCTAACGAACTATCTAATTCTTTTGATACAGATAATCCTTGGGCCTACGAATTAGGCTTTAATTTATAAAAATAAACCCAATTAACCTTATGATAAAATCATAAAGTTAGTTAGGTTATTTTAATTCTTTTTAATGATTAAAAGAATTAGATTTAAGACTTTTTCTTTATCTTTTTCTTCAAATTCTTGGATATTACCATATAATTCATTTTCATAAAGCTCTGTTAATTCACTAAAATGAGGTTTATAATCTGAAAATTGCATCTCAAAAAGAGTCGCAAATTCTGCTAAAGGCATATTTTCGTCACGAGAAATCTTCATTTCCATCTTTTCTAAAATCTTCGGATACAACTTCATGAAACCTTTTTTCTCATCTCTTAATAAAAATAGTCCTTGAATATAGAGTAAATAGCGATAAGCCATTAATCCGGCTACTACTAATAAAGTTAGTAAAATAGCTAAAATAATCGGTACGTATTTATCCCAGTCAATTTTTTTCTTTACTTGACTCACTTGTTTCCCAATAGGTTGCTCTTTTTCTTCTGCTTCTTTTTTTGTTTCGCTTGTTTTCGTTACACTTTCTTTAGTGTTTGGCATTTGTTCAGTACTTGATTCCGTGTTTGATTCATTCTTTTCTATTTTCGGCTGATTGAAGGTTGGTGTTGGTTCAAAAGGTATCCAGCCAAACCCTTCAAAATAAACTTCAACCCAAGAGTGAGCATCTTCATTGCGAATAGAATAGACATCCATCTCTTCTGATTTCCCTGTGACAACTCCTGTGTTAAATCCCTTCACCCATCTAGCTGGTATATCAAGACCTCTTAACATGACTATCATTGCTGTTGAAAAATTATCACAGTAGCCTACTTGTGATTCAAATAAAAAATGCTCTACATAATCTTGATTAGTACCTGGATAGCTAGTATCTGTTTTAGAATAAGTAAGTTCTGATGAATTTTTTAGATAACTCTCAATTTTTTTAACCTGTTCAAATAAATTAGAACTACCTTGCGTTATTTCTCGAGCTAAATCCGTGACTTTTTTAGAATAATTCTCTGGTAATTGTAAATAATCGACTTCACTAATCGGTGTTCTTAAAGCTACTTGTTTCAGTTCTTCTTCAGAATAATTTGAGGGAAAAAGATTTATTTCAAATTTATTTTTTAAATTACTATCTGCTAAATTAACTCGATTGGTTACCCTATTTTGTTCAAATCTTTTTCGATTTACTTTAGAAGTTATTTTCATTTCTCCGTAAGTTGTAGGAACATAGTTAACTGGATTGATAAAAGAAATTTCTATTAGCTCATCTTCTAAACTATTGACTAAACCATTTTCTATTGGGATTTCTTCTTCAAAATAACTAGGTGCTTCTTTAGCTAAATCAGTTGATTCCCATCCTTTTCCTGTGTAAATTTCTTTACTATCAATTCGCCAATAATGAGGATTTTTTTGCTTAACTTCAAATTGAACTCTCCTATCATCAGCTATTGCTCCACCGAGTTCAGCATCATCTTCTCCAAATCCAGATCTTGAAATCCCACCATATTTTCTTTGATCAATAGTGGCATAAACTCCTAATTTAGTCATTTTCGTGCGATAAGTGACAGTTTTTCCTAGTAAATAAGATTCTATTTTTTCTGTTGGAAGTCCCCATATAATCAGAGATAACGTTAAGATAAAAATAAGCGGTGCTATTAATGAAAGTGGGTTAGGTATGCCTTGATTAACAACAACTTTGATTAAAAGGATTAAAGGGATCACAAAAACAAGTGGTTTCACTATATCAATGTCATTAAACACATCTAAAAGGAGTAAATAACTAACTAATACAAGCCCCACAAAAGTTGTTTTTCTAGCTTTAAATTGAAGTTCCACTAAAACTAATAAAAATAAAAGAATAAAAATATGTGGTAAAAATAAAGGGATATCAGTTAGTTTTCCTGTCATAAAACGGCTAAATTCTGAATAAAAAATTTTACTTATTACCCAAAATGATGGATAACCATCTCTGTTATAAGTCAAATAAAAACTACACATAATAACTAAAAGATAACTTGGTATTTTAATCCAGTATTTCTTAATAAAAAGAGCGATAATACTTAAAACACTAATTGTCACAATCAACCACTTATTATGAGGGATATTAAAAACTTCCAAAATAATTGGAAATACTAAACTAAATAGACTGACTGATAATAATAAAAAAGCTAGTTGCTCAGGTCTTTTTTGTCTCATAAATCAACCATCTCCTTTAGTTTTTTATAGTCAATAACATCTATCTTTTGACTTGTATTTAGTCTTCCAAGTGCTTTATCTAATAATTTAGTTGGTCTTGGCGTAAAGATAATTATTCTATGATTAGGTAAATCTGGTAATTCTCCTGGGTTCTCACTGGCCTTAATCTTTGAAAAAGCATCTCCTGTTAATGCTACTTCCTTACCTGAAATTCCCTCTCCAACTATAAAGAACAAGATATCCTTTGATGAATAGATTTGATAAAGGTTAAAAAAGACAGCTAACATGTCTTCAAAATATTTGGATTCACGACCATAAAAAACTAATATCAGTCTATTTTCTTCATATTCTTCATAATCTCTAACCATTAAAGCTTGCTTTTTACTGGATAGTTTCCAATCAATTTTCTTAATAGAGTCACCTGTTCTGTATCGACTAATTTTTTCTAAATTAAAGGTTGGTTCTCCAAAAAGAGTTTTTCTAAGATTAGGATAAACAACTTCCATGACTTTTTCTACGTTCTCAATTTTAGCAGGTAAGACTAAGATATTAGTTTCAAACTTAAAATTAGTTTTCTTTGTTATAAAACTAAAAAAATCACTACTCGTAATTTCAAACTCAAGTATTTCTAGGAGCATTCTTTCTTTAGGTTGCCACTCAAATGAAATTGTTTTTTGTTGTTTAAAAAATAAGAAATAATTTTTTTCTAGATTTAACTGATTACATTTAATAATTAAAATCGGAAAAAATAGTTTTGAATTTGTTTTACTCACTAATTCAACTGTTACCTCTCGCTTCTCTCCAAGATGTATATGAGATAAATTTAAGGGGTGTATCTTTATTTTTTTAACTGATTGAAACATCATTAATGAATCAACAACTAAAAATAAAGTCATAAATAGTAATAATATCCAAGACACTTTACTTGTAAAGGTCATCCAATAAGTAAAGACAAATAAATAAAATAAACCGTATAGCATCAAAGGTAAAAAAGACTTCACTTTAGACATATTAATCCCTCCGAATTGGAATTGGCACTCGCTGAATTATCTGCTCTAAAATTTCAGCCATCTGATTATTATGATGAACATCTTTATTTTTAAGTTGAATTCTATGGCTAAAACAAGCTGGTAAAACTTTTTGAAAATCACTTGGTACGACATGTTGTCTGACTTTAAGTAAGGCATAAGCTTTAGCTGCTTTTACAAAAGCTTCGCTACCACGAGGACTAATTCCTAGTAAAACAGCATCATGATTTCTAGAAGCATGAACTAGGTTTAGTGCGTACTCTGCTACTTTTTCATGAAGAAAAACTAATTCTACTTCTTTTTTAAGTTCAGATAATTCTGTAACGGTTAAAATCGGTTTCACATCAATAGTTTCTCTTTTTTCGCCCATCATCAAAGTTAACTCATCTGAAAATTCAGGGTAACCTATTTTTAACTTAAATAAAAAACGGTCTAATTGAGCTTCTGGTAATGGATATGTGCCTTCGTATTCTAAAGGGTTTTGTGTTGCAAGAACTGTAAAATTGGAAGACAAGTCATACGTTTTATTATCAATTGTCACATTTTTTTCTGCCATAGCTTCTAATAGTGCTGCTTGGGTTTTAGGTGTTGTTCGATTAATTTCATCAATTAAAAGCAAGGTTGTAAAAATAGGACCTTCATGAAATTTAAATTCATGAGTTCTTTGATCAAATATGGACACACCGATAATATCACTTGGCAACAGATCTGGTGTAAATTGAATCCGGTTAAAATCTATTTGTAAAGCTGACGCAATTGTTTTAACTAACAGAGTCTTCCCAACTCCAGGTACATCTTCAAATAAAACATGACCATCTGCTAAAATAGCTGTAATTGTAAGTTCAATAATATCTCTTTTCCCTAATACAACTCTTGATATTTCATCTACCAAATTTGGTAATTTATTTATATTATTTTCAGACATCTTGACAACTCCTTTTATTTTTAAATTGATATGTTAACTATTATACCAAACTTGTGTCTTTTTATTTGTGTTCATTCTTAATAAAGATGACATAAATAAATAAAAAAAGGAAGTGTGACAAAAATAAGTCACACTTCCCTAATTATGATTAAATGGTGTCACAGAAGTAGCTTCGGTGGAAATAAGCCAAAAATCACAAATATTTGAGAAACAATTTTCGTGATTTCTTTCTTATTTCTTGAAACTGAACACTTCTGTCACTAGCTCTTCACTGACGCACTGGTTGTTGCATCTACTTCTTCATCTTTATTTGAAGCACTTGTTACAGCATCAACATCTCCAACCAATGTTTGTCCTGTTTGTTTTAAGTACCAATCAATAATTGGTTTGAAATCTAATATGTATTCATTAATTCCAGCGTAATTTCCTTCATCATCATGAATTGCTTGGTAATTATGAACCACATATTTATCAGGTCCATGAGTAGGCACATTAACTCTGACACAATCTGTTTGGCCTGAACGTAGCTGTTGAACGACCCATTCAACACCTTTTAAAGCGGCTTCTGGATGGCAGTTTGCTAATGGATTACCAACTTGAGCTGGTGTTCTTGAGGCTAGCATATCTCCTGCTTCTGATACATGGTTATAATATAAAAACTGATTGTTATCATCTGCATAAGTTAATTCCATTGGCATAGAAGATAAGAAATAATTTAGCTGATTGACTGTTAAAATCCCTCTATTTAACTTAACGTACGTATCTCCTTCAATAGCATCGACTTTTTTACTAGCTTGTTCTACCCAATCATCAGCATCCATTGCAACGTCTTCAATCGTTGTTTTGATTTTTCCTGTTGCATGTAAATCTTCTTTAGGTAACTCTACTTTTTCTTTCTCCTCTAATTTTGTCACAAGAGAAACAAATTGAATAAATTTTTTCAGTGTTTTTTCTAAAAATTCTTTAGTTTTAATATCTTTTAAGTTACCTGATGAATCAAAAGCTTCTTTGACTTTCCCAAGTAAGAATTCATTCCCAGGAAGTACCATTGCATTAACTCCTGGCGCATCTAGTATTTGTCTTAAATCTAATTGAGCACGAGATGAACCTTGATCATAATAAGAAGCCCCTACAATCATCACAGGTTTATCTTCTAATGGGTGAATCTTAAATGATAACCACTCTAAAACACTTTTTAACGCTGCTGGAATACTTCTATTGTGTTCCGGTGTTGCTATAATCACACCATCTGCTGCTTCGATTTTTTTACTTAATTTTTGAATAGGTTCACTCATTGTTTGATCGTCACTTTGATTAAACAATGGAATATCTTTAATTTCTAACACTTCAATTTCAACTAATGATTTAAATTCTTTTGCCATATAATTTAATAGAGTACGATTATATGATATGTCTGCGTTTGATCCAACTATTCCAACTAATTTCATTTTTATTCCTCCTCTATAATGTTTCCCAAGAAAAATTTTCTGCTTCTTTTTTATTGGCCTCATGAGCATTTCCTAACTGCTTCATCACATCAACAAAAATCATAAAATCTTTAAATAGACCTTCTAGTTTCTCAATTTGTTCCTCATCTTTTAAACTTCCATCTTCATTAAATGCTTGTAAAGAATGGCTTAATAAAAATTCTGAACTTGGCATAATTCTAGCTTTTAATTCTGGCGAATCTAACATTTGTCTTAAATGTTGTTGTGCGCGAGATGAGCCTAGTGTTCCATAAGACGCACCTGTTATCATAACTGGTTTATCTAGAAATGGATAAATATGATAAGATAGCCAATTAAGTGCATTCATTAAGGAAGCCGGAACAGCGTGATCATATTCAGGTGTACTAATAATCACTCCATCTGCTGCATTAATTTTTTCAGCAATTTCTAAAACACTACTTGGTAACTCTTTGCTCTCTGGTTTATTAAATAAAGGAATTTCTTTGATTTCCACAACTTCAATCTCTGCTTGTTCTTTAAAATGTTTTTTCATAAATAACAACAAGTTTCTATTTGTCGAAAAATCTGAGTTAGTTCCTACCATACCAATTAATTTTTTCATTTAAATTCCTCTTTCTTATAAAAATTCTTTTATGCTATCAGAATAAAAAATTTGATTCTTTGTCACTACAATCGCTTCGATTGTTTTTAATTCGTTAACTTCTGCTATAATTCTTGTGGCTTCCTTACCATATAATCTTGTGGTCCAAATTTCTCCATCAATAGATTTTTCAGAAATAATCGTTAAACTCAAAATGTCTGTCTTTAATGGATAGCCTGTTTTAGAATCAAAAATATGATGAAATTTTTCTCCATCTTTTTTCAAGACACGCTCATATATTCCTGAGGTAACGACAGATTTATCTTGAACTTTTAGTATTAGTTTAAAATCATCCCTAGTACCTTCTGGATTTCTTAGAGCAATGTGCCACTTCTCTCTATTTGGGTTTTTCGGTGTTCCAAAAGTGACTATATTACCGCCAAGATTAATTAGTCCACTAGTGGCTCCCTTACTCTTTAATTCAGTTATTATTAAATCTGCAATAAAACCTTTAGCTAGTGAGCCAAGATCAAGTTCCATATTCTTAGCTAATTTAACAGTTTGGTTCACCTCATCTAATTGAATTTGATCAGCATCAATTAGTTTTAGCAAACTTTCAATCTCTTTTGGATTAGGAATTCTTGCATCTGAAAATCCAATTTTCCAAGCCTTTATCAAAGGCCCAATCGCTATATTTAAGTAGCTATCTTCAACAACACTATGTTCTTTTCCAATTTGGATTAAGTTAAATAAATCAGGGTGAACTGGGATTTCTTCTTTTCCTGCTTGATGATTTAATATCATTAATTCTGAATTTTCATCATTAGCACTAAATCTTTTTTCATAAATCTTAAGAGACTTGATACTTTCTTCTAAGATTTGTTCAGCTTTGGGGTGATTAATTGTTAAGTCAATAATTGTTCCCATCATGTGTACTTGCTTACTTTGCCACATTAATTCTCACCACTCTTTAACTCTTGTTCTAAAGTTTCTATTTTTTGAAGTAGTACCTTATTTTTATTAATTTTTGCATACGCTCTTGCATCATAAAGTAACTCTAAAGTTATCAGTTTTTCTCTTTTTTCAGCTATGCTATTTAAGGTTAATTGAAAGGCAGCTCTTGCTAAATAGTATGTTACGTGATTTTCTGAGCATATAGAAATAGCATATTCTAATAAAGCGTTACTCGAAGCTAATTCATTTATATCTGCATAAAAAACACTGCTGTGGAATAAAATATTCAGCACTCTCCAAGTATCTTCTATTTCTTTTATTGGGTAAGAATAAATTTTTTCAATCACTTTATCGAAATAGTATTCAGACTTTTCGTAATCTTCTACTTGATGGTAAGCCATACCAACTCCAGTATAAGCTAATAGACTATAAATATTATTTTCAGCTAATGTTTCAGATAAGATAATCTTGTCAAAAGTAAACAAAATATCTGTAATTGGTTTCTTTTTGAAAATCATTAAAAATCCTTTTAAATACAAGTATCTTAAGTTTATTTCAGAGTTTTCTTCTTCATCAATTTTAATTTCATTTAGAAGTTCTTGAGCTTTTTTATACTCACTTGTTATAAAGTAAAACTCAACTTCATTCATTTTTTCAATTATCTCAGAATTTTTAATACCTATTTTAGGAAAAATTTCCCCAATTGGTAATTCAAGTCGTTGGCATAATTTGATAAGAATTTTCAAACTGGGAGCTTGTCCGTTATTTTCAAATCGACTTAACGTAACTTGTGTACAAATTCCTTCAGCTAATTCGCTTTGAGAATATCCTTTACGTTTTCTTGCTTCAATAAAAACATCTACATTCATTTTATCACCTCTTTTGTGTTATTTATCACATATTTGATAAACTCATCATAACTCTTCTTATATTTTTAGTCAACTCGTTTATATAAAATTTTATATATTTAAAATACATAAAAGAGTTAACAAGTTTTTACTTGTTAACTCTTTTTACTAATCATCTATTTCTACTTCTAAAACTTCACCTGATTTAGCATCTAACTTGATTTCTGTTTCTTTATTGCCATCTTTCACTTTTACTTCCCAATAGGTAACATTTAAAGTTCTATCTAAATTCCATTCAACAGCTTTTCCTGATTTTGCTTCTGTTTCTGCTAGTTCAGTTACTTTTTCAATGGATAAAATATTATTTAAATCTAGTTTTTCTTTTTCTCTTTTAATACCATCACGATCTTCTCGATCTAGTTTTTCTTGTTTTGTTTTTTCAACTTGTTTTGTTTCAGCGTTTATTTTGATTTCGTATTCAGTTTCATTATCGACGCCTTCAACTTTGTATCTCAAACCAGCTCTTGAGTAATCTAAATCAATTGATGTAATATCTGAGTCTGGAGCTTCTTTTTTATAAACTTCAATTATCTCTGTGACTGGGACTACTTTAGTCATATCATATGAGCCTTCTTTAATTGTTGCTCCAGATGTAGCATCTGTTTGTTCTGAGGTTGCTGTAACTTTTGTTTCTTCTGTCACAGGCTTTTCAATTGCTTTTTGAGTACAGCCTACCATCACACTTAGTAATAATCCACTCATGCTAATTAATAATGTTTTTTTCATTTTTTTGTCGCTCCCTTATGTTTTTTATCTTATATACTTATCTTATCAAGAACCTCACTAATTAACTCTCCTTTTAAAAAAAGATTAGATGAAGATTTCTTCATTTAATTTTTAGGGATTTCTACAATAAAAATTGTGCCTTTTGGTTTGTTATCTTTAACTATAATTTTTCCTTGATATTTTTCCACAATCTCTTTAACAATAGATAGCCCTATTCCAGAGCCCTCAATATTGCTTGTTCTAGAATCATCTACTCTAAAAAAACGCTCAAATATTTTGTTTTTATGCTTTTCATCTATTCCAATCCCGTTATCGGAAACTGAAAAAATAATCTTTGGTTGATCTATTTTTAGCTGAACATCAATACCTTCATTTTCAGTAGAATATTTAATAGCATTGCCAATTAAATTTTGAACAATCTGTACTAAGTCACCTCTCACTGCTTGTATTACGATATTTTTTTCAATAGTTGATGTATATTTTCTAGGGAAAAGTAACTTATTTCTATTTAATTCAGCCTCTACCATTTCAGAAAAGTTTATGTTCTCTTTAAGAAACTCATTTCGATCTTCATTTAAAATCAATAACTGATGACTTAATTTTTCCAGGCGCTCTGATTCTGTGTCAATAAAAGATAAGGACTTAGGTATAATTTCTGGATGACTTTCTCCTCTTCTTTGAATCAACTTAACATGGCCTCTAATTGCTGCAATCGGTGTTTTTAAATCATGAGAAGCATTTGTGATAAATTTCTTTTCTCTTTCTATTGCTTCTTCCTGTTTTATCAAAAGCTGATTAAAAGCCAGTGCCACTTCTTTGATTTCTAAAGGATTATTAGGTACTTTTATTTGAGACTGTTGACTTAAATCAAGCTCTCTAATTTCTTTTGACATGTTTTTAAGATTCCGACTCCAGTGTTTTGTACTTCTATAAATAACAAAACTTCCAATAACAATTGCTAGTAAATTTAGAATAATATTTATCCTTAACATTCCTACTACTAAGTCAACTGCCATCTCACTATTAGTTGCTAGAGTAACAGTAAAATCACCGTAATCTTTGCTATTAACATAATAAATACCTTCCTCACTAAAAATAATCGGTTTAACAAATGGTAAGGATTTACCTTGATATAACTCATTGAAAAGCGCTTCTGCTTTAACAGAGAAAAACTCATTGCCTGAATTATCGACTACAATCATCCCATCGCCATCTTTTTCAGAAATAACTCGATCCACTTCTTTAGACCAATTTATTTTTTCATTTTCTTCAAAAACAAGAGTATTCATTGTTGATTCCGATTTATTTTTAACAAATTCAAAAACAAATTTCCCTGAGGCAAATAAATACAGTAGGTTCATCATAACTAAAACTACTAAAAAGATGCTGATAAATTTTTTAGTTAATTGATACTGGGCAGTATCTTTATTTTTTCTCATCTTCTCTAAGAACATAACCTACACCTCTAATCGTTTGAATCATCTTTCCAAAACTTTTTGGTCCTAATTTATTTCTTAAGGTTCTAATATAAACATCAACAACATTAGTCTGACCAAAATAATCATAGCCCCAAACTTCATTAAGTAACTCATCTCTAGTTTTAACAACATTGGGTTCTTTCATCAGTAAATATAAAATGCCAAATTCCTTTGGTGTTAGTTCAATCGTTTCATTATTTATTGTTACCAAATGTTTAGAGATATTAATACTAATACCTTTAAATTCAAGGGTATCACTTACCTTAGTTTCTTTTAACAATCGTCTTTCAATAACACGAATACGTGCAAATAGCTCTTCAATTTCAAAGGGTTTAGTTAAGTAATCATCTAGTCCTGTATCTAAACCAATGACAATATCTGTCGTTTGATTTCTTGCTGTCATCATGATAATTGGTACATCACTTTTTTTACGAATTCGACGTGCTACTGTTATCCCATCATAAATCGGCAACATCCAATCTAGTAAAATTAAAGTTATCTCGGATTGATGTGTTTCAAAAAAAGTTAAAGCTTCCTCACCATTTTTAGCCCAAATAACTTTATATCCTTCAAATTCTAACTCGGTTTGAATGAAACTTGCTAAACTTTCTTCATCTTCAACTAAAAGAATATTGGTTTGTTTCATTTTAACCCTCCTTTTATCTCTATAGCTATAGTTTACTAAAAACTCCTACAAAGAACTATTAAATAGGTATAAAATTAAATGAAGATTTCTTCATAAAAGTAGGATGTAACAGAAGTGTTTAGCTTTAAGAAATAAGAAGGAAATTACAAAAATTGCTTTTTAATTTTTGGTAATTTTCGACTTATTTCCGAAAAAGCTACTTCTATTACACCGTTTATTTGAAAAAAAAGGAGATTGTGACTACTTTCGTCACAACCTCCTCTTAAAAGAATCGTTTAATTTCAATTTCTGCCGCTTCAATGGAATCAGATGCATGAATAATATTAGAACTTGAGATAAAACCAAAATCACTTCTAATAGTTCCAGGTAATGCTTCTTGAGGATTAGTTGCTCCTACCATCTGCCTAACTGATTGAACAGCCAAAGGAGATTCTAATATAAGACAAACAACTGGACCAGATGTCATAAACTTAACAACATTCATAAAAAATGGTTCACTTTTTAAATGAGCATAATGCTCTTTTACTACGTCTTCTTTTAGTTGTTCCATTTTCATATTTTTGATAGTAAAACCTCTTTTTTCAAAGCGAGAGATAATCTCACCTACTAGCCTTTTTTGAACACCATCTGGTTTAATTATAACTAAAGTTTGCTCCATTCTATAACCTCTCCTTATCTATACCTTCTAATTGTAAACGTTATCAGTTATACTTTCAATAAAAAAAGATAAGCAACAAAGGCTTATCTTTTTCCTCGATTCATTTGTTTTAAATCTCTTTCATAAGTCGTCTCATTTGAACGACTCACTCGTCTCATACGGCCTTTGATTGGCATTCTTTGTAACTCTTTTAGAACCATTTCACCTTTGCCATTTAAAATTTCCACAAAAGTTGAAATATCCATTAAGTTGATAACACCAATGTCATCTCCTGTCATACCTTCAATATTACATAAGGCTCCCACAACATCTCCTGGTCTCATTTTAGTTTTCTTACCAGCATTGATATGGATTTTCATAATATCATCTTTAAAATCGTGGCCTTTTTCTTTTCTAAGCATTGGTTTTTTACTTTGTTTTTCATCAAATTCGATTTGGTATTTCTCAACAATTGATTTTGAAGGAACTTCAATTTCTTCAATTAATCTATCTTGAGCTTCTAAAATCATATCAAATTGACCTTTATCATGATGATTGACTAAAGAAAGGGCATTTCCGCTATTTTTGAAACGAGCAGTACGTCCAATTCTGTGAACGTAAGTTTCTGCTTTTTCAGGTAAATCATAATTCACAACTAATTCTATATCCGCTACATCAATTCCCCTAGCGGCTACATCTGTTGCGACTAAATGTCTAAAGTAACCACGTTTAAAGTCTTGAATGACTTGACTACGATCACTTTGTTCCATACCACCATGTAACATATTAACAGCAATTCCGGATTTTTGAAGTTGTTTTGTTAAATTATCAACCATGATTTTAGTATTACAGAATAAAATACTACTTTCTGGATTCTTGACAACAAGTAAATTTTTCAAGGCAACTAATTTATAATCATCTTCCACTCTAACAAATTCTTGATGGATTTTTTTCTTAGAATCATTTGTCGCTTTAATTTCAATGGTTTGAGGATTTTTTAAAAAGCTTTCTGAAAGATTTTTTACAGCTTTTGGCATCGTTGCTGAAAATAAAGCTGTTGTTCTTTTTCTAGGTAATCTTTGTAAGATTTGCTCAACTTGGTCAATGAATCCCATAGCAAACATCTCATCAGCTTCATCAATAATGACTGTTTTGATTTTACTTAAATCAATTGTTCCTCTATAAATATGATCAAATAAACGACCTGGTGTTGCTACTACAATATGCGTTCTTTGTTTTAAGTTTTTAACTTGAGATTGATACGAACTTTTACCAAATAAAGCTTCTACTTTAATTCGTTTGTATCGACCAATATTAAAAATTTCATCTTTAATTTGTGTCGCGAGTTCTCTGGTTGGTGTTAAAACTAAGGCTTGTGGCGCTCTTTCTTCCCAATCAACAATTTGGCATAAAGGAATACCAAAAGCAGCTGTTTTTCCACTACCTGTTTGTGATTTAACGATAATATCTTTTTTATTTAAAAGATAAGGCATCACTTCTTGTTGAACTTTTGTTGGCTCATCGTATTTTAAAACTTGTAAAGCCCTAATAATCGTTGGGTCTAACTTATAATCTGAAAATTTATTTTGATTCATATAAAACATCCTTTTACTTACTAAACAAGCAAAAGAAGATTCATTTGACTCGTTTAAATTTATTTTTAGCTTCAATAGTTTAACACGATTAACCAAATAACACACGTAAAAGGTAGCAACTATCATTAAAATCACACAAACATATAGTAACTATCTGGTTCTTCCTTATTTTTTAAAATATTTTTCAAAAACAACTGAAATCTACTTTCTAATTCTGGTTGGTCTAATATTTTGAAAATAGAAATTGATTGATAACAAGATTGCAATCCTTTTTCCATATCTCTAAAAACAATAGTGAACCACCCTTCATAAAATAGTAAACAGGTACTATTTGTTAAATCTCTTTCATTTTTTAATAAACCTCTAGCAATCTCTAATGTTTCTTCAGCTTCTTTTTCATATCTAAAATTAACAAAATAAGAAAAGGCAGAAAACAGAACATCTATTTTTAAATTTGCCATAACTTGTAGTCTGGCTTCTTTTTTAGTTCTTGAGATAGCTATTTTTAATAAATGGCTTACTTGTTCTGCTGTAAAAGAAAAGAAAAACATTCTAAATAATAGTACTTCAAATACGCCCCAGTCTTCAACTTTATACAAATAAGAAACTATTGGTTTACTAAGGTAATTTATTTCTTTCATCACAGTCCCAGTTTCTAATTCATCGCTTTCATCTAGATTAGACTTATACGTATAAATACAAATATCACAATAAATACTAACAAATTTTTGCCAACTAATTTTAGGATTCATGTTTGCTTTAAAGGTTTGCATTCTCTTAATTCCTTCTTTAAAACCTATTTCATTGATATTAGAAATAGTTTCCATGATTTCTGCTAAACTAAAATAAAAATCACTTGTTAAATAGCCCCGTAAAACTTTTAGTGTCTGATTTAAGTTAGGTACATTATCTAATTCTCTTAAATATAGAAACTCTTCAAAAGAAACATTAATATTTTGTAGCAATCTTTCTAAACGGTGCATACTAATGTTTGAGTTTCCTTTTTCAAACTTACTAATAAAAGAAACACTGTTCATCTCGTCTGCCACTTGCTCTAAACTTAACCCTCTATCTTTTCTGAGCTTTCTAAATAATTGTCCTTCATTCATCTTTTCACCTTTTTTCCACTATAGTAGAATTTTATCTTATCTTAAGTTTAACCCATCTATACTGAAATTAACAAATAAACATCGAGGTGGAAAACATGAATACTTATTTTTCAAACAAAGGTTACCGCACATTAACAAATGCTTCTCTACTAAACGCTATCGGTAACAGTCTTTACAATATTGTTTTTATTGTCTATGCCAGTACATTACCCTTTAATACTTTAGCCGTTTCACTAGCATCTGTTGCGATTTTCATTCCTAGCTTTTTCCAACCATTTGTTGGCCATTTAGCCGATGCCACAAAAAATAAATTAAAATGGAATATCTTATCAAGATTCATTCAATTTCTATTATTTATCTTACTAGCATGGTTGATTTTACTTAAACCCAATTTTTTATTATTTATGATATTACTTTTAATTAATGTCGTTGCTGATTGTTTTGGTTTCTTTAGTAGCGCTTTACAACTTCCTTTTATTAAACTTTTAGTGGAAAAAGACAGTTTAATGGAGGCAATGGGGTTTCAAACTGCTCTTCAAACTCTCATTCAGTTAATCTTTCAAGGGGCAGGAGCATTTTTCATCGTTCAGTTAAACTACAACTTTTCTCTATTTGCGATTATTAACGCCATTACTTTTTTAGTTGCTGGTGGGATTATTTTAAGTCACTATAACTTGTTAAATCAATTTGACCTAACTTTAGCTGAGAATAAAATTAACTCACAAAATAATTTTCGAAGAGATTTTAAAGAAACCCTTCACTTATTTTTACAAAATCCTTTCTTAAAAATGATTATTATTTTCGCAGTTTTAATTAATCTACTAGGTTCTTCTTCAGATGGTTTATTAAATGTTTCCTTAATCCATAGAAATGTTCTGTGGTTCAATAATCTTCCTAATACTTTAGCTATTGTTAGCATTAGTAGTTCAATTGGTATCTTACTAGGTTCATTATTTACAAAAGATTTTTTCAAAGATGTTTCAAGTTTACTCATTATTAGCTTAATTTTACTTAATACTGCTTTACTACCTATTACTATTATCTTACTCCCATCCAAGATACTACTAGTTACTTTATTATTTACACTTGGTTACCTACTAGGTAAAATAAACCCCAGAATCTCAGCTTATATTATTAGTGAAGTACCTGAAGAAAAGCTTGGGCTAACAAGTGGTATTTTTAGTATTTTAGTTATGGCAGGAACACCTATTGGCCAATTAATCTTTTTAGGTTCAGCCAATGTCTTTAGTGATACATTAAGTTGGATACTATTTGGTACTTTATCAGTCATTTTCTTACTTATTTCAAGCTTTTACGGTAAAAAAGTAGTTGATCCAATAACTGTTAAACAATAAAAAAGACTGCCTAATAAGCAGTCTTTTTCATTATTTTAAACTCTTTAAATACTCGTTGATACCTTCAATTCCTTTGTCTAAAAAGATTTGAATAAAGGCTGTTCCAATAATCGCACCATCTGCCCCATTTTCAATAACATTCATGATATCTGCTTTGCTTTTTATGCCAAAGCCAATAAAATTTTTTGATTGAGGTTTTATTTGATTAATTCGTTTAATGGTTTTTATATACTCACTTGGAACTGAATCAAAAGAACCTGTTTTTCCTCTACCAGACATCACGTAGTTAAATTGACTATCACTAATTAAAAAGTTTTCTAACTCTTGATTCGTCAAATCTTCATTAAAAATATAGACTGGAGAATTAAACTGACTTGCTTTTAACACTTGATCAACACAGATAATTCCATCATACAAAGTGTGACTTAATTTATCGATGTCAAAAAGTTCCACCCCTTCTTTATAAGTCATTAAGATAACTTTAAAAGAATATCGTTCTTTAATCAGTTTTAAATCTTCTTCTAGATCAGATGTTGTTAACCCTGTATCTATTACTTTTTTATGAGCTTCTTGAATTAAATCACCATCTACATAGGGATTAGTTACTGGGATACCAATTTCAACGAATCCGACACCCTGTTCATCTAAACTATCAAGAATTTGATAAAAATCTTCTTTAGTTGGATAATTCCACACTGTAAATATTGCTAAATTATTCAATTACATACCTCCTAATACTTTTAGTACCCATCCTAAAATCGGACCATAGACAACATAGTCTGTTTCACTTAGAATACGCATAATCGGTGCGTATGTACCAATCATTGGTAAAAGGAAAGCTTGTCCAAAAATTAACACTAACCCGTTAGCAAAGGATCCTAGAATAGCTCCTCTTCTACCTCCATGTGCGTTACCAAAGATAGCTGTTGCAGCTCCTGTAAAGAAAGTTGGAATTAACGCTGGGAAGACAATCACTGGATAATTCATTAACCCTAAAATAACCATTCCTAAAAGACCAGCTGTTAAACTAGATAAGAATCCTACAATCACTGATGTTGGATACGCCGGGAATAAAAGTGGTACATCTAATCCTGGAATTGAGTTTGGAATGATTTTGTCTGAGATTCCGTGGAAAGCAGGAATAATTTCAGAAAGCATCATTCTAACACCAGTTACAATTACTGTAATCCAAACCCCAAATTCAACACCACGTAATAATGAAAAGACAAACATATCTTGACCATTTGTGATATTTTCAATTGTCCAAGATGGACCTGCAACTAAACCTAAAACTAAGAATAATAGTGTCATTACAATAGTTAAAGAAATAGTCATTTCACGTAAAAAGTTTAATTTTTTCGGAATTTGTAAATCTTCTAAATCTTTATCTTTATTACCAAACCACTTACCAATCAATGAAGCCATTAATAGTCCAGATGAACTTGAGTGAGCTAATGTAAATCCTTCACCACCCTTAACACCTTTCATACATTTGGCAACATAAGCACATGAAAATGTCATGTATAGTCCTAATAATAACGAACCTACTAAAACAATCATAACAAACGAAAGATTTGTCCCAAATTTAAGTAGTGCTGCAATTAAGCCTGAGAAGAAAAATGACACATGAGCTGACAAGTGAACATATTTAAATCGAGTAAATCTAGCTAATAATAAGTTTGTAAAAAATCCGAATGCAAAAATAAGAGCCATTTCTGTTCCAATATCAGCTAAACTTTCAGCTTGAGCTGCACCAATGTCAGTTGCAACTTCTTTTACCTTAAAAATTTTAGAAATCATCGGTTGTAATGGTAATAGTGACATCCCTAATGTTTGTCCACCGATATTAATCATTGTAAAACCAATCATTGTTTTAATCGTACTTGGTAAGATTTTATCCCAAGTTTGCTTTTGAGCCAGCATACCAATAATAACCACAAACCCAATAATAAACACTGCTTGGCTTAACACATTTTGTACAATATACATAAATACTGCCATGATTATTTTCTCCTTTATTAGTTAATTAGTTTTATCTTGACTCAATCGCTTTCAATAATTCTGATTTTAAGAAGGCTTTATCCATCATATTATCGATTCTTACAATCGTTGCTGAAGAGCCTCTTAATGTATCAGCAAAGTCTGAAGTAGTGATTAAAATATCATAACTATCTGGACTAACTGAACCAATATCTGAAGCATCAACTGTTGCTTCAATTCCTTCTGCTTGTAAAATTTGTTGCGTGAATAATCTTAACATCATTGAACTTCCTACTCCCGCACCACAAACCGTTACTATTTTTAACATCTTAATTTCCTCCTCTAATAATTGTCATGATATCTTCTGCTGTTTCAGCAGTTTTAATCTGAGTAATTTTTTCTTCGTTTCCTAAAATTTCAACAAGTTCTGATAGAGCTTTTAAGTGTGATTGGTGATCAACGGCGCATAGACCTACAACAATGTTGACTGGGTCATTTTGAGGATGACCAAAAACAACTGATTCTTTCAAAGTCACAATACTTAATCCAATATCTAGTGCCCCTGTTTCTGGTCTAGCATGTGGCATAGCAATACCTGGAGCAATAACAATATATGTTCCATTAACTTCTACATTTTCAAGCATGCCGTCTACATAAGATTGTTTTGCTAAGCCACTATCTACTAATAATTGGCCACTTGCTTTAACAGCCTCATCTCTATTACTTGCTTCATAATTAACTTTGATTAATTTTTCATTTAAAACTTCAACTAACATTGGTTGATACACACCTTTCTCTGAATCCTGATCATTTTTCAACCTAAAATAGGTCATTAATTCGGCTTTTATTGTTTGTTTCTGCTCTGAAGTGAGAGCTACTTCTTGATTTATAATAGAAACAATTTCATTCATATCAATTTTTTCTTTTTTAGTGTTAAACAGTAAGTAGAGTTTTTTCATATCTTCTTCTGTAACAAAGGGTGCTACTTGAATACTTTCTACATTTGGATAATTAAACGGAATAGTTGATATAATTAAATCTGTTTTATTAGCTCTCAACCAATCACCAGCAGTTCTTTTTCCAAATGTTCCTTGAATAATTACATCAAAATTGACTTCCAATTTTGAACGTAATATTTGTGATGTACTAACTCCAGCATCGCAAACAATAATTATTTTTTTAGGTTTTGTCGGATAACTCTTTCTTCTTTCAACAGATGCTATAAAGAATAAGGTAAAGAAAGATATTTCTTGTTCGGTAAAAGTTATTTTCATTTGTTCTTCAATCAATACCATACCTTGGCATACTTGATTATGTAAGGTTTTAAACGTTCTTGTAATGTAATCAAACATCGGATTATTAATTTCTGAATGTGAGATAACTCGGTTAAAAGCAGGTCTCAAATGATTAATAATTCCTTGATGTAATAGATCATCTTCTAAAAAATAGGTATTACCACTTAATTCAGAAACTTTTTTGATTAAGTCAGCAGCCATTAGATGGTAGTCTAACCATTTTTCATTAATGTCATCATTGTAATTAATCAGAGACGACTCTGTTAATTTCTGTGCCAAATACATAAGTTCTTCTGAGTGAAACGAAATACCAAATTCTTCTTCAAATAACTTTCGGCTTTTTAATAATAGTTTTTCTTCTTTTGTATTTTTAGGATAAAAGCTTAGTTTTTTTCCTAATTTAATACGACTATATGTCACCCAAAAAGTTAACAGTAGCGTATCAAATGAACTATCACTAAAAGTTATTTCTAACATTTCCGCACAATAATTTAACAATTTTTCGGCTTGTTCTAATTCTTTTTGTTGTTTTTTGTTACCTTCAAACACTAAAGGATCCTCTTGTAACGTTAAGACCAATAAGTGACGTATATCTTTTTCATCACCTAAAACCTGATACCCTATAAAAGGTCTAGATAAAAATTCAATTTGGTGAAAACTTAGCTCCTCTTTTACCCATTTAAGATCAGAAAGAAGTGTATTCCTTGAAAGAGGCAATTTCTCTTTCAAATCATCCATACTAAATTGTTCTTGAAACATAAGTACTTCTCCAAGTAATCTTAAACGACGAATTTTGGGATGAGTTAAAATATAATCTTCATCTAAATTAATCAATTGTTCAAAAGAGAGCGGTATCATTTTTTCATAAAAAATAATACTTTTCTCAATTTTTATTTCTTCATAACCTTCTGCAAGTAGTAACTCATTTAATTTTTTTATATCATTATAAATTGTCCGAGTACTCACTTGAAATTTTTCTGCTAATACTTTTATTTCATAGCGATTATTTTGTTGGCATATAAGTAAAAAGAGCTCTGGTCGTCGACTGTCCATTTGTGTTACCTCCCTTACACCATAAGATTAACTTATTATTTAAAACGTTACCAAATCCAATTTATTTCCAAATCCGTGCAATGAAATTGGTTGCTATGTTTTTTCATATTATATATAAATCAGCGTGTTATTAAAACTATTCATTATTTTTATATCCACCTCAGATATAACCATTTGACATATAACCAAAACGGATATATAGTAAAAAGAAAGAAAGGTGGTTTTAACATGAAACAATCTAAACCATTATTAGACTCACCAATGAACTATCCAGCCTTTTTAATTTTGCTCTCTCTTAGAAATAAATCGCATGGTTATGAGATTATGAAATACGTTAATGAAGCAACAAAGGGATTTGTTAGTATTGGGCCAGCAACCATGTATCGAACTATTGCAGATTTTTTAAAAAAAGACTATATCAAATTAGTTTCAGAAGAAGATTCAAAAAAAGAATATCTTATTACAGAAACTGGTAAACAAGTTTTAGATGAACAAATTGCTTTTATCCAATTAATTAATAAACTTTCTGTGGAAGGAGAAGTAAAAAATGAAAAAGCTTAGATTTTATAGAAGTGGCAGTAAAAAAGAAGCATACTTTTTACAAAATATGCTTACTGAGAATTATTTATTGAAAAAGAAAATTGGTTGTTTTTATACGTTCACTGAAAATAATGAAACCTCAAAAGACTTAATCATTGAATTTATTGATGAAAAAACTTTCAAGCTAGATAGTAACTTAAGAGAAGATTTTGAAAACCAAACAACACTTAATAAAAAAATTTGGTTAGCTCCTTTTTACGTTTCTTATTCTTATTTAGAGAGTGAATTATTTGAGTCCTATTCTAATGAATTGTCAGATGAATCAGAACTTAATTTTTTAAAATATAGGTCTGACCAACTTTCCTATTGTCAGGTTAGTTTAGTTTTTTTAGGAATAATTATTTGGCTTTTAATTGAAATTTTCTTTAACACTCAATTAAGATCTGCAATTCCTATTATTATGTTCACTATAGTTTTACTATGGTTCCTTCTTTTTATACCTGGCCATTTCATTTCAAAACAAATTGAAGAATTAGAAACTAAATTAGGTGAATTTTCCACTCTAATAACACCAACCTTGACTATCGCTTTTAAAAACATGTCAGAAAAACCTGATATTAATAAACTTAACTTTCTAGGAACTTGGATATTTGTTACTGAGAGGAAAAAGAAACAAGAATTTTATTTTAAGCTTAAAACAGATATAGGTAGAGAAAACTTAAAAAATAAAATTAGCTCTAGTTTAAATATTGATAAAGAATCCATCTCTATTACTTCCCTTAGCGATTTATTTGGTCTTAACTTTTTATAAAAACTTAAAGAAGCAGCAGTTTAAGTACTAACACTGCTACTTCTTTAGTTAAATATCATTTTTCATATCGACTCTAGCAATTATTTTTCCTGTAAAAAAATTTTCAGATAATTGTTTTTTAACCATTCCATCTTCAACTTGGTAAATATTATATCCATGTTTTTGTTCAAATCTTACTAAACCACTTCCTTCATCTTCTCCCACAAAAGACATGCCATTAACTGTAAAGTAAGGTATTCCGTGAATATCGCCATTAAACACATGATGGGTATGCCCATTAACAAAACAAGTAATAGAATATTCTCTAATTAAATTTATTAATCTATTCGACTCTGGTAATACAGGTGTACTACTTTGATTTTCTAATACATGATGGTGCGTCATTAATATGACCGGTTTATCTTGGTACTTATTTAATTGTTCTTCTAACCAATTAAATTGTTCATCTGACATGCTTCCATCAGCCAAACCGTAAACTGAACTATCAAATGAAATCAAATAAAACTCTTCAAATGTTTCTACTAAATTATAAGAGGCACTAGATGACGCTTTTCCTAGCCAACCTTCATAAAAGTTTTCTTTAATATCATGATTACCTAATGTCACAATGATTTTCATATTCGGTATTTGCTCTTCAAACCACTTTTTTAAATAAGCGTAATCCTCAACACTACCATCTTCTGTTAAATCCCCACTGATTAACAACAAATCTATTTGTTGTGTTTGTATCACTTCTTTTAAACATGCTTCTAAATGAATAAGCGGATTATCCATTTTATAAATCATGCCTTTATATCCTTTTGAATACACTTTATCATTTTGACAATAATGTATATCTGAAATATGTAGTATATTCATCTATCTCAATTTCCTTCTTATGATTCCTGTTATTAAATCTAATGCAAATACAGTTAAAATAACACCTAGTAAAATAATGCTCACTTTTCCCCAACTACGTGTTTGAATCGCAAAAATAAGTGGGGCCCCAATTCCACCTGCTCCAACAAGACCTAAAGTAGCTGCGCTTCGAACAGCTATTTCAAAATGATTTAAAGAAAGTGAACTGTAAATTGGCATTAAGGTTGGTATTCTAACAAAAAATAAAGTTTGCCAAAAGTTTGCTCCAACAGCTTCTGCTTCTTCGATTAATTTTTCATCCATGGCTTCTAACTCTTCAGTATATAACTTCCCTAACATTCCAATATGATGGACACCAATAGCCATAACACCAGCAAATGGTCCTGGCCCAACAACCTTAACAAAAATAATCGCAAACACTAGCTCTGGAAAAGCTCTTAAAATATTTAGAATAAATTTACCGACAACTGGTACTGCTCCTAAATTTTTCCAAAGATTAGACGCACTTAATAAAGTAAAAGGAATAGCTAGAATCGTTCCAATAGTTGTTCCTAAAAAAGCAATTCCGATTGTTAAAAGTAGTAAGCTAACTAAATCTTCTCCACTACCATCGTAGACAAAGGACCAATCTGGATGACTTAGACCTTTTAAAACATCTAGCCCCATCGATAAAGAAAAAGTACTTAGACCTGAATAATCAATGCTTATTGCTGAATAAATTAGAAGTATCCCTAAAACACTTAGAAAAAGGATTGTTTTTTTACTCATCTCTTTAATCATCATGCTAGTGTCCTCCTAACTTTTTCACTTATTTTGTCAACAATTGCAACTGTTACTAAAATAGTTAAGATAATAATCGAAACTCTTTCGTACTTCATTAAAGCCAGTGAAGAGTTTAAGATAACACCAATTCCTCCGGCTCCTACATATCCAAGAACAGTTGAGGCTCTAACATTGACTTCAAAGGCATAAAAAGAGTAACTAGCAAATTGACTGAAAACTTGAGGGGCAATTGCCCAAACTGCCATTTGCGTTCTTGTTGCTCCAACTGCAAGTTGAGCTTCAATTGGCTCAAAATCAATCGTTTCAATAGCCTGAAACATTAATTGAGAAACCATACCGAATGTGAAAATAGCAATCGTCATAACACCTGTTGCTTCACCAATACCAAAAATAGCTACTAAAAGTGCTGCTAGTAAAAGTGTTGGTATAGTTCTAATAATTCCAAGAATAAATCTAAAAACAACAGAAATATATTTGTTGCCAGTCACTACTGGGGTTGCTAAAAAACTAACAGGTACTGCCACTAACACTCCTATAAAAGTGCCTAATAAAGACATTTGCAACGTCTTGATTAAGGGAGATATAAGTTTAGGAAAGTAGGCAAAATCTGGGTGCATTAATCGTGATAAGAAAACCACTATTTGATCTGAATTTGTAAAAACTTGTTTAAAATCAGCATTTGTTATTACGCGACTAAACTGAAATAGTAGTAGTAATACAATGATTGTTATTAGATTTTTGTACCATTTAAAATGAACTGTATCTTTAATTTTCACTGACATCCCCTTGCCTTTCATCAAAGATGCTTTGTCCATATATTTTTTCAAGTCGCTCGTCTGTCAACTCACTTGGTACCCCATCAAAAACTACTTCCCCAGCTTTTAAGGCAATAATACGAGTAGAATAATCTCTGGCAAGTGGAATCGAGTGTAAATTAACTAAGATCGTTTTATTTAATGTTTCATTGATTTCTTTTAAATCATCCATTACTTTTTGTGTCGTGATAGGATCAAGTGAAGCAACCGGTTCATCAGCTAAAATAACTGGAGCTTGTTGAACTAATGCTCTTGCAATTAAAACTCGTTGTTGTTGGCCACCACTTAATTCGTCACTTCTTGTATGTAATTTATCTGACAAGCCAACACTTGCTAAGGCATCGACAGTTCTTTCATAATCTTCTTTTGTAAATAAGCCGAAAATGCTTTTAAGAGTACCATAATAACCTAGACGACCTGATAAGACATTCTTTTGAACAGTACTTCTTTTAACTAAATTAAAATGCTGTGAAATCAAACCGATTTCTCGTCTTATTTCTCGTAATTCTTTTTTACTCGCACGTGTAATCGAACGATTGTTAACTTTAATCTCACCTGTTGTTATAGGTTCTAAGCGATTAACGGAGCGTAGTAAGGTACTTTTTCCAGCACCACTTAGTCCAATAATAGATACAAATTCCCCTTCATTAATTGTTAAATTAATATTTTGGAGCCCCTTCACTCCATTAGGATAGGTTTTTGAGACATTATCAAAAACAATCATTTTTTCCACCCATTCTTTCATTCAAAGAGCCATGAACGAAAAGTGTCCGTGGCTCTTAGTTTAGTTTTTTTATTTTTATTCTGCTGCTTTTTCTGTATATTCGCGAATCGTATCATAAGCTGAATCAGCTGCTTCTTCATATCCTTTATGACTCCATAAAGTCATTGCTTCAGCACCTTTTTCATCATCTTTCATTTTTAAGAAGGCTTCTTTAACTTGTTCTTTTAATTTAGCATCCATTGATGGTTGGACAGCAATAGCATCATTTGGAATGTCACCTTCAGTTAAGTATAAAACACGTAATTCTTTAAATAAATCTTTGTCAGCAAATGCTGAACCAAAAACATTTCTTGCTCCCTCAAATACAAATGCTGCATCCATTTGACCATTTAAAACTGCTGTCATTTCACTTGGAATATCATTAACTGTTGTTAGTGTTGATTCTGTTGTTGGGTCAACACCTGCTTCTTTCATTTCAGCTACTGGATAAATATAACCACTGGCTGAATTTGGACTTAAAGTAGCAATTTTTTTACCTTTTAAATCTTTTAATTCTTTAATATCACTATCTGCTTTAACTAAAACTTCGCCTTTAAATGTATTGGTTAACTTACCATCAATTGGTAATCCAGTTTCTAAATCCATATCTCCAATTTGAGAAGTTAGAATAGCTTCTGCAGCTTTCATATCTCTTGCTTGTACATAAGCTGCTGGTGGCATAACTCCAATATCAACTTGACCAGACGCCATTGCTTCTACAATAGTTGAATAATCTGTTGCTAATGTCACTGTTACTTCTTTATCTAATGCTTTTGATAAATACTCGGCAAATGGTTTTGTTTTAGCTTCCATTGAACCATCATTATTTGTTGGTACAAACTGAACGACTAATTTTTCTTTTTCAGTACTTTTAGCGTCCTTTTTATCAGTACCTGTACCACAACTTGCTAGTAAACCAACTGCTAATAGACTTAGTGCCACTGTTGCTAATTTTTTAAAACTCATTTTTCTCCTCCTATGGAAATATCTTTATGTTACATTTACAGAATACCAAGTTTTTTCTTTTTTTGAAGTGACACACGTCACATTTATTGCTATTTTACATTCATTTTACATATAAAGCACTTATATTGTTCGTATTGTACCTAAATCTATTCTAAGCTATAATGGATTTAATTATAAAAGATAGGGAGTTTGAGAACTAATGAAGAGAATTTCAGATCCATTACGTTTAAAAGACTATATTGAAACGTGTAATTTACAATCATACTTAGATAATGATTTAATCCCTATTTCTAATGTTTACACCTTTGAAAAAGACGAACATCTAATTCATTTAGATACTCCTTCTGATTACTTATATTTTCTAGTTGAAGGAACTGTTAGAGTCTATTCTTATTCTTCTGATACTCAAAATATTGTTATCAATCGTAGTGAGGCTGTCACTTTAATTGGTGAAGCATCTTCATTATGGGATTTATCGCCAAAAAGTAACGTCATTGCAGAAACTCCCTGTGTCTGTGTAGGAATCAGTCTGAAAAAATATCGTTCGCTTTTACAACAAGATATTAGTTTTTTACAAAATGTCTGCCAGATTCTTAGTTATCGTTTAAATTCAGGTATCACACTAGCAAATTCTTTAACTGAACCTGTTGAAACGAGATTAGCCAAGTTTATTTTAGAAAATGCACCTAACCAACTGTTTTCATTTAAACTGACAACCTGTTCAGCCATTTTAAATGTTAGTTACAGACATCTACTTAGAACCATTAATCATTTTAAAGAAGAAGGTATTTTAGAAAAACAAAAAAGCCACTTACTTATAAAAAATGAAACAAAACTAAGAGAAATTGCTGAAAATATATCATAAATAAGAAAAGAAGTTGACCCATTACTTGGATCAACTTCTTTTCTTATTTCGCAACTATATTTGAAAAACCATCTCTTAGAGCTTGATTTTCAGTTTCATTAAAATATAAATAATTCATTTCATTACCTTGATTTTGCTGAGTTACTAGCACTTTAGGTTTACCTTGTTCTAAAACAAAATAATATAAATGTTTTCCTAGATAAGGTTGTGTTTCAGCATCTGAGTAAACAGCAACTAATTGATAGGCTTTTTCTCCTGTACCAGTTTCCGACCATTCCATTTCTACAGGTTGCTCATTAATTGCTACTTGCCAGCCACCTGTTAGTGTTGTTTCTGGCAGGCTCATGCCATAAAAATCAACATTATTCTCAGGTGAGTAGTTTTTGTAACTTTGGTCCATTGTATTTCCCCATGAAGTCATGAAAGCTGAAAGTTCCTCTACTTTTGCTTCTGTCCATATAGCTTCTTTTGTTTCATTATCTTTAACCTTTTCTTCTGCTGCCTTTTTTCCAGTTAATTTTTCTTTTTCTTCTCTAGCATGTTCTGCTATTTTGGGAGAACCTAATCTCTCATTAATAACTTTATCTAGTGCTTCGTTTGCTTCATTAATTTTTTGATCTGCTATCCTTTTTTTAGCTTCTATTAAATCAAAGGTTTGCATTCTATTAGCTTTTGCTAAAGAATCTTCACTCTTTTCTGCTATTGCTTTATCAAACTCTGAAAGAGCTTCTTCGTAATTTTCTTTTTCTATCTGCTCTAAACCATTTTTCATGGCTACATCATATCTTTTAGTTGATTGAGCACAACCAGTAAAAATAGTAGTCACTACAAGCAGACTAAATAACAATCGCTTCATGTCTTATGTCATCTCCTTTTATTCATATAAATAATTTTATCATATTATATGTACAAAAAAGGCTGTATTGATAAATTTATTACCAATACAGCCTTTTTATTTCAATTTTTTTGTTAATTAATGTTCGTTAGGATCATCAATGGCATCTTGATGAGTTGGATGAACTGTACCAGGTACATGATCTGGACCTGCGTAAAGTGTATAAAGTTTAAGTGGTTTGTCACCAATATTTTCAACATTATGCCACATATCAGCCGGAACAAAAATCGCATCATCATCTGAAACTTCTTTAACAAATGTTAAATTATCTTCAGCATCTCCCATTTTACATAAACCTTTACCTTCTTCAATACGTAAAAACTGATCAATACCTTCATGAACTTCTAAACCAATATCATCACCTGGTTGAATTGTCATTAATGTCATTTGCATTTTACTACCTGTCCATACAGTTGTACGGTAGTTTTCGTTAGCTAATGTCCACTCTTCAATATTCTCAACTACGGGTTGTTTTCCACGATCTGTAAAATCAAAATTCATTTCTAATTCCTCCATTTATCTTTGATAATACTAATATAACACCGCTTATTCCTATTTAATAGTAATAACTACTAAATAAGAATGATTATCATTAACGAATAAATCATTTATTTTGTTTCTGAAAATTGCTTTTTCATTTCCAAAGAATTATACTTGTAAAAATACTTATAAAATTGGGGTTGTTATATATATGGGAGATAATCAATTAAAAAGAGAAATAACTTTATTTGGTGCTTTTTCAACAGTTATGGGAACTGTTATTGGAGCAGGTGTATTTTTTAAAGTTGCAAGTGTCACTAAAGCTGCTGGTTCTCCTAGTATGACAATGCTAGCCTGGGCTCTAGGAGGTTTTTTAACCATTTGTGCCGGTCTAACCAGTGCAGAGTTAGCAACTGCTATTCCTAAGACAGGTGGCGCAGTTAAATATATTGAATATACTTACGGAAAATTTTGGGGCTTTTTATTAGGTTGGGCGCAAATGATTATTTATTTCCCTGCTAATATCGCTGCTCTTTCTATTATTTTTAGTACACAACTTATTTACCTACTTGGTCTAAAAACAACTTATCTTATACCAATTGCTATTATTGCTGGGGTTTCAGTAACTTTCATTAATTTACTCGGTTCTAAAACAGCTTCTCAGTTTCAATCTATTTCACTGGTTTTAAAACTTATTCCAATTTCTTTAATTATTATAGTAGGATTGTTTACTAAAAACGGAGAAACTGTTAATCTTTTTTCAAACCAAGTAGAGAGTAATCAGTTTATTTCTCAATTAAGTATGGCATTATTTGCTACTCTTTTTGCTTTTGATGGTTGGTTAGGTGTTGGGGCAATTGCAGGTGAAATGAAAAATCCTGAAAAAGATTTACCTAAAGCCATTGTTTCTGGTTTACTTTTTATTACATTAGTCTATCTATTAATCAATTTTGTTTTTCTTAAAACTCTTCCCTTTAGTGCCATTCAAGGAAATTTAACTGCAGCTTCTAACAGTGCAACAGTTCTATTTGGACACTTTGGTGGAAAACTAGTCACGATTGGTATTTTACTTTCAGTTTACGGAGCTCTTAACGGCTACACAATGTCTGGTATTCGAGTTCCTTATGCTTTAGCTCAAGAAGATCTGATTATCGGAAGTAAGTATCTAAAAAAATTATCTACTAAAACAAAAGTTCCTTATGTCGCTGCTATCTTTCAATTGTTAATTGCTATTTTTATGATGCTTTTAGGTAGTTTTGATTTATTAACTGATATGTTAATTTTTGTTATTTGGTTATTCAGCGTATTAATTTTTGTTGCTGTTTTTATCCTAAGAAAAAGAGAACCTAATTTAAAACGTCCTTACAAAGTTCCTTTATATCCAGTTATTCCTATAATCGCTGTTTTAGGTGGCATTTTTATTTTAGGAACAACTTTAATAACCCAAACTTATCTAGCGTTAACAGGTATTTTTATTACTCTTTGCGGTATTCCTGTTTACTATATTTCTAATAACAAAAAAACCAGTGAATAGTGATTTCACTGGTTTTCTATTTGACTTTTAATAGCTAATTTCAATACTTTCATCAAGTTCTGCCCAATGATTTGTCGGTCCATGCCCGTGGCCTACAAATAATTCTTCTTTAATGGCTCCTTGAATAAATTTTTTTCCAATAATAATAGCTTCTTTAACTTCTGTTCCCTTAGCAAGCTCAGCTGCAATACAGGATGAGAATGTATCTCCTGTTCCATGGGTTTTAATAGTATTAATTCTAGAGCTTGATAACCAAAAACTTTCTCCTGAATCAAGTAATACATAATCACGCGCTAGTTTATTCTCAAGATGTCCTCCTTTTACAATCACATGTTTGACACCCATCTCTTTTAAATCAACTGCCGCTCTCATCATATCGCTTTCCGTTTCAACAGGATAACCAACTATAACTTCTGTTTCAGGTAAGTTAGGAGTCACAATAAAAGCTAATGGTAATAAGTCATTTTTAATTGTATCAATGGCATCTTCACTTAATAAGGCATGACCACCTTTTGCTATCATTACAGGATCTACAACAAGTGGACCAAAATCAACTTTTTTTAAGTTCTCAACCACACATTTAACATGCTCCTCATCAGCAAGCATTCCTGTTTTTGCTGCTTTGATGTTAAAATCTGCTGCTAAAGAATTAAACTGATCAGTTACAAATTCAACTGGTACAGGAAATGCATTTTGAACGCCTAATGTATTTTGAGCTGTTAATGCAACAACAATACTCATACCAAATGCATTTCTATTATGAAAGGTTTTTAAATCTGCTTGAACCCCTGCCCCACCTCCTGAATCTGTTCCTGCAATTGTTACAACTTGAGGGGTACTATTTACTGTCATATGAATTTGCTCCTTTGACTTCTTCTACTAATTCTCTTAATTTTGATACTTTTAATGGAACATTATCAGCTTGCATAATATCACTAACAATTGAAACGCCAGAAATTGGTGTGTTGTTAAACGATAAAATATTATCTTCCTTAATTCCACCTATTGCTACAGTCGGTAACTTACTTTCAGATATAATTTTAGTTAAAGTTTCCATTGAGGTTAAATGTGTTTGAACTTTAGTAGTTGTTGGATAAATAGCTCCGACACCTAAATAATCAGCTCCATCAAATTTTGCCTCAATACCTCTTGTAACTGTTTTGGCTGAGACTCCTAATATTTTATCTGGCCCAATCAATTCTCTTGTTTTAGTAATTGGCAACTCATCATCTCCAATGTGAACACCGTCTGCATCAACTGCTAAACAAATATCAACTCGGTCATTAATAATTAAGGGCACATTGTATCTGTCTGTTATCTCTTTAACCTTTACAGCTAGTTCATAAAAATCTCTCGTTGAGGCATTTTTTTCTCTTAGTTGAAGCATGGTAATACCACCTTCACAAGCTTCAATAATAGTTTCTAGAAATTTATCCTCGCTCATGCCATCACTATTCGTTACTAAATATAAGGTTAATGCTTCTTCTATCATTTTATTTCTCCTTTAATGTCTTTCCACCATTTTCCTTCCTCTAAAAGAGTAGAAAGCTGATTCATTAACTGATTTCTAAAATCAGACATCGGTATTGGTTGACTCACCTGTTGTGCTGCTTTTTCTCCGCAAAGGTTAAAATAAGACACAGCTATTACAAGACTAGTTTCTACAGTTTCACCTTGCCCTAATAAAGAAGCAATTAATGCTCCTACCATGTCTCCTGTCCCTGTAATTTTATCTAGTTCAGGAACGCCATTTTTCAAAAAGTAAGTTGCTTCTTTTGTGACAATCACATCAGTCTCGCCAGTTGCTAAAAAGCAAGTTTCTGGATATTTTGATGTATACTCTTTCAATTTTTCTGAGAGTTTTTCTAAAGAAGCTTGATTTTGATCAGAAGCATGACCATCGACACCACGACCATGACTTTCTAAATCAACCAATTTTTTCATCTCAGAGGTGTTTCCTTTAACGACTTGCGGTTCATTCGTCATTAAGGCTAAGGCTAATTTTTTTCTTAAACTAGATGCTGAAACTCCTACTACATCAATAACAGTTGGCGTTTTGAATCTTTTTGCATACTCACTAGAAATGATTAGTTGCTTTTCTCTTTCAGGAGAAAGATGACCTAAGTTAAGTAATAAACTATTTGTTTGCTGGAATAGTTCATCAAATTCTCTAGGATCATCTGCCATAATGGGCTTACTATTAACATAAAGTAGTGCATTTGCCATACTTTCACAGGTGATTTCATTTGTCACACAATGTATCAATGGAGACTGTTTAAAAAATTTATCTGTTCTTTTCTTTAGAAATAAGGGTTCCATGTAACATTTCTCCTTTAAAGTAAGCTTGAAGTTGAATAAACTTTGGGACTGTTTTTAGTTTTTGATAGACTAAAAAACCAATTAATGAACCTGAAATGGCACCGCCAAAAAATCTTGGCGTATAAATAAACCAATACATTCCTTGAGCACTACCTGTAAACCAGACCATAATTGGATATGATAGTAAAGAGCCGATTAAACCTGTCCCAATTATTTCACCTACCATAGCTCCGTAGATACTTTTTGTATATTTATAGCCAATTCCAGCTAAGAAAGCACCAAAAACAGCACCTGTTAAAGCAAGTGGAGGCACACCTAATAACAACATTCTTAGAATACCGCAAATAAGTGCCATTGCAGTTCCATATATTGGCCCCATTAAAGCAACACCAATCACATTCATTACACTAGACATCGGTGCCATTCCCTCAATTCTAAAAAGTGGGGACAACACAACGTCTAGAGCAATCATTAGAGATAAAATTATTAATTTTTGAAGTTTAGTATTTGCTTGTGGCATTTACATCACCTTCCGGCCATTTTTGAAGGGTATATGACATATCCCAAAATAAATATTCCATGCGAGAGCTGATAACAAAAGCATCAATCATTTGCTGTTTTTCTTTTTCATCTGCTGACTCATACAATCGATTAATCAAGGTACATTGATGGGCAACATCTTTGGCTGCCTCTTCTCCTGAATAAGTTTCAATCCAGCGTTGGTACAGTGAAGTTGGTGAACCTGTTTTAATTAATTCAACACCAATTTCTTGATATAACCACGCACAAGGTAGTAGTCCTGCAACGGCACTTTTCAGTGAGCCATCTAATAATTGGCGATACATATGAGAAACATAGTTATAAGCAGTTGGTGCAATAGGTGTAGAGGCAATTTCTTCATCTGTTATATTTAACTCTTTAAAAAATCCTTCACGAATTGAAATTTCTCCTTCTGCTAAATGCTTTGCACCTGTTAGTAACATCTCTTTTACTTCTTTGTCTTTCATTTGTTCTGCAATTAATAAATGGATACGACTAAAATGTTCTAAGTAATATCTATCTTGAATCAGGTAATAACGAAATTCCTCTGCTCCTAATGAACCATCTTGAAGTTCTTTAATAAACGGATGAGAGAAACTCCCTTCCCAATGTGGAATCGTTAACGCTCTAGCTTTTTTTGTAAACATCTATTTTTCCTCCTAAAATGATATAAATAGTAAACTATTTCCTAATATAATTAATGATGCTGATGCTAATAAATAAAGTTTAGGTGTTTGAAAATCAAGAGAGGCTTGTCTTTTCCCTTGATCATCAAAACCTCTTGAAATCATGGCCTCTGTATATTGATCTCGCCAGTTAAAAGCAATAAAAATTGTTTTCAAATATAGAAATGGTGAAAAAGCTGACATCTTTTTGCCTCGCAGTAAGCTAGCATTTTTAAGGCCTATGATTTCTCTTTTAATATCTGGAATCGCATGTAACACAACTAAAATTCCGTAAATGAAACTTTGTGGCACTTTTTTCTGTTCTAAAATTAGCAACAATTCTTCTAAATCAATACCAAAAGCAAACATCATCCCTAAAGCAGCAAAAGCAAAAGTTCGACTAAAAAGTAGCCACGCATCACTGCTTCCAGAGCCATGAACCATTACAGACCAATAAGTCGATAAAGCTGGGATTAAGGGCAATAAAAATAATCCAATTAATCCATACCAACTTTTTTTATAGAGTAAAAATATGATACTGAGTAACACAATAAAAATATTTAATTCAAGTGATTTTGTAAATGAAATTTCCAAAGTAAAAAACATGAGTATAAAAGTTAAATTAAGCGTATTGGTTTTGACTGTATTCACGTTTTTCACCCTCTCTTTGACTGGTTTCACCTACAAAATTTAGTTGTTTATTTTTAAGAGATACATGATAATCACTGTGACCTGATAAAGGTGCTAGTCTATGAGAAACAATAATGAAGCTTTGTTCTTTTGATTTTTCAAGCATCCAATCCATAAAAATTCGACAGGCTTTTTCGTCTAATCCAGTAAATGGTTCATCTAGTAGTAATAATTTCCGCTCTAAAGTTAGCATAGTAGTAAGCTGAATCATCTTTTTCTGACCTTCACTTAAGTGGAATAAACTGCCTTCAAGTTTATCTATTAAGCCTAACTCTTCTAAAACTGCCATTTGTTTTTTCTGTTGTTCTTCGTTTAATTGAATATTAAAAGCTAATTCCTCTTTTGGCGTTAGTTGTACAAATTGATGTGTGGCATCTTGCACAGCTAGAGTCACTTCTTGATATAAGGATTTTCTTTTTTTAATTTTGGTGCCTGATAAAAACATATTCCCTTGATACTTTTGTTGCTGAACAATAGCGCTTAGTAAAGTTGATTTTCCAACACCATTGTCTCCTGTAATCGTTGTAATCCCTTTATTAAATGTATAGTTCGTTGGGGAAAGTAATGTTCTTTTCCCTTGGCTATAGGAAAGTTTTTCTAACTGAAGTAACCCTGTTTGATTAGTTTTTGATTTAGATAAAGTGATGGTTGGCTTATTACTTAAAATCGATAAATTTTCCTGACTTAATTCGTTGTTAGATAGTGTCACTACCTGATCTACCATATGTTCATAACCTGATAAATCATGGTCACAAAGGATGATGGTTTTACCTAAATCTCGTAACTCAGCTAATAGTTTTATCAGCTCATACCTAGAGTTTTCATCGATACTAGCAAAAGGTTCATCTAATAATAAAATTGGTGCATCCATTGCTAGCAAAACTGTAATCGAAGCTCGTTGTTTCTCTCCACCAGACAGGCTGACTAAATCTTGATCTAAAAAACGCTCAGTTTTACTTAAGTAAGTTGCTTGTTTTAGGCGTTCTTGAATTTGGTCATAATTAAGACCTAAGTTTTCTAAAGCAAAGGTAATTTCACGACGTAGTGTTCTCATAGTAAATTGTTGATTTGGATTTTGAAACACCATGCCAACCTTGCTTGCTCTTTGAGAGATAGGTAAGGAATGCTGACTTATGCCATCTATCAATACTTGTCCATCAAATTCTAGGTTTGCAAATCCTGCAATAACTCGAAGTAAAGTCGATTTGCCGCTTCCACTATCGCCTCTTAAAATATTGAATGTTCCAGGATGAAATCCGTAATTGAGATGTTTAAAAATATATTGTTCTCCTCTTTTAAAGGATAGATTATCTAATTCTACTTTCATCTTTATCTAGCTCCAGCTAATTGTTGTACGCGGTTGTAACTCTTCATAATTAAGGAAACCATGACAACACCAAAGAATAAAACCGATAACAAACGAACCACAAATAAACTCAAAATCATTCCAATACCAAAAGTACCGTAACCAAATTTAAAAAACTCATACCCAAAACTTAAAACAGATGTACCAATAGCACCATATATTAACGCCACTGTATCAAAACGTTTGTATTTAGTAGCAATAAAGCCTAACTCAGTTCCTAACCCTTGAATAAATCCTGAAACTAAAACACCAGGACCAAAGTAAGAACCATAAAGCATTTCCGCTAAAGCTGCTAAAACTTCACCTAAAGTTGAACTTCCCTTTTTAGGAATCAACATCCCCGCCATTGGTGCAGCCATAGTCCACATGCCAAATAAAATTTCATTAGCAAATGGTGCCAACCCTAATGGTGTTAATGCTGCTGATAAAATGGCATATAAAAGACCTGCTCCCATAAAAACACCACCAAATAAAAACGCAAGAAACGCTAATAATACAACATCTTGTACAGTCCATTTTGAACTCATAAAAAAATACCCCCTTTTATTTCCCTAATTAAGAAACAAAAGAAGGTATCACACAAGTAGATTTCACCCTACTAATATTTTGCCAATAAAAAATCCCCACCAAAAAATTGGCAGGGGTATAAAGACAGAATTAATTAGATAGGTTAAACAACTATTGTTCAACGTTCATTGAATACATTTCTCTTCGCCAGTACTAACTGGAGCAGATTCAATGGGTATTATCTCAGCTTTTACGCACCCCAAATGTTTCTAATATTAAGTTATGGCTAGAGTATAACACGCTTTCATTTGTGAAACTAGCCATTTCTATTTAATAATAATTTATTTATTTTGCTAAAGGCTTCAAACACACGATAATATTAGCTTATTAGTTTAATTTTTTACAAATAACGTTAATTAAAAATGAATTGGTAATCCCATTCCGATTTCAGCAGTATCCATAACTGCTTCTGAGAGTGTTGGATGTCCATGAATAATTAATGAAATATCTTCAAGAGTTAAATAGTTTTCAATTGCCATTGTTAACTCAGTAATTAAGTCACTTGCATTTGCTCCTACAATCTGGGCTCCAACTAATTCTTTTGTATCACTTAAATAAACTAATCTAACAAAACCACTTGTTTGATTTAACGTTATCGCCCGTCCATTTGCCTGTAATGGAAATTGACTAACACTGACATTAAGTTTCTCCGCTTTTGCTTCTTGTTCAGATAAACCAACCATAGAGACTTCTGGATCCGTAAAACAAATAGATGGGATACAGCGATAATCTTTAATAATATTCTCTCCTGCAATGACACCAGCCGCAATTTTAGCATCATAACTCGCTTTATGAGCTAAAGCTAAACCAGCTACTACATCTCCAATGGCATAAACATTACTTACAGAGGATTGATATTTATTATTAACCTGAATTAAACCATTCTTTTCAAGTTTCACACCTATTTTTTCTAGATTTAGTTTCTCTGTATTAGGTCTTCTACCCACTGTTACCATCAAATAATCAGCATGATCAACTAAGTCACCTTTAGCAGTTTCAATTGTAGTTGTAACACTTGTTGCTGATTCTTCTGATTTTTTAGCTTTAGCAGATGTAATAATTTGAACACCTTTTTTTACTAATGAATCAGAAACTATTTTGGAAATATCCGATTCAAAGTTAGGTAATATACGCTCTGCTCCCTCGATTAACGTTACCTTAGCCCCAAGATTTGCATAAGCACCTGCTAACTCACAACCAATGTATCCTCCACCAATAATCGATAATTTTTCAGGTAGTTCCGCTAAATTCAAACCACCAGTAGAATCTATAATACGTTTTGAAAATTCAAAACCTGGTATTTCAATTGGACGACTTCCTGTTGCTACTATCGCATCACTAAAAGTTAACTGATTTATTTTTTTATCCTTATTAGTAATTTTCAGCATATTCTTACTTTCAAACTCAGCGAAACCACGAACAATTGTTACTTTATTTTTTTTAAGTAACATCTCTATTCCAGAAGTTAATGTATTAACAACTGTCTGGTCTTTCCATTTTTGAAGTTGCTTAAAATCTAATGTTGTTTCTTTGTTACCAATTCCCATAAAAGTAGAACCAAGAGATTCTTGATATCTATGGCCTGCACTTATTAGAGCTTTTGAAGGAATACAACCTACGTTTAGACAGACACCCCCAATATTTTCAGCCTCAATAATGGTTACTTTTTTTCCTAATTGCGCCGCTCTAATCGCAGCAACATAACCTCCAGGACCAGCTCCTATAACAACTACATCAGTTTTTTCTGTCATAACTAATTCTCCCTTACAGCAATAAACTCATTGGTTCTTCTAAAATTGTAACTAAATCTGATAAGAAATTAGACGCCGGAGCCCCGTCAACAACTCGGTGATCAAATGATAAACTTAATTCCACTACTGGTTTATTAATTACTTTAACTTCACCGTTTTCTGTTATAATTTCTTGTTTTTCATACATTCCACCAATACCTAATATAGCTGCTTCTGGGTAATTAATAATTGGTGTAAAATGTTTCACTTTAGATTTACCTAATGAACTAATTGTAAATGTTGCACCAGTCATCTCATCTTTTGTTAATTGACTATTTCTAGCTTTTCTTGTTAATTCTTTAATATCTGTTGTCAATTCAGCTAAGCCTTTTTTATCTGCATTCTTTACAACTGGAACAATTAATCCATCTTCAAGAGCAACTGCAATTCCCATGTTTACATGTTTGTATTGATAAATTCCCTCTTCTGAAGAACGTGAGTTAAAGATAGGATATTTTTTCAGTACACGAGTTGTCGCCTTAGTAATAATTTCTAAATACGATAATCTTTCATTTGTTTCTTCTTCAACAAGTGAGATTAAGTCTTTTCTAAGTGAGACAACTTTAGTCATATCAACTTCTGCTGTCATCACAACATGAGGTACCTCACGTTTACTTTGAACCATATTTTCTGAAATAATTTTTCTCATAGGAGTCCAAGGAATTAACTCAAACTCATCATCTGCTACTGTTGTAACAGCTGAACCAGTAACTGCTGGTTGATAACTTAAGATATCTTGAGCTTGTACTCTATTTCTTGGTCCACTACCTTTAACGTTACATAAATCTACGTTATTTAAACGAGCTAATCTTCTAGCTGCAGGAGTGGCACGGACTTTATCTGTTTTAACAGAACTTTCTTCTACTTTTGTAGCAATCTCTTTAACTTCTACTACTACTTCTTCTATTACCTCTTCAGATGTCTCTAATCCTGGCATAGTAGCCGGAACTTCTTCACCTGCTTCTCCAATATAACCAATTACTGAATTAACAGGGGCACTTCCGTCATTACCAATGTATTTTTTCAGTAGAATTCCCTCTTCATAGGCTTCAACTTCTATAGCAATTTTATCAGTCATAACTTCAAATATTGCTTCGCCTACTTCAACACGGTCTCCCTCTTCTTTTAACCATACGGTAATAGTTCCAACATCCATAGTAGAGCTTAATTTAGGCATTAAAATTTCATGAGCCATATGTTATTCCCTACCTTTCATTAACTCAACACAAGCTTCCACAATATCTTCAACTTGTGGCACGGCTAATTTTTCAAGCTCTGGTTGGTAAGGAATTGGGACTTCTTTTCCAGCTAAGCGAATCACCGGTGCATCAAGAAAATCAAATGATTCATTTTCTACGATAACGCTTGCTAACTCTGCGCTAAAGCCACTACGTTTAACTGATTCAGTCACAACTACTGCTTTTCCAGTTTTAATAACGGAGTCAATAATAGTTTGTTTATCTAATGGTACTAGCGTTCTTGGATCCACAACTTCAACTGAAATATTTAACTCTGCAAGTTGTTTAGCTGCTTCTAGTGCTTTATGAACCATGATGCCAGTTGCTACTATGGTGATATCATCGCCAGCATGTTTAATATCTGCTACTCCTAAAGGAATCACATATTTTCCTTCTGGCACATCTGATGATGTTCTATAACATAATTTATGCTCATAAAACATAACTGGATTATTATCTTCAATTGCTGCATGTAATAACCCTTTAGCGTCATAAGCTGTTGCTGGTTGAACAACTTTTAATCCTGGAATGTGTGCTGTCCAGTTTTCTAAACTTTGAGAATGTTGCGCTGCTGCACCTGTTCCTGAACCACCTGGTGTTCTCATAACTAATGGAATTTGAGCTTTTCCACCGTACATATAGTGAATTTTAGCTGCTTGGTTAACAATTTGATCCAGTGCAATAGTTACAAAGTCTGAAAATTGAATTTCAAAAATAGGACGCATACCTGTCATTGCCGCACCAACAGAGGCACCTGCAATCGCTGATTCTGAAATAGGTGTAGAACGTACTCTCTCTTCACCAAATTCTTCTACCATTCCACGGCTAACACCAAATGCTCCACCATAAACACCAATGTCTTCTCCCATTAAGAAAACATCTGGATTTTCTCTCATAGCTTCACTCATTGCTTCTCTAACTGCTTCAGTGTAAGTAATTTCTCTCATTTAATTTCTCCTCCTATTCCGAATACACGTTTTCAAATAATGTTTCTAATCCAGCAACAGGACTTTCTTCTGCAAATTTAACAGAATCTTCAATTTCCTGTTTCGCTTGTAATCGAATACTCTCAGCATCTTCTTCTGTGAAGATACTAGCTTCGATAAAACGTTTTTTCGTATTTAAGATAGGATCTCTTTCTTTACGCCATTCTTCTTCTTCTTCTTTAGTACGGTATTTTTTAGCATCTGATTTAGAATGACCTTTCCAACGATAAGTGATAGCTTCAATTAGCGTTGGACCTTCTCCAGCTCTTGCTCTTTCAACTGCATCTTGAGTGGTATTAATAACGTCAATTAAATCATTTCCGTCAATTGTAATTCCTTTAATCCCATAAGCAACAGCACGGTCAGATAATTTATCAACTCGTGTCATTTTTTCAACAGAACCACTCATTCCGTATTGGTTATTTTCAATGAAGAAAATAACTGGTAAGTCCCAAATCGAAGCCATATTTAATGACTCATGGAAGCTTCCTTCATTTGTTGAACCATCTCCTGCATAAGCAAACGCAACAGTATCGTTATTTTTCATTTTAGAAGTTAAAGCCGCTCCTACAGCAATTGGGAATCCTCCACCAACAATTCCGTTAGCACCTAGATTTCCAGTATCTAAATCGGCAATGTGCATCGAACCGCCTTTTCCTTTATTCGTTCCTGTTGTTCTACCAAATAGTTCGGCCATCATAGCATTAACATCTGTTCCTTTAGCAATTGTTTGCCCGTGCCCCCTATGTGTCGCAGTAATCCAGTCTGTTGTACGTAAAACAGCTCCACTCCCAGCTGCTGTTGCTTCTTGTCCAACCGCTAAATGGGTTGTACCGTGAATTTTTCCTTGAGCAAATAATTGATCTACTTTTTCATCAAAGAAACGAATTGTCCACATTCTATGATAAATATCTATTAATTCTGAATCTGTTAAATTAGCTTTATTCGGTATTGAAATACTCAATTTTTTTCCTCCTCAAAATACTTAATCATTAACTTTTAATATTTGTTTAGCTGTATTAGCATCAGTAACCAAAGTATTAATTAAACCCGATTTACTTGCAGCTATCACTGCTTCTACTTTGTCACTTCCGCCAGTTATTGCGATTACATTAGGTATTTTTTTTAAATCTTCTAAGTCGATTGTTAAAGCTCTTTTATTCCACTCCGTATGACTTAGTTCTCCTTCACTATCGATAAAGTTATAACAAATATCCCCAATAACATCACTATTATCATTAATAATTTCTTCGTCTACCTCGTCAAAATAGTACTTAGTCATTGTTGAATATACTGGTTTTCCACCAATACCAACTAATGCAATATCAGCCTTTTTTACTAATTCAAAATTTTCTTTTATGTACCTTTGCTCCATAAAAACTTTCTTGGCATCAATACTATCTACTACAACAGGTACATGAAGTTCTACTTTTTTAGCTCCAAATTGTTTAGAAAAAATATCACAGATTACATTTGCTTGAAAATCTGTATGATCTGTTCCTAAACCACCTACCATGGGAGCAAATGTTACATTAGGCATATTTATTTTTCCAGTAACAGATGTTGCTACTTCCTTTACCGTTGTTCCTGCTGAAATTCCCACAATTGAATTTTCTGTTAAAATTCGAGTTAAGTACTTTTCAGTAGCATGTCCTAATTTTTTCTTTAATAATGTTTCCCCAACAGATGAGATAATAATGACTTCTGACAAATTAAGGGTATTTTTAAGTCTATTTTCTAATTGATTGTATGGATGAAGTTGTTCGTCATGAATAATGATTTCAACAAGTCCCAAGTCTCTTGCTTTAGTTAAATACTTTGAAACTAAAGAGCGACTTATATTGAATTTTTTTGCAACATCAACTTGTTTTGCTCCTTCTTCATAATACATTTGAGCAATTTCAACAAGTAATCTCATATCGTCAGAATAAGCCATTACTATCTCTCCTTTTATTTAATAAACAAATTGAATTTGATCTCCAACATTTAATTCTGGTAAAACATGCGGTTCTAGCGCAACTGAACCTGGAAGTAATTCTTGATCTTCACCTAGATCAAAATAAAACGATGCATGACCTAATTCTTGTAAACTTGTATTAGCAGTATGACCAATCTCAACTACCTCATATTCTTTTTCTCCAAAAATAACTTTACTTCCTACTTTTAAAAGATCACCTTCAGGTTCTTTTTCAAAATCGTGAATAACACAAACTTCTCGCAAACCCTCAGGTGCAGAGTCGTTAAATAAGATAACAATTGGTTCCTCCTCAAAATATGAAAATTCACCAATCTCAGAAATAGTTGATTTAATCATTTCGCATCCCCCTAAAAATTATTTAAATGTTTTATCTTGTAGTTTTCTTAAGTGCCATACTGTTGTTGATTCATCTAATTGGACGTCATCCTCAGTTAAGAACGTTCCATTAGTAATATCTCTTTTAGCAACAACTTCTCCAGAAATCAAACCAATTGGAATGTGCCCGTTATAACTCATATCTTCGTGTGTTTCTAAAACTCCTCGAACACAATAACCACCAATACCATCAATTCTCTCTCCAGCTTTAATATCTTTTTTAGCAACTGCGACTGTATCTGAAATCGGAGCTCCCATAGGAACAATAGCAGAATCTTGATGTAAAATAGCCTTAGCAATTGTAATTGGTGTTTCTAGACTTGCTAGATGATAAGGTCTATACAGAATATGGTGGTCTTGATTACCGGATTTCATTAAGTAATTCATCTCATGAACAACACCTTCATTTTGACCTTTAACAATCACGAAAACACCTGGTGCTAATCCATCAACATACTCTACAACTCCATATTTATCTAAAATACCACCATCTTCTTTTGTAGCTAATTTTTCTACAACATCATCTAAACCAGCAGAAATCCCATGCATTCCCACTTTATCTGGTATAAATCCAATAGCATTAGATAAAAGATTCATCTCTGCCATTGTTTTTGTTCCATCTTGGAAAGCTGCTAGCATATGTGAAGACATATGTTTTGAATCTGCTTCTGCTTGGCAAGTATCTGGGTTCGCCTCTGGTCTTAATTTATTATTTTTTCCTTTACCTGCAACTAAAACTTCCATTCCCATTGTTTTAGCAAATTCATATAATTCAGTTGTTGCTGCCGGCTCATCACCATCAGAACCTGTGTAAACTAAGTTAGCTGATTTAAATAAACGATTCATTAGAGGTCCAACAGTAATATCTACTTCAACATTCAGTAACACTAAATGTTTTTTTGCCAATAATGTTTCTAATGAAATTTGCGCTCCTACTTCAGGTACTCCTGTTGCATCAACAATAATTTCAACTTTATCAGAATTAATTATTTCTTTAAAATCAGTAGAAATTAATACATCATTTTTTATTTGACTTGAATAAAGATAAGCATCTTTTGCTTTTTGAGCGTTATCTAAATGAATATCACTTATTCCTGCAACAATCATTCCAGGAATGCTACTAATTTGAGAAATCATTCCAAATCCCATTTGTCCTGCACCAATAACTCCTACTTTAATTGGATTGCCTTCTTTTTCTCTCATCTTTAAATCGTTAAAAATTGTCATTTCTATTTCCTCCTAATTTACAAATGTTACTACCCGAATCATATGATACACCTAAACCTTACACACAAAGGAAAGCGCTGTCAACGATTTTAGTGAATAATAATCGTTGATTTAACAACTTTCACAAAGCTTAAAGATATTTTTTTCACAAAAGGAACATATGTGAAAAAGAGTATCAATTGTTAATTTTTGGATTGACATTTGAATTTTTACTATTTATTATACGAGTTAAGAAAGCGCTTCAAACAATATTGGTTTTTTAGAAAGGAGGTTATTCTTTTGGAGTATTGGGGAATCATCTTTTTATTAGTATCCTGCTGGCTTTTACAAATTCTTTTATCAATTATGCAACAAAGACACTACTTTAAAAAAATGAATGAACTCAAGAAAAACACTGATGGACATCTTGGAGTAGGAATTTCAAAATCTAAATTTAATTTAGGTCCTGGTATCATTTTAATTATCACTACTTCTGAAGATGGAAAAATATCAAATTACTATATTATGAATGGTATCAGCACTTTTTCTCGCTTTAGAAATAAAGAAAAATTCATTAACCACTTACCATCAGAACTACCTATTAAAAATAAAAAAGAACAAAACGCATTCAAACAAGCTCTAGAACTCATTAACAAAGAACGTAGTAAACAAGCTCTATCTCATTTAACAGTATAATGGAGGGAATATTATGGATTTTTTAGTAAAATTAGCTGAAGGTTTTATTGGTATTTTTAACGCTGGTGGGGAAAACTTAGTTGGTTTAATAACAGGTATTCTACCCACTTTAATTGTCTTACTAACTTTTGTAAACGCTCTTATCGCAATGATTGGTGAAGATCGTGTTACAAAATTTGCAAGAATGTGTACGAAAAATATTTTTCTTAGATACACAATTTTTCCACTTCTAGCTGTATTCTTCTTAACAAACCCTATGTGTTACTCATTTGGACGTTTCTTAGATGAAAAACAAAAACCCGCATTTTATGACTCTGCTGTATCTTTAGTTCACCCAATTACAGGTCTTTTCCCACATGCCAATGCAGGGGAATTATTCGTATGGACTGGTATTTCTTCTGGTTTAACAACTCTTGGCTTATCAGTTATGCCTCTTGCAGTAAGATATTTTATTGTAGGTATGATTGTTATCTTATTACGCGGGATTATCACTGAAACAATCACTAAAATCATGTGGAAAAACAATACTACTAAAGCATAGAAAAGGAGAGCCTAAAAATGACAAATCAAGTTATTGTTAATAAAGGTAGTAAAGGTTGGGGAGGCCCTCTTACCCTTACTAAAACTGAAACAAAAAAATACGTTGCCTCAGTCACTGGTGGTGGTATTCATCCTGTTGCACAAAAATTAGCTGACCTTTTAGGTGCTGAAGCAAAGGATGGTTTTAAAGAAAAAGTAGAACCTAGCGAAATGATTGCTGTTGTTATTGATTGTGGTGGAACTGCACGTTGTGGCGTTTATCCAAAAATGGAAGTCTTAACTATTAACTTACATGCAACTCCACCTGCTGGTCCATTAGCTAAATTTATTAAAGAAACTAATTTTGTTTCTGGTGTTGGATTAAATGATATTCAGCTTGTTGGAGAAGATACAACTCCAACTGAGACACTTAACAAAAAAGAACAAAATAAAGAATTGATTTCTGAAGCCAAAAGTGCTGTTAAAGAAATGAAAGAAAATAATTCCGAAAAATCAACAAATGGATTCTCTGCTTTCATCACTAAATTCGGACGTTCAATCGGTGGTGTCGTCGGTTTATTCTATCAAGCTGGACGTGATACAATTGATATTACATTAAAAACAATCTTACCTTTCATGGCATTTGTAAGTATGTTAGTTGGTCTAATTAACTACACTGGAATCGGTAATATCATCGCAACTGCTGTTAAACCATTATCAGGTAATGTATTTGGAATGATAATTTTAGCCTTAATTTGTTCAATCCCAATCCTTTCTCCTGTATTAGGACCAGGTGCTGTTATTGCTCAAGTAGTAGGGGTACTACTTGGTGTTGAAATTGGTAAAGGCTCTATCCCACCAGCAATGGCACTACCTGCATTATTTGCAATCAATGCTCAAGCTGGGGCAGACTTTGTTCCTGTCGGATTAACTCTAGCCGAGGCCGAACCTGAAACAGTTGAAATTGGAGTACCAGCTGTTCTCTTTTCTAGAATGATTACGGGTCCTCTTTCAGTACTTATTGCTTGGGTATTTAGCTTAGGTTTATATAAATAATAAAAACAATTGGGCTTCTATTTTAGAAGCTCTTTTATTTTTAATAAGTTCTTCCTCCATCTGCTAAAATAATCTGTCCGTGGATATAAGACGCTTCATCTTGAGCTAAGAAATAAGTTAAATTAGCAATATCTTCCTTTTCACCAACTCTTCCTATTGGTATTTTATTAATAAGCTCTTCTTTCTTCTCCTTCGTTGGATAAAGCACATCTAACATCTCTGTTTGAATAACTCTAGGAGCTACGGCATTAACATTGACTCCTATCGGCCCTAATTCTTTAGATAGCCCTCTCATTAATCCGTGCTGTCCGGATTTTGAAGCTGCGTAATGAACACCTCCACCAGTCCCAGTTATTCCAGATCCAGATGTAATAAAAATAAGTTTTCTTTTATGAGAATCTTGTTTTTCTAATTCATCATAGAAGCTTTTCACAGTTAAAAATGAGCCGGTTAAATTAATATCGATAACTTTCTTCCACTCTTCAATGGTCATCTCAGAAACACTCTTTCTGAAACTAATTGCTGCATTTAAGACTAAAACATCTACTGTTTTAAAACGAGAAATAACTTCTTTTTTAGCATTTTCTACAGAGTTATTATTTGAAATATCTGTTTTTATAAATAATATATCTTCTTTGTTGTTAGGATGATCTTCTAAAAATTGTTGACCACTTTGACTATCGTAGTCTAAAATAGCGACACGATAATTTTCTGTAAGGAATTTTTCTACAATTGCTTTTCCAATTCCTTTAGCTCCTCCTGTTACGACCACTACTTTTTTATTAGTCATAGATTGTTCCTCCTATTTAAGCATTTGGGTAAAACATTACTTTTCCAAAGTTTTTATCTCGATTGTTTGTAATTTCTTCAAAAATAGAAGGTCCATCAGATAAAGATAGTCTATGACTAATCATAGATTTAAATTCAATTTTTCCAGAAGACAGAGCCTTAATCGTCGCACTCCATTCATCTCCAGGAAACGGAGCAGAGATAGCATTCCAAGAACCAATAACGTTTAGTTCTTTTCTTACAATTTGTTCAAAATAAAATCTTTCTATATTAACATCTGCATATGGTATTCCCATAAAAATGACATCCCCGCCTTTTTTAGCATAGGCAAATACTTGTGCTGAAGTAATAGGAGAACCTGCTGATTCAACTACACATTGAGCTCCTAAATGATTTGTAATCGCTGCTAATTCCTCTAAAGGATCAACTTTTAGCGTATTAATTGTATGAGTTGCACCAGTTTCTTTAGCACTTTTTAAAGCTGCATCATTAATATCTAGGGCTATTATTTTATCAAATCCCATAACTTGAGCCCATTTGATTGTCAGTAATCCAATATTGCCACATCCTACTACAACTAAATCATCACCTGCTTTAGCATTTGACTTAAAAAGACCATGAGCTACTACAGCCGAAGGTTCAATCATAGCTGCTGATTCAAAATCCACAGAATCCGGAAGTTTTAAAACATTTTTCTCTGGCAAAGCTACATATTCTGCAAAACCACCAGGATGTTTCGCTCCAACAACTGTTAAATTTAAACAACGGGCATATTCTGATTTTTTACAATAGTAACATTCCTCTACCTCTAAATCCTCGCAAACTAAGGCTGGACAAGTCGCTACTCGATCTCCTACTTTAACCTCTTTAACATCTTCTCCAATTTCGGATATAATTCCTGAAAATTCATGTCCCCAGATCATCCCTGGAATATAAGGTCCTAATTTTTTATAACGTGATAAATCAGAGCCACAAATCCCAACAGCTTTAACTTCTACAATAACTTCATTTGCTTTACGAATAATAGGTTTCTCAGCTTCTTCAAATCTGAGGTCGCTTTTTCCATATAATTTTAATGATTCCATCTACTCATTCCCCATCCCGTTTATATTATTTAACTCTTTTCCATGTTGATTAAAGACTTCCACAGCATGAATCGCTAAGTCATTGGAAGCAAATTGCTTCAAGATATCTAAGGGAACTGTTACAGTGTCGGCACCACTAATAAGAGCTTCACTTACTTGATTAGCATTTTTAAAACTAGCACCCATTATTTGACAATTAATTTCATGGTTAGAAAAATATTCTTTCATCTTACTTATTTCTAAATAAGCATCTATACTATTTACTAACATTCGATTAACATATGGTGCTACAAAATCTACTCCAGCTATTCCAGCTGCAATTCCTTGATTAGCAGAGTAAATTGCTGTTCCTAAAATTTTTACTTCTTTTTTTTCATTTCTTAGTTATTTTATTACTTTTAATCCTTCTAAAGTAATGGGAATTTTTAAAATAAGATTATCTTTAGAAAAGTTATTTAAAATGAACAATACATCATTCATCATTTCTTTAGAAGTATCACCTAAAATTTGAACAAATAAAGTCGTATTATTTATTCTCAAGATAGATTCAATCTGTTTTAATCGCTCTTTTTTCTCTTTTAAAAGAATCGTTGGATTGGTCGTTACGCCTTTGATTATTCCGTACTCAAAAGCTTCTACTATCTCTTTTTCATTTGCTGAATCAATATACATCTTATTCTTTCCCATCCTCTCTAAAAGAACTCTTTGCCTCTCTAACTTTCTCTTCATAGGTTCCTTCTTTATCATTAAATAAAGCTGATGTCCCAACAACATATAAATTAGCTCCGATTGGGCTAATATGACTAATAGTTTCTTTATTAATATTTCCATCAACTTCAATCAATGGATTCACTCCATTTTTTTCTATTAAAGAATTCAATTGTTTTAATTTTTCTAAAACAGACCAATTGAAAGATTGTCCAGCAAAACCAGGTTCTACTGTCATCACTAAAACCAAATCAATTTTTTCTAAGTAAGGAACTAATTCTTCAATTTTTGTTGATGGACTTATTGCTATACCAACACCGATATTAGCTCGCTTAATTTGATTGATTAATTTATCAACATCATCCGCAACTTCAATATGAAAGGTTATATAGTCTGGTTGAAGATTTGTAAACATCTCAATATAAATTTCTGGATTTTTACAAGCTAAATGAATATCAGTTTTAAATTTTTTTGTATCAATAATTGGTTTTAGTACATAAGGAGCCATAGCTAGATTATTAACAAATTGACCATCCATAACATCACAATGAAGCCACTCTATTCCTGCTATCGACAGATTCTCTAGTTCTTTTGCTAGATTTAATTGATCCGCACACATAATTGATGCAACTATTTTTTCCACTTAGACAACTCCTATTCCATCATCAATAGCTAACGCATTTGCTTCATATTCTTTTAATGGTTTTGCATTAATCCAGACATCAGCAATTGTTTTTGCTAATTCCACACCCAGTACTCTTGATCCTAAACAAAGTACGTTACAGTGATTATGTTGTTTAGATTTTATTGCAGTGTATGTATCACTAACTAAAGCTGCTCTAATACCTTCATATCTATTAGCTGCCATAGACATTCCAACCCCTGTTCCACAAATCAAAATACCTAAGTCTGTTTCTTCTTTAACAATTGATAAACAAAGTTTTTTCGCATAAGGATAATGAGAAACTTTCATATATCCTTCATCTACTCCGCAATCAATCACTTGATGTAACTCTTTATCAATACTATCTTTAATTAATTCTTTTAACTCATAACCTGCATGATCAGATGCTATTGCTATTATCATATTTAACTTCCTTTCTGCTGTTATAGATAGAATAAAACAATCAAGTGAAATCACTTGATTGTTTTAAATTTATTCCTTATTCCAATCAAGGTTTGATTCTAACAATACTTTTATTTCATTGCCTGACATGACAGCATTAAAAGCTGTTTCCCATTCATTTAAGGGGTATACTTTAGTAATCATTTTTTCAGCATCAATTTTTTTATCTGATAATAATTTTAATGATTTTCCCCATGAACTAGGCTTTTGAGATCGACTACCAATGTACTCAACTTCTCTTTGAATAATTGACTCTTGATCCATCTCATTCATTTTTTTGGCAAATAGTCCCACTTGAATCATTTGACCTTTTTTCACGATTAACGGTAAAGCTTGATTAACCGCATGTATCACACCTGAACAGTCAAAAACAAGATTCATACCTTCTCCGTCATTAAATTTACTTGTAAATTCAGCTAAATCACTCTCTTGTGTATCGACTATGTAATCAATACCTAATTGAATACCTAAATCTAAACGATGTTTATCTTTTGTAATTCCCACTAAAGCAACTGTTGCACCTTGAGCTTTAGCAACTTGAGCAAGTAACAAACCAATTGGACCAGGCCCAATAACTAGTACAACATCATTTTCACTAATAGTTGTCTTCTCAAGAGCCGCATGAACACAACATGCTAATGGTTCAGTTAATGCAGCCTCTTTATAGCTAACATTCTCAGGTAATACATGACAAGATTCTTCTCTTGTTAGTACATAATCTGTCATGCTACCATTTGCCTGTGTTCCAATACCTAAACGATTTGAACATAAATTATAGTCTTTTGATAAACAGTATTGGCATGTGCCACAAGTTGTAAAAGTTGTTTCACTAGTCACACGATCTCCGACCTTTACTTTAGTAACTTTTGGTCCAACTTCTGAAACAATTCCTGAAAATTCATGACCTAAAGTTACTGGTGTTTTAGAATTTTTATATTCCCACTTATAAGTATGAATGTCTGAGCCACAAATGCCTGTATATGCTACTTTTATTTTTACTAAATCTCCAGATACTTCTGGGTTATCAACAAGGCGATAATTCATATTGCCATAGCCTTCTTTTTCTTTTACCAAGCCTTTCATTAATAATGCCTCCAATTATTAGTTAAATAATGGTGCTACTAGTTGAGAAAGTTTTAAGAATAACCATTTCAGTGAAGCACCACCTGTATCTAATGAACTTAACTGACTTCCTAAAGTTGAGAATTGATCTAACCCCTGCATCATTTCTGTATGAACCGGAGCAAAGTTAGTTGCCATTAATAAGGCTAAAGCGATTACAATTGTACCTGCAATAACTGAGTGCAAAATATTACCTTTTCTTGATGCTACAATGTAGGCTGTATAGAAAGGAATAGTTGCTAAGTCACCAAAAGGTAGTACTTTATTTCCTGGAATAATAACAGCTAAAAGTAATGTAATAGGTACTAAGATTAGCCCTGCTGAAATATTAGCAGGATGTCCAATAGCCAGTGCTGCATCTAACCCTAAATAAAGGTCACGATCTTTGTATTTTTCTTGTAAATATGTACGTGCTCCTTCAGAAATTGGGATAAGACCTTCCATTAAAATTTTCACCATTCTAGGCATTAATAACATTACTGCTCCTAATGAGATACCTAATTGAACTGCTTTACCTGGGTCATAACCTGCTAAAAATCCCATGGCAATCCCCATTACAATACCCATCATCATCGGTTCTCCAAACACACCAAATCTTTTTTGAATAGTTTCTGGTGAAACCTCAATATCTTTGATAACTGGAATTTTGCTAATTACCCATGCAATAGGAACACCTAAAATACCGTAAGCTACAGTCGATCCTGTTGTAAATGAAATACCTGGTAATCCATAAAATTCTTGAACTGTTGGTGCAAAGTAGTCTGCAACAATTAAAACAATAACTTCCATACAGATTGCAACAAAAATTGCCCAGAAAATATTTCCTGTTACAATATATCCAACAGCACCAACTGCCATAAAGTGGTGGAAATTCCAAATGTCGATATTTAACGTTTTAGTTGCTTTGATATAAATCATAAATAAGTTAACTGCAATAATAATTGGGATTAAAATTGCTGCTACTGGTGAAGCCCATGCCGCTGCTGCTGCTGAGGGCCAACCAGCATCAACTACACTTAGTTGTAGACCGAAACGTTCAACCATTTCTTGAGCCGCCACACCTAAGTTATCAGAAAGCAAACCGATTACTAAGTTAATACCTACAAAACCAATCCCCACTGTAACTGCTGATTTCAATGCCTTACTTGGCTTAATTCTAAAAAATAATCCAATGAAGAAAATTGCAATTGGCAAAATAACAGTTGGTCCTAAGCCTAATACATACTGAATTCCGTTCAATAATGCGTCCATGTAAACTCCTCTTTTCTTTTAATTATTTTAATGCGTCTAAAATTTGTTGATCAACAGCTTCCATACCGATTCCTGTAATATATGATGTTGCGATAACAATTGGGATTGAATAAGTTGTTGGTGCAATTGTTGTAGAAACAATTAAATCAGCTTCTCCTTCTAACCCTTTAGCTTCTACAATTTTAATTTGTTTTAAATCAGCATCAATTCCATTATTTGCTAATAAATCCTCAATTCTTTGATTAACAATTGTCGATGTTGCAATTCCTGCTCCACATGCTACTAAAACTCTCTTTTTCATCATTATTTCCTCTTTTCTATTTTATTTTTCAATTTTTTCTAAGATACTAATCAATTCTTTTTTATCAGTAGCTTCCATTAATTCATTCATTAATTCTTCATTTTGAATAACAGACATTAATGTTTGTAAGACATGAAGTTGATTTTTAGCTGTTTTTAAACCTAATATAAAAACAACACTTACCTCAACCTCATCATCTTTATTAGCCATAGATCTGAAAATTACAGGTTTTTCTAGTGTTACCACTGAGATAAATTCTTCATTTATACAATCTGGATCTGTATGAGGAATCGCAACACCATACTTATCTAGTTGTAGTCCTGTTGGAAATTCAATTTCTCTTTCTTTTAATTTTTTAATAAAAGTTTCTTTTGAAAAATCTAAATCTATACTTTTTTGTCCTATTGTTTCAAAAAAAGAATCTGTACTTTCAAATGTTTCATTAATAAAAACTAATTGCTCTTCAAACAATCTATTCATTAAAGTCACCCTTCCCTAATTTTTAAATTCATATGTTAATAGTTTTTCTTGAATCTCTTGCTCAGAATTATTTAATACAAATTCGTATAATTCATTACTTTCAGATAATTCCAAAAGTTGTAATAGACTTTTAAAATGAGATTGTTTGTCTGGTGAAGAAATCATAACAATAATTCTTACTGATTCTGTTTCATTATAAAAAAATGGTTTATCTAAAATAAGCATGCTCATTCCCAATTTAGAGCCTTCTGTTGGTGAAGAATGCGGTATAGCAATTCGTTGTCTTAAAACGATCGAAGAAGTTAGTTCTCTGTGATCATTTAAAACATTATTAATGTATCCTTGATCAATTAATCTTTCTCTTAATAAAGGTTTACTAACTTCATTAATAATTGTTATCCAGTCCATCTCTTTTGAGATTTTTTTAATAAACTTAACGGCAAGTAAATCTTCCAAGCTCTTTTTACCTTTTACTTTAGCTTCTTCTTTTGGTGCAACAACTGTTGGTGTCAATAACGCTACCAACTCTTTCTTCATTTCAAATACATCAACTTGACTGGCATTACTTACTGCTATATCAATTACATCATCGATTGATACATCAGTATTATCTATTTTGTATAATACAGCTAAGACATTTGTCCTTAACCTAATCAATTCTTTTTTAGTTGGAATTTCAGGTAAGTAAAAACTCAAGCTGCTCGTTTCTAAAAAACAAGCTGTAAAAACAACATCATACTCTTCTTCGAACTGGTTATACTCTTGAATAGACATAGGTTCATAAAAGAAAAAATCTGAAAACCCGTCAATAAGAGATTTTTTTAATAAATTTGAAAATGCTAAACCATTTTGACAAACAATTATCGCCCTAAATTGAGCATTTAATTGTTGATGTTCAATAAAGTGTCCACCAATTATGATGGATATAAGTGATATTTCTATTTCAGAAATATCCGTATTTAAAAATTTTAATAATGGCTCTAGTGATTTTTTAACTAATATTTTTATGTATTTAAAATCACTGTCTATCTTTGGAATCATCTGATAATCTGTTGTTAAATCATATTTAATACGGTAATAAGCTGGTTTTAAATGAGTAAATAATTTGTTGATTAACTCATCTTTATTAATAATCTTGGTAAAACCATTTTTTTCAAATTCATCAACAAACTCCTCTAAAGCAACTTTTAGTTCTGGTAAATCTTTTGGTCTAGATTTATCTACTAAACTAACTCTTGTAGAGAGAAGATGTATAGTTAAATATGTTTGTTCCTCTTCCCCTACTTCTTTTTCGCCAAGTAAATGTTGAACTAATTTAAATTCCAAAGTGTCAGATAGTTCCTCGTAGTCAATAAAGAAAACACCACTAATTTCATTACCTAATTCAATTCTTGCTATAATTCCAAAGAATATGTATGGTAAATGATTAATAATTGGATCAACAAATTTTGTTGATAAAGATTCTTCTATTTCTGCAATTCCATGATTAATAGAAAGCCATTCTTCCTCAGATATATCCATAAAATGTTTTAAGTATTCTTGGTTTGGGAAGTGATTCATGACATGATTAATTGCTATAATAATCATATTTCGAATATCCCATTCATCACCTACTATTTGATAGCCTGTTTTTCTTGAATATTCTAAATCTAAATTATTTTTTTCTAAGATTTCTCTTGTTTTCTTTAAATCGTTAACAACTGTGTTTTTACTTACTTTAAATTCATCAATAAAATAATTAATTGAAAAATCATCATCTCTAGTTACTAACATCAAAAATAAAAAATAAGCTCTATCAATTGATTCAGAAACATAAACTTCCTTTAAATTTTGGGAATAATTTGTATTAAAAAGTTTTTTTACTGAATCATCAACAACATATACTCCTTTCTTTCGTTCTATTTCAGGGTGATCAATTTCCTTTAAATAGTCATTAGCTAAATCCAAAGAGTATTCAATTTGTCTTCTTGTTAAATTGATTTTTTTAGAAAGTTCTTCCATTGTTATACTCTTATTTTTTATGATTTCATTCACGATAATCTTTGAACGTTCGCTGATTCTCATTTACTTATCCCCCTTATGTATTAATCATAGCACTGATTTTTTCACAGATGAACACGCTTTCATACCAATTCTATGTTTCAATATTTCACACAATTGGTCTTATTGTTCCTTTTATTAAATTTCTATCAGCGTAATAATCGACTAAAAAATCTCCTTATATAGAAAGAAAAAAAACACCGCAATGACTTACGGTGTTTTTTTAACCTATAGTTTATTTATTATATACTACAACTTAGTTATTCTTCAACTGTGAATATTTTTATTGAGGAAACATAAATTCAACATCTGAATTACTTAGTACATCTAACCAAATTGGATCCATTCCTTGATCGGTAATTAAAGTTGTTAAATCACTTAGTGGGCAAATTTTAGCAAATGAGACACGGCCAAATTTAGAATGATCGGCTAAAAGTATTCGTTTACGACTATTATTTAATGCCACTTTTTTTATTTCCGCCTCAGCATCATCTGAATCTGTTACACCTGTTGTTAAGTCTAGAGATTTACACGAAAAAAATACTTTATCAAAAGAATAATGCTCTAAGAATTTTTGTGTTTGACTACCTACAAAACAACCACGAGACTTTAATAATCTACCTCCTGCGCAAAGTAAAGTTACTTTCGAATCTTTTGAAGATAAACTATAAGCAATATCAATTGAATTAGTCAATACAGTTATATCCATCTCTTTGATTTCTTCACATAGAGCTAAAGATGTGGTTGAAGAATCTAAAAAAATACTATCCCCTTGGTTAATTAATTTAGCTGCTTGAAGGGCAATTTGTTTTTTATTCTCTACAAAAATATTTTTTAAGACAGTATTATCTACTTTTGCCTGTACACGATTAGCAAGAATTGCCCCACCGTGAACTTTTTTTATAATGCCTTCTTGTTCTAAATCGGATAAATCACGACGAATTGTTTCTTCACTTACATCTAGTTCTATTGCAAGTTTAGCAACTTGAACTGACTTAGTTTGTAAGATAGTTGATTTTATAAATTCTTGCCTCTCTTTTGGTATCATACACATTCCACTTTCTTTTTATCTTATTTTTAACGTCACTTCTTCCAAATTCATATTTATTGTACCACTATTTTATTCACCTTTGGGCAAAATAAACTTCCAAAGACTAAAAAGGCTAACTTTTAATAAGTTAACCTTTTCATTCATTACACTATTGCAAGACAAGCTAACATCGATTGATATTTTGCTTTTGCTAAAGCACCTCTTGAGGTTAAGACAATAGGAACCTCCGCCCCCATAACAAAACCTACTGCTTTAGCTTCTCCAAAAATACTTATACCTTTTGATAAAAGATTGCCAGCGAGTAGATTAGGCATTAACAAGATATCTGCGTCTCCTTGAATCTTACCTTCAAAGTGTTTTCTTGTTGCACGTCCCTTGTCAATTGCAATATCAAATGAAATTGGCCCTTCAACAATACAATTTTTGATGATTCCTGCTTCATTTAAATCTTTTAATTCCTTAGCCTCAACAGTTTCAGGCATTTTAAGATTTATTTTTTCAATGGCACAAACTGCTGCAACTTTTGGTTTTTCATAACCAAGCGCATGAAAAACACTAACTGCATTTTCTAAAATATCCTTTTTTTGTTCTAAAGTCGGATTTATAGAAATTGCGACATCTGTCATAATGACCAATTTATCGTATTTTTCAATTTCCATTAAATTAATATGGGATATTGTTTCTTTAATAGCAATCCCTGTTTCTTTTTTTACAACTGCACGAATCATTTCTGCTGTCTCAAGATGACCTTTCATTAGTAAATCAGCCTTTTTATCCTTCACGAAAGAAACTGCTGTTTGAGCTGATTCGTTATTATCCTGACTATCAATGATTTCAAATTCAGAGATATTTCTATCTAGCCCTTGTATAATAGTTTCTATTCTTTCTTTTTCGCCTATCAAAATCGGTGTAAACAATTGCTCATCATATCCCATAATGGCAGCCTTAATAGTTTCAGCATCATGAGCTGCTGCTATGGCTATTCTTTTTCTTCCTTTTGTTTTAGCAAGTTGAAACACTTCATCTAAATTTCGATACATGAACACACCTCTTTTTCAATAGTTTCTATGCCCAAATCTCCTCTGGTGTTGGAATTTTAGCATCTGTTATTACCTTAGATACTTTTGTAACATTCATTAAATGGCGATGAGTCAAGTTTTCTGAAATAGAGTTATTTCCCCACGAACCACACCCTAAAGAAATGGTTGGATCTAATCCATTATTAAATCTTGCTCCAGAACCTGCGCCTCCACCTTGATTAACCACTACACGGCCAACAGGTAATCTGTCTCCAGCCTTAACAATATTTTCATCTGTTGCGGAATAAATAGTAGATGTATGCCCAGCACCCTCCATTAATAAATTAATTCTACCCCATTCTAGCGCTTCATCAAAATTATCATATAATCTAAATCTCAAAATAGGCCATAGTATTTCTTTAGCTAGTACTTCTTCTTCACCATGTTGATTAACTTTTACAACTAATAGTCTTGTTTCTTCTGGTACATCGATTCCTAATTCCATAATTTTAACAGCATCTGATGGTTTTTTGCCTGTTAATTCTAAATTTTGATGATTATTAACGAATACTTTTTGTCTTAATTTTTTAATAACTTCCTCGTCAGTCAATACATAAGCCCCATTTTTTTCAAATGAAGTTAAGACTTCTTTTTCTAGATGCCTTGGAATATAAACTGTTTGTTCGCCTGTACAGGGTAAACCTAGATCTGCTGAACGGTTTGTAATAATTGTTTCTGTTGCAAAATCAACATCTGCTGTTGTATCAATAAACGATTGCACATTACCTTGCCCTACACCAAATGATGGACGGCCACTTGAATAAGCTGATTTAACCATACCAAAACCACCTGTAGCAACAACAACATCAGCTTCTTCCATTAAAGCATTTGTCATTTCTAAACTTGGATTTTGAATGGTTAAAATCAACTCTCTTGGAGCACCTACTTTCTCTAAAGCATCTTGCATAATTTCTACTGCGTGCAAAGTACAATTTTTAGCTTTTGGATGTGGCGCAATAATAATTGAATTTCTACTTTTTAGAGCAATCATTGCATTATGAATAGCTGTTGAAGTAGGGTTAGTACTCGGTGTGACACTAGCTACAACTCCCATAGGCTTAGCTAAAGTTACCACCTGATTAATTGGATCTTCCTCAATAACACCTACAGATTTTTGATTCTTCAGGTAATCCCACATAACCGTGGTAATACCAGTATGTTTATTAATTTTACTTGGAATATTTCCAAATCCTGTTTCATTATGTGCTTCTGTTGCTAGCACTTCTGCATGATCATAGATTGCTTTTCCAATCACTTTTACACATTGATCAATCTCTGCTTGAGAATAATCTTCTATTTGAAGCTGAGCTTTTTTTGATGTTGCTACCAAATCTTTTATTACTTCTTGATTAGTCATCTCAACCATATTTTACTTACTCCTTTTCAATTTGAACAGCCTGTTCGTCTCCACGAATGACACGTAGAGCACCTAAAGCCAATCCTTCATTTTCAAATTCTCCTGGATAATGCTTAATTGGAGCTAATTTATCTACCTTTTTGTTAAGCGCTGTTATCAATTTATCTGAAAAAGCCATTCCACCAGTGTAACAAATAGCATCCACCTCACCATCAAGAACAGTGAAACAAGAACCGATTTCTTTTGCTACTTGATAAACTAGGGCCTCCCATATTAACTTAGCGTACTCGTCCCCTGATAAAATCATCTCTTCAACTTTTCGCATATCATCTGTTCCCAGGTAAGCTCTCACGCCACCACCTAAACGCAATTTTAATTGTGCCTCTTCTAAAGTACAATTTCCTTTATAAACAGCCTCGATTAACTGGCTCATTGGTAGCTGACCAGCTCTATTTGGTGCCATTGGTCCGTCTCCACGAGTAACATTGTTAACATCAATAACTCTTCCTCCGCAGTGAACACCTACTGAGATACCAGCTCCTAGATGTACAACAATTAAACGCGTTTCTTCATAAGTTTTGTTCATCTCTTTAGCCACTCGTCTAGCTACAGCTCTTTGATTAAGAGCATGGAATACAGGTATTCTCTCAAAATCAGGATGACCTGCTATTTTCGCAACAGGCTCTAATTCATTAACAGTCGGTGGATCCGTCACATAAATCCCTATTTTTTCATTACCATTTCTTAAATTCAAAGCAATTGGCACACCGATTACGACACCATGGTAAAACTGACCGTCGTCATCATAATTCGCTAAAATTAAGGATTGTAAATACGAATCAATAAAATATGTTCCACCACTTTTAGACAGTTCACTAGGTAAATTACCACCTCGGACACCAATTGCTGTCAATTCTTTAGCATCAAAATCTATTTCTCTTAACCAATTATTTATCATTTTTGTCCGGTAATCTATTTGTTCCTTATTTGTAAACAAATCAGCTAATTCTTCTTTTTCATGGCTAATTGTTTTTTTTTCATATAAGTTTTCATCAAAATAAATGGCTACTTTAGAGGAAGTTCCGCCCAAATTTATTACTAATATTTTTTCCAAAAAAACACCTCTTTAATTAATCCATTTAGTTAAAGTAACTCTTTAAATCAAAAGCTGAATAGACACCTTTATTTGTAACAACTCCACTAACTAAACTTGGTGGCGTAATGTCAAATGCTGGATAGTATGCTTTAACACCTTCCATAGTTACTTTTGTTCCTAATAATTCCATTACTTCACTTGGATCACGTTCTTCAATCTTTACAGTTTCAATTGTTTCATGTTTTAAATTCGGTGTCCCTGTACAGTAATAAGGAATACCATAATAATTTGCTAGTAAAGCTAAGCTCATAGTACCGACTTTATTAACCACATAGCCATCCATCGTAATCATATCTGCAGCTGACGTTACAACATCAACTTTCTTTTCTTTCATAATATATGCTGGCATATTATCGGTAATTACATGAACTTCAAATCCCATATCTTGAATCACACTTGCTGTTAAGCGAGCACCTTGTAAAAAAGGTCTAGTTTCTGGTGTAATAAAAGAAACTCCTGTATTGCCAGTTTCTTTCAATCTTTCAATAATAAAACCAATAACAGCATCAGCAAAACATTGCGTCATAACAACACCATCTTTTGGAATTAAATCAGCTAATCTTGATCCGACTTCTTTAACACTACTATAACGAGCTGTTGCTTCATCTATTGCGTATTGTTGCATGATTTCAAGCAATTCTTTATTTGTTGACCATACTGACTCTTTCATTATTGCTACAGCATCATCTACAATTTTTTTCATTCTAGTTGATGTTGTTGGGCGAGCATTGGCTATTTTTTTAGCAGCAGTTTCCATCCAACTTATCATCTCTTCTTTAGACAAATCTTGGGCTTCAAAACAAGCTAAAACCATCCCCATACCTGCAGCAGAATATGGGCCTCCACTCTGAGTTACCATATCTTGAATAGCTTTAATCACTTCTTCATAACTCTGACAAACCACATAAGAAATTTCTCTAGGATAAATGCGACGATCTAATATTTTGACTTGTCCATCTTCAAACCAAGCCACATTTTCAAACTGCAACATGAAAGCTAAATTTTGATCAATTCTCATTAGTTACAAATCCCCTTTTTCACGAATAATTTCTTGTTCAACAATAAACATAAAACTTCTATCCTTAGCTAATTCAGCTCTCTTATTAATAAATACTTTTCCTATTCTTATAATAACTCTTTCAATTTTTGCCATTTGATCATGTGTTTTATTGCGTTCCAAATCCCAAACTTTTGCAACTCCAACTGTTCTTCTAATCATCTCAGTTGCAGCATATCCTAAAGTATCACTGTAAATAGATGTTAAATAGTATTCTTTAAATTCTTCTGTATTAAACATTGGTGTTTTAACATCTTTTAAAAAGTTTGTATTGTAAGTATTGATAAAACTCATCATTGTTTCTTCAATCGAATTATTTAACCAATTTGTATAGTTTTCCTTATCTTGAGTAAAGACAGCAGTCACATAACTAATGATTAAATTACCGACTACATTTCCAATGTCGTATCCCATTGGACCATAAAAAGCAAATTCTGGGTCAAAAACTTTAATATCTTGCTCATTAATAAAAATAGAGCCACCATGTAAATCTCCATGAATCATGGATTCACTCTTATTCATAAATTGATTTTTTAACTTAGCAATTTCTAAGTGTAACAACTTATCTTGATAGAGTTCCCGTGCAACAAACTCTTTATTTTCTTCTTGGAAATTATTTAAACCTTGATTATTTAAGTATGGCTCTGTAAAAACTAAACGCTCACTAATTTCACACATATCTACATTAACAAGTTTACTCTGCATTTCTTTTTTCTTTTCTACATCCATAACTAAATCCGTTGTTTTAACAAGTGTGTCGTAAAGGAATTTCCCAATATCTGTTCCTAAATGAGGATAAATATTTTTTTGAACCATCCCCTCACGAAGAACAGCATAATCACTTAAATTTTCCATAATAATACAGTTATATTCGGGTGAATAATAATAAACTTTTGGTGCTTGTCCATTTGATAATTCATACTGTTCTTTTAAAATATCGTATTCAATTTCATTTCTTTTAGTTGATAATTGTCTTGTATCTGAATTACGAATAAAGCTATCTGCAAATTTTACAATAACTGAATTTTCTTTTCCTTTGACTAGGTAGATGTAATTCACATTTCCATCTCCTACTTCGGTTACTTCAAGTCCCTCACTTTGATCAAATAAATTTGTATGCTCCCTAGATAATTTTTCAATAATTTCTCTTGATAGTTTGCTACTCATTTGAAATTCCTCCTTGAAATTGTTTTACACATTACTTTAAACAGTACTCAAAAGCTTCTTTACTTTTGAGTACTGTCTTTTTTAATAAGCTTCTCTAAATAATTCTTCGACTTCTTGCTTTGTAGGTTGAATTGGATTTCTTGGTAAATTACCATCTAATAGTGTTTTATCTGCTAGTAAAGGAATGTCTTCCTCCTTAACACCTAAACCCTTTAAAGATACTTTTGTACCAATTTTTTCTGACAATTCATTAACCTTTTGAATAAGATAGCTACTCGCTTCATCAATACTCATTTCTTCTGTTTCAAATGGCCACAATTTGTGAGCGATTTCAGAAAAACCACTCTTAGCTACTTGTTGATTAAACTCCATCACAAAAGGAAGTAAGATTGCATTACACAAACCATGTGGTAAATTATAGACACCACCTAGTTGATGAGCCATACAATGAACTAATCCCAAACCACTATTACAAAATGACATTCCGGCTAAAGTTTGCGCATAAATCATTTGTTCCCTGAGCATAATATTTTGCGGATCTTTTATAACTTCTTCTAACGAAGTAAAAATAAACTCAGTTGAAGCTAAACTCATTTTTTGTGTTAAAGGATATTTACCTGTAGAAATATAGCTTTCAATAGCATGGGTTAAAGCATCCATACCAGTACTTGCAGTTATCGCCTGAGGTAAATTAACCATTAGATTTGGATCATTAAATGATGCATAAGGTAACGTGTGAATATCTTTAAAAATTAGCTTTTCTTGTTTCGCTTCATCGGAGATTAAAAAAGAACGAGAAATTTCACTAGCAGTCCCTGCTGTGGTATTCACCATAAATAATTTAGGTGACTCATTTTTACTTTTATTAAACCCAATGTAGTCCTCTAAAATGCCACCATTAGATACCATCATCCCTATTGCTTTAGCGCAATCATTAGATGAACCACCACCGATACCAATAATAAAATCACATTTATCATTTTGATAAACTTCGATTCCTTTTAAAACATTTTCTTTAGTTGGATTTGGTTTTACTTCGTCAAAAATAGAATAGGTGATTGATTCTGTCTCTAAAGATTTTAAAACAGAATTTATTATACCTAGTTTGACTAAGTTATGATCTGTTACAACTAAAGCCTTTTTCAGTTTAATTTCAGCGGCTAATAAACCGATTGTTGAAACACAATTTTCTCCAAATCGATTAATAGGTGGCATTATTAATTCATACATCTAAAAAACTCCCTTGCTTTACTTTAAGTTATATCTTACTTTTAATGTTTCCTCGGCATCATGAGGAACTAACTTAGGATGTCCCACTTGTCTGGCAAAGTGATAAATAGTTGCTGCATCTTCTACATATACAGCTCTTAAATATGCTTGTTCCAAAGTTGTTCCAACTGCTAGAACTCCGTGATTTTCTAATAAACAAGCATTTCTATCTTTAAGTGCCTCTACAGCAGAAAGACCTAATTCAACAGTTGCTGGTAGAGCAAATTTAGCTAACGGAATATCACCACCAATAAAGGGTAGCATTTCAACTAGCACTAAAGGTATTCTTTCATGAACAACTGCAAAGCTAGTTGCTCTAGGAGAGTGAGTATGGATAACCGCCTTAACCTCTGGCTTTTGTTTATAGACTTCTGCATGCATTAACCATTCTGATGAAGGTTTTAACTCACCTTCAAATTGATTTCCATCAAGTGACATAATCACTACATCTTCTGGTGTCATAACACCGTAGTCAAGATTAGTTGCTGTAATAGCCATTACTTGTTCTTCACTATTATATAGGCTTACATTACCGCTTGTGCCAGCTACAAGCCCTTGATTGTAAGATTTAACTGCGATTCTCTGTACTTCCTTTTTCATTTCTATATATTTAGACATTTAAGAAACCTCCAACATTTTTTTAGTAGCCTATTGCCACCGCTATAGCTAAGAATACCCAGCTCAATGCAAACATAATAAGTGTTAATTTAATTGCAAATCTTAACCAGCGATCAATTGGAACACGAGCTAAACCTAGCATTGCCATACTTGCTCCAATAGTTGGGAAAATATAGTTTGGAATCGTTGCTCCAAATTGGAAAGCTAGCACTGTTGTTTGCTGTGTTAATCCCATAATTGTTCCAAGGGGGGAAAGTACAGGCATAATTGATACGGCAAGCCCACTACCTGATGGGATAAAGAAATGCACAATCGCTGTAATAATAGAAATAGCAATTGCTCCGACTGTTGGCCCTAAGTTTGTTAAAGGAGCAGAAAGTGAGTTAATAATTGTATCCATAATCATCCCTTGCTCTAAAACAATTTGGATTCCACGAGCAATCCCTAAAATAAGAGCAATGCTAGCTGCTGAGCTGACACCTTTTATGAGTAAATCAATAATTTCTTGAGTTTTATAACCATATACGTAACCAGCTGTCAAACCACCAATAACAAAAACTGTTGAAATTTCATCTAAATACCAACCTAGTTGGCTCGCACCGTAAATAATAGCAACAAACATTCCAATTAAAACAAGTAAAACAACTTTATGACGTCCATTCATTTTGTATTCATCTAAAGATTTAGAGAAACCTAAACCTTCTGTATCAACATCTTTTACTAAACTTTTCTCTGGGTTTTTCTTAATTTTGTTTGCATAAAGAGTTGTAATTAAAGCAACTAAACAAGTCATTACAAACCAAACAACCAAACGGAATCCCATTCCTGAAAAGATCGGTAAGCCAGCAATAGATTGTGATGTCCCTAAAATTGATGCGTTAATTGGACCGAAGTTAAATCCGGCATAGCCACCACCCATAATCATTCCAAGACCAACAATTAAATCGTATCCAAGACCTAACGCTATCGAAACTCCTATTAAAGTAAACGGAATTTGAATCTCAGGTCCTACAATGATTCCTAATAAAGAAAATAGGAAAGTGATTAGCCAAATAACTGCTACTTTTGGTGTTTTAGAGTTATTAATTTTGTTTAGTAACATCCCAATCCCATTCTCAAGAGCACCTGTACTATTAATAATGCCAAAAGAAGCAGTTGAAAGTAGAATTAAGAAAATAATACTAGCCGAGCCAACCATTCCTTTCGGGATTGCTAAGAAAATACCAAATAATCCCACACCTTGTTGAGGTACCCTTTCATAAGAACCAGGAATTACTACTGGATTATTCAATCCTTCTACAACCTCACGTTGAAATTGACCTGCAGGTAATATCCAAGTTAATATTGCTGCTAAAACAATCATTGAAAATAGAATTACATAAGTATGAGGTAACTTTTCCCACCATTTTTTCTGCGTCATTATAATTACTCCTTTTAATTTACTTTTTATCTGTTACTACTAATGAACATAAATAATGCCTTATCTATTAAAAATCATTCCCATAAACACTACATCTTCATATCTGCCATTAACAACTGTATCTTCCTTTGAAATCCCCTCCACTTTAAATCCCATTTTTTTATAAAGCTCAATACCATGCTTGTTTGTTTCTAAAACAGTTAATTCTAATTTTCTTAACATCAACCAATTTTCAGCTAAATCAACTGCTTCATTAAAAAGTTTAGTCCCCACGCCATTTCCTTGATAATCATTATGAATTGCAATACTGATATTAGCTTTGTGACGTCGTCTTTTTTCTTCATCAATGACTAACTTAATATAACCAATTATTTGATGCTTACTTTTATTCTCAGCGATAAAAGTATGAATTCTTTCACCTGTAAAATAATGATAAGTTTGATCAACTGTTTCATCTTTTAAAGAAAGTATAGTTTCAAAAACGCCTTCCGATCTTCGTATCTTATTTAGTTCCTTTACATCTTCTGTGTTAAAAGATCTGATATTCACTTCTGCTGACATTTGCAAACCTTCCTTTTAATATTGTATAAACGCTTACAGTCATAATATACCACAAACAATAACAAAAAACCACAAAAATTTACAATTACTTTTATTCTTAACTGTTTGAACGTTTTGTTTATTGTGGTTTTATGGTTTTTTAAACACAAAAAAACTACCTAAAGTCACATTAGGTAGTTTTTTCTAAATAATTTATCACATTAATCCTCTAACTGATCTACTCTGTTTTGATGTCTGCCATCTAACGGGGTTGCTTTTAGCCATGTTTCAGTAATCAAAACTGCTAATCCTGGCCCTGTTACTCTTTCTCCTAAGCATAACACATTGCTATGGTTATGCTCTCTTGTTGCTTGAGCGGAAAATACATCTCCAACGACTGCTGCACGAATCCCTTTAACTTTATTAGCCGCAATTGACATGCCGATTCCTGTTCCACAACAAAGAATCCCTAATGTATCATCATCTGCTAACACTTCTTTACAAACAGTTTTAGCGTATCCTGGATAATCGACACTATCACTTGTTGAGACACCAAAATCAGTATAAGGAATACCTTGCTCCTCAAAATACGTCACTAAAGTTTTCTTTAATTCAATACCACCATGATCATTTGCAATTGCTATTTTCATTTGATTAGTCTCCTATGTCCCTATACAACAAAAGTTATAACAAGGTTTATTTTTTCCTAAGCATAACACAAGTGAAAAAACTTACAACTTGTAACAAATTAAAAGACTAGAAAATTTTTCTGTTTTCTAGTCTTTTGCTATCTATTCTGCTACGTTACCACTATTTAAATAATTTCCTTTTTCTTCTAAAGGTAACCACTCTAAAAAGTTTTTTACATATTTATCCCAGAAATCCCATTCATGTCCACCATCATCTTCAATATAGGTTAGAGGAACTTCTCTTTTATCAACGAAAGATTTGAATCCACGTACACTTTCTAATAGAAAATCATCAGTTCCGATTGGTAAGTAAATCTTCGGAATTTCTTTTTTGTTTTCAATCAATTGGTCTATTAAATAATAATAATCTTTATCACTATTTTTAATCGTATCTATTCCACCAAATGCATTTTCATAAAAATCTAAACTCCATCCTGTTACAGATAATAATTCGGAGCGAGAGGCAATATCATCAATCATTAGTCCAGGTGAAAATGCTCCAATATGACTAAATGTTTCATGATATTTTAAGCCATTAATTAGTGCCCCGTAGCCTCCCATTGATAATCCTGCGATAAACGTATCTTCTTTTTTATGAGATAGTGGGAACATTTTTCTAGTAAATTCAACTAATTCATCTGCTACATAAGCCCCATAATTTTCACCACGACTTGGTTTATCAACATAAAACTGATTTTCTCCAGACGGCATTATAACGGCTAAATTGTGTTCTTCTGCCCATCGTTGGATTCTTGTTCCTGATAAATAATCAGTATAATTACCAAATGCCCCATGTAGAAGATAAAGAGTTTTTAAAGGTTTTGCTTCAGCAACTTCCTCTTCCCCAAAAGAGATTTTATCTAGGGGAATAATTGCATTGAAAGTTACTGTTCTTGATAACATTTTTGAAATAAAATTTACTTGTACTAAAGCCATATTATTTTTCCTCTTTTCCTGTAATTGTTATAGATCTTGTGTTATCACTCGATATATTCGAAACCGATTACAAAAAATATTAGCACGTTTTCAGATTAAAAAAACGGCAGAACCTATCTAAAAAAAGGTTATTTTCTGCCGCTTTCTTGTTCCTTATAATCTAACTGATATTTTTTAGGCGTTTGATGATACACTTCTTCAAAAACTCTTCTAAATGATTTTTCATTGGGAAAACCTACTATATCAGATATAACATGAATGGGCTTATCACTGTTTAACAACAGTTTCTGACCCTTGTCAATTCTCACAAGTTGAACATACTTCATCACACTAATCCCTAAACTTTTTTTAAATAATTTACTTAAACTATTGGTTGAAAGATGAAAATAATTTGCTATTTTGGTAACAGATAATTCATCTGCTGAATTAGTTTGGATATAATTAATAATTGGTTTAATTTGTCCTAAATTTCTTTGGTAAACATTTGAATTAATAGGTGTTGTCTCTTCATGCATCCAATCTTTTGCAATTAGGTAAATTAATTCATAGGTTATACTCATTAGTTGAATTTCTGATAATGGAAGTATTTCTCTTCTTACTAAATGATAAAAACGACTTAATACTTCTCTTAACTCATTGAGCTCTTTTATTTTTCCATCAGGATAATTAGTAAAACGCATGTATTCGAAATTAGGAATTAGTTTATTCATGATTTCATAAGGAATTTGAATGGTTAAAGCTTCTAAATCCACACAATAACTAGAAACAGCACCATGAACTTCTGCTGAGTTTATTAATAAAACTGTTCCTGCTTCAGTTTGATAGGTTGTGTTATTAATTGTATAGTTCTCTATCCTTCCTGAGTAAGTATAGGATATCTCAAAGGAAGTATGCCAATGAGGTAAAATAGTGGCTGTAGAATGATCATCTCGATGAATAATCCAATTTATAGGTAATAATTTATGGGTATATTCAATAAACTCATGTTCAAGTGTCATATTTTTACTCCTTAATTATTTTGTAAGCAAAACTCTTTTGGTGTTTGGCTCTCATATTTTTTAAAGACTTTTATAAAGTAACTGACATCTGTAAAATGTAGTAATGAACTAATAGTTGTTAAATCGTATTGATTGAAGGCAAGTAATCTTTTACTTTCTTCAATTTTTTGTTTCATAATATACCCATTGATTGTCATACCTGTTTCTTGTTTAAACAACTTTGACAAGTGAGATTTAGAGTAGTTTGTACTACTGGCAACCATAGGAATAGTTAATGGCGAATAAATATTTTGATGGATAAACTCACAAGTTTTCTTAATGCTCTTAGAATAATTAATATACTTATATTTATTTACTTCTTTGCAAAATAACATCATAACTTCTAATTCTGGTGGTTCAATCTCACTAAATTTTATTTTTCTTTCAATATCTTGAATCAATTTATCACTTAGAGTGTAGGCTCGCTCGTAAGGTACGCCGCCTTTTATAGCATACCTTGTTGAAATAGAAACTGTTACAATTAAAATATTTTTGCGACTTCTAAGCTCAGATTCTGTAGACAACGTTCCTGTTTGAGTATGCTTTTGAAAGGTATAAAAATGTTTTCTTAAACCTTCCTCATTTCCCATTTCAAGCTCTTTAAACATGGCCTCTTCACTTTCAAAATCATGATGATAAACTTGTTGTTCGATTTGCTGACTCAGCTCTTTTTCAATAATCGTTTCTTTCAAATAAAGAATATTTTGATTAATCCTTTGAAGCGCTTGTTTAGGAAATTTAGTTTTTGTTTGATACAAATGTATCGTCTCAGAAATTTTAAACAGTCGATCATTGTATGAAACAAAATTAGTTAATTCATTATCAATAAATAGAATTAATAAAGCATTTAATGTAGATATATTATAAACTAATAATAATAACTTTTGTTCTGAGATATAATAATTATAAATTAAACTTTTTTGTTGTTTGATACGTTTGATATCTTCTTCCTTTAGCTTAATATCTGTTAAATTTTTTTCACCATAAATAATCTCTGACTCTTTATCGACTAAAAGATATGAAAATAAACTAAGTTCTGATAAATGATTTATAAAATTAATAAATATTTCCAATTCTTTTCTCCTTTAAGATAAAATTACTAGTAATAAGCTAATAATACTATTAAAGCTAAAAATAAGCGATTACAATATAGATGTAAGCGTTACTAAAATAATACATCAAATTAACGGAGGATTAATTATGACAGAAAATAAAAAACATTATTTAAGTATTGATATTGGAGGAACATTTATAAAACACGCATTAATTAGCCGTAGTGGGCAAATTATCTTTGTAAAGAAAGAAAAAACACCTCAAGATATCAACTCCTTTAAAGACATATTACGCTCTATTCTTAATGAGTATACTGAGCAAGTTCGGGCAGTTGCTGTTAGTTGTCCTGGTAAAATTGATTCATATGAAGGTGTTGTTTATTATGGTGGAGCTCTTACTTTTTTACATGAATTTAGATTAAAAGAATTTATTGAAAACCATACAAATTTACCCTGCAGTATCATGAACGATGGCAAGTCAGCAGCTCTTGCAGAATTATGGTTAGGAGAACTCAAAGGAATTACTAATGCCGGGGTTATGACTTTAGGAACTGGCGTTGGTGGTGGAATTATTTTAAATGGTTCTCTTCATTTAGGTAGTCATTTTCAAGCTGCTGAGTTAAGTTTTATGTTACTTTCTACAGAATTTCCAATCGGTATGAATACTGTAGCTGGTTCGAAAGGTTCTGCAGTTAGTTTTATTCATCAGGCAGCTCGTCTTTTAAAATTAGAAAATCCACTTGATGGAAAAACTGTTTTTGAAGAGTTAAATAAAAAGAACGAAATTATTTATCCTTTATTTGAAGAATTTTGCTACAGTGTTGTTATAATTATGATGAATATGCAATCTGTTGTTGATTTAGAAAGAGTAGCTATTGGTGGTGGGATTAGCGAACAACCTATTTTAATTGAAGAATTAAACAAGCAATATAAAAAAATATTAGATTCTTCGCCTCTTTTAGGTAGTATGTTAACTCCTGTTGAAATCGTTCCTTGCCACTTTAGAAATGAAGCTGGATTATTAGGAGCTTTGTATCATTTATTTGAAGAATTAGATAATAAATAAAAAATAATGGAGGAATCATCATGGCTAGAAAATATGATATTAATTTAGTTCATACTATTAGAGAAAAACAATACACAGAAATCAGACGTGATGTTCCCGTTATTATTAAACCTATTCCGGATTGTGATATTAAAGGAGCTATGGATCCTAGACTATATCACAATTCTAAAAAAATCAGTTTGATTATGAGATTTCTACCTAAAAGTTTACTAAAAATGGATATGAGCCCTAAATCTATCTCACGCTTGAGAAAAATGTTTAATGGTGTTGATTATACCCCGATTGTTGAAGAGACTATTGAGGAGTTTCAATTTACTATTAAGGCAGATGATGGTTTTAATATCCCCATGACACGTTTTTCTTTACAAAAACAACTTGATAATTCTCCAGTTCTTTATTTTATTCACGGAGGAGGCTTTTTTGCTGGTAGTACTGATGTTATTAGAGAAGCTTTAAGATTATTTGTCAGCCAAACAAATATGATTGCTGTTAGTATTGATTACCGTTTAGCTCCTGAAAATCCTTTCCCAATTGGACATACTGATTGTTATACTGGCCTACGTTGGTTGGTTGATAACGTCAGCGAATGGAAGGCTGATCCAACTAACATTTTTGTTGCAGGAGACAGTGCTGGTGGTAATCTAACCACTTATTGTTGTAATAGAAATATTGAAGAAGAACGAGACGATATTGCAGGGCAGATTTTACTTTATCCAACTTTAAATATGGGTGGATTAAAAGATAAATATACAACGTTTGATATTGATAAAGATATTGCTATTTACCCAAAACAAAAAAATGTGATTCGACCTGGAATTGAAGCTTTTAACGGTTTATCTAGTGGACTTTCTGATATATTAGGGACTAAGGATACCTTAACTAAATACTTATCCCCTTATGTGTCAGTTAGTGAAAAAAATCCAGTCACCATGATTACATCAGGTGAACATGATTTCCTAACTATAGAAAGTTTAGCATATGCAAAAAAATTAATTGATTTGGGTGTTGATACTACGTTTACCTTATACGAAGGAATGGGACATGCTTATATTGACCACATTGGTAATTATCCTCAAGCTGAGGATTGCGTTACTGATATAAGTGACTTTGTTAAGAAAAATAGAAGATAAAAAACAACTCTAATACAAATAACCTAGGTATTTATAATTTCCATACTTCATGTTACTCTTAAATTAAGATTACTATTCAGGAGGGATAAACAATGGTCAAAAGTCTAGCTTTAGGTTTTAATCAGTATGGAACAATTGATGTCTTTGAAGAACAAGTAATTGATGTCAATCTGTCAGAAAAAACAGATGTTTTAATCAAAGTTGAAAGAGTTAGTGTTAACCCAGTTGATATTTCAATCAGAAAAGGAGCTATGACTAAAAGTAATGCCCCTAAAAACTTTCGTATTCTTGGGAACGAGTTTCAAGGTGAGATTGTGGAGTTAAAAAATCTGGATACTTCTTTTAAGCTTGGAGATAAAGTAATGGCTATTGTTCCCAGTAGAGCTGATGCTGAATATGTAGCAACTTCTGTGGAACGGATTTTTAAAGTTCCAGAAACAATGCCTTTAGATTTAGCAGCGGCTTTTCCTATGGTGGCAACTACTGCTTACTGGACTTTAGATCCATACTTTTATGATTTCAAACCAAAAGATACGTTAGCTATTGTAGGTGCTTCTGGAAATGTTGGTAGTTTGATTTTGCAACTAGCAAACAGAAAAGACATCACAATTATTGCTGTTGGAAGCAAAAAAAATGAGGACTACTTAAAACATTTAGGTGCAGATATTGTTCTTGATTATCGAAATGAAGAACAAGTAACTCATCATAGCCAAAGTGCTGATTATGTTATTAACGCATCTCTTTTTAATTCCGGTGAAGTATTAGCCCTTGCTCTTCTTAAACAAAACGGAACTTATCTTGGTCTTAATAGCTTACCTAATTTAGCTACTCGTCCTGATGTTAAAGCTTTTTTCATGGAAAAAGCTGAACATATGACTGATAAAAAAGCTATGGCTGATTTAACTATATTTTATAATCAAGATGGTTTTGAATTAAAAATTGGTCATGTTTTACCTTTTAGTCTTGATGGTATAAAAGAAGCCCATCAATTAATTGAAACCAAGAAAAATAATGGTAAAGTTATTTTAAAAATGGATTAACATTAAAAGGAGGTTGTGACAGAAGTCTTCAGCTTTAAGAAATAAGCTACTTCTGTGACACCGTTTAGTTTGCTAAAAAGGGAAGTGACAAAACAAGTCACCTCCCTCGTATAGTATTATTAGAATCATTTTTTGATTCTATGTATATTCAAATCACTTTGTGTTTTAGAATTGTATTAAGCAGATAGAGGTCATCCGT
>NZ_QPJV01000008.1 GCF_003337315.1 Vagococcus fluvialis | reverse complement strand
CTTTAATTTTAACGGGAAAGTTCGTATGTTTCTATTATTTTGTAAAAAAATAGATGCGAATGAATTTCTTCATCCACATCAAAAATTATACAACCATAAAAAATAAATGTAATTGTGAATATTGTTGATGTTTGTGTTTATTTTTTATTCGTTTAATGGTAACTTTATATATGTAAACGTTTAATCGGAAAATAATAGGAGAGTGTAAAATGAAAAAGCGAAATTATCAACAGCATTATTAGTTATTTTGGCAGGTTCTTTTGGAGCACCATTAATCTCAGCTGCTGAAGTAGTTAGTGAAGTAGGTACTCACGAATAGTGGTATTAGAAGAAAAAGAAGAAGAAGGTACTGAGAACGAAACTGAAAGAGAAACAAATCCTGAGGAAGTTGATGAATTAGAAGATGTAAAAGAATGGGCAAAAGGTTAGGTAGATGACTTACTTGAAAGTAAGAAAATTACTCCTGAAGAACATACTAGATTGATAGTAGCTATTGACTTGGCCGAAAATGTGGATGCTGTTTATGAAGTACTAAATTCTGTTCAATATGAATTGACGACATATAAAGAGGATGCTAAAGCAGATGTGAAAGACATGTATGAACGTGGAATGTTTAACAAAGCTGAATATGACCGCTTAATGGTAGCGATTGATGGAGCAAAATCAGTAGAAGAAGTAAACTCTATTATGGCCAATATTAATTTTGATGAAGAGTTTTTAGAAGCGAAATATAATGCTTTTGAAGAAATAGAGGCGGCGTATGAAAAAGGTAAATTGACAGATGATGAATACATGTCATTATGGTATGATATTTATAATGCCACAACAATCGAAGCTGTTAACGAAATTATGGCTAGATTCCGTGATCATATCATTAACCCAACTCTTATTTTAAATACTGCTAATTTATCTAATACGATTGCAGAAGCTAAAACTCTTGTAGAGGCAAATTATACAAAAGATTCTTGGGCTATTTTTGCAGCAGCTTTAGCTAACTCAGAAGAGTTATTGGCAGCGACTGAAGTTCGTATGATGACTAATATTACGCAAGTTGAAGTTGACTCAAGTACAGCAGCTTTAAAAAATGCTATGGGACAATTAGTAGCAGTAAATGGAAAAGTTGTTGACCCAACAGCTCCTATTTTAACTAGTGTAACTAAAACAAATACAACAAATGCAGCTAATTTACCAGAAACTGGTGAAAAAGAAAATAGATTAATGGCATTATACGGTATGATGATGTCAGGACTAGTAGGTTTATTTCTTGTTAAAAAAAGAAAAGCTGAAAAAGAAAGTTTATAAGATACAATAAAAAAATCTAGAGCACCTAAGAAATTATTTTCTTAAGGCTCTAGATTTTTTATTCTTTTAAATCATCTAGATAGGTATTTAAACCATTTGTAACAGCTTCGCTAACTTTTTTATGATACTTATCGCTTTGAGCATAACCAGCATCAATATCGTTATTAATATAACCTAGTTCAAGTAAAATAGCAGGTCGTTCATTTTCTCTCAAGACTTGATAATCTTGCTTAGCGAACCCTCTGTTTTCAAGTGGTAAGATACTTGCGATTTCGTCATTAACAGCTTGAGCAAGTGGTCTACCTGAGTCGTGTCGATAGAAAGTTGTTGTTCCAGAGCCTTCATTGGCATTTCCAGAAGAATCATAGTGGAAACTAACAAATGCATCAGCTTTACTTTCGTTACTCTTCTTAGCAATTCTTGATAGAGTTACAAACTCATCTCCAGACCTTGTCATTAAAACATTGTAGCCATTACTTTCAAGTTTAGCTTTTACGACTTCCGCTGTTTGTAGAGTCAGTGTTTTTTCTAATACTTTTCCATCATTTGTTTCAGCACCAGGATCTTCGCCACCGTGTCCTGGGTCTAGCATAATGGTGTATTCAGATTTAGGTTCAGCCGGACGCTTATCTTTTTTGTGTAGAGCATTATTAGTAACTTCCCAACTTCTTAAGTAACCTGTTTCACCTTTATCAGTTTTAACTTGATACCAGTAGTTATCCTCAATACTTGTGACAACTACTTTATCAGCATAACTTAGGGTTTCTTTTTCTTTACTTGTTTCACTCATTTTTTCGTAAAGAGGTGCTTTGTTTAAAGTGATTTGCAGTGAATCATTAACATCAAATTTTGGTTGATGTTTTTTTTGAATCGTTAAAGAGCTAGAAGGTACCCAGCCATAAGTATCATCAACATAGATTCGACTCCAGCCGTTTAATTCTAAAGTAACGAATACTTTTTCTTTTCTTTTTAGTTTATCTAAAGTTTTACTATCAGCGTTGTTAGATTCTTTTAATTCTGTATTACGTTCTTTAATAATTGCAGGGAGGTAAGTATAGGGACTAGAAGTGCCATCAAAAATTAGCCAATCAGCTACCCAGCCTTCTACTTTGTCGGGTGTCTGGATTTTGTACCAGCCTGATTTTTTCTCTTTAATGGTGATCTTATCTTCTCGGTGGACTTGAGTAATAACTTTAGAGTTAGCACCAGCCTCTTTGTGAACGTTTAGAGCCATCGTTTGGACTTCTACAATTTGATTCGTGCCACGCATAAAATAAAAGCCTGCTAAAACAACACCAACAATTAACAGGTTAATCAAAAAAAGTTTAATCATATTTTTACTATTATTGGAATTTCTCATGATTACATACTCCATTGTATTAATATTTTTAGTACAAATAATTATAGCAAAAAAAAATGAATAAAAGTAGTTAAGATGTTTTCTCTGTAAAGCTCTTGACATTTAATAAGATATCTAGTAATTTTTAGTTATAATGTCTATGAAAGAGAAAAAGCTTTTTAACCTATTAGAGAAGATTAAACTTGGTGAAATTAGTCTAAAAAAAGCAAAGACACTCTGGAGATGAGTGACTAAAAATCACTCCGTTACGAGCGTTAATCGTTAGAGAAGAGAAAGTAATGATGACTTTCTTAAATTTAGGTGGTACCACGTGTGAAATCATTCGTCCTTGCTTTATTTTAGCAAGGACTTTTTTATTACAATAAATTTTAAAGGAGAATTATTTAGATGAACAACAGAACAACGTACTGTGGCTTAATTACAAGTGACTTTTTAGATCAAGAAGTAACCGTTAAAGGGTGGGTTCAAAAACGTCGTGATTTAGGTGGTTTAATCTTTATCGATTTAAGAGATAGAGAAGGCATCGTTCAAATCGTATTTAATCCAGAAACTTCAAAAGAAGCTTTAGAAATTGGAGACAAATGTCGTAGCGAATTTGTTATTGGCGTAACAGGAAAAGTCGTTAAACGTGAGGGTGCTGTTAACCCAAATATGAAGACAGGTGAAGTGGAGATTATTGCTAGTGATGTTGTCATTTACAATGAAGCCAAAACACCGCCATTTGTTATTGGGGATGATAACGTTAATGAAGACACACGTATGAAATATCGTTTTATGGACATTCGCCGTCCGGAGATGTTTAACACACTAAAATTACGTCATCAAACAAGCCAAGTGATTCGTAACTTTTTAAATGACAGTGGCTTTATTGATGTTGAAACACCTTATTTAAATAAATCAACACCAGAAGGAGCAAGAGACTATTTAGTGCCTTCTCGTGTTCACGAAGGCCATTTCTATGCGCTACCACAGTCACCACAAACAACTAAACAGTTATTAATGGGTGCTGGAATTGATAAATATTACCAAATCGTTCGTTGTTTCCGAGATGAAGATTTACGTGGAGACCGTCAGCCAGAATTTACACAAGTGGATATTGAGACAAGTTTCTTAACTGCTGAAGAAATTCAAACTTACACAGAAAATATGTTAGCAAAAGTTATGAAAGATGTTATGGGACAAGAAATTGTTTTACCATTCCCTCGTATGACTTACGATGATGCTATGAGTCGTTATGGTGTAGATAAACCTGATACTCGTTTTGAGATGGAATTAATTGAGATGAAAGATGCTATTAAGGACGTTGAATTTAAAGTCTTTAAATCAGCACTTGAAGCTGGTGGAGCAGTTAAAGCAATAAACGCAAAAGGAGCTGCAGCTAATTATTCAAGAAAAGACATGGATAAATTAGGTGAGTGGTTAGCCCAATTTGGTGCTAAAGGTTTAGCTTGGGTTAAAGTTGAAGAAGATGGCTTGAAAGGCCCAATTGCCAAATTCTTAACAGACCATGAAGAAGCTATTAAATCAGCAACTGATGCTGAAGTTGGTGACTTATTAATGTTTGTGGCCGATAAAAAAGAAGTCGTAGCAGCTGCGTTAGGTGCTTTACGTAACAGATTAGCGAAAGAATTAAACTTAATTGACGAAGATAAATTTAACTTCCTATGGGTTGTTGATTGGCCATTATTAGAGTATGACGAAGAAGCAGGACGTTATGCTGCAGCTCACCACCCATTTACAATGCCAAAAGCAAGTGATGTTGAATTATTAAAAACATCACCTGAAAAAGTTTACGCTGAAGCATATGATGTTGTCCTAAATGGTTACGAATTAGGTGGGGGTTCACTTAGAATTTACCAACGTGACGTGCAAGAAGATATGTTTAAAGCTTTAGGATTTACAAAAGAATCAGCTCAAGAACAATTTGGCTTCTTATTAGATGCTTTAGAATACGGATTCCCACCACATGGAGGAATTGCTTTAGGATTAGATCGATTAATTATGTTATTAGCGAAGAAAGATAATATTCGTGACGTGATTGCTTTCCCTAAAAACAATAAAGCAATTGACTTAATGACAGATGCGCCAGGAACAGTTTCAAAAGAACAATTAGATGAATTACGTTTATCAATTAAATTTGACGAAAAATAAAAGGAGAAGTTTTCACGATTTTTACTCACGTGAAGGAGTTATATAAGGAAAATGGAAAAGCTAGAAGACCTCAGAGATATACTCATAAATAAGCAACATATGGAAAAAGTTTCAATGGCAGTAATAAACGGTATACTACAAGCAATTGCCTTAAATATGTTTTGGCGACCAGGACATATTTACGCAAGTGGTGTAACAGGACTGGGACAAATTGTTGTGACATTAACTGAAAATATAACAGGCGTGGAACTACCAATGTCTGTTGTCCTTTATATGCTTAATGTCCCACTTTTTATCTTGGCTTGGTATAAAATTAGTAAGAAATTCACGATTTTTACAATGATTTCAGTTTTTATGACGTCACTATTTATTCAGATTATTCCAGTGACTGCTCTTTCAACTGATCCAATTATTTGTGCGATTTTTGGTGGAGCAGTTTGTGGACTAGGTGTTGGCTTAGCCTTAAAGAGTGGTTTGTCTTCTGGTGGATTAGATATTGTTAGTGTCACTATTCGTAAAATGACAGGAAAAAATGTGGGCTCATTAAATATTATTATTAATGCTTGTATTATTTTGACTTCAGGATTTCTTTTTGGCTGGCCTTATGCGTTCTACAGTGCGTTTTCGATTTTTGTAAACGGGAAAGTCGTTGATGTTGTTTTTACCAAGCAAAAGAAAATGGAAATTATGATTATTACGACAAAACCTGATGCTGTTATTGAACAAGTTCAGCGAAGAATTCGTCGAGGGATTACTATTTTAAACAATGCAGAAGGTGCTTTTAGCCATGAAAAGCAGACAGTTCTCATTACGATTATCACACGTGACCAGATTCCTTTATTACAAATTGCTATGAGGGATTCAGATCCAAAAGCCTTTGTTAGTATTTCAGATAATGTAAAAATTATGGGGAACTTTTATGAACCCTTAGATTAGTAAAATAAGCTAGAAGTGTGAGTTAGAAGACTCATACTTTTAGTTTATTTTTTATGTTAAAATTAAAATAGTTAAAAAAGGAGGTTATTTAATGTTTGTTGAGTATGGAAAGTTAAGTACAAAAGTATATGAAATAACAAAACCAGTAGGAAAATCATTAGATGGGGATATTGAGTACTACTATGAAAAATTAAAAAATGTTACAGGTCCGATTTTAGAGGCAGGAGTTGGAACAGGGAGAATGTTAATACCTTTTATTCAAAAGGGATTAACAATGGAAGGTATTGATTTATCAGAAGAAATGTTAGTACAATGCCGTATGAATATGAATGAACATCAAGTTACAGGAAATGTCTTTCAAGGTGATTTAACTAAATTAGAGATTGAAACTAGATATGAGGCAATCATGATGCCAACAGGTAGTTTTTGTCTATTACCTAAATTTATGATTAAGGATGTTTTGAAATCATTTTTAAATCACTTATCTGATAAGGGACTGTTAATGCTAGATATTGAATTACCTGTTTGGTTTAAAGAAGCAGAAGTTAGTGCTAGTGAATTTCTCTTATCTGATGATTCAGGGGTTTTATTTACAAGTACTGCTAGAGGTATGGATTGGTTTGAACAGAAAGTTTCCTACATTCACCGCTATGAGTTAGTTGAACAAGGGATTGTAACAGAAACAGAATTATCTCATTTCACTCTTTATTGGTATGGAATTGAGGAATTTAAAGCTATTTTAGCAGAGGTTGGTTTTACGGATATTACTTACACAGTAGGTTATGAAAAAAATGATGAGTCTTCTCTAGTAACATTTTTTGCTAAGAAATAATAACAAAACTCCTTTATCATGTTAGATAGAGGAGTTTTTATTATTTTTAATATAGATATCTTTTTGTTTTCTAGTTAGTTGTTTAAAAGCGTACTCTGCTTTTGTGGCTTCACTTCTTGTTTCAAAGCTCTCATGATAAATCATTTTAGCTGGTCGTCTTTTAGGAAGACGTGTGTACTTAGCTCCGTTACCACTATTATGTTCTTCTAATCTACGACTTAAATCTGTTGTGTAACCAGCGTAATAAGTATTATCCTTACAATGCAAAACATAAAAGAAGTGTTCTTTACTAGTTGCCATGAAGCATTTCCTTAATTTGTGGTAAATACTGATTATCATCACCATAAACATAAAGTGGTGGTAATATTTTTAGTCCATCGGTTTTACCATCTTTAATACCTTCAATTAAAATAGTATTAGCATCCTTTTCTTCTCTTGGGTAAATGAATTGAATTCTTTTAGGAGCAATTCTGTGTCGTCTCATACTATCTAAAATATCAATTAAACGATCTGGTCTGTGAACCATGGCAATTTTACCATTCATTTTTAAAATTTTAGAAGCTGATTGGAAAACATCATCTAGTTGTAGATGGATTTCGTGACGAGCAATAGCGTAATAAGGATTAGGATTTTTTTTACTATTTGGCTGTTCCTTAAAATAAGGAGGGTTACAAGTAATAAAATCAACAGAATCACTTTTAATTTCTGATAAGATATCTTTAATATCCAGTTGTTTCATTTCAACTTGTTCTTCTAAATTGTTTAAGACGATACTTCTTTTTCCCATATCAGCTAATCTTTCTTGAAGTTCAATGCCGGTAATATGAGCTTTAGTACGTGGAGACATAAATAGAGCGACAGCACCATTTCCAGAACAAAAATCTACGATTGTTCCTCTTTTAGGAATCGAAGCAAAGTTTGCTAAAAGGACAGCGTCTAGTGAAAAAGAAAAAACATCAGGGCTTTGGATAATTTGAACACCTTGAGAGACAAGTTGGTCCACTCGCTCTCCTTCTAATAATAAATCATTCATGAAAAACTTCCTCTCAAATTGCAACTTTTATTATAGCATGCAAAAGATTAAATTAAATAAGAAAAACTTGCATGTTGAAGGAAATTTGGGCATACTGATAAGGAATTAACAGAAAGGATCAAACAGATATGTATCGATTTTTATTATATGTTGTACGTTTCTTAACTTTTTTTATTAATACAAACGCTCGTTACGTTGGACGTGAAAATTTACCAACTGAAGAAAACTATGTTTTAGTTGGACCACATAGAACTTGGTATGAACCTTTGTACTTTGCTATGGGGGCTTGGCCAAAGAAATTTTCGTTTATGGCTAAAAAAGAATTATTTGAAAACCCAGTTTTAGGCTATGTCTTAAAAAAATGTCATGTGTTTCCTGTAGACCGTGATAATCCTGGTCCAAGTGCCATTAAAACACCAGTTAAAGCTTTAAAAAATACTGATTTAAGTGTCATGGTTTTCCCTAGTGGTAGTCGTTATTCTGATGACTTAAAAGGGGGAGCTGCTGTAATCGCTAAGATGGCTAAGGTAAAAATTGTTCCTGCTGTCTATCAAGGGCCAGTTAAATTTAGCGCTTTATGGAGTAAAAAACGTGTTACTTTAGCTTTTGGCGAGCCAATTGATATTTCAGATATTAAAAAATTAAACAAAGAAGGTATTGAAGAAGTCGAACGTCGAATGCAGGAAGCTTTTGATAAGTTAGATAATCAAATTAACCCAGATTTTGTTTATGAAAAGCCAGTAAAAAAAGAAAAATAATAGATTGAGGTTGTAACAGAAGCTACTTCTGTTACACGGATAAGAGATTATGACTTATTTTGGTCACAGTCTCTTATTTTTTTTGCTATTGACTTTATAGTCAATGGAGGAGTAAACTACCGTTGACTATAAAGTCAATAATATATAAAGTAGGTGCTTAATGATGCCAGCGATTGTTGAAATGAACGGATTAACAAAAAGTTATAAAGGTGTTAAAGCAGTAAATAATGTATCACTTTCAATTGAAGATGGAGAAATTTTTGGTTTTATTGGACCAAATGGCGCAGGAAAATCAACAACTATAAAAATGCTATTAAATTTTATTTATCCAACAACAGGTGAAGCTAAAATTTTTGGAAAAGACTGTGTGAAAGATAGCCTTGAGATTAAAAAAGAAGTGGGATATGTTTCAAGTGATGTGAGATATTATCAAGATATGACTTCTTTAGATATTTTTAATTACACAGCTAAATTTCATAAGTTAAAAAGTGATCAAAAAGTAATTGATGAGTATATTAAATATTTTGAAATTGAACCACATAAAAAAATTGCTGATTTATCTCTGGGAAATAAAAAGAAAGTTGCTATTGTATCAGCTCTTTTACAAAATCCAAAGTTGCTTATTTTAGATGAACCAACTAACGGACTAGACCCAATGATTCAACACCGTTTATTTGATTTGTTAGAGAAAAAAAGCAAAGAAGGAATGACAATCTTTTTATCAAGTCATGATTTACATGAAATTCAAGCTCACTGTGATCGCGCAGCTTTTATTAAAAATGGTGAAATCATTGCTGTTGAAATGATTGATAAAGGAAAAGACTTAGAAAAGAAAGTCTCACTAACATCAAATGAAGTGACAATAGAAGAATTAACTAAAATTGGTGCGACGCAAGTTAATCAAAAAGAATCTTACTTTGAATTTATTTATCAACAAGATATTAATCCGCTTTTAACTTATTTAAGCCAAAAAAGAATAATTGATGTAGAAATTAAACCTTTAGATTTAGAAGATAAATTTTTATCTATGTATGAGTAGGAGTGAGCAAAGATGACTATATTTAAAATCGAGTGGCACAATAATAAAAAAAGTTTACTTGTTTGGTCGATTAGTTTAGCAGTGATTATTATTGGGTTTATGAGTATTTTTCCTTCGATGGAAAATTCTGCAATGAATGAGATGATGACAACTAAATTAGACGCTTTGCCTGAGAGTATGTTAAAGGCGTTTCATTTAAATAGTGGTCCAAGTTTAGCAGAAGTAACAGGTTTTTTTGCTTATGTATTTCAATATTTATTTATTGCTTCAAGCATATATGCCATTATTTTAGGCAATAAAATGTTAGTAAAAGAAGAAACAGAAGGGACTATTGAATTTTTATACGCTCAACCTGTTAGTAGAAAACAAATTGTTATAGAAAAACTACTTGCTTCAGTTAGTATCTTAAGCTGTTTCTGGCTAATCACTTATGTATCAAGTTTAGGAATCACTTTATTTGTTAATAAAGGAAAGCTTGCGACTGATGATGTGATGAGTGCATTATCTAAAGTGTTTGTAACAGAATTTTTTGTATTAGTTTTCTTTTTAACTTTAGGATTTGTCTTATCTAGTCTGATTAAAAGAGCAAATCTAGGTCTAGGAATGGGAATTGTTTTTATTTTTTATTTATTAGGGATAGTAGGAGATTTAAAGGAAGAGCTATCCTTTTTAAAAGACATCTCTCCAATGGCTCAAGCAGGTCCGGCAGCTCTTTTAGAAGCAGACTTTAACTGGGAATTAGTCATTATTTTATTCTTAGTCAGTGCTTTGTTAGTAGGGGCGACTCTATTTATATATGAGAGAAAGGATTTAGATATTTAATGGAAGATAAGCAGTTAGACATATTACGTGTAGCCACTGAAGAATTTGCTACTAATGGTTTTTATAAAACTAAAACTGATACTATAGCTGAAAAGGCTGGCGTTTCAAAAGGGTTGATTTTTCATTATTTTAAATCAAAGAAAAACTTATATAGTGAAGCCGTATTTACTGCAATTAGGGAATTAGAAAGATTATTTGATTACCGGGAGTTTCCTAATGACAGCTTGATTAAGTTGTTTGATTATTCCTTAAAGCGTAAATTCGAAATCGCTGAAACACATAAGTTTGAAATGAATTTAATGCTTGAGGTATATAGTCATTTAGATAACCTACCAGAAGGATTACAGCAAAAAATACTTGCTTACATTGAGACCATGAAAATTGATAGTTATGAAATGATTGCAGTGATTATTAGACAAATGCCAGTCAAAAAAGGAATTAATGAAGAAGCTGTTGTGAAGTTAATTTTAACGGTATTTAATCAAATTGAGACAGAAGCAAAACAAGAAATGGCTGGAGAGACTATCACTGATTTAGGTTTCTTTGATGAGTTGATAAAAGAAGCTAGCCAGCAAATCGAAATTTTAGAAAAAGGATTTTTAAGAGAATAGTATTGAAAGATATAGTAGCGAATTTTGCTGTTATATCTTTTTTTACTCTCAAAAGACATTAATTAAGATATAAAACTTAAAATTTTGTTATAATGGTAAGAAGACCTTTTTTAGGAGGAAGTTAAATGAAATTTTTACATACTGCTGATTGGCATATTGGTAGGAAATTAAATGGTTTTTCTTTGTTAGAGGAACAAAAGAATGCCTTTAAACAAATCATGAAGATTGCTAAAGATGAAGAAGTGGATGCTATTATTATTGCCGGAGACTTATATGACCGTTCGGTTCCTTCTGTTGAAGCAGTGGCTTTATTTAATGACATGATGTTAGAGATGAATTTAGTTTCTAAATTTCCGGTTTTAGCTATTTCAGGAAACCATGATAGTGCCACAAGACTTGATACTGGCAGTCCGTGGCTAAAAGCACAACAATTTCATTTACATACCCAACTAGAACAAGCTTTTGAGCCTGTAGAAATAAATAATACACAGTTTTTCTTATTGCCTTATTTTGAACCATTTCATGTGAGAGAATATTTTGATGACCCTAGTATCAAAGATATTCAATCAGGGATGAAATTAGTTGTTGAAAAAATGAAAACTATTTTTGACGAAAATAAAAGTCACGTTTTAGTGGGGCATTTTTTTGCAGCAGGTTCTTTAAGAAGTGAGTCGGAAACACCTGTAGAAGTTGGCGGATTAGATAGTGTCCCTCTTGAAATATTAGAAGCTTTTGATTATGTAGCATTAGGTCACCTACATGATAAAAATGCTATAAAAAAAGTTGAAACAATTCAGTATAGCGGAGCCTTATTAAAATATTCTTTATCTGAAGAAAAACAAGAGAAAGGTGTTCGTATTATTGAGTTAGATGAAACTGAATTTACAAATCATTTTATTCCAATGAAACCTTTACGTGATGTTAGAAAAATTGAAGCTTCTTTCGAAGAATTAACCTCACCTAAGTTTTATGAAGGAATGAATCGTGAAGATTACGTAGCTATTTCTTTAACAGATACTGCTATTATTCCTAATGCTCTAAATGAATTAAGAAAAATATATCCATTTATTATTAGTTTAGAAAGAGCCAATAATGAATTGAAACAACTGTCTCTAGATAAAAACAGTGAAAAAATGGCTAAGTTAAAACCAGAAGCGTTAATTGCTGATTATTTTAAAGAAGTCACAGATAAAGAATTATCAAATCAACAAAAAGAATGGCTTAATGAAGCTATTATTGAGAATAGAAAAGAGAAATAGAGGAGAGAAAAAATGCAACCAATTCGATTAGAGTTAGAAAATTTTGGCCCATATGAAGCAACAGAAATCGATTTTTCCATGTATTATGCTCATACTCTATTTTTAATTTCAGGAAAAACTGGCTCAGGAAAAACGACAATTTTTGATGGTATGATGTACGCTCTTTACGGAAAAACATCAGGCGGATTAAGAGAAGGCAAAGAGATGCGTTCAAATTTTGCGGACTCTGAAAATAAAACTAAGGTGACTTTTGAGTTTAAACAAGATAACCAAACTTATGTAATAGAAAGAGAACCAGAGCAATTAGTTAAAAAAGTGTCAGGTGAAGGCTTTAGAGAACAAAAAAATTCAGCTAGATTAACTGTTTTTGATAGTGAGAAAAATGAAATTGATCAGATTATTAAGATTTCAGAAGTTGATAAGTATATTGCTAATTTAGTAGGATTAAATAGAGAACAATTTTCTCAAATCGTGATGTTACCCCAAGGTGAATTTAGACGGTTTTTAAATGCAGATAGTAATTCAAAAGAAGTTGTTTTACGTAAACTATTCAACACTTATTTTTATCGTGATGTTGCTCAATTATTAAAGACCAAGAAAAAAGAAGAAGAAGCAAAATTTAAAGGTTTAGATCATAGTTTATCAGCTGAAATTAACCAGTTAGAGTGGGAAAATGACTGGTTAGAAAAAGCAGCAGCAGAAGAGAATTTTCAAGAATTACTTAACCTTTATGAAGAGCAACATGAAGTGTATATAACAAAAGATAAAACTAATAAAAAGCAATTAAAAATAAGCCAAGAAAAAGTAAAAGAGAATCAAGACTTACTTAATATGGCAGAAAAGTTGTTGGAACAATTTAGAGAAAAAAAACAAATTGATAACGAGTTAAATAAATTAAAACTTAAAGAAACTGAAATCAAGGAAGATAAAGAAAAAGTAAGTTTGCTTAAAAAGGCGGAAAAAATCGAATCTGTTGTAGAATCTGATGAAGCCTTAAAAGAAGAACTAAACAATCGCCAAATCAAAATAGTTGAAAATAAAGCGACTAAAAAGGAGCTGCAACAACAATTTGACGTCCTAGAAAATACACTTACTAAACTTCAATCAGATAAAGAAGCCATTCAAATAAAAGAAAAAAAACTAGACAAAATTGAAACGAGTATTCCCTTATTTGAAGAGAAAACGTTAACTGAAGAAAAATTAATCAGCTTACAAGAACAACTTGAAAAAACAAAACAAACTTATAATGAGCAATTAGAAAAACAAGCTGAGTTAGTTAAAACTAAAGTTGTTTTTACAACTAATATTTCAAAAGAATCTGAAATTTTGCAAAAAAAATCAGATACTAGAGAACATTTAAGAACTATTACAGATAGACTAGAGGAAATTGAAAGTTATGAGTTAAAAAGATTAACAACTAAAAAATTAGAAGAAGAACTAGCTAATTTAATGAAAAAATCAGCTAACAAAGAAACTGACTTAGAAAACTCAAGTCAAGCTTACCGACAATTAGAGAGTGACTGGGCCAAAGCTCAAATTGCTAAATTAAGTTTAAAACTAATTGATGGGGAACCTTGCTTAATTTGTGGCTCAACAGAACATCCTAATCCTGCTCAAAGTCATGAACTAACAGAAGAAGCTATTAATGAACTTGAAAAAAATATTGAGGTACAAGATGAATTACTTAATCAGTTAAAAGAGCAGGTAACAACGTTAAAAAACCAAGTCAGCTTTAAAGAGGATGAATTAGCTAAAAGTAAAGAACTACTAAAAGAAGAACAAGAAATATTAGTATCTTACTTTAAAGAGTTAGAAGAAACTCAGTGGTTAGAAAGAGCAAAAGAACAAGAAAACGAAATCAAAATAGAACTAAATGCATTTGATAATAAATTGACTAAAATCAGTGAGGAAAAAGAAGAGCTCATTAAACTTGAAAGAGAAGAAAACTCTCTAAAAGAAACTTTAATTCATCAAGAAACTGAAGTTAGTTCTTTAAATAATCAGTTAATTGAAGTTGAGACAATCAACCAAAATATTTTAAAACAATTACCTAGTGAGTGGAAATTATTAGATGAGATGTTAGAAGAACAAACTCGTTTAATGTCTGAAACAACTAAGTGGCATGAAGAAGTAAGGTCAACAGAAAATGCATTAACAAATCTAAAATTAGAATTAGCAACTCTTGAAACAACCATCACTAATGATTTAAAAGAACTTGAAGTTAATAAACAGAAGCAAATTTTATCAGAACAAAAGATAAATGAGTTTTTAATAGAAAATAAACTGAGCGAAAAAACATTAGAAAATCTATTAAGTGATTTGCCTCAGTTAGAAAGTTTAGAAGAAGCTATTAAAACTTATGAAAATAAACGCCATGTGTTATTAAGTAGACAAGAAGAGTTAACTAAACTGATTAAAAACCAAGAAGAACCTGTAATAGAGCCTCTTTTAGTCGAACAAGAAAGATTAATGAGTGAGTTAGAAGAAGTTAGAAATAAAACTAACATATTAGAGCTTATGATGAAAAAAAATCAAGAAATAGTAGTAAAAGTAAAACGAGAAATCGAATCTAAAAAAGAAGCTCAAGCAAGATTATTAGAGTTAACAGAACTAGCAGATATTTTATCAGGAGATGGACCAAGTAAATTAAGTATGGAGCGCTTTGTTCTACAAATGTATCTGAAAAAAATATTACAACGAGGAAATGAAAAATTAGTAACACTAACAAATGGTCGTTACCGATTTGAAATTAAAGAAGAACAAGGTTCCTCTAAAAAAGCAACAGGCTTAGAAATTAATATCTACGATGATAATGTAGGAGCGATTCGAAGTGTCAATACTTTGTCAGGTGGTGAGAGCTTTATTGCTGCTCTATCCCTTGCTTTATCATTAGCTGAAATTATTCAAGAAGAAGCAGGGGGCATTAAAATTGATGCCATGTTTATTGATGAAGGCTTTGGTTCACTAGATGAAGATGCACTAGAGATGGCTATTAGAGCTCTTGAAAATATTGAGGGTGAAGGTAGAATAATCGGCATTATCTCTCATGTTAGAGAACTAAAAGAACGTATACCGCAACAGTTACAAATTATCTCTGAAAATGGAAAAAGTAAAGTGAAGACACGACTAGAATTCGAATAGGAAGTGATAAAATGAAATGGTCAATCCCTGAAAAAGTAGTAGAAGAAGGAAGAGAATACGCTAAAGACGGTCGTGTTGTATCGATTAGTAAAAATGAAGAGCAGCAAGTTTGGTATGCAGATGTTGTTGGTTCAGAAGTATTTCATATAGAGTTAGACGGGACAGCAAAAGAAGAAGATGTGTGTCAATGCCCTTATTGGCAACAACATGGATTTTGCAAACATACAGTAGCTGTGGAGTTGGCACTAAGAAATAATGGGCAGAATAGATATATTAAAAAGCAAGTGAATACCCAAAAAGCCTATCAACCACCAACACACGCTGATATTTTTTCAAAAAGCTTTGAGAGATTTCAAGAAGCTGAAACTGAAAAAACATTAGTAACAAGCGATCCTTTAAAGATTGAATTTAACATTGATGTGGTTGAAACCCTATCCTTTCATCCAGAACAATCGGTAATAGGTGTTTCGTTAAAAATAGGAAGTCGCTTTCCAGGTAGTAAAACTTATGTCGTCAAAAATATTTTAGATTTTTTAGATAGTTATGAGAAGAAAAATAATTATAAGCTAACTGATAAAAGCTATAAAATTGGTGATAACTCATTTACTCAAAGAGATACATTTTTATTAGAAGAATTACTCAAAGTTAGAGATTCACAAGAATTAGTGGACCAAGTTAGTGTTCAACAAAAAGGAAAGATTAATCGCAGGTATTTAATTTTAAATAGCCGAGTAACCAAATTATTTGTCTCAGAATTGATGCAAACGGATCGCTTAGTTTTTAATACACCAGAGGATAAAAAGCAAACTATTATTTTTAAAAAGGAAAAATTACCAATTGATATTAAGGTAATACCAGTTGGAACAAGTGATTATAAACTAGTAATCGAAGACTCTTTAGAGATGTACTTAGAAAAATATCAATGGGCAATTGGTAAACATTCTATCTATGAGTTAACAAAGGAACAAGCTGATAGATATGAATTGTTACTACAATTATTAAAACGCTTAGAAGAGCCAGAAGTTCTTTTTACCAAAAATAATGTTGGGGAATTATTCTCTTATATTTTACCTAATCTAGACGCCATCGCTCGAATTTTTGTTTCAGATGATTTACAAAGTGAAATGATTCGAGTGCCCCTTAGAACAAAAATTTGGATGGAAGAGGATGGGGGACAGTTAACTGCTAGAGTTGATTATGTTTATGGAGATGTTATTTTTTCAAGTAATAGTGAGTATACAACTGACACAGGCAAAGAATCTCATGTCATTAGAAATCAAGTGCAAGAAAAACGTATTGAGAAATTGTTACAACATTTTGGCTATGCAAAAAGGCAGCACGCATTTATTAAAATGTTACCGAAAGAGCAAGAATTGTATTCTTTTATTCGTGAAGAAGTACCGACTATTAGAAAATATGCTGAAGTTGGCATTGCACCAAATATTGGCAATCTATTTTTAAATACAATAGACTACCAACCAAAAGTAAGTATTCAAGAAGATGGTTCTTGGCTAGATATTAAATTTGATATTTCAAATATTGAAGAATCTGAAATTAATGATGTCTTAGTTAGTTTAATGAAACAACAAGATTACCATCAATTAAAAAGCGGTCAATTATTATTCTTAGATGAGCAAGGTTTTAGAGAAACAAGCACAGTCTTGCAACAACTAAGAGGGGATATCAAAGTAAGAAAAGGAAAATTAGAAGTCCCTAGATATCGCGGGTTAATAGTGAATCATGCTTTATCAGAAATGTCTGATGTGGAAACAACAGATAAATTCAATACAATGGTTCATGACTTAACACATCCTAATGATTTTAAAGTTTCTTTACCAAAAGGCTTAAATGCTAGTTTAAGGGAATATCAAGTAACAGGATTTAAATGGTTGAAGATGTTAAGTCACTATCAATTTGGTGGTGTTTTAGCTGACGATATGGGACTTGGGAAAACTATTCAAACTATTACTTACTTGTTATCTGAAAAAGAAGAAGGTAAGCTAACAAGTCCCTCGTTAATTGTTGCTCCAGCAAGTTTATTATATAACTGGCAAATTGAAATTGAAAAATTTGCACCAAGTTTAAAAGTAGCTGTTGTGATTGGTAGTAAATTAGAGCGTGAAGAAATAGTTGAGGCTCATAAAGATGTGGATATTTTAGTGACCTCATACGCAACCTTAAGACAAGATTTTGATATTTACAACGAGCAAACTTTCCATAGTTTAATCTTAGATGAAGCGCAAATGATAAAAAATGCAGCAACTAAGACTTTTCAAACCATAGAAACATTAAAAGCAGACCACTATTTCGCCTTAAGTGGAACGCCGATTGAAAATAAATTAGAAGAATTATGGTCATTATTTAGAATTTTAATGCCAGGTTTTTTCCCACCCTTAAGACGATTTAAGCAACTGCCAACAGAAAGTATTGCTATGATGATTCAACCATTTGTTTTAAGACGTGAGAAGAAACAAGTCCTTAAAGATTTACCAGATAAGATTGAGACAGACCTTTACAGTCATTTAACAGAAGAGCAAAAAACTGTGTACGTAGCTCACTTAAGACAGATGCAAAAAAGTTTAGTTGGTATGTCCAAAAAGGAATTAAATCAAAATCGGATTTCGATTTTAGCTGGCTTAACTAGACTAAGACAAATCTGTTGTCATCCTAAGTTATTTATTGAGGATTATGAAGGAGACTCTGGAAAACTGATTCAAGCTTTAGATATTATTCAGACAGCTAAATCAAATGGTCGACGAATTTTATTATTCTCTCAATTTACAGGAATGCTTGATATTCTAGAAGAAGAGTTGGCTAAAAAAGAAATCTCAACCTTTTATTTAAGAGGAAGTACGCCAATTAGTAAACGTCAAGAGATGGTTGATCGATTCAACCGTGGTGATAAAGACGTCTTCTTAATTTCCTTAAAAGCTGGGGGGACTGGACTTAACTTAACTGGAGCAGATACAGTTATTCTTTATGATTTGTGGTGGAATCCAGCAGTTGAAGACCAAGCAACAGGACGAGCTCATCGTATGGGCCAAAAGAAAAAAGTCGAGGTCTGGCGTCTGATTTCTGAAGGAACAGTTGAAGAAAAAATGAACAGACTACAGACAGAGAAAAAAGAATTGTTCCAACAAGTCTTGAACTCAGAAGATGTGAAAGAATTAAGTAAAATGACTATTGAAGATATACAAGATATATTAGATGTGGGTCTGTAAAAAACTAGTATCATATTTTTATAGTTATATTTGGAGGGAATGGGTTGTTAAAACGTTTTTTTGCATATTATAAGCCTTATAAGGCTTTATTTATATTAGATTTTACTTGTGCTGTTATCGCCGCACTTTTAGAGCTAAGTTTTCCGGTAATTGTTAATCAGGTGATTGATAAAATTATGCCTAAAGAAAATCTAAGATTAATTTTTATGGTGAGTATTTTGCTTTTATTCTTTTATATGGTGAATACAGCCTTGCAATATATTGTTGTTTATTTTGGTCATAAGTTAGGTGCCAATATTGAAACAGACATGAGAGATGAGTTATTTGCTCATTTTCAAAAACAGCCTTTTGAGTTTTATGACAATCAAAAGACTGGTAAATTAATGACTCGATTAACAACAGATTTATTTGAAATTTCAGAACTTGCTCATCATGGGCCAGAAGATGTATTTATTACGATTATGACTTTAGTAGGTTCTTTTCTTTTAATGTTTAATATTCATCCGCAGTTAGCTCTTGCAACAGCTATTATGGTACCTTTTATTACAGTAGCTCTTGCTTACTTTAACAAACGCATGACAAAGGTTAACACACAAATTTATGAAAATTTAGGAGAGTTTAACGCAGGAATAGAAGCTAGTGTTAGTGGTATTCGTGTAACTCAGGCTTTTGCCAATGAAGACTTTGAAAAAAAACGATTTGGTAAGTTAAATCAATTATACCGTCAATCTAAATTGGCTTTTTATAAAACAATGGCTCTAAGTTCTTCATATAACTATTTATTAATTCGTTTGATTAGTTTGTTTGCTCTTTTATTTGGCTCATACTATACAATCAAAGGTGACATTACTAATGGTAACTTCGTTGGTTTTATTCTGTTATCAAATGTATTTGCTCGTCCAATTGAAAAAATTAATACGATGTTAGAAAGTTATCCGAAAGGTTTTGCTGGTTTCAGACGATTAACAGATGAACTAGATAAAACACCAAGTATCCAAAATTCAGAGAATGCTATTGATGTCCCTGCTCTAAAAGGTGATATTACTTATAATAATGTTGATTTTTCTTATAGTGATGGAACAAAGGTGTTAGATCAGTTGTCTTTAACTATTAATCAAGGTGAGACCGTTGCTTTTGTTGGGCCAAGTGGTGCTGGGAAAACAACCCTTTGTCATTTACTACCTCGTTTTTATGAGATTGAGTCTGGTGAGATTACAGTTGATGGTATGAATATCCAAGATTTAACCATGAATTCTTTAAGAAAACAAATTGGAATTGTTCAACAAGATGTCTTTTTATTCCCAGGTACAATTAGAGAAAATATTGCTTATGGTAAATTAGGAGCTAGTGAGGAAGATATTGAAGTTGCGGTAAAATTAGCTCATTTAAATCAAGTGATTAATAATATGCCAGAAGGACTAGATACAGTCATTGGTGAACGTGGTGTGAAATTATCTGGTGGTCAAAAGCAACGTGTGGCTATCGCTCGTATGTTCCTTAAAAATCCGCCAATTCTTATTTTAGATGAGGCTACATCAGCTCTTGATACGGAGACTGAAAATGTAATTCAAGAATCATTAATGTCATTATCTGAGGGTAGAACTACTTTAATGATTGCCCACCGTTTAGCTACCATTAAACAAGCAACACGTATTATTGTAGTTAACGAAGAGGGCATTGCTGAGGATGGGACTCATGAGGAGTTAATGGCTCAAGCTGGTGCTTATAAACGTTTGTATGATGCTCAGTTTAGAGATTAAGTCATTTTAAATAAAGGTGTGTAATGAAAGTAGTTTTGAAAAATTCTATTTTTATTACAACCTTTTTTATTTTTCTATGTATAATCACTTTATTTTAAGGTAAGATAAGATAACGCAATAATTTTGGGGGATTTTTTATGAAGATTGTTAAAGATAAATTTGCTTTACTAGCTATGTTAACGGCACTAACAACTGTTTTAGCTTTGACTTTTATATTTCCTGTTCCAATGACTAAAGGCTACGTGAATCTATTGGAAGTCGGCATTTATACTACTGCTATGCTTTTAGGTGGCCCAGCAGGTATGATTGTTGGAGGAATTAGTGGTGGAATGCTTGATTTATTATTAGGTTATCCGCAGTGGATTATTTTTTCAGTCGTTATTCACGGTGGGCAGGGCTATCTTGCTGGAAAATGGTCAGGTAGTAAAGATACTAAAACTAGAATTCTATTTTTAGTTGTGGCATCTATATTTATGGTTGTGGGTTATTTCTTTGCAACAAGTTTTCTTTATGGGAATGTAGCAGGAGTTGCGTCAATCATTGGTAATATTATTCAAAATGCTTTTGGAATGGTTGTGTCTATGCTTTTAGTGAAAGTTTTAGACCGTATGGATTTAATAAAATAGTTTGTGTTTAAGAGGATTGTGACTGAAATAAGTCACAGTCCTTTATTTACACAGAAAAGGGTATTTCAGAAGCTGAACATTTCTGTTACAACACCTTTTTTTGTGCTAAAATAAAACTTAAGTATAATCGGGAAATTGTGTAAAAATGGAGGAATGTTATATGTCGGGATATACAGTTGCAGTTGTCGGTGCTACGGGAGCAGTGGGGACTAAAATGAAAGAAATGTTAGAGTCTAGTACTCTGCCAATAAAAGGGATTAAATTTTTAGCATCAAAGCGCTCTGCTGGAAAAGAGATAACTTTCAAAGAAGAGACGTACATCATTGAGGAATTGACGTCTGAGGCGTTTTTAGGCACTGACATCGCTTTATTTAGTGCTGGAGGGTCTATATCTCAAGAGTTCGCTCCAGAGGCTGTAAAACGAGGCTGTGTGGTTATTGATAATACAAGTGCTTTTCGAATGGATGAGGAAGTACCTTTAGTAGTTCCAGAAGTAAACCCTCATCATTTAAATGACCATAAAGGCATTATTGCTAATCCAAATTGTTCAACTATTCAAATGATGGTGGCTTTAGAGCCATTAAGGCAAGCTTACGGTTTAAATCGCATCATTGTATCAACCTATCAAGCTGTTAGTGGTGCTGGTGTTTCAGCGATTAATGAATTAAAACAACAAGCAACAGATATGTTAGCAGGTAAAGAAGAAATCGAAGCTAATATTTTACCTTGTTCAGGGGATAAAAAACATTATCCACTAGCTTTTAATGCCTTACCTCAAATTGATGTTTTTGGTGAAGATGGTTACACACAAGAAGAGTGGAAAATGATTAATGAAACTAAAAAAATCATGTCAGATGAAAGTATGAGTGTCAGTGCTACATGTGTTCGTGTTCCTGTGATGTCAGGTCACTCAGAATCTATTTATATTGAGCTTGAAAAAGAAGGTGTGAAAGTATCTGATATTCAAGAGATTTTAAAAACGTCTCATGGTATTGTATTAGAAGATAATCCAAAGGAACAGCTTTATCCTCAACCCTTAACAGCAGTAGGCAAAAAGGAAGTCTTTGTTGGGCGTATTCGTCGTGATTTAGATGTGTCTACTGGATTTCATATGTGGGTCGTCTCAGATAATTTACTAAAAGGAGCAGCATGGAATTCAGTTCAGATTGCTGAGAAACTCCATGAAATGAATTTAGTGAAAGTATCTAGATAGGAGAGATAGAGATGACTAAAAAAATAAATCAAGCAAGTATTTTAACAGCTATGATTACTCCTTTTGATAAAAAAGGTGCTTTAGCTATGGAAAAAGTATCTGATGTGGTAAATTATTTATTAGAGCATCATACAGAAGGTATTGTGGTTGGTGGGACAACCGGTGAATCTCCCACCTTATCTGAAGAAGAAAAAATAGACTTATACAAGGAAACGATTCGCGTAGTTGCTGGGCGAGTGCCTGTTATTTGTGGTGTTGGAAGTAACGATACAAGAGCTTCCATTTCTTTTATTAAAAAAGTTGCCCAATTAGAAGGAGTAGCAGCAGGACTATGTGTCGTACCTTTCTATAATAAACCTAGTCAAGAAGGTTTATATCAACATTTTAAAGCATTGTCTGAGGCAAGTGACTTACCAATTATTTTATATAATGTGCCAGGTAGAACAGGTGTTAATATGAGTGTTGAAACAACTTTAAGATTAGAGAAATTACCAAATATTATTGGAACAAAAGAGTGTCAAGGGTTAGAAGCTTTCACGCAAATTGTCAAAAATGTCTCAGATGATTTTCTTGTTTATTCAGGAGAAGATCATCTAGCTTTACCATGTAAATTAATTGGTGGAGCAGGGATTATATCTGTGTCTTCTCATATTGTAGGAGACAAAATGTATGAGATGTATCAAGCTTTAGAAAACAAAGAAATTGAAGAAGCAGCAACTATTCATCAGGAATTAAATCCAGTGTTTGATGCTGTCTTCTCAGCGCCATCACCTGCCCCAGTAAAAGCTATTTACAATGAATGGGGATTAGATGTAGGCGAGCCAAGATTACCTCTTGTTTCATGTAATACTGAAGAAATAGTAAGAATAATGACTGAAATCAATCAAGTCGTAAAAAAATAAAGAGGTGGAAAGAGTGAGTCAAATAAAAATAGTCCCTCTAGGTGGCGTTAGAGAAAATGGAAAAAGTATCTACGTTGTAGAACTAGAGAAGGAAATCTTTGTATTAGACTGTGGTTTAAAATACCCAGAAAATGAGCAATTAGGAATTGATATGGTTATTCCAGATTTCTCATATCTTTTAGAAAATAAAGATAAAATTGCTGGAGTATTCTTAAGTCATGGACATGCTGATGCAATTGGAGCGCTACCTTATTTACTAGAGAACGTATCAGTTCCAGTATTTGGTACAGAGCTAACAACTGAATTAGCAAAAATTAATGTAAAAAATTATGCTAATACGAAAGATTTCAATGAATTTCATGTAGTAGATGAGTTCACTGAAATTGATTTTGGAAGTGCTGTGATTAGTTTCTTTAGAACAACACACACAATCCCAGATTCAATCGGAATTTCAATTAAAACAGCAGAAGGTAATATTGTTTATACAGGAGATTTTAAATTTGATCAAAGTGCATCAGCTCCTTATGCAACAGATTTTGCTCGTTTAGCTGAAATTGGAAAAGACGGTGTCTTTGCTTTATTAAGTGATTCAAGTAACGCTGAAAATTCATCATTAATCGCTTCAGAAAACCAAGTGGCAGAAGAAGTATATGATACTATTCGCTACTGGGATGGACGTATTATTGTTGCTAGTGTGGCAAGTAATATCCAACGTGTTCAACAAATTTTTGATGCAGCAGACAAAGCAGAGCGCTTTGTTGTTCTAACAGGAAAAGACGCTGAACAAATCGTTAAAACAGCTATTCGTTTAGGTAAATTAACATTACCAAATGAAGAGTTATTAATTACTGAAAAAGAAATGAAGAACAAACGTCCAGATCAAATTATTATTTTAGAAACAGGACGTATGGGTGAGCCGTTACAATCTCTACAAAAAATGGCAAGTCGTCGTCATAAAACCATTAATATTGAAGAAGGAGATTTAATCTATATCACAACAACTCCTTCTATTTCAATCGAAACAACAATGGCTAAAACTGAAGACATGATTTACCGTGCAGGTGGAACAGTTAAGACTATTTCCGATAATCTTTACGTATCAGGTCATGGTAATCAAAATGATCTTAAATTAATGCTTAACTTAATGAAACCTAAGTACTTTATTCCTGTTCAAGGTGAATATCGTTTATTAGCAGCCCATGCCGATTTAGCTCATGAAGTTGGAATGAGTTACCAAGATATCTTTATTACAGGTCGTGGGGATATTTTAGAGTTTGAAAAAGGACGCTTACGTATGACTGGTACAACAGATGCTGAAAACATTTTAATCGATGGATTAGGTGTAGGAGATGTTGGAAATATTGTTTTAAGAGATCGTAAAATATTATCTCAAGATGGTATTTTTATCGCTGTTGTAACGATTAATCGTCGTGCTAAAAAAATCATTTCAAAACCAAGAATTACATCAAAAGGTTTTGTTTACATGAAAACAAGCACAGATTTAATGACTGAAAGTGCTAATATTGTTGAAACTGTTGTCTTAGAAAATCTAGAGAAACAAGATTTCGATTGGGGCGTTTTAAAACAAGAAATTAGAGAACAACTAAGTCGTTATCTATACGATCAAACGAAAAGAAGACCAGTGATTTTACCTGTTATCATGGAATCTAGTCAAAAAAGAAAATAGTAATATATTTATTTGTAGGTTGGCGCATCAAAGCTGACCTACATTTATTTTGTAAATAAGGAGAAAGTATAAAATGAATCAAGAAAAAACATTGAAATACCGATGGTTCAGTTTAGCTGCTGTTGGTTTATTTACTTTTATGTCTACCTTAGATGGTAGTATTGTTAATATTGCTTTACCTGTTATTTCAGAAGATTTAGGTGTTGCAATGAACTTATCCGAGTGGATTGTTTCCATTTATTTAATGGCAATTTGTGTGTTCTTACTGTTTTTTGGAAAAGTTGGAGATAGTATTGGAAAAATAAAAGTCTTTAAAATTGGGACAATTGTTTTCATTATTGGCTCGTTTCTTTGTGGTATTCCAGGGAGTTTGCCTCTTTTACTTGTCTCTCGTGTGGTTCAAGCAATTGGTGCTAGTATGACCATGGCTACAAGTAATGGAATAATTACTGAAATATTTCCTATTGAAGAACGTGGTCGTGCTTTAGGATTAATTGGCTCTTTTGTTTCTTTAGGTGCTATTGCAGGTCCTGGTATTGGGGGAGTAATTCTTTCCCATTTTGGTTGGTCGTATATTTTTTGGATTAATGTTCCTGTTGGTATTATTACGTTACTATTTGGCTGGTACTTCCTGCCAAAACAAGAAATTAAGTCTGGTGAGAGTATTGACTTTGTAGGCTTTATTTTATTTGCATTGTTTATTCTGTTATTCTTTGGTGGCGTGTTTGTGGGGCAAGAAATTGGTTTTCGTGAACCAATTATCTGGGGCATGATTATAGTTTCTTTAATTTCTTTATATGTCTTTTATAGATATGAAACGACTCATGAGAAACCATTAGTCCATTTTAGCTTATTTAGTAATAAGACGTTTACTGTTAGTTTACTAACTGCAACAATGATCTTTGTAACTAACTTTTTTGCGAATGTGGTTAATCCCTTTTATCTGCAAAATGTTTTAGGACTTGAAGCTAATATTGCGGGTTTATTAATGATGGTTTTCCCACTTGTTATGGTAGTAGGAGCTCCTTTAAGTGGTTATCTGACAGATAAAAAGGGTCCTTATTTAATAACTCTGATTGGGTTAATCTTATTAACAACTGGTCAAATAGGTTATTTAATTTTAGGTGAGGGGTCTCCAATTATTTTATTCTTACTTATTATGTCTTTAGTAGGTGCTGGAAACGCGATGTTCCAAGCGCCAAACAATACGATTATTATGTCCAGTGTACCTAAAACAGAATACGGTGTGGCTGGAAGTATGAATGCTTTAGCAAGAAATTTCGGTATGGTAGTCGGTATTTCGATTTCAACAACTATTTTGTATCAATCTATGAGTTTCAAAATGGGCGAGCGAGTAGTTGGTTTTATAGAAGGCAGACCAGATGTGTTTGTTTACGGAATGCACATTACTTATATCTTATCATTTAGTATTTGTTTACTTGCAACAGTGATGACAGCTTGGCGTTTTTATAAAAGAGAAAAATAATGGCATACTTAAAAACTGAAGGGAATTCTTTCAGTTTTTTTTATTGTCAAACTTGTGATAAAAATAAAGTTTTTTATCTATTTTAGTCATTAAAAGAACTGTTATAATCGTGTGAATTTATTTTAAGGCAAAATCATGATAGAATGTTAATTAGTTAATACTTCGTGGATTGAAACAGTGTGTTCAAACTATAGCAAGATAAAGAAGAAAGAATTAGGTGAAAACAATGGCAGTTACAAAACATGATCAAATTCTTGAATACATAGAAACACTACCAGTAGGTGAAAAGATTTCTGTTCGAGGAATTGCCAAAGCTCTTTCAGTTAGTGAAGGGACTGCTTATCGAGCAATAAAAGAAGCTGAAAATATTGGTTTAGTTTCAACGATTCAACGTGTTGGAACTATTAGAATTGAGAAAAAAGTGAAAGAAAATATTGAAAGACTCACCTTTGGAGAAGTCTCTAAAATTATTGAAGGTGATATTTTAGCAGGCCGAAAAGGATTAGATAAAGTTCTTAAAAAATTCATTATTGGTGCTATGACAGAAGAAAATATGTTGCGCTACATTACATCAGGTTCTTTAATGATTGTCGGAGATAGGACTGGGGTTCAACGCCTAGCTCTTGAGAATGGAGCAGCAGTTCTATTAACAGGTGGTTTTGATGTCTCTGAAGATATTTTATCTTTAGCAGATGAAGTAGAGATGCCGATTATTAGAACAACTTATGACACCTTTACTGTTGCGACAACCATTAACCGTGCCATTAGTGACCAAATGATTAAAAAAGATATTATGACGGTTAAGGATATTGAAACACCTTTTGAAAAAACCTATTACTTGAATGTAAAAGATACAGTGGAAGATTATCAAAAATTAACAGAAATAAGTGGCTTTTCACGTTTTCCAGTTATTAATAAAACAAATCGTTTAATGGGAATTATCACTTCAAAAGATGTGGTTAATAAAGCGTTAACTCAACCAATTGAAAAATTAATGACTAAAGACCCTAGAAAAGCTAAACAACACATGAGTGTGGCAAGTATTGGGCATCAGATGATTTGGGATGGTTTAGAGATTGTTCCAGTTGTCGAGGATGATTTAACTTTAATTGGAATTGTTTCAAGAAGAGATGTGATGAAAGCTATGCAATTAGCTCAAAGACAACCTCAAGTTTCAAATACTTTATCAGATTTAATTACAGATGAAGTGATTGAAAAAGAAGGAAAAGGTGAAGATGGTTTGCCAGAATTTTCATTTGTTGTCACACCTCAAATGGTTAATAATATGGGGACAGTTTCTTTTGGTGTTTTAAACCAAGTTATTTCAAAAGTAGCTCAAAGAACTTTGACTGTAAAATATCACTACAATTCAGTGATTGAGCAAATGAGTTTGTATTATTTTAAATTAATTCAAATTGATAGTGAAATTGAGTTCAAGTCACGAATCATTGAAGTAGGCAGACGTTCTGCTAAAATAGATATTGAAGTCTTTATTGATAATGTAGTTGTGGCTAAGGCGATGACTGTTTGTCAGTTAATGGAGCAAGCTTAGGAGGAAGTAAGTTAATGAGTGGTATAACAAAAGAAATTCTAGAGACAATAAAAAAATATCCTAGAATAATGATTCATCGTCATCAAAGCCCAGATATGGATGCACTTGGTTCTCAAGGGGGACTTGCTGAAATCTTAAAAGCATCATTTCCAGAAAAAGAAATATATGTAGTTGGTGGAGATGTCAATCAATTATCTTATTTAATTGAAATGGATGAAGTCACTGATGAAATGTATGAGGGAGCTTTAGTGATTGCAACTGATACAGCTAATGAACCTCGTATAAGTGGAGAGCAGTACAAATTAGGTGATTTACTAATTAAAATGGATCACCATCCAGATGACGAGCCATACGGGGATTTATCATGGGTTAATACAGAGGCTAGTAGTGCGAGTGAAGTGATTTATGATTTTTATGCTGAATTTGATAAAGAACTAGTCATGACAACAGAAGCAGCTCGTCTTTTATATGCTGGAATTATTGGGGACACTGGGCGTTTTAAATACCCAGCAACAACAAGTCACACTCTTTATGTTGCGAGTAAATTAAGAGAATTTGATTTTGATGTAGCCGAATTAAACCGTGAAATGACAGAGATGCCAGAAAATGTCTTACGATTATCAGGTTATGTTATGGAAAATGTTGTAGTTGATGAAAACGGTGCGGGAATGGTTTTACTGTCTCAAGAAGTGTTGGACCGTTTTGGTGTGGTAGATTCAGAAACACCAGCGATTATTCCAATTCCTGGAAAAGTGAAAGGGATGAAAGCTTGGGGGATTTTTGTTGCTCAACCTGAAGGCTTTTACCGTGTAAGATTACGTTCGAAAGGCCCAATTATTAATACAATTGCCAAACGTCATCATGGCGGAGGGCATCCTTTAGCAAGTGGTGCCAATGCAAGTAACTTAGATGAAGTTGCTGAAATCTATAAAGAAATCCAAGATTTAGTAGCAGATTATGTGAATAAATAAAAAGGATAGTTACTCCAAAACGAGTAACTATCCTTTTATTTTTTCATATTTTCTTGCATATCACTTTGTAAATCAATGATTTTTGCCATTAATTCTTGTTGTTCGACTAAGATTTTTGTTAGCTGATCAGTTGTTGTTACTTCTGTTGGTATCATTTCTGTTTTAAGAACTTGTTCTTGTTGTTTTCTTTCAATTTTTTCTGCTTTTTTCTTAATTTTAAATTCTTTAAATGATTTTAAAATTAAACGGTATTCAAATAATTGAGAAATTAAAAGAGTCGCAAACCCACTACACATTAATAAGAAATAATGGAATTTAAATTGACTTAATTGATTTAAGTAATGATTAATCACATCAGGAATTTGAGCGATTTCTTTTACATTAGAAATTAACTGTTTAACGTGATCAATCACCATGGATACATCTCTTGGTAAATAACCTAATGAAAATTGATAATTAAAAATAAAATCTTTCCACTTCTCACTAAGGAGTTGCAATTGTTTAGGTGTTACTCGGTTAAGTGATGTTGAAATAGTATTATAAGTATCTAGAGAAGTTGTTCCTAACACGTAAGCATAGTAAAAGCTACCAACTAATAAAATTAGAAGTCCTAAAACAAGTAGAAAATCAAATTTTCTAAGCTGTTCAATATAGTGAACTCGCCACAATTTACAAAGAAAATGAATGATTAAAATAATGAAAAGTAGAATTTCAATAATTAAAAAGCAACCAGTCAGAATAGCTCCATTTATTCCTCTACTTACCAACTCATCAAGGGTATTATCACTAGTAATAAGAGCAATTATATTTGGAATGGAGAAAGATAGCTGAGTTTGGAAAAGCCCCAGTAAGATTCTTTTTTGAAAATACATCAATATAAAGTAAATAATTGTAAAAATAAAAACAGAGTGGTAAACACTTTGACGTGTTAGATTTTTACGAAATGACATAACAACCCCTCCTAATAACTTAAATAATAATAATTTTACCATGTAATGCCTAAAACACATCTTTTTTTAAATTAAAAAACCTCACATTTTTAATGCGAGGTTATCAGTGTTAAATACTTTTTTTGTTGTCAGTAAAGCCTAAGTTATTCCATAAAGGTTGATCTGAAATAGCTTTATTTAACTCAAGAGAAATAATATTTGTTTCTTGAGCCGTTTTTTCTAGTGCTTGGTAAAGTGTCTCAGCAAGTAAGCTATCAGTCACTTCTTCACTAATAAAGAATTGGTGAATATAAGCACCTTGTTTAGTTGGGTAATCCTCGATTAAGTCGATGACACCGATTAAATTTGATTCATCAAAAATACCATATAAATATTTTTCATCAGTTGTTAAATTCTCAGGTATAAAATTTAAAAGAGTTTCTGTTTCAAGTGTAGAGCCATCTAAAAGTTTTGTTAACTGTTCAGTGTGCTCACCTTTTAATAATTTAATATGAATCGTTGGAAACTTAGGGTGTGTAAAATCTTTCATGTATGAAAACTCCTTCTCTTTGTATGTGCTCATGAGATACTTATAGGATACCTTAAAACTACTAAAAAAAATAGTCTAAATCGGCTAAAACTAAGGAAGTTTCACTAGTTTCCTTGAAAAGCTAGTTTTTCAATTTCATGAAATTCATTAACACTAATTTTAATCGTGGCATTTTCTTTATAGGGTTCGATGTAATTAAAAAAGGTTTTTAAGTTAACATCAGACCAAATCGTTTCAATAACTTCTGAAGCTTCATCAACACTTAGGTGTGCATATTCTTTTTTATATTTTAGATTTTCTAAAGAACGCCCTTTAAACCATTTATAATTTGTTTCTAAATCAACCTCTAAAAAAATAGATAAATCAATATATTCTTCGAATAAAGGTGTTAAAACCATAGTCCCTTCAAGAATTAAAACAGTAGGCTTTTTAATTAAATAATTGGTTTGATTCATATCACCAATTTGTTGATTGTATTTTCCGTTTAAAACTGCTTTTTCATTTTGATTTAAGTCATTAAAAAAGTTGGTGATTTTATTAAAATCATAAGACTCTAACCAACCCTTTTTATTGAAAAGGTTATGATGGATTAAGTAGTCATTGGTATATAAAAAATCATCTGTTGAGATCGTTTCAATTTGATCAAAAAGAAAGGTTTTTTGTAATTCTTTTTTTAGGTAAGAAGCAAAGGTTGACTTGCCTGAAGCCACATTTCCTGTTACACCAATAATTAAGAAGTCATGATTTAACTTTATATTTGGTAAATAATTAGCTACAATGTCTTTGAGATACATTTTTATCTGTCCTTATTATAAATTTAGTGGAGGTTATTATGGATATTAAGCACTTGGAGTACTTTACCACAATTGTTGAAAACAATTTTAATTTATCACAATCTGCCAAAATATTACTAATTTCTCAACCAGGTTTGACTAAATTCATTAAAGAATTTGAAGAAAAAGAAGAGGTTGAGCTTTTTGTTCGTTCCAAAGGTCGATTAGTGGATTTAACGCCAATCGGTAAGGAATTCTATGATAACGCTTTAACTGTTTTAAATCAATATAATCATTTGATGACTGATTTAAGAATTAATAAAACTGCTGTCAAAGGAACTATTAAAGTAGGGATTCCACCAGTTATTTTAACTGTTTTATTTAAAAAAGCAATTCCTCATTTTATTATGGAAAATCCAACTATTCAATTAGAAATAGTAGAAGCAGGAGCTTACGAACTTCAAAAAATGCTACTACTTCAAGAAATTGATATTGCTTTTTTAATTGATCCGATTACCACTCAAAATATTAGAAGTACCACTATTGTTGATAATCAAGTAGTAGCGATTTTTAATAAAGACCACAAATTTGCATTGAGTGATGAACCTGTGACTTATAAAGATCTTGGCCGTGAGCGACTTATTTTATTAAACAGCTCTTTTATGATTCATCATCAAATTAAGAAAAATTTCCAAGTGGCAGGTGTGACCCCGAATATCTTTTTTGAATCAGGGGCTTGGGATTTACTAGCTAGTATGTGTGAGTCTCTTGATATTGTCACTATATTACCAGCACCAATTGTTCTGCACTACACACAAAATACGCTTTTATGTCGCTCGATTGATCCCTTTTTTAGTTGGTCAGTAAATGTTTGCCGTTTAGAAAATATTCAACACAATCAGTTAGCAGACTATGTAGAAGATTTTTTTGTTAGTTTCTTTAAAAATGAATAAAGCAAAAGGGAGTGTGACTTATTTTTGTCACACTCCTTTAATTTCGCCGAAGCGGAAATCCATCTATTATAAATTTTGTTTCGTAGAAAGCTTGTAAGGATTAATGGGAATTAATACTTGAGAGCCATTTTATCTTCATTGAAAATAGAAGTGTCCATTAGTTTTAAATCATCTGAAATTAAGGGTTTGAATGCCATGTGATCTAAGATGTCATTTTTAATGTCAATGCCAGGAGCGATTTCGATTAATTCAACACCGTCTTTAACTAATTTGAAAACAGCTCTTTCAGTAACGTAGTAAACATTTTGTTTATTATTAATAGCTGTTTTACCACTGAATGTAATTTGTTCAACTGACTCAACAAATTTAGATTTTTTACCTTCTTGAGTGATATGTAATTCGTGATTGGAGATCTCTGTTTTTAAACCGCCTGCTGTGAAAGTACCACAAAAAACAACATTTTTCGTATTTTGAGTAATATTAATAAACCCACCAGCACCAGCAATCTTAGGTCCAAATTTAGACACATTAATATTGCCATCTTTATCGCACTCAGCTAAGCCTAAAAAGGCAATATCTATTCCGCCACCGTCATAAAAATCAAACATATAAGACTGGTCAATGATTGATTCAGGAGAAATAGCAGCACCAAAATCAAGACCGCCAACAGGCACACCGCCAAAACTACCTGGTTCAATAGTTGTTGTAAAACGGTCACTTGAGCCTTCCTCTTTTAAAACTGCTGAGATAACTTCGGGAACACCGATCCCAAAATTAACAATTTTAGCATCAGCAGGGATTAATTGAGCCGATCTTCTAGCGATAATTTTACGGTCATTAAGGGGAACTGCTTGGGAATTTTCTGATTTTATCACATTTGATTGAATAAAGTCAGAGTTAAATTGTGTGTTAAAGGTCTGCATATGTTTAGTTTCATCCTCCACTTCAACCACATAATCCACTAACAAACTAGGGATTTTGACAAGTTTAGGATCAAGGGAGCCAGAACGGACACATTTTTTAACTTGAACAATAACAATTCCGCCAGCATTTTTAACTGCCATAGCTAAGGAAGTAGCTTCAAGAGTTAGGGGTTCTTCGTCAAAGGCAATATTTCCACGCTCATCAGAATAAGTTCCTTTTAAAATAGCTACATTTGGTTTTAGTAGGGAGTAAGCAAGGTAGTCTTCACCGTCAAAAGTCATTTTTGTTACTAAATCTTCTGTGGTGATATCGTTTAGCTTACCTCCTGAAATATCTGGGTCAACAAAAGTACCAAGGCCAACTTTTGTAATTAAGAAAGGCTTTTTAGCAGCAATATCACGAAACATTTGAGAGATAACGCCTTGTGGAAAATTATAGGCTTCAATTTTATTTTCAGAAACTAAAGGTTGTAATTTTGGTGCAAGCCCCCAGTGTCCACCAACAGCTCTTTTAATTAACCCTTCTTGGGCATAGTGGTTTAAACCTCTAGATGCGCCGTCTCCAATTCCTGCTGCATAAAGTAAAGTTAAGTTTTTAGGATGTTGATGTTGTTTGTAATGATTTTCAACAGCTTCATGAATTTCTTCTGCTACACCTGTTCCAATAAATCCTTCAACAGCTAAAGTGTCACCGTCATTAATTAATTCTGGAACATCTACTGCTTTAATAAATTTAACTGACATAATCCTAATTCTCCTTTTTATTTAAGGTTTCATTTTTTGTAAATCTTCAAAGTTCACTTCATCTATCGTATTACCATCAACTTCAAATCCATTAATATTCAGAAATTCTTTTCTGAAAAGGTTGTAAGCTGTTAAATCTGATTTAAAGTTTTCAGGAGTTAATTGTTCCATTAATGCACTTACTTCTTGTTGAACTTCTTCATTTAGTTCCCAACTATCTGGACGTAAGCGACCTTTGTCATCGAATTCGCGTTCTTCACCGTAAAACATAGTTCTAAAAATACGATCTTTATGCATAATTGGTGTTTCGTGAGTTCCTTTTTCAAGCATTACTTTATATAAGCAGATTAAATATTTAGGTAAAATCGGAATAACGACACTGGCTTTAGTTGTTACAGCTTTAGAAACACAAATTAAACTTTCTCCATTTAGCTCTTTAAGTGATTCATTAATGCGATTTGATGATTCTTCAGCTTGTTTTTTAGCGACACCAAGTGAACCTTCATGATAAAAGGCATGAGTTGCTTTTGGTCCAATATATGAATATAAAGTTGTTTTAAATCCTTCAGCAAGCAAACCTTCTTCTTTAAGAAGTTCAACCCACCATTCCCAATCTTCGCCGCCCATAACTTTAACAGTGCCTTCGATTTCTTCTTCTGTAGCAGGTTCAACTACTTGAGTGAATAATTCTTCTTTTTCAAGATTAATATTTTCACCAGTCACAGTTTTTTCGATTGGTTTTAGAGCTGAAGTATAAGTGATACCTGTCTTATAGTCTGTTCTTTTTGGAGCAGCTAAGCTATAAACAAGTAAATCAATCTTGCCACCAAATTCCTCTTTAATATAGTTAATGACAGCTTCTTTCATTTCTAAGCTATAAGCATCTCCAATGAAATTTTTAGCAATCAATCCTTCTTTTTCAGCAAACTCTCTGAAGAAAATATTGTTATACCACCCAGCAGTACCTAACATTGTTTTATCTTTTGGTCCTCTTTCAAAAGAAACGCCAATGGTATCTGCGTGAGCACCAAAAGCTGCCGTAATGCGGCTTGCTAATCCGTAGCTAGATGAGCTACCTAAAACTAAAACTTTTTTAGGTCCTTCATAACTACCTTGTTCTTTGACATAGTTAATTTGATTTAATACTTCTTGTTTACATCCGTATGGGTTTACAGATCTTGCTGCGTTGTTTTTTAATTTCATTTCTAATTTCATTTTATTTATCTCCTTTAGGTGGTATAACTGTTGCAATACCTTCGATTAATACTTTTCCATCTTGATTAACAACTGTAGTTTTTAGTTCAGCTATAATAAATTTTTTCTTATCGATTAGATTGATTACTTCAACTTTTGCCACAATGACATCATCAAAGAAAATAGGGTTCATAAATTTTAAATCTTGTCCTAAGTAAATAGTTCCAGGTCCAGGTAAATCCATACCTAAAACCGCTGATATTAGACCAGCTCCTAACATACCGTGAGCGATTTTTGTTTTAAAGAGACTGTCTTTAGCATATTCTTCATCTGTGTGAGCCGGATTCATATCACCAGTTGTACGAGCAAACATGTCTACATCTTCTTCAGAAATACGTTTTGATTTCTCCGCTACTTGTCCAATCTTAATTGTTTCTTGAGTAATGCAAGGATACGTTTTTTTCAAAATTTCCACTCCTATAAAATTATTTGTTAAAAAGTGAGCATGATAACGAAAAAAGAATTAGATATAACAGTTACGTATAGTTTTTCGCGTTGCTCCTTTCGACAACTCGAATATAATACCTTTTAACTGATATATCTAATACTCTTTTTTTATATAGGCTATAACTTAAAAATATACAGTAGCTCATTCACTTCAACTTATTTGAGAATCTATGTGTTGTTTTTCACGAGAAGCTTCTATCATAGAATCATTTATATAGGATTCTATTTTATTATAATTTTCTTTTTTTAATCTTGCTAAAACAACTTTCCAAATAATAGGTTGTTCCAATTTGATACATTTAACGTCCTTTAAATTATATGAGTCATTTGTTGGATTTGGCAAAATAGTCATAATATCGTGATTAATTTTAGTGGCATTTAACATAAAATCCCATGAACCTGACGTTAAAATAATATTTGGATGGATTTGGTGTCTTTCAAAAGCGTCCATCAGTAAATGATTAATCATAAAACTAGAATCAAAGATAGCCAGTTTTTGATGGTTTAAATCTTTCCAACTTAGTATTTTTTTCTTAGCAAGAGGGTGTTTAGGAGACAAAAAGACAGCTAATTCAGAGCGTTGAATCTCATAGGTTTCAATCAAGTTATCTGCTAATCCTGTTGGAGAAAGTAGGGCAGCAATGTCAACATTACCTAGTAGTAAGTCATTTTTTAATTGATAAGCTCCTGACTCTTTAATATTAAATTTTATATTAGGATTGTCTAAAATCATTTTTGGCATAATGGTTGAAAAAACTAAAGATAAAACTAAAGGTGGAATTCCAATATTAATGGTTCCTTTCAAATCTTCTATATGCTCATTGTGGAGATTGGTGAACATTTTGTTATAAAGGTCTAAAACTTCGCAGGCATCTTTATAATAATTTTCCCCTAAATAAGTGAGTCCTGAAATACGCCCTCTTTTTCTTTTAAAGAGAATGACATCCTCTTTTCGCTCGAATTCATTGATCATCATACTTAAGGTTGGTTGAGAAACATAGAGTAATTCAGCGGCACGACTGAGGTTGAAATTGTTGTCAACAATCGTCATAAAATATCGTAGCTGTTTAATGTCCATAATCAGGCACATCCCTTTTCATAGTCTATAATTATAAGTAATAGAATCAATAACTATTATGTATACTTATAGTTATTTTATTTTACACAACCATTAAACCTTATAATACAAAGGTTTTCAAGTATAAGTATAAATTTTTTTTATACTTATCTAAATTTTATATATTTCAACTTTTAAAATATTCTTGTTACCTTGTAAGTGTAGAAAGCGTTTTAAATAACAGAGAGGATTGAATTGTTACGATGAATAAAAACATTGTTATTGTTGAAGCTTTAAGAACACCAATTGGAGCATTTGGAGGAGCATTTAAAGATGTTTCAGCTGTTGATTTAGGAACAACAGTTATGAAGAAAATTTTAGAAACGACTAAAGTTAAACCAGAATTAGTAGATGAAGTGATTTTAGGAAATGTTTTACATGCTGGTTTAGGTCAAAATGTTGCAAGACAAATTGCCATTCAATCAGGTATTCCACAAGAAAAAACGGCTTTTACTTTAGACATGGTTTGTGGTTCAGGACTTAAAGCGATTGAATTAGCAGCTCAAAGTATTTTATTAGGAGATGCTGAAATTGTCATTGCTGGTGGTGTTGAAAATATGTCACAAGCAGCATACGTCTTACCAAATCACCGTTTTGGACAACGCTTAGGTAATGGAAAAGTTGTAGACACATTAGTAAATGATGGTTTAACAGATGCTTTTAATAATTACCATATGGGAATTACAGCTGAAAATATTGCTAAAAAATACAATATAACTCGTAAAGAGCAAGATGAATTCGCTCAGGCTAGCCAAGAAAAAGCTGCTAAAGCATTAGAAACTAAACGTTTTGCAGATGAGATTGTTCCTGTATCAATCCCACAACGCAAGAAAGATCCAATCATTATGGATACAGATGAATATCCAAAAGTTAACTCGACATTTGAAACATTACAAAAATTAAGACCAGCCTTTATTCCAAATGAAGGAACTGTTACAGCAGGTAATGCTTCTGGGATTAATGACGGAGCAGCAATGGTTATGTTAATGACTGAAGAAAAAGCTAAAGAATTAGGTTTAACTATTTTAGTTTCAATTACTAGTTACGCAAGTGCTGGTGTTGCACCAGAATTAATGGGAACTGGACCAATTCCAGCTTCTAGAAAAGCTTTAGAAAAAGCAAACTTGACTGTGGCTGATTTAGATTTAATTGAATCAAACGAAGCTTTTGCAGCTCAATCAATTGCGGTATTAAAAGACTTAGAATTAAACCCTGAAATTGTAAACGTTAATGGTGGTGCCATTGCTTTAGGGCATCCAATTGGAGCAAGTGGGGCGAGAATTTTTGTTACATTAATTCATGAAATGAAAAAACGTGGTTCAAAACAAGGTTTAGCAACATTATGTATTGGTGGCGGACAAGGAACAGCAGTCATCGTTAAAAATGAACAGTAATTTGTAGGAAAGTAGGAACAAGCAATGAATAAGATTATTTCTTTAGATCAAGCAGTCGATCTGATTAAAGATGGCGATACTGTTATGGTCGGAGGATTCATGGCAAATGGAACACCAGAGAGAATAGTAGATGCTTTAGTTGCAAAAGGAACAAAAAATTTAACTCTAATTTGTAACGACGCAGGACTACCTGACAAAGGTGTAGGAAAAATGGTTATGACAAAACAATTTTCAAAAATTATTGCTTCTCATATAGGGTTAAACCGAGAAGCTGGACGTCAAATGAACGAAGGTGAAACTATTGTAGAATTGATTCCTCAAGGAACTTTAGTTGAGCAAATAAGAGCTGGAGGATTTGGTTTAGGTGGCTTTTTAACACCAACAGGAATTGGTACTCTAGTTGCAGAAGGTAAAGAACTATTCACTGTTGACGGGAAAGACTATTTACTAGAAAAACCAATAAAAGCAGATGCGGCATTAATATTTGCTAATAAAGTTGATGAAGGTGGGAATCTTCAATACATTGGTTCAGAAAACAACTTCAATCAAGTGATGGCTGCAAATGCAACAACAACTATTGTTGAAGCTCGTGAAATTGTTAAATCAGGGGATTTAGATCCTAACTTTGTACATACTCCTGGTATCTTTGTTGATTATATTGTGGAGGGAGGGGAATAATTATGGCAACTGGACAAAAAGAATTATCAAAAGAAGAAGTTCAAGCACGAATTGCAAAACGTGTGGCTCAAGAATTAGAAAACAATACCTTAGTTAACTTAGGTATTGGACTTCCAACACAAGTAGCTAACTATATTCCAGAGGATGTAACAATTACTCTACAATCTGAAAATGGATTTGTTGGTTTAACAGCAGCCTCAGAAGGTAATATTGATCCAACAATAGTTAACGCTGGGGGACAACCTGTAGGAATTGAAACAGGAGGAGCGTTCTTTGATAGCTCAACATCATTTGGGATTATCAGAGGAGGACACGTTGCGGCTACTGTTTTAGGAGCACTTCAAGTCGATCAACATGGAAGTATTGCTAACTACTTAATACCTGGAAAAATGGTTCCTGGTATGGGTGGAGCTATGGATTTATTAGTTGGAGCTAAAAAAGTAATTGTTGCAATGGAGCACACAAATAAAGGAAAACACAAAATTTTAAATGAGTGTTCATTGCCATTGACAGCTAAAAATGTTATTAGTTTAGTAGTTACTGAGATGGGTGTTTTTGAATACCAAGAAGAAGGATTATGTGCGATTGAGATACATCCAGATTATACCTTTGAAGAAGTTCAAGCAGCAACAGAAGCAACCTTAATTAATAAAACAAAATAAAAAATATATGGGGGATTTTAAAATGACATTTTCAAAAGAAGTAGTTTTCGTAACAGGAGCAGCAAGTGGTATTGGTAAACAAATCGGTGAAACTTTCTTAAAAGAAGGAAAAGCAGTAGCCTTTTCAGATATTAATAAAGAAAAATTAGATGAAGTTGTAGCTGGTTACACTAAAGAAGGTTACGAAGCATTTGGTGTTGTTTGTGATGTAACAAGTGAAGAAGCTATCAACTCTGCAATTGATTCAGTTGTTGAAAAATACGGTCGTATTGATATTTTAGTTAATAACGCTGGTTTACAACATGTATCAATGATTGAAGATTTCCCAACTGAAAAATTTGAGTTTATGTTAAAAGTCATGTTAGTAGCACCATTTATTGCTATTAAACGTGCCTTCCCAACAATGAAAGCTCAAAAACATGGACGTGTTATTAACATGGCTTCAATTAATGGTGTGATTGGTTTTGCTGGTAAATCAGCTTATAACTCAGCTAAACATGGTTTAATTGGTTTAACAAAAGTTGCTGCTTTAGAAGCTGCAGACTCAGGTATCACTGTTAATGCTGTTTGTCCTGGTTATGTTGATACACCTTTAGTAAGAGGTCAATTTGACGACTTATCAAAAACTCGTAATATTCCACTAGAAAACGTATTGGAAGAAGTATTATACCCATTAGTACCTCAAAAACGTTTAATCGATGTTCAAGAAATTGCAGACTACGTATCATTCTTAGCTAGTGATAAAGCTAAAGGAATTACTGGTCAAGCTTGTCTATTAGATGGTGGATATACAGCTCAATAAGAAAGAGATTTGAATAAATAAGGGACATAGGAATAATTGCTTAATATTCTCATTTGAATAACTGGTAATAAACTTGTGTCCTTTGTTTTTCAATTAAGGGGAAAATGATTATGGAAATTATCGGCTCAATTGGTGTTTTACTTGGTGTTGTAGCGATTATTTATTTTTCGTTAAAAGAAATTAATATTATTATCGCAGCACCGCTTGCAACTGCAATTGTTATTTTATTTAACCAAATGGACCCAGTGACTTCTTTATTAGGAAAAGAAGCTAATCAATACATGGGTGCCTTATCGACTTATATTTTAAATTATTTTGCTATTTTCTTATTAGGTTCAATCTTAGCTAAACTAATGGAGATGAGTGGGGCAACGACTTCAATAGCAGATTATATTTTGAAAAAAGTAGGTTATGATAGCCCTTATAAAGTATTAGTTGCGATTTTTGCAGTAAGTGCGATTTTAACTTACGGTGGTATTAGCTTATTTGTTGTTATGTTTGCGGTACTTCCTTTAGCACGTAGCTTATTCAAAAAAATGGATCTATCATGGAACTTAATTCAAGTGCCACTTTGGTTAGGGATTGCAACCTTTACTATGACTATTTTACCAGGAACACCTGCAATCCAAAATGTTATTCCAATTCAATATTTGAATACCTCTCTAACAGCAGCAGCTATTCCTAGTATTTTAGGTTCAATTGGTTGTGTGGCTTTTGGTTTGTTTTATATGAAACGTTGTTTAGATAAAAGTATTGCTAAAGGCGAAACTTATTCAACTTATGTTACAGTGACAGAAGAAGTTATTGAAGAAAAAGAATTACCAAACTTTTTACCAAGTATTTCTCCATTGTTACTACTTATTGTATTAGCTTTATCAGGTAGTATTTTTGGAGGTGATTTCTTGAAGAAAAACATTATCTATATTGCTTTACTAGCAGCGATTATTTTAGCGGTTATTTTATTTAGAGGATTTATTCCTGAAAAAATTAAAGCCTTTAATCTAGGTGCATCAGGCTCGATTGCACCAATCTTTGCTACAGCTTCTGCTGTTGCTTTTGGAGCAGTTGTTATGGTTGCACCAGGATTTAAATTCTTCTCTGATTTAATTTTAAATATTCCAGGAAATCCATTAATTAGTTTAACTGTTTTAACGTCATCAATGTCAGCTATTACAGGTTCATCATCAGGAGCGTTAGGAATTGTTATGCCAAACTTTGCTCAATTCTATCTTGATAAAGGTGTAGATCCTGAAATGATTCATAGAGTAGCAGCAGTTGCTTCGAATATTTTAACAATTGTTCCGCAAAGTGGTGTCTTCTTAACGTTCTTAGCTTTAACAGGATTAAATCATAAGAATGCTTTCAAACAAACATTTATCACTGTATCAGTAGGAACTTTAATTGCAGAAGTAATCATTATTGTGACAGGTTTAATGTTTTAAAAATAAAAGAATGGGCTGTGACATAAGTATGTCACAGCCCATTCTTTTTTGGTTACACTCCTGTATACGCATCAATGATAATTTGTTTTAATTCACTGATTAGTGGTTCTTTTGGATTAGCTGTTGTACATTGGTCTTCATAAGCTAACTCTGCCATACGGTCAACTGTATTATTAAGAACTTCTTGAGTTACACCTTGAGCTTTCAGGCTCATATCAATACCAACATCTTTACCAAGTTTAATAATTTCAGTTACTAAACTATCCACTAATTCTTCTGTCGTATTTCCTTTAAAACCTAAATCTTTTGCGATTTGAGCATAATCTTCATGGGCTCTAAAGTAATCGTATTTAGGGAAGATAGCATGTTTTTGTGGGTCTTTCGCATTATATCTAATGATATGCGGTAATAGAATCGCATTTGTACGGCCATGTGGAATGTTGTACTCACCACCGATTTTATGAGCAACTGAGTGACAAATTCCTAGGAAAGCATTAGCAAAAGCCATACCAGCAATAGCTGATGCGTTATGCATTTTTTCGCGAGCAATAGGATCTTGGTTGTTTACTGAATTTCTTAGGTTAGCAAAAACTAATTTAATAGCCTCCATACTTAAGCCTCTTGTATAATCACTTGCCATAACTGAGACATATGATTCTAGAGCGTGAGTTAAAACATCCATTCCAGTATCAGCAGAAATTGATTTAGGTACTGATAAAACAAATTGTGGGTCAATAATCGCAACATCAGGTGTTAAAGCATAGTCTGCTAGTGGATACTTCACATGTGTTTCACTATCTGTAATAACTGCAAATGGTGTCACTTCAGCACCAGTACCAGAAGTTGTTGGTACACAAACTAAGCGAGATTTTTCAGCTTTAGGGAATTTGTAAATTCGTTTTCTAATGTCTAAGAATTTTTGTTTAGCCCCGAAGAATTCAGTTTCTGGATGTTCGTAGAATAACCACATTCCTTTAGCCGCATCAATTGCAGAACCACCACCTAAAGCGATAATCGTATCAGGTTTAAAGTTAACAATTTGTTCAGTTCCTTTATAAACCGTATTTGTTGAAGGGTTAGGTTCAACTTCTGAGAAGATTTCAAAATGAACTTTGTTGTTACGTTTTCTAAGTTCTTCAATAATTAAATCAGCATAACCAAGTTGTACCATACCAGGGTCGCAAACGATAAAGGCTCTTTCAATATCTTCCATCACTTGTAAGTATTGGATTGAATTCTTTTCAAAGAAGATTCTATTTGGTAATCTAAACCACTGCATATTAGTTCTCCTTTTTGCTAATGTTTTGTAGTTTAATAAATTAACTGTTGTTACGTTTTGAGAAATTGAGTTTTTACCGTATGAACCACAACCAAGAGTTAATGACGGAATCATTTCGTTATAGATATCCCCAATACCACCTTGAGAAGTTGGTGTATTAACTAAGATACGACAAGCTTTCATTTTTAAAGCATAAGCAATTTGTAAGTCTTCATCTTCTGTATGGATACATGCTGTATGACCAAGACCTGTTTCAAGCATTTGTTCAGCTAGTTTAAAGGCTTCTGCATGAGAATTCGATTTAACCATAGCAAGTACAGGAGATAATTTTTCAAGAGATAGGGGATGTTCTTTTCCAGTACCAGCAAGTTCGACAATAATCATTTTTGTTCCGGCTGGCACTTTAAGTCCCGCTTTTTCAGCGATTTCAGTAGCAGGTTTTCCAACGACTTCAGGATTGACTGCTGTTTTACTTTCATTCATCACATAGTTTTCGATTAAATCTTTTTCTTTACCTGAACAGATATAAACTTGATGAGCCTGGAATTCTTTTTTAACTTCATCATAAATTTCTTTATCAACGATGATGCCTTGTTCAGAGGCACAAATCATTCCATTATCAAAAGTTTTAGAGACAATTAAGTCATTAACAGCTCGTTTGATTTTTGCTGTTTTTTCAATATAAGCAGGTGTGTTTCCTGGTCCTACCCCAATCGCTGGCTTCCCAGTTGAGTAGGCAGCTTTCACCATGCCTGAACCACCAGTTGCTAAAACAGAGGCAATTCCCTCATGATTCATTAAAGAACTAGTTGCTTCAAGAGAAGGCTCTTCTACCCACTGAATACAATCAACAGGAGCGCCAGCTTTAATCGCTGCATCACGTACTACACGAGCTGCTTCAGCAGAAGATTTTTGTGCTGCCGGGTGAAAAGCGAAGATGATTGGGTTACGAGTTTTTAAAGCAATCATCGCTTTAAAAATAGTTGTTGATGTTGGATTAGTTGTAGGAGTTACTCCGCAAAGTACTCCAATTGGAGCTGCAATTTCTACAATACCAGTTTGTTTATCTTCGTTAATTACGCCAACTGTTTTATTATGTTTAATATTATTCCAAATACTTTCTGAGGCAAACATATTTTTTATCGCTTTGTCTTCATAAACACCACGACCTGTTTCCTCAACAGCTAGCTTAGCTAATGGCATATGTTGGTCAATAGCCGCTAAACTAATTTCATAAACAATTTTATCAACTTGTTCTTGGTTAAGCGTTTCCATTTTTTCTAAGGCGACGTGAGCTTTTTGGATCAGTTGATCAATCACATCTTGGACGACTTCTTTTTTAGCATTTTCTTTACTCATTATAATCCTCCTAAATAATATTTTGATTGTGTTGTTCATTTCTTATTACACATTAACAGTATCATTTTTCACAAAATAAGAGTTAGGACTTTTTTTGACTATATTTGGATAAAATTAAGGTTTTGCTTAATAAATAAGGTTAAAGGAGTATGATTTATGCTATAATAAACGTATGTAAATTACATGTTATTAGGTCTGTTTCTTTAGTTTGTGAAGTTTGAAGCGAAGAAAGTAGGGGTACTATGTGTCATGTATTAAAGATCACGCAGGATGTGGAGTTAAATGGAACTCTAGATAGATTATTTTTAAGGTATTTTGTTAATGTCATTCAACTTCCTGATGCTATTAATTACAAGGAAGCAATTGCGGTTGGGAAAAACCATGAACCTGAAATATTGCTAATTGATTTAAACTTAAATGACGACAATCCTTATGCCATTATTAAAGAATTAAAAGCTATGCATCCCAATCTAAGATGTATATTCTTTGATGAGAAGGAAAGTTTTCAGAATATTCAACAAGTTATGCGAATGGGTGCTATTGATTATTTAGTCAAACCTCTTAAGGAAGAGGAAGCTTTAACGAGTATTCATCGTGCCATTATTTCTTTAAATCAAGTTTCTTTACTAGAGCACCGAGTAGGAAAAGATAGTCAAACGAATAATGAAACGATTTTACCGATGATTGAATATATTCATAACCATTTCCATACAGAGATGAACCTAGATGACTTAGCTAACTTTATGCACTTAAATAAAGCTTATCTGTGTCAGTTGTTTAAAAAAGAAGTAGGGATGACTTATGTTGCTTATTTGACTCAGTACAGAGTAGAACAGGCAAAGAAAAGACTTCGAGAAACATCACTTTCTTTAGGTGAAATAAGTGAAGAAGTCGGCTATACTGACCCAGCATATTTTAGTCGAATCTTTAAAAAACAAACGAGTATTAGTCCAAATCAGTATCGCCAAACCTATAAAGGTGATTATATTGCGACAACTTTTTATGCTAAAGTTTAATTTATTGAGATGAATTGTTAAATCAATTTATCTCTTTTTTAGTTATATGATAAACTTAAGGGATATTAGATTGAAAGGAGAGAAGTTTTTAATATGAGACTATATAAAGAATATTTAGCTACAAGACAGCTTAGAGAAGGGTTTATGACATGGATTTTAATCCGTAAAATGAAATTTCGCCATCAATGTGTGGTTATATTATTATTATTAGTTGTTTGGCTAATAGCTGCTCCTTATTTAGTTTTTTGGGTAAACTTTTTTAAAGGAGCACTTCTTTTAAGCTTACTAATTCTCTCATTTCATATCGGTAAAAAAATATTATTGTCCTTAAGGAGGTATAGACATGACAGATATAAGAGTTGAATTAGGCTTGTCGAAGTTTGATGTGAGAGCCTGTGGTTTATTAAGACATCAAGGTGATTTACTTGTTTCAACAGAAGTAGATGGCACTCAAACATTAAGTGGTGGAGCTATTAAAATTGGTGAAACATCTGAAGAAGCAGTGATTAGAGAATTTAAAGAAGAAACGAATTTAGATGTTGAAGTTAATCGTTTAGTGGCTATAGTTGAGAATTTTTTTACGTATGAAAATAAACCTTATCAGCAGATTATTTTTGTCTATGAATTGACTTTAAAAGAGCCTAGTCAGAAAATAAAATGCTTGGAAAAAGTAAACGTTCATTGGGAAAAAGAAAATGAGGTAAATAACTTAAAACCAGTTGTTTTAAATGAAATAGTTCAGTTAAAAGATAATCAGTTAAAACATTTTGTGAATAAGGATTGAGGTAATGCTGATGAAAGAGGTAGAAAATCAAATTTCAGATATTTTAAAAATCAATCATTATGTATTAAATTTATTTCCTTATTGGGAAGATGAGTTACTAAAAGAATGGGATAAGGAAATAACTAATTTAGTCTTAAAAGTGAGTGGAAACATAGATTTAAATAATTTTTACAAGAAATTAATGAAGTTGAGCAGCTTATTAAATGACGGACATACATTAGTTTATCTGCCAGAGAAAATAAAAGAAACATTCACCTATTTTCCTTTTAAATTGGCTATTATTGAAGATAACTTAGTTATTGTTGAATGTGAGGATAAGTATCAAGAGTATTTATTTAAGCCAATTAAGAAGTTGAATAATTTTAGTGATACAGAGTTCAGGGACCTTTGTATAACATATGGCTGGAGATCTAATAGAGAGTTCTCTATTAATTTACTACAAAGTGAAACTTCTTTTTTAATCGAGGAGGACATATTAGATCTTGAGTTTATTGATAATTCAAAAAATGAATTCAAATTAATAGATAAAAAGTATGAGGGAAAGTCAACTTATATTAAGCAATTACCTAAAGAAGCTAAAATATTACATGACTCTGAGGAAATATTAATAGCTAAAATAAATAAAAAAATACTTGTCAAAATTAATCATTTTATGACAGAAGAAGTAGTAACTAATTTTTATAAATATGCAAAAGACTATTTAAAAGCAGAAGAAATTATATTTGATCTTAGAAATAATCTAGGTGGTAATTCTGGTTTTGCAGATGCGATTTATCAAGGATTTATTGATGAAGCTATCGAAATGGAAAAAGCGTATCACCAAGTAATAAATAGTGAAAGAGTGGCTTCTGCTACAATGAATTTATATAACATAAAGGATGACACAGCTAAAAAAGAATATAAAGAATTCTATGAAGTTTTAAAACATCAATACTTAGAAGTAACTATTGAAAAAAGCAACTTTAAACAGTATCAAGGACTTTTAAAACTAGTGAAAGTTAAAATATTACAAAATCGAATGACATATTCCTCAGCAGAAAATTTCATTATTAATTTTGATAGTAATAAAAGAGCACTTTTGATTGGAGAAAACACAGCAGGCTCAACAGGACAACCTGCTTGGATTAAGCTTAAAACTGGTGGTATGTTTATGATAACGGCTAAAAGGGTGGAGTACCCGAATGGGAAGATACATCATAATATTGGTATAAAGCCAGATGTATTTATACAAGAAAAATTGGAAGATAAAATAAATAATGTTGATTCAGTGTTGAATTTTGCTCTGTCATAAATAATTGATTAAACTGAGTATATTTTTTGCGTTTTTAAAATAATATCAGTTATTATAAAGTTTGAATGAATTTTAAGGAGACGATTATGAACAAAACAAACAACAAAGATTGGTTATTACGATTTATTAAGGGAATGTTTATTGGTTCAGGATTTATCTTACCAGGAGTTAGTGGTGGAGTGCTAGCAGCGATTTTTGGGATTTATGAACGAATTATTTCCTTTTTAGCTCATATTACAAAAAACTTTAAAGAGAATGTGCTTTATTTTTTACCTATTGGTTTAGGTGGTGTGACAGGAGTCTTTTTACTTTCTTTTGGAGTTAGTTTTTTACTTGGAAAATATGAAACGATTATTTTGTGGTTTTTTGTTGGTTGTATTGTTGGTACACTGCCTTCTTTATGGAAAGAAGCAGGGAAAAAGGGTCGGAACGATGTAGACAAGGTGATTATGGGAGTAACCTTTATTTTATCTTTTATTTTTTTAGTTTATGGAGAATCTTTATTTAATGGTCAAGTTGTTCAAAATACTTGGACTTGGATGATTGCTGGTGGATTAATTGGTTTAGGACTTATTGTACCAGGATTAAGTCCATCAAATTTTTTAGTTTATATGGGCATGTATAAAGCCATGTCTGATGGTATTAAAACGATTGATTTCAGCGTTATTTTACCACTTAGTGTGGGTGCGATTATTATTGTTTTAGGACTATCAAAAGTCATGGATTATATTTTTGGCATTGCCTATTCAAAATTATTTCATTTTATATTAGGTGTTGTTTTTTCTTCAACGCTTATGATTATTCCAAAAGATTATACTGATTTTGGAATCCTTCAATATGGTATGTGTTTTGTTATGCTCGTTTTAGGAGCACTTTTAGGTTCATGGATGAGTCAGTTGGAAGAAAAATATAAATAAAAAAATCTCTATTTTAGCTTAAAAACTAAAATAGAGATTTTTTATTAATGAAACGGATTTCCAAATTTTTCTACGTAATCATAGTAACCAAGACGTTGTAATCCGATTTCTCTGTGACGAACTTTTTCTGTTTCGAAGTTTAATTTTTCAAGTAAAGCTTCTGTGAAATCAATAGCCGCTGTCCCGTTAGCTGTAACTAAGTTTTTATCACTAACACATTGAACTTCTAAAAAGTTTTCAAGAGTTGTATATTTTTCATATTCTTGCCAGAAAAACAGAGCATTTCCAGTATGTTTGTAAGGTGTTAACAAACCATTTTTAGCTAGATAATCCACAGCTCCACAAATAGCACCAACGATCAAATTGCTATTTAAAAAGGTTGTTACTTTTTCTAATAAGGTATCATTAGAAATTTGCCAATTATTGCCACCAATTAAAATGAAAGTATCTATTTTTTCTGATAATTCATCAATTAAATAATCTACAGTCGTCTTGAACCCTCCAATTGAAGTTACTTGTTTTTCAATAGATGCTGTCTTAACTTCCCATTCTTTGCTCGTGTTTAAAATACTTGAAAGGTAAGCTCCTTCCCAATCTGCATACTCATTTACTAAAAATAAAATTGCTGTTTTCATCTCGTACACTCCTTCTATTGTACTTAATTATATCACAAAAAAGAACGTATGTTCTAGATAAGAAATAATAAAACCTGACTAAATTTAATTAGTCAGGTTAATAAATCAAAGGTTAGGAGCTTTGTTTAGCTCTGCTTGAAGCATCCAAATGTTTTTCTCAACAGCACCTTTAAATTCAATAAGCATATCTTCAGTTACTTGGTCATCTTCACTACCAGCAGTTTTAATACCAGTTGAATAAAGATCTCGTAGATAACGGAAACCTGTTACTAAATTTTCAAGATGTTCTGCCATAGTTTTGTCAAAAGTTCCCGTTGTATCTGGAATTTTTGTGTTTTCACTAAACTCTTTTAAGGTTGAAAAAGGCGCACCACCGATTGTAATTAAGCGCTCAGCAACCTCATCAAGTTGGCCATCTATTTCTTCCATATACTCGTCCATTCTAGGATGTAAGGTTAAAAATCCTGGCCCACGCATGTACCAATGTGTTTGATGAATAACTGTTGAAAATTGGACTAAATCTGCCACTAATTGATTCAATACTGCTTTTGTTTGCTCTTGATTCATTGTATCCTCTCCTTTATTGAATGTTGTTCTTATTTTAGTATAACACATTTGAAAAAATTTTAAAAAGATCTCACAATATAAAGAATTCCGGCAATTAAAAAGTAAGTTCCTACTAGCCAAGAAATACTTAAGGCAGCAATAAGTGGCTCAGATAATAAAATAAAGCCAAGAATAATACTAAGTGCACTAGAAATAATCATTAACCAGAAATAACTTTTTGAAATATCTCGGTAGATACTAGCAAGTAGCAACTCACCAACAGATTCAATAATAAACCAAATAGAAAAAACAAAGGGTAAGGCAACAATGCTGCTAGTCATATTAAATAATAAGAAAATACCGATGATAATGTTAATGACACCAAGAAAAACTAAGCGTTTAGACTGATAATAAGTAAAGTGTTTTAATTGACTGTGACCAATTAGTTGTATGATACCTTTAACAATAGCCGAAAATGCAAAAACTATTACAATTGCTGCTAAATTTGTAATTGGCGTTCTGAAAGAGAAAAGGGCGACCCCAGTCATTAAAATACCGATGATAAATGAACTCCAATCAAACTTCTTTTCGTGATAAGCTGACATATCTTTCATTCCTTTCTTATTCCTTATCTTAATTTTAACACTCATATTTTGAAAAAACTAATGATAACTGGAATAAGTTACTAATTAATAGATATTAAATTAGACCTTAGTTTAATGAATGACATTATTTAGGTAAATCATGAAGATGGAAAATATTAATCGAATCATAACATGAGAAATGGTAATGCTGTTTAAAATATAATAACCGTTTAAAAGTGCTGAAATAAAAAGAAGTAAGATGCCGATGTACAAAAGATGATAATCAAATACATAAAATAATAAAGTCAGGCAACCGATTATATTACAGGAGAAAACTAGAGGGTGTTGATGAACCGAAATTAATTTGATAGCAGCAGCAAACATGAGTAGTGCGTAAGTTATAGACAAAATGAATAGTAGAATTTTCATAAAATAAATCACTCCTTCTTTGGTATACTAGTATTAAATCATGTGTTGTATACCACACGGCAAGTAGATAGGAGAATAATATATGGATATGGGACAATTTGTTACTGAGCAAGATACTACAAAAGAAACAGTTAGATATTACATAGATGAAAAATTATTATCTCCTGAAAAGGTTAATAAAAAATATTGTTTTACAGAATTAGAGGAATGTGATTTTAAAAATATCAGACAATTAAGAGATATGGGATTATCGATTAAAGTGATAAAACTAATTAAAGAAAATAAAGAACATTGTGGGACAAGGAAACAATGGGAAGCTAATGTTGATTTGATTGATACTGAGTTAATTAGAGTTGAATCTGAGATTGAAAGATTAAATCAAGAAAAGATAGCGCTTAAACAAGTGAATAAACAGTTGAAAGAGCTACTTTATAGAGAGGAAGCTAACTAGATGAAAATGACGATTTATGAGATAGGTGAGATTGAAGATGAGGACATAATTATTGGGATGATTGTTTCAACATATCAAAATAAAAATGTATATGTTAGGCATAAAGATAGAAAGACTTATGAAATCCCTGGTGGTCATAGAGAGAATAACGAAACCATTGAAGAATGCGCTAAAAGAGAATTAATGGAAGAAACAGGAGCAACAAAATTTACGATTGAACCCTTATTTATTTTAGGAATTGAAAAAGAGGGGATTGAGGATTACGGGCAAGTATTTTTAGCTGATATTAAAGAATTTTCAAATCAACTAGAACATGAAATGGAAGAGGTTATCTTTTTGGAAGGAGAACCTGAATCTTACACTTATCCATCTATTCAAGAAATTATAAGTGAAGAAATCCGAAAAAGGGCAAAGAAACAAGAAAATATGATTCAGGAATTCCAATTAAATCATTTAGCTGATTTAATAAAATTAGCCCAAAATGTTTATTTAAATAGTTCTTATGAAGAATTAGAAACAGAATTTAAAGAGTTATATAATAACAGTCAGTCAATGATTTATCTTTCTCTAGATAATCAAGAAGTTGTGGGATTTGCACAATTTGAAATTCGAAATGATTATGTTGAGGGAGTGAAAAATAGTCCTTGTGGTTATTTAGAAGGCGTTTTTGTTGAGTGCCCTTATCGTAGAAAAGGAATTGCTAAGGCATTAGTTATAAAAGGGGAAGAGTGGGCTAAAAGTAAAAATTGCGAGGAATTTGCTAGTGACTGCGAGTTAGAGAATGTAGAAAGTTATTTACTTCATCAACAGATTGGATTTAGAGAAGTCAGTCGTAATATTCATTTTGTTAAGGAAATAGGTTGAAAATGAGGTTATTAACATGAATAATAAATTAAATGAATTTTTAAAAATAACGAAGAAATTAAATCAAAAAGGAATAACTCCTTTACTTATGGGATCATTAGGGCTTGAATTTGTTACTCAAAAAAATTGGGATTCAAGAGATATTGATATACATGTACCAGGTGATTCAAGAGGTTGGGAAGCTCCAGATGATGAAAGAATTGATGATTGGGAAACTGTCTTACAAGTAATGAAAGAGATGGATTATAACTTAATAGATTTACATGAACATGAATTTTCGAAAAATAATATCTCTGTGGAATTTGGTGTGATTGATACTTTACCTAGTTTTGCAGGTGTTTCTTTAGATGAATTAGAAGTAAATAAATTAGAAGGAACAAAATTTTTAACGCCGTCTATAGAAGCATATCTTAAAATTTATATAGCTTCGAGTAAAGATAGTTATAGAGCAGATAACAATAATCATAAGGATTTAGAGAAGGTAGAATATTTGATAAAACAATTAAGAGCACAGTAAGAAAAATAGACTTACATCAAAAAACCACATGAGAACAAAAATCTCATGTGGTTTCTTTTATATCAATATAAGTCTTTTAAAGAAATTACATCATACCGCCCATCATTGATGGGTCCATTCCTGGCATCATAGGTGCATCATTACTTGGTTTGTCAGCAATAACACCTTCTGTTGTTAATAATAAAGCAGAAACGCTTGCTGCATTTTGTAGAGCAGAACGAGTTACTTTAGTTGGATCAACAATACCAGCATCAATCATGTTTACCCACTCATCGGTTTTCGCGTTGTAACCAACTCCTGGTTGAGCTTGTTTTAATTTATCAACAATAACAGAGCCTTCTAAACCAGCGTTTTCAGCAATTTGACGAACAGGTTCTTCTAAAGCGCGTAAAACAATTTTCACACCAGTAGCTTCGTCACCAGTAGCATCAATTTCAGCAAATTTTGGTAAGACGTTAACAAATGCAGTACCACCACCAGGGACAATACCTTCCTCAACAGCAGCACGTGTAGCGTTAAGTGCATCTTCAATACGTAATTTTAATTCTTTAAGCTCAGTTTCTGTAGCAGCTCCCACTTTAACCACGGCAACTCCGCCAGCTAATTTAGCTAAACGTTCCTGTAGTTTTTCACGATCAAAATCAGAAGTTGTTTCAGCAATTTGAGAACGGATTAATGAAACACGGTTTTCGATAGCTTCTTTATTTCCGCCACCTTCAACAATAACAGTGTTATCTTTATCAATAACAACTTTACTTGCAGTACCTAAAGCTTCAATTGTTGTGTCTTTTAAGTCTAAACCTAAATCTTCAGTAATCACTGTAGCGCCAGTTAACGTAGCAATGTCTTGTAACATTTCTTTACGACGATCACCAAAGCCTGGAGCTTTAACAGCAGCAACATTAAATGTTCCGCGGATTTTGTTTAAGACTAATGTAGGTAAAGCTTCTCCATCAACATCGTCAGCAATAATTAATAATGGTTTACCTTCTTGTAAAATTTGTTCTAATAAAGGTAAAATGTCTTGGATGTTTGAGATTTTTTTATCTGTAATTAAAAGGTAAGGATTGTCTAAGACAGCTTCCATTTTATCGTTGTCAGTTACCATGTATTGAGATAAGTAACCACGATCAAATTGCATACCTTCTACAACATCTAATTCAGTTTCAATTCCTTTAGATTCTTCAATAGTGATAACACCGTCGTTACCAACTTTGTCCATAGCCTCAGAAATTAATTCACCGATTGTGTCACTACCAGATGAAACAGCAGCAACTTGAGCAATCGCTTCTTTAGAATCTACTTGTTTAGATAAAGCGTGTAATTCTTCAACAGCTTTTTTAGTTGCTAATTCAATCCCGCGACGAATACCGATTGGATTTGCACCAGCAGTAACATTTTTAAGTCCTTCACGAACGATTGCTTGTGTTAAAACAGTAGCAGTAGTTGTACCATCACCAGCGATATCGTTTGTTTTTGAAGCAACTTCAGCTACTAATTGAGCTCCCATATTTTCAAAACGGTCTTCTAATTCAACTTCTTTAGCAATAGTCACACCATCATTAGTAATTAGTGGTGAACCAAATGATTTGTCTAAAACAACGTTACGTCCTTTAGGTCCTAATGTTACTTTAACAATATCAGCTAATGTATCAACACCACGCATCATAGAACTACGTGCGTCTTCAGAAAATTTAATATCTTTAGTCATAATTCTTTCACCTCATAGATTTTTTATTGAACAATTGCGATAATATCTTTTTCGTGCACGATTAGGTAATCTTTACCATCGTATTTAACTTCTTGTCCTGCGTACTTCTCAAACATAACTGTTTGGCCAACTTCAACTTCTAGAGAAATTCTTTCTCCATTTGGTAAGAAACGACCTTCTCCAACAGCAATAATTGATCCTGTTTGAGATTTTTCTTTTGAAGCAGACGTTAGCAAGAAGCTTCCTGCAGTTTGTTCTACTTCCTCTTGAACTTCAATAATGACACGATCTCCTAATGGTTTTAACAATTGATATCCCTCCATAAAATAAAGAATAAAGTTAATTGTTAGCACTCTTTGTTATTGAGTGCTAACCTACTTCATCATCATACCTATTTTTTTTCTCTTTTGCAAGAATTATGCTAATGAAATCTTTTTTCTATGTTATCATAAAAGAGACAAATTTATCAGGAGGTATGATATGTCAATTAATAAAAATACTTTGTGGACAGTTTTTGCTTATGCATGTGTGTTAATGAGTCCAGCATTCTTTTCAAAATTACCATTTATTCCTAATACTATGTTAGCTAATTTAACAGCTGTGATGTATATTTTAGGTGCTATTATTTTGACTGCTATTAATGTAAAAACCAATAAGTCAAATACATTATCAGAAAAAAAAGATGATTATGGTCTGATTATTAGCTTAGGGTTGATTGCTATTGTTGGAAGTTTTTTTCTACAAATGATTGTTGTAGGAATAGAAGTTTTTGTTTTCAAAATGCCGATGGAATCTGAAAATACGCAAAATATTGCAGCGATTATTAGAAATTCACCTTTTTTCATGCTTGCTGTCATGATTGGCGGCCCAATCATGGAAGAATTTGTTTTTCGGTTTAGTATTATTAATTTCTTAAATCAAAAATTAAATATTTGGGTATCAGCTATTATTAGTTCGTTTCTTTTTGCAGCTATTCACAATGACGGTCACTATTTAAGATACGGAAGTCTAGGGTTTTTATTCTTTTTAGTTTATAAGAAAACCGGCTCGCTTTTAACAGCTATTATTGCTCATGCAGGAATGAACTCTTTTGTTGTCATTCTGCAATTAGTATTTATTAAATAAAAAAACTAGTGTGTTAAGTTTTGATACTTAGCACACTAGTTTTTTATTCGTTATCGTCTTCTTTGTAATGAGATAAGAAGTAGATTAATGTTTGCATTTCATTTGTTAAGTCAACGTTTTGAATTTGAACGTGTTTTGGAACATTTAATCGAACAGGAGTAAAGTTCATAATACCTTTAATACCTGCTTCTACTAAGCGGTCTGCATTTTCTTGAGCAAATTCATTTGGTACAGTTAAAATAGCAACTTCGATATGTTGTTCTTTGATTTGTTTAACTAATTCGTCAGAAGAATAAACAGGTACACCATCAATAATGCGTCCTACAATATCTTCTTTGACATCAAAAGCAGCGCTAATGCGAATGCTATCACTTTGGTGGAAGCGGTAGTTTACTAAAGCGCGTCCCATGTTACCAACACCGATTAAGGCAACGTTTGTTAATTCGTCTTCATTTAATGTTTTAGCAAAGAAATTCATTAAGCTTTCCACATCATACCCGTAACCTCTTTTACCTAATTCTCCAAAATATGAGAAGTCACGACGGATAGTAGCACTATCAACTTTCACAGCTTCACTTAGTTCTGTAGAAGAGACTTTTTTCTTTCCTGAGTCAAATAGGAATTTTAAATAGCGGTAGTATAATGGTAGGCGTTTTGCAGTAGCCTTTGGAATGTTAGTTTCTTTCATTTTATTTCCCTCACTTATATATAAATAATGTTTCATTGTTATAAACTTCACTTTACATAGAATACCTTTAGAACGTTTGAATTGCAATTTATTAGCTTAGGAAAGCCTATGATAATCACAATTGAACTTTATAAATAACTATATAATATGATAAACTAGGCTCAGTATATTAAAGGTGGAGAAGCTTATGATTTTATTACAAGCAAACCAAGTAGCCCGTCTATTTGGAGATGATGTGTTATTTGAAAATATGCACATGGAAATACAAGATAGAAGTCGAATTGCTTTAGTTGGCCGTAATGGTACTGGTAAATCAACTTTTTTTAAAATATTAGTAGGGTTAGAAGAAGCAGACTTAGGAACTATCTCTAAAACAAAAGATTTAACAATTGGTTATTTAGACCAACATACAGGATTAGAATCTTCTAAAACAATTTGGGAAGAAATGCTAACAGTTTTTGAGTCTATTCAAAAAATGGAAAAACGATTAAGATTTTTAGAAGAACAAATTTCAAATGAAGAAATTCAAAATAATGAAAAACAATATGAGCAAGTTTTAGATGAATACGACCGCTTGCAACATGAGTTTAATGAATTAAATGGTTATGGTTATGAATCAGAGATTAAGTCAGTCCTTCATGGCTTTAGATTTGATGAAACTTATTTTGATCACCAAATTAGTAACTTATCAGGAGGACAAAAAACACGTCTTGCTTTAGCTAAGTTATTACTTGAAAAACCAGACTTATTAGTGCTAGATGAGCCGACTAACCACTTGGACATTGAAACCTTAAGTTGGTTAGAAAATTATTTACAAAATTACCGTGGGGCCCTTTTAATGGTTTCTCATGACCGTTACTTTTTAGATAAAATTGTTCAAGAAGTTTATGAGATTAGCCGTCAAAAAATGAGTCGTTATAAAGGAAATTATAGTCGCTACCTAGAGCAAAAAGCAGAACGTCTTGAAAGAGAATGGAAAGAATTCGAGAAACAACAAGTAGAGATTAATAAATTAGAAGATTTTGTAGCAAAAAATTTAGTCCGAGCGTCTACAACTAAAAGAGCACAAAGTCGTAGAAAACAACTTGAGAAGATGGATAGAATTGAACGTCCTCAAGGAGATGAAAAATCAGCTCATTTCTTATTTGGTATTGAAAGAGAATCAGGTCGTGAAGTTTTAGAAGTAAATAGTGCCGCTATTGGATACAATGAAACTATTTTATGTGAGCCAGTGGATTTTCAAATTAGAAAACAAGAAGCTATTGCTTTAGTTGGACCTAATGGAGTTGGTAAATCAACTTTATTAAAATCAATTATTGATGATATTCCTTTTATTAAAGGAGATAAAAAAATTGGACATCATGTTTCTATTGGTTATTACGACCAAGAACAAGCTAAATTAAACTCTCAGCAAACTGTATTAGAAGAATTATGGTCAGAACATCGAACGACGCCAGAAAAAGAAATCAGAACTATTTTAGGAAGTTTCTTATTCTCAGGGGAAGATGTTAAAAAGACAATTCCTTTATTAAGCGGGGGAGAAAAAGCTCGTGTGGCATTAGCAAAACTATCTATGAATCAAGATAACTTCTTAATTCTAGATGAGCCAACTAACCACTTGGATATTGATAGTAAAGAGGTGTTAGAAAATGCCCTAATAGATTATGAAGGAACTATTTTATTTGTTTCTCATGACCGCTATTTTATTAATCGTATCGCAACAAGTGTTTTAGAGTTATCTGAAGAGGGTAGTAAGCTCTATCATGGAAACTATGATTATTATTTAGAGAAAAAGCTAGAAGAAGAGCAGTTAAAAGAGTTACTTGATGAAAAAGAAGAAGTAGTTTCAGAAATCAAAACAGATACGAAGAAAAACTTCGAGATGGATAAACAAAAACAACGAGAAGAACGTACGTTAATGAGACAAGTAGAAACTCTTGAAAAAGAAATGCATGAATTAGAAGAGTCTATTGAAACATTACAAGAAGAGATGGGACTTCCAGAAAATCTAGAAGACCATCAAGTTTTGCAACAATTAAATGACACGCTTAATCAAAAATTTGCTAGACAAGAAGAATTACTTGAAGAATGGGAAGAAGCGTCACTTGCTTTAGAAGAATATTAAAAAACTGTGAACTAAGATTTTAACTTAGTTCACAGTTTTTTTAGAGTACAATCTATTCTTTTATATTAATTATCGATTTTTCTAATTCAGTGATGACTTCTTCATCACTTTCTTTTTCAAGATGTTCTTCTAAGAAAAGTAAAACTTCTTCGTTGCCTTTTCCTAGTATGCCTAGTGCCCAAGCAGCAGTGCCACGAATAACAGGACGAGGGTCTTCATCTAAGCATCTTAAAATATTTGGGACACTTGTTTTATCACGAGCGTTAGCTAGAGCGATAATCGCATTTCGTTGAATCGGTTTTTTACCACGCCAAGAGCCAGCTAAGTAACCGAATTTTTCTTTAAATTCTTTATTTGAGATAGTTAATAAAGGTTTTAATAGTGGTTGAACGACTTCTGGATCAGGTTCCATTTCTTCATGAAAGTGAGAATTTTTACCTTTGTTAAAAGGACAGACTTCTTGGCAGATATCACAACCATAAATAATCGTTCTAATTTTAGGTCTAAATTCTTCGGGCATCATCCCCTTTGTTTGGGTTTGATAGGACAGACAAAGTTGACCATTCATTCTCCCGTCACCAAGTAAGGCAGAGGTTGGGCATTGGTCAATACATTTGGTGCAAGTCCCACACTGATTTTCGATTGGGGTGTCTGCTTCAAAAGGAATATTAGTAATAATCTCTCCAAGATACACATAAGAGCCAAACTCTTCAGTGATCAATAAGCCATTTTTACCAATAAAACCAAGGCCAGCTCTTTGAGCAACAACAACATCAATTAATTCACCTGTATCTACCATTGGCTTAAATGTCAAATCTGGATTATCAAGACTTAACTCTTTAATGGCTTCAATTAATTTTTCCATGCGATCTTTTAAAATATTATGGTAGTCAACTCCCCAAGAGGCACGAGCAAATTTCCCTCTTTTTTCACCTCTGATTTTTTCTGGACGAGTGTTCATACGAGATGGATAAGCTAAGGCAATAGAGATGATTGATTTTGGTTTATCAAAAATTAATTCTGGGTATAATCTTTCGTCAATATTTTGATGTTCAAACCCTGTTGTATGATTATTTTCTTTTTGCTCTAGTAAGCTTTCCTTTAAATGGTCAAAGGGCTCAGCAGTTGTGAAGCCGATTTTATCAATTCCGATGTCCTTACTAGCTGTGATGATTTGTTGTTTTAACGTCTCATACATCTAAATCTACCTCCTTATCTTTTTCTTTAAGTATTACGGAGTTCTAAAAAAAATTCAAGTAACTTTTAAATTCTCACGAATATTTTAGTTAAGGAGGGGAATTATGTTAGTTGCTGAAAATGATCTAAAAGAAAAATGCTTTATTTCTAAACTTACTTCAGAAGAAATAAAAAAAGCTAAAAAGGAAAAATGGTTTTGTCCAGGTTGCCACTCTCAAGTTATTATCAAAAGTGGGAAAGTTAATAGATCGCATTTTGCTCATAAAACCCGTGAAACTTGTGATTTGTTTTCGGAAAATGAATCAGAAGAACATCTAAAAGGAAAAGAATTAATAGCTAATAATTGTGACAAATATGGTATTGAATATGAAGTGGAAGCTTTTTTACCTGAATTAAACCAACGGCCAGATGTGCTAATTCAAGAAAAAATTGCCATTGAATTTCAGTGTAGCGCTCTTAGTCTTGAACGATTTAAAGAGAGAACGGAGTCTTATTTAAATAATGGGTATCAAGTTATCTGGTTGTTAGGAGAAAAGTTTCATTTAAAAAATAAGTTATCGGCTCTACAAAAACAATTTATTTATTTTTCAGAGTCGAAAGGATTTTATATGTGGGAATGTTCTGTTGAGAATCGTAAAATATATTTAGATTATTTTATTATCTATGCTTCATCTGAACTACTTTTTGAGAAAGAAGAATTTGATTTAAATCAATTAAGTATTTTAAACATATTGAATGCTGCACAAAAAGAAGTAAAGGCAAAAATGCAAACGAATCCTGCGAGTAATTATTATGAGCAACGATGTAAATGGAATCGTCAGTTAAATCAAAAGCTGCCAAAAACTATGGAGTTACAGTCATTTTTCTACTCAAAAGGACAAAATCTCAGAAATATGAATAAGATGTGCTTTTTACCTAGTTTTTTGACGCCGGTTTTATTTGAAAAGGAGCTGATTTTACGTTTTTTAGTGTATGATTATTTTTTGAAGTATAAATCTGGAAGTGCTAATGATATATTGAGTTATGTGGTGAGTGACTACGACTTTGAAGAGTTTTCTTTGATTAAAACTACTAGGTTACTTGGTTATTGTTTGTCTTTATATTGTTTTGTTTTAGAAGAACAAAAAATAATAAAAAAAGATAAAAAATCAATTTATCATTTAATTAATGAAAAACCTACTAAAGAAGTAAAGTGGGAAATTTTATGGTTACCCTTAAAATATGTTATGATAAGTAAGTAAATTATGAGAGGGGAGTTATGAATTAATGAGTGAAACAAAACAATTACCAAATCGTTCAGATTTAACAGAAAAAGAAACATGGGACTTAACACCAATTTTTGAAAGTGATGCAGCTTTTGATACGGCTTTTGAAGCTTTAACAAAAAAATTAGAAGAAGCACCAAGCTATCAAGGAACACTAAAAAATGGAGCAGATAGCTTCTTGAAAGCAATCGACTATTTATTAAGTGTTTACCGTGAAGTTGAAAAAATTTATGTGTATTCACATTTAAAAAATGACCAAGATACAAGTAACACAACTTATCAAGGTCTATATGCAAGAGCAAGTAGTTTAGCGGCTCAATCAGGAGCAGCCCTAGCTTGGTTCCAACCAGAAGTTTTAACTTTATCAGATGAAGAAATTGATGGTTACTTTGCTGAAAATAAAGACTTAGAAGTTTATCGTTATTTTGTTAAACAAATGACTGATGAAAGAGCACACGTTTTATCAGCGAAAGAAGAAGAATTATTAGCTAATGCTAGTGAAGTGTTATCAGCTTCAAGTGATACATTCTCAGTTTTAAACAATGCGGATTTAAAATTCCCAATTGTTAAAGATGAAAATGGTCATGATGTTGAGCTATCACATGGTTTATACGGCCAATTAATGGAAAGTACTAACCGTGAAGTTAGAGAAGCAGCCTTTAAAGGAATGTACAGTGTGTATGAACAATTTAGAAATACTTTTGCAAGTACTTTAACAGCTAATGTTAAAAAACATAACTTTAATGCTAAAGTTAGAAACTTCTCTTCAGCTCGTGAAGCAGCTTTAAGTGCTAACCATATTCCAGAATCAGTTTATGATACATTACTTGATGTAGTTGATAAAAACTTACCATTATTACATCGTTATGTGGCTTTACGTAAAAAATTACTTAATGTTGATACCTTACATATGTACGATATGTATACACCAGTTTTAGGAGATGCTCCAATTAAACATTCTTATGAGGAAGCAAAAGAAATTTCTCTTAAAGGATTAGAGCCACTTGGTGAAGAGTATATTGAAATTGTTAAGGAAGCCTATGCAGATCGCTGGATTGACGTCGTTGAAAATAAAGGAAAACGTAGTGGTGCCTACTCATCTGGAAGTTACGACACAAAACCTTATATTCTTTTAAACTGGCATGATAGTTTAAATCATCTGTATACATTAGTTCATGAGATGGGACATAGTGTTCATAGTTATTACACACGTAAAACACAACCTTATGTGTATGGTGATTATTCAATTTTCCTTGCAGAGATTGCTTCAACAACAAATGAAAACTTATTAACTGAGTATTTATTAAAAACAGAAACAGATCCTAAAGTCCGTGCCTTTGTCTTAAACCACTATTTAGATGGATTCAAAGGAACAATCTTTAGACAAACTCAATTTGCTGAATTTGAACATTTCATTCACACAGAAGATGCTAAAGGCACTCCTCTAACAAGTGAATTCTTAAGTGAGTATTATGCTGGCCTAAATGCTAAATATTATGGCCCTTCAGTTGAAAAAGACCCAGAAATTGCTTATGAGTGGAGTCGTATTCCTCATTTCTATTACAATTACTATGTCTTCCAATACTCAACAGGATTCTCTGCAGCTGCAGCTTTAGCAGATAAAATTCTTAAGGGTGAGGAAAATGCTTTAGAAAACTATTTAGGATTCTTAAAAGCAGGAAGTAGTGATTACCCAATTGAAGTGATGAAAAAAGCTGGTGTTGATATGACACAAGCTGCTTATATTGAAGATGCGATGAAAGTCTTTGAAGAAAGATTAAACGAATTAGAAGCATTAGTAGAAACATTTTAACAAATAAAAGAGCCTGTAACAGAAGTTACAGGCTCTTTTGTTTGTTATGTTCAGTATAAATGAAAAAGATCACTGTTTTTAGAGAGTCTACCTTCAATACAATCTGTTTTAAATAAATCTCGAATAATGTCATCAGGTGTATCTGCTTCAATGAGAACACCAAAATCACGTTCGCAATTATAGTTAAAAATAACTGCATCTGAAAAATCTTCAATTCCCATTTCATTAGCTACTTGTTGATCTAGTTTGAAGAAATCAATGATAAGGTTAGAGGAACGGTCATTTAAAAATAAAGACATATCGGCACCTAAATCATTTAAAATGGATCTAACAAGATATTTAGAGTAGGTTTGTTTTTGACAACCAACTCGTGTTTGAAGCTCAATTAAAAATTCTCTGCCTAAACGTTTGCCTTGAAGCTGTGCTGCTTTGTAATCTAGACAGGCAGAATAGATAGAGTTAAATAGTTTATTTCTATTATCTAGGTCATGAATGGGTAGATTCTGACGTAGTATGTAATTTTGAAGGACTCTTGGATTGAGTAGTGGAATTACTTTGAAATGTATCTTTTCTTTTTCATGTTTAATGATTTCTAGAAATTTTTTCTCGCTTTTTAAACTAGATTCATCTAAGGGATTAACAAAAAGGTATATTTCAATCATCTTAACGCCTCCTAACCACACACTTATTCCATACGATCATCTATAATCTATCAAATATTAGTAAAAAGAGAAAGAGAAACGCTTGTGAAAGTTACTATTCAGCAATTTGCTGTTTTCTTTCAAACATTCTAGCAATTTTCTTTTTAGCAGGTCTAACTGGAATGTTATTTTCTGCTAAAAAATTTTCAAAAGTCTTTTGACCTATTGTCGAATCAAGGACTTCCATTTCAAGTTCATAATCTGTGACACCATAATAATGACTTTCATCTAATACAAGAAGAGTATTTTGGTCTAATTTTTTTTCTGCTCTTTTAGTGGTTAATGAACCAATTTCCTTTAAATCAGTAACAAGGATATTTTCATTGGCTAAATAATTTAACACTTCACTTTTTGATGAATCTATTTGTTCCTCTAATGATTTATCTAAATCAAAAACATTTAAAATGTCAGTTATTTCTAAATAGGTATAGCTGTTTTTTTGTGGTACTTTTAAAGTGAATTCGATTTTTTGTGGTAATAATCTAATTCGCAAACCTTGTCTTTTTTCTTTTAGTATTCCGTTCTTTGTATCGAAATAAATATTAGTTTGCTCATGAATATTTTCTTTAGTTAAATTAGTTATTTCTAGTAAATTTTGGTATTCCAGTTTAGTTAAGAGATTCTTATATTCAATCTCAAGTTCCTTTGCCATAAAATCACCTCAGTAGAGTTAGTCTACTATCTTTCTTTCTGAAACTCAATTTTTTAGTAACTGCCTTTAGTTACTAACTTTTTGCTGTCATTTATGATAAAATAAGCGATGTATGTTTAAGAATAAGGGTGTGGAGAGAAAATGATAGAAAATGAATGGAAATTGTTTTTAGCCCCATATGAACAAGCTGTTTCAGAATTAAAAGTAAAACTAAAAAGTATTAGACAACAATATAAAGAAAATAACCTACACACGCCAATTGAATTTGTAACTGGTCGTGTTAAAACTGAAGATAGTATTATGTTAAAATCAAAATTAAGGCATATTGAAGCTGAGAGATTAGAAACAGATCTTCAAGACATTGCAGGTATCAGGATTATGTGCCAGTTTGTTGAAGATATCTATGAAGTTGTTGGCTTATTAAGAAAACGCAAAGACTTTAAGGTAATTCATGAAAGAGATTATATTGAAAATAAAAAGGCAAGTGGTTATCGCTCTTATCACGTAGTCATTGAGTATCCTGTGCAACTTATTTCAGGAGAGAAAAAAATCCTCGTTGAAATCCAAATTAGAACACTAGCAATGAATTTCTGGGCAACGATTGAGCATTCTCTAAACTACAAGTACCAAGGAGAGTTTCCAGAAGAAATTAATACACGACTAGAAAAAACTGCAGAGGCTGCCTTTTTATTAGATGAGGAAATGTCTAAAATTAGAGATGAAATTCAAGAAGCACAACATTTATTCTCTTACAGGCGCCCAAAGAAAATAACTAAAAAAGAAAACACAGAAGGAGACGGGAAAACATCATGAGAATCGCTGTGATTGCCAACAAGGCTCCAAAATCAATTAAAGTTGCTGCTGAGTTAAGAGAAAAACTAGCAGAAGCTTCTTTTGAGTTGACTTTAGACCAGCCAAATGTGGTAATTACAGTTGGTGGTGATGGCACTTTGTTAAATGCCTTTCATTCATATGTCAATGAATTAGATAAAATTCGTTTTATTGGTGTTCATACAGGTCATTTAGGTTTTTATACTGACTGGCGTGATTATGAACTTGATTATTTAGTTGAAAGTTTGAAAAAAGATAACTCACAAAGTGTTTCCTATCCTTTATTAAATATTACTTTAATTTATGAAGATGATACTAAAAATAAAACATTTTTAGCTTTGAATGAAGTAACAGTAAAAAATTTAAATCGCACAATGGTAGCAGAAGTTCTTATTAAAGACGAGTTATTTGAAAAATTTCGTGGAGATGGGCTAAGTGTCTCAACACCAACTGGCTCAACAGCTTATAGTAAGAGCTTAGGTGGAGCCGTCATTCATCCTAGGGTTAATGCTATGCAGTTAAATGAAGTGGCCTCAATTAATAACAGGGTGTATCGTTCATTAGGCTCACCAATGATTATTGCAAAAGATGAGTGGATTACTCTAGAGTTAGATAGAGGAGAAAGCTATCAAGTCCACATTGACCATTTAGTGACAACAGAAGAAAACTTAGTTTCTATTAAAGTAGAACTAGCAGAACAGAGAATACAATTTGCTTCGTACCGCCATACGCATTTTTGGCGTCGAGTAAATGATGCATTTATTGGGGAATTAAGGGGACAAGAGTAAGGATGGAGTTTGTTTGGCAAGTTGAAAATGAATCAGTAAAATTGAAAACTTTTTTAAAGGGAAAAGGTGTTTCAAAAAAATTATTAGCAAAAATTAAATTCCATGGTGGAACGATGTTAGTCAATGACTCAGTTCAAAATGCCTTACATGTTGTGACGCCAGGAGATATTGTAAAAATCATTATTCCTGATGAAGGGGAACATGAAACGTTAATTCCTTATGATGCACCACTTGAAATTGTATTTGAGGATGAGCATTTACTTGTTGTGAATAAGCCAAAAGATGTCGCTTCTATTCCAGCTCAGTATCATCCAGTTGGCACGATGGCCCACAGAGTCAAACATTACTATAATGAGCAAAAATACGTTAACCGCGTCGTTCACGTTGTAACCAGATTAGACCGTGACACAACAGGGTTGATGTTATTTGCTAAACATGGATTTGCTCATGCGATGCTTGATAAACAATTGCAAAATAAAACCTTAAATAAATATTACACAGCTTTAGTTAGTGGCAAGATTGATGATTTATCTGAAGAGGGGCAGATAGATCTAAAGATTGGTCGAGATATGACTTCTTTAATCAAAAGACAAGTGACAGAAGATGGTCAAGAAGCACTTACTAATTATTGGCTAGAAAAGAAAACGGCAGAAGTAGCCCAAGTCAAAATTCAGCTAAAAACAGGCAGAACACACCAAATCAGAGTTCATTTTTCAGGTGTTGGTTGTCCACTTTTAGGTGATAATCTTTATGGTGGTAACATGGATTTAGGGATTGATAGACAAGCGCTTCACTGTACACGTTTAGAGTTTATACACCCCTTTACTCATGAACCGATGATCTTAACTCTAGAAATTCCAGAAGATATGAAACAGGTCATGAATCAATAAAAAGGGGGCAAACCTTATGAATGAAAATATTGAAATGGAGCAACAGTTTGATTTATTAAGGCAATTGCTTCACGCAGATAAAATGAATGAGTTTAGAGAAATGTTTTTAGAATGGCATCTCTATGAACAAGGTCAGTTTTATTTTACGTTAGATGAAAAAGAGCGTCTGCGTTTATACACTTATCTATCTCCTAAAGAAACAGCTGATATGTTTGATGTGATTGAAGAAGATCATGAAGATATGAAAGATTATCTATCTGAGATGGCACCACGTTATGTAGCAGATATGCTAAGTGAGATGTATGCAGATAACGCTGCCGACATTTTAAATCAATTAGATAAAGAAGAAGCTTTAAAATATTTAAGTTTAATGACTTCTGAAAATGTTAACCGGATTAAAGTTTTAATAGGTTATGAAGATAAAACAGCTGGGGCGATTATGACAACGGAATACGTGTCTATTGTTGCTAACCAAACTATTCGTTCAGCTCTTAATCTCTTGAGAAAAAAAGCAACACAGGCTGAAATTATTTATTATATATATGTTGTGGATAGTCATAATCATTTAGAGGGAATTATTTCTTTAAGAGATTTACTTCTAAACCGTGAAGATATGTTAATCTCTGAGATGATGGAAGAGCGTGTGATTTCTGTTGATGTAACAGAAGACCAAGAAGATGTAGCCAAAACTATTAGGGACTACGATTTCTTAGCAGTTCCAGTTGTAAATTCTCGTAAAGAGTTACTTGGTATTATTACAGTTGATGATATTATTGACGTTATTGATGACGAGGCAGCTAGTGATTACTCTGGTCTTGCTGGGGTTGACGTTGAAGCTATTGCAGAAACACCTTTAAAAGCATCTATTAAAAGATTACCTTGGTTAATTACCTTACTATTTTTAGGAATGTCTACAGCGACTTTAATTAGCCATTACGAAGTGTTAATTAATGAAGCCAGCATATTAGCCGTATTTATCTCGCTTATCACAGGAACAGCTGGAAACGCCGGAACGCAGTCATTAGCCGTTGCAGTTAGAAAACTTGCTATCTCTGATGATAAAGACATGAGTTTTGCGAAATTAATCATAAGTGAAGTTCTAACAGGATTAATTACCGGTTGCGTGACTGGTTTAGTCATTTTTATTGTTGTTGGTTTTTGGAAGAACAACTTTATCTTAGGATTTGTTATTGGCATTGCTATGTTATGTGCTATTACTGTAGCTAATTTAGCCGGAAGTTTTATCCCGATATTAATGGAAAAAATCGGCTTTGACCCAGCTGTTGCCAGTGGGCCCTTTATAACGACTCTAAGTGATTTAACAAGTGTGTTAATTTATTTTAATATTGCTAGCTTATTCATGGGCTTTTTTATAGGAACTTAGAAGAGATAATGGTATAAAAGGCCCCCTATTTTTTCTAACTAAAGACGATTGTACGAAGCTAATTATTAATAATATATTGATAAAAAAAGGATAAGTGATGACAAATAAACAAGCAGTATTTTTAAGACCAGCAACAGCAGAAGACGTTAAGATTATTCATAAATGGTGGTCTGATGGCCAGATAATGAAAGAAGTCGGCTTCCCTAATGGTTTGTCTATTACAATTGAGGAAGTTTTTAAAGATATTGAAAAATATCAAAAAGAGGAAAACGCAGATTTTTTAATAATCCTAAGTGAAGAAAAAATCGAAATAGGTGAATTTGCTTATAAAAAAATATCAATGAATACATACACGTTTGATATAAAAATAGGAGAGTATGCCTATCAAAGAAAAGGTTACGGTAAGTTAGCTCTTTTAAAGGGAATAAATATTATTAAATCTAAATCTGAAGTAGAGCGAATAGAAATTAGTGTGGATCCTGAAAATATAAAAGCTTTAAGTTTATATAAATCTGTTGGTTTTAAAAGTATTCGAAGAATCAACAATAATTGGAAAAATCAACTAGGAGAAAGCCGCTCAACAGAAGTTTTAGAATTCATTTTTTAATTAACGCCATTGCGAAACAAACATCAAACTAAGTTTTAGTGTTCATAATAGTTATAGAGATTAATATAATAAAAACCAAATAGCATACCTAATATCAAAAACAGAACCTTGTTTAAGCATGGTTCTGTTTTTTTGATATTAATGAAATTGTTAGTTTTATTAGCTAAGTTATTTCGTTAATAATTTGAATTCTTGACAAGTTTTCTGATTTAATTTAATCTTACATAGATAGTTATCTATGTAGGGGAGGAGAGTTAATGGAAACAAGTGATTTAATTTTAGTTTTAAAAGCTTTAGCTGACACAAGAAGGCTGAAAATTATTGAGCTACTTTCTAAAGAAAAAAGTATGTGCGCTTGCGAAGTTTTAGATCACTTTGATGTGACTCAACCAACGCTTTCTCATCACATGAAAATATTAGAAAAAGCAAAGTTAATTACTGTAGAAAAAAAGGGACAGTGGCATCACTATTCAATAAAAGAGGAAAGTGTAGCAGAACTTTTTTTAAGTATGGAAAAAGTATTTAATGATGCAAAAAAATAAGGAGTTTAGCTATTATGGTATACGCATTAGAAATCAATAATTTGAAAAAGACTTATGACACAGGAGTTAAAGCTTTAAAAGGTGTTGATTTAACTGTTGAAGAAGGTGACTTTTACGCATTGTTAGGACCAAACGGTGCAGGGAAATCAACCACGATTGGTATTATGACTTCACTAGTTAATAAAACAAGTGGACAAGTGAAAATATTTGGTTATGACTTAGATAAAGACTTAGTTAAAGCGAAGCAACAAATTGGACTAGTACCTCAAGAGTTTAACTTTAATCCTTTTGAAACAGTGCAACAAATTGTTGTTAATCAAGCTGGCTATTACGGAGTGCCAAGAAAAGAAGCGTTAATTCGAAGTGAAAAATTTTTAAAACAATCAAACCTATGGGAAAAACGAAATGTAAGAGCGAGAATGTTATCAGGTGGTATGAAGCGCCGTCTAATGATTGCTAGAGCTCTAATGCATGAGCCAAAATTGTTAATATTAGATGAACCGACAGCAGGTGTGGATATTGAGTTACGTCGTGATATGTGGGAGTTCTTAAAAGAGTTAAATGAAGCAGGGACAACTATTATTTTAACTACTCATTACTTAGAAGAAGCAGAGATGTTATGTCGCAATATTGGGATCATCCAATCAGGTGAATTAATTGAAAATACAAGTATGAAAGAACTACTGTCTAAATTACAATCAGAAACTTTTATTTTAGATATAGTTCCAACAAATAAAGAAATTAAATTAGTTGACTATCATTATGAATTAGAAGATCAACAAACCTTAGCTGTAGAAGTTCAAAAAGATCAAGGGATTAATGATGTCTTTACTCAACTATCAAACCAAGGAATTACAGTGACTTCTATGAGAAATAAATCAAATCGTTTAGAAGAGTTATTTTTAAAACTAACTGAAGGAGAACATAGTACGGAGGAAGACAATGAATAATCTTTATTTTACTGCATTAAAAAGTTTAGCTGTTAAAGAAACAAATCGATATTTAAGAATATGGGTACAAACCCTTGTACCACCAGTGATTACAACTTCTCTTTATTTTGTTATATTTGGAAAAATGATTGGTGGTCGAATTGGTGATATGGGTGGCTTTTCTTATATGGAATTTATTGTACCAGGGCTAATTATGATGTCAGCTATTACTAGTTCTTATGCCAATGTGTCATCGTCCTTTTTCTCTCAAAAATTCCAGAAAAACATTGAAGAATTACTTGTAGCACCAGTGCCAACTCATATTATTATTTGGGGCTTTGTGATTGGTGGTTTAGGCCGAAGTTTTCTAGTGGGAACTTTAGTGACGATTATCTCCCTATTATTTGTACCGTTAAATGTAGTTTCATGGCCAATCGTTATTATTACGTTATTAATGACTGCTATTTTATTTTCTCTAGCTGGTTTAATCAATGGGATTTTCGCTCAATCTTATGATGATGTCTCAATTGTACCTACTTTTGTTCTACAACCTTTAACTTATTTAGGTGGAGTATTTTACTCGATTTCAATGTTACCGCCATTTTGGCAAGGTGTTTCAAAGGTTAACCCAATTGTGTACATGATTTCAGGTTTTAGATATGGTTTCTTAGGGATAGAAGATGTTTCTATTACTGTTTCATTTTCAATTATTATTATTTTTATTGTTGTCCTGTATAGTGTTTGTTGGTATTTAATCAACAAAGGAAGAGGATTAAGAAGTTAAAAGTTATATTAGAAAAAGATGTTTTTTTAAATAAGTTAAAAGTTGATTTACCACTTAAAAAAAGTGATACTGTATGGTATTCTAATCTTATTAATATAAAGGGCTTAGGAGAACATATGAATACTAAAAAACTGAATTTGTATAAAGCTTTAACCACTTTTTTAGGCCACTCTTTAGGGAGTAATTTTGAGATTGTGTTACACGTTTTAGAATCAGGGAATTATCACATAGGTGCTATTGAAAATAGTCATATTAGTGGTAGAACAACTAATTCACCTATTACAGATTTTGCCTTGAAATTAATGAGTTCAAAGGCTCATGAAAGAGAAGATTTTGTTGTTAATTATAAGGCGGAAACCATTAATGGAAAAACCTTAAAAGGCTCAACTTTTTTTATAAAAGATGAAGAAGGTAATCTTGAAGGATTACTTTGTATCAACCAAGACATTAGTCAATACGAAGACTTGTCTCAAGAAATACTAAAATTAGTTGGCTTAGGAAATGAGTCATTAGATGATTTAAATCTAGAGAATCATAGACGAAACGATACTGTAGAAATTTTAGAAGAGTCAATTGAAGATATGGTAAATTCTATAGTAGAACCTGATTTACTAAGCGGAAAAGTTAATTTAAACAAAGAAGCTAAGTTAACCATTATCCGTCAATTAAACGATAAAGGTGTCTTCCAAATAAAAGGAGCTGTAGCCAAAGTTGCTGATATTTTAAAAATTTCAGAACCAAGTATTTATCGTTATGTCAAAATAGTTAGTGAAGAGTAAAAAGAGGCTGTGACTAAATTTAGTCACAGCCTCTTTTCTTATTCTTCCTCAGAAGTAACAGCTTTTGGTGCAGCAAATGCTTTACTATCAAAAGTACCTTCCCATTTATCAACAACAATGGCAGATACCATAGAGCCAGCAACGTTTAACATTGTACGTCCCATATCAATAATCGGATCGATACCAAAGATTGCGCCAATGCTTGAGATTGTACTACCATAACCTAAACCATTTAAAGTAACAGTAGCGGCAACTGTTGCAGTACCAGGAACTCCAGCGATACCAATTGAACCAACTGTTACAACCACCACTACTAAAACGAAGAATGAGAAGTTCATTTCAGCACCAGCAGCTGCTGCAATTAAAGTTCCAAGCATAGCAGGGAAAACACCAGCACAACCATTCATACCAACAGATGTACCAAGTGTTCCTACAAAGTTAGCAGTTTCTCCAGAAACTCCCATATCATCTTCTAATGTTTTTAATGTATATGGTAAAGTACCAACACTAGAACGAGATGAGAAGGCGAATAAAAGAGTTGTAAAAGCTTTTTTGTAGAAAATGATTGGGTTAACACCAAGTAAGATTAAGATAACAACATATACAACTAACATAATTAAGACACCTGTATAAAGGGCAGCGATAAAGCCTAACATACCAGTAATGGCTTGAACACCGTTTGAAATAATAGTGTTAGATACAAGAGCAACAACTCCGTAAGGCATTAACTTAATAATGTTAGTTAATACAGAGTTTACAGTTACGCGTAAAGAATTTAATAAAGTAACAAATGGTGCCACTTGATCAGGTTTCTTAACTTTCAAGAAGCGAATGGCACTTGCAAATAAAGCAGCCACGATAACCACTGATACGATACTTCCGTTATCTCCCATAACATTAATAATATTATTAGGAACTAAGTTTACAAAAAATTCTGGGAAACTTTGAGAGGCGATATCACTCATTCGCTCAGCTTTTGCATCAGCTAAATCAGCAGCAAAATCAACAGCGTTTAATTGATAAAGTTTTACCACGAAGATACCAACTACTGCAGAAATAGCAGTTGTACCTAAAAGTGTGGCGAATGTTTTACCAGTTAAACTTCTAACACGATCACCTTGTACGTCAACTACCACTTTAATAATTGATAAGAACACGACAGGGACAGCTAATAATTGAACTAGTTTTAGGAAACCAGAACCAATTAAATCATACCAAACAGCAATCTCACCACGAGCATGTTCTAAGTATAGTGGGTTTTGACTACCAACTAAATCAATACCTATCCCAAGAACAAGACCAATGATAAGGGCAATAATCATTCGTTTTGAGAAACTAACTTTTTTGTCTTTTAAACTCTTTAAAACAAAAATAGCAACAACCAACAAGACAATAGAAATTACTGTGTAAAAATTACTTACTTTTAAAAACTGAGCAAAGAATGGTGATTCAATCATTTTTTATTCTCCTTTATTTAGCAGTGTTAGCTGCGACGTTGATAGCTTCCCAAGTAGAAGCAAATGGCGGGGCATATGAATAATCAATAAAACCAATTTCAGTTGTAGTTAAACCAGCGTGAATCGCAGTTGTTAAACCTGTAGCACGAAGAACTGTTTCATTTTTACCAAAGAGTTGTGCTCCGTAAAGTACTAGCGTATCTGCGTCATAAACTAATTTAATCGTAATTTTTTCTTGAACTGTGTAATAATTTGAGTGATTATTAGTTTCAACACAAGTTGTTTTAATATTTAAGCCAAGAGCTTTAGCGTGTTTCTCAGTTAAACCAGTGCTAGCAGCTTCGTAGTCGCCAACTTTAATAGCACTACTTCCTAAAGCGCCATTAAATGGAATTTGTTTGTCTTCACTAACAGCAATGTTTGTTCCGATAATACGCCCCATTTTATTAGCAACAGTTGCTAGAGGCAAATACATAGTGCCAGCTAATCGATGCTCAACAGTGGCGCAATCACCGCCAGCGTAAACATCTTTCATTGATGTTCTACCGTAAGCATCAATAACAATAGCCCCATTACGAAGTGTTTCAAGTTGGTTATTTAAAAACTGCGTGTTTGGTCTAAAACCAACTGCGACGATGACAGCATCAGCTTCATACTCACCTTTATCTGTTTTAACAGAAACGACCTGTCCATCTTCAGTTAAAAATTCTTGAGCTTTTTCATTAACATGAATTGAAACACCTTCTTCTTTTGCTGCTAGAGCTAACCTTTCTGAAAACTCTAGGTCAAAAGGACCGCTCATAACTGTTTGATCTGCTTCAATTAGGGTCACATTTTTTCCTTTAGCAGCTAATTGATCAGCTACCTCAATCCCAATAAATCCACCACCGATGACAACAATGTTTTTGTAATTAACTAAATTAGTTTTTAGTTCTTTAACACGGTCTGGTTTAGTGACAGTGTAAACGTTTGTTGAGTCGATACCTGGGATTGGAGGAACAATGGGATTAGCTCCTGTAGCAATCATTAAACGATCGTATGATTTTGTAGTCGTTTCTTTTGTTGTACTGTTAAAAATAGTAAGCTCTTTTTTTTCTAGATTAGCTTCTGTTACTTCAGAAGTCAGCATTAAATTAATACCTGAATCAATAATTTGTTGAGGTGTTCGAGAGAAAAATTCGCCTTGATCGTCAAATTGATCTCCTAAGTAATAAGGTAGTCCACAAGCTCCAAATGAAATAAAGTTTTCTTTTTCAATAACTGTAATAATTGCATCTTTATTAGTTCTTTTTGCTTTAGCAGCAACGCTCATACCTGCTGCAATACCGCCGATAATTACTATTTCCAAGGTGTTACCTCCTATTTTTGAATGATAAATTCAATCTCAACTAAAGCATCTTTTGGTAATTTTGAAACTTGAAAAGCAGATCTTGCAGGGAATTCTTCATTAAAATAACTACCATAAACTTCATTAAAAGTTCCAAAATAACTTAAATCAGTTAAAAAACAAGTTGTTTTAACAACCTGATCAAAAGTTTTGCCAGTTTCTTTTAAGATAAGTGCCATATTTTCCATGACTTGTTTGATTTGGCCAGAAAACTCTTCAGATTCAATATTTCCAGTTTCACCATTGATAGGTAGTTGACCTGAAACGAAAATCAAATCAGTTGTCTCTCTATAAGTTGAATAAGGGCCGATTGCTGGTGGGATTTTTGACATGTAACATTCTCCGTTCATCATTTTTTTGATTGTAAGTTATTATTATCACAATCTCTGATAAAAAAATATCAAAAAATATTTTTATAATGAAAAAATAACACATGAAAAAAAAGATGTCAACACAAATGTTAATTTATAGCGTTTTTATTTTAAGATAAGATTCGTTATATATTAAAATGTATCTTAGTTTTTATTAGTAAATGATAAAATTTTATTATTTATATTGACAAGTGTTTTTAATTAATGGTATTTTTTTAGTAATTACTACCAATGAAAGCACTTTTAATGGAAAAAACGGAGGATATGAGAATGAATATTAATACGAAATTATTACATAGTTATCCAGTTATCGACCAAGAAACAGGAGCATCATCTATTCCTAAGTACCAAGCTTCAACTTTTCATCAATCAGATGTCTTTAATCATGAAGGATTTAATTACACAAGATTTGGTAATCCAACAGTTGAGGCAGCAGAAAAATGTGTAGCCATGCTTGAAGATGCTAAGCATGGATTAGCTTTTTCATCAGGAATGGCTGCGATTAATTCAGTTCTTTTTCTATTATCAAGTGGCGATCATTTAGTACTTGGAAAAAATATTTATGGTGGTACATTTCAGACAGTCACAGAATTTTTAGAACGTTTTGGAGTGGAATATACTTTTGTTGATGAATCAAATGTTAATGAATGGCAAGAGGCAGTTAGAGAAAATACGAAAATGTTTTATTTAGAAACGCCATCAAATCCATTATTAACGATTACTGATTTAAAAAAAGTTTGCGATATTGCTAAAAAACATCAGATATTAACAGCTTGTGATAATACGTTTATGACTCCTCTTGAGCAGAGTCCGTTGGAACTTGGTGTAGATGTGGTTATCCATAGTGCAACTAAATTTATTAACGGTCATAGTGATATTGTAGCTGGATTTGTTGTTACTAATGATGACAAACTAAATGAAACATTAAAGAGACATCAAAAAGCTTTAGGTGGTGTTTTAAGTGTTGAAGATGCCTGGTTAGTGTTACGCGGTGTTAAAACTATGGGACTTCGTATGGAAAAATCTATTAAGAATGCCAAAGAAATTGCTGATTTTTTGAAAACAAAAAAACAAGTCAAAGAAATTTATTATCCAGGACTTGAAACCCATACTAATTACGATATCCATATGACTCAGGCGAAATCTGGAGGGGCAGTTTTATCTTTTGAACTTGAAACAAAAGAACACGTAGAAAGATTATTTAATAAATGTGAAGTGCCGATTGTTGCTGTTAGTCTAGGTGGTGTGGAGTCGATTTTATCTTATCCTTGGCTGATGTCTCATGCTTGTATGGAGGAGAGTGAACGTTTGAAAATGGGCGTTACACCAACCTTAGTAAGACTATCTTGTGGAATAGAAGATGTAGAAGATTTAATAAATGATTTAGAGCAAGCCATTCAATAATATCTAAAAAAGAAAGTAGCTTTTTTGCTACTTTCTTTTTTTGTGTGTTGACAGTTTTTTATTATTTTGATAATATTCATAATTATAAAACGTAACGATTACGATTTAAGAAGAAAATGGAGGAGAATTTATGAAGAGAAAACTATGGATAACAGCATCTTCACTTTTTTTATTAGGATTGTTTGGAGCGTGTTCCAATCAAACGACTACAACTAATAAGGAAAGTAAGACTGATAAAATTTCAGTAATGACTAGTTTTTATCCCATGTATGATTTTACAAAACATGTAGTAGGGGACCTAGGAGAAGTTGAAATGTTGATTCCTTCTGGAACAGAAGCACATGACTATGAACCTTCTGCAAAAGATTTAAAAAAAATTCAAGACTCAGATGTCTTTGTTTATAATAATGAAAATATGGAAACTTGGGTTCCTGCGATTGATTCTACTTTAAAAGAAGGGAAAGTTTCTGTTATCAAAGCTACTGAAAATTTAGTTTTATTACCAGGCTCTGATGATGGACATGACCATCACCACCATCATGATGAAGAAAAAGAAGAACACAGTGAAGAAGAACATGGACATCATCATGAATTAGACCCTCACGTTTGGTTAGCTCCTAATTTAGCGATTAAAGAAGTTGAAGAGATTAGAGACCAACTAGTGAAAGCTTATCCTGACAAAAAAGAAGAATTAGATAAAAATACAGAAGAGTATTTAAAGGAGCTATCAGCATTAGATAAGAAATACGAAACAAATTTTAAAGATGTTAAACAACCTAACTTTGTCACTCAACATGCAGCTTTTGGTTATTTAGCAACTGAATATGGGTTAAATCAAGTGCCAATTGCAGGTCTTTCACCAGACGAGGAACCGTCACCAGCAAGGTTAGCTGAATTAAAAAAATACGTTAAGGACAATGATATAAAATATATTTATTTTGAATCAAATGCCAATGATGCTATTTCTAAAACTTTAGCTAAAGAAGCAAAAGTTGAGCTACTTGTTTTAAATACATTAGAAGGGTTATCTGAAAAAGATATTAAGGCCGGGAAAGACTATGTCAGCGTTATGGAAGAGAATCTTGAGGCATTGAAAAAAACAACTGATTCAACTAGTCAAAAAGAAATGCAAGTAACAAAGGAAAAAGAAAAAACTGTTCACAATGGCTACTTTAAAGATAGTGATATTACAGAAAGAAGTCTTTCAAATTGGGCAGGAGATTGGCAATCAGTTTATCCTTTTGTTTTAGATGGAACAATGGATCAAGTTTTTGATTATAAAGCCAAAATTAATAAAGATAAATCAGCCAAGGAATATAAAGAGTACTACACAGCTGGTTATAAAACAGATATCGCTAAAATCAGCATTGTAAATAACTACATTACCTACACAGATACAAATGGTAAATCTTTTTCATCAGAGTACAAACCAAGTGGCTATCATATCTTAAATTATGAAAAAGGAAATCGTGGTGTTCGTTACTGTTTTGAAGCGAAAAATCCAGAAAATGGTGCGTTTAAATATATTCAGTTTAGCGATCATAATATATCTGATGTTAAAGCAGAACACTTCCATCTTTATTTTGGTAATGAAAGTCAGAAAAAACTATATGATGAACTTGAAAATTGGCCAACTTACTATAGTGATTCTCTAAGTGGTAAGGAAATTGCTCAAGAAATACTAGCTCATTAATTATTAGGAGTGAAAGGGATGCGGAAAAATATTATTTTAGAATGTAAAGAAACAGGTGAGCGTTTGTATTTAACAAGTAAAAACATGCGTAACACACCAGAGCGCTTAGAATTAAAAAAATACTCACCTAAATTGAGAAAGAAAATGGTATTTAAAGAAATTAGAAAGTAGAGAAAAATATGGCAAAGAAATCAAAAATAGCTAAATATGAAAAACAAAAAAAGTTAGTTGCTAGGTACAGGGATGAAAGAGCACAATTAAAAGCGGCTGGTGACTATGAAGGTCTTAGAAAATTGCCCAAAGATTCTAATCCTAATCGAATGAAGTTAAGAGATGAGATTGATGGCAGACCTAGAGCTTATATGCGTAAATTTGGTATGTCGCGTATTAATTTCAGAGAATTAGCTTATCAAGGAAAGATTCCTGGAGTGAAAAAAGCAAGTTGGTAGACAATTAGGAGGATAAAAAAATGGCAGTTCCTAAAAGAAAACAGTCTAAAAGTAGAAAAAATAAGCGTAGAACTCATCAAAGTGTTAAATCAGCTGAAATAAGTTTTGATGAACAAGTTAATGAGTATACAAGAAGTCATTATATTTCGCCAAGTGGTTATTATAAAGGGCGCAAGGTTTTATAGTTAGGAGGTTACTCAAATGGAAATTATCTATCCACCTTTAGTTGAAGATAGCCTTGCTTTTCATTTAGCTAATCAGGAAGTTAGTCTTGTAGATAAGGCTGAGATGTATTCTTTAATGGTAAAAAAAGGGATTCTTTTAGAAACAGGTGAACCTACTCAAGAAGCTATAGAGAAGGGCTGGGTAAAAGATTTTTATGAGGAAGAAAACTTAACTTTAGAAGAATTTTTAAAAATTTATCCTATTTTTCATACCTTTGCTTTAGATTCTTTACAATTAATTGATGGTTTTTGGAAGATTACTTTGGAGTTAAAAGAAGAGCTTATCAACCGTTTGTGGGCAGATGATTTAACATATGATGAAAAACTTCAAATTAGAGAATATTTAGCTGAAAGATAGTGGCTAAAAGGAGGTTAATTAATGGAGAAGACAGATATTTCAAGTGCTTATAGAAGACTCAAAAGTCCAAATATAAAGACGAGAAAAAGAGCTTTGAAAATAATTAAGGAAGCAAAACGTAAGAAAAAATAAAAATTAATAAATGTTCCTTCATACAAAGATGTTGTGATGTAAGTTTTTACTTATGTCACAACTTTTTTTCTTACTTCTTGAAACTAAACACTTCTGTCACAGCCTAAACTTTTTGTGCTATCATTGAGAAAGAAACAGCCTCGACAAGAAGGGAGAAAGAGATGCTAGTTGAACATAAAGTTAATTCTAAAATGAAATGGATTGAAACTAACCAGTTAACTGAAACTGAGAAAAATACGTTGTTAAATGATTATGATATTCCTTTAGAAATGTTAGATTATGTAACAGATATTTATGAACAAAGCGGTCATATTCATGATTTAGTTGAAGGGTTGGAATTAGTAGTTATTCATGTGCCAACCAAATTAAATAAGCCTAATCGTTATCTTTCTCGTCCTATTAGTTTCTTAATTAAGCATGATTTATAGTTTACTTTTAATGAGGGAGAGGAAGTTATCGAACTTACCCTTTTTAAAGAAAATTTAAAGACTGAAAATGACTATACATCAACTAGTTTAATGATTGAAGGTGTTAATTATTTAGTCGATAGTTACTTACCAGCTTTAAGAGAGTTGACTAAAGAAAGACATGTGTTAGATGATTTATTAACGAAAAAATTAGCGAATAAAGATTTAGTGAAGCTTGCTTATTTACAGCAAACACTAACCTTTTTTGAAAGTGCAACAGAAGGAAATATTGATGTGATTGAGATGTTACTGTCACCTAAAATAGATAAATCTTTTTCAGAAAATGAAAAAAGTAGATTAGAAGATGCTTTAATTGAAGCAAAACAAATTGCTCAAATGGTACAACTTGAGGCAAATATTGTTAACAAAATTTCTCAAATATTTGATAGTATTATGAATAATAATTTAAATGATACGATGAAATTTTTAACAGTTTGGTCACTTGCCTTAGCCATTCCAACCCTTATAACAGGTTTTTATGGGATGAATATTAATTTGCCTGTAGTGGATTCTGAATACGGTTGGTTGTATTTAATTATTGTCTCTGTGCTCTTAATTACATGGATGATATTATCCTTAAAGAAAAATCGAAAAATGTAAAAAATAGACTATGACTTAGTTTTGTCATAGTCTATTTTCCTTATTTATTGAAGCTGAACACTTCTGTGACAACCTCTTCTATTTAAATGGTAAGTTGACAATTTTTGTGCCATGAACTTCTTTAACTTGTAAGAAAGAAACAACTGAGTCCATGTTTTGAAAGCTTAGTCCACCACCAGGTAAAATAGTAATACGTTGATTGGCATAAGAAATTAAATCGTTAATGTATTCTAGATTTTGCTCAATAGGAGTACCACTCATTCCACCATGAGTTAGAATACGATCAACAGAGTGCTCAGCTAACCAATCAATTGCTTTAAATTGATTATCGCGACTCATAGCATCAAAAGCCATGTGGAAAGTCACTTGCATACCACTAGCAGCATCTAAAAGAATTTCCATTGCCTCTTCATCAATCCAATTACTTTCATTTAAACAACCGACAACAACACCGTCAGCGCCTAATTGTTTAGCTTCATAAATATCTGCTTCCATAATTTTAATTTCAGTATCTGTGTATACGAAATTTCCACCACGAGGGCGAATAATTGGGAAGACAGGTACATTTTTTTCAGCACAATAAGCAAGTGTTTCAGTCATAACTCCTTTACTAACAGTTGTTCCACCGACAGTTAAGTTATCACATAACTCGATTCTGTTAGCACCAGAAGCAATGGCGCTTGGAATATTTGTAAAGTTTTCTGCGCAAAATTCTTTAATAATCACAAGGGAATCCTCCAGTATAAATTGATAATTTAACAATAGTATAGCACAAGGAATAAGCATGGCGAGAGTTTTTTATGATAGAATAGTTATAATATTTAACAAGGGAGTCTATTAAGAGATGTTAAAAAAGAAAAAAGATTATGGACGAGAGTTTTTAGAAGCTCATTTAGAATTATTTTTATGTCCTAAGTGTCAAAGTAAATTTAAAGAAGTTAGAGGTAATACTATGATTTGTTTAAGTAATCATCAGTATGACCTCTCAAAAAAAGGAACAATTCATTTTCCAAATCATCATTTAACTAGTGACTATGATAAAGAAATGTTACTTAGTCGTAGAAAGATGATTCAAAATGGCTTATATCAAAAATTAGAAGAACGATTAACTTCCTATATAGAAGAAGTAGGAGAAGAGTTAACGGTTGTTGATATGGGATGTGGTGAAGGAAGTTTTGTTAACCGACTATCTCAGCAATTATCGGATACAACAGTTTGGACAGGATTTGATTTATCTAAAGACGGTGTTCAGCTAGCAAGTGACTTTTCTAGTGATGCGTTTTTCTTTATTGGAGATGTCACTCAAATGCCCTTTCAAAATGAAAGTATAGACATACTACTTAATATTTTCTCGCCAAGTCATTACGAAGAAATGAGTCGTGTCTTGAAAAAGACTGGCTTAATCATAAAAGTTATTCCTGAATCTGGCTATTTAAAAGAAATGCGAGAAATTTTCTATCAAGATAATGTGGAAAAACAAAATTACTCTAATGAAAATGTTTATGAAAAATTCAAAAAAGATGTCCAACTAATTAGTGAAGAACGCGTAACCTATCGGTTTCCAGTTGTTCACAAAGATTATGAAGATATATTAAAGATGTCTCCTATCCATTGGGGAGCAACGTCAGAAGCAAAAGAGTACGCTAAAGATCATCCCTTCAAACAGTTAACTATTGATGTGAAAATATTGATTGGAAAAAAACAGTAATTTTCATCTTCTTTGGTTGTATATATTGTTAATAGGTGCTATACTGTTGTAAAGTCATTTTCAAAGGTTTTTATCAGATTCCTGTTCTGATAAAAGTTGTTGAGGGATGACTCCCATCAACGTAACGACTCGCAGTGAACTGACACCGAGGCGATACGTTTTTTTTTATGTGAAAAATTTAAAATTTAAGCTAAATTATATATAGAAAGAAGTTAACTAAAATGAACCATATTGTCCTTTTTGAACCACAAATACCAGCAAATACCGGGAATATTGCCAGAACCTGTGCAGCAACTAATACACCACTCCATTTAATTGAACCACTTGGCTTTTCAGTTGATGATAAACATTTAAAAAGAGCAGGTTTAGATTACTGGCATGATGTGAATATTAAATACCATCCAAATTTAGAGAGTTTCCTTGAATCAATCAAAGGAGAAGAGCTACATCTAGTTAGTAAATTTGCTAGAAAAACTTATAGTGATGTGGATTATAATGATGGAAAAGATCATTATTTTATTTTTGGAAAAGAAACAACTGGTTTGCCAGAAGAGTTTATGCGCTCCCATGAGGATGGCTGCATTCGTATCCCAATGAATGATGAACATGTTCGCTCGCTAAACCTATCTAATACAGCAGCCTTAATTATCTATGAAGCCTTACGTCAACAAGATTTCCCTAATTTAGAGAAAACTCATATTTACGAAAACGATAAACTAAGCTAAGGAGTTAGTCATCATGAAAATATATTTTACGAGACATGGTAAGACAGAATGGAACGAGGAAAGAAGATTTCAAGGTATGGAAGGTGACTCACCTCTTTTACCTCAAAGTTATGAAGAAATCAAACAACTTGGAATTCATTTAAAGGAAATTCCTTTTGAAACAATTTATAGTAGCCCTTTATCAAGAGCTAAACTGACAGCTGAAGGTATTCTTAGTCAATTAGATCATGCTCCGAAAATTATATTAAGTGATAATCTTAAGGAGCTTGGGCTTGGTGAGTTGGAAGGTCAAAAAATTGAAACAGGAAAAAAATTATATCCTAAGCAGATGAAGGCTATGAGAGATAGTCCTCTTGATTATGACCCAACACCTTTTAATGGAGAAACTTTCGAAGAGATGATTGAAAGAAGTGTTCCATTTGTTAAGGGAAAAATAGCAGAAGCTAAAGAAGGTCCTTTATTATTTGTTAGTCATGGGATGACTTTAGGAGCTATTATTCAAACGTTAGTGGGCACACCTTTAGAAGAAATTCGTAAACAAGGTGGCTTAAATAATAATAGTCTAAGTGTGATTGATTACACTGACGGTATTTTTACATTAGAAAAATGGAACGATGAGAGTTTCTTAGGTTAATTATTACTGTCTAGGAGGGAGGATAAGCTGATGTTTGAAGAGGAAAATGAGAAGAATTTTATCACAGGTCAAGTTGTAACAACCTTTTATGAAAATACAACGAATTTTTATAAAGTGTTACTAGTTAATGTCAAAGATACAAACACGTCTTATATGGCACAAGAAATTGTGGCAACAGGAACATTTGGTCAAATTCAAGAAGATGAAGTTTACCGTTTCTACGGTGATATTGTGAATCATCCAAAGTACGGAGAACAATTAAAAGTTGATAGCTATCAGCAAGATAAACCAACCTCTCAAGCAGGAATGATTCAGTATCTCTCAAGTGACAAATTCCCTGGTATTGGAAAAAAAATAGCTGAAAATATTGTAGATGTATTAGGACCAGAAGCGATTGACAAAATTATTGAAAATCCAGAGTGTTTAACTGGCATTAAAGGATTAACAGATAAAAAAATCGAAACTTTAGTTGAAACTGTTAAAGAAAATTATGGCATGGAGCAAATTATTATTGGTTTAAATCAATACGGATTTGGTAATCAACTAGCTTTTAGTATTTATCAGTTTTATAAAGAAGATACGTTAACTACTATTAATGAAAATCCTTATAAGTTAGTGGAAGATATTGAAGGTGTTGGCTTTAAAAAAGCTGATGGTTTAGCTGAAAGAATCGGCATTGCAGCTGACTCTCCTCAACGTATTCGAGCTGCTCTTGTTCATGAGTTGTTTCAAAGTTGTTTAAACACTGGTGACACTTATATGGAAGCTCGTCAGATGTTAGAAGTAGCTCTTGAAACTTTAGAAAAGAGCCGTCCAGTAGAAATTAATCCATCTTCTGTTGCAGAGGAAGTTATTAGACTGTCAGAAGAAGGTGTCATTATTCAAGAGGGAACAAGACTCTATGAAAAATCTCTTTATTTTTCTGAGGTAGGTATCACTACTTCTATTAAACGATTACTGAAACGAAAAAAAGAAATTAGTTATCCGAAAAAAGAAATTGAAAAAGGCATCGAATCCATTGAAGAAATATTTAATATTAAATACGGTGCGTCACAACAAGAAGCAATTAGAGAAGCTATCACATCACCTTTTTTCATTTTAACAGGTGGACCAGGAACTGGGAAAACAACAGTTGTTAATGGAATTGTAACTCTTTTTGCTGAACTAAATGGTTTGTCTCTTAATTTAGAAGATTATACTCAAGATGTGTTTCCTATTTTGCTAGCAGCACCAACAGGTCGAGCCGCTAAACGAATGAACGAAATGACCGGTCTTCCTGCCAGCACTATTCACCGTTTACTGTGCTTAACAGGTAGGGAAAAAGAAGTTTTAGACGAGGCTCGTGAATTAGAAGGTGGGTTGTTAATTGTTGATGAGATGTCAATGGTTGACACTTGGTTAGCTAATACCTTGTTAAAATCAATACCAAATAACATGCAAGTGATTTTTGTTGGGGATAAAGACCAACTGCCTTCTGTTGGACCAGGTCAAGTCTTAACTGATCTTTTAGCTGTTGAAGAAATTCCTAAAAGAGAGCTGACAGATATTTACCGTCAAGAAGATGGATCGACAATTATTTCATTAGCTCACAGTATTAAAAACGGGAAATTACCTAGTGATTTAACGACTAACCAAAAGGACCGCTCCTTTATAGCTTGTTCTGTTAACCAAATTGAATCTGTAGTCGAACAAGTTGTTTTACGCGCAAAAAATAAAGGCTTTTCTTCGCAAAATGTCCAAGTTTTAGCACCTATGTATCGTGGTAAAGCAGGGATTGACCAGTTAAACCAAATGATGCAGGAAATACTAAATGGTAATGAAGATGGCACTCGAAAAGAAGTCAAATGGCTAGATAAAGTCTACCGTATTGGGGACAAAGTTCTTCATTTAGTTAACAGTCCTGAATTTAATGTATTTAATGGTGATATGGGTGAGATTACAGGGATTACTTATGCAAAAGACACTGATGATAAAGTTGATGAGATGACGCTTTTATTTGATGAAACAGAAGTAACTTATAAGAGACAAGAATGGAATAAATTTACCCTTGCTTATGCCTGTTCGATTCATAAATCTCAAGGTAGTGAGTTTCAGATGGTGATTCTACCTTTAGTGAAACAGTATGGTCGCATGCTTCAAAGAAAACTGATTTATACAGCTGTGACTCGGAGTAAAGATTTCTTGATTTTACTTGGTGAAACTGAAGCTTTTCGTTTAGCGATTGAAAGTGAAATGATTCCAAGACAAACCACATTAAGACATCGCTTAGTTGAGGATGAATTAGAGCTAAAAAATCAGGAACATCAGATGATTGCTTATGAAGAAGAAAAAACTGAGGCTGTTAAAGAAGAGCTGGAAAAACAACCAGCTGTTGAAGTAGTAAAAGAAGTAAAAACAAAAGAACAAACTATTTCATTATTTGAAGAGGTAGAAGATACAGTAGAAGAGGAAATTTTAGACTATCAATTAACTCTAGATATGGTTAAATTTTTAAAAGTTGACCCGATGATTGGAATGAAAAATGTAACGCCATACGATTTTATGACAAATTAAAAAGCATGAGGAATTAAAAAATCAGTCATTGATTTCTTAGTTCCCATGCTTTTTTATACCCAAAATAATCTGCTTGTCATTGAACAAGAAATATCTTGAGGCTCCTGTCCGACAATTTCTCCGTCTGTTTGGCAATATTCAGATTCATTAGTTATGATTTTTAACGTATTTGTTTTAAAGTGATGAATGTATTTTGAATTTAAATGTTTTCGCATTAATAAACGAGTGACTAAATAAATAATAATAAAAACATTAACTTTTTCAAGAACAACAATACTCATTTCAGAAGACTTAATATTTGCTGTTGGATCAATAGCAATGCCACCACCAAAATAAGGATGGTTTGTAATGGAACAAAGATAGGCTTTTTGAAAAACGTGTTTTTTATCACTTGTTTCAAAAGTAATTGGAAAAGCTTTTTGTTTACTTAAAACAGAAAAAACAGAGGCCAAATAAGCTAAAGAACCTAAGTGTATTTTATTTAACCATCCCTTTGTTTTTGAATTGTTAGCAGTTGAAACAATATGAGCATCAAGACCGATACCAATGTTATTTAGAACAACTTGAGGGGATGTGTGGCTCTTAAAATTTGTCGCAATTAGCTGAATTTCTGTTGGTTTTCTGACGGAAACAAGTCTGGCTAAATCTTTTTCTGTTTTTCTAGTTAAAGAAAGACCACGTGCAAAGTCATTTCCTGAACCACCTGGTAAGTAGGCTATTGGAATATTAGGATAGTCATACAAAGTGTTAGTTACTTCGTGTAATGTCCCGTCGCCTCCAATAACAAGTAATAAAGCTTCTAAAAATATATCTTCTTGCCAAGGAACTAATACTGTATCAATTAATTTTTGAGTTATTTTTTTCTCGTGACCTGGATATTCAGTTAAATAAGTATGATAAGTTATTTGATTATTTTTTAAGTAAGTATGGACAATCTCAAGTGTTTTTTTAGCATTACCAGAGCCTGCTTGAGGATTGACAATAATATGTAGAATAGGCTTTTTCATTTTTTTCTCCTTTTAAACCAATACTAGTAATATATCAAAAATCAGAAGAAAAGTCTTTTTTAAGAATTGTTTACATAAGAGTCATTATTTGAAATAATAGTCGATTTGCGCTATACTTAAGTAAGTAGTAGACAAAAGAAAGGATTTGATTGATTTGACAAAACGTATTGGTTTTATGTTAGGAAGCTTAAGAAAAGAAGCATTTACACGTAAAGTGGCTGCACAGCTAGCTGAACTATTCCCAGAAGAGTTTGAAATCGTATTTCCTGAAATAGGTCACTTAGAGATGTATAACCAAGATTATGATGATAATAATGAAACGCCTGAATCTTGGACAAAATTTAGAGAAGAAGTAAAAGGTTTAGACGGCGTTGTTTTTGTGACACCAGAATATAACCGCTCAGTGCCACCAGTATTGAAAAATGCATTAGATATTGCTTCTAGACCATATGGAGCAAATGCTTGGAATGACAAACCTGGAGCAATTGTGAGTGTATCTCCTGGAGCTGTTAGTGGATTTGGTGCTAACCACCACTTAAGACAAGTTCTAACCTTCTTAAATATTCATGCAATGGCACAACCAGAGGCTTATATTGGCTCAGTAATGAACTTAATCAATGAAGATGGAACTTTTAAAGAAGACACAGTTAATTTCTTCCAAATCATTGTTGATTCATATGTAGCATGGTTTAACCGTTTAGAAAAATAAATAAAAAAAGGGCATAAGCGTAAAAGCTTATGTCCTTTTTGATTAGTTCAGTAACAATTGTAAACGCACCATGTCTTTTAAAATTAAACCATTTTCAATAATTTCTTCATCGTAATGATGAACAAAAAAGTCCTTATCAATACCAGTTATTCTAAAGCCCATTTTTTGATATAAGTAAAGTTGAGAAAAGCTAGTTGAACCTGTTCCGATTTCAAGGACAATAAACTGATTTTCTTTACCGTAGTTAATGGCAAATTGCAGTATTTCTTGACCAATCCCCTGATTTTGATAATCCGAACTAACAGAAATATTAACAATCTCTAGAGTTTCAGGACGCGTCTCAATTAGGACAACAATCCCAACTAAAACACCATCTTTTAAAACTTCGAAGGTTAAACTTCTTTTAAAGTAATGAGAAACAAGTTCTTTCGATGGATCTGCTTCTAATAATAGATCGTAGTGTTCATCTTCTAGTTCTTGAAGACGGTTATAGATTAGAGCCATAATATCACCTCTTTATTTAATACATTAAGTATAAAGATAGTGGCTAAAATCTGCAATTCTTTTTGACAAGTGAGCTTTAAGGGAGTAAGATAAATTCGTTCGTGTTTTTACGATCCGCAGTTCATTGATACCATCCTGCGATAAAAAAACTAGGAAGGAGATAAAAGCATGGAAAAAAGAGAGGTTCAAACGAACACCCAAGCACTTATAATAAATGGATTACTCGCAGCTATCTATATTGTTTTAACAGTTGTGGTTTCTCCAATTGCTCAAGGACCTATTCAATTTAGAATATCTGAGAGTTTAAATCACATTGTTGTTTTTAATAGAAAACTGATGTGGGGAGTTGTTATGGGAGTTGTTATGTTTAATTTATTTTTCTCTGAAGGTGGTATGTTAGATGTGTTTTTTGGTGGCGGACAAACACTACTTGCACTTTCTATCACAGCAGCAGCTGAAAAATATATTAAAGATGAGAAAAAACGCCTTATACTTAATACCCTAGTCTTTTCAGCTAGTATGATTTTAATAGCGATTATGATTTGTATATTAAGTAATCAAGCAATTGGCTCAGCCTTTTTCTGGGGAACATATGGCTCACTATTTTTAAGTGAATTGATTATTATGAGTGTTTCAGCCCCTGTTATTTATAACATTAATAAATACGTGAAATTTAATCGTTTTAATTAAAACTAGGTTATGATAGAAATGATTTCTGTTACATGATAAAGCCGAAAAAAGACAGCTACTTTCAATAAAGAAAGTGACTGTCTTTTTTGTTATTCTTTACTTAAATCTTCTACTTCAGCTACAAAGAAATCTTTTCTTTCTAGAGCTTTTACGATAATATCGCAAGTTTCTTCAGTTGTATCAGCAGGTAAAGTGATGATTGTTCTTCTGATGTACTCATCTTTACCAACATCAAGAGTAATACAACTTGCAATATCTGAATGTTTAGAGATTACCTTAGTCATGTTGGCTAAGTCACCTTGTTTTCCAGTCGATGCAATTGTTAATGCGAAGCGTCCTTCTTTAACGTTCCATGACTGAGAAAGAATAGTTAATAAACTACTGTGTGTTAAAATACCATAAAACATATTGTCATTGTCTAAAACTGCGATATAAGGAAGTTCCTTAATCGTGAAGAAAATTTTAAAGAATGATGAGTTTAAATGAATAAACTTAGTTGAGTTTTTAATCAAATGTGTAACAGGTAAACTCATATCGCCACCATTAGCTTTGTGACGGTAAATATGCATTTTATAAATATTTCCTCTAAAGATTCTACCAGATTCATCTAAGACAGGAATACATCTAAATCCTGATTTTTCAAGAATAGTAATGGCATCTTCTAACGTACAAGACTCGTTAACTGTCGTTAGTTGTCTTTTTGGTATACAGACTGATTCAATAAGCATAAAAAAACGCTCCCTTCATTTTTGTTCGTTATAGTGTAATAATAACATAACTGTTTTGAGAAACAAAACAAGATTCTCTAAATTTTCAGAATTTTGTTACTAGGGTTTTATTTGACACATGTAGGAATTGATGATAGATTTACTTGATGATAAAAAGTGCAGGAGGTAGGTATCTGTGGCAATTAGAAAATCAGCATTAGCTTGTTCAGTTTGTGGTTCTAGAAACTATTCAAAAGCTGTTAATGACGCTAATAGACGTGAAAGATTAGAAGTAAAGAAATTCTGTAAATACTGTAAAAAACACACACTACATAGTGAAACAAAATAAACAATATCTAATAGAGTTTGGATATTGTTTTTTTATGTGCTTATTTTATAAAAAACTTGAATGATTTAAGAAATAAAGCTATACTTAAATAGTGTATAGAAAAGAATTCGAGATTCAGTAGATCAACGGCAAACAAGGAGAAAAACAAATGAAATTTTTAAAAGGCGTAGCTGAAGAAATGAAAATTGTTACTTGGCCTACAAAGACTAAGTTAACAAAAGATGTTATCACAGTTATTCAATCAACATTACTTTTTGCAGCTTTCTTTTGGGTAGCTGATTTTGTGATTGATGTTATTATGAAATCATTCATTTAAGTAGAAAATTACTAGTAATAACTACCTATGGATGCTATACTGTAGACAGAGAAAAGAACTTCGGACACATATCCTGAGGTTTTTTTATTTTAGCAAGAAAAGGCGGGAAGACCGAAATGGAATCATTTGAAAAACACTGGTATGTGTTACATACATATTCAGGATATGAAAATAAAGTAAAACAAAATATTGAATCACGTGCCCAAAGCATGGGAATGGAAGACTTCATTTTTAGAGTAGTCGTTCCAGAGCAAGAAGAAAGAGAAATTAAAAACGGTAAAGAAAAAATTTCAGCTAAGAAAACTTTCCCTGGTTATGTTTTAGTTGAGATGACAATGACAGATGACTCATGGTATGTTGTTCGTAACACGCCTGGTGTAACTGGATTTGTAGGATCTCACGGAGCAGGAAGTAAGCCAGCACCTTTATTAGACGAAGAAATTAACCACATTTTAGGTGAGTTAGGTATTAGTAAACGTGAAGTTGACTTTGATGTTGAAGTTGGAGAAGTTGTAACAATTGTTGAAGGTGCCTTCTCAGGATTAACTGGTGAAATCACTGAAGTTGACAACGAAAAACAAAAATTAAAAGTTAATATTGATATGTTTGGTCGTGAAACAAGTACTGAACTTGATTTCAACCAAATCGATAAATTATCATAAAAAGTATTATGGGACTGTGACGTAAGTATGTCACAGTCCCTTTTTTAAAAGGAGAATTAACCTAAATGAAAAAATTAAAAATCTTAAGTTTTTTTCTACTCCTCTTTTTAACAGCCTGTCAAAAGCCAGTTACCATTGAAACAAAAGAGGTAACTAAAACTAATACACCAACTATTTTTATTCATGGTTATAGTGGTAATTCTAACACTATGAACACAATGATAAAAACTTTGGAAAAATCAACTGTCACTGAAGAAGAGATGGTTATTAGAGTTTTTGAGGACGGTACACTAGATGTTGAAACAGACTTAAAAAATGAATTTTCTCAAAATAACCCTAGTATCAATTTAATTTTTGATAATAATACTAGTAGTCAGTGGCACCAAGCAGAATGGATAAAAAGTGCTTTAACTTATTTAAAAGCGGAATTCAAAGTTGAAAAAGTTAATATAGTTGGTTTTTCTATGGGTGGCATTAGTAGTTTTTTATACATGGAAACTTTTTCTAACGATTCTACGCAACCAGTAGTTGAAAAATTAGTCACTATAGGAGCTCCTTTTAATGAGTTTATAGATGATAACGAGCAAAGCGAAGAATCGATTTTAGAAAAGGGTCCAGCACAAATTAGTGAGCAACTAGCTAACTATCAAACCTTAATCCAAAATTTACCAAGTGAAAGCCGTTATTTTTTAATTGGTGGTCAAATTTCAGATGATAAACTATCAGATGGGACAGTTCCTCTAAATAGTTCACTAGGAATTTATTCTCTTTTAAAACAAAATAATTTTTTTGTAAAACATCAGATTATCCTTGGTAATGAAGGGAAACATAGCTTACTTAAAAAAAATCCAGAGGTTATTCAGCTAGTTGGAAATTTTATTTTTGAAAATTAAATGCTTGACTTATTAAATGGAAGTCGGTAAGATACAAATCAAGTTACACTTTTTTAATCAGTAGAAGATAAGAGATGAGCCTAAGAAAGTCGATGGTTGCTGCGAATCGATCCACCTTATACTTTGAATTACACTAAAAAAGAACACATGAGAATATTAGATAAAGAGATAAAAGTAAACAGTTACTTTTTAAAACTAAGGTGGTACCGCGAATAAAGTCGCCCTTATATTAATTAATATAAGGGCGACTTTTTTTATTTATTTTTTAGGGGGAAGTTGAAATGAGAGAAAGTTGTGGGGGAATTGTTCGTTATCGTCAATCTAGTAGTTGAGTAAAAAACAAACTAGAGGAGAGAAATGAACATGAATCAGAACAAAAAACCAAGTTTATTAGAAGCAAGCATTGTATTAGGATTAATTATTTTAAGTATTTCAGTAGGAGTTATTGGGCTACATTTATCACCCAATATTACGATTTTATTTGCTATTAGTGTCAGCATTTTTTACATGATTATTAGAAAAATGCCTTTAGAAATGGTAAATAACGGTATTGTCTCAGGATTAAAACCAGGTATTATTCCTATTTTTATCTTTTTATTAGTCGGAGCCTTAATTGCTGTTTGGATACAGGCAGGTATTATTCCAACATTAATGGTAGTAGGCTTTAAGATTATTAGTGTCAAATGGTTTGTCCCATCAGTCTTTCTAGTGTGTGCTATTGTGGGAAGTGCTGTAGGAAGTGCCTTTACAGTTATGTCAACAATCGGAATTGCTTTTTTTGGTATTGGAACAACATTAGGTTTAAATCCAGCCTTAATTGTTGGAGCAATTGTTTCAGGATCAGTTTTTGGTGATAAGATGTCGCCTTTATCAGAGTCAACTAACTTAGCATCTGCTATTGTTGGAGCAGATCTTTTCAAACATATTAAACATTTAATGTGGTCAACAGTACCAGCTTTTATTGTTTCATTGATTTTATTCGCAGTTCTTGGACTGAATAATACAAATGCTGATTTAAGTGAAATTGATACAGTAATTAATGTCTTAGAAGGTAATTTTTCTATTTCGTTTTGGTCATTAATTCCCATAGCTTTAATGCTGATTTGTGCTTGGAAAAAAATTCCTGCAATCATTACAATTTTATTAAATGTGATTGTAGCTGTCATTATGATTATTATTCAAGACCCATCAGCAAAAATTGCTAATATTGCAACAGTTGTTGAGTCTGGATTTATTTCAGAAACAGGTAATACACAAATTGATTTACTACTTTCAAGAGGTGGTATTTCAAGTATGATGCCAACAGTCGTTTTGATTATTTTAACGTTATCATTAGGTGGTATCTTAATGGAAATGGGCTTAATTACAACAGTGATTAATTCTCTTGTTAAAAGACTAAATGCAACATGGCAGTTAATTGTTGTAACACTACTTTCAAGTATTGGTGTTAATATTTTTATTGGAGAACAATTTTTATCAGTCATCTTGCCAGGTAATGCATTTAAAGAAGCTTTCAAAGAAAAAAATATTGACCCAGTTGTTTTAAGTCGTACCTTAGAAGATGGCGGTACAGTGATTAACTACTTAATACCATGGGGGATTGCCGGAAGCTTTGTTGCAAGTACCTTTGGCGTTCCAACTCTAGTATACTTACCATTTGCTTTCTTTAGTTTATTATCACCTGTATTTTCTATTATTAGTGCAGTAACTGGTATTGGTGTTTTATACACTGAAGAAAATAAATAAAACTGTGCTATAATAAAAGAAAAGAGTGGAGGTTTTGTTGATGTCAGATAAAAAGTTATTAAAATCAGAAAGAATACGATTAAAAAATGATGAACTACGTGCTAAAGGAAAAGATCCGTTAAAAGGTTGGGGAAAGATGATTGATACTGGTTTAGGCGGTATTAATAAAGCTCAAGCAGGAGTTGTAAATAATTTTGATAATAAAGGCTTTATTGCAGATCAACAAAAAGAAATTGCTCGAGAAAATGATAATAAAAGACATAAATCATAAAAGAGTCAGCTGAATTAATTTTCAGCCGACTCTTTTTTTAATCTAGTAAATACATTGGGATAGTCTAGGGTTAGATTATCTTGATCAATTGTTAGGGTGTTTGAATAGTTTGAGTTTAAATTCTCATAAAGGACTTCATCACCCATTAAAGTATATTGTTGTTGAACAATTTTAAATTTATGATTAGCAACATCAATAAAAAGCATCGGAAAAGCTTCCTTTTTTATTTTATTGTTTTTCATAAATAGAATCGGTAGTGTGTTTGTAAATGGGGTTAAAGAAATATCAATAAAGTCAATGTTTTGACTGTTAGATAAGGAATCACTATTAATCCACCAATCCCTATTTTTCCTACCGATAAAAATAAGTTCTTCATTTTCTTTAATTTCAAATTCTCTAACAACTCCTTGATGAGTGAAATAAACCATCAAAGTATACGTCGTAGAATCTGTCTCTATAATAGAAGAATATGACAATAAAAACTGACTGAATTTAACTAATTCTGCACTTTCAACTGCGCCATCTTCTAAGTTTTTCCAAAAAATCTCTTTCATAAAAATCGCCTACTAATTTATTCTTTAGGGAAAATACGATTTGTAATGGCACGTCCTGTTTTAGTTGCCGCAAGTCCACCTTCACCAGTTTCTTTGAAGATACTTGGCATATGCATTCCAACAATATGCATCGCTTCAACAACTTCATCTGGTGGGATAACACTTGTAATACCAGCTAAAGCCATATCAGCTGATACGAAAGCTTGAGTAGCTCCAAGTGCATTTCGCTTCACACACGGGACTTCAACTAATCCAGCGACAGGGTCACAAATTAAGCCCATCATATTTTTAATTGTAATGGCAACAGCTTGAGCAGATTGTTCAGGTGTTCCACCGCAATACTCAACTAAAGCAGCACTTGCCATAGCGCTAGCAGAACCAATTTCAGCCTGACAACCACCAGCAGCGCCACTGATTGAGGCATTATTAGCGATAACTAAACCAAAGGCACCAGCTGTAAATAAGAAATTAATTTGCTCTTCTCTAGTTAAGCCGTATTCATCTGTAATGGCAGATAGCACTCCAGCCGCAACTCCCGCACTTCCAGCAGTAGGTGTGGCACAAATTAAGCCCATCTCAGCGTTAACTTCATTAACTGCAATCGCATTTTGAGCAGCAGTCAAAGCTGTTTTACCTGTTAAATAACGACCAGATTCAATGTATTCTTTTAGTTTTGGTGCGTCTCCACCAGTTAATCCTGTTACAGAAGTAACACCATTAACTCCTTTTTTAATAGATGCCATCATAACATCTAAATTTTTACCCATATGCTCCCAAATAATTTCACGAGAATACTGAGATTGTTCCATTTCAAGGACAATCATTGTTTCATGAATGGAACCGTATTTATCAGCTAATGCTACTAATTCTTCTATTGTTTCAAACATTAATCTTCCTCCTTAACCAAAAAAGCTAACTTCATCGACGCCATCAATTTCTTTTAGATGACAAGTTAAACCTTCAATACGGTCATCAACTTCAATAATCATAATTGCTTTTTCCCCTTTAGACTCGCGGGTAACAGTCATTGTACTAATGTTAATATCATGTTTAGATAAGATATTAGTCACTTGGGCAACAATTCCAGGTTTGTCTTGATGAACAGTTAAATAAGTAGGTGTAGACATATCTAAATTAATTTTAAAGCCATTTAACTCAGAAATTTGAATAGCTCCACCACCAATTGAAATACCAGTACAAGTCATCATACGTTCCCCTTTTTTTACAATGATTTGTACAGAGTTAGGGTGATCTGCTTTTTCAGGTTTTGGAATAAAGGCAACATCCATTCCAGCTTCATGAGCAATTTTTAAAGAATCAGAAAGTCTTTCATCATCTGGTTCCATATCTAGTAGTCCACCGACTAAAGCAATGTCAGTTCCGTGTCCACGATAAGTTTTTGCAAATGATTCATAAAGATATAAGTCAACAGTATCAGGTTGTTCACCAAAAATTTGGCGGACGACTTTTCCAATTCTTGCAGCCCCAGCAGTATGCGAGCTACTTGGTCCAATCATAACTGGTCCGATAATATCGAAAACGCTTTTATATAGTCCCATTCATATTCTCCTTAACACAATTTGATAGTCATATTTTAACACGTCATATGTACTTTGACACTTTTTTAAAGACTAATAAATAAAAAATAAATAAGTCTTAAGGTGAATTTTTTGAAGTATGATAAAATGAAGCAAGAAAATAAACGTACATTGATTGTGAGGGAGTAGAAAATGAAAGCTGAAATAATTGCAGTTGGAACAGAAATTTTACTTGGCGAGATAGTTAATACGAATGCTGCTTTTCTATCTGAGTATCTAAGTAATTTAGGCTTTGATTTGTACCATCAACAAGTAGTTGGAGACAATGAAGATAGATTATTAGTTTGTTTAGAAGAAGCAAGTAACAGGTCGGATTTAGTAGTTGTATGCGGTGGTTTAGGACCAACAGAAGATGATTTAACTAAGCAAACTACTGCTAAATTTCTACATAAAGAGATTAGGTATGATGAAGAAGCAATGAATCGATTAGAAGCCTATTTTGCTAATTCTAATAGAGGCGTTACTGAAAATAATAAACGCCAAGCTTTAACAATTGAAGGTGGAACAACTCTTCAAAATGACGCCGGACTTGCTTGTGGTGTGTTGTACCAAGCCGATTCAACTTCTTACTTATTGTTGCCAGGCCCTCCAAGAGAAATGAAAGCAATGGCAGAAGGTGTTACTAAGAAATTATTACAAGAGCTTTTACCCAACGATTCTAAATTAGTCTCAAGATATTTAAGATACATTGGAATTGGTGAGTCGAAACTCGCAGAAGATTTACACGAATTAATTACAACACAAACTAATCCAACTATTGCAACGTATGCTAAAACAAATGAAGTGATGTTACGAATTGCCGCAAAAGCTAAAACAGAAGATGCAGGACAATTGATGTTAGATGCTTTAGAAGAAAAAATAAACCAAAAAGTAGGTGAGTTTTTTTACGGATACGGAGAAAATTTAAGTTTAGAAGAAGTTGTGATTGACCTTCTAAAGACAAGAAAAGAAACTTTATCTGTTATTGAAGGTGTCTCAGGTGGTTTATGCCAAGGTAGATTAACTGATATTAAGGGGAGTTCTGAAGTTTTTCTAGGTGGTATGGTAACTTACTCTAATAAAAGTAAACAACAATTACTTAATTTAGCAGGTGTTCAGTCAGAAGAAATATTAATCGTAGGAGAAGAACAAGCCATTAAATTAGCGGAGTCTATCAAAAAAGTCATGGGGACTGATTACGGTTTATCTATTATTGGTGTAGCAGGCCCTGAAAGAATAGATAATCTTCCTGTCGGTTCTATCTTTATCGCTTTAACTACAAACGAAGAGACTATTTCCTACGAAGTTCTTATTAATAGGGAGCGAGATTACATTAAAGATGGTGCAGTTAAACAAGCTTTAAACCTACTAAGGAAAAAAATAATTAGCTGACACGAATATTTGTTCGCTTTTTATCTTGATTTTTGATTTAAAAGAAAGTATTATAATAATGAAGAGAGAAATTGAAGGAGGCACATAGATGTCAGATAATCGTAAAGCAGCATTAGATGCAGCATTAAAGAAGATAGAAAAAGATTTTGGTAAAGGATCAGTAATGAAGTTAGGTGAGAAAGTAGATACTCAAATTTCTACAGTTTCAAGTGGTTCTTTAGCTTTAGACTCAGCTTTAGGAGTTGGTGGCTATCCTCGAGGTAGAATTATTGAAGTCTATGGACCAGAGAGTTCTGGTAAAACAACAGTCGCTTTACACGCTATTGCCTCAGTTCAAAAACAAGGTGGAACAGCAGCGTTTATCGATGCTGAGCATGCCTTAGATCCTAAATATGCACAAGCTTTAGGAGTAAATATTGATGAGTTACTATTATCTCAACCAGATACAGGTGAGCAAGGGTTAAACATTGCAGAAGCTTTAGTATCAAGTGGTGCCATTGATATTGTAGTAGTTGACTCGGTAGCAGCTTTAGTACCACGTGCTGAGATTGATGGAGAGATGGGGGACAGCCACGTAGGGTTACAAGCTCGTTTAATGTCTCAAGCTCTAAGAAAATTATCAGGTACTATTAACAAAACTAAAACAATTGCGATTTTCATTAACCAAATCCGTGAAAAAGTTGGAGTTATGTTTGGTAACCCAGAAGTAACACCAGGTGGACGTGCACTTAAGTTCTACGCAACAGTTCGTTTAGAAGTAAGACGTGCAGAGCAGTTAAAACAAGGTACAGACATTATTGGTAACCGTACTAAAATTAAAGTTGTTAAAAATAAAGTAGCTCCTCCGTTTAGAATTGCTGAAGTAGATATTATGTACGGAGAAGGTATCTCTCAAGAAGGAGAACTTCTTGACATGGCTTCAGATAAAGATATCGTTAATAAGAGTGGTGCTTGGTATTCTTATAACGATGAGAAAATTGGTCAAGGACGTGAAAATGCTAAGAAATTCTTAGCGGACAACCCTGATATCATGCAAGAGGTTTACGAGAAAGTTCGTATGGCATACAATATGGATGGTGTTATTCTTGAAGAAGTAGAAGAAGACGTAGAAGATTTAGGATTAGATTTAGAAGAATAAAAATGATAAAGACTGTTAAATAGGTGTAAGTACCTGTTTAACAGTTTTTTTATACTTAATGTCCTTATTATTTAAGTTGACACTCCTTTTAACAAAGCTTAAAATGAAGATTGTATAGTTTAATTTATACACTCATACCTGTAGAGTATGATTTAGAGATATTTTTACTTTTAATCTACACATAAAAAACAAATTAAGATAGTATGGAGGTGTTGTTATGGGTTTGATACTCCTCACTATCATCGGATTGATTGTAGGTTTAACAATTGGCTACTTTGTTTCAAAAAGTCAACATGAGAAATCAATTGACGGAGCTAAAAATACTGCGTCAGGCATTATTGAACAAGCGAAAAAAGAAGCTGAAACTCTTCAAAAAGAGTATTTGTTGGAAGCTAAAGAACAGAATCAAAATTACCGACTAGAAATCGAAAGTGAGCTGAAGGAAGAAAGAGCAGAATTAAAAAATCAAGAAAATCGACTATTACAAAAAGAGAATAATCTTGATCGCAAAGATGACGCTATTGAGAAACGCGAACGTTCACTCGAGGAAAAAGAGGAAAAAATTGATTCTAAGAGACAATTGATTGATGAGCGAGAACAAAAAGTATCAGAATTGATTGAACAGCAAAAAGAGGAACTTGAAAAAGTCGCATCTTTGACCAAGGAAGAAGCCAAAGATATTATTATGGCTGAAACTGAAGAAGAATTAACTCATGAAAGAGCTATGTTAGTTAAGGACAGTGAACAACGAGCTAAGGAAGAGGCAGATCGAAAAGCTAAAAATATGCTTTCACTTGCCATCCAGCGTTGTGCAGCAGACCAAGTATCAGAATTAACAGTAACTGTGGTTACATTACCTAATGATGATATGAAGGGACGAATTATCGGTCGAGAAGGTCGAAATATTCGTACACTTGAAACACTAACAGGAATTGATTTAATTATTGATGACACACCAGAAGCAGTAGTGCTTTCAGGTTTTGATCCAATAAGAAGAGAAATCGCTCGTATGACGTTAGAAAAACTAATTCAAGATGGTAGAATTCACCCAGCACGTATTGAAGAAATGGTTGAGAAATCTCGTAAAGAGATGGATGAGCGCATTCGCGAATACGGGGAGAATGCAGCATTTGAGGTAGGAGTTCATTCATTACATCCTGACTTAATTAAAACATTAGGTCGCATGAGATTTAGAACTAGTTATGGTCAAAATGTGTTAAATCATTCAATCGAAGTAGCTAAACTAGCTGGTGTTTTAGCCGAAGAGCTAGGTGAAGATGCAACACTTGCTAGACGAGCAGGATTACTTCACGATATAGGTAAAGCCTTAGATCACGAAGTAGACGGTTCTCACGTAGAAATCGGAACAGAGCTTGTAAGTAAGTACAAAGAACATCCAGTAGTCATCAATTCGGTAGCCTCACATCATGGTGATGTGGAAGCTACATCAGTTATTTCTGTATTAGTAGCAGCAGCGGATGCTTTATCTGCAGCTAGACCTGGTGCAAGAAGTGAATCATTAGAAAATTACATTAAACGTCTAGAGCGTTTAGAAAATATTGCTAATGACTTCCCTGGTGTTGACACAAGTTTCGCTATCCAAGCTGGTAGAGAAATTAGAGTCATGGTTAAACCAGAAGAGGTAACTGATGATGAAGCAACTCTCTTAGTAAGAGAAGTTAGAAAACGAATTGAAAACGAACTTGAATATCCAGGTCATATTAAAGTGACTGTTGTTAGAGAAGTTCGAGCTGTTGATTACGCTAAATAATAATGACTAAAGAAGTTAACTTAATCGAGTTAACTTCTTTTTTTATAATTTTTTTCTCTATTTAAGCTCAAAGTCTATTTTTTTGCTATACTATAGCCAAAATAGGAAAAGGAGTACAATTATGAGTTTATATTTAGAAATCCCAGAATGGCCCTTATCTTTTCCTTTTAGGACATTTGAAAACGTGGGAGAAATCATTGTATCTCCTCATTGGCATAAAGAAATAGAAATTATTTATGTAGCCAAGGGTTCTGTTAATATTGGTTACAATGATCAGATTATTCAAGTTCATGAAGGAGAAATTTTTGTTTTTGGAAGTGGTGAAACTCATTATTTCCTAGCTTCTCCTGGTAGTAATCGAAAGGTATTTCAGTTTGATTTGAACTTATTTAGAGATAGTTTATTTAAAAACACATCACAAGTTGAGTTAACCACATTATTTAAAGAAGCTGAAAATCATAGTATTCATTGGCCTTTTGAAGTTAAAGAAAAAGTTTTAAATTGCTTAGATACTCTTTTTGAAGAAATGAATAACTTAGAAATAGGCTACGAGCATGCGATGTTAAGCGAGTTGCTAAATTTAATGACGATTTATTACCGTGATATGCCTAAAAAAACACTAGCTGAAACCAGTCAAAGTTTTGTGGAGGCTGTTAATAATCATGAAACACTAGAAAGATTAAATGCAATTTTTATTTATATTGAAGAACATTTTGAGGATGTTATAACCCTTGAAGAGATTTCAAAATATATTGGTTTTAGTCCCTACTATTTTGCTCGTTTCTTTAAGAAAAATACAGGACAAACATTTTTACAGTTTTTAACGAATTACCGGATTAACCAAGCGAAATATATTTTATCTCATGAAAAAGTTCCAATGATTGAAGTTGCTGAAAGGTCAGGGTTTCATAGTGTTAAAACCTTTCATCATGTGTTTAAAGAACACGTTGGTGTATCACCTTTAAAATATCAAAAGACAATATTCGGGAATAATCGAGCTTGAAACGAGGAAGAAAACCTTATCAAAGTTTTGTAGTATTAAGATACAAACAAACTTTGATGGAGGTTTTTTTATTATGACATTAAAAATTGGAATTATCGGCTGTGGCGGAATTGCAAATGGAAAACATATGCCAGCTTTAAAACAAGTAAAAGAAGCAGAAATGGTTGCTTTTTGTGATATTGATATAGAACGTGCTGAGAAAGCTAAAGCTGATTACGGAACAAATGAATCAAAAGTTTATGCAGACTATCAAGAATTATTAAAAGATTCATCAATTGACGTAATCCATGTTTGTACACCAAATAATTCTCACGCTGAGATTACTATTGCGGGTCTACATGCTGATAAACATGTTATGTGTGAAAAACCAATGGCTAAAACAAGTGAAGAAGCTAGAGCGATGCTTGAAGCAGCTAAAGAAACAGGCAAAAAATTAACAATTGGTTACCAAAACCGTTTTAGAACAGACTCAACGTATTTACATGAAATTTGTGAAGCTGGTGAGTTAGGAGATATTTATGTCGGAAAAGCTCATGCTATCCGCCGCCGTGCTGTTCCTACATGGGGTGTTTTCTTAGATGAAGAGGCTCAAGGTGGGGGTCCATTAATTGATATTGGAACTCACGCGCTAGATTTAACTCTTTGGATGATGAATAATTACAAACCAAAATATGTAGTAGGAAATGCTTATCATAAATTATCTTCAACAAAAAATGCAGCGAACGCATGGGGACCATGGGATCCTGAGAAATTCACTGTAGAAGATTCAGCCTTTGGTTTTATTACAATGGAAAATGGAGCTTCTATTATTTTGGAATCTAGTTGGGCAATTAATAGCTTAGAGGTTGATGAAGCTAAAACAAGTCTATCTGGGACAAAAGCAGGAGCGGATATGAAAAATGGTTTAACTATTAACGGCGAAGATCGTGGTCTTTTATACGAGAAAAAAATAGAACTTGAAACAGGTGGTGTGGCCTTTTATGACGGAACTGGATCAGATCCAGCAGTTATTGAAGCGCAATCTTGGATGAATGCTATTATCAATGACACAGATCCTGTTGTTAAGCCTGAAGAAGCTTTAGTTGTAACAGAAATCTTAGAAGCTATTTATGAATCTTCAAGACTTGGAGAGCCAGTTTTCTTAAACAAATAAAAAGAGTAAAAGTCTGCTAATGATATCCCAGTAGACTTTTTAATCAACTCATTGAAAGGATAAATCAAAATGATTAATGTAACTGTGTGGAACGAATATCGCCATGAAAAAACAGATCAAAAAGTACAAGAAATGTATCCAGAAGGAATTCATGGACAATTAAAGAGTTTTTTAGATGAAGAGTTCACCGTTAGAACAGCAACTTTAGATGAACCAGAACACGGTTTAACAGAAGAAGTCTTAAATGACACAGATGTTTTAGTTTGGTGGGGGCATATTGCTCATAATGAAGTTTCTGATGAAGTTGTTAACCGCGTTCATGAGAGAGTATTACAAGGTATGGGATTAATCGTTCTTCATTCAGGACACATGTCAAAAATCTTTATTAAATTAATGGGAACAACTTGTGATTTAAAATGGCGTGAAGCAGATGAAACGTGCCGTATTTGGAACATTAATCCAAGCCATCCGATTACAGATGGTATTGGTGAATATATTGAGCTTGAAAAAGAAGAAATGTATGGTGAACATTTCGATATTCCAGCTCCAGATGAGTTAATTTTTATTAACTGGTATCAAGGCGGGGAAGTCTTTAGAGGTGGTTGTACTTATAAAAGAGGTAACGGAAAAATTTTCTATTTTCAACCAGGACATGAAACTTATCCTTCATACTACAACCTAAAAGTCCAACGTGTCATAAAAAATGCTGTTAAATGGGCAACACCAACTGACAGTACTTATCCAACCTATGGACATCATCAACCTCTTGAAATACTAGAGAATTGGGAAGGGTAAAATAAATGAAACCTTTAATTAGTTTACAACTTTGGAGTGTTCAAGATGCGTGTCAGGAAAATTTTGAAGAGGTTTTAACAAAAGTTAAAGAGTATGGCTACGATGGAGTAGAATTTGCTGGTTATTATGATTATAGTGATGAAGAGCTAAAGAAAATATTAGCAGAGTTATCTTTAAAGGGTTCAGGAGCTCATATTAGCTTTGAATCATTAAGAGATGATTTTGAAAAAACAATTAATTTTGAAAAAGAAATTGGCAATCAAGCAGTAATAGTTCCTTACATGGGAGCAGATAGTTTAGAAGTATGGACAGAAAAAATTCTAGAACTAAAAGAGATTGCTAAAAAAGTTAATTCAGAAGGATTAGTTTTAGGCTATCATAACCACGCTCATGAAATAATGGATATTCCAGATGTTAATATTTTAGAGAAAATGGTTGAAATGATACCAGATATTCAATTAGAAGTAGATACTTATTGGTTATCTTATGCAGGTGTAGATGTTTTACCTTGGCTAAATAAATACCAAAATAATATTAAATGGTTGCATCTTAAAGATATGCTTGTAGTTGGTGAAGAAAAAGAGAGTACTGAAATAGGCCAGGGAATTTTACCAATAGAATCTTATCTAGACTGGGCTAAGAACGCTGATTTAGAGTGGGTTGTTATTGAGCAAGAAGCATTCCAAAAATTAACACCTATGGAAAGTGCAGCAGTAAATGTAAAAACATTAAAAGAATTAAGATAGAAAGGACGAGATAAAATGAAATTAGGTGTATTTACTCCTTTATTTAATAATTTAAGTTTTGATGAAATGATAGAGGCAGTTGCAAAACGTGGTCTTGAAACAGTAGAGATTGGAACAGGAGGTTCACCAGGTAACGCTCATTGTGATATTGATAAATTATTAGTTAGCAGTGATGAAAGACGTGAGTACCTAGCTAAATTACAAGATAAAGGCTTAGAAATCAGTGCGTTTAGTTGTCACAATAATCCAGTTTCACCTAACAAAGAAGAAGCAACAGAAGCGGATGAGTTATTACGTAAAACAATTAAGTTAGCTTCTTTAATGAATGTTCCTGTAGTCAATGGTTTCTCAGGAATTCCAGCGGGAAATGAAACAGATACAGCAGTTAACTGGCCGGTTCTTCCTTGGCCAACTGAATATGGTGATATTTATAACTACCAATGGGAGAAAAAACTAATTCCTTATTGGAAAGATATTAACCAAGCTTCAGAAGCTGCTGGTGTTAAAATTGGGATTGAGCTACATGGTGGCTTTTCTGCTCATACACCGTACACAATGCTTAAATTAAGAGATGCAGCAGGAAAAGCAATTGGCTGTAACTTAGATCCTTCTCACTTATGGTGGCAAGGAATTGATCCAGTAGGAGCTATTAAAATTTTAGGAAAAGAAAATGCTATTCATCATTTCCATGCAAAAGATACATTTTTAGACCAAGATAATATTAATATGTATGGTCTAACAGATATGCAACCTTATGGAAATGTTCAATCTCGTTCTTGGACATTTAGATCAGTTGGTTGTGGACATAGTATTCAAGAGTGGTCAGATATTATTAGTGCCTTAAGATTATATGGCTATGATTATGTTTTAAGTATTGAGCATGAAGATCCATTGATGTCAATTGATGAAGGCTTTGACCGTGCCGTAACTAACTTAAAATCAATTATGATTAAAAACCAACCAACTGATATGTGGTGGGCTTAAGATAAGGAGGTTATTTAGAAATGGAAAAAATTAATTTTGTTGTTATCGGATACGGAGGTATGGGTGGTTATCACGCTAGAGAATTAATCCAAGAAAAAGATGGCGTTCAAGTCATTGGTGTCTATGATATTGATGAGAAGAGGTTGGAAGTAGCGAAAAATGATAACTTTAAGACATATGACACATTAGAATCAGTTCTTAATGATAAGAGTGTGGAAGCTGTTTTAATCGCAACGCCAAATGACTCACATAAAGAATTAGCAATAGCTGCGTTAAAAGCTGGCAAACATGTTGTCTGCGAAAAACCAGTCATGATGGATACAAAAGAGTTAGAAGAAGTTATCGCAGTAGCAAAACTTGAGCATAAAACATTTATGGTTCATCAAAATCGTCGTTGGGACAATGACTTTCTAATCATTCGTGATTTATATGAAACAAAACAAATTGGTGATTTATTCCAAATTGAGTCACGAGTACAAGGGGCTAATGGGATTCCTGGAGACTGGCGCCATATGAAACAACATGGTGGTGGAATGTTACTTGATTGGGGAGTACATTTATTAGACCAAATGCTCTTTATGGTAGATAGTCCAGTAAAAACTGTGGCAGCTGATTTAAGTTTTGTTTTAGGAGATGAAGTTGATGATGGCTTTATTAGTTATCTAACCTTTGGAAATGGCGTTAAAGCTATTGTAGAAGTTGGAACAACCAACTTTGTTAAATTACCAAGATGGTATGTGCGAGGGTTTGAAGGAGGAGCTGTTATTTCTGATTGGGACTTATCAGGTGAAATCGTGAAACAAACAGGAATCATTGATCACCATAATTTAGTACCAATTCAAGCAGGTCAAGGCTTAACTAAAACAATGGCTCCACCATCAGAGGATGCGACAACTACTTTACCAATTAAAGAAGTAGCAGCTGATTTTGATAATTTCTATCATAATTTTTATGATGTCGTTAGAAATAATGCTGAGCCAATCGTTAAAAATGAAGAAGTTTACCGTGTTTTAAGACTAATTGAAGCTATTTTTGAAGCAGCAGAAAAACAACAAGTAATCGAATTTGAATAGAATAAAAGAGGTTTACCTTAACTGGTAAGCCTCTTTTTAATCATTTATCTATTCTTTTAATGGTTTTAATAGTCTTAACCCGTTAAAGAGAACTACTAATGTACTACCTTCATGAACTAAGATACCAAATGGTAAGTTCATTTTACCAACAATGTTAAGGATAACTAAAATAGCTACAACTAACATTGAGAAGGCAATGTTTTGAGTAACAACTTTATCAAGTCGTTTAGAAACTTTATGAGCATAACTTAGTTTAGTTAAGTCGTTTTTCATTAGAACAACGTCTGCTACATCAATTGCAATGTCAGTTCCTTCACCCATTGCAATACCAATGTCTGCTTTAACAAGAGCTGGTGCATCATTAACCCCGTCACCAACCATAGCTGTTGAACCGTATTTTTTCTCCAATTCTTCAACAATCATTGATTTATTTTCAGGTAACACGTTACCAACAACTTCATCCATACCTAGTTGTTTAGCAACAGCTTGACCAGTTTTCTCAGCATCCCCTGTAATCATAGTTGTATGGATACCTTGTTCGTGCAAGTAAGCAATCACTTTTTTAGCATTTTCATTTGGTAAATCCATCATAGCAATTAATCCAATCACTTCATTATTTTCTGAGAAGTAAACAACAGTCTTTCCTTCTTCAGCGTATAGATGATTTAATTGTTCTAATTTATTTGAAACATTTGTAAATTGTGATGGTTTTCCAATACGATATTCTTTATTATTGTATGTTGAAACTAATCCTTTACCAATTTGGTTATCAATTTCAAGTGAAATTTCTTCTGTAACTCTTAAGTGTCTTAAGATAGCTTCGGCTAATGGATGATTTGCTTGTTTTTCCATTGCAGCAATAATATTTGAATAGTGTTGAGCATTCGCTTCATTTTCTCCAGTGAAGAAAATATTTGTTACTTCAGGTTTTCCCTCTGTCAATGTACCAGTTTTATCAAACGCAATAGCTTTAATACCTTCTAAGTTAGAAAGGAAAGAACCGCCTTTGAATAAAACACCGCGTTTAGCTAAGTTTGAAATACCTGATAAAGTAGCAGGTACATCACTAGCAGCAAGGGCACAAGGAGAAGCAACTGTTAAGAAGACCATTCCTTTATAGAAGCTGTCATACCAAGTATGTCCAAAAACAAGTGGCATTAAAATGATGTAAAGAGCAACGATGATAATAACCGCATTTACATATTTAGGTTCTAATTTTTTAATCTTAGTTGCTTTTTTAGAAAGGTTACTTTGAGATTGATTAACAAGTTCTAAAATTTTAGCAAAAACTGTTTCAGAACTATCTTTAGTTACCACCATAGTAATAGCGCCAGTACCGTTGATTGTACTTCCATAAACATCATCCCCAACTGTTTTTTCAGCAGGAATACTTTCTCCGTTAATAGAAGACTCATCAATAGAAGTCACACCAGAAATGATTTTTCCATCTGTAGGAATTTGATCCCCATTTAAAACTTGTAATTTGTCCCCAACTTTTAAAACAGAAACATCAACAATTTCAGTAGAGCCGTCAGCTTTTATTAAACGAGCTTCAGTAGGATTCATATTCATTAAGTTAGTGATTTCTCTTTTACTTTTACCTTCAGCATAATCTTCTAAGAAGTGAGCGCCAGCGAAAATAACAATTAATAAAGCACCTTCTCTAAAGTCTCCAATAATGGCTGCTCCAAATGCGGCTAGTGTCATTAAAATGTGAACATTAGGTGTAAATTTTTTGTTTTGTTTTGTTTGATTAATGGTGTCTTCGATACCCTCTACAATAATGTGGTAGCCAGATAGGAAGATTGTTAAAGTACCTAGTAAGTTTTGCCATAAACCTTCAGTGACCATAAAACTGGCAGCAAAAGTGGCTAAACCGATAAAAAATAGAACGACAGGTAATTTTCCGTGATCATGGTCGTGGTTATGGCCACTATGGGCGTGCTTTTCGTGTGTATGATTGTGGTTATCATGACTGTGAGTTTGTTGAGTCATAAATAACGCCTCCTTTTTAATATGTTTTATAATTCATATGAACATATACTCATATATAGTATAAAACAATTTCAAACATATATCAAGGATTATCCTGTCAGAAAATCAAAAAAGGAAACAATCAAAAAGAGAATGTCTCTTTTTGATTGTTTCCTACTATACTATGTCTTTATTTAATTAACTAACTTGTTTTTGTAAGTGATCGTATTGATGATTAGCAATCAACATTTCTCCAACCTTTTCAAAGCCATTATTTAGATAAAGTTTTTTGGCATGATGATTTATCTGATCTACATTTAAACCAATAGATGCGCAGTTTTTCTCTTTGGCAATAAGGGGTAAAGCTTCTAAAAGTTCTTTAGCAATTCCTTTACCTCTGTGGTTAGGGGAGGTAACAAGAGTGTCTAAGTACCATTCATCTTCAAATGTTTCTTCTTCATCAAATAATTTATAGCTCTCAGGTAAGTCATTTTCAGCTAATAAATCAATAAAATCTTGATCAATAGTTTCTTCTAAAGAATCAGGATAACCAAAAGCAACACCTACGACTTCATTATTTATTTCTTTAATAATAGCGTTTTGAAAGCCATAACGATAAGTTGGTTTTTCAATAAATCCTTGAATCAATAATTCTTTTATTTTTGTTTTAGGTAATTGGTTAAAAACATTTAATTCCATATCCTCTAAAACAATCATCACTAAATCCATTGCTTGATTAGCATCTTTTGGATCGGCTAATCGTATCATAAAAACATCCCTCTCTTGTGTTGTAAAACTTAATCTACTGTATCATGGCATTATTTTTACTGCAATGAAAGTGATGTAGAAAAAGATTAAAAGAAAATACTGAAATAGACTTGCTATTTATTTCGTTAGCTTATATAATATCAAGGTACGTGTTTTGAACACGTGCTTCTTTTTATATGAAAAGAAGCGTGGGAGGGGAAATTTTCATCCCCATTAAACCACATCACGGACTTAAGGAGGTATGTCTCGTGGCAAAAAAAGTAGAAAAATTAGTTAAGTTACAAATCCCAGCAGGGAAAGCAACTCCAGCACCACCAGTTGGACCAGCATTAGGACAAGCGGGTATTAACATTATGGGATTCACAAAAGAATTCAACGCTCGTACTGCTGACCAAGCAGGATTAATCATTCCTGTAGTAATCTCTGTATATGAAGACCGTTCATTTACATTTATTACAAAAACACCACCAGCTGCAGTATTACTTAAAAAAGCTGCTAAAATCGAAAAAGGTTCTGGTGAGCCAAATTCTAAAAAAGTTGCTAACGTAACTCAAGAACAAGTAAAAGAAATTGCTGAATTAAAAATGCAAGACCTAAACGCAGCTGACGTTGAAGCAGCAATGCGCATGGTAGAAGGTACTGCACGAAGCATGGGTATCACTGTAGGATAATTTTATTCTATTGATATCAGAAGTAGCTTCTCAGTCGGTTTATATTGAAAGATATAAATTCCGTGGGAGGTTCGACCGTTATAACCACAATCAAGGAGGAAACACAAAATGGCTAAAAAGAGTAAAAAAATGCAAGATGCATTGAAAAAAGTAGATACAACAAAACATTATTCTGCAGCAGAAGCGGTTGCTTTAGCTAAAGAAACTAATATTGCAAAATTTGACGCAACTGTAGAAGTTGCTTACAACTTAAACGTTGATCCTAAAAAAGCTGATCAACAAATCCGTGGAGCTATGGTTTTACCTAACGGAACTGGTAAAACACAATCTGTTTTAGTTTTCGCTAAAGGTGAAAAAGCTAAAGAAGCAGAAGCTGCTGGAGCTGACTTTGTTGGTGATGCTGACATGGTTGAAAAAATTAAAGGTGGATGGTTTGGCTTTGACGTAGTTGTAGCTACTCCAGACATGATGGCTCAAGTTGGTCAATTAGGACGTGTATTAGGACCTAAAGGATTAATGCCTAACCCTAAAACAGGAACTGTTACTATGGACGTAACTAAAGCTGTTGAAGAAGTTAAAGCTGGTAAAGTAACTTACCGCGTTGACAAACAAGGTAACATCCATGTACCAATCGGAAAAGTATCATTTGAAGATGACAAATTAATTGAAAACTTCAAAGCTATCCATGATGTAATCCTTAAAGCAAAACCTGCTGCAACAAAAGGTGCTTACATTAAAAACTTAACAGTGACTACTACATTTGGTCCTGGAGTTAAAGTGGAAAGCTTATCTCTATAATTTTTTTCTGAAAAAAACTTGTCCTAGACAACTATCTGTGTTATAGTTGTCTAGGTTAAATAATAACTGTACCGAAGACAGTAGGTGACGTAAGTCTTAATTTCCTACCGAGGACGATATTGAATGAAATCAATGGTCCCTCTATGTCAACGGTGGCATGGGGTTTTTTTGTGTAAAAAAATTCCACCATCTAATAATTACGGAGGTGAAATAAATGAGTGAAGCATCAATCGCTAAAAAAGCTCAAGAAGTTGAAGTTGTTACTGCTAAATTAAAAGAAGCTGCATCAGTTGTAGTCGTAGACTACCGTGGTTTAACAGTTGAACAAGTAACAGATTTACGTAAACAATTACGTGATGCAAACATTGAGATGAAAGTTATCAAAAATGGTATCTTACGCCGTGCTGCTGAAGCTGCTGGATTAGAAGGTATGGAAGACGTATTCGTTGGACCTACTGCAGTAGCATTTAGTAACGAAGACGTGGTTGCACCAGCTAAAATCATGAATGATTTTGCTAAAAATGCAGACAAGTTAGAAATTAAAGGTGGTATTATCGAAGGAAACGTATCTTCAGTTGAAGAAATCGTTGCTCTTGCTAAATTACCAAGCCGTGAAGGTTTACTTTCTATGTTACTTTCTGTATTACAAGCTCCTGTCAGAAACGTTGCGTACGCAGTTAAAGCTGTATCAGATTCAAAAGAAGAAGAAGTTGCTTAATTGTAATTTAATCTTCAACTAAAAAAATAAAAAATTAATCTTATAAAAGATTACAACGGAGGAAAACAAAATGGCATTAAACATTGAGCAAATCATTGCTGATTTAAAAGTATCAACTATTTTAGAATTAAATGACTTAGTAAAAGCTATCGAAGAAGAATTTGGTGTATCTGCTGCTGCTCCTGTAGCCGCTGCTGGTGCTGGTGAAGCATCTGCTGCTGCAGAACAAACTGAATTCACTGTAGAATTAACTTCTGCTGGAGATTCAAAAGTTAAAGTTATCAAAGCAGTTCGTGAAGCAACTGGTTTAGGTCTTAAAGAAGCTAAAGCTTTAGTTGATGGCGCTCCTGCACCAATCAAAGAAGGCGTTTCTAAAGACGATGCTGAAGCATTAAAAGCTTCTTTAGAAGAAGTTGGAGCTTCAGTAACTGTAAAATAATTTTTATAGTGAAAAGCTTGAAAGGTGAGACTTTTGTCTCGCCTTTTTTTGTTGCTTAAAAATAAAAAAACTTAGTATAAACTTTTGGAAATGAGAAGTAAATGAAATAAAAATTGAAAAAGGTTGAGAAAGTTTTTCCTAAGACGTAAAATAAGGGGGAGAATACAAAGAGAACAGAATTGGAGAAGACGAAAAAAATGTATAATGATGATAGTTTGACGCTTCACACAGATTTGTATCAATTGAATATGATGAAAACCTATTGGGAATTAGATAGAGCTGATTTACATGCTGTTTTTGAGTGTTATTTTAGAGATATGCCATTTAAACATGGATATGCTATTTTTGCTGGTTTAGAAAGAGCGATTAATTATTTAGATAATTTAACATTTTCAGATAGTGATATTGCCTATTTAAGAGATACAACAGATTATCCAGAAGAGTTTTTAACGTACTTAAAAGATTTTAAATTTACTTGTACAGTTAGATCTGTTGTAGAAGGTGAAATGGTGTTTAATGATGAACCTTTATTCCAAGTTGAAGGGCCATTAGCTCAATGTCAATTAATAGAAACAGCTATTTTAAATATTATTAACTATCAAACCTTAATCGCAACAAAAGCGGCTAGAGTTCGTGCTGTTTGTGAAGATGATTTAGTGATGGAATTTGGTACAAGACGTGCCCAAGAAATGGATGCGGCTATCTGGGGGACTAGAGCTGCTTATATTGGTGGTTGTGATGCAACGAGTAACGTTAGAGCGGCTAAAATATTTGGTATGCCAGCTTCTGGAACTCATGCTCACAGTTTAATCCAATCTTATTTAGATGATTATGAAGGATTTAAAGCTTATGCATCAACACATAAAGACTGTGTCTTTTTAGTGGATACTTTTGATACATTAAAATCAGGTGTTCCAAATGCTATTCGTGTTGCTAATGAGATGGGAGATAAAATTAATTTCTTAGGCGTTCGCATTGATAGTGGTGATATGGCTTATATTTCTAAAAAAGTAAGAAGACAATTAGATGAAGCGGGTTACACTGAAGCAAAAATTTATGCTTCCAATGATTTAGATGAAGCAACTATCTTGAATTTAAAAATGCAAAAAGCCAAAATTGATGTTTGGGGTATTGGAACAAAATTAATTACAGCTTATGATCAACCTGCTTTAGGGGCGGTATACAAGCTAGTTTCAATTGAAAATAGCCGTGGTGAAATGATTGATACAATTAAATTGTCTAGTAACGCTGAAAAAGTAACAACACCTGGTAAAAAGAAAGTTTGGCGTATTACTGGTAATAAAGATGGTAAGTCTGAAGGAGATTATGTCACTCTTTGGCATGAAGATCCACGTGATCAGGAAGAATTATACATGTTCCATCCAGTTCATACATTTATTAATAAAACAGTTAGTGATTTCTATGCTAGACCGCTTTTACAAGATATCTATATTGAAGGTAAACGTGTATATGACTTGCCTGCATTACAAGATATTAAAGCTTACGCGCAAAGTAATTTAGAGTCATTGTGGGAAGAATATAAGAGAAACTTAAACCCTCAAAAATACCCAGTAGATTTATCTATGGAGTGTTGGCAACATAAAATGAATACCATTGAAAAAGTAAAAAAAATGGTCAGGTAACAAAAGGTGAAATAAACAACGTCATGCTTCAAGTGACTGGAAGAACTTAAAACCAATCGGCTTTTTCGATTGAGTTTAAGTTATGAAGTTACCGCAGAAGCAGTTGTTTAGATCCTGATAACAAAAGGTGAAATAAACAACGTCATGCTTCAAGTAACTGGAATAACTTAAAAAAACTATTGGAGATTGATTGCCTTGATCAACCTCCAATAGTTTTTTTGTTATTTCTGATAATAATAATTAACGTAATCTAGTAAATATTGCAATTCATCAATTTCATTTTGTAGTTTTCTGCCAACGGATGTGTCTTTTACTAATTTTCTTTCTACAGGGCGATCAACTAGTCGTTTCATGGATAAAATATCATCTTGTTCTTCAATGACTTGTTTAATAGATGAAAAAGGTTTGTGAGCGACTAACTGCATGCCATAAGAGTTATATAAAAGAGTGTAACCTGCTAAACCAGTTGTTTTTTGATAAGGTTTAGAAAAACCGCCATCAATAACAATTAACTTACCGTTTGCTTTAATTGGGTTTTCACCTTTAATCTCCTTGATTGGTGTGTGACCGTTAATTAAATGACTGTCAGTGCCTTTTAAACCAAACTCAGCTAAAATGTTGCGAATAGTTTCTTCTTCTTCTCTTAAGGCGTAATAGGCGTTTTTTTCTTCTATGTGAGTTTCTTTTTCTTTAATAAAATACCTTTCGAAAGTAGTCATTTCTTTTTTTCCAAATAAAGAAGAACATTCCCCTGACCATAAATACCAAAGAGCATCAGTTTCGTAATTATCTGGGATATGAGGCGTTTGGTAAGCTTTTCTTAATGACACCTCAAAAAAATCTAAAAGTGCCTTACCGTTGTAATTGATACCATTTAATTGGATAGATTGAAAACTACCATCTTCTTTTAAAGGAACGCATCCATGGATTAATAAGTTTTCGTTGTGGACCAAATACATATTTCCTTTTTCAAGTAAGAAGTTCATATGTCTTTTTAATTTTTCAGAATAAATAAAATTATGTAAAAGACGCTCGATTACTTCTGCTTCTTCTGTTGTTAATTCGGAAGGGGCTTCTGGATTAACTGTATTAAAACAGGTATTGTGTAAATCATAAGTTTGGTTTTTAATTGTGATTGTTTGGTTATCAAAATCTGTTTTACTAAGCAAAAAACGGTGCTCCATCATAAATTCAGGACGTCTTTTAACTAATTGTTCTTCTAATTTGAATTGTAAAATAGCTGCTGCTTGATGAATTTTGGTTGTTTCTAAGATTTCTTCTTCACTAAAAGTATGATCTGCTTCTAATTTTGGTCTAAAAGCTGGGTTATCCTCGTAATATTTTTCTGCATAAGTTAGTAAAGGTCGTAAATTAATACCGTAAGTATCTTCAATGATAGATAAATTATTATATCTAGCTGAAATTCTAATGGTATTCATCATACAAATAGGAGAACCAGCTGCAGCCCCAATCCAAATAATATCGTGATTTCCCCACTGAATATCAAGAGAATGATGAGTCATTAATCTTTCAATAATTTTATCTGGTTCAGGGCCACGGTCATAAATATCCCCAACAACATGTAAATGGTCAACAACTAATCGTTGGATAATGTAGCTTAAATCAATGATTAATTTGTCTGCTTGATTTAAAGAAATGATGTTGTCGATAATTTGGTTGGTGTAATTTTTCTTATCATTGTGAGCATTTGTTTCTGATAATAATTCTTCTATTATATAAGAAAAACGATTGGGGAAAGTTTTTCTTAATTTTGAACGAGTGTATTTAGAAGAGCAAAAACGAATCAATTGAATTAATTGGTCAATAGTTGTTTTATACCATTCTTCAGAAGTTTGTAAAGTAATCACTTTTAACCTTTTTTCAGGATAGTAAATAAGTGTTGCTAACTCTTTTTGTTCCTCAGAAGTTAAAGTTTGGTGGAATAAATCTTTGATTTTTTCCTTAATATTTCCAGAACCGTTACGTAAAATATGTTGGAAGGCACTGTACTCTCCGTGGAGATCGCTAACGAAATGTTCGGTTCCTTTAGGTAAATCAAGAATCGCTTTTAAGTTGATAATCTCACTAACTATCTCATCTGAAGATTGGAATTTTGTACTTAACAGATCAAAATACTTATCTTTTTCTATCATATCTTAAATATACCTCTATTAGTTTTTAAAATTATGATAGGCTATAATTTAACTTTAGTCAAATCTATACCAATTATCATAAAGTAAGTTTCAATTGTGTTATGAAGTGAAACTTTGTATAATCAACAAGGAAAATAAAGGAAGGGTGACAAGATGAGAAATGAAATGATGCATCGTCCGGTTTTAAAAGACGAAGTATTGGATTTAGTTAGAAATAGACAAAATAAAGTTTCTGGAACTTTAGGGGAAATCCAAGCTCAAGCGACAATAGATAATGTACCGATTATTCCAAATGAAACAGCGAGTTTTTTAAAATTCTTCTTAAAACAAATTAAAGCGAAAAATGTTTTAGAAGTTGGAACAGCAATAGGTTTTTCTGCTAGTCTAATGTTGGATGCTATGGGAGAAGGCTCTCATGTAACAACAATTGACCGCTTTGATGTTATGATAAAAAAAGCGAAAGCTAATTTTGAAAAATTAGGTGTGAAAGAACAAGTGACATTACTTGAAGGAGATGCTAAAGAAGTTTTACCGACTTTGGAAGGTCCTTATGATTTTATTTTTATGGATAGTGCTAAATCAAAATATATAGAATTTTTACCTGAATGTTTGAGATTATTAAAAGTTGATGGAGTTTTAATGATTGATGATGTCTTTCAAGCAGGAACCATTATGCATGACATAAAAGAAATCCCTAGAAGTCAGCGAACCATTTATCGCAAACTGAATGAATTATATGATGTGGTATTAAATCACGAAGATTTAACTGTAACTATCTTACCTCTTGGTGATGGTGTATTAATGATTTCAAAAGATGTTGAAACTATTATTATATAACAAAAAAAGCAAAAGACATTTGTCTTTTGCTTTTTTAATATAACGTCGCAGAAGGGATTCGAACCCCTGACCGTTCGCTTAGAAGGCGAATGCTCTATCCAGCTGAGCTACTGCGACTGGTTTGCTTTAAGCAACATGAATATCATAATAAAACTTGATGTGAATGTCAACAGTAAAATTAAATAAAGTTTAAAAAGAATTTAAAAAACTTTTTTGCATAAAAGGGTCTATTTATTAGGAAATGGGAATAAATAGATAATAAATCAATTCTAGATTAAATTACTAGACAAAAAGGTATGATGTGATATATAATCGTTGGAGTGTTATTAGAAGTTGTGGGAAACTATCTTATAATCTGTTTTAATATTAATTTTAATAAGGGGAAGAATGTAAAATGGGGAAAATTGATCCACGAGTTGTGAAAACTCGTAAAAAATTAAGACAAGCATTTCTAGATTTGTTAAAAACACGTCAATTAATGGAAATGAACATTAAAGATTTAACAAATCAAGCAGGAGTAACAAGAGGTACTTTTTATTTACATTACCGCGATAAAGATACATTTGTTGAAACAATCATGGAAGAAATCATTGAAGATTTTTATGATCATGTAGTTGAATATGTACCTTTTGAGGGAAATGAAGATAAAAAAATTCCTAAGATTGTTTTAGATAGAGTATTTGATTATATTGGTGAATCACCAGAATTCTTTGTTACATTATTAAAAGAAAATGATGCAGAAGAATATCGTTTACTATTTAGTGATAAAATGTATGATTACATTTTAGAACATGTAAGCTATGGTAATTCAATTCCAGTAAGAAAAACACCAAAAGAATTATTAAATAATTTCTTAGTGTACGCACTACTAGGTATTGCCGATGCTTGGGTAGTCGAAGGGAAAATTTACGCAAATCATTACATGGCGACAAATGTTTCTAAATTGTTCAAATCAGAATTGTTTATTGAGATTGGTTTAGAAGAATTTTTTGTTGCTAAAATGGACTAAAGATTTTAAGAAAGTTAGGTTAAATTTTTATTGACCTAGCTTTCTTTTTTTGATATCATATTAATGTTGTATTTGTGTGCACCACAGCTACAACCGCGCAAACTAAGTATTCAGTTCATACCTTGTGTATGGCGCTTAAGCTGGCGAGTCTAAGAAAAAAGAAGGAGGTGCGAAGCAAACATGTACGCTATTATTAAAACTGGTGGTAAACAATTAAAAGTTGAAGTAGGTCAAGCTATTTACGTTGAGAAATTAAACGTTGAAGCTGGCGAAAAAGTTGTGTTTGACGAAGTCATTTTAGTAGGTGGAGAGTCAACAAAGATTGGTGCTCCAACTGTTGAAGGTGCAACTGTTGAAGGAACTGTTGAAAAACAAGGAAAACAAAAGAAAGTTGTTACTTACAAATATAAAGCTAAAAAAGATTCACATCGTAAACAAGGTCATCGTCAACCTTACACTAAAGTAATGATCGATGCTATTAACGCTTAATTAAGAATTTAGAAAGTTGGTATCTTGATGATTAAAGCTACCTTTAAACAAAAAGAAAATGATGAGATTATTTCTTTTGAAATGACTGGTCATGCTGATTTTGCTGAAATGGGTTCAGATATTGTGTGTGCTGCAGCTTCTAGTTTATCTATAAATGCAGTCAATAGTATTGAACAATTAGCTGGTTATCAACCAATTGTTGAAGTGGAAGATGGGTATTTGTATATTGAACCTTTGTCTGATTTATCAGGTAAACAAAGTGAAGTAACATCTATTTTATTAAACAGTTTATTAATTGGATTAAAAGATATCGAAAAAGAATATAATAAATATATTCGTGTGAAGACTATATAGAGGAGGTGCTTTACTCATGTTGAAAATGAATTTACAATTATTCGCGACTAAAAAAGGTGGAGGTTCTACTTCTAACGGCCGTGATTCACAATCAAAACGTTTAGGTGCTAAACGTGCTGATGGACAAACTGTTTCAGGTGGTTCAATTTTATACCGTCAACGCGGTACTAAAATCTACCCAGGTGAAAACGTAGGTCGTGGTGGAGATGATACTTTATACGCAAAAGTTGAAGGTGTGGTACGTTTCGAACGTAAAGGCCGCGACAAAACTCAAGTATCTGTATACCCAGTAGCTAAATAATTTAGTTAAACAACTCGTTATTTTAACGAGTTGTTTTTTTATTTCAATCTATGCATCGGTTTTATTTGATAAGTTAGTTTGTTATAATAGGGATGAATAGATTTGAAAGGAAGGTTTTAGATGATAAATCGCGTAAACAATTTAAGAGAACAAATGAAATCAGAAGGAATTTCTTCGTTTTTAATAACGAGTCCTTATAATTTAAGATATTTAACAGGTTTTACAGGAACAACAGGGCTAGCACTTATTGGTTTAGAGGAAGCTTTCTTTATTACAGATTTTAGATATACAGAACAAGCTGCTAAACAATGTGTCGGCTTTGAAATCGTGAAAAATGTTGGTCCGATTTTAGAAGTTGTAGCTGACTTAGTAGAATCAAAAAACATTGAAAATCTTGGGTTTGAAGAGAGTTTTGTTTCCTTTAAACAATATGTTGAATTAGAAGGATTACTAGAAGTGGATTTAATTCCAGTATCAGGTATGGTAGAAGAATTAAGAGAAATTAAAGATGAAGAAGAAATCGCTATTGTCGAAAAAGCCTGCGAAATTGCAGATAAAGCTTTTTCTCATATTTTAACTTATATCAAACCAGGAATGACAGAAATTCAAGTAGCTAATGAACTTGATTTTTACATGAGAAGTTTAGGAGCAAGTAGTGTTTCTTTTGAGACAATTGTAGCTAGTGGTCTTAGATCAGCAATGCCTCATGGAGTTGCTAGTGAAAAGGTAATTGAGCAAGGCGACATGATTACGATTGATTTTGGTTGTTATTATAATGGCTATGTATCTGATATGACTAGAACAATCAGTTTAGGTGAGCCAAGTGATAAATTAAGAGAAATTTATAATGTTGTAAAAGAAGCGCAACAAAAAGTTTTAGATGTAGCTAAACCTGGAATGACTGGTGTGGAACTTGATGCAGTAGCAAGAGATTATATTGCTTCTAAAGGATATGGTGAAGCTTTTGGTCACTCAACAGGACATGGGATTGGTTTAGAAATTCATGAAGGACCAAATGTATCTAAATTAGCTGAAAAAGCCTTTGTGCCAGGAAATATCATTACTAATGAGCCAGGTATTTATTTACCAGGTATTGGTGGCGTTAGAATTGAAGATGATATGTTAGTAACAGAGAATGGTATTAAGCGATTGACACACTCTGAAAAAGAGCTTATTATTTTATAGAATAGGAATCGTTCGCTTTTTCATGGGAAGTGAACAGTCAGGAGGCAATTGATGATATCAGTAAATGATCTGAAAACAGGCTTGACGATTGAATTTGATGGCAATATTTTTCGAGTTATTGAATTTCAACATGTGAAACCAGGAAAAGGCGCAGCGTTTGTTCGTACGAAGTTAAAGAATTTAAGAAATGGTAATACCGCAGAAAAAACATTTCGTGGTGGCGAAAAAGTAGCGAAAGCTCAAATCGACAACAAAAAAATGCAATATCTGTATGAATCAGCCGGAAATCATGTGTTCATGGATTTAAATACTTATGAGCAGATTGAATTACCAGGAGACGTTATTGAAGACGAATTAAAATACTTGTTGGAAAATAGTGAGTGTAATATCATTATGTATGGTTCAGAAACTTTAGGTGTTGATTTACCTAATACAGTTGAGTTAAATGTTAAAGAAACAGAACCAGGCATTCGTGGTGATACATCATCTGGTGGCTCTAAGCCAGCAGTAATGGAGACAGGTTTAGTGGTACAAGTACCATTCTTTATTAATGCAGATGATCGCTTGATTATCAATACAAGTGATGGTTCTTACGTTTCTAGAGCGTAGGACGCTAACTTAAGGAGGAAGAGATCGATGGCAGAAAATAAAAATTTAGTTTTAAGTAACAATAATCAAGAAGTCGGTGGCGAAATTGTTGTTGCTCCTGAAGTATTAGAAATTATTGTTGGGATTGCAGCATCAAAAGTAGAAGGTGTCTACGCAATGCGTGGCAACTTAGCTTCAAATGTAACAGAATTATTTGGTGGCTCTGTTCATGACAAAGGTGTTTCTTTAAGAAATGATGATGGAAATATCAAAATTGATTTATTCTGTTATTTAAATTACGGTGTTTCAGTGCCGAAAGTAGCAATGGATATGCAAGAAAAAGTGAAACAACAAGTTTTATACATGACTGACTTAGAAATCTCTGAAGTTAACATTCATGTTGTGGGAGTTGTACCTGAAAAAGTAACACTACCAGATTTAGACGAGTTGTTTGATTCAGAAGATGAGGAAGAATAGAGTGGATTTAACTAGGCATCAATTAAGAGAAGTCGCTTTTCAAGCAAGTTTTTCAATGCTTTATAGTGATGAGTTAGAAATTTTAGAAGCAATTGAAAATGTATTAGATGTATATGAAGAGCAAGAAGAACAAGAAATTCCTCAATACGTGGAATTAGTTGTGACAGGTGTTAAAGAGCACCAAGAAGAATTAGATAAAGTAATTGAAAAACATTTGAAAAATTGGAAAGTCAATCGTATTGCTAAAACAGATTTAGTGATTTTAAGATTAGCGTTATTTGAGATGTTATTTATTTCAGATATTCCAAACAAAGTTTCTTTAAACGAGGCATTAGAAATTGCCAAAACATTTAGTGACGATGAATCTCGCCGTTTTATTAATGGTGTACTCTCATCAGCTATGAACGAACTTGACTCAAGCAATTAAGGCTCTTTGTCAAATCGGACTGATGAGTCGGATATATAAGATGATAAACTTGAGATTACTCTCAGATTTATCATCTTTTTTAGTTATTTAATTTTAATAAGGC
>NZ_QPJV01000007.1 GCF_003337315.1 Vagococcus fluvialis | reverse complement strand
GCCTTATTAAAATTAAATAACTAAAAAAGATGATAAATCTGAGAGTAATCTCAAGTTTATCATCTTATATATCCGACTCATCAGTCCGATTTGACAAAGAGCCAAAAAAAAGAGCTAAATTAGCTCTTTTTTCTTTATCTTAAGAGTAAATAAAAAAACTTGTAGACTCCATGGTTAGTCTACAAGTTTTACATTTTCTAAAAAATGATTATGCCTCTTTAGTCATAACATCTTTTCCATCGTAGTGGCCACAAGAAGGACACACGTGATGTGATTTTCTCATTTCTCCACAGTTTGAACAAGCTGTTAAGCCTGGAGCTGACAATTTGTAATGAGTACGACGTCTAGCTTTTCTAGCTTTTGAAGTTTTTCTTTTTGGTACTGCCATTTTGGTTACACCTCCCTAAAAATAAAAACGTGTTTCAAAAACACATATATTCCAATCTTACTCTTCATCCTTAAATAACTCAGATAATTTCGCAAGACGAGGATCAATTTCAAGTTCTGAATCAGAGACTTCTACAGTCTTAATATCATCTTCAGAATAAACTTGCCAAAAGTCTCCTTTTGGTAGTTCGTTTGTGCTCTTCTCTAACTCTGTTAACACTTGTAATGGAAGATTAAGTAAAATATAATCCTCTACTGCTTCTGTTAAATCAATCAAGTCTTTTTCCAAAGGCATGATTAATTGCTTGTCATCTTCACTTACATCAACTAAAGCATCTAATTGAGCTTGAGTCATGTACTCTTCATCAATGATTAAAGATAAAGGAACAGGCACTGGTTCTAGGGAACGAGATGATGGTAATGTAATTACTGTGTTAACTGTAAAATGAGCTAAATAGGAATCACGATTCACATGAATCGTTCCTTCAACTAATACTTTATCTAAGTCTAAAATAGAAGGTTCACGTTTTTGTAACGATTCCTTTAAATCTAAACTTTCGTTAAATTCTAGTTGGCTATTTTTAAACCTGTTTAACTCTGCTAATGCCCACTTCATTCTATCACCCCTTAAGCAACAAAAATAATTATACTAGTAGCTAATTCCTTTGTCAATCAGTTTTTACCTTGTTTTCATGAAAGAAAAATTAATCATAAAGTCTGCGATTTTTACCAATCATATTTATCTCTTTTGCTAAAAATCTAACTCTCTCCATAATTCTTTTGGCTTTAAGCGGCTCATCTTCTCCACGTTGTGTTACTCTTAAATGTTCATTTTCTAACTGTAACATATCGAAGTTAGACGAAAAGAAGGTTGGTAACTGCTCTTGCATACGGTATTGTAAAATAACACCTAATATATCATCTCTAACCCAACTACTCATCGAATCAGCACCAATATCATCTAACATTAAAATAGGTGCTTTTTTCACGGTATCTAATTTTTCACCTACTGTATCTTTTTGAATAGATTGTTTCATTTCAACGGCAAAAGTCGGAAAATGAACTAAAGTTGTTTGGAAACCTTTTTCAGCTAATGAATTAGCAATAGCTCCTAATAAATAAGTTTTTCCAACACCAAATGTCCCTTGTAAATAAAGACCTTGATGGAAATTTTTAGGGTCATCTTCAAACTCATTAATAAACTTAAAGGCCTCCTGAAAAGCTTCTTTTCTCTCTGATGTTAATTCAAAATTTTCTAACCTAGCATCACGGATATCTTTTGGCATATCCATTGCTTTCACACGGGCTCTAATTTCAGCCTGCGCTTGTTTTTTTAATAGGCTTTCAGTTGGGACATAAGTTACATCAACAAAATGAAAATTCATAAATAATCTTGGTTCATAACCTGGTGCAATCATGGTTGGATCATTTAATTCAAACTTTTTCTTTTCTTGTACGAACTCATATAATTTGGCATAACTTTTGACGATATCATCATCAGACAACTGCTCTCTATGCTCATTAATAAAGGCTTGAACATCAGAGTCATTCATTACTTCTGCCATTAATTGATCTAATTTATTCGTTAGATTTTTTGATTGTAATGTTCGTTCGATTCCTTTTCCAATATTTTCCATTAATTGTCACCTTCTTTTGGTTTTTTAGCTAATTGTTTCAGCTGATCTTGGAAAAATGCTGCTTCTTCAGCTGAAAGAGGTGTTTCTTTTCTTACGACGTCTTCTTTAGCCCAATCAGGTAATGTTTCTTTTCGTTTAGGCTGATTGTAATTTGATTTAGATCTAGCTGGTTGTTTTTTAGTTTCTTGTAATTTTTTTACTTGGTTAAGAGCTTCTTCGGGAGAAAATATTTTTTTCTGGGCCCAGTCATTAGCAATTGACATCATTATATTTTGATTTAACGAGCTATTTCCTTGGACAACGAGTAAATAATGGATCAACATGTTAATCACACTATCAGGCAAGCTAGACTGTGTTTTTAAGTTCTCAACAGCCCATCTTTCATTGCTACTAACAAAACCACCTTTTTGGGCTTTAATTGCTTTTAGAAATAAGAGCGGGGCTACTGAATCACAGGCTAAAATCACACTGATTTCTTCATCTAAAAAACCAGTCAATTTTAAGGTATTTTCTCTTAATTGATTTTTTTCAGAGTTAGTTAATTTTTTTTGAGCTTTGTTTGTATCATCGTTTTGTGTAACTTCTTGTTTTTTACGACTATGATAGCCTTTATAAATTAACTGTTTAAATTCTTTCTCCATTACTCGATTTGTCACATAATCAACAGACTGTTTAACATAATCAAACATCTCTAACTCATTAATTCCGTATAATTGGTGGAACAATTCAATCGTTCTTTTAAGCTCCACTTTAATTTGCTTTTCATCAATATGTAAGCTTTCCACTAAGCTCATGAAAAACAACCAATCAAAGCTATTCGTTACTTCTTTGATGGCGGTTTCTTCTTTTTTCGTCACAATTTCTTTAATCTGACTTAATTCAGATGTTTTACTGATTAGTCGGTTAGAGTCGAAACGAAATACATCTACAAAAGATTTTGTAACTTCCACATAGTCTTCCATATTTTCTCTATTGTAGCTAAAGAAATGACTGATTTCTTCAACTTTTTCAAATCCTAATTTTTCAACTAGAAGGAGTGATAAAATATCATCATGTAAAAATTTACTTGGTGACATAATCGGCTGAACTTCGTAGATTACATGATTTTCATTATCGAGTGCTTTTACAAAAGTCTTTAATAGCCCTACTGCTTCTAACTTCTCTCTAGCTGCAAAAAAGTCTGGTATCCCCATGTCTAATTGGTTCAGTAAAATACTGTGCTGTTCGATTTTGTTTAAGTTATTAATTTTTTCTTCCATCAAAAGTAAATTAAATAATCCAATAGCGCCCGCTCCGACGATTGGTTGATACAGCATATTTAAAACGACATAATCCACTTCAGAAACATGTTGTGTTTTAATCACTGAAAATTTATCTTTAGGTTTTAATTTTTCCCATGCTTCACTCAACTATACCGCTCACTTTCTGACTATTTATTTTCTTTATCAATAACTTCTTGAAGCTCTTCTAAAAAGACGCTCATATCTTTAAATTGTCTGTATACACTAGCAAATCTAATGTAAGCAATCTCATCTAGATTCACTAAATCTTCCATAACATATTCACCAATCAGAGTCGTTGAAACTTCATTTTCACCTAAACTTCTAATTCGATTTTCTACATTATCAACAATCTGTTCCATTTTTTCCATTGGTACAGGACGTTTCTCAGCAGAACGAACAAGTCCACGTAAAACCTTGTCACGATTGAATTCTTCACGTGTTCCATTCTTTTTCACAACTAATAAAGGTGTGACCTCAACTCTTTCAAAAGTGGTAAATCTAAACCCACAATCTTCACATTCTCTTCTTCTTCTAATCGCTCTTCCATCATCTGCTGGTCGGCTATCGACTACTCTTGATCCATTATAATGACATTTTGGACATTGCATGTGTGTCACCTCATCTATTTTTATAGTTTTTTAATTGACTATTTTCTCTTATTAATAGTGCTATTATAACATGACTACCTACTAAAGGCATAGTCCGTTTGTAAATCAAAAAAAGAAGCCTATCGCTTCTTTTAGTAAGTTTCTTTAAATATTTGTAACCATCTGTCTACTTGAAGTTCTGTATTTTCAATTGAACCCTCATTATCGATAATAACGTCTGATTTTAAGGCTTTATCAATTAATGACATTTGGCTATTAATTCGAGTAAGAGCAGTTTCTTGATCAAGATTATCCCGTTTCATTAATCTTTCTACTTGAGTTTCATTTGATACAAAAACAGTCATTATCTCATCACATTTTGATTCATACCCTGTTTCAAATAACAAGGGAATATCTAGAATAATTAATTCTTTACCTGCTAATTTTAATTGATCGATTCTTTGATTAATAACTTCTTCAATTTCACCATGAAGAATCTTATTCAAATCTTCTCTTTTTTCTTTATCATTAAAAATGATTTCGCCTAAAGCCTTACGGTCTAATCTACCCTCAGCTGTTAAAATTTTAGAACCAAAATGCGCTACAACTCGAGCTAATCCCGGCGTCCTTGGTTCAACTACCTCTTTAGCGACTAAATCAGCATCAACCACATCAAAACCTTTTCTCAAAAAATAATTACTTACTGTACTTTTACCAGATGAAATACCACCTGTTAACCCTAATATATATGTCATTTCTTTTCTCCTCGAACACGATAAATTTGGCAATGCGGGCAATAATGAGTTCCTCTTTGAGCTACTTTCTTTTTCAAAATTTCAGCTCCACATCTAGGACAACTTTCCCCGTCTTGACCGTAAACATTTAAAGAAATTTGGAAAGTCCCGGCATCACCTAGAGCATTTTGATATGTTCTAATAGTACTTCCACCAGCTTCAACTGCTTCGCCTAAAACCGCTATAATTTCTTGATGTAGTCTTATAACTTCTTCTTTTTTCAAGGTATTGGCCTCTTGTTCAGGATGAATTTCAGCTCTAAACAAAGCTTCATCAACATAAATATTACCTAATCCTGTGACTAAGGTTTGGTCTAAAAGAAGGGGCTTAATTGCTTTATTACGCTTTCTTAGGGTTAAAGCAAATGGGTTGATATCAAATTCTTTCACAGTAGGCTCAGGACCTAATTTTTTAATTCCTTTGTAGTCAAGAGCAGTATCTTTTTCTAGTAATGTTAAACGACCAAATTTTCGGACATCTAAATATCTTAATTCTGTCCCATCAGTAAAGGTAAACAAAACATGAGTATGTTTCATCACAGGATCTGTTTCCTTATGAAACTCAAACTTACCTTCCATTCTTAAATGACTCACCATATCATAATGTGTTAACTTAAAAATTAAATACTTGCCTCGTCTCTCCATCTTTTCAATAGTTTCACCTACAAGTTTAATTTTAAAACTCTCAACTTCAGGAGATTCGATGATTTTCCCCCAGTAGACTTTCACTTCTTTAATTGTTTTATTTAAAACAAGGTTTTCTAGCCCTTTTCTAACTGTTTCTACTTCTGGTAATTCAGGCATGATTACCCTCCTTATGTTAAAGAGGCTTAACGAAAAAAGTAAGCCTCTTTTTTATGATTTTATTTAGCTTCGTACCATGTATCACCAAAACTACTGTCTGCTTTTAATGGCACACTTAAACTAACAGCATCAGCCATTGTTTCTTCAACTAATTTTTGTAATTTAGGTATTTCAGATTTTGGCGCTTCAAAAACAAGCTCATCGTGAACTTGTAATAACATAGTTGCTTCCATACCTTCTTCTTTTAATTTTTTATCAATTTTAATCATCGCAATTTTTAAGATGTCTGCTGCACTACCTTGAATGGGTGTGTTAATAGCAGTTCTTTCAGCAAAACTTCTAATATTAAAGTTTCTTGAATTAATATCAGGTAAGTAACGTCTACGATGGTAAAGTGTTTCAACATAGCCTTTATCTTTTGCTTCTCTGACAATATCTTCCATGTATTTTTTTACACCTGGGTATTTTTCAAAGTAAGTATCAATAAAGGTTTGTGCTTCTTTTCTAGTAATACCTAAATTTTGAGATAAACCATAATCACTAATTCCATATACAATACCAAAGTTAACCGCTTTTGCTTGTCGACGTAAGTTTCCATCAACTTGATCAGCCGATTCGACACCAAAGACACGCATAGCTGTACTTGTGTGAATATCTTGTTCCTCGATAAAAGCTTGTCTCAAATGTTCATCTTGAGAAATATCCGCTAAGACTCTTAACTCAATTTGAGAGTAGTCAGAAGAAAATAATTGCCAATCTTTACGTCTTGGTACAAACGCTTGACGAATCTTACGACCTTCCTCTAAACGAATTGGAATATTTTGCAAGTTAGGATCTACTGAACTTAAACGTCCAGTTTGCGTTAATGTTTGAACATAACGTGTGTGGATTTTATTGTCCGAAAATACCATTTTCAGTAAACCTTCAACATAAGTAGATTGAATTTTAGCAATTTGACGGTAAGATAAAATATCATCAATAATAGGTGATTCACCTTTTAATTTTTCTAAAACATCTACTGCTGTTGAATAACCTGTTTTAGTCTTTTTAATAACAGGTAATTTCATTTTCTCAAATAAAATGACACCTAATTGCTTAGGAGAATTCAAATTAAACTCTTCCCCAGCTTCTGCATATACTTTTTGTTCTATTTCTTCTAAACGTTCAGCAAATTGTCCTTTCATTTCCTGAAGAGTACTTGCATTTAGAGTGATACCTTCTATTTCCATTTCACCTAAAATGTGAGCTAACGGAAGTTCAATATCAAAGTATAAGTTTAATTGATTTTTATTTTCTAACTCTTCTAAAATCGGTTCATAGAGGAATTCAATAGTTCTAATTTTTCTAGCTAAGTGTTCAAAAAAGACTGACTCATCCTCTGGCAATCCTTTTTTCGCACCTTTGCCGTAAACAGCTTCATCATTATCAATATCAAAATAATCAAAGCTTTGTGCAATTTCTGCCATATCTTCACTGTTGTTCGTTGAGTCTAGTAAATAAGCTCCTAGAAGCATATCGTATTTAACACCTTTTAGTTTAAGGTCGTAACGATTTAAGGCTACTTCTGTACGTTTTGTATCAAAAACTTTTTTACTTAACTCTTCATTACTAATCCAGTTACTAAACACTTCATTATCTAAAATAGCTAAATCATTCGTTACATAAAAACGATCTTCTTTACCAAAAGCAATTCCGACTACATCAGATAAATGATAGTTTTCATCTAGCATTTCAACATAAAGAGACATATCAGTTGAAAACATATCTTCTGTTAAGTCAGTTGCTACAATGTAATCAATAGCTGTTTTCTTCTCTACTTCAGGCTCTACAAAGCTAGAATCCAGTTTTCCTAAAAATGAATTAAAATCCATTTCTTTATAAAAAGGGATTAAAACTTCTAAATTTTTTCCATTAAAGTCTAGATCTTCTACTTTAACTTCTATAGGTGAGTTCGTATCTATGGTAGCTAAACGTTTACTCATGAAAGCAATCTCTTTTTCATTAATTAGATTTTCTTTCATTTTACTTTTTTTCATGTCTTCAACGTTCTCATAAACGCCTTCTACTGTACCAAACTCTTTTAGTAGCTTAATCGCAGTCTTCTCACCAATTTTTGTCACACCAGGAATATTATCTGATTGGTCTCCTGCTAAACCTTTCATATCAATAATTTGATGAGGTTCTAAACCGTATTTTTCTAATATATGTTCAGGTGTGTAAGATTCAATTTCACTGACACCTTTAACTGTCACATCAACACGTATATTATCACTTGCAAGTTGAGTTAAATCTTTATCTCCTGATAAAACAACAACATCAAATTTTTCAGGATCTACATGAGTTGCAAGAGTACCAATAATATCATCTGCCTCATAGTTTTCAAGTTCATAATGTTTCATACCTAAACCTTCAATCAAATCTCTTAAGTAAGGCATCTGCTCTTTAAACTCACTTGGCGTTTTGGCACGTCCGGATTTATAGTCATCATAAAAACTATGTCTAAAGGTTGTTTTTCCTGCATCAAAGGCTACTAATACATGAGTAGGTTGTTCTTTTTCAAGAACGTTTTCTAACATATTATGAACAGCATATAAAGCATTAGTATGCAGTCCACTACTATTTTTAAACCTATCTAGAGATTGATACAAAGCAAAAAAACCTCTAAAGGCAATACTATTTCCATCAATTAATAATAATTTATTTTTAGTCATCACGACACTCCTCACTTCTATTCTCAACCATTTTAACAAATATAGAGACACAACGCCAAAAGAATTCACCTTAAATGAAAAAAGAGATTGTGACAAGTAGTTAGTCACAACCTCTTCAATTATTAGTCACGTCCAAAAATTCTTAATAGAGATAAGAATAAGTTAACTAAGTCTAGGTAAAGTGTTAAAGCACAGTAGATAGCTAAATTAGAAGCTCCTACCTCTCCTTTTTGTTGGTATAACACTTTGATTTTTTGATTATCATAAGCTGTTAGTCCAGCAAAGATAACTACCATTCCTAAAGAAATGAATAAATCTACTGGCTGGCTTTTTAAGATAAAGACATTTAAAAGGATCGCAATTAAGGCTCCAATTAATAAACTATACATCGCATGTCCCATTGCACTTAAATCTTTTTTCGTTACTAATCCAACAACTGACATACCAATAAAAGTTCCAGCAGCCGTTAAGAATGCTAGAGCCACGTCAGCAGTAGAATACATAGCAAGTGTCATAGATATAGTAATACCTGTAAGAATCGTATAAGCAACATAGCCTATAATTGACTTTCCAGAATTAGAAAAAGCATTTTTTCCTAAGTAAACAACAAGTCCAATTTGAACTCCCCACATTAAGAAGAAATTAATTTTATTAGCAAAAAGGAAATTCGCCATCTCTAAAAAGAAATAATTCATAACAATGTAAGAAGTAATAGCACTCATCAAAATCCCTAAACCTAAGTACCCATATACTTTACTATAAAATTTTGATAAACCAGCAGTGCTGTTAACATTTTGATTATTGTCCATCATTATCTGTCACGTCCTGTTCATTTATTTTAGTTGGTTTTACCATAACAACAGCATCTAACACACGTTCCTCATCATAATTATGTGCTTTTACAGAGATTGTTACAACTTCTTTCATTTCATCAATTTTTATCACTTCAAAATGAAACGTTAGTGTTTCATAGTGATAAACAGGTTGAATTAAGTTAAATGAAAAGTTAACAATATTTGACCCTGGTCCTGGTAAATGCTTTGAAACCACTGAAGAAATAATACCCATTAACATAATACTTGGTACAATCGGTTTTTCATACTCAGTTTTTTCAGTATATTGATGTTGGATAAACAAAGGATTAGCGTCATTTGTTAATCCTAAATAAAGTAATAACTGACTATCTTCAATTGTTTCAGTAATACTAAGATATTCTCCCTCAGTTAATTCGTTAATTTTTTTACCATATTTTTTAGGATGATGTAACATACCCTTATTTCACGCCTTCCTGTACTTTGGTAACACTACATGTTATTTCTTATAGTATTACTTAAAAGACGCTCATATGCAACTTCAAATTTTTGGACATCTCCTGCTCCCATAAAGATAACAACAGCATCTTCGTGGTTTAAAAGTGATGACATATCATCTAATTGAACGACGTCTCCACCTTTAGTTATTTTTTGACCTAGGTCTTCAATCTTAACTTCACCAACGTTTTCACGTGCTGAACCAAAGATGTCACATAAGTAAACTTGATCTGCTAAATCAAGAGATGTTGCAAAGTCGTCCATTAATGCAATCGTTCTTGTAAAAGTATGGGGTTGGAAAACTGCCACAATTTCTTTTTCTGGGTATTTTTGTCTCGCTGCATCAATCGTTGCTTTAATTTCAGCTGGGTGATGAGCGTAGTCATCTACTAAAATCATATCTGCTACTTTTTTCTCACTAAAACGACGTTTAACACCATTAAAAGTGATCATTTCTTCAGCAACTTTTTTCATATCTAAGCCTTCTAAATAACTAATCGCAATGACACTTAAAGCATTCATAACATTGTGTAAACCAAAAGCTGGCACTGTAAATTGTCCAATCGTTTCACCTTTGTAGATAACTGAAAAGTTTGAACCAGTTGTTGTTCTTTCGATATTCATGGCTTGGAAATCATCATCTTCATTAATTCCGTAATAATAAACTGGTGCATCCGATTTTAGTTTTCTTAAATACTCATCATCACCAAAGGCAACAATTCCTTTATTAACACCTTCACTGAAAGTTTGGAAGGCACTAAATACATCATCAATACTTTCGTAGTAATCAGGATGATCAAAGTCAACGTTAGTTATAATAGCGTAATCAGGTTTATATGATAAGAAATGACGACGGTATTCACATGCTTCAAAAGCAAAGAATCTTGCGTCTTCTTCTCCGTGACCTGTCCCATCACCGATTAGGTAACTAGTTGGTTCAACTCCTGATAAAACATGAGCTAAAAGACCTGTTGTACTTGTTTTACCGTGAGAACCCGTTACTGCGATACTTGTATACATCTTAATAAATTCACCTAAGAAACGATGATATCTAATTACTTTTAAACCTTTTTTCAGAGCTGCTTGAATTTCTTCATGCGTATCTGGAAAAGCATTTCCTGCAATGACAATCAAATCATCTACAATATTTGCTTCATCAAAAGGTAATATTTTTATATTTTCTAATTCTAATTCACGTTGAGTGAAGAAATAGTTAGTTACATCTGAACCTTGTACTTTAAATCCTTTTTGATGTAATAGTAATGCTAGTGAGCTCATTCCTGAACCTTTAATGCCCACAAAATGATATGTTTTATTTTTATGAATTTCCATAAAAATCCCCTTTTCTTAGATACATTTTTCTAGTGTTTCTTACATAAATGTCTTCATTATTATCGTACAGATTTTACAAATAATCAATAAAAAATACTTACATGGAAGAAATGACCATGTAAGTATCCAATTAATCGAAATAGTAACTATCTAATTTAGTACTACCTTCTTCTTCTATAATACCAGAAAGCGTTTTTTCAAGTCTTTGATTTTTCTTTTTTTCAGGAACTAGTGTTGGAGCTACGTCAGCTGTTATTTCAACTGAGTCAATGATTGGATCTAAAATCACTTCATCTTCAATCATTAATAAACTACCACTAGATGCTTTTCTTAACTCATCAACAATAACATCACGACTATGTCTAGGTAATTCATTTTCATGTGATTCTTCAATTAATGAAGCTGGGATATGTTTTGGTTTAAACATCCCATTATCTTTTGTTCCAGGTAAATCATATGAGGATTCGAATTTTGAACGATTGCGATCCCTTTTATGATATTTGGCATTTCCATACTGATCTGCCTCAAATAGTTTGTTTGAGAAAGAAGATTGTGGAGATGTGTAATCAGATGTTTTTGGCTCAATATACGTATTGTTTTCAAGAGTTCTTCTGCCCTTTTCAACAGTTACTTCTTTTTGTTTAAAAGCAGCAGTACGATTCTTTTGAACCATTTTAATACTTTCTGATTTTTCTTCTTCTTCGTAACCAAAATAATCAGGTGTATCTACCATGTCAATGGCATCAATTTTTAATGTTTTATTTGTTTTATGATTAACTGACTTTTTAGACTCAGGGAAATAAGACTCTTGTTCTCTATAAACAAAGCCATCGTCTAAGACATCTTTTAAAAAGTCTCTTTTTCTATTACTTACAAGTTTCACACCTATCTCATCATCATAGGCTGGGAAACGAAAATGTTGTCTTTTATCTGAAAGATTTAACATTGTTATCATTCCTTTAAGTTCTCTTATCTTAGTCTATCATAAACCTTTTCAGAAAAAAACAACAATTCAACAATAAATGAAAAAAGATACTGATAAATTCAGTATCTTTCCTAAAAACCGCTTAAAATTTTCCAAATAACAGGGATGTATACATCAAGTAATGGTGCGATGATTCCAAAAAGAATAACACTACCAACTAATATTGTGATTAGTATGCCTCCAATTTTCTTTGATTTCTTTAAAACAAAGAAAACTACGATTGCTAAAAGACCAAGGACTAAAATAATTGCCAATTCTTTTGATTCAAATTCGATTGGTTGTCCATTAAGTAGTTTACTAACAATTTGTGAATAGAAGAACCACACTAATTCAATCACATAAAGAGTCAATACAGAGATTAATACCCATTTTGATTTACGATTTCCACTTTTGCTAGCCATAATTACACCTTCTTTCTACTTTATCACGAGAAAGATTATAACAAAAAAAAGTGTGATTGTGAATTATTTTTTATTACTTATTACAAATATGTCAACTGATTACTTTTTTATTAAGAATCCTTAGTTTATTTGTATTCCTAATTGGAACATGCTATATTATTACTACATTAATTATATTTATACGCAAGATTTAGTTTTATTTTTAAGAAGTTTATTTACATTGGCGCAGCTAAAGAGCTGCAATGAGCATTAGAGGTAGGGATTGCATCACTTAAACGAGAAATGATATTCAATTGAGCAATAGTACGGAACGCTTTACATATAAATAGAATATAATCAGATAGCCACTTTTTATCTTTTGATAAAAGTGGCTATCGTCAATTAAAAAGACATTTGAGAAATTCTCAAATGTCTTTTTTTATTTAATAATGTTAGATACCATTTCTGGTGCGTTTTCAAGTGAATCCGCAACTGGACAAGTACGATTTATAAAATCAACATAGGCTGCAATCTCGTCATCTGTATTATCAGCATCAATATAGAAGTTAGTAATAATTTTAGAAAAACCGATTTTGGCTTCTGGATTTTTCCCCATAAAACCATCTGTATCTAATTCTCCTTCTAATTCAATACGAATACTATTAATTTTCATTTTATGAAGTCTAGCAAAGCTTTTAGCAACAATAACTTTACAAGCACCTAGTGAGTTTAATAATGCTTCTACAGGATTCATTCCTTCATTTGTTCCACCTAAGCTTTTTGGTTCATCTAAAAAGAATTCAAACCCTCTAGATTTACATGAAACTTTTAACCCTGCTACACTTTCTACTACTGCTTCAAATTTTTCAACTGCCATTTTAATCTCCCCCCTTGAATTCGTTTACAAGTTAAAGATACCACAATCTTATATGTGAATCCATATATTGTGAAATTAAATACAATTAAACTAGGTATATTATTCTAACTCGTAAACATCATGTAAGTGGCTAGTAAATTATTTATAAAATGCAGTAGAATATTATATTTGATATTCTTTGTATACAGATAAGTTATGCTTAACATAGTTCCTATACTTGAATAATAGAGTAAGCTTAAAGAAGGTGTTACCTCATGAATTAAGCCAAAAAACAAGGAGCTTGTAACAACAATAACAATCTTAGATAAAGCCGTTTCATTTTTCATAAAATAGGTTGTGAATAACCCTCTAAAAATAAGTTCCTCAACAATTGGTGCTACAACAACTGTCATCATGGCAATTGTAATAGGAGTCATTCTGAACATTTCTTCTAAAATTTTTTGATTCTCTGGTGTACCAATATCTAAAAAAGTACTAAATAAAAGATCTATGAGATACATTATTCCATACATCACTAAGACAAATAAAATTTTCTTCCACTTAAGTTCATTAAAGTTTTCATTTTCAAAAGAATTATCTTTAGTTTTCCTTAGATATTTTTTATAGACAAATCTTATAATTAATCCATTTAAACCTAAAATGATGACCGCGATAAGCCTATCTGAAAAATCCAAACCTATTAATATGCCCATCGCAATATCTGGTGTCGAACTTAATAGGAAAAACAAGAAAAGAAAAAATAGGTATTTAACATAAACAAGTTTAGATTCCTTTTTCGTATCCATATAACTATCTCCTTTAAAACTAAAAAAATTCTCACATAAAAAGATAACTTATGTGAGAATATATTTTATAATTATTTTTCTAAACGAGCATTTAACTCTTTAGCTAAATCTTCGAATCCTGGTTTACCTAAAAGAGCAAACATATTTTTTTTGTATGCTTCTACTCCAGGTTGGTCGAATGGGTTTACCCCGTTCATATAGCCTGAGATACCTACTGCGATTTCAAAGAAATACATTAGGTAACCTAATGTGTAAGCATTTTGCTCAGGGATTGTGATAACAAAGTTAGGTACATCTCCATCAGTATGAGCTAAAAGTGTTCCTTCAAATGCTTTAGTATTAACAAAGTCAATTTCTTTTCCTTGAATGTAACCTAAACCATCTAAATCTTTATCCATTTCGGGAATAGTTAATTCATGACGTGCTTTATCCACTTTAATAACAGTTTCAAAAATGTTACGACGACCTTCTTGAATATATTGACCTAATGAATGTAAGTCAGTTGAGAAGTTAGCACTTGATGGGTAAATCCCCTTTTGATCTTTACCTTCAGACTCGCCAAATAATTGTTTCCACCATTCAGAGAAATATTGTAAGCCTGGTTCGTAGTTAATTAATAACTCAGTTACTTTTCCTTTACGGTATAAAGCGTTACGTAATGCTGCATATTGGTAAGCTTCATTTGATTCTAAATCATCAGAACTATATGCTTCACGAGCGTCAGCTGCTCCACTCATTAACTCATCAATGTTAGCACCAGTTGCCGCTATTGGTAATAAACCTACTGCTGTTAAAACAGAGAAACGTCCACCAACATCATCAGGAATAACAAAAGTTTCCCATTTTTCTGCGTCAGCTTCTACTTTAACTGCTCCACGTTCTTTATCAGTTGTTGCATAAATACGTTTGTTAGCTTCTTCTTTACCATATTTTTTAATTAATAATTCTTTAAATACTCTAAAAGCAATAGCAGGTTCAGTTGTTGTTCCTGATTTAGAAATAACGTTAACTGAGAAATCACGATCTCCAATGATGTGAATTAAATCTGCTAAATAAGTTGAACTGATACTGTTTCCAGCGAAAAATACTTGAGGTGCTTTTCTTTCTTTATCATCTAATAAATTATAGAAAGAATGATTTAGGAAATCAATTGCTGCTTTTGCTCCTAAATAAGATCCTCCAATACCAATTACTACTAAAACTTCAGAATCAGATTGAATTTTTGTTGCTGCTGCTTTAATTCTAGCAAATTCTTCTTTGTCATAGTTAACAGGTAGATCGATCCAACCTAAGTAATCACTTCCTGCTCCTGTACCTTCTCTTAATGATTTATGCGCTGCACTTACTTCAGCTTGCATGTACCCTAACTCGTGACTTCCAACGAATTTTCCGATGTTAGAATAATCAAAACTAATATGTGACATAACCATCCTCCTATAATTTATGTGTTAATCCATAATTAATACATACATATATTACCATTATTTCAGAGTTTTCACATCAAATTTTCTGAAAAATTATTAACTTGTTACTTGTAACAATCTTGTCTATACCAATCCTTGACTAACCATTGCCTCTGCTACTCGGGCAAAACCAGCAATATTTGAGCCTGCTACTAAATCAAATTCACCTAAATATGTCATTGACGTTTCTCGACATGTTTCGTAAATATTTTTCATTATTTTATTTAATTCTTGGTCAACCTCTTCAAAAGTCCAAGGTAGACGTTGTGCATTTTGAGCCATTTCAAGAGCTGAGACTGCAACTCCACCAGCATTTGCAGCTTTTCCTGGACAATAAATAATATTCTCTTCGTTAAAAACTTCTAATGCTTCTAAAGTTGTCGGCATATTAGCTCCCTCTGCAACGATAGACACACCGTTCTTAATTAATGTTGCTGCAGATTCTTTAGAAATTTCATTTTGTGTAGCACAAGGTAATGCGATATCATACTCAAATTCTACATCCCAAATAGTTGTATTAGGATAAAATTTAGCTTGTGGTCTATGCTCCAAATAAGCACTAATTCTTTCACGTTTTACTTCTTTAATTTCTTTTAGCAAAGCTAAATCAATTCCCTCTTCATCTATAATACTACCTGAAGAGTCATTACAACCATAGACTGTAGCTCCTAACTCTTGAGCTTTTTCAATAGCGTAGATAGCAACATTTCCACTACCTGAAACTAATACTTTTTTGCCTTCCATACTATCATTTTTATCTGCTAGCAAGTGTTGAACAAAATAAACTAGTCCATAACCTGTTGCTTCTTTACGTGCTAAACTTCCCCAGTAAGCTAGTGGTTTACCTGTTAAAACACCTGCATGATAGCCATTTAATCGCTTGTATTCACCAAATAAATAACCAATCTCACGAGCTCCAACACCAATATCACCAGCTGGAACATCTTCGTTTGGTCCGATGTATTTTTGTAATTCTCTCATTAAGCTTTGACAAAAACGCATAATTTCTTCATCAGATTTTCCTTTTGGATCAAAATCACTTCCACCTTTACCACCACCAATTGGTAATGAGGTTAAACTATTTTTAAAAATTTGCTCAAAACCTAAGAACTTAACAATACTTTGGTTAACTGTTGGATGGAATCTCATACCGCCTTTGTACGGTCCTAAAGCTGAGTTATACTGTACTCTATACCCAGTATTCACTTTCCAAGCGCCCTTATCATCCATCCAAGGAATTCTAAACTCAATAATTCTTTCAGGAACCAAGAGCAGTTCTAAAATATTTTTTTCAACATACTCAGGATGTTTAGTTAAAAATGGCTCTACTGTGCCAATAAATTCTGCGACAGCTTGCAAAAATTCTGGTTGATTTGGATATTTCTCTCTTTGATTTTCTTCTAACTGTTTTAAATACTCTTTTACATCAGTCATATGTTCACGCCCTTTAATTTTAATAGCCTTAGTATAGCTTAAAACTCGCAAATTACAAATCAATTTGTCAGAATATTTTAAATTTAATCTAAAGACAGATTTGTGTTAAAATAAGAATCGCAAACAAGGAGGATTTTTAATGACAAATTTTGATGTAATCGTTGTTGGTGGCGGTACAAGCGGTATGATGGCAGCTATTTCTGCAGCCGAAAACGGTGCAACTGTTGCTATAATTGATAAAAACAGAATGTTAGGGAAAAAATTACGATTAACAGGTGGTGGTCGTTGTAATGTTACTAACAATCGCCCACCTGAGGAGATTATTGATTTTATTCCTGGTAACGGAAAATTTCTATACAGTGCTTTTTCTCAATATAATAATTACGATATTATGAACTTTTTTGAATCAAATGGTGTGCCATTAAAAGAAGAAGACCATGGTCGTCTTTTCCCGGTTGCTAACCAATCTAAAGCGATTATCGAAGGTTTAGCAAATAAACTAAAAGAGTTAAATGTAACTCTTATTATGAAATCAACTGTTAAAAAGTTAAATGCTGAGAGCGGACAAATAACTGGACTAACAACTGAAGATGGTTCTACTTATAACGCTCCTTGTGTGATTCTTTCAACTGGTGGGAAAACTTTCCAATATACAGGTTCAACTGGAGATGGCTATAAATTGGCCAAACAACTAGGGCATACAGTGACACCTCTATTTCCAACTGAATCACCGATTAAATCTAAAGATACTTTCGTAAAAGATAAACAACTTCAAGGTTTATCTTTAAGAGATATTAGATTAGCTGTTTTAGATCAAAAAGGAAAAGAAATCGTTGGACACGAAATGGATTTATTATTTACTCATTTTGGTGTTTCAGGTCCTGCTGCTCTTCGTTGCAGTATGTTTGTTAATAAAGAGTTAGAAAAAGGTTATGGAGACGTCACTCTGTCTTTAGACGCCCTACCTAAATCATCTGTTTCTGATTTAGAAAAAAATGTTAATCAAAGAATAGCTGAACAAGGAAGTAAATCTGTCAAAAATGGTTTAAAAAACTTGTTACCAGAAAGATTCCTTGATTTTCTACTAATGCAATTAAATATTGATGGAACTAAACCATTAAAACAGCTGACTGATGAAGAAAAATCTCAATTCGTTCATTTAATTAAAGACTTTAGGTTTACAGGTTACGATACTTACCCACTAGATAAATCCTTTGTCACAGGTGGTGGGATTGAATTAAAAGAAATTCAACCTAAATCCATGGAAAGCAAATTAGTAAATGGGCTGTTTTTCTCAGGTGAATTATTAGATGTTAATGGTTATACAGGAGGCTACAATATTACTGCTGCCTTTGTAACAGGACGAGTAGCTGGTAAACATGCTGCAGAAATTTCAAGTTATTTTAAGTATTAAAAAAGAGTTTTAGACATGTATCACACAATGTCTAAAGCTCTTTTTCATCTATTCCACTGTAATATCAACAAAACTTGCTCTTAATAGTTTAACCAAATCACTTGGGTTAATATTTAACTGTAGACCTCGTTGTCCAGCTGAGCAATGAAATAACTCAAGATTCTCTGCTTCTTTTGCAAAAAAGGTCGGTAGTTGTTTTTTCATGCCAACTGGTGAACAGCCACCATGAATATAACCTGTTAACGGTTCTAGTTCTCTTTGTGGTAACATTTCTACCTTTTTATTCCCACTAACTTTAGCTATTTTTTTTAAATCTAATTCCTTATCACCTGGTACTACAGCTACTAAAGGACCAGTTTTATTACCTACAACAACTAAAGTTTTAAAAATACTTGATTCCTCTACACCTAGTTCTTTGGCTGTACTTTTAGCTCCCATATGCTCATCAGAAAAAGCATATTCAGAAACTGTAAAAGGAATCTTTTTTTGCTCTAGTAGTCTAATTGCATTGGTTTTTTGTGTTTTTTTCTTCGCCAAAATGAGCACCTTCATTTCTTTTACCCAAAATTGTCAATCCTTGTCTTAACTCAGGAATCTCCATTTGACCTGGAGCAGAATTGTGTTTGCCAGATGAAGCAAAAGTCATCACTGAACCAAATAACTCACCTGTTAGACGAGTCATTCTTCCTACTTCACCCATCCCAATCATCATAAAAGGAATTTCTTCTCGTAAAGTTTGAATCTCATTTGAGCTACTTAATATTTTTAAGACATCTGTCATCGAGTGTGGCATAACTGCAATTTTACAAATATCAGCACCAATATGTCGCATATCATAAATACTTTCAGATAATTCACTTTCACTTGGCGTTTTTTCAAAATCATGACTAGAAATTAAAACTTTTACATTATTTTGTTTTGCATACTGAATAATATCTGTTTCACTATCAATTAATTTAGCAAATTCTAAATCAATAATATCTACTAATCCTGTATGAACCATGTATCTATTCAACTCAAAATAGTAAGAATCCTCAATTAACTGACCTCCACCCTCATCTAAAGTTCTAAAGGTAAAAATTAGTGGTTTATCTTCAATAGCGTAGCGAATAAAATAAGCAGCTTTTTTCATGAATGAAATATCATTAACATACATAAAATAATCTGCACGCCACTCTATAATATCGCAATCTAGTTTACTGATTCTTAAAGCTTCAGCAAATAATTCTTCAAAATTACTTGCAATTAAAGAAACACATACTTTAGGTTGACCTTGACCTAATGTTATATTTCTAACCTTCAATTTAGACATCTTGCATCTTTCCCATCTTTTCTTATCTTTTAAACAATTTCATAAATCAATACTTTTAAATAATTCCCTTCAGGAAAATGTTTCGAAACTTTAAAGTCACTTGGTAAACGATACGTATTCACTTGCTTACCTCTTCTATTTCCATTAGTTATCCCTTTTTCAACCATTTGGACAAAACGGTCAAAAGAAACATTAGCTGCATTAGTTGAAGCAATCAGTAAGCCATTTGGTTCAATTAATTCAACAGCCTCTTCTGTTAGCTTACTATAATCTTTTGCAACAGAAAATGTTTTCTTTTTATTTCTAGCAAAACTTGGTGGATCTAATACAATCACATCATAGGTTAACTCTTTTTTCTTTGCGTATTTAAAATAATTAAAAACATCCATTACAATAATACGCTGACTATCTAAGTCCATACCATTTACCAAAAATTGTTCTTGTGTTTTCTCTAAGCTTCGTTTAGCTAAATCAACACTAGTTGTTTCAACACTCCCACCAAAAGTAGCCGCTACTGAGAAAGCCCCTGTATAAGAAAACATATTTAATAAACTTTTCCCATTAACTAATCCTTCTGAAAGAGCCCCTCTAACTTCCTTTTGATCTAAGAAAATCCCAGTCATTAAGCCTTCATTTAAATAAGTCGCATAGGAGACATTATTTTCAATCACAATTAATGGCTCTGGAGCTTCTTTTCCCCAAGTGAATTCACTTTCTGGTAAATCATCCTTTTTGAATCTGACTTTTTCGTATACACCAACAACTTCAGGTAAGCACTCTAAAATAACTTCTTTGATACTTTCTTTTAATCCATAAATTGTTTCGTTATACCAAGAGATAACAATATATGTATCATACCAGTCGATTGTTAGACCACCAAAACCATCGCCTTCGCCATTAAAAATGCGGAAAGCGGTCGTATCTTGACTTCTGAAAAACGACTTTCTACTATTAAATGCTTGTTTAAATAAGTCAGTCATTACCTCTTTATTAACAGGTTTATTTTCATCAAAACTGATCATCCAACCATATCCCTTATTTTGAACACCTAAATAACCATAGCCTAAAAAATGTTTATCTTCTGAAACAAATTTAACCCAGTTGGATGGAATACTAGCTACTTTATCTACTAAATCCTCTTGATGGATAAGAGGGTACCTTTGATTAAATTTTTTCTTTGCTTTGTTTTTAATAATTACTTGATTCATAAAAATACCCTTTTCTCTTTTCTTTATACTACTCCTTACTATATCAGTTTATTTACCTTGCTTCCACATTTATTTATATCGGCCTTAAGTCTGAATTCTTAAATTTATCTTCATTATAATTGACACGAATTTCTATAGAGGGTAAAATATATTAGTATGTTTAATTAACTAAGGATTTTATAAACAAGGGTTGGAATATAGAAAGGAAGTCTATCTGTGAAACATAATTACTATAAAAATATACTAAATACGAGGTTAGGTTTTTTCAGCCTATTAGCCATTCTCTTTTGGGCAAAAAACATAATGGCTTACTTAGTAGATTTTAACTTAGGAATTGAAAATGCTTTTCAATACTTCATTTTGTTCCTAAGTCCCATAGCCACAACACTATTTTTATTCTCAGCTGCACTTTATGTGAAGCGACCAAAAACGGCGTACATCTCGCTGATTGTCATATCGGCCTTAACCACATTATTACTTTTCTCAAATGTTATTTACTACCGAGAATTTACTGACTTTATTACAGTCAACACAATGCTTGGTGCTGGCAAAGTATCTTCTGGTTTAGGTGAAAGTGCTCTACGTATGTTCCGTCCATATGATTTCTTATATTGGATTGATTTAATCGTCGTTATCGCTCTTTTATTATTTAAGAAAATTAAAATCGATGAGCGTCCTATTAAAGCTAGAACATCTTTAGCTATTACAAGTTTTGCAGTTTTCTTTTTTGCTGCAAACTTAACATTAGCTGAAATGGATCGTCCAGAATTATTAAAAAGAACTTTTTCAAGAGACCACATTGTTAAATATTTAGGTATGAATGTCTTTACTGTTTATGACGGTGTTCAAACATATCATGCCAACCAACGTCGTGCCCAAGCAAGTGAAAATGATTTAGTTGATGTTCAAAACTATGTGAAAGAACATCAAACAACACCAAATCCTAATACGTTTGGAATTGCTAAAGGTAAAAATGTTATCTATATTCATTTAGAAAGTTTCCAACAATTTTTAATTGATTATAAATTAAAGGATGAAAATGGTGTCGAACATGAAGTAACACCATTCATTAATAGCTTATATCATTCAAATGAAACATTTAGTTTTAACAATGCCTTCCACCAAGTTGGATCAGGTAAAACAAGTGATGCTGAAACAATGTTAGAAAACTCATTCTTTGGTTTAGGCCAAGGACCTTTATTTACTCAATTAGGTGACAAAAATACTTTCCAAGCTGCCCCTTCTATTCTTAAACAAGAAGCTGGATATACAAGTGCTGTATTCCATGGTAATGGCGGAGCATTCTGGAACAGAAACGAAACTTATAAACATTTAGGTTATGATTATTTCTTTGATTCAAGTTACTACGATGTAACATCTGATAACTCTTTCCAATATGGCTTACATGATAAACCATTTATGGATCAATCAGTTCAATACTTAGAACACTTGCAACAGCCTTTCTACTCTAAATTTATTGCTGTAACTAACCACTACCCTTACTCTCAATTTAAAGGTGACGAAGCTGGTTTCCCAATTGCAAATACACCAGATACCACTATTAATGGCTACTTTGCAACAGCTAATTATTTAGATAAAGCAGTTGAAGAATTCTTTAACTACTTGAAGAAAAGCGGACTTTATGAGAACTCAGTTATCGTTATGTATGGTGACCATTATGGTATTTCAAACTCAAGAAACAAATATTTAGCTGAACTAGTTGGTGAATCTAAAGACAATTGGAACGAATGGAATGACGCTCAAATGCAACGTGTTCCTGTTATGTTCCACGTACCTGGTCAACAAAATGGTAAAATTTCAGAAAGCTACGGCGGACAAGTTGATATCTTACCTTCTCTTCTACACTTACTTGGAATTGATACATCAAACTACATCCAATTAGGTCAAGATTTATTCGCTGAAGATAGAGATCAAATCGTAGCCTTTAGAAATGGTACCTTCGTAACGCCTAAATATACTGTTATTGGTCAATCTGTTTACCTAAATGAAACAGGTGAGTTATTAACTGAGTTAACTGAAGAACAAACAAATGAAGTTGAATTTGCAAGAGAAAAAGCAAGCACTCAATTAACTATGTCTGACGCTTTAACAAATGGTGACTTACTTCGATTCTATACTGAAAGTGGTTTAGAGCCAGTTAATCCAGAAGATTATGATTATAAAAATGGACTTGAAAAATTATTATCTATTGAAGAAGAAAAAGGCGATAAATCAACAAGTGTCTTCTCAAAACATGGTAATAAATCAACTCAAGATATGTATGAAACAAAAACATATCAAGACTATTATGGTCCAAAAGAAAAAGAAACAACTACGACATCATCATCTGACAAATAAATAAACAAAAAAAGACTTTAGTTTTCACGCTAAAGTCTTTTTTATTCATATTTTTTTCACAACTACTCGGTATAATTTTAATATGGAGGTTTAGTTGATGACAAATTTAAGACAATCATTTAAAGCAGCAAGATACCATAAACGAATGACAATTAGTTTGTTTATCGTCTTCTCTCTGTTTCTTTTATTACTTTCTTACATATCACAACTTATTGATACTCAAAAATTTACCTTAAGCTATTTGCTTGGTAAATGGGATCAATTAAAACATATCTTGCCACAGTTTGATACTGAACTAAATAATCGTTTAGGAAATAGCAATGATTTAATTATGGCTTTTTATGAGCATTTAAGATTACTTATTTTAGTCTGCTCTTTTATTGCTTTCTTTTTTATTAGCTTATACTTTACTCATTCTAGAAAAGAAGAAATCTATTCATTAAACTATATTGGAATTAAACGTAGAGAAATGCTCCCACGTTTATTATTAGAGCTTTTCTTCCCTATTATATTAAGTTTACCAGTTATTTTTTGTATCCTTTTAGTTTTCCATAGTCATTTTCTAAATGAAAGCATACAGACTAACCAAAAAGTAATGAGGCACTACTTTGAATCAGAGCAAATGGTTCCTAAAAAAAGAGAAAATGTACCTGTTACTAATACAAATGAGTCTGAGAAAAAATTACTCCCTTATAATCAAACATCCATTTTAGATGTTAATATAACTAACAACTCAAATAGCCATGTTTTTACTACTTTATTGACTAACTTTATTTTACTTTGTAGCGATTTAATAATAGCTTATACAGCTGGTTTTTATTGTTACACTACATTTGGCCTTCGAAGGAGGAAACTCGTTGTATGATTGAAATTGACATGAAAGATACTTATTTAACAAGTGATTTTTTCTCAAAAAAAGTAACTTTAATTTTAGAAGATGAAGAAAATGTGACTCGTGAAAGTGTCATGAATTTTATTACTTCTTTAGAAAATAATAAATACTACGGAATGGTCGGTCGTGAGAATAACATGATTCCTTTCCTTTCCATTTTAGATAATCTTTTACTAGGTATTTCTAAAAAACAAAAAAATATTTTTTTAAATGAACTAAGTGATTTGCTTGATCAATTTAAATTAGCTTCCCTTGATTTAAATGAAGCTGCTAAATCTCTTTCAAAAAATGAACAACTTGTTTTACAAATGATTCGTGCGTTAATTCTAAAACAAACAATCATTATTTTTGATTCTGAATCAACAACAGACGATAGCAATGAGTTTTTAATTCATTTAATGCCTATCTTAAAACGTATTGTACAAAAAAGAGAAGCTGCACTAATTGTTTCTTCTAGAAATAAAAATTTAGCCAATTCTCTATATTACGATCAATGCTTTTTATTTAACTATTTATCAAAAAAGAATGACTAGATAAGTCATTCTTTTTTTCTACCTATATTGTGACAAGAAAATAAAACCTCATAATTTGTTTTTTATATCTTTCATATTATACTTATATCAGATGTAAAAATTAGGAGGATTTATTTTGAAAATAAAAAAAATGAGTGCAGATGAGTTTAAAGTTGGACAAACATTTAAAAGTCATACTTTAACAATTACTGCTGATGAAATAAAAGAATTCGCTAGTAAATACGACCCACAGCCATTTCATTTGGACGAAGAAAAAGCCAAAGATTCTTTCTTTAAAGAACTTGTAGCTAGTGGTTGGCACACTGCTAGTGTCACAATGAGATTGTGGATTGACAGTATTCCTTTTGAAAAAGGTGCCGTTGGACTTGGCGTCAACTTAGAATGGAAAAAACCAGTTAGACCTGGAGACGTCTTACATGTCGAAAGTACAATTAAAGAAATCAAGCCTTCAAAATCTCGCCCAGAACGTGTTTATATGGTAATTGAATCAAAAGCAATTGACCAAAACAATGAAATTTGTGAAATCATGACAGCTAATTTAATGACATTTAGATAAATAAAAATGACTATCTTTTTGAAAGATAGTCATTTTTTATTTTATTTCTTAAGCACTGTCACACACTCCACATGTTTTGAGATGAATTCATAGCTGTCAAAGGACAATTTCCATTTTCCTTTTTTACTGAATTCTCTTTAAGGGAACATATCCACTGTGGACTTGCGTATGCGGGAAGATATCAGTTCCTTTATCCGATTAAAAAAAACCTCCGACAAGTTGGAATCATGTTTGTTCCAAAAAATTGTCTACTCAGTTTCTATTCCAGCAAAGAATGTATCACTTTAACAATGGTCAAGCCGTAATCAACAAAGAAGCTTTTTTGTTCTTCCGAATAGTTTTTTCTTTCCGATATTGCATCATCTGTGGCATGCCTAAAACAATGCATTTTCTTTCTATAGCTTGTTACTACATCGTTAGAAATATAATCAAAACAAATCGTAGAGTAATCTGGTGTAAGGAACTTACCGTTCTTCTTTAATAAACTTTCTATTAAATTTGCTATCTCTGCAAGTTTTTCATCTGTGCTCATATTATTGAACGATGCTTGTCGGTTTGATATCTCAATAAACTTTTGATTGATTGAATCATCTATATCAACATAGGTTGATTTCTGTTCAAATGTCAACCTTGCGACAAATGTTCTTCTAACAGCATATCGAACAGTCCCGTTATCATCATCTCCCTTTGCAATAATTCTGTTCCTAATTTCTCCATAAGTAAAGTCACTAGGTGCAACAGGTGGTCGTGCCAACAATCTAGGAAATTCTTTTATAACATATCCTACTTTGTATAAATAATACGATATAAGATAAAACCAACATTTATTTTCATTACCAGAAAAATCTACATCCGGTTGGCATAAATCCCTAAACTTTGTTATTGCTTCCTCTGCATCATACACCTCAAATTCATAATCCTCTACTTCCGTATAACCACTAAATATATTGTATACATTATTTACGTTCTCAATCGAATCATAAAAACGATAATGATATTCATCCTTTTGTATGTTTTGGAAGTAAAAATCTTTTAAATCCATACTGACACTCCAATTCTTTTGATCAATTTCGTAATGCATCTTCAGATGATCATCACTACAAATTTTAATTTATAACGTTACTCGACCTCATTACCGCTCTTTATCTCATCACCATCTGGTGAAGTTCAAAGCTCGATGATACAAGCATTATCCTTAAACAAGATATTGTATTGCTAAAGCAATTAGCGATGAATATCTATTAAGAAGATCCTAGGTTATCTTAGATTATCTGCTAATCTTTGTATTTCCAGCAGTATCCTCCAGCATGTTTTTGAACTCCATTTGCAGCATCCCTAATACTTTTTGAGTTAACGCCAACTTCTTTTACAGCAGAAGCTATAGTATCGAATTCTTTTATTATTGTTCCATCATCAGTCATTTGAATAATCTGTCTTCCACGCCTTTTGCTAGGCTCACTAATCGCATCCTCTTTTTTGTTCGCTTTTAGAAAATCAGATTTTTCCTTAGCTATCCGCTCTGCCTCTTGTTTAGCAAATAATAGCTTAATTGCCTTATCCCTACGAGCCTCTAAAGTACCAACATCGTGCCGTGTTTTACGCATAATTCCTTCATCAAGAATGAGAATTTCATTATCGTAATCCTTAATCTTTCGATAAGCTTTAGCATAAGAATCATATAGCGCAGGAGCATCATAGCCGTTATATCGAGCTTTATCAAAAAGTGCAATAGCTTCATCTACTTTGCCATTTTTCCTAGCAGTTTCTCCACGTTCCCAATATGGATAACCTGCATCAAATCCTTTCTCCCAATTCCCTATATTTCGTATCTTGTTTAATGAAACTCGATTATGCAACCCGTTAATAATTACATCTTCTCTAGATATCACTTTTTCAATATTTAGGTTAACTTCAGTCTCATCATATCCACGATTTTTTGCATCGAATAATAACTCTTTCATCGCTGATTTTGAAATAGATTTCAGCATACTAAGGCTTTGCTCTGCTTCTTTTTTAGTATAATTACTAACACTCATATATTCATTCATAGAATTATAACAATCGCTATAAGCACGGAAAATATAATTTGAAAGAGGCGTTAAATCAAAGGGGCTACGAAAATAGACTCGCACATTTGTTGTACCGCCTTCACTTACAGTACAAGGTTCTATAGGTAAATCAATTCCATTTGTAGCATCTTTTCTAATAATGATGTAATTTCCCTTCTTAGCAAACTTAAACTTTAAGAATGTATATAGACAAGTTACATCGACATAATTATTACTGTTTTTTCGATACCTGATCCAACTGGTGTCGCATCCTTTTTTCTCAATAATATCTTGAATAAAAGCACAAACTTCAAGTTCTTTTATGTCTGGACTCATCTTTTCTATTTGCTTTTTTTGTTCTTCCAACGACTCCTCAATAATATCTAAAACACCCCAAAAAATCTTTCCGCATATATCTGCATCTGATTCCGCTCTATGGGCAGTGTCATTTATTAATCCGAAATATTCCGCTACAGTCTCTTGCTTATGATTTACAATGCCTTTTATATGTTTTCTAGAGAGACTCAGCGTATCAACATACTTAATTTTAGCATCATACCCAAGTCTAGAAAATGTGTTACTTAAAAATCCAAAATCGAAACTTGCATTGTGTGCACACATAGTGATTTTTCCATCTAGTGCATCTCCCAAAAATTCTACCAACTGGGGGTAAACTTCCTGCTCATTTGGAGCAGAGTTTAGCATTTCATTAGTTATATTATTTATTGCCGAAGCTGAGGCTGCAATTCTAACTTTTGGATTGACAAGAGTTCCGAATGATTGAATTGGAACTCCTTCTTTAAATAGCACCGCACCAATCTCTACAATTCTATCTGAAGAAGAATTTAGGCCAGTTGTTTCCACATCAAAAGCGATAAAAGTTTTACGAAACTCATCTACATTTGATATGTCCACTTCCAATTTTTCAGCAAAAACTTTACCAGTACGAAATGGACTAGAAGACAGTTGATAATCAACGTGTTTACTAACCTTTCCTTGTTTTTTCTTTAGAAAATCAAATAATCCCACTATTATTTCCTCCCCCATTAATTTTATCCAGAATCACTTTTACGATGCCTTTTTCTTATATTCTACCTATTCGCATACCACAAGAAGTGATCTAACTTTCTTCTTCTAAAAGGAATATGTATATTATTTTCATCAAGCAGATTTCCAACACACTCGTTAAATGTTTCATAATCAAAGTTTCTTCGCCATGTATCAATCCTATTAACTGTTAAGCCAGGGATATAATATGGAAGAGTATTTTTAACGATACCGTCGAAGATAGAGTAATCATCTCTGCCGTAAATTTCCACGTTATGATATGTACAGTACTTGGAGGCAAAAAAAAACATATTAACTGCACCAATGTTCCTTGCGATAATATTTACCAGTTCAGGATCTCCTTCTGCCAACCGATCATCAAAATTAGGAATCTCCAGAATTACTTTAGCCAAATCATACAAGGACAACCTGCTCTTATACTGAGAAAGATGTGTTGAATTTGTTACATCAATAACCGCAATCTTCATCGCAATAGTATTTAAATCATTATGAAGAGGAAATGCATTCAAAACATCATGAATTATTAGACCTTCTTTGCCATAATTAGAGCTTGCACCTACAAACATATGCTGTTTCTCCATATTTTCTTCAGTCAAAGGTAGATATTTCTGTTTATGAATTGTTTTCCTTATAGTTTTTTCTTTTGTTGAACCAAGCTTAAGGACCTTATCTATGCACCAATGTGTAGTTGCTCCTTTTATCGGCACAATATCATTTTGCTTAAGATACTCTTTCAATAAACTAAGTTGCTTTCCTTCTGGAACAGAGCCCGAAAGAGTTTCTATCATATGAGGTTGCGATTTAACAGTACCCTCATTAGCAGCAAATACAGCGTACTCAACATCATTTATTATAATAATTTTCAATGTAGCCTACACCTCCTCATTACTGGTCTTTATTTCATCTCCTTCGGGTAAAATAAAAGCCTGCACAAACTTGACACCTAGCACATCAGCGATGGCTTTCAACTCATCCAAGGTTACTGTTTCTCGTTGTAATTTTTTATTGAAATTCTGTGGAGTCTGGCCAATACGTCTAGCAAGTTCAGAAACGCTTATATTCATTTGCTCACACAGTTCTTTAATCATTTCTGCCGTAGTCATACAGCACCTCCAAGTTAACGCTAAGAATATTATAAACCATTTGGTTGATAGAAACAATAGTTATTAAAATATTATTATAATCAGCAAGCAAAAGAAAACCCACAACTCTACTGTAGAGTCATGGGCTATTTATTTCTGGTTTTCATAATTAACTGATTCGCCACTTTAAATTTTTTTTACTTGGGATTTTAGTACTTCATACCCTAATTTATCAATAACATTTTCAATATCCTCTATAGATACTTTTTCATCGTCAAATTCTACTCTTACCTTGCTTGAATTAAATAGTACCTTTAAACTCTCTTTATTTACCCCTTCCAAGGATTTAACACCGTTTTCTATTTTTTGCATACAAGACGGACAAGTTAATGTTTCTAATTGAATCGTTGCTTTTTGCATATTTCATTTCTCCTTTGATATATTTATCTATTTTAAATTGATTTAGATTAAGAATTTTATTTTCATAATTTATAGCGAAGAAGTCTCATAGCATTTAGAATTACTACTAATATACTCGCTTCATGTACTAACATACCGATTGACATGTTCATCCACTCACTAAAGAATACGCTGGCAAGCAGGACTAGTACAACTCCTACTGCAATAATTATATTTTGAAGCATGTTATTAGCTGTTGCTTTTGTTAAACCTAGTGCATGTGGCAAGCGGCTGAAATCCGAGTTCATTAAGACAACATCTGAAGTTTCAATGGCTACATCTGTTCCACTTCCCATAGCAATTCCTATTTGTGCTAGAGCTAGTGAAGGACTATCATTTACGCCGTCCCCGACAAATGCAACAATTTGACCTTTTTCTTGCAGTGTTTTAATATATGCTGATTTATCTTCCGGCAACATATGCCCGTGGGCCTCTGTAAGTCCTAGTTCATGTGCCACTAAATCAACTGTTCCTTGGTTATCACCTGAAAGAACAACTAGATTATTAACACCAAGTTTTTTTAGCTTTTGAAGATCTTCTTTTACACCTGAACGGATTTGGTCACGAATACCCATCAATGCTTTTAATTCACCATCAACGGATGTTAAAACAAGTGAATTTCCATTCTTCTCAAATCTAGTAATATCTCCACGAGCTTTTTCACTTAAAGTAACATTTTCTTGCTCCATCAAGGCTACATTCCCGACGGCAACTCTATGACCTTCTATATGAGCTACAATTCCTCCGCCTTTTACAACCTCCGTTTTTTCAACTATATATGATTTTATATCTCCAATATATTCCACAACTGCTTTTGCTAATGGATGATCGGATTCCTTTTCAACACTTGACAGATAAGCTAACACTTCCTCTCCATTATCTGCATAAATTTCTTTATCAGCTACTTTAGGATTTCCTATTGTTAATGTTCCAGTTTTGTCAAATACCATGGTATCTAGTCTGCTAAAATCACTAATTACCTCGCTACCTTTTAGAAGAACACCATGACGTGCTCCATTACCAATACCTGCAACATTTGAAACTGGAACACCAATAACAAGTGCCCCTGGGCATCCTAAAACTAATATCGTAATTGCAAGCTCAATATCCCTTGAAATGAGCCATACAATAAAAGAGAGAACTAAAACAGCCGGTGTATAGTATTTAGAGAATCTATCAATAAAGCGTTCTGCCTCTGATTTTGAATCCTGTGCTTCTTCCACTAACTCAATGATTTTACCAAAAGTAGAGTCTTCACCTACACGGTCAGCAGTGATTTGCAGTGTTCCATTTTCTAAAATTGTTCCGGCATATACTCCTGAATCTTTCTTTTTGCTTACTGGAACTGCTTCACCTGTAATACTTGCTTCATTAATGTGCCCTTCTCCTGTTAACACTGTACCATCAACTGGAATTTTTGCACCCGTTTTAACAAGTAAAATATCACCTACATCAACCTCTTCTATTTCGACTTCTTCAAATTCACCATTTTTCAGTTTCTTTAGAGCAACTTCTGGCGCCATTTCAGTTAATTCTTTTATTGCAGAACGTGTTTTATTAAGTGTCCTTTGTTCTAAATAAGCTCCAAACAGAAATAAGAACGTAACAATTGCCGATTCCTCAAAGTTTTTAATTATAAACGCTCCGATAACTGCAATAGTAACTAAAACATCGATACTGACAACTTTGACCTTCAATGCTTGATACGCTTGGATAGCAATCGGTATAACGCCTAAAACGGAGGCAATGATTAGTGACCATATAGCTATAGGTTCGTTTTGAAATCCTAATTTACTAACATATGCAATGATTATTAAAATTGCACTTACTATTGTAATATGATTCTTTCTTCCTAAAATGAATTTTTGCATATTCATGCTCCTTCCTCTTATAATTTTTTAGTAATCTAGTATTTATTTCTTTTATGATTCATAGGCTCTATCTAATTCTGCCAACATGTTATATACTGCTTCATAGCTTTCACAAACATCACCTGGAACTGTATAATTATCTGTAATTTCACGTAACTTTACAAATTCATCTACTAAGTCAGGTTTTCCCGCTCTTACATCTTTCACTTTTTTTGCAAGCCTATCATATACTTTATGCACTTGGTGAAATTCCGGGTGATTACCACCATGAACCCGTGCTACAACTGGTACATATTGTGCTAATGTTTTTAAATGAGTTTCCTTTACTTGATTAAAATTTAATTGTTTTGACATGTTTTTTCCTTCTTTCTCTTTATCTTTGTCTTGATTACATCATACAAGCGATTAAAGGAAATTAAATTGACCTAAATCAAGTTTATGCATTTTTGCGTAAATATTTGAGTTTTTTTGCCTAAAAATACAAAACAGTTGAAGTCTTGAAGCCACTCCAACTGTTTTGTATTTCATTTTCCGACTATTACTTATACTAACAACAAACCATCTAAATCCAAAATCTCAATCTTTCTGCTTGTTTTTTGCTTTATATAGCCTTCATCCTCAAAATCAGCAAACTTTCTACTTATCGTTTCAGGTGTAGTTCCTAAGTAAGAGGCTAAATCCTTTCTATTCATTGGCAATTCAATTTCCATTGAACCCTCATCACCATCCAAGCATTCTGCAAGAAACAACGCTATTCTAGAATCCACCTTCTCTGTGGCAAATCTGGTTGTTTGTTTTTCTGATGTTTCCAATCGGTTAGAAAATTCTGATAAGAACTTCAAGGATATCGTAGGGTACTTTAATAAAAATTCTTGTAAATCATTTTTACTAATCATACACACATCAGTATTACTCATTGCTTCTGCATACGCTTCATGGATTGATTCACGAAACAAAGCCAGTTCTCCAGTAAAATCTCCTGGATTTAAAATTCTCAATAATTGTTCTTTTCCAGACTCAGATAAACGGTAGATTCTAATTTTACCCTTACTTACAACATATAAGGCATTGGATGTATCTCCCTCCCGATAAACCACTTCGCCCTTTTTATATGAAATTGACCTCATTACTTTCATAATTTCATCCATCTGTTCTTCTTCTAAATGATTAAAGATTGGAACAACACTGATACATGAAGTCTGTGAATCTGAGTTATCTCTGCGATGATGAGTGTGAGAGGAAGTATTACACCCATTCTTTCTTTTGTCTTGTATAGAATCCTTTTTTGGCATTTAGATACCCCTTTCATAACTTCTTGTGAACTTGTTTATCTTTTCAAAATATTCATGAATCCAGTAAATGCAAGTAGATTCATACGGAATTGTAATTGGGTTATTGCCATAGCCTAGACTTTCCATAGAATTTTTTAGACGACCTATTTCTTGCTTAAGTCCTCGGATGGCCGTCATTATTTCTTCTTTTGTTTTTCCTTTGAGATACTCTTCATAGTAACTTTCCGGACTAATCATCATTTTAGACCGCCTCCTTTATTTGTTAGATATTTTTATTTCATCTCCATCGGGTAAAATAAATACCTGCACAAACTTGACTCCTAACACATCAGCGATGGTTTTTAACTCATCCAAGGACACCGTTTCACGTTTCAATTTCTTATTGAAATTCTGCGGAGTCTGTCCAATACGTCTAGCTAGTTCAGAAACACTTATATTCATTTGCTCGCACAGTTCTTTAATCATTTCTGCCGTAGTCATACAGCACCTCCAAGTTTACGCTAAAAATATTATAAACCATATGGTTGATAAAGACAATAGTTATTAAATGTTATTGTAGTCAACAAGCAAAAGAAAACCCACAACTCTACTGTAGAGCCATGGGCTATTTCCTGCTACTTTTCATATTTCCATTTCGATACCTGATTTGAAGGCTATAACGAAGTGGTCTTCATAGACTGTAACGCTCTGAATTAACTTTCTCACAAGCTTATCATCATATTCTAAGGTACGGAATTTGTTCTTGCGGATAAATTCAATCAGCTCATTGATTCGCTCGTTCTCGCCACTGAGGGAGGTATCTTCTACTAAAAGGGTCTGTCGCTTATCTCGCAGTTCATCAATCTCATCTGCTAGATATTCATAATCTTGACCCTTATTAGCCAGCTTGATGAGTTCTTTTTGTTTTTCCTCTAGTGAGTTGTTAATCTCTGAAATTTGGTACTCTGTCGGTTCGCCAATCACCGCATGAATATTTTCTTCCAAGGTTTTTATCATGTTATTGCCACCTGCAAGCAGCTTATTAATTGCGGTCATTACAAGCACCATAGAGTTCATCTTCTTTTACGGTTCGGTTCTTACAAACTTCAGGACCTTGCTCGATTCTAGTCACGCATCGCCAGACAAATTCTTTTCTACCATGAATATTCCAATATGTTCTCCTATAAATATCGCCACAATCTCCACAGAAGGTAATGGTACTTAAAGCGTACTTGCTACTATAAATTCGTTTGTTCTTGCCTTCTCCTGTGTAGATATTGCTTCTTCGATGAACCTCTTCCTGCACCTGCAAAAATAACTCTTTAGGAATAATCGCCTCATGGCTATTTTCAACATAATACTGGGGAAGATGACCTTCATTCTTAACTCGTTTCTTGGTTAGAAAATCTACAGTAACAGTCTTTTGCAGAAGGGCATCTCCGATGTATTTTTCGTTTTGAAGTATCTTCTTAACTGATTCTGGTCGCCATCTTGGTTTTCCCGCTGCTGTTAAAATGCCGTCTTTCTCTAGATCCCTACCGATGCCCACTAGGCTCTTGCCCTCAAGGTACTCTCTGTAAATACGTTTAATGATTTCAGCCTCTTCTGGAACAATAATCAAGTTGCCTTCTTCATCTTTCGTGTAGCCCATAAATCGTTTATGGTTGACCTGCACCTTTCCTTGTTGGTATCGGTACTGTAGCCCAAGCTTAACGTTTTGTGAAAGGCTCTGGCTTTCCTGTTGTGCCAAAGATGCCATAATAGTCAGCAAAACCTCGCCCTTGGCATCCATGGTGTTGATATTCTCTTTTTCAAAATAGACGGATATGTTTTTATCCTTGAGCTGTCTAATGTATTGAAGGCAGTCTAATGGTAACATCTGATATCCGCTGATAGATTTCATCCTCTGCACCAGGAAGTGGTTTATAGGAAAATATAATCTGTCCATTTCTTTTATCTGGAGTAAAGTAAGTATTACGGTAGTGAGTGATGTACCTGCCTAACCTTTGACCTAAATCGAGAATACGAAACTCTGCCCATAAATCCATCATGCCGTTAGTTGAAGGAGTACCTGTAAGACCTACAATTCTTTTTACACTGGGTCTTACCCTTAGTAGACTTTTAAACCGCTTTGCACCATAGAATTTAAAGGATGACAACTCATCAATGATCACCATATCAAAATCAAAGGGGATGCCACTTTTACTAACAAACCAATCCACATTCTCACGATTGATGATATAGATAGTCACCTGTTTATTGAATGCATCAATTCTTTCTTTTTCCGTTCCAACTGCCACAGAGTAGGTCAGATCCTTTAGATGATCCCACTTTTTAATTTCAGCAGGGCATGTATCTCTTGCTACTCTTAAAGGTGCAATCACTAAAACCCTGTAAACCAGAAAGTAATCTAAGCACAAATCAAATATGGCGGATAACGTGATCACACTTTTCCCTAAACCCATCTCAAGAAATACAGCAGATATGGGATGGGATAAAATAAATTCAGTGGCATAGCTTTGGTATTCATGTGGCTTGTATTTCAATAAGTATCCCTCCAATCTGTTCTACATCATCTAGGCAATAGACTAAATATCCTAAAGCCTCTAATTGCTTCTTTCTTTTTATTTGTAAAGGCCTCATCTTTTTCCCAGTTGCCTTACATTCGACAAAGGCGATTCTTACCATGGGAAGTAACACAATCCGATCAGGCATTCCATCAATTCCAGGGCTTACAAATTTCGGTGCAACCCCCCCATGCTTTTTACTGCCGCTACCAGTTTTTTCTCTATATATTTTTCTTGCATAAATGACCTCCATCAATTTATCAGGAACAACAAGCACAACTTTTAACGTTTTTTCCTATACGCGCGCATACATACGCTCACGATGCTTTACTACTACTATTTCTTTATTTATTACTAAGAAGTAAAACTCTTGTTCCAGTCATTCCATCAAAGCCAAAACCTCAGTAAAGACTGGCTTTTTTAAAGAACAGGCATCGTGAACAAGTATGGAACGAGGAACTACCGTTAGATGCTTTTTTCGTAACAACGTTGCTTACCATAGATGGAAAAATTACTTGTTCCATTTTTGTTCCCTTGGTACTTGTTCCACCCACTTATCTTTTTCATAATGCCTGCAATGGCATAATAGTCCGCAGGTTTCATGGCGGAGGCATCCCTTCCAAAGCATTCACACCAAATTTCCATGTTACAAACAAGGGTGCGTTCTACCGTACCGACACGGGATTCCCCACCAAATTCACTACCGTTAAGATAATTTCTTCGCTCATATAAGGACATCTCATGCCAATCATCGGGCAGCAACTTACCAAGATAAGTGCGGACAAGACCTATATTCAAATTCGTAAATCCTGTGAGTAATCCACCACTCTTGGATATCTTCCCACAAAGCAAAAATCCGTGATTCTCCTCCAGCTTAAAGCCAGATCTCAAACCACGGAAAGCCTTTATTTACTTATCTTATTATACTCTTACTTATCAACCCTTGACATCAATACTACCGTCTCAACGTGTGATGTTTGTGGGAACATGTCTACTGGTTGAACGTAATCAGGTGTATAGCCTAATTCATTGTATAGTTTTAAATCACGTGCAAATGTTGCTGGATCACATGATACATAAACGATTTTTTCAGGATTTATTTCAACACTTGCTTTAATAAAGCTTTCTGTTAATCCTTTTCTTGGTGGGTCAACTACAATAACAGTTGGTTGAACCTCTTCTTTTAACCATTTATCAAAGATAACTTCTGCTTTACCAACTTCAAATTCAACATTATCAATATCATTGATTTCAGCATTTTTTCTAGCATCCTCAATGGCTTCTTCAACAATTTCAACACCGTAAACTTTTTTTACATCTTTAGCTAAAGATAGGCCAATAGTTCCGATACCACAATAAGCATCAATCACAACATCATCTTTAGTCAGCTCAGCACGAGAAATCGCTTCTTTGTAAAGAACTTCTGCCTGAGTTGTATTAATTTGGTAGAATGAACTTGCTGAAATTTGATATGTGTTACCAAGTAATTGGTCTTCAATATACTCTTTACCATATAATCTAACAAATTCTTTACCTAAGATGACATTGTTATTCTCAGTGTGAATACTTTGCATAATTGAAGTCACATTTGGAACAGCTTCAACAATCGCTTTACAAATTTCACCAATTTTGAAAAGTTTTTTCTTCTTAGTCACTAAAACAATCATTAATTCATTTGTATAATGTCCTTTACGAATAACAATATTTCTTAGATGACCAGTTTGTTTTTCTTCATCATATGGTTTCACATTAAACTGTTCTAAAATAGGTTTAATGGCAATTAAAGCTTCATCAATCGCTTCTTCTTGAATATAGAAATCTTCAATCGGAATTAAATCATGACTATTTCTTCTAAAAAAGCCTAACTCTAAACGCTCATTGATTTTACGAACTGGGATTTGTGCTTTGTTACGGTATTTGAACGGTGTTTCCATTCCCTTAGTAGCTTTAATTTCAATACTTTCAAAACCACCAATACGTGTCACAGCTTTTTCAACTTGTTGTTGTTTAAATAACAATTGAGCCTCATAAGTCATGTGAGCAAGTGGGGCAATCCCTGTTCTAATTAAGTTTGAATCAATATCTTCTACACGATTAGGACTTTTCTTTTTCCATTGTAAAACTTTACCATAGGCAAATTTTTTCGTTGTTTTTAAAATTTTAACTTCTACTTCTTCACCGATAATGGCATTTTCAATAAAAATTGGGTAAAAATCAACTTTACCAACACCACGTCCATCATGTGTCATGTCTTCAATCGTTAACCAATATTTGTCGTTTTTATTTACAGGTAATTCTTTTTTAGTTTTTATCATTATTTTCTTCCTTTTTCTTTACTCATTCCCAGAAATCTTGCCATCTCCATCAATGTCTTCATTTGTTAATTCTTCTAATTCTTTAATAAAATGTTCAGATGCTTCTTCCATTTCAACATCTCCAGAAACTGCTGAATCTGGAATTTCATCTAAGTTTGCATAAATTTCAATATGTTGTTTTAAATTCTCAAATGTCATTGGCGCATCTCCACCGTACTCACCATCTAAGTTAATCATCATTCTAAAATCTTCATCTAATGATTCAGCATATAGTTTTGATGTTTTGGTATAAATGAGGCGGTCGTCATTAACGTGTTTACCACCATTCATCATCAAACCAATTAAATGCATGATTTCAATGATGTTAGCTGTTTTTACGATGATTAAAGAGAAATTCCCATCGTCAAGTTGAGCATCAGGTGCAATTTGTTCAAAACCACCAATTGAGTTAGTTAAACCTAAGAAGAACATTGAAGCTTTTCCAATATATTCTCCTTCGTCGTAAACTAATTTCATATTGATTGGTTTAACACGAGGTAACATTTCAGCTCCCTTAACTAGATAAGCAAGGTAGCCAAACACACTTTTCAGTTGAGAAGGTACTTCATAGGTTAGCTCTGTTAAATAACCACCTGCTCCAATATTCATAAAGTAAGTATCTCCTGCTTTACCAATATCTGATTTGATAGTTTGATTTTTCAGCATAACCTCAGCTGCTTTAACCACATTATCTCTTGGAATGTGAAGGGCACGGGCAAAGTCGTTAGTTGTTCCACCGGGAATTATTCCCATTTTCGGGCGATTTTCAAGTGGCGCGATACCATTAATAACTTCATTAATGGTACCATCTCCACCTGCTGCGACTATTAAATCAAATCCTGCTAAAGCACAACGAGTGGCTTCATTTTTGGCAGAGAAAGGTTCAGGTGTCGTCGCATAGGCACTTGACTCATATCCAGCTTGTTCCATCACATTTAAAATGTCTGCTAGATTTTTCTTTAAGATTTCTTTTCCTGATGTCGGATTATAAATTAATCTTGCTTTCATCTTGTTTACTCCTTCTTAAAACGCCTAACGTTTCCCTAATTCCTCAGATAATAATTTGTTAACTACACCAGGGTTTCCTTTACCTTTTGTTGCTTTCATAATTTGTCCTACTAAGAAACCATGAGCGCGTCCCTTACCATTTTTAAAGTCTTCGATTGATTGAGCATTGTTATCTAAGATTTCATTAATAATTGGTAATAATTGAGCTGGGTCTGATAATTGAACTAATCCTTTAGCTTCAACAACTTCCTTAGCATCTCCACCATTTTCAATTAATTCTTTAAAGACTTTTTTAGCAATTTTAGAACTAATTGTGCCATCAGCGATTAAGTTAATCATACCTGCTAAGTTATTTGGAGTTAATTTTGTTTCTAATAATTCTAATTTTTCACTGTTTAAGTAAGCTGATACTTCCCCCATTAACCAGTTAGATGCTTGTTTAGCATCTGCACCTTCATTAAGGGTCGCATCAAAGAAGTCTGACATATCACGAGATAAAGTTAAGACCATTGCATCATACTCAGGTAAACCTAGCTCTTTAACATAACGAGTTCTTCTTGCTGCTGGAAGTTCTGGAATACTTTGACGAATTTCTTCAATCCACTCATCAGAAATTTCAATACGTGGCACATCTGGCTCTGGGAAGTAACGGTAATCACTTGCTCCTTCTTTAACACGCATTAAAATAGTTGATTTTGTTGCTTCATCGTATTTTCTTGTCTCTTGTTGAATAATACCACCGGAAAGTAATACTTTTGCTTGGCGTTTTTCTTCGTGAATTAAGCCCATTTTTACGTTATTTAAGGAGTTTAAGTTTTTAAGCTCAGCTTTAGTTCCAAACTCTTCTTGGCCATATGGACGTAATGAAATGTTGGCATCACATCTCATAGAACCTTCTTCCATTTTCACATCACTGACACCAGAAAATTGAATAATTGAGCGAATGGCTTCAAGGTAAGCATACGCTTCTTCTGGAGATCTCATATCTGCTTCTGAAACAATTTCAATTAAAGGTGTTCCTTGACGGTTTAAGTCAACGTAAGAGTAACCATCTGTTCCGTGAATATTTTTACCAGCATCTTCTTCTAAGTGAACACGCTCAATACGGATTTTTTTCTTTTTACCTTCAACTTCAATTTCAATCCAACCATCATGTCCAATTGGCTCATCTGCTTGGGAGATTTGGTAAGCTTTTGGGTTATCTGGATAGAAATAGTTTTTACGGTCAAAGTGAGTACTTTGAGAAATTGTACAATTTAAAGCCAAGGCTGCTCTCATTCCGAATTCTAAAGCACCTTTATTCATAACAGGTAAAACACCTGGCATACTAAAGTCAATTACGTTTGTATTTGTATTTGGTTCTGCTCCAAAGTGCGCTGCTGAAGGTGAGAAGATTTTAGAATCTGTTTTTAATTCTACATGGACTTCTAGCCCAATAACTGTTTCAAAATTCATTATGCTTTCCCTCCTAAAATCACAGGTTTTTGTTTATGGAATTCAGTTGCCTTTTCAAAAGCATCCGCAACTTGATACATTTTTTCTTCTTCAAAGTAATTTCCAATTAATTGTAAACCAATTGGCATTCCTTCTGAGAATCCACATGGAATACTCATACCAGGAAGACCTGCTAAGTTAACTGGAATAGTTAAAATATCTCTCATATATGCTGTAACAGGATCATCTTTATCTGAGCCAAAATCATGAGCAATAGTTGGTGAAACTGGTCCTAAAATTAAATCGTAATCAGCAAATACTTTTTTGAAGTCTTCAACAATTAAAGTTCTCACTTGACCTGCTTTTTTGAAGTAAGCATCATAGAAACCAGCACTTAATGAGAATGAACCTAACATAATACGACGTTTAACTTCTTCACCAAAACCTTCTGAGCGAGAGTTTACATAAACATCATCTAAGTTAGTAATATTTTCTGAACGGTAACCATAACGAATACCATCAAAACGTTGTAAGTTAGATGAAGCTTCAGATGAGGCGATAATATAATAAACTTGAACTCCGTATTTAGAATGAGGTAAGCTCACTTCTTCTACAGTAGCACCTAAATGACGTAGTATTTCAATAGCATCTTCAATAGATTTTCTGACCTCTGGATTTACACCATCTGTCATAAATTCCTTAGGTACACCAATTTTCATCCCTTTAATATCTTGTCCAATTAGGCTAGAGAAGTCCGGAACAGCTTGCTTAGAGCTTGTTCCATCTTTTACGTCATGACCTGAAATAGCATTTAAGACTAAGGCATTATCTTCTACAGTACGAGTCATTGGTCCAATTTGATCTAAACTTGAAGAAAAGGCAATTAAACCGTAACGAGAAATACGTCCGTAAGTTGGTTTCATTCCTACAATTCCTGTGTATGATGCTGGTTGTCTAATACTTCCACCAGTATCTGAACCTAGGGAAGCAACTACTTGGCTAGCTGCTACAGTAGCTGCTGAACCACCAGAAGACCCACCAGGCACTTTATCTTCATTCCAAGGATTAATTGTTTTCTTAAAGTAAGATGTTTCAGTTCCTGATCCCATAGCAAACTCATCCATGTTTAATTTACCAACAGGAATCATCCTATTTTCGTAAATTTTTGTCATAACAGTTGCATCATATGGAGGTTCAAAATTATATAACATTTTACTTGCTGCTGTTGTTAATAAATCTTTAGTGACAATATTATCTTTAATCCCAATTGGAATACCAGCTAATGGTTTTGAAGCAGAAGGACCTTCTTTGTCCAATTCTTTAGCTAATTCTATAGATTTTTCTTCGTTTAAAGTAATGAATGAGCCAATTTTTTCATCCGTTTCATTGATACGAGCAAAAGTAGTTTCTACTACCTCTTGAACTGACACTTCTTTTCCTTGAATTTTAGATGATAGTTCTTTTAATGTTAATTCATGCATTGCAGTCATTATGCGCCAGCCTCCCCATTGTCCATAATTGCAGGTACTTTAATAAAACCATCTTTGGTTTCAGGTACATTTTTTAATAATTCTTCACGTGATTCACCTTTTACGACAACATCTTCACGTAAAACGTTAATTTCCGATACCACGTTAGATGTAAAAGGAATACCTTCTGTATCTACTTCCCCTAGTTCTTCTACCATATCAATAATTTTTCCCATTTGAGAAGTAAATAATTCTAATTCTTCTTCTTTGAATGAAAGCTTTGATAACGCTGCTACTTTCTTAACTTCTTCTTTTGAAATTGCCATTATTAATCTCGCTCCTTCATTTATCTTTTTAAGATATGCCTATCCTATTTTAGTCAACTTTTGTACTATTTTCAATGGCTTCCACCATTTGAGTTTCATTCCAAACTGTAATTTCTAATTTTTCAGCTTTTTCTAGTTTGCTACCAGCATCTTCACCAGCTACAATAATATCTGTTTTTTTAGAGACACTGCCAGTCACTTTTCCACCTAAGGCTTCAATTTTTTCCTTTGCCTCATTACGGTTAAAGTGAGTCAGTTTACCTGTTAATACAATAACCTTATCTTTAAAAGGTGATTCAACAGAGGCTAAGTCTGCTGCTGTTTGCCCAAGATAATCTGTATTAACACCAGCTCTTTTTAATTCAGCTACTAACTCTTTGACTTCCTCATTAGAAAAGTATTTTTCAATACTATCAGCAATCACCGGACCAATCGTATCAATAGCATTTATAGTTTCTTTTTCAGCTACCATAATCTGTTCGATTGTTCCAAATTCTTCAGCGATAAGTTTAGCTGCTTTTGCTCCAACATGCTGGATACCTAAACCAAATAATAATTTTTCTAAAGAATTATTTTTACTTTGACTAATTGCTGTCAAAATATTGTTAGCTGATTTTTCTTTAATTTTGTCTAAAGTAAGCAACTCTTCTTCTGTAACAAAATATAAGTCTGCCACATTTTTGATAATATCTTTGTCATACATCTGCTCTAAAACACGTGGACCTAAGCCATCAATATTCATGGCATTACGTGAAACAAAATGATTTAACCCTTCCTTGATTTGAGCAGGACACATTGGGTTCATACATCTTAATGCTACTTCTGACTCAATTCTTTCTAACTCAGAATCACAAGTCGGACAATGAGTTGGAAACTCATAAGGAACACTTGTCTCATCTCTCTTATCTGTTAAAACACGAGTCACTTCAGGAATAATATCTCCTGCTTTATGAATCATTACGTGATCTAATAAACGAATATCTTTCTCAGTTATTAAGTCCACATTATGAAGACTAGCTCTGGCAACGGTAGTTCCTGCTAATTGCACAGGATCCATTACAGCGGTTGGTGTTACAACACCAGTTCTACCAACAGTCCATTCAATATCACGAATAACTGTTTCAGCTTCTTCAGCTGGGAATTTATAAGCAATTGCCCAACGCGGTGCTTTTACAGTGTAACCAATTTCTTCTTGGGCTGTAAAATCATTGACCTTAATAACAATGCCGTCAATTTCATAATCTAGCTCATGACGTTTATCTCTAAAGTTTTCAATATAATCCCAAACCTCATCAATAGAATGACATAGTTTGCGTTCATTATTTATTTTAAGTCCTAATTCTTCAAGTTCAATTAGTGAATCATTTTGACTATTAAAATCAAAACCTGTTGTATCAGCAACTGTGTAAATAAAGGTGCTTAAATTTCTTTTAGCTGCAACTTTTGGGTCTAGTTGTCTTAAACTTCCCGCTGCTGCGTTTCGAGGGTTAGCAAAAACATTGTCCCCTTCTGCTTCACGCGCCTCGTTCAACTCAATAAATGATTTTTTAGGCATATAACACTCGCCGCGAACTTCAATTGTTAAAGGTTTAGCTAAACTTAAAGGAATTGATTTCACGGTTTTTAAGTTATGAGTAATATCTTCTCCGACAACACCATCACCACGAGTTGCCCCTTGAATAAATTTTCCATTCTCATATCGTAAGTTAATGGCTAATCCATCTATCTTAAGTTCAACCATGTAGTTTATTGGCATACTTGTTAATTTTTTAATACGATTCTCAAAATCGATTAAATCATTTTTATTAAAGGCATTATTTAAACTCATCATAGGTACCTTATGTGTTACTTTTGAAAAACCAGATAAAATATCTCCACCGACTCTTTGAGTAATTGAATCATTAGAAATAAGTTCTGGATGTTCTTGTTCTAAAGAAACTAGCTCATGGTACACTTTATCATATTCTGAATCTTCTACTTTAGGAGCGTCTTTAACATAATAGGCGTGGGCCCATTCAGCTAATTGCTGATTTAGCTCTGTCATTTTTAATTGAATGTCTTTTTTATCCAATAGTATTCACTCCTTTAAGATTAATCAACTTTTGTTATTGGGGCAAAAGCTGCTAATAAACGTTTGATTCCCTGTTGCGGGAAGGCAATATCAAGTTCTAAATCTTTACTTGAACCACTTACTTTAACAACTGTTCCAACGCCCCATTTTTTATGTTCAGCTTTATCTCCTGGTTTCCAAGCCGCTCCTTCGCCACCTGTCTGTACTTTGTTTGATACCACTTTAACATCAGGTTGTACATAAGTAGAGCGAACTCGTCTCTCACCAATTGGACTTTGTCTAGTTACTTTATTTTCTTGACCAAACTGTGTCATAACATCTTCATCAATTTCACCTAAGAAACGTGAAGCCCTGTTATATTGAGTTCGACCATATAAAGTACGACTAAAGGCATTGGTTACGTATAATTGTTCTTCCGCCCTTGTAATACCAACATAAGCTAAGCGTCTTTCCTCTTCTAGTTCATCTTCTGATTCCATAGCCCGGTTTAATGGGAAAATCCCTTCTTCCATCCCCATTAAGAAGACATAAGGAAACTCTAATCCTTTTGCAGCATGAAGCGTCATAAAGGTCACTTGACTTTGACCTTCTTCTAAAGAATCAATATCAGAAACAAGTGCTAAATCATTTAAGAAAAGTGTTAATTTATTTGGTGCTTCTTCTTCTGAATCAGACTCTTCTGTGTCATCGTATTCACCATTTTCAAAACGTTTATCAAATTCTTGAGTCACTGTTAAAAATTCGTCTAAGTTTTCAAGTCTAGAATGAGCTTCTAGCGTATTTTGACGTTTCAAATCATCTTTATAATCACTTCTTTTAAGGACTTCTTCTACAAGTTCTGTGACACTTAGAAAAGGAATCATTTCTTTAAAGTCTTGCATCATAGCTCCAAAACCAGCTAACTCGTTACGAGCCTTACCAGTAATATTAGCTAAATCCACATCAATAGCTGCATGAAGTAAGGACCATTCATGAATTTCTGCAAAATCTCTTAATTTCTGAACAGTGCCAGGTCCAATTCCTCTTTTAGGTACATTAACGATTCTCTCAAAGCTTAAAGAATCCATTTCATTTGAAATAACATTTAAGTAAGCTAAAATATCACGAATTTCTTTGCGGTCGTAGAATTTATGACCTCCAACCATTTTATAAGGAATATTAGCTTTTAAGAAGGTTTCCTCTACCACACGACTCATTGCATTAGTTCGATAAAGAACACAGAAATCACCATATTTTTTGCCTTGTTCTGCAACTAACTTTTGAATATTACCAACTATAAAACGTGTTTCATCTCTTTCAGTTTCTCCGCGGTAATAAATTATTTTTTCACCTTCATCATTATCTGTCCAAAGGTCTTTTTTCTTCCGATTGCCATTATTCTCAATGACACTATTAGCAGCCTGTAAAATATTTTTTGTTGAACGATAATTTTGCTCTAAAAGAATAGTTGTTGCATCTGGATAATCTTTTTCAAAATCTAAAATATTTTGCATGTCTGCCCCGCGCCAACCATAAATACTTTGGTCAGCATCCCCTACCACACATAAGTTATTAAAACGTTTTGCTAACATATTAACCAATGTGTACTGAGCATGGTTTGTATCTTGGTACTCATCTACATGAATATATTGGAATTTATTTTGATAATAACGTAGGACATCAGGACTTGTTTGAAGAAGTCTAATTGTTAACATAATTAAATCATCAAAATCCATGGACTGATTTTGACGTAATTCTTTTTGATAACGTTTATAACAAGTTGCTACAATTTTTTCAAAAAAACCATTATAGCGTTCTTCATAAAGTTCTGGCGTTAACAATTCATTTTTTGCATTACTAATAGCACTTATCATACTACGAGGATCATATTTTTTAGGATCAATGTTTTCTTCTTTTAAAATTCTCTTCATCAAAGTTAGCTGGTCACTACTATCAAGAATTGTAAAATTTCGGTTATAACCAATCACATCAACATCTCGTCTTAACATACGAACACACATAGAGTGGAAAGTTGATACCCAAACATCTTCTCCTTCACTACCTAAAATGTTAACAACACGGTCTTTCATTTCTCGTGCTGCTTTGTTAGTAAAGGTTATAGCTAGAATGTTCCATGGGTTAACGTCTTTTTCTTTTATAATATAAGCGATGCGGTGAGTTAAAACTCTTGTTTTCCCACTACCTGCTCCTGCCATTATTAAAAGTGGGCCATTTGTATGCATAACAGCTTCTTTTTGTTTCTCATTTAGGCCTTTAATTAGACTATTTACATGACTCATTTTGTGCGAACACCCTTTCTTATTACATCCTTTCTATTATAGCAAAAATCATCAGAAATATCTTTGAAAATGAGAAGAAAATCGTGATTTGCATTAAGTTAATTCTTTCGTTAAGATAATGAAGAATAAAAAATATTTTGGAGGAATTATTCATGAAAAAACTTATACTAGGATTCGTCCTATCATCATTTTTAATGGTTGGAACAGCTTGTTCTACTAATACAGAAAAAACGACTTCTCAAAGTTCAACTGAGCAAAAACAAGGTGAACTACATCTTACTCTCTCACTTGTAGAAGATGAAAAAGAATTTGCCACAAAAGAAGTAACAGCAAAAGATTCTGACACTGTTCTTGAAATATTAAAAGCAAATTTTGATGTAAAAGAAGATGGCGGTTTTGTGACATCTATTGATGGGAAAGAACAAGATCCTAAAGCTAATAAATATTGGATGTATTACATTAATGATAAAGAAGCTGATAAAGGTGCTTCTGAAATGACTGTTTCTGATTCAGACAAAATCGAATGGCGTTTGAATGAATTTAAATAAATCTGTTAGATGGTTAACAACAGCTGCTTTAATGAGTGCAGCAAGTTTCACTGGAAGACTTTTATTTCAGTCAATTCCAAATGTACAACCACTAACGACGATAATTATTATTTGTACCTTAGTTTTTGGTTTTTATTTTGGTAGCACAGTTGCTATCCTTTCAATAATGATTTCTAATTTATTCTTAGGAATGGGTGTTTGGACTATCGCTCAAATTGTAGCTTTTTTGTCAATTTGTGGGATTACTTTTTTACTCAAGCCACTCTTAAATAAATTACCATTAATTATTTTAGCCCTCTACGCTGGTATTATGGGCTACTGGTTTGGCTTTATTATCTCTGTTGTCCAAGCTCCTTTTTTCGGGATTCAAAAATTTTGGATTTATTACTTACAAGGTATCTCATTTGATACCTTTCATGCAGTAGGAAATTTCATTTTTTTCTTAATTTTGTATCCTGTTTTATTACCATTATTTAAAAAAGTTAATATATAAAAAAGCAACATCCAAATTTAAGGATGTTGCTTTTTTCAAACTAATGATTATTCAGCTGATTTTTTCTTTTTAGCTGCTTTTTCACGTTCAGATTTATTTAAGATTTGTTTTCTTAAACGGATGCTTTCTGGTGTTACTTCACAGAATTCATCATCATTTAAGAATTGCAATGATTCTTCTAATGAAAGGATTTTTGGTTTTTTGATAACTGAAGTTTGGTCTTTATTAGCAGAACGAACGTTAGTCATTTGTTTAGCTTTTGTAATATTAACACCTAAGTCATTTTCACGAGAGTTTTGACCTACAATCATACCTTCGTATACTTCTGTACCTGGAGCTACAAAGACAGTTCCACGTTCTTCAATACTCATAATACTATAAGTAGTCGCTTTACCTTGGTCGATAGATACTAAAGCACCATTACGACGTCCACTTACTAAACCAGAAATAACTGGTAAGTATGAATCGAATGTATGGTTCATAATTCCGTATCCACGAGTTAATGACATAAATTCAGTTGAGTAACCAATTAATCCACGAGCTGGAGCTAAGAAAATTAAACGTACTTGACCATTTCCGTTATTAATCATATCTTGCATTTCTGCTTTACGAGTACCTAATGACTCAATAACGCCACCCATGTATTCTTCTGGTGTATCAATTTGAACTCTTTCGAATGGTTCACATAAAGTACCATCAATTTCACGATAAATAACTGTTGGACGAGATACTTGTAACTCGAATCCTTCACGACGCATGTTTTCAATTAAAATAGATAAATGAAGTTCTCCACGGCCTGAAACAGTCCATTTATCTGGAGATTCAGTTTCTTCAACTTTTAATGACACGTCTGTTTGTAATTGATTTTGTAAACGTTCTTCAATTTTTCTAGCTGTTACATATTTACCTTCACGACCTGCAAATGGTGAATTGTTTACTAAGAAAGTCATTTGAAGAGTTGGCTCATCAATAAACAATACTGGTAGAGCTTCTTGATGGTCAACTGGTGTAACAGTTTCCCCAACAAAGATATCTTCCATACCAGAAACGGCGATTAAATCACCTGATTTTGCTTCTTGAATTTCAACACGTTCTAATCCTAAGAAACCTAATAACTTAGTAACACGGAATTTTTTAACTTCTCCGTCAAGTTTCATTAAGGCAACTTGGTCCCCAACTTTAATTGTTCCACGGAACACACGACCAATACCAATACGACCAACATAATCGTTGTAATCAAGTAATGATACTTGGAATTGTAATGGTTCGTCACTGTTATCAACAGGAGCTGGAATGTGATCTAAAATAGCATCATAGATGTAGTCCATTGTTTCTTCTTGATCAGCAGGATTATCTGATAAACTAGATGTTCCGTTTACAGCTGAAGCGTAAACCACTGGGAATTCTAATTGATCGTCATCTGCACCTAATTCGATAAGTAATTCTAAAACTTCGTCAACAACTTCTTCTGGACGAGCTGTTGGTTTATCAATTTTATTTACAACCACGATTGGCGTTAATTTTTGCTCTAAAGCTTTTTTAAGTACAAAACGTGTTTGAGGCATTGTTCCTTCATAAGCATCAACAACTAAAACAACACCGTCTACCATTTTCATAATACGTTCAACTTCTCCACCAAAGTCCGCATGTCCTGGTGTATCTAAGATGTTGATGTGTTTATCTTTGTAGTTGATTGCTGTATTTTTTGCCAAGATTGTAATTCCACGCTCTTGTTCAATTTCACCAGAGTCCATAGCACGCTCTTGAATCTGTGTATGACCATCTAATGTATTTGATTGTTTTAATAACTCGTTAACTAGGGTTGTTTTACCGTGGTCAACGTGGGCAATAATTGCCACATTACGAATATCTTCTCTTAATTTCACTGTTGTAGATTCTCCTCACTCTTATAAACCAATTAGATAAGCTATTTTATCTAATTTTACCGACTAGTAATTATAACAAAAAAAACTCATGAAAAAAAGTGAAAAGTTTTCATTTGCTCATTTTTTTTGCAAAATCTTAAAATTTAAAAATATCATCATATGTTTTTTGTGTCGCAACAACAAAATATTGACGCTCTCCCAGTATATCATACGGCTCTCCGTCTAGTTTAGAATGAACTAAGCCAAGAGGTTCTCCTAGGGCAACTCCTGCAGCAAAATCCCAAGGCGATAAATTAGATAGGTAAGCAACTTGTTTACCTCGAATCACACTTAGAAAATCTAGGCCAGCACAGCCAAAAGTTCTAACACCTACTGCTTCAAAACCAACTTTTTGCGTATTTAAAATATCTTTAGCAAACATAATGCTATTTGTTCCAATCAAACCTTCTTGAAGCCCTAAATTTTCTACAGGTAAAAGCTTGTCGCCATTTAAAAATACACCAGTCTCTTTTCCACCGTATGCAAACTCATCTTTTATCACATCATAGATAAAACCAAGAGTTGGCTTACCATCCTCAAAAATGCCAATCATAATACAAAAATTCTCTTGTTGTTTCACAAAATTCAATGTGCCATCAATTGGGTCAATAATCCAGATTCGACCATCTGTGCTTTCAACTTTATCTCCTAAGCCTTCTTCACCAATAATTTTGTCGTCTGGATAATGGCTTCTAATCTTACTAACTAAAAATTCTTCTGTCTCCTTATCAACATTAGTTACTAAGTCATGACGGTTACTTTTTTCTTCAACTAAAATAGTTCCTTTAAGTTTTTCTTTAATCTGATCAGCAGCTTCCATAATCCATGATTTCACTTCAAACATTAATTCATTTTGAGTCATTTTTCAAAATCCTTTCTGTTTAAGAGACCTGTTTTTTGTGCTTTCGCTTGTTTAACAACATGATATAAAGAATAACCTGATACTTCCTCAAACTCTCTACCTAGTTGGCGTTCCTCACCTATACTTTTAACAACTTTTTTAAAATCTGCATAAGTTGTTAAAAAATCTTCTGCTTGAACTTTTTTTTCGTACGCTTCTTCTAGCTTACTCCACATATCAACTACCGAAATTAATTCTTCAGTTGTCCAATCTGGATTAAGCGGATAATTATAATCTTCTGCCATTTTCTCACCTTTTGTTATTTATTGTTAAAACAAGTGTATCAGACAAAGAAAGAGTGAGCAATTTAAAAATAATTACTCACTCTTTTTTTAGTTTTAATTTGGTTGTTGATCAGGAAAAGTAATTGTAAACGTTGTTCCTTCATCTAGTTTACTTTCTACTTTAATTGTTCCACCGTGAAGCTTAACTAATTGATCTACAATCGATAGACCTAAGCCAGACTCGCCGTACTTAGTATTTTTCCTTGATGGATCAGCTTTATAATATCTATCCCAAATATTCTTAACTTGTTCCTCACTCATTCCGATTCCTGTATCAGAAATTGTTACGATCGTCTCCATATAGCCACGAGTAATTCCGATTCTAATTTGGCCATCCTCAGTAAATTGAATAGCATTAGTTATCACGTTTACCATAACTTGAACAAATCGGTCATAATCAGCATAAACATCTACAGGTTCAATCGTCTCCAAAATTAATTGATCATTTTTTTCTTGAGCTTTTTTATCTAATTGCTCAATAACATTTTCTAAAATTTCTGTTCCATTTAATTTTTGGATAGCAATAGTAATCTGGTTCGTTAATATTTTTTCATAATCTAAATTCTCATTAACTAATCGAATTAAGCGTCTTGTTTCATTTTGCATTAAGCTAATACATCGATCTTTTTGATTTTCTGGAATAGCATTAAAGGCTAGTCCTTCAAGTAGTCCATTGATTGTAGTTAAAGGCGTCCGCATTTCATGAGCCACATCAGCCATAAAATTACGACGTCTTTCTTCTTGGCGATCAATTTCAATATGAGAATCTTTCAAAGCTACAGCCATTTGGTTAAAGTCTTCAGCTAAATCATCCAACTCATCATTGTTTTTTACATCTAAGTGAACATCAAAGTTCCCATCTGCAATTTGTTTAGTAGCTTTACGCATACGATTAATTCGGTTCACTTGGAACTTAGCTAAGATATAACTAATAATTAGAGCAATCACTGTAGAGATAATAAACCCTTTAAAAAGGTTTTGCGTTAGCAATCCTACACTTTCTTCAATATTACTATTTGGTTGCCATACAATTAGAATACCCTCAAAATTCCAATTAGATGCGTCAAATAAAGGTTGAACATGCATTGCCATCGTTGTTTTTTTATCACCAATTGAGTCTATAACTGTCTTTTGAATGTATTCTCCCTTTTCAAGGTCTTTTAGCTCACTATCAGATATAATATTGCTTGCATTTGATCCTTCAATATTTTTAGGATAAGTTGCAGTTCTGTCTGTAGAAAGGTAATAGAAATATACATTTTGATTTTTCGCAACTGCACTCGTAGTATCTAAAGATTCTTTTAATGTCCAGCCTTGCTCTCTCATATTGTCTGTTATGGTATTGGCATAAGCTCTCAACTGATCATAGCTAGTTTGTTTAACAGTTGTTTTAGTAAACTGAGTAAAAAACATACCGAAAATCAATAATACTGTTAATATGATTGCAAAAAAAGCAATCATTTGCTGGAGTAAATAGCGCATTAAGCACCGACTCCTGAATCATCAAATTTGTAACCAACACCCCAAACTGTTTGAATGACTTGAGGTCCTACTTTTTCAATTTTTTGTCTTAATTTTTTAATATGAGCATCTACTGTTCGTTCATCTCCAAAGTATTGATAATCCCAAACAAGCTCTAATAATTTCTCTCTTGAGAATACTTGTCTTGGTTTTTTAGCTAATGTTAATAGTAAATCAAATTCTTTAGGTGTTAATCCGTCTACTAATTTATCATCTAAATAAGCTTCACGAGTTTTGGTATTCATTTTAAAATGATCTGTAATCACGTCAAACGCTTCATCAATTCCGTTAGCTGCTTTTGGTGACTCATCTCCAAGAATCGCTCGGCGATGTAGAGCTTTAATACGAGCGATTAAAGTAATCGGACTAAATGGTTTTGTTACATAATCATCTGCTCCCATTTCTAATCCAATAACTTGATCACTCTCAGAATCACGTGCTGTTAACATGATAATCGGAACAGTTGATGATACTTTTCTGATTTCACGGCAAACAGTTACACCATCCATAGTTGGTAAGTTTAAATCAAGAGTTACCATATCCCATGATTCAGGATCTGTTAAAAATTGATCTAACCCTTCTTTTCCATCATATTCAAACGTTACATCCCATTCTTCATTTAAAAAGAACATTTTCATCATTTCTGATACTGATTCATTATCTTCTATCATTAGTAATTTCATTTAGCTGACACTCCTTCTTCATTATCTATAAATCTTTCTAGATTTCTTTCAATAATATAAAACACTCTTGTTATTGGAAGAATAATCACAAATAGTTCAATGATGAAAAATTGGATCATTCCTGTTCTTGTTAATAAAAAGCCTATTGCAAATGTGATTAAACCAATCATTAAAAATGCTTTGGCCGCTTCTTTTTGAGCATATGCATATGTTTTATCACTTGTTTTTGCTCGCTGAGTTCTGTAACCATATTTATTACTTCTTTGTTTCGAAGGAAAAATAAGATACACAAAACCAATTACTGTTAATACCATGCCGACAAAATAAAATATCATTTTCTACACCAACCTTGTTTAATACATCTATTATACTATGTTTTCTGCTAATCTTAAATAATGATTATTAGAAACATTTTCACTAAGATTATTTACATCTTAATAAAAATTTATGAAATTTCCATGAAATAATGATAGATATTACTTGATTACTAAAAAAAGATATGATAAATTAAATGTAGGAATTTTGTTACCATGAAAGTTTAAACCTTTCTCATTAAAAGAGATACTCGAAAGGAGAATTATTATGGTATTTAACAATCAAGCAATTCAATATCGTATTACTTTAGACACTGAGGCTAACATCTTTATTGTTTTTGATGCAAACAATGAAAACATCTCAGCTCAAGGCAATACTATTGAAGAAGCAAAAAACAATTTAAATCAACTAGTTAAGGAGTAATCAACTGTGGAAGATTCCAGCTATTGACGAAGGTATTCATTTCATTATTTAGAGATGGATGCCTTTTTGTTATACAAAAAAAAACAATTTTAAGAATTATTTTTTCTCAAAATTGTCTACTGCCTGTTTCATTATTTTGTTTTTAGGATGTGGTAATAAGTGATTAATTCCAAAAGCTACAAACATACCAATAAAACTATCAACTACTCTAGCAAGTGCATACGAATAGGACTGAGTCTCAGGAATCATAAAAAGAATCGTTAACAAAGTTGCACAGCCTCCAACTGTCCCCTCATAATTTTTAGTTGCTGATAAAAACCAAATTAACGCAACAATTAGTAACGGTATAGCAATCAATTGAACGTTTTTTCCATTTCCAAAAGTTTTAAAAATAAAGATAGCTACAATTGAAAATAGCGCTCCTGTTACATTTCCCACAACACGGTGTCTACCAAACCTTAAAGTATTATACATGTCTTCCCTTAATGTAAAAACAGCCGTAATCGATGAGACCACATATGTATCTCGGTTAAAAATGAAACTAATTAAAATACACACAAAGACACTCAAACCTGTCTTTATATTTCTCATTCCAATTCTCAAAAAACACAACTCCTATTTTATTTTCAACGAAAAAAGTTTCCTTATTAAAAAATAAGAAAACTTCCTCTTTTATCTATAGTAATACCAATTAACAAAAATTGCAAATAACCCCTTATTTTCTAAAAATCTTCTCTAAAGATTTTCCCTTTGCTAATTCATCAACTACCTTATCTAAATAACGAATTTTTTGCATTAAAGGATCTTCTATTTCTTCCACTCTATAGCCACAAATAACACCTTTGATCAAAGAGGCATTCTCATTAAAAACAGGAGCTTTTTCAAAAAACTCCGTAAAAGTTAACTCATTATCAACAACTTCTTGTAAAGACTCTTTCTTATAACCTGTTAACCACTCAATCACTTGGTCTAATTCTTCTTTTGTACGCCCTTTTTTCTCAACTTTTTTAACGTATAAAGGATAGACACTTGCAAAAGTCATATTAAATATTCTATCATTCGCCATTTACTAGACCTCCTTTTGTGTAACTTCTACTTTCACTGTATCACCGACATCTTTATTCAATTCTTTTCTAATGTCTTTCTTAATACCAATAATGTAACAAATCGATCCATCAGAGTGCTTTACACCCATATTAACAATACTACCTTCATATAAAATCCCTTCAAAAGAAACCTTAACTTTAACTCTACCTTTACCAAACTCTTTTCTCAAATCATACGGAAAAATGACATAAGCCCCACCTTTACCAACTTCAGATACATAAATTTGGCTCTCAAATTCATAAGTTTTCATTTAAATTCTCTCCTATTTGTTGGTGTATTTTTTATAATTTTGAAGCCATTCTTCTAAAGTCATTTTAGAAGCTAATTCACCTAAAAGTTCATATGGAATATTTTTGACATTTGTCATTCGAATACAGCTTTTCCCCATATTTAATTTAGTTGGAACTTGTTTTTGATACTCCTCTTCAAACCAAGCTAAGAGAGTTTTATTTCCCATAATCCCCATATGATAAAGGGCGATATGATTTTTTTGAGCTGCAAGAGAAATAAAAGGAACTGGTTCATCTTCCCGATTGAGATAACCTTTAGGGTAAGTGCTCAGAGGCACAACAAAACTAATCATATTATATTGAAAATTCTCTTCAAACCCAACTGGTAAATTATCCTTAACTGTTTCGTATAGTTTTCTAAAAGCAGCTTGTCTTTTTTCATCAACATTAGCTAAATAATCATCGATTTCTTTCATCAGGTTTCTCCTCATTATTTGATAAATTCATCATACCTTTATGAATTAATTGTTTCAATTATTATGGATTAAAAAAGGGATGATAAAATAAAGATAGTTTAAGACAAATAAAAGAGACTGACGTATATCAGCCTCTTCAAAAGTTTATTTAAATAAATTACCAAAGAAATCTTTGATTCCTTGCCAGAATTTAGCAAATCCTGTTTTAGCTTTTTCTACATTTTCATCAGATAATAAATTATCTTTAAATTCTTTACCATTTTTTACTAGATCATCTTTAAAGCCAGTTAGTTGTTTTGTCATCTCTGAATCATTAAGACCATCCGTATGAGTAAAGGCTACCATATTATTAACAATTTCTTCTTGTTGACTAGGGGAAATCGCGTCTTGTAAGCCACTATTATTGATTTGTTGCACAACAACGGTTTGAACTTCTTTTACTCTCTCATCTTCTGATAATTTATTTAACTTATCATTGATTTTTTGTAATTCTAATTGAACATCAGCTAACATCACTAAGATATTTTCAGATGAATAATCTGAGTTATCCTGATTCGCCGCATCAATTCCTGCTACAACTTGCATTTGATCTTGTGCTACTTCCCGTTTTTCATCACGACTTTTTTGGTCTGTTTCATCAGATGCCGGATCTACTTCATCATAAATTTTGTAAATAGCAGCCAAAGCTCCACTTCCATCCATAGTTCTGACACTACCTATACGAATATAAGCATCATAAACACCGCTCGTAATAGCAGCTGAACGATACATCGCTTCTGTACGTGCTGTAATATTTTCAGGTGTCACAATGTCAACTGTAACTCCAGTACCAGATTTTATTCTAGCAATCAAAGCACTTGAATAAGCTTTTGAACTACTTGTAAATTCTGGAACATCTGTTACATATTTAACTAGGTCATTTCCATCTACAATATAATCATTATGTTTTTTTGTATCAATACCTTTTAATTCTTTAACACTTCCTAAATCTTTCAACAAGATTTCTCTCGTTTTTTCTTGTTCAGCCTCGCTTAAACCATTTCCTAAAGCAATATTAGGTACATCCCAACCTTCATCTTTTGCTTTTTCATCAGCAAAAACCTGTGTACTAAGTCCAAAAGATGTAAATAGTAGGGCTCCTAAAGTTAATAATTTTATTTTTTTCATAAAAACCTCCATTAGCTATATCAGCTACTATTCATTGTACCAATCCCTGAAATGAAATTCATCAGACAAAAGTAGGGTTTTACAAAAAATTCATATTCTCTTAATAAAAAATAAGTAATTAAACAAAAAACTGTTGATATAAGCACTCAACTTATATCAACAGCACACTTTTTATTTTTTCTTTTTCTTCTTACGTTTCTTTTTCTTTTGAGCTTTTTTACTTTTTTTATTTTTTAATACTAAAAAAGTAACTAAGGCAACCACTAACAAGATATTAGAAATAATTAATAGCCATACCCACCAACTTAAAGTTTTCTCATCTTTTTGTTGCGTGTCAGTTTTATTTAATTCTTTCGCAACTTCTTTTTCAATTGTAAAATCTGATGATAATTCCCATTCTTTCGAGTCTGCTTCATCACTACCATTTGTCCCACTAATAAAAGCTTCATAATGATATTTGCCTGGCTCTAGTTTTTTACCATTTAAAAATAATGGGAAATTCATTGTTGTATTTGGTGCCATTTGTAAATTTGTTTTATCTTCTTCAAAGATAACTTCCTTTGAATTTTTATCTGTTATTTTAACGGCTATAGACATATTATTCAAAAAGACACTTGTAACATTTCGGATTTCTGCTGAAATGGCACTTTTAGTATTAAGCTGAGTAGGTTCTACTTTCCCAATTGACAATTCTGGTTCAATAGTAATTTCTTTTTCTTGTTGAATCAAAAGTGCAATCACATAAGAAAATTTATTTTTAATCCCTGTTTGACTTGAGATATTTTCAGTTTCACTCGCTTTTTTTTCTTCAAAAGTCAATCCACCAGCAATAATACCTTCGACTCTAGCTTCTGGCATCTTAACTATTACATCAATTATTTTTTCTGAGTTTGGAGGAAGAACAATATCTTTTTCGATTTCTACTAATTGGGACAAATCATGTTGCAAAGAGTCATCTACTTCACTCTTATTGTCGCTATAATCAACAACTCCATTCACATTCGTTTTAGCACTTGCTACCCAAGCAGTTAACTTCACTTCTTGATCTTTTGTGTTTTTCAATTTAACTTGGAGTTTTTGAGAGTCACCTTGTTTCATCAAAAGATGAAAATAGCCACTTTGAGCATCTATCTGATTGTTTGGCAAAACAGGTTCTACAGAAAACCCAACCTCATTCGCATTTACACTCAGGCTAAATCCTAAAATGCTTGTCACCATAATAATTCCAAAGAGTATTATTTTTTTTAAAAAGTTCATTTGTTTTCCCTTCCATAACTCGTCACATAAATTTTTGTAATCACTAATATATAATAGATAACTATAAAAAGAGTCTGTGACATAAGTAAAAACTTATACCACAGCCCCTTATTGATAACTAATGCGTTACAACTTCTTAAACTTTTAATCTCTTAAGGAGTCGGAACCATAGATAATCTGTAAGTTAATGTAGATTCATAACTTGATGAAACAGGATTTGATGAACTTGGAATCGATAATAGAACTGATGCTTTAGCTGGTTCATTTGCCCCCATTACACCAATGTTTTTATCTTTAGTTTGTCCATACGATAATGTCCAAGTCCCAGTTCCTTTTCCTTTGTCAGCAGACATGATAATACTTGTTTGCCCTGGAATCAACTCTAAGCCACCAGTTACTTTTTCAGACGCTAAAGATAAATCTTTAACAAAATTCACAGGAGCTAATTCAGGTTTAAACCCTTCTTCAGTCATATTAGGCGAGTTTAAAGCACCGTTCCCTAAGTATAATTTTGCACCTGTTAAAACATCATTTTTAGCTGTTTTAAATTGGTCGTTTTGAACAATACTTAATACCCAACCAGCATTTGTTCCACGACGATCACTAACTTGAACATAGTTACCTCTTAAAGTATCACTAGTTTTAAATTGTTGTGGTTGTGCCCCGTAAAGCATATTTTTATTCTCAATACTTTGTTTACCAAATGCAAAACTTGATGCGTAGTCTACAGATAATAAACCACCTGCCGAACTAGTTGCTTCTGAGCCATCTGGATTAAGTGGCGTCATATCTTCTTTTGGATTTTCAGGGTCAATCGGTTTAACTGATTCATCATTTTTCTCAAAAACAATTTCGCCTTTAACATTATAGTTAGCATCATCTGTTGGTACTTCTGGATCTACTGGCGTTTCACTGAGTGGTAAAATAGTAATTGGGTTTGTTATAATATTATCTTTATTTTGTTTCACACGAATATTATAATTCCCTTCAAATTCAGTGCTAAAGTAAACGACTTGTTCAGCATTTCCTTGATTATCAGCTTTAACGCTAAATTTCTCAGAATAACCAATTGGTAACCACTGACCATCGCCAACTTTTGTCTTAGCCACTTGTGAACCTTGAGTGAATCCATTTTGAGCAGTAGGAGTATACAAACCTAATTGATAACCATCAGCTACTGCATTTGGTGCTAAACCTGTTACTTTTACAATGGCTTTATTTTCTTTTTTAGCCTCTGGTTTAGCATCTACTACAAGAGAGACTTTCCCTGTTGAAGGAATTTCTGCATTTGACGTTGAACCGTAGCTTCCTGGTGCAAAAGTACTTTCATCATACCACTTGTATCCAGCAGCTGGTGCAGCCCATGGTTCTTTTTGAGGCTCAGTACTTTTAGATGGTTCTTCAAAATCATGTAAGACTGTTTTTGATGATAGTTGGATACCCATTTTATCAAATGTATCATAGTCTTCTTTTTGGCTTAACCATTCAACAAGATTCACTAATAACCTTGCATCATCTTTTTCTTTCCAACCATCATAAGTTTTTTTAGCTTTTCCATTTTCATCACGTAAATATTTAGGTGTAGAATCTTCTACAGGAGATGAATCTCCAATAAAAGCAGCTTTTCCTTTTTCTTTCTTACTAATAGCTACATAAGCACCTTCTTCAACACCACCGCCATTATAAACACCTTGGTCTACAGCTGGTCCCCATTTATTAGCTGAGCTTGTTAATCCAGTAGGTGGATAGATTAAACCTTTAGCACGAGTTGGATCAGTAATTGCTACTGTTGAACCAGCATGAAGTCCCACTGATTGAACGCCCTCTAAAATTCCAAAAGCATCATGTAAAATCCACTTACTACTATCGTTAATATTATCTAGACCATTATATCTAAACCTTACACCAAACGTTTCACTTAGCCAGTCACTACTTTCAACTCCTTGCATAGCTTCAGAGTTTTTCTCTTCAGTTGACATATCTTTCGTCATATTTTCAAAAGCGCCGCGACGATAGCCATTGAATGCTTCACTAGCATCAATTCTATTTTTATTTCTATCAGCATTATAGTGGTCACTAATATAAAATACAGCTCCACCATTTGCTACATATTCTTCAATTGCATTCTGTTCAGACACTTTATACGGAACGTTCGCTTCTGGCAAAACAAAGACATCATAACCTTTTAAATCTTCTAAAGTAATTGGTGTCTTTTTACGTAGTTCTTTTACGTAAAATCCTTTCTCTGCCAAACCATTTCCAAAGTCTGAAAACGCTCCATCAATTACCCAATCAGCTGCTCCAGCCGTCTGCGCATGAGTATTATCAAACAATACCTTTTGTCCATTCGCTTGGGCCGGTTTTATCTCCGGAGCCGGATCTAACGCATTTTCTGCTCCTACTGGAACTGTGAATAATACTGCACCTGAAATAGCTGCTAGTATCATTTGATGTAACTTAATTTGCTTCATTCTTTTCTCTCCTTTTTTTTGATACAGGCAGAGTATATCATAGTATTGTAAAGTAACTATATAGTTATTGTAAAAATAAAAAATATTTGTTATTTAATGTATAGATAACAAAAAAACTTTACATTAAATTTGCGTAACCGTTTTACAGTTCGTTTTAAAATTGTTTAGTTAACAAACACTAGTAACTATACCATTTTTCATTAATAAAAAAAGAGACTACAAATTATCAGTCTCTTTTCACATGATATTATTTTAATCCGTAAACACCAATTTCGTAAATTCTGACAGCAGAATCTGCTCCTTGGGTTGGTTTATCAGAAGTAAATCTCACAAATTGAGCTTTAGTTGCTGCAAACGTATCTACTGTTTCACCTTTTTCATTATTAATAATGCGTGTCACTTGAGTAAATTCTTTACCATCTTCACTGACTTCAATCGTGTAAGCTCTTGTATTCATATCTGGAGCTTCACCACCAGCTTCAGCATGTGCAATATGTACTTCACTAATTGTTTTCACTTCACCTAAATCAATTGTAATATTATGCGGTGGGTTTCCAGTTGCACACCATTTAGTATCAAGTTTTCCATCAAGAGCAAATTCTGGAGCTTCTCCGTCATTAACAAATGATGATGCTTCAGCTTTAGCACCTTGAGATAATATAACTAAATCACCTTTTGCTTTATCATCAACTGTGATTAGATTTTCCATTTCAATTGGCGTTTCACCTGAATCGTTTTTAGCAACCATTTTTACTGTATAAGTTCCTGGCTTACTAAATGTTACAGTAACTTCATTCTCATCACTTGTTTCAATATCTCCACCAGTGAATTCCCACTCCACACTATCTGTATTAGTTGAAGATGTGTTTGTAAAGGTTACTTTTTCACCAGGGGCTATTAACGTACGTGAAGCAGTAAATGAAGCTTTAGGAACTGTATTGTCAGGCCACTCCATTATTACAGCTTTTGAAGCTTTACCACGTTCGCCATTTTTGTTAACTGCCACTACTTCAAAATTCGTTTTAGTTACTTTTTCTTGTCTGCTAAGTCCGTTGATATAAAAGTTATTTGAAACCGTTGTTCCTAAGAATGATCGAGTTTTATCGTCATTCACTCGGTAAATTTCATAAGAAACTAGTAAATCAGACTCAATCTCATCCCAGATTAATCTCACTCCAGCATAATTACTTTCTTCCTCATCAAAAATCGCATCTTCAATTTCTAAACCACTCACTGAAAGTAATTCGTTTTTCATTTTGGGCTTAACAGCGAGTTGACCAAATTTAAATTCATAAGTATCACTTGACTCTTGGGAAACTAATTCGTAATCAATAGCTGTTACTGTTTTTCCAGCAGCTTTTTTCACATCAAAAGTTATGGTTGTCCAATCGGCTTCAACTGCCTTATCACCTTTAAACGTCTCTGTTTTTCCATCATCATAACTTAAAGTAAGGTTTAAATCTGTTTTTTCAGATGCTTTTGCAGTGGTTGTAAAAGTTGTTTCTTTATCAAACTCTAAGCGTGTTTCATAAAGTTTCATACTACTAGCTTCTTTTTTATTCATATTTCCGCGTAGTTTTAATGAATTTCCACCTTGATAAGCATCTGTATAGTCCATTGTCACATTTAGATTATTATCTTTCCCATGTTCAAAATTCCAGCGATGAGTTGGCATAACATCTTGCATACTGCGGTTATTCCATTCCATACTTGAAACTTTTTGGCCATCAATAAAGTAATTATATCCATTACCTAAGTTGAAATTTGTTGTGAATGGTAAACTGGTAATAGCTGTTTGTTCAACAGCAAAAGTTGAGATTCCTGGCCATTCCTCTGCTTCTGGTAATTTACCTTTTGTCGCATCTTGCTCATTGTTAACCCAAAAAATATTTTCTTTTTCTTGAAATTCATCTGGTGAACTTGATGAAGCGTATGTCCATGACGGCACATAAAGTCCAAGAGATGTCAGTGGTTTTCCTTCTTTATCTGTAAATAAGTCCCATTTGACATCAGTTGCATAACCATTTTCTTGAACATCAATTCCTGCAAATAAATCATATGGATTAACATCCATTTCTTTTGCTTTTTCATTTGATTTTTTCAGTAGCTCATCCTTAGCAAGTTCGTCAGTACTCCACCAGAAGTTTAAGAACATACTATCTGATAAAGGTTTCATGTCAGCATCAACCATATAAGCTTTATTTTTATCAGTTAAAGCATTTTGCCAATCCATCTTACCTTCTGAAGTCATCGAATCATACCACATAATATCTTGCTGATCGCCAGCTTTTTTCTTAAATTCAGCGATTAATTCTTGCATTAAATCAGCATGTTCTTTAGTTAATTCACCTTCTGCAGGAGCTTCTTCTTTTTTACCTTCTTTAGCGTCATCAAAACTTGTCACTTCTGTATCTGTTTCTTGATTAATAAACCACCCATCAAAACCATATACATTAGCTACTTCAATCATTTTATCAACAATCGGAAATTCTCCATTGGCATCTTTTTCTAAGAAAGTATCTAGCCAGTCGATTTTTCCGCCGTGTGCTGTTTGAGGAAAGAAAATAGTTCCTAAAACAGGGACACCATTTTTATGAGCAGCATCAATGACATCTGGACTTGGTGGTACTATAATACCTTCACCAGATGAGCCACCCCAATAAACTAATTGATCCACATATTGCCAATTTGAGAAAACATTTGCATCAAAATTATTTAAACCACGAGGTGCATTTCCACTAGTACTGCTATTCATAATCGAAAGTGCAACGACTTTCATCTCTTCATTTTGAGTTTCATTAGCTTTAGGTAATTCTTTTTTATCAACTCTTTTAGCAAGCGGTACTTGACTAACATTATATTTTGCATCTGGATCTTTTTCAAAACTCCAAGCTAATAAATCTTCTGGGAACCAGTAAGAAGACTCTGGCTGATTATCCATTCCTTTATCCATTGTCGCCTTTTCTGTTTCAGAATATTTAATAACTCCTGACTTGTCTTCACCTTGACTACAGGCTGCAAGACCTACAGTTGTTGCTGTTAAAAGTACCATTGCTGAGGTACATTTTAAATATGATTGTTTCATCTGTCTCCTCCTAAATTACTTCAAATAGTATACACCATAAAGTATAACGCTTTCATTTTTAACTATTAATGTTCAAATTAAAGATTTTATGTAACAAATTAAACAATAATAAAAAAACACTACTAACTTTTTTTAGCTAGTAATGTTTTTAGACATTTTTATAATTTTTCTTTTAAAATAGTTACAATTTGTTCAGAAGCAGTACCATCACCGTACGGGTTGCTTGCCTCAGACATCTCTTTATATAACACTTTATTTTCTAACAGTTCCTTGAAATGTTCATAAATGACTTCTTCCTCTGTTCCAACAAGTTTTAGAGTGCCAGCTTCAATACCTTCTGGTCGCTCTGTTGTATCACGCATGACTAAAACTGGTTTTCCTAAAGAAGGAGCTTCCTCTTGAATACCACCACTGTCCGTTAGAATAATATGACTTTTGGCTAATAAGTTATGGAAATCAACGACTTCCATTGGCGGAATAATTTTCACACGTTTAGTCTCTGTAAAAATCTCATCTGCTAATTCCTTAATCATTGGATTCATATGAATCGGATAAACTACTTTAATATCTTCATGCTCATCAACAATTCGTTTAATTGCTTGAAACATGTGTCTCATTGGTTCACCGTAATTTTCTCTTCTATGAGCTGTTAAAACAATTAACTTACTATCATTTGCCCACTCAATAATTGGGCTGGTGTAGTCTTCTCTAACTGTGGTTTTTAAGGCATCAATCGCTGTATTTCCTGTCACATAAATTGAACTGGCTGTCTTACCTTCATCTAATAAATTTTGAGCTGCTTTTTTTGTTGGTGCAAAATTTAACGCTGAAAATAAGCCCACTGATTGACGGTTAAATTCCTCTGGATAAGGAGAATAAATATTATGCGTTCTTAAACCTGCCTCAACATGTCCTACTGGAATTCTTAGGTAAAAACTTGCTAATCCTGCAGCATAGGTAGTACTTGTATCTCCATGGACTAAAACCATATCAGGATTTTCTTTTTCCAAAACAGGTTTTATTTTCTCTAAAATATTAATTGTTACGTCAAATAAATCTTGTTTATGTTTCATAATTTCTAAATCGTATTGAGGAACAATATCAAAAATACTTAATACTTGATCTAGCATTTCTCTGTGTTGACCAGTTACGCAGACAATAGTTTCTATGTCATGATGCTTTTCTAATTCTTTAACAAGAGGTCCCATTTTAATTGCCTCAGGTCTAGTACCAAAAATGAGCATTACTTTCTTCATATCTCTTCATCCTTTTACTAGTTACTTATTCTTAACACCATTGTACTAAAAAGAAGGTCTCCATAGCAAGGCTACCTTCTAATCCGTTTTATAAGACTTTTGAAAAATACTCAGCCATTTCTTGTGTGATATGATAAGGCACTCTATGTCCATCATCTGTTGTTGTAAAAGTCATATTTTTACCGTATTCTGTCTTTTTATGATCTTGATAAAAATCAAACGTTGGTTGATAAGGAACCATGTCATCTTTCTCACCATGCCAAAAATGCATAGGTCTTTTAGCAATTTTTTCTGGCTGAAGTGACAAATCATATACTTTCATTTTTAAAAAATCTTTTTGAGTTTCTTCAGGTAACTCATCAACTTCAAAAGCAAGTTTGGCTACCATCTCAACAAAATCATGAAAGTTAGGTGCTCCCATTAAACAATCTGCTGCCTTAACATTTTCATGTTTCGTCATAATCCCACAAGTTGTAATACCACCCATTGAAAGACCTGTCACACCCACTCGTTTTGGATCAGTTACTTTTCTATTTACTAAGTCTGCTAGAATAATCGGAAATTCATCTACACTTCCCATAACAATATTAGCAAAATCTTCAAAATGCTCCTTAATCGGTAAACCATCATTTCGCTCCCCGTGAAACATCGCATCAGGAATAATCCCCCGCATATCTTTTTGAGCAACTTCGTAACCATTGACTAAAACTGATTCCTTACAGTTTGTCCAACCATGATAGAAAAAAACAGTTGGTAATTCTTTATCTTTTAGTTCTTTTTTTACAATTTCCAAATAGGGTAAACCATTTACAATACGTCTCTCAATTTGAATCACTGAACTTCTTCCTCTCAGCTCTAGACTTTAACTAGCTATTTTTCTTTCATTAAAAGTTTAGCACATATATTAAAAAGAAAGTAGCTCATTGTTTGCTATCAAAACAGGCTACTAACCTTTTTCTAAGTCACTTTTTAAGATTGACATAATTATTTCATCTGAATAGTTTCCTTGATAAAATAGGGCTTCTCTTAAGATGCCTTCTTTGATAAATCCTACTTTTTCATACGCGCTAATGCCTCTTACATTATGGCTAAAAACTTCTAATTGTAGTCTATTTAATTTCAAGTCATTAAATACATAGTTGATAATTAATTCCATCGCTTCTGTTCCAAAACCTTTTCCTGTATGGTTCGTATGATTCATAGATATTCTAAAAACAGCTGCGTGATTAGGAGAATCAATATCTAAAATCGATAACTCACCAATCATCTGCTTAGTTTCATTTAAACAAATGGCATAGTCTTCTCTTGATGTGTCTTCTATAATTCTTTTAAGATGAGTTTTTATTTCTTCTAACGTATATTCTCTTGGTGTTCCTGTCATATAACGAATTTCTTCGTTTGTCGTACTTTCCTGATAAGCCAAAGCATCTTCTATTCTAATTTTTCTTAAGTAAATCTGTTTATTTTTCATTTCATAAAAACCTCCTTACTTAACTTATCATAAATCACTTTCTTTCAAAAAAATAGGAATAGTTTGACTATAATCAAACTATGCCTATTCCTATTTTTTATAAACAATTTTTTTAATCGTCTCTTCTGATAAATAAAAATCATTTGCTAAACTCTGGATTGGGTTTCCTTGTTGAAATTTTTCTTTTATTAATTGATTTCTTTTATGTAATTTATCTTTTATACCACTTTTTTCTCCCCACTCATGATAAGTTTCTTTTGGAATATAAAGAGTGGCTCCTTGTATATAATTTTGTATTTCCTTCAATAATTCTTTTGGTAAAATCTCTTCTGCTTTTTTATACTCCATGCTTTTAGCACTCCTTATATCTTTTTTTATAAGGGTTGCAAAGCTTAAAGTTGAGTTGGGTGATTAGTAACTTTTTACCCCATGCAAAGTATCACCAACTTTTAACTAAAAGTCTTTGCATGAGTTGTTTGCATATTATATCTCATTCCATCTACTCCTAAAGATTATTTTTTAATATCACATTATTTTCATTATCAATTTTTAAGATTAAGCCTGAATCTAATATAATTTCCTGTTCAAAGATTTTAGATTTTTTCTCAGAAAATAACCATTTCCTTCCAGGGTTAACCAATAAGATAAAAACTTTATTTTCTTGATCCGTCATAAATGATAAGCCATCTATTTTGACTTCACTGTTAAACATTCCTTTAATGTCATAATTTAAAAGCTAATTAGCTACTTCAAGTTTTTCATCAACGATGAAACTCATCTCAGAAATACCTTGAATACTTTTAGCTGAAAACTCAACATCACTTTTTGGATTTGTTTTTCTTCTTTCTATGAACTCAACAATATTTCCAGAAGAATCTTCGAAATAAACTGAACTAGAATCTAAAATATCAAAAGTTATTTGGTCATTGCCACCTTCAGTTGATAAATCTACTTTTCTTTATAACCATTGCTTGGCTTCCTCAAAACTACCTGCTGGAATATCAAAAGCAAAATGATAAAAAGGAGCTTCTTCTAAATGTGACTTAGTAAATTCGATTAAGTCTTCTCCAATTCTAACTTCAAAAGTTGTTGCTGTTTGATTTTTTATTGTAAAACCTAACTTGGTTTGGTAAAAATCTAGTGTTTCATTGAAAAATTAGTTAATAAACACGTTTTTACAATTTCAATGAGACATCTCCTCAGTATAAAAGTTATACTTCCATATTAACATACAAGTGTTTTTTACTTTTATACATGCTTACTTTCTACTTAAATTTCTTGTAATAATCACTAGATTTTTAAACATGTTTCAAAATCCAATAAATAAAAATACCAGTAGGCAAAAGAATCAGTAATAAAGCATTTTCTGTTTGTTGAAAAAAAGGAATATAAGAACTTGCCCATACGATAAGAGTAAACAATATAATCAATATCCCTGTAACGATACTAATATTTCCTGTTTCTTTGCCGATTTTCTCACTATCCATCTTATCTCGAGTTTCTTTATCAAATTCATTGTAGCCAGCTATTAGCATTAGCCACTTTCCTTGCTTAAATTTAAAGCCAGCAACAAAACAAAGGATAGCAATTGCTAAAATAAGTAACAAAACTGCACCTAAAATAATATTTTCTAGCATATTTATCACTTACCTTTCTTAATTAACTGAGCTAAAACGGGCTCAAGGTCAAATCCCATATTAATACTTGAATAAATCGAACATAAAACAAAGAATTCTTTCCCAGCAAATTCTCTAAAATCAAGAACTCCTGATGAAGCTGGTATATGATGGTGACCATGAATCACACCTAATATATGATACTCTCTAAATAAAGTTTCAAGTTCTTGATTAACGCAAGTAAACTCTTTTACATAACTTGAACTTGTCTTAGAAAGTAAATTTAATTCATTAAATAATGGTGCGTGACTGACTATGACTGTTGGCATTTCTTTATCTTTCCCTAATAATTTTTTTAATGTTTTAGCTAATATGGTTTGGACTAAATATCTTTCTTTAACATAGCTGACAGGGATTGATAAACCAATATAGCGAATACCTTGAAATTCATAGCTCTCATTATTTAAGAACACTAGATTTTCAAACTGACTTTCTAAATACTTTTTACAAGTTGTATATAATTTTTTATCATCTACTTTAATAACAGAATAATCAATATCTGTAGTACTTGTTAGAGCTTTTAATAACTCATCTGAAAAAGAATCACCTATAGCTTTTGCACAACGAACAATATCATGATTTCCTATCACAGCAATCCCTTTTAAATCTTGATTTTGAACTGTAACTTCTGACAGTCCATCTACTAAATCACCTGCAATAATATTAAAATTAGGTGACTCTAAAGGAATATTAGTCATCGTACTATGTATGTCTGATACTACGTTAATTAGATTGTCTGTTTTATTTGGATGAACAATATCAAAATACTGAGCAATTTCACTAGGGTGTTTACTTTGCGGTTTGTAGTCTTTTCTAATAGTCATTAGTTCATTTAATTGAGTAGTTGATAATTCACTTTTTCGCAAAGTTAGACCTTTCATATTAGCTGCTAATACTAAAGCGTAGTCTTCTTGGTTAATCTTTTCCTTACTCTTTTCTTCGAGTAACATTGGGCGATTTCCCTCTAAAGTAAAAGGTACTTGTTTAGACGTTTCACCTAAAAAAATGAGCCATTCTTTGATATAACCATGAATCCCTGTTTTTAAATTAAAGTGATATAAAAATTTATAAGGAAGTGTTGCTGATAAGGGACCTGTTTCATCATGTTGAAGCAAGCGACCAACTACTTGGATTTTAAAATAAATATCTGTTTCAAGGTAGCTTAATTCATTTAGTACTTCTAGACTATTATCTTCAAATCGTTTACCCGTGACTTGAAAAAGAGCGAGTTTAACATAAGTTTTAAGATTATCTGTGTGTTTTTTTAGATACTCATCCAAAAACTCTGGCTTTTCAATAAACATTAATACCGCTGTTTCAATATATTTACGAGAGGTATCATAAGGAATAATAGAGAAGTATAAATCATCCTTTTTAGCCACCTGAATTTCTTGTTGTTTCACGTCGTAAATAAGCTCAAAACTTTCATTTTCAACAATAATTTTATTTCGTCGTCGTCTTTTATTTTTCGGATTATTTATTATAAATGAATCTAAAACGGTTAACTCTCTTTTTTCCGTCATCTTTTATCACTTCCTTTTTCTTTGGGAATCTCAACTCTATTTTACCACCTATTCCATTAAGCTTCATAATAAATCAAAAAGAGATAAGGAGTTACCCTTACCTCTTAAATAGTGATACAACTCTATTTTTCTAACACTTTTTTACATATCTCATGGCTTAATAAAACATTATCCTGACGTAAATTTGATGTATCACCTGTTTCTAAAAAGTTTAAAAAAGCTTTAACCATGGAATCAAATCCACGTGTAACTAAAGTTGGCGTCCAATCAGATGTGTTTAGCTTTTTCACTTCTTTTGGCGTTTCAATTGTTGTTTCACCTAAATTAGTGACTTGGATAATGCCATCTATAGAAGTACTTCTAAAAATTTCCGTATGAGCTCCACTCTTCATATCCATAGAAACAATGGCAGTTGTGTTTCCAGCTTCAAGTTGTAATGTCACATAGTCTAAGCTGCTCTCTGCGACTAGTTTAGATGACACAATCTTAATATCTGGACTATCCAATAAATAAACAGCTGTATCCACTAGATGTAAAAACATATCATTAATCGCGAATTTTGTTTCTTGTTCTGCAAAAGCTCTATTTTTTTCCAGATAAATAACACGTTTATTATCTTGAGAAAAAATATGTTCTACACTTGGGACAAATCGGCGGTTGAAACCAACCATTAATTCAACACCATGCTCTTTTGCTAGGTTAAGTAACTCTTTTGTTTCTTCAAATTCTTCACTTAAAGGTTTATCCATAAACACATGAATACCTGCTTCTAACACTTGTTTGGCTGTTTTAAAATGAGCGACAGTTGCTGCATGTATGAAAACAGCATCTACTTCTAATTTAATTAAATCATCTAAAGTTTCACAAAAATGAGTAAAACCGTACTTATCTCTTAACATGTTTTTAGTTGCTTCATTTTGACTAGCAAAATAATAATCAACATTTTTTCTATTTGCAGAAATTACTGGTAAATAGGCTTTCTTAAAGATACCGCCTAATCCAACGACACCAATCTTCATATTATCATCTCCTAATCTTTCTCTATTTATTAAATGTATCATTAAACAATACTAATCGCTAGTTTTGATTTTTTCTATAGTGTCTTGCCATCGCACTAGCCCAATTAGTCACCATTGGCTCATTTGCAGGATCAGCTACTTCTTTTTCTCTGTAACGTTTAATTTTTTCTAATTCTTTCTTCATTTCTGAACAAAACTTAGAGCCTGACAATTCCTCTAAAACTTCTTTTGCCGTGTAAAACTCTACTCCGCGCCACGGATTTCCTTTTGCTTGTTGACATAACTCATGAAAATACAGGATTAACTCTGTTTCTGATAACATTTGTGCCTTAATAATTTTATTCTCTACCTTTAAAAACATAAATACACCTCGTCCTTTAATTTTTATCAAAAAAAATAGCCACTTATGAAGTGAGCTAAACTAGGACTCACCATGGATTTACGACTGGAGCACGTTACAAATAAGCACGTTGCTGTGAGGTCATTGTGTCGTATCACTACCTCAACTCTTCATAGTTTGGTTATTTAATTGATAATTCAGTTTAACAATAAATTTTATCAAAAGCAACTAGTTAAGTCTTGGTAAAAGTAGTGCTATAATAAGAATAATCAATTCTAAAAAGAAGGTTTTATTATGCCAAAAATTATTTTCCCGCTTTTACTAACTTTTTTTGTTTTATACATCATCTGGAAAGTTTATAGTGTTTATAATGAAAATAAAAAATTAAATATTAGCTTTCAAGCCCTTAAGGAAAAGAACAAATCGAGAGCAACTATCTTCTCTCCCACAAAGGAAATAGGAGATTTAAAAGTCGATTCAATTAACCAACTATTTAAATTTCAAGGTCAAATTCAATTGTTTGAATTCAGTGAACTTCTCAGTTTTCAACTCATTTTAAATAATAAAAAAATAGAGTTACCCTTAGAAGATATTAAAAATGATTTCAATTTCAACCATTTACTTATTGATATTAATGAAATAAACAGTTTAGATTTACTTTTCTATACCAGCGGACTAAATGAAGGGCGATATTCTTATCAATTTATTTATGAGCCACTAAATTCAGAATCATATGACTACAATCAACTTCTTCAAAAAGTAAATAAAACTATATTAGAGCTTTCAAACATCATTAAGAATCAATAATTTCATTAAAAAAAGGTAGGAGAAAATTCTCCTACCTTTTATTTTTTATGCTACTTCTTCATCTCGTTTTCTAAAGACATGGTAAGCTGATGCAACTGTTGTGCCAAGTAAAATGAAACCAATCACATTAGCATGACTTTCTGTTTCACCTGTTTGTGGTAATTTTTCTGTTGGATAGGTAGTTTTTCCATTACCTCCCGAACCATTACCAGTACTTCCAGAACCACCATTGTTATTGGTATTTCCTGAGTTGTTGTTATTTCCACTTCCAGAATTTTTCTTATCTAAGTTATTTTGAGCTTTTGTTAAGTCTGTTGTTGCTTTATCTACCTGTGCCTGTGTTACTTTTGTACCTTCTACTTTAGCATCTTTCTGAACTTTTTTAGCTACTGTTAAACTTTCAGCAAACGGTTTCCAGCTTTTTGCTGTATAAGTTGCTTCTTTTTCTTTGTCCGCTGACAGGATTGCTTTGTCTAGTTCTACTAAGTTTAACGCTTCTGGTTTTTCTTTTGCTACTAAATCTTTTTGAGCTTTTGTTAAGTCCGTTGTTGCTTTATCTACCTGTGCCTGTGTTACTGTTGTACCTTCTACTTTAGCATCTTTCTGAACTTTTTTAGCTACTGTTAAACTTTCAGCAAACGGTTTCCAGCTTTTCGCTGTATACGTTGCTTCTTTTTCTTTGTCCGCTGACAGGATTGCTTTGTCTAGTTCTACTAAGTTTAACGCTTCTGGTTTTTCTTTTGCTACTAAATCTTTTTGAGCTTTTGTTAGGTCTGTTGTTACTTTATCTACCTGTGCCTGTGTTACTGTTGTACCTTCTACTTTAGCATCTTTCTGAACTTTTTTAGCTGCTGTTAAACTTTCAGCAAACGGTTTCCAGCTTTTCGCTGTATAAGTCGCTTCTTTTTCTTTCTCCGCTGACAGGATTGCTTTATCTAATTCTACTAAATTTAATTCGATTGGTTCCGCTTTATCTAATTTAGAAATAATACGACTTCCTTTTCCACTGTTAGGGAACTCTTCACTATAGTTAGATAATGGAATTCTATCTTTATTAGTTTCTTTAGCATCAACTACCACATCGTTTTTCAAGAAATCTGAAAAGACAGCATCTAAAGAAGGGCCTTCTTCACGATTTCCACCAAGCATATAGTAGCCATCTCCACCTGCTGCTAAGAAATCATTTGTTGCTACATAATATGTTTTATCTTTATCAACTGCTTCAAATTTACCTGTTTTACTATTTTTAATTTCTACTTTAAAGACACGTTCTCCCTCAACTTCGGCTCCTGTTCCTTCTTTATTAAGAACAACACCTTGTTTATTAGAATCATAGTAGAATCTAATTGAGTCTGAAATTTGTAAGAAACCACCATTTCTACCCAATTTAGGTAAACCGTTTTCATCTAAAACAACTTGGCCATTTTCTTTTACAACATCAGAACGAACGGATACTTCAAACATTTTATAAATGTCAGAACCTTTAATTTCAACTTGAGAAATGATATTACCAAATGGAAGAACTGTTACAACGTCTCCTCTTTGAATATCTCCAACTTTTAGACTTTCTCTAATTCCACCACCGTTAATAATTGAGAAGTCAGCAGGTTTAGAGAATCCTGTTTGAGCGTAGTTATAAATACCATCTGCTAACAAGTTTCCTAAGTTTGTTTCTCTCGTTCTAACATTAGCATTGACACCATTTAATAAATAAGGATTATCTTTTAGTAAAACTTCTTTATTCACATCATCAAAGTTTTTAATAGCATTATCAACTATAGCTTTAACTTCTGGGTCTTCTGCTACATGTAAGAAATCTTTTGCTGGAATTAATTTAGCATCGTATACAGATGGTGCTTCATCTTGTTTCACATCAACTTTACCTACATATTTCATGTGATCTCCAGCTTGAACAACTCTAACACGACCTTCTTCTTGGCCATTTTGCATTGGTGTATGAGAGTGTCCGTCAACAAACATAATGTTTTCATCTTTAAGCTCTACATCATCATTTAAGGCTTTAGCAACTCCTGTACTTCTCCATTTTTCAGGTGTTGAACCATCAATACCTAAATGAGTGACAAAAATAATTTGATCAAATTTAACATCTTTATACTCTGCTTTAGCTTCTTTAATGGCTTTTTTCGCTTCAGGAATTGGATCTTCAAAATCTACACCTTTAATATTATTTGGGTGTGTTTTTGTATACGTTTCAGGTGTTGTTAATCCAATAACTAAGAAATTCATTCCTTGTTTTTTAATATGAGTATATGGTTGGAATGAACGCTTACCATCTTTATAAATATTTGCTGCTAAAATCGGGAAGTTCAATTGATCTTTATACTTCATTGCTTGCTCATAACTAAAATCAAACTCATGGTTACCTACTGCCATTGCGTCATATCCAACAGCATTCATTGCTTTAACCATGTCTTCTCCTTTAGAGAAGTTTGATAATGGTAATCCTTGAACAGCATCTCCAGCATCAAGCATCAATGTTGGCATTTCAGTATCTTTAAATGTTTTTAATTTTGCCATACCAATTGTATTTTGAACTGATTTATCTGCATTATACTCTGGCGCCATACGACCATGCATATCATTAGTATGTAACACAGAGAAAGATTTTTTATTTAAATCTGATTCAGTTAAAATACCTTGTTTCAATAAATCACTAATGCGAATTGTATTGATATTTGGTGTTCTACCATTTGGACTAGATTCAATCACAATTTCTCCGTTATTAATTTTTTCAACTACTAAAGGTTTCACATAATGATTTAAATCTGGTGCACCGATTATTTCCCAGTTTCTATGAATTTCATCTTCAGGGTTAATCGTTCCACGCTCTCTAATATAGTCCACAATCATATTTCTAAGGGTCACAGGATCTGATTCTTTGTAAATATCAGACTCTTTCACAATACCTGATGACACTAAACCACTAAAGCGGTGATTATTAACTGCTAATTTAAATGTTTGGTCATCCTTAATAGCTTTTCCTTGATATGTTAAATCAACAATTCTTTCTCCAACAGGTTTTGACACATCAATCTTGTAATCAACACCTACGAACATATCATAGTCATAAGCACGAATTTTATTATTCCCTTCTTTAGGCCCACCAAAACTAATAGTTAAGTCGCCTTCTTGATATTGGTTATAATACTCGGCTTGTTTTTCCATATATTGTTTTAATTTAGTACCTGTAATTTCAACACCAACTAACGTATTCGCATATTTATAAATATTAAAAATATTTGAATATGTTATTGGACCTTGTGGTAAATCACTACTTGCTTGGAATAAAGCTGCTGCAGAAATATCTGCATCCATTGCTTTTAATTGAACATTGTTAATTAAAGAGATTAAAGCTGTTGGTTGCATTTGAGCTTCTGGAATTCCTTTAATACGTTGTGGAGGTAAGAAGTCAGCACTAGCTTGGCCAATCTCAGCATTAATAAATTCTAATGTTGTCTCATGATACTTTTTAGTAGCTTCTCTTAATCCATTATCTGTTGGAATCCCCTTCATATCTTTATTAATAACATCACTTGATTTTACATTCCATTTACCTTTGTCATCTTGCTCAAGATTTAGATCAATACGTGAGGCTTGAACCCCTGTATCTCTTGAAGCTCCAATAGGCTTGTCAACACCATTCTTATCTTTTAAGTGAGTAGCAATTGTTGCATGATCATGTCCAATTAGATAAGCATCTATTTCTGGAACATTTTCAACTACATTTTTTGCTGCACTTTCTGGTTTACTATTATTTAATCCAGCATGAATACTTGCAATAATAACATCTGCTTTCTCATTAGCTTTGATTAATTTAACTTGCTTTTCAGCTTCTTTTTGTAAACCAACAAACTCTAAAGCATCTACTTTTCCACCTTCCCAATGAGGAATATCTGGAATTGTTAGGCCTAAAATAGCAACGTTTAAGCCATCTTTTTTAACCATAGTGTAGCTACCTACAAAGTTTTTACCAGTTTCTTTCACATAAGTATTAGCTGAAAGAATTGGGAATTTGGCGTCTTTTTCAACTTTTTTAATTAAATCAGTTGTAAAGTTAAACTCATGGTTCCCTAAAGTCATTGAGTCATATTTCATGTAGTTCATGCCGGCAATCATTGGATGAACATCTTTTTGTAAATCTGCTTTAACATTATACAGTTCATCTGTCATGATAGTTCCTTGAATCATGTCACCACTATCAATTAATACAACATTATCTTGACCTTTTTCACTACGAACTTCATTCACATAGCCACTTACTTTAGCTAAGCCTAAATCCTTTTGTTGGTTATCTTCATAAGAAAAGTCCCATAGATTTCCGTGAACATCAGTTGTACCAATAATGGTTAATTGTTTGTCTTTACTTTCAGTTGCTACTTTTTTACGACCTTCAACTTTAGCTGAAACCACATTCAATTCTTTAATATACTTAACAAAAATATCTGTATCTGGGTCAAGTGCTCCTAATAAAGAACCTTTAGTAAAGGCTGTAAATCCGTCACCACCACCAAAAAGAAAATCATTTATTACAATATTATAATTTTTCTCTAAATCTAATGGAATTTCTTTTCCATCAGCAGTTACTTCAAATACATCTTTAACTTTTCTTGTATCTGTTGTTTTAATAACTTTTCCGGATTCGTCTTTTTCTTCAATTTTTTCACCAGTATATGTGTATCTCATACCAGCTATTTGCAAGAAGTAAAACTCTTTGAATTGTTGATTCAAAGCTTCAACAATATCAGAACCTTTTATTGATACCACTTGCATAATATTACCAAAAGGTTGTACAGCTTGAGCTGCTCCCCATGTAATATCTCCATTTTGATCAACTTCTAAATCAGCACGAATGCCCCCATTGTTTGTCATGGCAAAGTGAACGCCGCCATCAAAGTTTTCTTTTCTCGCAGCTTGTAATTGACCATCAGTAATTAAATTTCCAACTGCCGATTCTTGATCATTTCCATTATTCACAGCTCTTGAAATTGTCTCTTTAGTTGCTGATTTACCGATAATTTCTTCAGTTACTGTTTCAACTAAAGTATCTGCTTCATCAACTAATGCTTTAACACTTGCGTCTGGTACTAAAGAAGAAACTGGTGTAGATACATCGTTTAAAACTGGTTTAACAACACCACTTGGTGCATTAACAAAATCTTTTGTTTCAACATCGATTTCACCAACGACATCTGCAAATGCTTTCCCTTGTGCAGTACTTTGAATTACACGGACACCATTGTACTCTGCATTTGCATAAGAATGACTATGTCCCGCAAAATAAGCATCTACACTATTTTCAGGATCTATTTGATTCATTTTATCAATAATTCCAGCAGTTTCTCCTGAGATTGAGCTGCCATTTTGAGTTGCTCCAGTATGACCAATAACTACAATAGCATTTACGCCTTCTTTTTCACGTAAAATTTTTGCATTATTAACGATGGCTGTTGCAGGATCTTCAAATGTGTAATTTTCAACATGTTTTCTTAAAACTAAGTTAGGGATTTCCTCAGTTACAACTCCAATAAAACCAATTTTTACTTTATCATCCCCGCTACCTATTTCTTTAACAGCGTATGGTTGATATCCTTTTGGTATTGAACCATCCTTTTCAAAAATATTAGCTGAAAGAATTTGCATAGTTGAAGGTTCTTTCGGATAGTTTTGAGTAATACTATTAAAGTAATCACCAACTGCAGCGCCACCTTTAATAATACGGTCAAATTCATCTAATCCTTCATCAAATTCATGATTTCCTAAAATACCATATTCGATATTCATTCGATTCATTGCTTTAATAGTTGGTTCATCTTGTAAAAGAGATGAATTAGAAGGGCTTGCTCCAACTAAGTCCCCAGCTTGCACACGAATACTTTCTCCATCTGGATTGTCAGCCATAAATTTTGCCTTTGCAGCATTAAATTCACTTGCTAGGTAAAATGATTTACCTACCTTACTAAAGCGAGATTCTATGCTTGCTGTACCAGTTGAACTTAATGCACCGTGGAAATCGTTAATCCCAAGAATTTGAACTGGAATTTTTTTACTTTCCTTAACTTCTTTTTTTATTTCTGATTTACTAGATTCATCAATACTAGTTTCAGTTGTTGATTGAATCTCTTTTGGAAGAGTAATAATTTGATCATCAGTATTTTCTGTTGACGTTTGAGTATCAACTTCCTTAGATTCAACCTCTGTTACATGAGTCAGTTGCTCGTCTGTTTCCTTTGTAGGAACTTCTTGAGTTTCTACAACTTGATTCTGGACTTCTTCTGCATAAGAGATAACAGGAAGTGTCGAACCAATTGTTCCAGATAATAAAGTTAAAACCAACAACCGATTTATTATCCATTTTGTTTTCTTCATTAATAAATCTACTCCTTTTATTTTTATTTCACATGAGCACTATACCATTTTAAGAGAACGTTTTCAATAACTCGCGTTAATTTAACATTTAGATTTTAGTTAAATTAATGATTTCTTTCTCAATTAAGTCTAGTGATATGCTAAGAGCTTTTACTCTCTCCTTAGATAAAATTATTTGAGCTTTTAAATTTTTCCCTTCAGCTTGCTTTTCTTCCAGTAAAACAATTGCTTTTTCTATTTTTCTTAATGTTGAACTCAAAGATTTTTTAGCTGCTTCATAGTCACTTAACGTATAATTACTCATTTTTGATCCTACTTTCTATATAAATTATTACTACTTGCATATCATACCTAAATCAGACATTCCACTACTAAGCCAAGGATGCATAACAATAATATCTGATAAAGCCCAATTGATATAAACACGACAACCATCATCAAGTGAACTTTTTAATGCTTTGTTTAATTCAACTAAGTAAGGAGCACTATCATCTCTATCCCACTTAACTTTATCCGCAATAAATACAATTTTATCCAAATGGCTAGCATCTTTTCTTAGAGTTGTATGGCACTCTATGGCCGAAAGAATTTCTTTATCCTTGATTCCAAACAGCTCTTTTGCGATAAAAACTGATTGTTTTTGATGAAGAATCATAGGTAGTATTCTTTCTTCTTCTAATACTTCTTCATTTAAATATTCTTGAAGTTCTACTCTTTCCTCATTTGGTATCACAACACTAATATCATGTAATAAACCTGCTATAAATGCTTTTTCAGAAGACTCATTAAACTTTTCAGCTAATTTTTTTGCTTCTTCGGCAACTTCAAAAGAATGAATTATTATATCTTCTTTTTTATAATATATTAAAAACTCCTTAACCTGATCCTTTAAATCAGTTGATTTAAAATTATTTTTGTAGTCATTAATTGTTTTCATAAACATCTCTCCTTACACTGTTTTACCTTAATTGATAAAATTATTAAGTACTTCAGCAAACTTTAAAGGTTGCTCTTTGTTTATTTCATGACCAGCGTTATCAATTATTTGTAAATTTGAATTTTTTATGAGTTTGTTTATTTCTTTTGATGATTTCATATTAATTCTATCTTTTTCACCGCAAATAATTAAAGAAGGTAGTTCCACTTTAGCTAAGTCAGTTTCTAAATTAATATCAACTGATTTCATTAAATTTATAACTTGTTTTTTACTTAATCCCATTGATTGAAAATTTGATTTTGGCATTATTTTAAAAACAAAACTCTGAAAAATACTTAACCAATTAGGAATTGATTTATAAATAGCACCTGATACTATAATTCCCTTAAGATTATCATTTCTTTTTCGAGTTATATACATTAATGTCAATAAGCCACCTAAGGACAGGCCGCATAAATAAAAAGGCTCAGTTAATTCATCAAGCTTTTTAGATACTTCTAAATAAATACTTTCTAGTGTGACTTCTGAATCAGTATCTAAATTAGTAAAAAATCAATAATCATATAGTTTTGTTTTAAATTGTTAGTAACACCATACCAATCTGCACCAGTTTGACCTAACCTATGTAGCAACACTAACTTAGTCATTTTAAATGCCCTCCTTAACTATACTACTTTAGAATAACATTCTCTATAAATGATGTAATCAGACTTAAGCACTATGATTATCATTGAAAAAAGAGCAACAAAAAAAACAAGAGCAAATATCAAATTACTCTTGTTTCACTAAAATTTTATTTAATTTTTATAATCGTTTTCTAAATAGTAAAAAGCCACTTGCAAGCGTTAATAAGCCAACTATAGCAAAAATAGTTTTCTTTTCACCAGTTTTTGGTAAATTCTCTGAATTTCTTTTAGTTAGTGAAGAATCGCTTGTACTTGTTTCAGTTTCTTTCTCTTTTTCTTTTGTACTATTTGTTTCTTCTGTCTCTTTAGATTCACTTGTTTTAGTTTCTTCGGTTGTTAAAGATTTTTCATAGACAGTTAAACTGAGTGGCAGCATAACACCTTCCTGATAAGTTTCATTTTCTAATTGATTAGACAATACTACTTTAAAATCTTTGGTTAGTTGTTTATCAATTTCTTTTTCTACTTCATTTGCGTTAATAGAAATTAATAATTCTTTTTCTTCACCTTTCAACTCATAAATAATAATATTGTCTTCGGCTTTAACAAGTTTGGCCTTATCCTTAATATCATTATAATTATCTATGCGAAGAAGTGGCTCATTTTTTCGATAGGATACTAGAGATTTAAATAATTCAACAGAATCACGATAGATTTCTGGTCGACTCCAATCAAATTGATTCACACTGTCTGGTGATTTATAACTATTTTCATCTCCATCTTTTGTACGTAAAAATTCTTGTCCTGCATGAATAAACGGTACTCCTTGAGATACTAACATCATTCCTGTTCCTAATGAATGGCGTTTTATTCTTTGCTCATTAGTATCAGTTGGATTAGTCAAACTTAATTTATCGTATAAAGTTAAGTTATCGTGCGCTTCTACATATTGTATAACTTGGGAAGGACTCGTGTATCCCTCTAAACCACTTGCACCTAACATATTTTGAGCAACTAATTTTTCTAATTCAGATTTTCCATTAATCATACCTGGTTCTGTTCTATCAAAAACACTACCTTTAACTGAATCACGAATTGAATCATTGAAGTGGGCAATTCCTGGCATAATATTTGCATTTTTCTGAATAGCCTTTTGAGAATCATCTAGAGGAGTTCCCATATTCCATCCCTCTCCTAAAATAATAATAGAAGGATCGATTTTATCTAATTCACTACGAACCAGATTCATGGTTTCCACATCTAATATACCCATTAAATCAAAACGGAAACCATCTAAATTATAATTTTCAGCCCAATATATTACACTATCAACTATATATTTTTGAGCCATTTTACGCTCTGAAGCTACATCATTTCCAACACCTGTTCCATTGGCATAACTACCATCAGTATTATATCTAAAGTAATAACCTGGTACAGTTTTATTAAAAGCATGACTACCTGCTTCATATACATGATTGTAAACAACATCCATAATCACTCGAATATTATTATCATGAAGTCCTTTAATCATCTGTTTCATCTCTGTAACACGCTTTGTCGGATCTGTACTATCAGTACTGTATGAACCTTCAGGGACGTTATAATTTTTAGGATCATAACCCCAGTTGTATTGTGGGTCATTTGGTCTGCTCTCATCAATAGTTTGGTAATCATACATTGGTAAAAATTGGACGTGAGTCACACCAAGTGATTTGATATAATCTAAACCAGTTGACTGACCAGTTTCATTTTTTGTTCCTTCTTCAATAACACCTAAAAACTTACCTTTATTTTTAATACCACTATCTGGAGAGATAGATAAATCCCTTATATGAGCTTCATAAATAATAGCATCAACTGGATTTGTAAAAGCTGGCATTCGATTGAAATTTTCTAGAGCTACTTCATTTGGATTAACCACTACTGAATGATTTCCATTAACAATTGCTGATGTTGCATATGGATCTGTTGACTCATTTACTTTTCCATCAGGGAATGTTAAGCGATAAGTATAAGCTGTACCTGCTTGATCACCTAGAACACTCACTTTATGAGTTCCTTTTTCTTTTCTTTCCATAACAATGCTCTCTTTTTCGGGACTAGCTTCTGTCTGATCCTGATAGAGAACTAATTCAACTTGACTTGCTGTTGGTGCCCAAAGAACAAAGTCTGTTTTTTCTTTTGAATAAAGAGCTCCTAATTTACCGTCATAAGCATAAGTTTCATCAAATTCACTGGTTCTTACAACACCACCTAATCCAACAGGTATTTTATCTTGATTTTCAGTTACAATATAATATTCTTTCTGTAAATCAATAACTTCGTTTACTTCGATTGAAACACGATTGGTTAGTTTTTCTTTATCTCCTGTCATGTTTTTAATCGCAATTTCTTTACCTTCAGACATCAATTTAATAGAATATTTTTGCAAATTTTCTAGTTCTTCCTTCTTCGTGAAAGTAACATCTATTTGAGATAATTTCTCGATTGTAGCTCCTTTAACACCTTGATCTTTTACGATAAAATCAGACGATCCATAAACCATTTTATCTCCTTCCATAATCCAAACATCCATTTCATTTTGATTTTGAGAAACATAAACGACTCGATCGTCACCATCTTTTTCTTCCCATTCATTAGTCGCAGAACTTTTTCTAATTAAAAAATTAAATTTTGAAAAATCTTCACCACTTAATTCAAATTCCGCAACTTGGCCAAAGGAATCTGTTTCAGCGAAAGCAGCTTGTTTTCCATCTTTTCCTTCTAACCAATACCATATATTCCAATTGTCATAATCATTAGCACTTCTATAATAATGCACTCTAACATTTAATTTATCTGTCTTAGGAGCAGTTTCTTCATTTTTAGGTGTATAAGATAGCTCACCATCTTTATCTAACCAAACATGAACTTTCCCACTTGAGGTATCGATCCATTGATCAGGTGACTGATATGACCAATCCCCTTTTGACTTAATCAAAAACCCTACTTTTTCATGAATCCCTGGTACACTAACTTCTGCGTATTTACCAAATTTATCTTGACCTGTAAATGCTAATTCTTGACCAGCTTCATTATCAGCCCATAACCAAATTGTTCTCTCTAAGTCTTTTTCCTTATCTGGAGCTTCATAATGAATAATAACTTTAGTTTCAGGTTCTGCAGCTTGCGAGTATGACGTCACACCTACAAATAAAAAAAATAATACCAAAACAAATAAACGAACATCTAAAAACATTTTTTTCCTTTGAAAATCTTTTCCTATCAAAAGCTACCACTCCTTTATATAACTACTTATAGGTATAACAAACTTAAGAAAGCGCTTCAATATGTTATCGGTAACAATCGTTTTTTCTATTCATTTAGAATAAATAACCCCTATATAAAAAACACCTTCATTAATAAAATAATGAAAGTGTTACCTATTTATTTAAGATGTTTTTCAAATAAATTTTCAATATCTCCATGTATTGTCGTACGATTTTTGAGCTTTTTATAGCCATATTTCTCATACAAACCAATTTCTCCACTGACGATAAAAGCTACTTTAAACTGCTGCTCCTTTAAATAGTTTACCGCTATGTTTAATAGCTCTTCTGACAAACGATACCCATGATATTCCTCAGAAACAAATACATAAGCAATAAAGGGCGAAATTCTATTGTCAGTTAAACCATCTTTTTTACTAACAACACAAAAGGATGTTAATTTTCCTTCACTACTTCTTCCAACAATCACTCTTTCCCAATCTGTAAAATAATTAGAGTGCATTTTTTCTGATAAGAACTTTCCTGCTCTCCAAGTAACCTGAGAAATTTGATTAGCAACATTATCCCATTCTTTATTACTTGCATCTAATAGTTCAAAAGATATTGACATGTAAAAACTCCTTTTATATTACTTAAAAAAATTAAATTAAAAATTATTCCAAGTAGAGATTAATAGAAACAAATGAAACCACAAAAACTATAATTACTATTAAATTACTTATTAAGATCAACTTATTCTTCTCGATCATTGCCAAAATAGTAGTTGAAATTAGAGTTAACAGAAAAATACTAGTAATTGTTGGATTAGACATCGAAATTTCCCACGAGTATTTATACTCCCAGGGATAAAAATAGCTCCAAATTGAAAGTACCAATAATAAAATTTCTAGTAATAAAATACTTTTGCTTCTCAATATTTTTTTCATTTTATTCTCCAATCAATTTTAAATTCACATAACCTCTAAATCATTTTGTGTTCAAACTTTACTATTCTATTATCGTTAAAGCTTACACAATAAATATCAGGCATTTTCATCTCATTAAATTCTCGGAAACCGAATTTTCCTTCTGTAATTTCATGAAATAATATCGCTAAGGAAGTTCCATGACCGCTAATTATCACATTAGAATCCTGTTCTCTCAATATATCATTATAAGTAGCCAGCATTCTTTTTTTAACTTCATTTAATGATTCTCCATCCTCTAATTTAGAATCAAAATCATTCCATTGGTTTCTACTAAATTCTGAAAAATTCTCTACCCATTTTCCTACATTTCTTTCCCTTAAATCTTCAAATAGTACAGGTTCTATATTGAGTTGACTTGCTACTGGCTCAATGGTTTGAACAGCTCTTAAATAAGGACTTGTATAAATTTTTTCTATATTTTTATCTAAGAAAAAAGGTACTAATTTCCTAGCTAGATTTTTGCCGTCACTAGTTAAAGGAACATTTCTATCATCTCTGATGGTAAAATCTCTTAGTGAATGTCTTACAAAATAAATATTTCTCATCTCATTACCTCTTATACATTTAATAGTTATCTTCTAAATATTTTAATATTCTGTTTCTCAAGTTATCATGCTTTTTAGAATCGTATGCAGTCTCTTTGTTTGACCAATTTGATTTGTCATATAGCCATACAGGCATTTTTCTTTGAGATTCATGTTCCCATTCATATCTAGGAAATATGTGAGCATGTAAATAATTATCTGTATTCCCTAAAATATCATAATTAATTCTTAAAGGCTGACAAACTTCTAAAAGAGCATCACCAACAATAGACATATCTAACAAATATTGCTCTCTTTCGATTAAAGTTAAGTCATTTAATGAGTTGATTTCCTTTTTAGGTAGAAGTACGCAATAGCCTGGTAAGAATTGAACATCCCCGAATACAACATATCCGCCTTTGAGTTCCTTAATGACCATAGGATTCGTTCCATTTTTTGCTGACAAGATTCTATTTTCATACCATTTCATTTTAAATACCTCTTTTCTAATTTCTTATTAATTATTCCTGTATGTCTACTTCTTTTTACTTTTGGGTATTTCCTTTAGTGTATCACTAAATCGAATTAGTATATCAAAGTTTAATTTAAAATAACTAAAAATATATAAAAAAGCCACAGTATTTTAAATATTATCATCCAACATAATAATATTTAAAACACCATGACTAATTATTTTATACAGGTTTAAAACCTCGTTGTAACATTTTCTTTTGAAGGAAACTATTTAACTCTTCCCAATTTTGTTTTACATAAATGTCTGAAAAGTAAAAATACTCAATATCTTCCACATTTGGGTAACTATCTGAAATGACAACATCTGCATCATTGATGTCATGTACTATCTCAATTGCATTTTCTTTATAGGAGAACAAGATAGTTGATTCGAGAATTAATTTAAAGTGTGGTTTATAAGTAAATTCTGTATAGACCTTAATAGAGCTTCCATATTTAAATAGTACAAAAGGAGATGAAATTTCAACTATCCTCCGTACATAATAATTAAGAGAATCACTTTCTAAATATTCACTGTATATCTCTGATAACTGATTAAATGATTCCCTTTGGATTTCTAACGGAAACTCCCTCATAGAAAACTCTAAACTAAATTTCCACATTGAAAAATATTTAAATGTTATGGCTCTCACGACCAACTCAAAAATAAAATAATTTTTACTTTCTAATGAAACAAAACTGAATTCGGGTAGAACGTCTAATGCTTTCAAAGCTAAATCTACAACTTTATTATTTTTTAATTCAGAAAATTTTGCTCCTAAAATAATTTTTTCTTCCATCGTCAAATACTCAGGTAATATATGATTAACCAAAAATAATAAATTACATAATTCATACTCAATATCATTTTCATTTAATGACGTATTGTTCTTCATGTAATTGATTAATGATTTTAATTGTATTCCATCTTTGAGTAATGAAAAAATTTCAAGTGAAGCATCGTCAAATCGCTCTGTTTTCTTTCCCTTTTCAATAGCCATCATATAAATCGAATCTATGATTGAACGTTTAATCTTGCTATTTTTAGAGAATACTCTATCTCTCATATAATTGGTAAAATTTTGTAGTACTTCAATTTTACTTTGCGTAAACGATTGAAACGGCCACTCAAAAGTACTATAACCAAATATACAGCAATAATAATGCATCAAACGAATTTCAGTTTCTACTCCAACTAGTTCTATGCCATTATCATTTTTTTGAATGGTTACTTGGACTTCCATGTCTTCTAAAAATTCATTTATCGAATCTACTAATTTGTAAGAGTACGATTGGCTATATACAAGTTCATTAGATATTTCCGCTACCGAACTCTTTCTCTTTTCTAAGATATACATCATAACTAAAAATAAAGATGAATTTTGATAGTAGTTAGTTCTAATAGTATAGTAAGTATTCGAATAGATAATACTGTCAAAAATTGGACCTATGTAATAATTATGATCTCTGTGTATTAGCTGAAAAGTTTCATTACCTTCCACATCATTAATTTCTTCACTTAGTTCTTTTAATAGACTCTTTGCAACTCTTTTCGTAATATTAAACTTTTCTTCCACCATTAATAAAGTAATATGATTTTCTTTAACAAACATTGAAAATATTTCTAATTTAAGCACCTGTTTTTTTGATAATAAAAATCTTTCCCATTTATTTTGCATCAGGTTTTCTTCCTTTGCGATAGTATATTGTTAGTATAACAAGTTTTAGTGAATTTTTTACAATAACTATTCTCTTTTAACCTAGCAATCTCCAATTTCATCCACATGTACTTCGTATACATCAAGACATAAGAATGACATTAATTCTCTTATTTCAGATTCAGTAGTTTTCCAATCTCCAACTATTGAAAAATAAGCTGTTTTCTTTCTTGAAAAATATACAGCAACACTAAATTCAATACCATCTTTCCAGACATCATCAATAATATTTTTTTCATTTCGTCGTACCATTTCTTCTTCTGGGTTAATTAAGCATAAAACTCTCTCCTCAATAATTGATATTATTTCAAGTGGACCTAAAGATTGTTCTAAAATTTCTTTCAATTCTTTTTCAGTTGTTTTTTTAGGAATAATCAAAGTTTTATTAAAATGGTGATTCCATTTATCAGAAGCAATACTCACCTTTACAAGTTTATGTTTATGCTTAAAAAAATAGTTGTCTCTAAAAAGCATATGAATTATCTCCCTTATTAAAATCAGTAAAAGCCATAGGTTAGACCTATCCCTTTCTTTTTACAAAATAAATTAATAAACCAAGTACATTAGCAACTATGATAAAAACTAAAAACATAGTTACTGAAGTAGTCGACTTATCTTCTACTTTAGTAACAACTTTATTTTTTTCAGTAAATTCTTCCAGGTTCTCTTTTGAGTCCGTAAAATTGTATGTGGCATCTTCATCATTTACCAAAGTCATAAATTTATAATTTCCTTTAATAATCTCTGTACAATCATTTAATGGAACACTTAATTTTAGTTTTGATTCTGAAGCAATCCCTATATCTTGAACCATGGAAATAGAGAAAACAATTAATAGTATTGAAAAATATATCTTCCTCATAAAATGCTCCTAGTCTAATAATAATCCACTTATTTTACAATAATTTTAAGCTTTTATTTTATTTTTTATTGTATAAAAATGACGAAAAATAAATAATCAAATTTTTCATTAGACTGTAAAATAAATCGAACAATAATTTATTTTCGGAGGCCCCTAACATGTGCTTAAACTCACAAGAATATGATTTGCTAACATTAAAATTAAACAACTTAAAAGAAATAATTGAAGTAGAAAAAGAAAAACAATTAAATCGAACAAACATTGAATTTACAATTTGGTTAGATAATGAAAAATTATCTAATGAAGAATGCTTATATGACATGGTTTGTTGGAATTATAAATATTATGTCGACAATATGCTAATCCATGATACAAGTGAACAAGCTGATACTTATTTTTATGATAATAATATTTTAAAAGATGGCACTATTGATTTTAGTATCGTGGACCATATCAAAGATAGCTTTATGTCACTCATTAAAGACGCCATAAACGTAGAACAATATTTGAAAACGATTGATAACTTATCTGATTATTACGAAAGTTATGAAATTTCGCTTGATCCTAAAAATGAAGAGATTTACTTATTTAACTCTTTACCTAATTTAACTGCAAAGTTTTCATTTAATAATCATGTTAAGATGTCTGAATCACTGCATTTAATTCATCTTGATACATTTCAAAATATTAAATAAAAAAAGTACCTAAACTGTTAAATGGTTTAGGTACTTTTATTTTTATTCTAAATACTTGAGAAATAATCATAATAATTTATTAATAGCTCTTTTTTACATACAAAAAAACTCATTCATCAATTTTAAAAATTGATAAAAGAGTTATTATTGTGATATTCAGTCTGTTTCTTAAACATATGTAAAGTATCTATAAACTCAAAAAACAAGTTTAAACTACTTAATCCCTAAAGAAATCCTAGCATATCGACTCATTCTATCTGTCGTCCATGCCGGATACCAAACAAGTTTTACTTCTACTTTTTCCACCTCATCCACTTCACTGACTGCTTGGTGGATTTGTTCTGTGATGACGTCTGCTAGTGGACAGCCCATTGTTGTTAAAGTCATTTTGACTTCACAATAACCATCATCATCTAAATTCACTTCATATATAAGTCCTAGGTTGACAATATCAATTCCTAATTCAGGATCAATTACTGATTCTAAAGAGGCTACAATATCTTCTTTAATATCCTCTAATTCTTCTTCTGACCATCTTTCACTCATTGAGCAACACTCCTCTCTCACATTGTCTTCATCATAACCGATGAGAATTAATTTGTAAATCTATATTCCTTACTTCAAATCTAAATCAAATCTTGCCACGTCTTCAATCGTTTCTCTTTTGACAACCAATTGAGTTTTACCATTTTCAACAAAGACAACAGCTGGTTTTTGATTTCTATTATAATTACTTGCCATTGAATAGCCGTAAGCTCCTGTTGTTGTCATAGCAACTAAGTCATTTGGTTTTGCTTTAGGTAATTTTAAATCTTCAATTAATTTGTCGCCACTTTCACAGTATTTTCCTACTAAAGTAACAATTTCTGTTAGTTCATCTAGGGCACGATTAGCTAGGAAAGCATTGTACTTAGAACCATAAAGAGCAGGTCTAATATTATCTCCCATGCCACCATCAACTGCTACAAAATTTCTAACACCTTCTACATCTTTTCTAGAACCAACTGTGTAAAGACTTGTCCCTGCTTCTGCAACTATAGAACGTCCTGGTTCAATCCAAACTTCTGGCAATGGATAGTCTAATCTATCACACTCTTCTTTAACCTTCTCAACCATTTGTTTGACATAGTCTTTAGCAGGAAGCGGATGATCTTCAGATGTATAAGTAACACCAAATCCTCCACCTAAGTTTAGAATTTCAGCTACATAATCATACTTTTTTTGCCAATCCATTAAAATTTCAAGCATTTTTTCTGTAGCAAATGAAAAACCTGTTGTATCAAAAATTTGAGAACCAATGTGACAATGAATACCAGAAAGATGTAAATATTGACTTTCTTGTACTTTTTCAAAAGCATTGGCTGCTTGACCACTCTTCACATCAAAACCAAATTTTGAATCTTCCTGACCGGTTAAAATATAATCATGAGTATGAGCATCCACACCTGGTGTTACTCGTAACATGACTTTTTGTATTTGTTTTTTTTCTTTTGTAATAGCTTTTAAAAGCTCTAATTCATGAAAATTATCTAAAACAATCATGCCTACTTTTTCTTCAACAGCTGTTAAAAGTTCTGAATAAGATTTATTGTTCCCGTGAAATTCTATCATGTCTGGATTTACACCTGACACAAGTGCTGTATGTAACTCACCATCAGACACAACATCAAAACCTAAGCCTTCTTTTTGTAATAGCTGATAAATAGCTTTTGAGGTAAAAGCTTTGCTGGCATATATCACTCGGTGTTTAACACCTAACTCTTCAAAGGTTTGTTTAAATCCTTGAGCTTGTTTTTTGATAAGAGCTGTATCATAGACAAATAATGGCGTCCCAAAATCTTTTGCTAGATCCGTTGCTTGTACTCCTCCAATTTCTAATATCCCTTGGTCATTAATTTTACTTGTTCCAAATAACAATGGCTTCATTTTTAATCACTCTTTTCATTTTTTACGTATAGTCATTATACCTATAAATCCATAAAAAAAGCCAAAAAAAAGAGTAACTTTTTACTCTTTTTTGACTTTAAAATTTTCTAAATCGTTCATATCGTTGTTCAATTAGCTCTTCACTTGTTAATTGTCTTAACTCAGCTAGTTTATCAATTAATTCATCTTTAATTGTCATTGCCAAATCTTCTGGGCTAATTTTAGTATCCCCATCCATTTCTGGAATGATTTTTTCTGTTACATGTAACTCTTTTAAATCATAAGATGTTAATTTCATGATTTCTGCAGCTTCTTCTGCTCTTGAGCTATCTTTCCAAAGAATAGAAGCAAATCCTTCAGGTGAAAGAATAGAATAAATACTATGTTCTAACATCCAAACTTCATTAGCAACGGCTAGTCCAATAGCACCACCACTACCACCTTCACCAGTAAAAATTGAAATGACTGGTACTTTTAATTGACTCATCTCATAAAGATTATTCGCAATTGCTTCTCCTTCACCACGTTCTTCTGCTTCAATTCCACAAAAAGCACCTGGCGTATTAACAAATGTAATAATTGGTCGATTAAATTTTTCAGCTTGTTTCATTAATCGTAAAGATTTTCGGTAACCTTCTGGACTTGGCGAACCAAAATTAGTTGCAATATTTTCTTCTAAAGTTCTACCCTTTTGAACACCTATAACAGTTACTGGAAGTGAATCAAGATAGGCGATGCCTCCAACAACAGCCCCATCATCTCCGTAGTATCTGTCTCCATGAAGTTCAATAAAAGAATCAAAAATCATGTCGATGAATTCTAAGGAAGTTACTCGATCAGCTTGGCGAGCTAGCTTAACTATTTCATTAGCTGTTTTCGTTTTCTCCATGATTTCTAACCTCTCTTCTGATGCATCTCAAGGAGTAAACCTAAAGTGCTTCTTAATTCATTTCTTGGCACAATTTTATCTATAAATCCGCGATCTAATAAAAATTCTGCCTTTTGGAAATCATCAGGCAATTTCTGACGAATAGTTTGTTCAATTACACGTCTTCCAGCAAATCCAATCATTGTTTGAGGTTCTGCTAGAATAATATCCCCTTGCATTCCAAAACTTGCGGTAACCCCACCTGTTGTTGGATCTGTTAGAACTGTAATATAAAACAAGCCTGCTTCACTATGTTTCTTGACTGCTCCTGAAATTTTAGCCATTTGCATAAGAGATAAAATCCCTTCCTGCATTCTAGCCCCACCTGATGCGGTAAACATAATAACAGGTAGTTCTAGTTCTAAAGCTTTCTCAAAAGCACGTGTAATTTTTTCCCCAACAACACTACTCATACTCCCCATAATAAATCGACTGTCCATCACACCAATAACAACCTCATGACCATTAATTTTGCCACGACCAGTGATGACAGCTTCATCCATTTCTAGTTTGTCTTTCATTTTCTGAACTTTATCTTCATAATCTGGAAAGTCAATTGGATTTCTAAAAGCAATATCTGTATCCCACGCTTCAAATGAATCCTCATCAACAATCAATTTTAATCGTCTACTAGCAGCAATTCTAAAACCATAACCACAATTATGACAGGTTCTTTCTGCTCCAAGTTCTTTTTTATGAAGTGGTTTATGACAACTTGGACATTTTTCCCAAGCCCCATCAGGGACGAAAGGTTTAGCTTGAGTACTTTCTTTTTTCTCTGATTGGGACGGAGTGATACGAATATATTCTCTTTTTTTAAATAACCCCATATCTCTCCTCCTTCTCTTATTATTTGAAAATCATATATTTTTTCTAGTCAGGGGATAAAAAGTCTGCTCTTTTCATAACAACTTTTAACCCACCCTATTTTACTTAAGCCATTCTGGCAGGAATGTTTCTTGTAAAAAACTAGTATCGTATTTCCCATCAATAATTTGTTGATGAGTAATTAAATCTAGTTGGAAATCTTGATTAGTTACTAAACCATCTGTCACAAGTTCTGACAAAGCTCTTTGCATTTTGGCTAAAGCTTCCATTCTGTTTTCCCCGTGAACGATTACCTTAGCAATCATTGAATCGTAAAATGGTGGTATTGAGTAGCCGTTATACATAGCACTATCAACACGTAAACCAATTCCACCACTAGGTAATAATAGATTGTTAACTGTTCCAGGAGACGGTGCAAAATTAAAAGCAGGGTTTTCTGCATTAATTCGACATTCTATGGCGTGTCCTGTTAAAGTAATATCTTTTTGTTTGAGTGTTAGTTTTTCACCAGCGGCAATTTTTAATTGCCACTTAACAATATCCACACCAGTAACCATTTCAGTTACCGGATGCTCCACTTGGATTCTCGTATTCATTTCCATGAAGTAGAAATTATTATCTAAATCCACTAAGAATTCGATTGTACCAGCATTTTCATAATTAACAGCTTGAGCTGCTTTTAAAGCTGCCTCACCCATCATTTCTCTTAATTCATTAGATAAACCAAAAGCTGGTGCTTCCTCTAATACTTTTTGATTACTACGTTGAAGTGAACAATCTCTTTCACCTAAGTGAATGATATTTCCGTAATGATCTCCTAAAATTTGAACTTCAATGTGTCGTGCTGGATAGATTACTTTTTCAATGTACATTTGGCCATTACCAAAAGCAGCTAAGGCTTCTTGTTGAGCAGATTGGAATTGTTTTTCAAGTTCAGATTCTTCTAATACTTTACGAATTCCTTTTCCACCACCACCAGCAGCAGCTTTTAACATAATTGGGTATCCTACTTCATCAGCAATTGTCTTCGCTTCTTTTAATGTTGAAATTTCGCCTTCACTTCCTGGAATGACAGGAACACGGGCTTCAATCATTAATTTACGCGCATTAATTTTGTTTCCCATTGAATCAATCGTTTTAGGCATTGGTCCAATAAATTTAATTTGGCATTCTTCACACATTTCAGCAAACATACTGTTTTCTGCTAAGAATCCAAATCCTGGGTGTATTGCTTCTGCTCCACTAACAATGGCAGCACTTAAAACTGAGTGCATGTTAAGGTAAGAATCAGTCGCTTTAGCTGGCCCAATACAGATGGCCTCATCAGCCATCTCTACATGCAGGGCATCTCGGTCAGCTTCTGAAAAAATAGCTACTGTTTTAATACCTAACTCACGACAGCCTCTAATAATTCTAACGGCAATTTCTCCTCGGTTGGCAATTAAAACTTTATTAAACATAAGCTTACTTAGCTCCAATAATGAATGTCATTAAAGCAGTACAAACTTTTTTACCTTCAACTGAAGCAGTTGCTTTACCAACACCGATATTTCCTTTTTGTTTAATAATTTCCATTTCCATCACTAACACGTCACCAGGTACAACTTTTTGACGGAATTTAACTTTATCGATTCCACCTAAGTAACCTGTTTGACCTTGGAATTCTTCACTCTTAAGTAAAGGAATTGAGCCTGTTTGAGCTAAAGCTTCTAAAATTAAAACACCTGGCATAACAGGCTCTCCTGGGAAGTGTCCTGGGAAAAAGCTTTCATTGTAAGTAACGTTTTTAATAGCTTTAACGTATTTTCCTGGTTCTAATTCTGTTACTTTATCAACCATCATAATTGGGTATCTGTTTGGAATGATTTCCATGATTTCTTGTACATTTAATTGCATAATTATCCTCCTAGGCAATGCGGAATAAGGCTTGGCCAAATTCTACAACATCTTCGTTTTCGATTAGTATTTCAGTAACAATTCCTGCTACATCACTTTTAATTTCATTCATAATTTTCATTGCTTCAACGATACAAAGTGTATCCCCAACAGCAACTTTGTCTCCTACTGAAACAAAACTTGGAGCTGATGGTTCACTTGAAGTGTATACGACACCTACAATCGGTGACTTAACAGCAGTTCCCTCTACTTCAACAGCAGGCTTACTTTCAGCTACAGGAGCTTGAGTTGCTTCTACTGGTGCTATTTGAGTTGGTGTAGCAACCATTTGTGGTGCTGATTCTTGAACTACTGGACGACTATCTTCATTTTTATTTAAATATAAAGATAAGTCACCTTGGTTTAAATCTAGTTCACGAATTGATCCTGCTTCAAAAAGCTCTAATAATTCTTTAATTTCTGCAAAATTCAAGGTTACTCACCTCGCCATTTCTTCATACAAATAACAGCGTTATGACCGCCAAAACCAAGCGAGTTACTTAATGTATACTCAACATTGTGGGCACGTCCCGTTTGTGGAACATAATCTAAGTCACAATCTTCAGCTTGATTTTCTAATCCAATTGTTGGTGGTACAAAATCAGCTTCTAATGCAGCTAAACAAGCCAACGCTTCAACAGCACCAGCAGCTCCTAATAAATGCCCAACCATACTTTTAGTACTTGAAACAGGAACATTTTTAGCTTCATCACCTAAAGCATATTTAATAGCAGTTGTTTCACCACTATCATTAGCTGGAGTACTTGTTCCGTGAGCATTAATATAGCTGACATCACTTGCTGTAATTCCAGCTTCTTCCATAGCAAGTAGCATACATTTACCAGCTCCAGAACCATCTGGATTTGGACTTGTAATGTGGTATGAGTCACTGTTTGAACCATAACCTACTACTTCACCATAAATTTTAGCTCCACGTGCTAAGGCATGTTCTAATTCTTCTAAAACTAAAACACCACTACCTTCTCCCATAACAAAACCACTACGATCTTTATCAAATGGAATTGATGCACGGTTTGGATCAGTTTCTGGTGTTAATGCTGTTAGTGCAGCAAAACCAGAAATCCCGATTTCACAGACTGTTGCTTCAGCACCACCAGCTAAAATCGCATCTTGGTAACCATGTTTAATATTACGGAAAGCTTCTCCAATTGCATTAGTTGCTGAGGCACAAGCTGTTACAACTGATGTACAGATACCTTTAGCTCCAACCTTAATTGAAATGTTTCCAGCAGCCATGTTACCAATTGCCATTGGTACAAAGAAAGGCGCCACACGTTTTGGACCTTTGTCGTGCATACGAATAACTTGATTTTGAATTGTTTCCATTCCACCAATACCTGAGCTGACAATGACACCTAAACGATCAGGATTAATTTTTTCAATATCTAAGCCACTATCTTCCATTGCTTGAGTGGCAGCAGCAATTCCGTATACAGAAAACATATCCATACGTTTTGCTTCTTTTTTCTCCATATATAGTGTTGGATCAAAGTCCTTCACTTCAGCAGCTACAGTAATACCTGTTTCTGATGCGTCAAATCTTTTAATTGGAGCAATCCCATTTTTACCAGCTAAGACATTTTTCATAAATTCTTCAGCAGTATTACCTAAGGGTGTGACAGCACCAATACCTGTTACAACTACTCTTCTCATTGATTTTCCTCCTAGCCATTCATGACCATACCGCCATCAACATTGATGACTTGGCCTGTAATATACTTGTTAGTCGCTAAAAAGACAGCGGCTCTTGCAATGTCTTCTACTTGTCCTAATTTTTTCAAAGGAATCTGAGCAACAGTTGCTTCTTTAACTTTGTCACTTAAGACATCCGTCATATCTGTTTCAATAAATCCAGGTGCAATCGCATTACACGTAATTCCGCGAGAAGCTAATTCTCTGGCAACTGATTTTGTTAAACCAATCACACCTGCTTTACTTGCTGCATAGTTTGCTTGTCCTGCATTTCCTGTTAAACCAACAACACTTGACATGTTAATGATTGTCCCTGACTTTTGTTTTAACATAATGCTTGAAACTTGTTGAGTCGTATTAAATGTTCCTTTTAAGTTAACATTAATAACTGAATCAAATTCTTCTTCTTTCATACGCATTAATAACATGTCACGAGTAATTCCAGCATTGTTAATTAATACATCAACAGAACCAAATGTTTCTTTAGCTTCTGTAATTAGTTTTTTTGCATCATCCATATATTGAATGTCGCCTAAAACCACATGTGTTTTAACACCGTATGATTCAATTTCTTCTATTAATTCAGGTGCAATTTCTTTACGTGCATTTAAAACGATATTAGCACCCTCTTTTGCAAATTGGATAGCTAACCCTCGTCCAATACCACGAGAACTTCCTGTAATAACAACTGTTTTATTCTTTAACAAATCAGTTTACCTCCTAAGAATTAGAAATTAATTTTTCTAATTTTTCAAATGTTTTTTGGTCTTCACAATGTTGAATATTAACGGTTTTATCGCTCTTTTTAATAAAGCTACTTAAAGTTTTACCAGGACCGATTTCAATAAAAGTATCAACACCTTCAGCAATCATCGTTTTAATACAGTCTTCAAAATAAACTGGTGACATCACTTGCTTAGTTAATGTGGGAATAATTTTTTCATTTGATTCGAAAAAACTTCCCGTCACGTTTGTAACAACTGGTATTGACATTTCTTTGAAATCCACTTGTTTTAAAACAACTTCTAAATTTTCCGAAGCTTCTTTTAAAAGAGGGGTATGGAATGGCCCACTTACTTTTAAGGGAATTAGGCGTTTAGCTCCTGCTTCTTTTAATAACCCTTCAGCTTTTGCTACACCTTCTTTAAAACCACCAATAACAATCTGGCCTGGCATATTATAGTTAGCAGGATAAACACCTGCAACACTAGATGCTTCTTTACAGATAGCTTCAATGACTTCCCTATCCATTCCCATCACAGCAGTCATCGCTCCAACTCCAGCTGGTACAGCTTCTTGCATTAACTTGCCTCTTTTTCTAACAAGCTTTAAAGCTGCTTCAAAATCAAGAGCACCACTTTCAACTAAAGCTGTGTATTCACCTAAACTAAGTCCTGCACAAATCTCTGGTTTAATATTTAATTGTTCTTTAATCATTTCAGAAATCGCTACACTCATCGCTAAAATAATAGGCTGTGTGTATTCTGTTTGATTTAGTTTGTCATCTTCTTCAAACATTATTTTAGGAAGATCTAAGTCTAAAACTTTAGACGCTAAATCAATATATTGTTTGAATATCAAACTATTAGTGTAAAATTCTTGACCCATACCTAAGTACTGAGCCCCTTGACCACTAAAGACAAAAGCTATCTTCATATTAATCTCCTTATACACCCCACATATTAGCGCGTTCTTGTAGCACTTCAGTAGTTTCTTTCATTAGTTCTTGAATAATCTCATCACAACTTTGAGTATCTGTTTTAATCAGACCAGCGATTTGTCCTGCCATTAAAGAACTATTTTTAACATCGCCATCAACAACAGCTCGTTTTAAAGCGCCTTGTCCTAATTTTTCTAATCTCTCAAAATCAGGATTTTCTTGTCCGCCTTCGAATCGTTCTACTTTTAAGTATTCTTTTGTTAAGCTATTTCTTAACCCACGAACAGGATGACCAGTTAACTGTCCAGTAAGGACTGTATCAATATCTTTTGCTTTAACCACTTTATTTTTAAAGTTCTCATGAGCAATAGAATCAGTTGAAACTAAAAATCTTGTTCCAAGTTGAACCGCTTCTGCACCAAGCATTAAAGCTGCGGCAACACCACGTCCATCTCCAATACCTCCAGCTGCAATAACCGGAATATTAATAGCATCCACTACTTGTGGTACTAAAGTCATGGTAGTTGACTTACCAACATGGCCCCCGCCTTCCATACCTTCAACAACAACAGCATCTGCGCCTTCTTTTTCCATACGACGAGCCACTGCTACTGAAGCAACAACAGGAATAACGATAATACCTGCTTCTTTAAAACGCTTCATGTATTTACCAGGAGAACCAGCTCCTGTTGTAATCACTTTAACTTTTTCCTCGATAACTAAATCAACAATATCTTCTACAAATGGTGACATTAGCATAATGTTGACACCAAAAGTTTTATCTGTTAACTGTCTAGCAATATCGATTTTTTCCTTAATAATTTCCTTTGGTGCATGCCCTGAAGCGATTAAACCTAATCCTCCCGCATTTGACACCGCACTGGCAAGTTTTTCTTCTGCAACCCATGCCATCGCTCCTTGAAATATTGGATATTCGATATCTAACATGTCACAAATTTTTGATTTTCCCATCTTGTCACCCTCTCAATAAGTTCCTTTAAAAAAATAGCTAATAAAGTCAATGACTTCATAGCTATTTCCTTAGTTTCTATATTTGTTAACTCTTAATTATTTGTTTGCTTCTATTTGTTTGTCAACGAACTTCACTAGGTCCTCAACAGTGTTTAAACCTTCGTCAGTTTCGATTTTTACATCTGAATCTTCAAATGCATCTTCGATGTCGTTCATGATTTGGAATAAATCTAAGCTATCAGCTTCTAATTCTTCACGGAAGTTTGTTGTTAATTGTACTTCTTCTTCTTCTTTACCTAATTGATCCACGATGATTTCTTGAATTTTTGCAAATGTTGACATAATAATAATTCCTCCAATAAATATGTTTTTTATAATTTTATTAATATACTTCCCCAAGTAAGTCCTGCACCATAGCCTGTTAAAATGACATTTTGGTTACTTCCAAGGGTTATTGTCCCATCTTCTACTTTTTCAACAAGTAATAAGGGGACACTTGCTGCTGATGTGTTACCGTATTTGGCAACGTTGTGTAAAAATTTTGTCATTGGTATTTTCGTTTTTTTAGAAATTGCTTCTAAAATTCGAACGTTAGCTTGATGTGCCAATACATAATCTAGAGAGTCTCTAAACTCTTCATTTTTTTCTAAAATGTTAATCATGTTTTTTGAAACATCTCTTAAAGCAAAATCAAATATTTTCTTACCATCCATTACCATTCCTGATGAAACTCTGTCATCATTTTCTTTAAATGGATTTCCATCGACATTTTCTTTTGCGTAAAGTGCCATTGAACGTTTACCGTCCGATTGAATCAACTCATCAATGAATCTTACTTCTGTTGAAGTGTTTTCTAGTAAAACTCCGGCAGCCCCGTCTCCAAACAAGACAGATGTGCTTCGGTCTTCCCAGTTCATCATTGTTGACATTGTTTCAGCTCCAATAACTAAGCCTCTGTTATACGATCCACTTGAAAGAAATTTTTCAGCGGTAGAAAGGGCGTATACAAAACCTGAACACGCAGCATTTACATCTAAGCAAAACGCATTATTTGCCTCTATATTACTTTGGACAAGACAGGCAGTTGATGGTGTGCCATAATCAGCAGTCATCGTTGCTACTATGATAAAATCAATGCTAGAAGCGTCTATTCCTTGAATTAATTGTTTAGCGACTCCTGTTGCTAAATCACTTGTTGTTTCTTTAAGTGATACTCTGCGCTCTCTAATTCCTGTTCTAGATGCTATCCATTCATCGCTTGTATCCATCACTTTTGCTAAATCATCATTGGTTACTATATTATCTGGCAAATATTTTGCCACTTTCGTAACTTGAGGATACAACTGCATACTACGTACATCTCCTTACCTTTTAATAATACTTCTTCAGAAAACGGTGTAGACTTTGAAGTCCTTTAACTAAAGCTTCTTTTTCATCTATTGCCATATCTTCTAAAGCTGCTTCAACCATTTTTTTATGGAAATGTTGATGTGCTCTGAAAAATAACCGGCCGCGATTTGTCAGCTTTAAGCGAACAATACGACGATCCGTATCACTTCTTACACGGTCTACATAACCCTTCTTTACCAAATTGTTGACAGCAACTGTTAGTGTTCCAACTGTTACTGATAACTCTTTTGCTACCTCACCTGTTGTTTTATTTTTACCCATCCCGATGGCCTCAATGGTGTGCATTTCTTTGATTGATAGATCAGAGAAACTACTCTTTTTAAGCTCTGTCTCTTCAATTGTCAAAATGTCATTAAAGACTCTTACTAGTTGGGCATTGACTAGATTCATGTTATCGTCCATTTCTAATGCCTCTTTCACTATTTGTTTGATAATCAAAGTATATGGGTAAAAAAATTTAAAAGCAACTATTTTCGAGATAGTTTGATAATCAAATGATTTGATAATCAAAGTATATGGGTTGAGTTTGAAAATTGCAACCTTTTTTTTCTTGAAAATTTTTATTTTTCATAAAAACTCTTTTAAATCAAGGGTTTAGAGTATAAAAAAAGATGATAAAAAGAGATTAAATCTCTTTTATCATCTTTTTCATCTCATTTTGTTGATCTTCATTCCAAAAATTCCCAACAATAGTTTGAGTTGGTAAAATATTTATAAATGAATTTTGATCTGCTAAGTAAACAGCTTGCTCTAAAGCATATAATTCATATTTAGTTACCACAGTCATAATAACTGAAGTCTCTTTTCTAGAATAAACACCAGTTCCTGGTAAGAGAGTCATTCCACGAACAATTTCGTTTTGAATAGAATGAATCACCTCTTCTGGTTTAGATGTAATTACAAAAGCTGTTACCTTTTGATGACGTGTATGGATTCTATCCACTACTTGAGTGGTTACATAGATTGAGATTACCGTGTAAAGTGCTGACTCCCAATCAAAAACAAAACCTGCTGTTGCTATAATAAAGGCATTAATAATCATCATTAATGACCCTACACTTCGTCCTGTAGTTTTAGATAAGACTAGAGAAACAATATCCATTCCTCCTGTGCTAAAACCAAACTTCATTGTTAAACCAACTGCTACACCTGATAAAACACCACCAACAATTCCATTCATTAATTGATTATCAGTAATTTCTACAACAGGAATAATTAAAGTCATTATCGTTACAGATAAAACTGTTAATAAACTAAAAATAGTTGCTGATTTCCCAAGCTTAATCCAACCTAAAATAGCAATCGGAATATTCATAAGGAAAATTAATATCCCAGTATCTAACTTAATATCAAATGAATTTAGTAAAATACCTGAGAATAACTGAGCCAGCCCATTAACGCCTGCTGAGAAGACATTAGCCGGAATTAAAAACAAATTCAAGGCGACGGCTAAAATAACTCCTGCAAAAATAACGATTGCACTTTTCTTAATTAATTCATTTTGTTGATACGTTTTAGTAATGTGACCCACTCATTTCTCCCCCTTTATACAGTTCCTAGAATAATGTACCAATTAAACTATAAAAAAGAAAGGAAAATCATCTATTTTTCCTTTCTTTTTCATTTATTTTACAACAAGTTTTTTAAAACATTTCTTAAAACTTCATTGTCTTCCTTTTGTCCCATTGTAATTCTAACCCAGCCTGGTTTTAAGCCGCCTCGAATAATAAATCCTGACTCTAGTAAGCCTTGAGTTATTTCATCTGACTTCTCACCAACATTTACAAAAATAAAGTTTGTTTGAGACACATAGTAAGGTATTGCTAGCTCTTCTAGAAATTTCTCCCATGCTTCTAATTCTGCTGTATTTTTTTTAGTTGCTCTTGAAATGAATTCTTGATCTTCTAACGCTACGATTGCAGCTTTTTGAGCCAGCGTACTTGTGTTAAAAGGTAGTCTTGCCACTTCTAAGGTTTTTCCTAGAGCTTCTGACATTATCCCATACCCTATTCTAAGACCAGCTAATCCGTAAGCTTTTGAAAAAGTTCTCATAATCATTAAATTATCATATTCATTTAATAAATTAAAACTTGTCCCAATTTCTTCCTCTGTCACATATTCTTGATAGGCTTCATCACTAATAACTAAGATATGGTCTGGTACTTTTTCCATAAAATCTTTTATTTTATATTGTGACACGTAAGTTCCAGTTGGATTATTTGGGTTACATAACCAAATAATTTTAGTATCAAAAGTAATGCTTTCTAACATTTTCTCTAAATCCATCTCACCAGTTGCTGGATGAACAGGTACTTTAATCACATCTGCTCCTTCAATTGTGGCATGGTGTCCGTACTGAGGAAAAGTTGGGTCTGGTACGATAATTTCATCTCCACTTACTAACATAGCACGAGAAACAATCTGAATCACTTCATCTAGTCCAGCACCAACTATTAATTGATTGGTTGAAATTTGGTGAAATTCAGCTAATTTTTCTTTTAAATCAACTGCTCCTCCATCAGGATAATACTCTAAACTTTCTATTTCATTAACTAATAACTCTTTAACTTTTGGTGAAAAACCGTATGGATTCTCATTAGATGCTAGTTTCACTACTCGAGTTAAACCATATTCTTTTTTCACATCATCAATTGGTCTACCTGGTATATAAGGACGTAATCCCTCTAAAGTTTCTTTTGATTTCATATAAATCCTCCTCTTGCTTATTTATTTTTGGCTAATGAATATAATAACTTTTCCGTTTCTTTCCATCCAAGACAAGGGTCTGTAATAGACTTACCAAACACATCACCATCTACTTCTTGGCGACCATTTTCAAGGAAACTCTCAATCATAAAGCCGCGTACAAAAGGTTTCAAATCTTGATTCCACTCACGACTGCTTAACACATCTTTAACAATACGAACTTGTTCTAAATGTTTTTTTCCTGAATTATCATGATTTGTATCAACTACAATAAATGGATTTTTAAGTTCTGATTCTTGATACATTTGATGCACTGTAACTAAATCTTCGTAATGATAATTCGGTATGTTTTTACCATTAGCATCAAGTCCTCCTCTTAAAACAACATGAGCATAAGGGTTAGATGACGTCATTACTTCTTGATTATTATAGATAAACTCTTGTTGCTGTTGAGCAGCGTAGATAGAGTTAAACATCACGTTTAATTGACCGCTTGTTGGGTTTTTCATTCCCACAGGCTGATCTATTCCACTTGCTACAAAACGATGTTGTTGATCCTCTACAGAGCGAGCGCCAATTGCAATATAGCTTAACAAGTCTTTTACATATTCTAGATTTTCTGGATAAAGCATCTCATCTGCTGTTGTTAAACCTGTTTCAGTAATCACACGATGATGAATTTTTCGAACTGCTTGAATACCTTGAAGCAAATTGCTTTTCCCTTGAGCTGAAGGTTGGTGTAATAAGCCTTTGTAACCATCTCCATTAGTACGTGGTTTATTCGTATATATCCTAGGTATAATGAAAACTTCGTTAACTATTTCCTTTTGAATCTTACTTAAGCGGTGTGCATACTCTAAAACTGCCTCTTCATCATGTGCTGAACAAGGACCAATAATAGCTAAAAATCTCTGATCTTCACCTAATATTATCTGTCGCAATTCTTCATCTCTTTTATTTTTTAACTCCAAATCTTTTCCCGATAATTGATATGATTTTAGTAACTCACTGGCATTAATTTCTTCACTTATTTTTTCAAATCCCATATCCCTAACCTCCATTTTTTCACTTTTCTTCTATATTAATGTATAAAGAAAAAGACTTTACCTACCTACAAGGTAAGTAAGTAAAATCTTTTAATTATCTTACTTCTATATTTAATGTTGTTTGTAGTGCTTCACTAACTTTTTCAACTGCTTTTGTCACATCTTCATCAACTAATGTCGCTTCGTCATTTCTAAAGATTAGAGAGTAAGCTAGAGATTTTTTATTAGCTCCTAATTTTTCTCCTTCAAAGACATCAAATAAATGAATATCAATTAGGTACTTACCACCTTTGTCTTTAATCACATCGATGATTTCTTGACTTGAAATCTCACGATCTGCTAAAAGTGCTATATCTCGCTTAATTGAAGGATATTTACCTACTTCTTTGTAAGTTGGCTCTTCTTTAGCTAATTCACATAATAAAGCTAAATCTAATTCACAGACATAGGTTTCATTAATTTCCATTTCTTTAGCTACTTGTGGATGAACTTGTCCTACAAATCCTAAAACAGTTTCACCAATCGTAATTTGTGCTGTACGACCTGGGTGCATCTCTTTATAGGCTTTACTTGAAGTAAATCTTAGTTCATCACTTAATCCTAAAAGATTAAACAAGTTTTCAACGATTCCTTTTAATGTATAGAAATCAACTGATTTTGCTGGTGAGTCCCATGTTTTATTAGCCCATGTTCCAGAAATAGCCATTGCCAAATGCTTTGTTTCTTTTGGTAAAACGTCACCTTCAACTAGTTCAAAAATATTTCCTACTTCATAAAAAGCAATTTGATTTTGTTTTCTAGCTTGGTTGTAAGCTACATTTTTCAATAACCCTGAAACTAAACTTTGACGAGCTACAGAGCGTTCTTCACTCATTGGTAAGTCTAGTTCAATTGTTCCTTTTGGCTCTAAAACAAATTTAGTTGCTAACTCAGGTGTTGTTAACATATAGCTAATTGCTTCATAAAGGCCGTTACCCTCTAATTGTTTACGAATACTACGTGTTAGTCTTTGTGTGCGAGTTAATTTACCAGCAACTGATGATCCTTTAGGTAATGTTGAAGGTAAGTTATCATAACCGTAAATACGAGCTACTTCTTCTACTAAGTCTGCCTCAATTGAAATATCCCAACGTCTTGGAGGGATACTTACAATAAATGTTTCATTATCAACTTCGTGTTTGAAACCTAAACTATTAAAGATACGAGTAACATCTTCTTTTGATAATTCAGTTCCTAAAGAACGATTTATTTTTGTTAATGTAATTGACACCACGACATCTTCTTTTTCATAGCTATTGCTAATAGCCTCACCACTAACAACAACTCCACCACCAAGTTCCGCAATCATTTGAGCTGAGAAAGCACTTGCTTCTTCTATAGTAGAAACATTAATGCCACGCTCAAAACGTTTACTTGATTCACTTGAAAGACCAAAGCTTTTAGCAGTACGTCTTGTTACTGTTGGATGGAAAAGAGCTGTTTCTAAAGCAACTGTTGTAGTTGTTTCTGTGATTTCAGAATCAAAACCACCCATCACACCTGCTAAAGCAATTGTTTTTTCACCGTTTGTGATAACAATATTTTCAGTTGTCAATGTACGTTCTTCTTCATCTAAAGTAACAAGTGATTCATTATCTGTAGCACGACGAACTTTAATTTCTTTACTACCTAATTTGTCATAATCAAAAGCATGTTGTGGTTGACCGTATAGTAGCAAGGTATAGTTTGTTACATCGACGACGTTATTAATTGGACGAATGCCTTCATTCATTAGTAACGTTTGTAACCACATTGGACTTTCTTTGATAGTCACGTCTTTAATCACACGCATGCGATAAGTCGGTGTGTCATCCGTATTTTCTACTGAAACACTAATGTAATCTTCAATGTTTGACGCTGTATCTTCTACTAACTCTTTAGTTGGGAAAGTAATTTTACGATCATAGATAGCAGCTACTTCATGAGCTACACCACGTAAACTTAAAGCATCAGCTCTATTTGGTGTAATTGATAATTCAATAATAGAATCATCCATTTCTAGATATGAAAAGACTGGTTCTCCTGGTATAGCTTCATCTGGTAAGAAATAAATACCATCAGCATATTCTTTAGGAACAACACTACTTGAATATCCTAACTCATCTAATGAACAAATCATTCCAAGAGATACTTCTCCGCGCATTTTTCCTTTTTTAATTTTTACATTTCCTGTAATACGTGAGTTTGGTAAAGCCACTATTACTTTTTTATCAGCTCTTACATTAGGAGCTCCACAAACGATTTGATAGATTTCTTCTTCACCAACATCAACTTGGCAAATTGATAAGTGATCACTATCTGGATGAGGAACACATTCTTTAACATCTCCAACAACGATTTTTTTAAGTCCTTCTTCTGGGACAACTACATCTTCTACTTCAATTCCTGAACGAGACATTTTATCTGATAATTCGATAGGTGAAATCCCTTCAAGATCAACTAATTGTTTTAACCATTTATATGAAACTAACATTGTCTTACCCCTTTACTCTGAATTGTTCTAAGAATCGTAAATCATTTTGATAGAAATAACGGATATCATTTACACCGTATTTAAGCATTGCTACTCGGTCTGGTCCTAATCCAAATGCAAATCCACTGTATTTTGTTGAATCAATACCTGACATTTCAAGTACACTAGGATGAATAACTCCTGCTCCTAAAATTTCAATCCAACCAGTTTGTTTACAAACATTACAACCTTCTCCACCACATTTAAAACAACTGATATCCACTTCTACTGAAGGCTCAGTAAATGGGAAATAACTTGGACGTAAGCGAATTTCACGATCCTCACCAAACATTTTTTTAAGTAAAACTTCTAAAGTTCCTTTTAAATCACCCATTGTAATATCTTCTGCTACAACAAGTCCTTCAATTTGATGGAACTGATGACTATGGGTTGCATCATCACTATCACGACGGAATACTTTACCTGGAGAAATCATTCTTAATGAGCCTTTAGAAAAATCATGTTTTTCCATAGTACGTGCTTGAATTGGAGATGTATGAGTTCTTAGTAGCACTTCATCATTAATATAGAAAGAATCTTGCATATCACGAGCCGGATGATCTTTTGGTATATTCATACGCTCAAAGTTATAATGATCTTGCTCCACTTCGTACCCTTCAATAATTTCATAACCTAAACCTAAGAATACATCTTCAATTTCTTCCATAACTTGCGTTAAAATGTGCGGTACACCAATGTTTAATTCATCTCCTGGTAACGTCACATCGATTGTTTCTTTTTCTAAAGCTGCATTTAATGCAGCTTGTTCTAAAACTTCTTTTTTCTCTTCCAACTCACCAGTTAAAAGGTCACGAATTTCATTGGCTAACCCTCCAACAACTGGACGCATTTCAGGACTTAAATCTTTCATCCCTCTTAATACTTCAGTCATCGAGCCTTTTTTCCCTAAAACTTGAACTCTGATTTCATTTAAATTTTCTAAGTTTGTTGTTGATTCAATTTTTGCTAATGCATCTTTTTTCAACTGTTCTAATGTTTCTTTTAATGACATCTTTTTCGACATTCCTTTCTATTTTAGCAACAAAAAAAGACATCATTCCTTATATAAAGGAACGATGTCTCGCGGTACCATCCTAATTTGTACGTAAACGTACACACTTTTATTTGTTAACGATGATTCACACCGGTTTATTACTGAATGATAAACAACTCAGGAAGTGAACTTCACTTAATTCTTTAACAACTTGCTTTCAGTCGGTGGCAAGTCTCCCTTTGGATAAATCATTAAACTACTCTTTTCCCTTAAATGTTATTGTTATATTGTATTTGCCTTACATACTACAAGAGAAATGAACAAAGGTCAAGGTTAATTTTTGACCTCTACCCATTTTTCACCCCAAGTTTGAATCTCTTCCATAACAGGTTTTAAGGCTAAACCTTTATCTGTCAGTCCGTATTCAATGCGATTTTTTTCCTCACACTTGACTTTTCTCTCTAAAATTTCTTTTTCCTCTAATTCTTTTAAACGCTCAACCAAAACACGATCACTTACATCAGGAATTTTATTGGCAATCTCTACAAAGCGTTGTGGGCCTTCTGCGATTAAGACATCAATAATTAATCCATTCCATTTTTTCCCTAAAATCTCAAAAGTTTTTTCGAATTTAGGACATAGTATAAATTGTTGGTTTTCACAAGTTTCCATTATATTCACCTCTTCTTTAGAAGTATTACATTTAAGTATAAAGCAAAAAGCCGACTAATTCTAGCAAGTCGGCTTAGATTCTAGACATTTACATTTGCTAAGCCAAAATACTGGTAAGCTTTGATTTTTACTTGTTGGTAAAGAGGTACAAATACTTCCTCACAAGCACAATATTTGTCAACTAAGGTAACAATATAGCTTTCTTTGTATTTAGGTGGTGCAATTGTTGCGCCAAACATATGTTTTACAATAATATCTTCTTCTAATTTTGAAATTTCAGTTAATTTTCTTGCATTTTCTAATGCAACTCTTGGATGGACATAAGCATGACTACCTTCATCACTTTTATTTGTTCGCCAATCATAGTGAAATAAATCATGTAAAAGACCTGCTCTTGCAGTTGCTCTCAAGTCTCCGTTCCATTTCTTAGCTAATAAGAAACTACGATATGACACATTGATTGAATGCTCTAAACGATTTGAATAGTGATGTTGTTTAAATTCAACTAAATTTTGTACTTCGTCTGTATAAATTAAGTCTGCAACTAACTCTAAATACTCTGCGTCCTCTTGCCATCTTACCGTCATAAAATTTCTTCACTTTCTTTCAATAAATTGTTTAGTATTCTCTATCAATCTAATACATTGTAATGTAGTTTAGCATGAAGTTGAATTAATAGCTAGTTTATTAAACCTACTTAATAAATTTGTAATATTTAAATAGAAAACATGACAATACCAGCTGCTACTGCTACATTAAGTGACTCTGAATTGCCTAACATCGGAATAAAAACAGGATTATCAGCAAGCTCTATTAATTCTTTACTAACTCCTTGCCCTTCATTTCCCATAATAATAGCTATTCTTTCTGATTTTTCTATGTCTTTAAAAGAAATAGCCTCTTCATTTAACTCAGTCGCGTAAATTTTATAACCTTGTTCTTTAAGTATTTTTATTGTTTCAACTAGATTTTCTTCTCTTAAATTAATATGAAAATTACTTCCCTGCATAGAGCGAAGCACTTTTGTACTATAAATATCAGCAGTTCCTTCACCTAAGATAACACCATTAAAACCAGCAGCATCTGCTGTTCTAATCATTGTTCCAACGTTCCCTGGATCTTGGACATTATCTAACAATAGTAAATGATTAGTAGGTGTTTCTTTTTTAGTTTCAGTTTCTTTTTTGATTATTGCCATAATTGGCTGTGGACTTGGTAGGCTAGATAAGTGCTTAATAATATCTTCTGTTACTTGAACCAATTGCTCATCTGAAACCAGTTTTACCAATTCCTGGTAATCATTTTGACTACTTTCTGTTATTAGCAAAAATTCAAGGGGAGCATTATTTATTAAAGCCTCTTCCACTAAATGCTCTCCTTCGATTAAGTATCGATTCTCAAGGTCACGGTATTTTTTCTTCTCTAATTTTTTTATTTGTTTAATCCAATCATTTTTATTTGATTCTATTATTTTCATTTTGTATCCCTCTCAGTCTTGTATATTATATCAAAATTCTTAAAAAATCATACTAATATCAATACATATTTATTTGGATAAGATATAATAATAAAAAAGAAAGAGGTGCTTATGATGAAAGTTGCAATGACAGTATCTGGTAAAGTTCAAGGTGTAGGATTTAGATATACAACTAAAATGGTTGCTGATCAGCTTGGTGTTTTAGGCATTGTTCGAAATGAGGACAATGGAGATGTTTATATCGAGGCACAAGGTGAAGAAAAAAAGGTGAATGATTTTATTGAAGCAGTCAAAAAATCTCCTGCTCCATTTGGTCGTGTTGATCAAGTTACTTTTCATGAGGCAAACACTTCTAAAGAATATACAAAGTTTTCAGTTACTAATTAATTTTTAACGATTTTGATTGAAAAAATAGCCAGAATTAGATATAGTAAATCTTGTGTATATTAAAGTAAAGGAACGGATTAAATGAAACAATTAAAACGATGGATCGTATCATCTGGTTTACTAGGTTTACTTTTTGTTTTATCTGGTTGTGTACAACATGATAAAGCCGGAAACCCAACAGGAGAAGGCTTTGTTTATAAATTCTTAGTTGCTCCTATGGGAAATGCAATTAAATTTTTAGCTGATGACTGGGGATTAGGTTTTGGTCTTGCCATTATCATCCTAACAATTATTGTTCGACTAGCAATTATGCCTCTTGGCTTAAGTCAAATGAAAAAATCAATGATTCAACAAGAGAAAATGCAAGCTGTTAAGCCTTATACAGACGATATCAACAAACGATTGAAAGCTGCTACTTCTAATGAAGAGAAAATGCAAGTTCAATCTGAGTTACAAAATCTTTATAAAGAAAATGATATTAATTTAATGGGTGGACTTGGGTGTCTACCATTATTGATTCAAATGCCGATTTTTACAGCTCTTTTCTATGCTGCAAAATTCACTCAAGGTATTAGTGAATCAACTTTCTTAGGCATTGACTTAGGAAAACCAAGTCTTTTACTAGTTGCTTTAGCAGGTATTAGTTACTTTGCTCAAAGTTATATTAGCATGATTGGTATGGCTGAGGAACAAAAGAAACAAATGAAAATGATGAGCTACATGTCACCATTAATGATTGTTATGATTTCATTTAGTTCTCCTGCTGGTGTGACACTTTACTGGGTTGTTGGTGGTATTTTTAGTTGTATTCAATCTCTTATTACAACTTTATATCATAAACCAAAAGTTAAAGCAGAGCTTGCTGAACACTTTGCTAAAAACCCAATTAAAGCTGTGAAACCTACTGTTAAAGATGTTACTCCTAAAAAAGCGACGTCTACACCAAATAGCAAACCTAAAAACGCTCAAGGGCGTAATGCAGGTAAACAACAACGTAAATAACAAAAACTCCTACATGAGCGAATCATGTAGGAGTTTTTTATTTTATGACTTGAACACCAGTCAAATCTGTCTTTAATATTTTTACATCACACTCTTTAAATCTTTGTTTTAATTCTTTATGAATTGTGACTGTTTTTTCTGTTGGAGATAAAACCAAAATGGTTGGTCCAGCCCCACTTATTAATGCTCCGTAAAAACCTAATTGAGATTTTAAACTTGATACTAATTCAAATTCTTTAATTAATTTTTTCCGATATGGTTCATGCCATAAATCTTTTGTCATCAATTCAGTTGCCTGTTCCAGTTTATTTGCTACTAAAAAACTTAAAGCCATATTAGCAATACTACTTGCCATAACACCTTCTGAATAAGATAGTTCTTCTGGAAGCACTCCTCTACTCTCACTTGTAAGAAGTTCATACTTTGGAATAACAGTTATTAAACCACAAGCTGGAAAATCATGTTGATTATAAAAAACTGCGTCTTCTACCATTGTTGAAACAACAAACTTCCCTAGAATAGCTGGAGCTACATTGTCTGGATGTCCTTCTATTTCTGTAGCAATTTTTACTTTTTCTTGGTTGGTTAAATCTAAATCCCCCAGTTGATTAGCTAGCTCAATCCCAGCAACAATTGCTGAAGAGCTACTTCCTAATCCTCTAGCTGTTGGAATTGTAGTTGTCATTTTTATATGATGTGCTGAAATATCAGGAAACACTTTTTTAGCTACTTGAATGATTAAATTTTTTTCATCATGGGGGATATTTTCTAAATCATGACTAATTTTCCAAGTAGTTGTTTTTTCCAGAATTTCAATTTCTAAATACAGGGATAATGCTAAACCAAAAGAGTCAAAACCAGGACCAAGATTGGCAGTTGTTGCTGGTACTTTTATTATCATGTCCTACTCTCCTCTTAGTTTAATACTTTAAATCGGGATAATACTTCAAATCCAGTTTCATTCCCCAACTTAGTTTCAATTCGTTTAATTTTATCTAAACTAGCTTCATGAGTGATAATCATAATTCTTGCTGTAGCTATTTTTTCTGTTTCTTGTTTGATTTGCTCTAAACTTACATTTTCTGCTAACATAATTTCTGCTAATCTTTTAAAAACACCTGGTTCATCTGTTACTCGTAATGAAAAATAATGTTTTGAAATAACATTCTCTTCTTTAGCAAATGTTGTTTTATTATTAAACGTATTAAAACTTAAACCACTTATTCCTAAAGAAACATTTTTAGCAATTGTAATTAAATCACTCACAACACTTGTTGCAGTCGGTTTAGCTCCTGCACCAGGTCCGTAATACATTGATTCTCCTACACCAAAACTATTAATAAATATAGCATTCATTTCATTTTCTACTGTTGAAAGAGGATGTGTTTTAGGTACAAGAACTGGTGACACTTCCACATGAATACCTTCTTTAATTTTCTCTGAAAAACCTAATAATTTAATACTATAACCTAATGAATCGGCTGTTTTAATATCGTCAGCTGAAACTGTTGTAATACCTTTTCTCTCAATTTTTAAAGGATCAATATCCATTCCAAATGAAAATCTAGTTAAGATGACCATTTTATATGCAGCATCAATTCCTTCGACATCATTTGTAGGGTCACTTTCTGCATATCCTAAACGAGTTGCCTCTTGTAAAGCTTCATCATATGATAATCCTTTTTGAGACATTTGAGTTAGGATGAAGTTAGTTGTCCCATTAACGATACCTGAAATACTTGTGATTTCATCAGCTGACATACTATTAGAAATAGTTCTTAAAATAGGAATACCACCAGCTACACTTGCCTCATAATAAAGGAAACAATTATTTTCTTTTGCAATTTCTACTAACTCTAGCCCATGAATTGCTATTAAATCCTTATTGGCAGTCACAACATGTTTTTTATTTTTTAAAGCAGAGATGATGTACTCTTTTGCCAAAGTAGTTCCACCCATAACTTCTACAATGACTTGAATTTCTTCATCTTCTAAAATATCAGTGAATGAGGTGGTTAAATTTAAGTTGAACTTATCTGCGATTGTTTGTTTACTTTCAATATTTCTAACAAATGCTGTTTTAATATTGATTCTTGTTCCTGTTATATCTTCAATCTTTTTTTGATTTTCTTTAATTAGTAGAGGAACTCCAGAACCTACAGTTCCTAAACCTAATAATCCAACGTTCAATACTTTTACCATGTAACTCACCTTCCATTAAATATTACTCATTATTTTTTAATTTAATTACAAGTATACCTAAGTTGAGGTAAAAAAAAAAGCTATTTTCAAATTAATGAAAATAGCTAACATTCTACGTGACTCATATGAACAAAAGTTTCTGTTAAAATATCCACTACATGCTGATCATCTAAGGAATAAACAACAGACTTACCTTCTTTTCTAGATTTAACTAAACGATTTTCTCTTAAAGCTTTTAACTGATGAGAAACTGCTGATTGTTCCATCTCTAACAATTCCGTGATTGATGAAACATTCATCTCTTTTTCAGATAAAGCCAGTAAAATTCTTAATCTAGTTGGGTCACTAATACTTTTAAAAAATTTACTTACTTTTAAAATATTTTCTTCTGTTACATTATTGAGTGCCATCGCGACATCTCCACCTACTCTTATTTGATAAATCCTTGAACATCTTGCTCAAATGTTTCAATTTTCTCTTTTGTTTCTGCGTGACTATTACCTTTCACACCTAGATAGAATTTAACTTTTGGCTCAGTTCCAGAAGGTCTAATAGCAATCCAGCTACCATCTTCTAAAAAGAATTTTAACACATTTGACGTCGGTAATAAAATATCTTCTTCTTCACCCGTCAAATAATGTCTTTTTTGTGTGGCGTAATCTTCGTAATAATTTACTTTAACGCCACCAAATTCATTTGGAATATCATTTCTAACACTTGCCATTAGTTGTTGGATTTTTTCAACTCCTGTGATTCCTGGCATTGTAAATGAAATAGTTTTTTCATCAAAGTAACCAAACTCTTGATAAATTTCTTCCATAGCATCAAATAAAGTTTTATTTTTAGCTTTATAAAAGGCTGTGATTTCAGATAGTAACACTAAACTTTGAATCGCATCTTTATCTCTAACAAATGGTTGGACTAAATAACCATAGCTTTCTTCAAATCCAAATACAAATGTTTTAGATAAGTCTTTTTCAAAGCTTTTAATTTGTTCTGCAATAAACTTAAATCCTGTTAAAACATCAATCATCTTAACATCGTATTTTTTACAAATTGCTGTTGGCAATTCACTTGATACGATTGATTTAATGACTACTGCATTTTCAGGTAACGTGTTATTGGCTTTTTTAGCTTGTAGCAAATAATGAACCATAATACTTCCTAGTTGGTTTCCAGAAAGGATTTCATATTCGCCTGCTTGGTTTTTAGCTACCGCACCTAAACGGTCAGCGTCTGGATCTGTGGCTAACAAGACATCTGCATTTTCTTTTTCACCTAATTTAATGGCATATTCAAAAGCTGAAGCTTCTTCTGGGTTTGGAGAAGCTACAGTTGAAAAATTAGAATCTGGTTCTCTTTGTTCTGGAACTGTTAAAACATCTTTAAAGCCAGCTTGAGCTAAAGCTTTTTCACCAATCATTTGGCCTGTTCCATGTAAAGGTGTGAAGACAATTTTCAAACTATCTTTTGTTTCGTTTATCACATCTTTATTTACAGTAACTGTTTTTAAATTCTCTAAATAAACCTTGTCAACATCTTCGCCCACGATTTTAATTAAATCACCAGCTTCTGATTGAGGTGTAAATTTAATTTCTAGTGGATTACTGATTGAACGAACGTATTTAGTTACTAAATCAGCATCATGAGGAGGCATTTGTGCCCCATCAGAGCCATAAACTTTAAATCCGTTATAAGCTGCTGGGTTATGACTTGCTGTAATCATAATTCCTGCAACACAATTAAAATGTCTTACTGTGAAAGATAACTCTGGTGTTGAACGTAAGCTATCGAAAACATAGGCAGTAATTCCGTGTGCTGCTAATGTTTCAGCTGCTCCCATAGCAAATTCTGGCGATTGATGTCTTGAATCAAAAGCAATGGCAACTCCTGCTTTTTTCATAGAATCATCTAAAGAATCAATAAATAACGCTAACCCTTCAGTCGCTTGTCTAACTGTATAAATGTTCATACGATTAATTCCAGCACCAATGATGCCACGCATTCCCGCTGTACCAAATTCTAATGGAGCGTAAAAGGCATCCATTAAAGCCTCTTTATCCTCTTTATTTTTTTCTAAATCATTTTTTACTAATTCATCAATATTATTAAAGTTAATCCATTGTTTATATGTATTTTCCCAAGTCAATTTGGTCACCCTTTCTCATAAATTCTTTTTCATTATACCATTTGATGATAGATTAAGGGAAGAAAAAAAAGGAGCTGACTAAAAAACAGCTCCTTTTCACAATTATTATATATTTTTATTGTTAATCATTTAAAAATAAATAACAAAACAACTTTATAAACAAATATACTTATAATACACTTTAGTCATTTTTAAATTGAAACGGCATTCAAATTAAGAGAAAAACTAATCATCTAATTCTGTGATGTATTTATAAACTTCTTGTCCTGCAATACTACCATCACCAACAGCAGTTGCAATTTGACGAAGGACAGTATCACGAACATCACCAATAGCATAAATACCAGGAATATTTGTCTCCATATGTTCGTTTGTTACAATCCAACCTTCTTCATTTGTAATTCCAAGATCTTTGAAAGGTTCTGTTAATGGATCTAAACCGATATAGACAAAAACACCTTCTGCTTCTGCATTGGTCACTTCGCCTGTTTTAACATTTTTAAAATCAATTGAAGTGATTTGTTTGTCATCACCTTTAAATTCAACAGGTACTGTGTCCCATAAAAAATCTACTTTTTCATTTTTAAAAGCACGATCTTGAATTACTTTTTGAGCTCTTAATGTATCTCTTCTGTGAACAATCGTTACTTTACTTGCAAATTGAGTTAAGTATAAACCTTCTTCAACTGCAGAATCGCCTCCACCAATCACATATAAATGACGGTCTCTAAAGAATGCTCCATCACATACAGCACAGTAAGAAACACCGCGTCCTGCATACTCTTCCTCACCAGGGACTCCAATTTTACGATGATCACTACCAGAAGCAATAATCACAGTTTTAGCTTCATAGACTTCATCTTCACAATATACTTTTTTTACTAAACCTTCATTTTCAACTTTAGTCACATTTCCATATGTATGAGTTGCTCCAAAGTTTGTTGAATTCTCATACATTTTCATTGCTAAATCTGGACCAGTAATCATAGAGAATCCTGGGTAGTTTTCAACATCAGCTGTGTTCATTAATTGGCCGCCTGGAGCGCCTCTTTCAATTACTAATACCTTTAAATCAGCTCTTGACGCATATAAAGCAGCTGTCATCCCACCAGGTCCTGCTCCAATGATTATTACATCATACATTTATACATACCTCCATACGTGTTTTTGCTATTTAACTTTAACCCTTTCATAGATTTTTGTCTATCCTTATGCTCAAAAAAAGAGCCTTTAAAACCATTGACTTTCCTCGGATAATCGATAGAATACTTATTATCAATTTATTAAAAAGGAGTTTATGCCACTTGATCCATTCCAAAATAAAAGCATTTTTTATAGATAACCGTGCTTCTAATAGTGAATTATTATTTTTAAGTTGGCCTATTTTTGTTGAACTTTTTTTAAAAGTTTTTATTGGTAATATCAATGTTTGGATGATATCTCAACATTCTGAATTAGCTGTTGCTGCTGTTGCTTCGGCCAATCAACTACTCAATCTATCTGTTTTTATTTATGGATTCATTACTGTTGGTGTTCAAATTATTATCGCGCAATTAATAGGTGCAAGAAAACAAGAAGATATTCCTTATGTTATAACAACAGGAATATTAGGTTCATTTTTTATGGGACTTTTAATTAGTGCCGTATTCATGATGTTTCCAGAGCAATTATTATATACAATGAATTTACCTAGTGACATTGTAACTATTGGGATAAAATATTTACAAATTTATGGAGCGAGTTTATTTGTTTCTTCTATCTCAGCTGCCATCATTGCTATTTTAAGAAGTCATGGAAAAACAAAAGCTGCTTTAAAAATTCCAATGTTAGCTCTTTTATTAACTGTCATTGGTAACTATTTAGCTCTTTATTCGCCATTTGGACTACCAAATCTAGGTGTTGCTGGTTTAGGTATTTCCGCTGCCTTAGGTAATACAATTGCTTTAATTTATGGTTTTACTATTTTAAAGAAAGAAGTTAATTTTAATATTTTATCTCTTTCTTTTAAATACTTTTCAACTGAAAAATTAAGAAAAATATTGAAACTTGGTCTCCCTTCTTCAGGTGAGAACCTTTCTTATATGGCTTCTCAAGTAGTAGTTACCATGATTGTCGCTTCTCTTGGCCCAAATATTTTAATTGCTAAATCTTATGTCACAGCGATTACTCAATTTATTTATCTTATTGCCGCTTCACTTGCTCAAGGAAATCAAATTATTATCGGACGAAATATTGGCGCGAGAAATTTTGATAAAGCTTATCTTAGAGGAAAACATACTATTTATTTAGGAGTTGGTGTAACCTTTATCATTTCACTTGGAACGTTTATTTTTATTGAACCTATCATGCACATTTTTACTTATAATCCAGAAGTCATTGCGATTGCTAAAGTTGTTTTCCTAGTTGATATTTTCTTAGAAATTTTTAGAGCTATTAATATGACTATGGTTGGCTCATTAAATGCCTCAGGAGACGTAAAATTCCCTCTTGTGATTAGTTTGATTGTTCTTTGGTTGATTAGTCTACCATTTTCTTATCTTCTTGCTATTCCCCTTAATTTAAGTTTACTAGGTGTGTGGCTAGCTTATACAATTGACGAAGCTTTACGGGCTCTTCTACTGATAAAGCGTTGGAAATCAGGAGTTTGGCGAAAAAAAATAGACTTACTTTAACAACTTGAATATTTCAAGTTGTTTTTTTATTCTTTAAAATTTGATTAATAAACGTCATTTACGGTTATCTTTTATATTATTTAATGATAGTTTTATAAACGACGGAATTTTTATAAGAAGGTGATAAACTTGTCAAGAATAAATAACCGAAAATTAACACCAAGTATTAACTATGGGTTATTATTACCTATTTTTTTAATGTTAATCCTTAGTGTCTGGCTCCAATACTGGGTAGCTACTTACGAAGATGTTTCCCCTATTAAGCAAGCAGTAAAACAATTAATATTTATTGTTTTAGGATTAGCTGGCATGCTAATCATTAAATTTATTGATAAAAAAATAATTTGGAAACTCGTCCCCTGGATTTATGTTTTCTCTCTACTACTCATGTCAACACTTTATTTTTTCTACGACGTGACAATGTATAATATTACAGGAACTAAACGATGGCTTGATATTTTCGGATTTAAATTTCAACCCTCGGAATTAGCAAAAATTGCTTATATTTTGTTTATTTCCAAAGAATTAATTCAATATGATATCAAAACAAAAGTTAAAAACATTTCTACTGATATGAATCTTTTATGGCGTTTGCTGTTATTTAGTACTCCTTTATTTGCTTTAATGTTTATGCAAAAAGACTTTGGAACGTCACTTGTTTTCATTTGCGTTTTAGGAGCACTATTAATTGCCTCTGGAATTGATTGGCGAATACTAACAACCATTGGGGCATTATTAGTTGCATTAGGTGGTTTTCTGATCTTTCTAGTTTTCACAGAAAATGGCAATAATATTTTAAAACTTCTTCATTTTAAGCAGTATCAATTAGACCGAGTTCTCGCTTGGCGAGATCCTTATGCCTTTGCTGACAGCATTGCTTATCAGCAAGTACAAGGTTTTGTAGCTATGGGTTCTGGAGGTATGTTTGGAAAAGGTTCTGCTGGAATAGATGTTTATGTGCCAGTTAGAGAGTCAGATATGATTTTTACCTTCATTGGGGAAGCATACGGATTTGTAGGAGCTTCATTAGTAATTATTTTATACTTCTATCTATTTTTCCAAATTTTTTATACAGGTATGAAAAGCAACTCAAAATTTAATATCTACATTTGTGTAGGTGTTGTTTTTATGCTCGTTTTCCAAACTTTTGAAAACATCGGTGCTTCAATCGGATTACTTCCATTAACTGGTATTCCACTACCTTTTCTAAGTCAAGGAGGAACTTCTCTAATTGCCACACTCATTGCATTAGGGCTAATTTTGGAAATGAATGTATATGATTAAATTGACACAAGAAAAGCTATCAAATAAATGGTTTTAACGCCACTTATTTGATAGCTTTTTTATGTTAGAAATAGTTATTTATCAATAACAATCTTACCCTCTTTTGCTAAGCCGTCATTAAATTTGGTTTTAGCAAAAATAATTAAAAGTTGAATCGCTAATCCAAATGATTGAATCGTTAATATTAATGTAATATCATAATAAATTAACCCTGCAACCATGGCGATTAAATGACTTAAGAACATAGCATTTAATACTAAATTAACTGATTCCTTAAAGCTTCTTATAGAAGATAAGTGATTTTTCTTTGTTAACCAAATGAAAAATGCTGCACCAAACACTAAAAATAGTGTACTACTAAATACAAGTATACTAACTAGTAAAGTCATACTCATAATACGATATGGTGTATTTTGATAGTTCCATTCTTTGGTTAACCAAGTTTTAAAAGATTCAACTGAATCCCATTCACTAGAATTCCAATCAGTTGTATATCTTAAATTAAACTTCAAACCATTTTTATCCTTCATGATTAATTGGTCTTTAGTAAAATTCAAACCAGTTTCTATTTCTGAAAAATTATTATCTGACTCATTTAGATACATCCCTGAACTTTCAAGTTTTTGGTTTGTTGACTTTAATTCTCCTTGAACTATTTCAATTGTATTTAAATCTTCAACTGCCATTTTATCAACTTGATTCATTAAATTAGGCATAATGCCATCTAATTTAAATTCTTGAGTCTTATTAGCATTTAGTGCTACTGGATTGAGTAACATAAAAATCAGAAAAATAATCACAATCATCATTTGCCAAACGTTTAAGTTTTTTCGATTTAAAAACATTTTCTTAACGGATAATGAACTTGCAAAATAAGAAACTGGAAATTGATATACTTTCATTGGTTAAAACTCCTATCCTTTTGTTCCACCTGCAATTAATCCTGATACAAAGTTCTTTTGTAAGAAGAAGAATAACACCGAAATTGGTAGAGCAATTAATATTGCCCCTGCAGCAAAAAGTGAAACTTGTTGGTCTTTTGAATTACTAATAAAGGTTTGTAGTCCGACTGCTACTGTAATTTTTTCAGGTGATCTTAGTAAGAATTTAGCTAACATAAAATCACCAAACGGTCCCATAAATGCCCACAATGCTTGAACAGCAATCATTGGTTTTACTAATGGTAACACAATTTGACCGAATATTCTAAAGTGACCGGCACCGTCTAACTTCGCTGATTCATCTAAATCGATTGGCACTGTATCAAAGTAACCCTTCATTAACCAAGTGTTCATTGGAATACCTCCACCAATATAGATTAGTGTTAAGAACCAAGGTTGGTCTAAAGCATTTAGTAATAAAGCCATAACATAAAAGGCAGTTAAGGCAGCCATAGTTGGTACCATTTGAACAATTAGAAATAGTTTCAAGCTACTATTTCTTCCAATAAAACGGTATCTACTGTATGTATAACCTGCTAAGGTAATGATTGTTACCTGACAAATCATTGTAAATGTGGCAATGATAAGTGTGTTAAAGTACCAGTTACCATATAATGTTTCTTTAAACAAACGGCTAAAGTTATTCAGCGTCCATTCACTATTAAAATTTAAACTAAAAGCACTTACGTTACCTGCTTTAAAAGCTGTACTTACAGTAATTAAAATTGGATACAAAACAATGATTGATAACACAATCATAAATAAATAGGTGAAAAAATGAGTTAAAAATTTAGTTCTTTTGACGGAGTTATGTGATTTCATTTTATTTTCCCTCCATATCAAATGCGTTTGTTTTCTTAAAGACAATCAGTGAAATACTAATAACAATAAATGAAATGATTAATGTAACTGCAGCAGCTACTGAGTACTGTGGTGCATTTCCTGTTGTTAATTTATAGATCCAAGAAATCAGGATATCTGTAGACCCTGCTCCACCACCAACACTTCCTGGTCCCCCATTGTTAAACAGGTAAATCATTGAGAAGTTATTAAAGTTACCTGTATATTGAGTGACAAAAATTGGAGCTGCAACAAATAAAATCATTGGCATCGTAATAGATTTAAATCGTTGGATAGCATTGGCTCCATCAATTTTAGCTGCTTCATATAATTCTTCTGGAATCGATTGTAAAATACCTGTTGTCATAACATAGATATAAGGGAAGCCTAACCATCCTTGAATCATAATAATAGCAACTTTTGTCCAAAACGGATCAGTTTTCCAAGCAACTGCACCAATATCAACAAATGGTAAGTGATTTAACATTGGAATAACTTGAGTGTTAATCGCACCAATACTATCATTAAAAATATTTGAGAAACTCATAATAGTAATAAAGGCTGGTACTGCCCAAGGTAATAAGAAAATAACACCAAACCATCTCTTACCTTTAATAAACTGTTGATTAGCAACAACTGCTGTTAGAACACCTAAAACAATTTGTAAAGTAGAGGCACAAATTGTCCAAATAACGGTCCAGCTAAAAACAGCTCCGAAAGTTGCGCGATATGAACTTAAGAAGAAAATACTAAAGAAGTTTTTAACGCCAACCCAGTCAATCAAGCCAGCTGGTGGGATGTGTTTGAAATCATAATTTGTAAATGCCATAAATAATGTTACTAATACCGGAAAAATAATAGCAATTGTCATAACAATATATGCTGGTAATGTTAGTAAGTAGGGAAATCCCTCATCTAACATATTATTGATAATTTCTTTTGTTGTTGTATTAACTTTTTGACCGCTATTCCATTTTTTAGCAACTGATTTAGCATCCTTTATATTAAAAACATAGAAGACAACAAAAACAAAAGTAATAATAATTTGAAGAGTTCCCTCAATAAGTAAGAATAATGAGTGGTCTTCCATTGGTACTGTACCTAATGTAATAAATCCATCTATTGCTGAAACACCAAATGTAAAGAGTTCAATTACAAAGGCAATAAAGACACCTAAGAAAATAATCCCTTTAAATTTTTGTTCATTATAAAATTGTCCTAAACCAGGAATAAGTGACAGTAATGTTGCTTTTTTAACATCTTTTTGTTTGCTAGTGGTAGCCATGGTATGTCTCCTTATCTAAAATAAGACATCGGCAGAGTCTTTAAATAGCTCTGCCGATGTGACTCTTATTCACCGTATTTTTGATCGATATTTTCTTTAATAACTTTAACTGCTGCATCAGCTGCTTCTTGAGCTGTTTGTTTACCAGAAGCTGCGTCAAACATTAAGTTTTCTCCACCAGTCCAAACTTCAGCCATTTCTGGAATGTTTGGCATTGGCTTAGCATTTTCGTAACCAGCAATAACTGCGTTTGTTAATTCATTATTTTCTTCAGTTGCTTTTTTACGAGCATTGTTGTTTGCTGGAACTTCTTGAGTCATTTGGTAATATTTCTCCTGGTTAGCATCATTTGTTACATAATCAACAAATTTTTGAGCCACTTCTTTGTTTGTTGAATAGTTACTAATTACCCATGCTTTACCACCACCAAATGCTTGGTATTCTTCACCATTTTTTAGTGCTGGAATTTTAGCTACCCCAAAGTTAACACCTGCATCTTTGTAGTTAGCTGCTGCCCAAGGTCCATCAATGATTGCTGCTGTTTTTCCATCAACAAATTGATTCGTTACAAAATCACCAGCTGCTTTAATATCCATCATACCTTTTGGCCAAACATCTTTGAACCAACCAGTTGCATATTCAATACCTTCAACAGCACCCTTGTTGTTTAAACCAACATCTTTAGGGTCTGTTCCATCATTACCAAATACATAACCACCGTAACCAGAAATTAAACCGTAAGTAAAGTAAAAATCAGTCCATTTTGCTAAAAAGGCTGTATTTTTTCCTGCTTCACCAGCAAAGTCATATTTTTTATCTTTTGCAAGTTCTTCAACTTCTGCAAAAGTTGCTGGAGCTGCATTAATTAAATCTTTGTTATAATACATTACTAAAGTTTCAATTACAGATGGAGCACCGTAGAATTTACCATCTACTGTTACTTGTTTTTTATCTGTATCATTATAGTTAGAACCATCATTTAGTGTTACTTCAGCTAAATGTCCTTGTTGTCCTAAAGGTCCTAAGCGGTCATAAGCTGACATCATAACGTCTGGTGCTTTACCAGCAGGTCCATCTAATGAAAGAGCATCTAATTGATCAAACATATCTTTTTCGATTACTTTAATTGTGACTCCGTTTTCTTTTTCAAAATCACCTTTAATATCATTGATATACTCCACATAACCTTTATCAACAGATACTTCTAATGTTTTTGAATCTTCTTTACCTGCATCCTTCTTATCTTTACTTCCTCCACAAGCAGCTAATGATAAAACTGCTGTTGCAGCTAATAATCCTAGACCAATGCGTTTCCATCCTTTTTTCATTGAAAAAGCCTCCTATGTATTTTCTTTACTCTCTTAGATTAATATGTTAATGCTTTCATTGCAACCGTTTTTATGATGTTACCGATAACACCTTTTATCTATTTAGTAATAATGAAACCATTTTCTTTTACAATATAACCTTTATCCGTCATTTCAACATTTTGACTTAACAAAATAGTTCTATCACCTGATATGATTTGGTTTTCTTTACCTTTATTAAAGAATCCATCAACTTTACCAGTTTCTGTTTGACGACTAAATACAACAAATTTTTCTTCATTATTTAATTCTTGGAAAACTAAATCTCCATATGACAAAATAGGTTGATATTCTTTTCTTAGTGCAACCAGTTGTTTTACAAATGAATAAAATTCTCTGTCTTGCTCTTTTTCATCCCAAACCATACAACGACGGCAATCTGGATCACCTGCACCAGTCATCCCTACTTCTGTACCGTAATAAATACAAGGAGAACCATGTTGCATAAACGTAAAGGCTAAAGCCATCTTCGCAACATCTTTGTTTTCATCTGCTTGATGAAGTAATCTTGGTGTATCATGAGAATCTAAACAGTTAAACATCACTTGATTTGTTTGATCACGGTAAAGCATTAATTGCTCATATAAGCCACTTGCCATTTTAGTTGATGAAATAGCATCTTTAACAAAAAAGTTAGTAACTGTTTCTGTAAAGGCGTAGTTCATTACAGCGTGGAACTCGTCCCCATTTAACCAACTTTGAGAAGAATGCCAAATTTCACCTAAGATATAGAAGTCTTTATCAATTGCTGTTGTTGCTTCATAGAATTTTTTCCAGAAATGATGATCTACTTCATTGGCTACATCTAGCCTCCAAGCATCAATATTAAATTCTCTTACCCAGTAAGTCGCAATTTCTAATAAATAATCTTGTACTTCTTTATTAGCCGTATTTAATTTTGGCATCATTGGTGTGAAGGCAAACGTATCAAATGACAGTGTTTTGGCTCCTTCTACATTTCCGTTTTTACCAATTTCAACTGGGAAGCTATGAATATGGAACCAGTCTTTGTATGCTGATTTTTCTCCATTTTTAACAACATCTTGGAATTGTGGTGAGTAGTAACCCATGTGATTAAAGACCGCATCAAGCATAATCTTAATACCACGTTTATGAGCTTCATCAACTAACTGCTTAAATAATTTTTTATCGCCAAAGTCTGGATCAATATCAAAGTAATCAATTGTGTCATATTTATGATTTGATGAGGCTTTAAAAATTGGACAGAAGTATAAACCATTAATCCCTAAATCAACTAAATAATCTAAGTTATCAATCACACCTTGTAAGTCTCCACCAAAGAAATCTTCTCTTCCTGGTAACTGACTTCCCCAAGGCAGAGTTCCCTCAGGATCATTGGTTTTATCTCCATTAGCAAAACGTTCAGGGAAAATTTGATACCAAACTGTTTCTTTTACCCATTCTGGTGCTTTAAAACGGTCGATTTCTTGAAAAAACGGCATTCTAAAATAATTTTCTGCTTTTTCAGCAACTGCTTCACTCATCTCAAAAATCCCACGGTCTCCGTAAAAGACTTCTTCTCCATCATTTCCAATTACATGAAAGGCATATTGGATGCGTTTAAATTCTGCTCCAAATGCTATTTGCCAATAATCATAGTCTTCTGTTGAAGCTATTTTTTTCATTGGCTCAGAAAATTTATACCACTCATCTTCATGAATTAAATAAGGATCTCCTTTAATGACACTCACTTCTTTAATATCATCTTTTTTAGTTCTTAATCTGACGTGCATAACATCTTTTTCAAAAAGATAAGCGTATTCGCTGTCTGGTCTATGTAATAATGCTGCTCTTTCCATTAATTAATCATCCTTTTTCATTATTTTATAAGTATAAGGTGCTAATGTTTCAGTTGTTTCATCTTCTGAATCAATTAGAACATTCCACTTTTTATAATCTGCTAAAAATTGAGGGCTTTTAACTGCTTTATCGGTTAAATTGACCAAAACTAAAGCTTCTTCATTCTTATGTCTTCGTTTATAAGCAATTACAGCATCCTCTGTGTTAAGAAACGTAACTGAGCCATAAGAGAATAAATCTGTTTTTTTCAAGGCTAATAATTCGCGGTAAAAATTCAAGATACTATCTGGTTCAACGGATTCTTCTTCTACATTGTAAATAGCTTCTTTATTTTCTCCTATCCAACTTGGAACAGCTGAAAATCCTGCATACTCTGAATTATTCCACTGCATAACTCCTCTGCTTGCTTCTTTATTTGCTGCAGCAATAATACTTAGAGACTCTTGTTTGTTAAAACCGTTTTCAAGAAGCTGAATGTGTTGGTCTTTAGCTTTAGGACTTTGAAACTTATTGATATTATCTACTTCTAAGTTTTTCATTCCAATTTCTTCTCCGTAAAGAATCACTGGAATTCCTCTTAATAAATACATAGCTGTCGCTAAAGCTTTGGCACTTTTTTCTCGGTAACTATCTACATTTCCAAATCTAGATACCATACGTGGCATATCATGGTTATTCCAATATAAACTTGGGTATTTACCTTGTGTTAAATTCTCTTGCCAACTTTGTAATTTTAGTTTCATTTCTTTAGCGTCAATTGTTTTTTTCTCTAAACCTTTAGGAATTCTTTCATCCTGCTCAATCACTTTTTCTTTAAAATGATCAAATGAGATAACTGTTTCACATAAATCTTCTCTAATATAACCATCTGCAAGTTCAGGCGTCGCTGAAGCCGCTTCTCCGAGGATAAAACAATCTGGTTTAATCGCTTTTATTTCAGAAATGAATTCTGATAAGTATAGTTTTACTTCAGGTAAATTAGCATAATACTCTTCGGCAATAGCTATCTCACCTGTTGGAATATTAGGAACATTTTTAGAAAAATCATCTTTAACCATATGAATAAAGGCATCTAATCTAAATCCGTCTACTCCTTTATCTAACCAAAACTTAGCAATATCTACCATTGCTCGCATGACTTCTTTATTTTTCCAGTTTAAATCAGGCATTTCTTTATCGAATAAATGAAAATAATATTGACTACCTCTTGGATCTTTTTCCCAAACAGAACCACCAAAAAAGGATTCCCAATTATTTGGTAAACTTCCATCAGCTTGAGGGTCCTCCCATAAGTAGTAATCACGGTACAGATTATTTGGCCCCTTAAGCGCTTCTTGAAACCAAGGATGTCTACTTGATGTGTGGTTTAAAACCAAGTCCAACATAATTTTTAATTCTCTTTTGTGTGCTTCTTCAATTAATTCTTCTAAATCTGATAAGTCTCCAAAGATATCATCTATTGCATAATAGTTTGAAATATCGTAACCGTTATCAATTTGTGGAGAAATAAAAATAGGATTTAACCAAATTGTTTCTGCGCCTAAATCTTTAATATAATCTAAGGAACTAATCAGGCCTTGTAAATCACCAATGCCATCATTGTTAGAGTCCTTAAAGCTTTTAGGATAGACTTGGTAAACAATTGTTTTTTCCCACCACGCTTGTGTCATATGTTTTTCCTCCTTTTTAAGTTTGTTCACTCATAGTCTATGAAAAGTTAATTAATAACTCAACTAAAAAAACGATGTTAGCGATAACAAAAAAATTATCACATCAAAAAAAGAAGGAAGTGTGACAAAAGTAAGTCACTCTTCCTTAAGTTTTGTACTGCCTCTAACAATTAATTTAGGTTCGAATAATTGATTTCCTTGAGGGGCACCTTTTTGATTAATTTTATTTAATAACATAGTCGCACAAGAAGCTCCCATTTCCACAACAGATTGTTTAATAGTTGTTAATCGTGGATAAGCAATTTGATCCAAAAAGACACCATCAAAACCAATGACTCCGTAATCTTTTGGAATATTAGCTTCATGTTTTTGAAGTCCGCGCTCCACACCTATCGCTAAGCGGTCACTACTACAGACAAAAGCTGTATTTTTAGGGTATCGTGCAAATTGTTCGTCAATAAATTGATTAGAGTACCTTGAACGATTCTCAAAGCGAACAATTTCAGGAACTTTTTTATAGCGCTGCATTGTATTAATATATCCAGCTTCTCTTGAAAATTCAAAAGGTTCTTTTACATCAATTCCCACATAAACAATTTTTTCATAACCTTGCTTAATGGCGTGTTCTGTCGCCATCTCTGTGCCTAATGTGTTGTCAGTATCAACAAAATCATAGCCATATCGATTTTCACCAAATAAAACAAACGGTTTTTCTAAACGCTCCACCCAGTCATTATGCTCTTCACGCATACCAGTAATGATATATCCATCACTCTGACCTAAGTCAAAACTATTTTCTGTAACTAACTGTAGAGAATATTGATGTTTATCTAATTCTTTCGAAATTCCCATTAGTAAATTCATATAATAAGGTTCAGTTGTATCAATTTCTTCTAAAATAAAAAATTTTACAACTTGTGTGCGATTATTGGCTAATGCTTTTGCAGCCACATTAGGTTTATAGTCTAAATCTTTCATTGCTTTAAACACAAGTTCTTTTAACTCATCTGTTACTTTTTCAGGGTGATTAATAACTCTTGAAACTGTCATTTTAGAGACATTGGCTTTTTTAGCAACATCAGATAAAGTTGTCATTGATTTTCCCTCCAAACTCAAACTAACTATTGTCATTATATATTATCTAAAATAATTAGCTAGTTAATCTTTTCTAGTTTGTTAGCTTCCATATCTGCTATTTGTTCTTTTAGCCACACTAGATTATCCGATTCCACTAAAAATTCTCCTAGATTTGAAGTCTTTTCTTTAAGTAATAAACCTTCATTAATTAATTCAAATGATTTTTCTAAGTCTTGATCATAAAAATAGGCTTTTGTAGCTAATACTCGTTTATTACTAATAGTTTTCATGTTTAAATACTTATGTAAATGCTTGTCTTTTAGTAATTCAGTTAATTTTTCATCTTCTTGTTTTCTAATTAATAAGTAGTAAAACATCTCTTTTTTTAATTCTAATTGATAAGGTAAAATTAAGCTGTCTAAGTTTTCCCATAATTTTTCTAAACTTGTAGCAACCTCAACCCAATTTCTTTTTTCTATGCATTTTCCAAGTATCAAGAATTCCTGAAAATCATTGAAATAACTATGCTTAGGATTTTCTGCAATTAAACTAAAATAATCATTAGGTAACTCTGTAAATTTTTTACCTACCATCATTTGAGCATTCACATCTAGTTGTAAAAAGAGTAATTCTTGATTTTCGATAGAAGAATTAGCTAATTTTAATGTATTTCCATCATTAAATCCTGTGGGAATTAAGTTCATTAATCCAAGAACACAACCTATTCCTGAAAAAACAATTGTAAAGACAGGAAAAACAGATATTAAACTAATCATCAAAAGGCTAGCTAAAAAGTTAAACAACACACCACCTAAGAGGTACAACTTATAAATAAACTCTTCTCTTTCTGGTGGTATCAGTAAACACTGGCCTAATGTTCCTGGAACTTTTTGTTTGGTTAATTTAATCTTATTATGTTGTTTCACTAATACCCACGAAAAAATTCTAAAACTTAAAAATGTATAACCTGTTAAAAGGCCCATAACCAGATGACCTGCTTCGTGAATAATAATATGGAGAACAATGCTTAATATAAAATATGGAGCTACTAGTAATAAATCAATCGGCGTTATATTTCCACCATCAGTCATCATTCCAATAAAAATCCCTAAAAAGCCTCCAACTATCATAAAGAAGAGAATAAAAAGAACTGATTTAATATTTATTTTTTTCATACAATCTCCTCCTATATTTATTTTAACATAACCTAAACTCCAGTTTTTCGAAACGTAAAAAAAGATTGTAAAACAAGTTTCTGACTTATCTTACAATCTTTTGTTTTATATTTGACTATTTTGTAATCGATACATATCGTAATATAATCCCTCATGCTCAATTAACTGGTCATGGTTACCACGTTCAACAATATTTCCTTTTTCAAGAACTAAAATTAAATTAGCATCTTTAATCGTTGAGAGCCTGTGAGCTATGGCAATTGTTGTTCGACCACTTCTCATTTTCTCTAAACCTTCTTGAATCAGATTTTCAGTTTCTGTATCAATGTTTGCTGTTGCCTCATCTAAAACTAAAATCTTAGGATCCGTTACAATTGTTCTGGCAAAAGAAATTAACTGACGTTGTCCACTTGAGAAACTTGTACCACCTTCAATTACTTTTGCATGATATTTATTCGGTAATGTATTAATATACTTATCTGCTTGCACAAATTTAGCTGCTTCAATAATTTGTTCGTCTGTAATATCTTTATTAAGTAAGCGAATATTACTAGCAATGTCTCCATAAAACATAAAAGCATCTTGAAGAACTAAGCCCATTTTTTCTCTTAATTCTTTCATTGGATAATCTTTAATGTCAACATCATCAATTAATATTTGACCATCATAAAATTCATAGAAACGCATTAACACGTTAATAATAGAACTTTTTCCACTTCCTGTGTGACCAACTAAAGCTACTGTTTCACCAGGATTTGCTACAAAACTGATATTATTTAACACATTATGTTTCCCATCATATGAGAAACTAACATTTCTAAATTCAATTTTAGCTTCTTTAATTTCTGCATTAGCTCCTGGATTTTGTTGCGGTGTTAATTCTTCATGGTCTAAAATATGAATGATTCGACTTCCAGCAACTACTCCGTCTTGGAAAATACTTAAGAAATCCATCATATTGGTCATTGGGTTAAAAAATTGTTGCACATATGAAATAAAGGCATAAATCAAACCAACGTCCACTGGTGAACTTAGCGCATCATAACCAAAGAAACCAATGACTAAGGCTGTTGCTAAAGCAAATAGCAAGTTAATAATCGGAGCTAGTAGTAATGAGTTTGTTTTAATCATGGCATATTTTGATTGCAAGTAATCATCATTACTTGCTTCAAATTCTTCTTCTAGACGTTCTTCCTGTCTAAAATATTGAATAATTGACATACCTGAGATTGATTCATTTAGTTTAGTGTTTAAGTTACTTAACTTCTCTCGCATACCACGATAAATTTTAGAACTGAATTTTTGATAATACCAAATAATAATCCCTAAAATCGGAAAGAAAATTAAGCAGATTAAGGTTAGTTGTAAGTTAATTAATGACATCGCCACAAATGAGGCAATGACACCAAAAAGAGCTGATAAAACCATAATAAAAACTAACCAAAATTCAAATAAGGTTTCTGTATCGTTTGTTACTCTTGATACTATAGAACCTGCTGGTGTCTGGTCAAAATATCTCATACCTAGAGTTTGTAATTTTTTAAATAACTCTAAACGAATACTTTGATAGGTTTTTAGTGAGCCTTTAAAATAGAGAACCCACTGACCAAACCAAACAATAGCTTTAAATAAAATCCCAATGGCATAAAGGCCAGCAAAATAGAGAATAATATTCATAGTTGTATTTTCAGCTGTTAAATGATCATCCATAAAAATTTGTAAAATCTTAGGTAGGATGATGTTGATAACAGCAAGAGAAACAGCAAATATTAGAGAGATGGCAAATTCCTTTTTAAAAGGTTTAGCAAAAGTCAGTAATCGTTTGATAATTGTCTTTTGCTCTTTCATGGTAAATGATTTTGACCACGCTGATTTTGATTCTTCCATTATCTAACACCTCCTTCAATTTTGTTTTCTAATTGCTGATAATCAAACATACGCTTATACCAACCATTTAATTCAATTAGCTCATCATGAGTCCCACGCTCAATAATACGTCCTTCATCAACGACAATGATTTCATTGGCGTGCTTAACACTACTTAAACGATGGGTACTGATAATAGTTGTTTTATTATTTCGAGACTCTTTTAAATTAGATAAAATTCTTCCTTCTGTCTTGGCATCAACTGCTGACAAAGCATCATCTAAAATTAGTAACTCTGGTTGAACTAATAAAGCTCTTGCTATAGAAATACGTTGTTTCTGACCACCAGATAAAGATACCCCGCGCTCTCCAACCATTGTGTCGTACCCTTCGGAAAAGCCTAAAATATCTTCATGCACAGAAGCTTCATGAGCAATTTTTTCTACTTCTTTTTGGCTTGCTTTAGGTGCACCGAAGCGAATATTATCTCGTACCGTCATAGAGAATAAAAAATGATCTTGTGGGACGTAACCAATCGAATGTAGTAAGGCATCCAATGTGTAAGCTTGAAGCTGATTATTATTAATAGCGATTGACCCTTGATAATTATCATATTCTCTCATTAAAAGTTTTAATATCGTTGTCTTACCGGCTCCTGTTTTACCAACAATTCCTAAAGTTTGACCTTCTTTTAAATTAAAATGAATATCTTTTAAAGTTGCTTCTTTATCTCCATGATAAGTAAACTCATCAATTTCAAAAGAAATATCTCCTTTTGCAGGTGTTTTGATACCAGTTGTCATTTCAACGATACTTGATTTCTCATTCATTAATTCAGAAACACGGTCGTAACTTGCATTTCCTCTTTGAATAACATTAAAAAATCTACCAATCGCAAACATTGGCCAAACAAGCATCCCAATATAGTTAAAGAATGATATTAGCTGTCCAATAGAAATCTCACCATTACTAACTAAATAGCCACCTAAAATAATCGAAATAATATATGACAAGCCAATGATTAATGTAATAAGTGGATCAAACAAGGCATCTAGGTTATTAACTTTATTATTCATTTTTATAGAATAATTTATCTTTTCTTGAAAATCTTCAATATCTTCTTCTTCTTGACCAAAAGTTTTAATCACTTTAATTCCTGTAATACTCTCTTGCGTTTTATCATTTAACTTAGAAAAAGCACCTTGAGAATCTTTAAAAGCCTCATGCATTTTATTTCCTAATTTACTAGATAATAGTGCTAGTAAAGGGAAAGGAATTAAAGCAATTAAAGTTAGACGATAATCAACAAACATCATCATTGCAACGACTGTTAAGACTCCTGTAATAAAGGCATCAGCAAAAGTTAAAATACCGGCACCAGCAACGTTTTGAATAGCATTTAAGTCATTTGTTGCATGAGCCATTAAATCTCCTGTTCGATACTTCTGATAAAAAACTTGATCCATTTTTGTAAAATGATGAAACAACCTTTTTCGCATTAATTTCTCTAACCGAGCTGCCCCGCCCCAAATGTGTTTACGCCATAAATATCGTAAACCATAAACAGAAATAGCTGAGGCTACTAAAATAACTAACCAAATAGTTAATTTTTCTGCTGTTAGCGTTTTATTCGTGATATTATCCACTACGATCCCGATAATACGTGGTGGAATTAACTGAATCACTGCAACTAACACTAAAGTTGTTACCCCGATAAAATAATTTTTCTTCTCTTCTTTAAAGAACCAAGAGAGTTTCTTAAAAATATCCAAATCCTTCACTCCTTTTTTAAAACAAAAAAACAGGTGCAAAAATGCACCCGCTTTATTACAGTATTTTAGTAAAACATATAGGCATCAAAAAACTATTTTTTCTTGTTAGTGTTTTGAGCTTTCATATTTTGCATCATTTGACGAATTTTCTTCTCTGATGGTTTTTGACCCATTTGAGACATCATCATACGTAACATATCCTCATTAACGGGAGGATTTTTTTCTAGTTGGTTTTCAAATGTTTTTTTAGCTAAAAAGAATCCACCTACTGCTCCTACTACTAATGCAATCGCAATAAATAAAATAACTAATCCTGTATTCATAATCTTGACACTCCTTACTCCAGTTAATTAATCTCACATTAAGACATTTTACTAGATTATTCCCTAAAAAGAAAGGTCTTTTACTACCTTTTTTTAATTATTCATGATTAATTCTAACAAGTCTGGATTAAATTTTTTCTCTTTTAACATAGCAATTTCATATAAATAAGGTGCTTTTTGATTTTTCTTATCTTCTCCAACAAATGGCGTCTCTAAAATTTTTGGTAAAGCTTCTAATTGTGGATGATGAGCCACATAACTTAAAGCATCAAAACCGATAGTTCCAAAGCCAATATTAGCATGACGGTCTTTATGAGAACCTTGCGGGTTTTTGGAATCATTAACATGAATTACTTTCAGACGATCTAAACCAATAATTTTATCAAATTCTTCTAGAACTCCATCAAAGTCTTCACGAACATTGTATCCAGCATCATTAATATGACAAGTATCTAGAGTAACTGATAGTTTCTCGTTATGTGTCACGCCATCAATAATACGCGCAATCTCCTCAAAAGTACGACCAATTTCAGTTCCTTTTCCTGCCATTGTTTCTAAAGCAATTTGAGGAGTTTGATCCGCTCTTAAAACTTCATTTAGACCTTTAATGATTTGATTGATACCTTTATCTACACCCTCACCTACGTGAGCTCCAGGGTGCATCGTAATTTGAGTGGCTCCAATTGCTTCAACACGTTCAATCTCTTCTCTTAAAAAATCAATTGCAAATCCAAAATTTTGAGGCTTAATTGTGTTACCTAAGTTAATAATATAAGGTGCGTGGACAACAATATCTTTAATATCCATATCGTTTGCAGCCATGAATTTTAACCCTTCTTCAATATTTAATTCTTCAATGGGTTTTCTTCTTGTATTTTGTGGTGCACCTGTATAAATCATAAATGTATTTGCTTTGTATTCTTTTGCTAACTCAGCTGAACCAAGTAACATTTTTTTTCCGTTCATACTTACGTGAGAACCTAATAACATAAAAAATCTCTCCTTCTAACTTTATCTATTTCATTGTACTGTTTATAATTTTGACAAACAAGTTTAGTGCCTAACTATTTTTTTGAAATTTAATAACAAAAAAGCTTAAAAAATACTAACAATTTGCTCCTTTTTTCAAGTTTGCTAGGAATAATTTTCTTTAAATGATATAATTTTATCATTATAAGTTTTGAGGTGATACATTGACACAACCTAATGATTTTAACAAGGAGCCTTTACCAGAAGAAACACTTCCTGATAAAGTACCTCCCACTAATGTTGATAGTAACAATCAAGAATCTTTGGATTCTAAAGACACAATCAAAAAGAAAGCTTTCTTTACTTTTCATGTAACTTATAAAGTGCTTAGAACCTTCTTCTTAATTAGTGTCCTAGTTATTTCAGCCTTAGGTTTTCTTGGCTTAGGTGTTGGGGTTGGCTACTTTGCTTCACTGGTATCTGACGTTAAAGTTCTAAGCAAAGAAGAATTGACACAAAAAATCAATGATGTGGAGCAACAATCCAAAATCGTCTATTCTAATGGAGAGCTAGTTTCTGTTATTAAATCCGATTTAATTCGTACATCAGTTGATGCTGATAATATTTCACCACTCATCAAACAAGCTTTAGTATCAACTGAAGATGAGTATTTTTATGATCATCCAGGTATTGTACCAAAAGCTTTAATTAGAGCAACCATTTCAGATTTAACTGGATTTGGTGGTAGCTCAGGTGGTTCAACCATTACTCAGCAAATTATTAAACAACAAGTTTTAACAAGTGAAACTTCTTATAAAAGAAAGTCAGCTGAGATTTTACTCGCAATGAGAGCTGAAAAATTCTTTTCAAAAGAAGAGTTACTAAATGCCTATTTAAATGTTTCTCCTTTTGGTAGAAATAACCGCGGAGAAAATATTGCTGGTATCGAAGAAGCTGCAATGGGCGTTTTTAACGTTCATGCTAAAGATGTTACTCTTCCACAAGCTGCCTTTTTAGCCGGCTTACCTCAAAGTCCAATTGAATACACTCCTTATACTAATACAGGAGAATTCAAAGAAAACTTTGATTTAGGGTTAAAGAGAAAAGATGATGTTCTTTTCAATATGTACCGCGAAAAGAAAATTAATCAGAAAGAATATGAAGAAGCAAAAGCTTATGATTTGGCAAAGGACTTTAGACAACCTGAAGCCCCTGTTAACAATCAAAGTGGATTCTTGTATAACTATTTATATGAAGAAGCTGTTCGTATTTTAATACCAATTTATTATGAAAAAGATGGTGTTACTAAGGAAGAATATGAGGCATCAGAAGACCTTCAGAAAAAATATGATGAAATCACCACACGTGAATTACGTCAAAATGGATACACAGTTGAAACAAGTATTGATAAAAATATTCATAACTCCATGCAAGAAGCGGTTGCTAACTATGGATATGTATTAGATGATGGTAGTAATAACCTCTTGCAAACTGGTAGTGTCCTTATGGATAATCAAACAGGTAGAATTTATGGTTTTATTGGGGGCCGTGATTACAACCAATCTCAGTTCAATCATGCATTTACATCTAAACGTTCACCTGGATCTACTATCAAGCCGATTTTAGCTTATGCCCCAGCTATTGATGTGGGATTAATTGGGTCAGAATCTCGTCTTTCTGATTATCCCAAAAAATTTCATGACGGAACTGAAATTAATAACTATTCTGATAAAGGAAGCAATACTTTCAAAACTGTTCGTGAAGCTTTAACTTGGTCACTTAATATTCCTGTAGTTAATATGTATGATGAATTGATTGCCTCAACTGATACAAAAAATTATTTCGACAAAATGAATATTACTAGTATGGAAGCCGATGAATATCACTTTGAATCCATTCCTTTAGGTGGCACACGTCATGGGATTACAGTTTTTGAAGAAACCGGGGCATTCGCAACTCTTGCTAATAAAGGTATCTACAATGAAGGTTACTCAATCGAAAAAATTACTGATAACAGTGGAAATGTTGTATATGAACATAAGCCAGCTCCAGTACAAGTTTTCAAACCCTCTACAGCCTCTATTATGAATGATATGATGCGAGATGTTTTAACAAAAGGTACTGGTAAATTGGCAAAAGATACTTTATACAGTCAAAGTGCTACTTTAGGAAATGCTGACTGGGTAGGAAAAACTGGGACAACTAATGACTTTAAAGATTTCTGGTTCACCGCTTCAACGCCATCTATTACAATGAGTAGTTGGATTGGTTACGATGATCAAACCCAGATGGCTACAAGTTGGAATGAGCAAAATATGATTTACTGGGCTTACATAACTAACTATGTTTATCAACAAAATCCAGATATTTTTGGTGTGAATGAGAAATTCACTCTTGATCCGACTGTTCAAAGACAAGAAGTTGTCGATTTCACTGGAGAAAAACCAGCTAGTTTTAAAACAAATGGATACGATATGAACTTAACTCATGAGAAAACTAAAACAAGTCTTTACTCTGAAGGAAGTGCTGCTCCAGATTCTAAATTCAAATTCGGGATTGGTGGTACTGAAGAAAATTATCGTAGTGAGTGGAATTCTTACATTAAACCTAAGACTGACACATCTAAAAATACGAAAAAAGAAACAAAAAAACGAAGATAAAAAAATAGGCTAGCCACTTGATTGTGGACTAGCTTATTTTTTATTTTGTCGAGCCTTTTTCAATTAGTCCGTAAGGTAAGATAACTGATTTTTCTTCAATATCTTCTTTATTCATTAATTTAGTTAATAATCTCATCGCTACTGCTCCGATATCATATAATGGTTGAGAGATACTAGTCACGCTTGGTCTAGCCATGTCTGTAAATAATGAGTTATTACTTGTAATAATCTCAAAATCAGACGGCACACTTACACCATTATCAGTTAAGCTATTTAATAAACCAACAGCTAACTCATCATCAGCTACAACAGCAGCAGTTGCACCACTGTGAGTCATACGTTCATAAAGACCTAAACCAGCTTTGTAGCTATATTCTGATTCAAAAACAAGTCCTTCATTAAATGAAATTCCGTTTTCTTTTAATGCCTCTTTGTAACCGGATAAACGAAGCACTCCATTGATTGGATCTAATAAAGACCCTGAAATAAAGGCAACTTTTTCATTTCCTGATTTAATTAATTTATTAGTAGCGTCTTTCATTGCTTCTTTGTAATCAATGTTAACAGAACCTACTTGTTGGTCTGGATCAATTGAACCAGCTAAAACAACAGGTGTTTTTGAGCGAGAAAACTCTCCACGAATCTCTTCAGTTAAATGATGTCCCATGAAAATCACACCATCTACTTGTTTAGCTAAAAGTGTATTTAACACGCTAATTTCTTTTTTATCATCGCCATCTGAGTTAGCAAGAATAATATTGTATTTGTACATTGTTGCTACATCATCAATTCCACGAGCTAAAGAAGCAAAGTAAGAATTACTTACATCAGGGATAATAACACCAACAGTTGTTGTTTTTTTACTTGCAAGACCACGTGCCACAGCATTTGGACGGTAATCTAAGCGATCAATTACCTCTAATACTTTTTTTCTAGTTGCTGGTTTTACATTTGGATTACCATTTACTACACGAGAAACTGTAGCCATTGATACAGCAGCTTCACGCGCAACATCGTAAATCGTGATTGTTTGTTTTTCCATGATTCTATCTCCTTTAATTTCTTTTAGAATTGTCTTCTGTTATTAATAAATTCAGATTATCAGATAACAAGCTTTATTGCAAGCGTTTTATTATCATTTTCATGAAAATTAGTGAAAAATTACAAAAAAAGGGTTAAACCTTTAGATTTAACGGCTCTATAATTTAAAGGACTGATGAATCAAATTTTGATTCATCAGTCCTTTTTTAGTTTATTTAAATATAAAACATGTCGTCTATCTAGTAAAA
>NZ_QPJV01000006.1 GCF_003337315.1 Vagococcus fluvialis | reverse complement strand
ATTCTAGAAGATTTCGTGGTACAGATATCTTTGAACAAATATTTTACGGCATATTAGAACAGTGTATTGAAGCTGAATTAGTGGATACTTCTGAAATATTTATTGATGGTACTCATATAAAAGCACATGCAAATAATAAAAAATATGATTATGTTTACGATGAATACTACGATCAATATATCTGCCCTACTATGAAAATTTTAAGCTATACAACAACTAACAGAGACGGATATCGTGAATACAAAAGTAATATGACTGATTGTAGTCAATGCCCTTTGATTGCCTATTGTACCGAGTCGAAAGAAAAGAGGAAATTAATTCAACGACATTTATGGGAAAATGATATGGAACGTTGTGAAGACATAGCTTACGTTACACTAATTTAATTGGGAAAGAAAAAATGCACATGAAAATTGGGCTCACTTTCGCATGCCTTAACATTAAAAAATTAGCGAAAATGCTTATATTAACAGACCTGAAGGGCTCTATTTTTTTATCTATTTTGGGAATTTTATCAAAAATAATGATAAGATACAAAAAACAAACCAATTACTCTTTATGAGTAACTGGTTTGTCTTCAATCTGAGATAGCCTATAGGGATATCTTTTTTTAGAATAATATAACAATAGGTAAATATATAATATTTCTTTTAACGAATTGGATTAAAAGATAACAATGAGTAGAAAATTTTTCCCTTAATGTCTGATCCTGACACAAAACCAAACTGACGACTATCACTGGCATCTGAACGATTATCACTTAAAACAAAGTAGTATCCTTTAGGAATCACCCCAGATTCAAAACTGTTCTCCTCACCTACTGATTGTGTTAATACTTCACCACGTTGATGGTATTCATTTAATTGATCTCTTAAATAAGTTTCTTCAACCACTTCTTCATTTATATAAAGAATGTTATCAGAATATCTCACCCGCTCCCCTGGTAAACCAATAACTCGTTTAGATTCACACTGATTTCCTGCTTTAATTGAGACCACATCAAAGCGATTAATATTTCTATAAAATCTAGACACTATTATTTTTTCCTTAGACCTAATTATAGGGCTCATAGAAATTCCTTTGACGACTCTAATTGGAAAAAATAAAGTGAACAGACTAGTAAAAATAAATACACTTATTACTGTAGCTAACAAGATATCCCAAACACTTACTTTAGACTTATTTAGTTTGTTATTTTTTCTTTTTTGATAAGATTTATTAGGTATCTTTCTTTTTTTTTACCAATAATATCACCTAAACTAATTTTTTTCTAACTCTGTTTCATCTACTTTATAAAATTTAAATATATCTTTTTGAATACCTTCAACTTTTTTGACGTCTACTAAATAGTTATCCAATATTTCTTTATTAGTAACCATCTCCTGAGATTGTGTTGTGGCATTAATTCCTAACTCTTTAATGGTTTGATAGTATTTATTAAATTTTTGCTGGCCCTTTTGCTGAGTTAAATGATTGGCCTTTTTACTACTATAACTAGCCATTAAACTACCTAAACTCTGAATATTTTGAATCGACTTAGTTTCATCAATGTCCTTTTCTAAGATAGTTTGAAGTTCTTTTTCAAAATCGGCAGTTAAATAATACCCGTCAACAAGAGCATTTTGATCTTCTTTAGACATAGTCATTTGCTGATTATACATAACATAATCAGAAATACCACCACATAATAATAATTTTTGGCTATAGAAGCGGTATGCTTCTAATTGACGTTTTTTTCTTTTATTTTTAATGCGTTTACCAGACACTAAAAGACGACTTTTTTGTTGGTAATAGTAACTACAACCCAGTAATGTTATTCCTGTTAACATCAGAAATAAAGACAAGCCAAAACTAATGATTAACAGCAGTTCTATCGAGTTCATTCTAAGTTCAGTCCCTTATTTCTTTTTTTTGCATTTTTTTACTATTCAAATTTTAATAAATGGAAGTATTAAAAAAACAAGTAAAAGGTTTTACTTGTTTTTAATAACAAAAAATTTTTAATATTTTTTTTGATTTTTTAACTACTTTTTAAACATATTTCTTAATTTAGAAATATATACACTCTAATAAAGATTCATATTTATTTTTTTATACACACTATCAGGGTGTCAATTTTAGTTTTATTTAGCAATATTTTAGCTAATAAATGGCACTAAGAAATACTCTAATTTATTTTATCAGCAACAAATGTTTCTACATTATAACGTCCCCATTTTGATATATCTTCTATGAATATAGGTAATGTTTTTTCTGTAAAATGACTAATTAGCATGTAACAGGCTTGTCCTGAAACTTTATGAAATGTTTCAATTTCTTTATGCTGATTTACAAATTTTTCAAAATCTACATATTTATTTGAGTCCATAAAAAATCTAATATATTGAGTGTGCTGATACCTTATAGCAATACTAAATCCTTGAATAATACCCTCATCTTGTAATTTTAATATCCTACTCCCAACTGCTTGACCTGTCATGTGAACAACTTCGCCTATTTCTTTATTTGTTAGTTTACTGTTTTGTTTTAGTAGATTTAGAATTTTTTCATCTGTAATATCCATAAGTATTCCTTTCTTCACAATGAAAGTAAATTGTACTTTTCTTTTTCAATAGACTATTTATTTTGACATCTTGTTTCTTTATATTAAATTATAACAAAAAAGAAAAGAAATGGTGATCATATGAAAAAAGCTCTACTAATTATAGATGTGCAAAATGACTACTTTAAACATGGTAAGATGGAACTTCATTTACCAGAAGAGGCTCTTATGAAAATAAATAAATTAGAAGACTATTTTATCGAAAAAAAGCAACCAATTATCTATGTTCAACATATTAAAGAACAAGGTAGTGCTGATTTTTTCGAACGAGGAACAAAAGGTGTGCTTCTACATGAGAAATTGAAGATAAATAGTTCTTCAATTATTATAGAAAAGCAGTTTCCAAATTCATTTTTTAAAACGAATTTAAAAGAAGTTTTAGAAACCTTAGATATTCAACAAGTAATTATCACTGGTATGATGACTCACATGTGTATAGATTCTACGACAAGGGCTAGTAAAGAATATGGCTATGATCCAATACTGATTTCTGACGCAACAGCAACAAAATCTTTAACGTTTAAAAATCATGAGATCAACGCTGAAAATGTACAACTTTCTTTTTTATCAGCATTAACTAATTTTTCTAACGTAGTAACTACAAATAAATATTTAAAATAATAATAGTATGAGTGTGCAGAAAATCGAGTGATTTAGGAATTGATTTAAAATTAGAAGATTTTTCTGATTATGAAGCTATTACTACTATTATAAAAATAACTAAGGGGAATTTCAGGTTAATTCACCGACTGTTTGCTCAAATTGATAGAATACTGAAGATTAATAATTTGGATGTTATTACCGTTGATGTAGTTGAAGCTGCAAGGGATAGTTTAGTGATAGGTATATAAAAAAAGAATGGCATTTTCTACTAATTTAGAGAATGCCATTTAATTATTGAAATATTGCCAAATAAAACTATAATTGACAAACCCGTTAAATTAATTATTATAGTTTTTATTTTAACTTTTAGACTATCTTAGCTATCTTTTAGCCATTCTTTAGTTGCTTATCTAAATTAAGACTCTATCTCTCTGCTCTCACCAAATAAAATAGAGGGCTCACCCTTTTAGGTGGTGAGCCCTCTATTTCCTATATTTCTAAATATAAAATAAATTTTCTGATGAAAAGACTGGATCACTTGTAATATCCATCCCTAATCGTTTTAAAATTTGCTCATCATCTTTGTTTAACATAACTGTCGAATGAGCTTGAGTTCCTTCTAATGCAGATAATTTTTCATATGCAATTTGAGCTGTTGGATTTGTTACAGCACTAATTGATAAAGCAATCAGCACTTCGTTAGCATTTAAAGCCGTAATCTTACTTCTTAAATCAACGTCTTTCATTTTACGAATAGTTTCTAAAATAACTGGCGATAATAATAGAATCTCATCTGAAATATTAGCTAGATATTTAATAGAATTAAGGATAGCTGCCGCTGATGAATCCATTAAATCAGTTGAACGACCTGTTATTATTTGACCATCAGGTAACTCAAAAGCCATAACTGAAACAGGAGTTAATCCTAGTAAATTTTTCTCTTGTTTTAATTTAGCTGCGTAATCTCTTGCTGGAACAACTGGGTGACGGTCCTCTTTTTTAAGCTCCATCTCTTCCATAATTACTTGGATACGATTAACAACATCGTCATCAACCATTCCACGTTTATGGAAACATTCTGTATCAAAACAACGACGAATAATCTCTTCACGAGATGCTTCTTTGATAACTTCATCATCAATAATACCAAAACCAACACGGTTAACTCCCATATCAGTTGGAGATTTGAAGACTGATTCTTTATTCGTAATTCTTTCAATAATTCTTTTGATAACTGGGAAAGTTTCAATATCACGATTATAGTTTACAGCTACTTCTCCGTAAGCTTCATAGTGATATGAGTCAATCATATTAACATCTTTTAAGTCCACTGTAGCAGCCTCATAAGCGATATTTAGAGGATGTTTAAGTGGCACATTCCACACTGGGAAAGTTTCAAACTTAGAGTAACCAGCAATTCTTCCAAGTTTACTCTCATGATAAATTTGGCTTAAACTTGTTGCTAATTTACCACTTCCAGCTCCTGGTGCTGTAACTACTACAATTGGTTTAGTGGTTGGAATATAAGGATTTTTTCCAAATCCTTCATCACTAACAATTTGATCAATATTATAAGGATATCCCTCTATCGCCTCATGAGTATAGACTTTAATATTTCTTTTTTCTAGCTTGTTAATAAATACTTTAGTAGCAGGTTGTCCACTGTAACGTGTAATAAGAACACTATTTACTTTTAAGCCATACTCAGTAAATTCATCGATTGATTTTAAAATATCCATGTCATAAGTTATACCGTAGTCACCACGGATTTTATTGCGCTCAATATCACCTGCGTAAGCACAGATAATAACTTCTGCTTTATCTTTTAATTTTTGAAGGATCTTTATTTTTGAATCTTCATCAAACCCTGGTAAAACTCGTTTAGCATGCTTATCTCCAATTAGCTTCCCACCAAACTCAAGATATAGCTTATCGTAATCATTTACTCTCTCTAGAATATATTTCGATTGCTCTTCAATGTATTTTTGAGAATCAAATCCAATTTTTTTCACGATGATCCCTCCATAAAATTATTCAAGTAGTAATTATAAATCAAATTAACTTTTATACCAACTTGAAATTTACTCTTTTATTTATCCTTAAATAGCTTATCATAAAAAAACAATAAATTCATTTATTAATTATTAAAGGGACTGCAAACATAAGTAAGTACTTACGTTCACAGTCCCTTAAACTAATTTTATAGTTCTAATTTTAGTTTTAGTTTTTCTAACATATCCTCAGTCATCTTATCTAAATCATATTTAGGTGAGAATGACCACTCAGATTTAGCACAGTTACAGTCTAATGTATCTGGCCAAGAATCTGCAATACCTTGTAATTTAGGATTAACATCGTAAGTCATTGTAAAGTCGGGTAAAACTTTTTGAATACTTCTTTTAATACCTTCTGGGTCAAAAGACATGGCAGAAATATTAAAAGCATTTCGGTGAATTAATTTTTCAGCTGGAGCTCCCATTAAATCAATAATAGCATCAATGGCATCAGGCATATACATCATATCCATAACTGTTCCTGCTCCAATTGGGCAAACATAGCTGCCAGTTTTTAAAGCTTCATAATATATTTCAACCGCATAATCTGTTGTACCTCCACCTGGTAAGGTATCATAAGAAATCAAACCAGGGAAACGAACACCTCTTGTATCAACACCAAACTTAGAATAATAATAATCACAAAGTAACTCACCTGCTACTTTGGTAATACCATACATTGTTTTTGGACGTTGTAGAGTGTCTTGTGGTGTATTGATTTTTGGTGTTTCTGTACCAAAAGCACCAATTGAACTAGGAGTAAAGAATTGTAAGTTTAATTTTCTGGCTACTTCAAGTGCATTAGTTAAACCAGTCATATTTATATGCCATGCAATTTGTGGTTTATCCTCTGCTACTGAAGATAAAAGAGAAGCTAAATGAATCATCGTATCAGCTTTAAATTCACTTGCTAATTCAAACATTCTCTCTTCATCTAATACATCTAAGGTTTCAAACAAGCCATTTTCAACAACTGGATGGCCTTTTGGTCTTCTAATATCTGTAGCTAGAACATTGTCGTTACCTTTTTCTTGTCGTAATCGATAAACTAACTCTGAACCAATTTGTCCTAAACAGCCCGTTACAATAATTCGTTTCATAATTTTCCACCTTTACAATAAACTAAATTATTCCCATTTCTTTTCCGACTTTTTCGTAAATACTAATTGCTTCATCAAGCATCTCTTTTGTATGAGCTGCTGTTGGCATATTTCTAACTCGTCCCGTACCTAAAGGAACTGTTGGGAAAACAATTGGCTTAACATAAACCCCTTCTTCGATTAAACGCTGAGCAAAGCGTTGAGCTAATTTTTCATCACCTAAGATTACTGGTGTAATAGGTGTTTCAGACTGACCAACATCATAACCGATTCCTTTTAATTTTTCTTTAAAGTAGTTGGCATTATCCCATAGCTTTTCAACATGGCTTGGGTCCTGTTCCATTAGTTCAATTGATTTAATAACTGCGGCTGCAGCCCCTGGTGTTAATGATGTTGAGAACAGGAATGGGCGCGCTTGGGATTTTAGCCAATCAATTAATTTTTGAGAGCCTGCTACATATCCTCCAACAACACCAATTGCTTTAGATAAAGTCCCCATTTGGAAATCAACTTTATCAGATAAACCAAATTCTTTAACTGTTCCAGCTCCGCCACCTAACACACCAGAACCATGAGCATCATCTACATAAACAATTAAATTGTATTTTTCAGCAATCTCCATAATTTCAGGCATTTTGGCAACATCGCCATCCATTGAGAAAACACCATCAGTAATATACATAACTTTTTTGTAAAGTCCACTTTCAACAGCTGCTTTAGCTTTTTCTTCTAAATCTTTCATATCTGAGTGCTCAACACGAATAATTTTAGCTCTTGATAGACGACAACCATCAATAATTGAGGCGTGATTTAAGCTATCTGAAAGAATAGCATCATCTTTATTCATAACAGCTGAGATAGCTCCCATATTACAGTTAAAACCTGATTGAAAGGCAATCGCTGCTTCAGTTCCTTTAAATTTAGCAATACGTTCTTCTAATTCACGGTGAATCGCTAAAGTTCCATTAATCGTTCTAACAGCTCCAGCTCCAACTCCGTATTCCTCAGTTGCTTTATTTGAAGCTTCGATTAAATCAGGATGTGTCGCAAATCCTAGATAGTTATTTGAAGCTAAGTTTATTTTCTTTTGACCGTTAATTGTAATTTCAGGTCCATTAGCACCATCAAGTACATCAATTGTTGAATACAACCCTTTTTCTTTTAACCCATCTAATCCTTCATCTAAAAACTCTTCCAGTTTTGGACTCATAAAACTCATAAACTAATACCCCCTGATTATTAATAAATCTAGTATATCATTTTTTCATCTTCGATTTGATAAAAAGAACTGAATTCTAATAAAAATGGTCTTAAAATAGAAACCCTTTCATTCCTATAATGAAGCCTTAATAAAGGAATTAAATAATGCTTGCGGTCTATTAGGTCGTGAGATTAATTCTGGGTGAAATTGAGCTGCTACGAAAAATTTATTTTGACTTAACTCAACAATTTCTACTAAAGAACCATCTGGTGATAAACCTGAGAATGTCCAGCCGGCTTCTTCAAAGATATCACGGTAATCATTATTAAATTCATAACGATGACGGTGTCTTTCTGAAACAACATCTTGGCCTTCATAAGCTTCAAAAGCCTTTGTTCCCTTTTTCAAATGACAAGGATAAGCACCTAATCTTAAAGTGCCACCTAAATTTTCAACTGCTTCCTGTTCTAGCATTAAATCTATAATTTTATGTTCTGCTTCTGGATTAGTTTCACCTGAGTCCGCCCCTTCTAAACCAATCACGTTTCTAGCGAACTCAACACAAGCTAGTTGCATCCCTAAACAAATACCTAAAAATGGAACGTCATTTTCTCTGGCATATTTAATAGCTTCTATTTTTCCTGATAAACCACGGTCACCAAAACCTCCCGGCACTAAAATGCCTGATGCTGACTTTAATTTTTCAGCTACATTATCTTTATTCACATCTTCTGCTTGAATAAAATCAATCTCAATATCACTATCATATGCAAAACCAGCATGTTTTAAAGCTTCCACAACTGAGAGGTACGCATCTGGTAACTCAACATATTTTCCGACTAAGGCGATTTTTGTTTTTTTCTTTAAACTTAATACTTTTTTCTCTAAAGTTTTCCACTCTGTCATATCCGCTACTGGTGCATCAATTTTTAAATGATCACAGACAATTTGGTCCATCTGTTGAGCCTGTAAATTTAGCGGAATAGAATACAGAGTATCTACATCTAAAGATTCAATCACTGATTCTTTTGAAACATCACAAAATTGTGCTAATTTTTCTTTAGTTCCCTCACTTAATGGCTGCTCAGTTCGTAAAACAAGTAAATTTGGTTGAATACCTAAACTTCTCAACTCTTTAACACTATGTTGTGTTGGTTTTGTTTTCATTTCACCAGCTGCCTTTAAGTATGGTATTAAGGTTGTATGAATATACATCACGTTATCACTACCAACGTCAGCTTTCATTTGTCTAAGTGCCTCTAAAAAGGGTAATGATTCAATATCACCAACAGTCCCCCCAACTTCTGTGATAATAATATCTGAATCCGTTGTACTAGCAGCACGCATCATTTTTTCTTTAATTTCATTAGTAATATGAGGAATTACTTGAACCGTTCCCCCTAAATATTCTCCCTTACGTTCTTTTCTAATAACTTCTGAGTAGATTTTACCAGTTGTTACATTAGAATATTGATTTAAATTAATATCAATAAAACGCTCATAATGACCAAGATCTAAATCTGTCTCTGCTCCATCATCTGTGACAAATACTTCTCCGTGTTGATAAGGACTCATTGTCCCTGGGTCTACATTAATGTAAGGATCAAATTTTTGAATGGTTACATTCAACCCTCTATTTTTTAGTAGTCTTCCTAATGACGCAGCCACAATCCCCTTACCTATTGAAGAAACAACGCCGCCTGTTACGAAAATGTATTTTGTCATGAATCTTTCCCTCTTTCTTTCTAATTTGGAGAAACTTAGAAAAACAAAAAACTCCCCTATTCTAATTCAAGAATAAGGGAGCGATTATTTCCGTTCACTTCTGACCCTTTTCAAAGGGTGCCCAACAAATACTTTACATCCCTAAGAAAAAAAAGTCAATATTTTTTTATTTATAACCTTCGTTATCTTAAAGCTAGTAATCGGTATTCATTAATTAAATTATCGTTATTTTCTTCCATCCAGTTAAGTAGACCTTTTTTCATATCAACTACTGCCTCTTTATAACTCAGATTATCAATTTGATTAATTAATTCATAAGGGTCCTCAGATAAATCATATAACTCATCTGTATCACTAGCATTAAAGACATATTTTAAATCACCTTTTCGAATCATCCGCTGAGAATGAAGAATACTCCTAATACCAGAACATTCAGTCACAACAACATCTCGCCAATCAATTGGCTCTTTTTCTAGAAGTGGTTTTAAAGACATCCCATCACGCTTACTTTCTTCAAAACTATAGCCGGCATAATTTAAAATTGTCGAATACAAATCCACATTGGAAACTAATTCATACACTCGTTCACTAGATTCTTGGAATGGTTTTTTAATAAATAATGGGATACTACAGGTTTCTTCATACATAAATAAAGCTTTGTCACAGAGTCCACCATGAATTCCTAATGATTCTCCGTGATCAGCACTAAATATAATTAACGTTTCATCATATATTTCTTTTTCTTTTAAGTATTCTAACAATCTACCAACTTGATAATCAATATGAGTTACACAAGAAAAATAATACTTAACAAAAGGTTCTACATCTTCAAAAGTAGTAATATTTCCTTTTTTAACTAAATGAATTTTAGGTTTATTAGCACTATCTCCCGTAAAATTTTTCCAAGGTTCAATTTTTTCCTCTTGATATAAATCAACAAATTCCTGAGGAGCAAAGTAAGGATCATGTGGCCCCCAAAAGTTAAGTTGGAAATACCAAGGCTTGTCTTCACTAAAAGAATCAATAATCTGTTTAGTTCTTTCAATTAAAAAATGCTCAATAGATGTTTCAATTCCACTTAATATGGCAGCAGCTTGATGTTCTTCGTAATGGCCTTTTAAAACATCTCCAAATTCTAATGTTAAATCTTTTTCTTTTAGATATTCTTTATATTCTTCATAAACATAACCACCAAACCCATGCCCCGGAAAATCATCTCCTACATAGCCATGTTTTGTTGGAACGGAATCATTTTTAAGGGTATACTCTGGAAATTCAATATCTCCCATATATTTTTGAATGTACCAATCATTTTTGACATTCTCCACTCCACTACCTAAATGCCACTTTCCAGTATAACCAGGTCTGTAGCCAATTTTTTCTAATCTGCGACTTAATAAAGTAACTATGTCAGCTAATTCTTGAACCATATTGCCATAATTATAAGAATTGGTAATCATACCATGATGAATCGGATATAGCCCCGTTTGAATAGTTGCACGAGCTGGTGTGCAAATTGGACAAGTCATATAAGCATTTTCAAAAACTACACTTTCCTCAGACAACTGATCTAAGTGAGGTGTTTGGCTAACTAAGTCACCATAAGTTGATAAAGTATCTTTTCTTTGTTGACCCGTTAAAATAAATAAAATATTAGGTTATTTCATCTAGAGAAACCTTCTTTCTTATTTCCTTCACTACATCTTAGCTTTCTTTGGTAAGGCTTTCAATATGTATATTTAAAAAAGAAGAAAAAATGACCATTTAAACATAAAAAGAGATTATGACATTATAAGTCACAACCTCTACTTTTTTATTTAGGTGTTACTGTTTCAATAGTCATATCTTCAAGTGTGGTAATCAAGTCGTCTTCTTGAATATTCGCTTCAAAAGAAACTTTATCTCCCTCTTTTAAAAACATACTATAAACATTGTTACTTGCGCTAATTCGGTAAATATTTTCATCTGCCTCTAACATAAATGAAATTGTTTGATTGCCATCAACTACTACCTGATTCACTCTTGTGACAGTACCTGTAATCGGAGTTAGATCCCCAATTTCAGTATTTTTATTATTGCTGCCTTTTAAACTTAACTTCATTTTATAGGCTTGAAGTGTTTTTTCAGCATCATCTCCATCAACTAAAATATCACTATCCGTTGCCGAAATGTAAACATAACCTTTAAAAATACCATTTGTATCTAATAAGGAAATAATCCAAGTCGGAACTCCTTCAATATTATATAAAATTGGCATCTTAGCTTCCCATTTTTTTTCAGGATAGATTTTCTCTGAAATCGCAATCGCACCATCACTATCCATCATTCCCTTAGTGTCACGATAAAACTCCATTGTACCTGTTCTTGCATTAATTAAACTGTAACCTAAGGCACTATCTTGTTTTTCATCATCACTGGTAAAATCAGTGAAATAAAGTAGCTCTCCATTTTTAGATACTAAAGGTGTTACAGCTCCTGATGAATAAATGCCATTTGTTGTTGGCACTTTAACATCATCTTTAGAAAATAAGCTATTAAGCCAACCCTTACCATATTTACCGTAATAACGATTCATGCTACTAGCTACAGCACTTGTTAACGGCGCGTCAATTTCTGCTGGTGTATCTTTTAAATCATAAACTTTAGTTTCACCAGTTACACTATTTAAAACAGCTACTTTAAATTCATCATACCTTTTCTTACCACTTAATCCGTATTCTTTATACAAACTTTGAACATAGTAAGGTGTTCCGTCATCACCAATTTCAAGGTTAACAGCACCAATTCGTGTTAAGTTAGATGATTTAGCGTAGATTTTTCTTTCAGCATCTTGCCATAAATAACTACTTGGTACATAGGCCATTTCTTTTTCAACAAACTCTGGTTGGGCATTGATATCTGTTGCGCTTACTTTGAAATAACCAGGTACTTTTTTGTATTTATTCCATTTCCAAAAACCACGATATTCTAGACCTGCTATATAAACATACTCTCCATCAATTAATTGTGCTGTTGTTGTTCCCAATTGGTAACCACTATAATTAGGTACACTACTCATCATCTTTTGCATTTTATTTCGAGCGCTTTTTGTAGACATAGCAATCGGGGTTTCTTTCGTTGATTTTAACTCTTCAGTTTGTTCCACTTTTTTAACAGGAATTGTTTCATAAATTTCATCAATACTAAAAATTCTCATAATCGGTGTTCCAATTAAAAAAATAATCATTGCTAAAACAGAAAAAATCAATAATTTTTGTTTGCTTTTTTGAAAAGTAAATTCCCTTTTCTTTCTCTCACTTCCTTGATTGATAACTACTTTCTCAGTAAAAGAGGTTGCAAACGTAAATAAACTCCCTAAAATTAAACCAATTAAATTATAAAACAATAATTGATTCAATGACTGGGAAGGTAAGACAAAGTAAATATAAATAAATGATACTAAGACATAAACAAGTGAGACCTTTAATCCTGTTAAGGCATTTTTCTTAAATGGTTCTCCCTTTTCTCTAAAAACAACACCTAAAATAATAGCTAGTAAAAATCCTACACTAAATTTTAAGGTAATAACCAACAAACCAATACTCAACTACACCACTCCTTCAAACTTTTAATACCTTAATTTTAGCAAAATTTATCCCTTTTCACATCAGTCTAAAGACCAAAAAAACGACACTCATAAGAATGTCGTTTTCTAAATTACATATGAATTGGTAAACCTAATGCTAATTCAGCAGCATCCATTGTTACTTCAGCTAATGAAGGATGAGAGTGAATTGTTAATGCGATATCTTCTGCGTTCATACCAGATTCTACTGCAAGTCCTAATTCAGCAATCACATCACTAGCACTAACACCAGCAACTTGAGCACCAACTAAAACATTGTCTTCTTTAGTTGTTACTAGACGAACGAATCCATCCATTTTATCTAAAGAGATAGCACGGCCATTTCCACCTAATGGGAATTTAGATACTTTCACTTCTAAGCCAGCTTCTTTAGCTTCTTTTTCAGTATAACCCACTGTTGCTAATTCTGGATCAGTGAAAGCCACTGCTGGCATACCGATATAGTCAATAGCAACTGCTTTACCTGAAATAGCTTCAGCAGCAATTTTAGCTTCATAACTTGCTTTATGAGCTAATGCAGCACCAGGAACGATATCTCCAATTGCCCAAATACTTGGTACATTTGTACGTCCTTGGTTATCTACTTTAACTAAACCACGTTCAGTCATTTCAACTCCAGCAATTTCTAAACCTAAGTCATCAGTGTTTGGACGACGACCAACTGTTACCATTACGTAATCAGCTTCGATTGCTTCTTCTTTGCCATTTGCTTCATATTTAACTGTTACGCTGTCACCATTGTCAATAGCTTCTTTAGCCATTGCTTTAGTTACAACAGTAATACCTTTTTCTTTGAAATCTTTTTCAACTAATTTAACCATATCTTTTTCAAAAGTAGGTAAAATTTGTGGTGAACCTTCTAAAATAGTCACGTTTGCTCCTAAGTTAGCATATGCTCCACCTAATTCAGCTCCAATAACACCACCACCTACGATGACAAGTTTTTTAGGAACTTCTGTTAAGTTTAATCCACCTGTTGAATCGATTACGCGGTTACCAAATTTGAATCCACCGATTTCGATTGGACGAGATCCTGTAGCCACGATTGCATTATTGAATGAGTATGTTTGAGCACTTTCTTCAGTGATAACACGTAATGTGTTAGCATCTACAAAGAATGCTTCCCCTTCAATAACTTCTACTTTATTCTTTTTAAGTAAGAATTTAACACCTGTTGTTAATTTATTAACAACTCCGTTATTTTTCCACTCTTGAGTTTTAGCAAAATCTAAAGATACATTTTCAGCTGTTACACCAAAAATTTCTGAATGTTTTGCTTCATGGAATCTGTGTCCAGCGCTAATTAAAGCTTTTGATGGAATACAGCCGACGTTTAAACAAACGCCGCCAATGTATTCACGTTCAATAATAGCAACTTTTTGACCCATTTGAGCAGCACGGATTGCTGCTACATAACCACCAGGTCCAGCTCCAATAACAACTGTATCTAATTCTACTGCGAAATCTCCTACTACCATGCTTGATTCACCTTATCCTTCCATTAATAATAATTCTGGATCAGCTAATAAACGTTTAATGTTATTCATAGCTTTTTGAGCAGTTGCTCCATCGACAATACGGTGATCAAAACTTAATGATAATTTCATCATACGGCCAACAGCTAATTCACCATCTGAATTAACAACTGGTTGTTGAGTAATTGTACCTACACCTAAAATAGCTACTTCAGGGTAGTTAATTACTGGTGTGAACCAACCACCACCAACAGAACCGATGTTACTGATTGTCACAGTACCACCACGCATATCAGCTGCAGTTAATTTACCTTCAATTGCAAGAGCTGCTTTTTCGTTAATTTCATCAGCGATATCAAACATACTCTTAGTGTTTGCATCTTTAACATTTGGTACATATAAACCATGATCTGTATCAGTTGCGATACCGATGTTGAAGTAGTTTTTGTAAACAACTTCATCAGTTGTATCATCAATTGATGCATTCATAATTGGGAATTCTTTCATAGTTGCAGTTAAAGCTTTAACTACGTATGGTAAGAATGTTAATTTAGTATTTCTTGCTGCTGCAACATCTTTAAATTTCTTACGGTGATCCCATAAAGCTGAAACTTCCACATCGTCATGTAGAGTTACATGAGGAGCAGTGTGTTTACTATTTACCATTGCTTTAGCAATTGCTTTACGTGTTGGAGTCATTTTTTCGCGAGTTTCTAATTCAGCTGTTCCAACAAATGGTTGCGCTGCTTTAGGAGCTGCTGCTTTTTCAGCTGGAGCAGAAACTGTTGCTTCTACTGCTGGAGTTGCTGCTACTGGTGCTCCACCAAAGTTATCAATATCAGATTTAACAACACGTCCACCTTTTCCAGTTGGTGTTACTAAAGTAATATCTACACCTTTTTCACGTGCATATTGACGTACTGAAGGCATAGCTAAAACGCGAGTTCCAGGTTTACCTGTTGGTTCAGTTGAAGCAGGTGCTGCTGCAGGCGTTGCCGCTGCTACTGGTGCAGATGCTTGTGCTACAGGAGCTGCATCGTTATGTCCAGGTGCATCGATTTCTACTAAGACATCACCTACGTTTGCTACTGTTCCTTCTGGTACGACAACCTTTACTACTGTACCTGTTACAGGAGAAGGAATTTCTTCTACTGATTTGTCATTTTGTACTTCTAACATTGTATCGTCTTCGTTAATTGTATCACCAGCTTTAACAAACCATTTTACGATTTCGCCTTCTGCAATACCTTCACCAATATCTGGTAATTTGAATTGGAATACTCCGCCAGATGCTGCTGCAGGAGCCGCTGCTACTGGTGCTGCCTCTACTGCTGGAGCTTCTTCTTCAGCATCTTCATGTCCAGGTGCATCGATTTCTACTAAGACATCACCTACGTTTGCTACTGTTCCCTCTGGTACAACTACCTTAAGAACTTTACCTGTTACAGGAGAAGGAATTTCTTCTACTGATTTGTCGTTTTGTACTTCTAACATTGTATCATCTTCGTTAATTGTATCACCTTCTTTAACGAACCATTTTACGATTTCGCCTTCTGCAATACCTTCACCAATATCTGGTAATTTAAATTTAAAAGCCATCTAGTATTCTCTCCTTCTATACTTGTCTGAAACGCTGATTAAAATGCGTGAATTTCTTTAACTTTAGCTTCGATATCAGATGCATTTGGTAACCAAGCATTTTCTGCCATACCGAATGGGAAAATAGTATCAGGAGCTGAAACACGGCCGATAGGAGCTTCTAATGAAAGAACAGCTCTTTCAGAAATTTCTGAAACAACTTGTGCACCAACACCAGCTTGTTTTTGAGCTTCTTGAACAACTACAACACGTCCTGTTTTTTCAACAGAAGCGATAATTGTTGCTACATCTAAAGGAGCTACAGTACGTAAGTCGATAATTTCTACTGAAATACCTTCTTTTTCTAAATTGTCAGCTGCTTTAATTGCTTCACGAACCATTGCACCATAAGTAATGATAGATACATCTGATCCTTCGCGAGTTACTGCTGCTTTATCTAAAGGTACAGTATATGCTTCCTCTGGAACTTCCTCACGGAATGAACGATATAATTTCATGTGCTCTAAGAAAACAACTGGGTCGTTATCTCTAATAGCAGAAATTAATAATCCTTTTGCATCATATGGGTTACTTGGAATAACAACACGGATACCAGGAGATTGAGCAATCAATCCTTCTAAGTTATCAGCATGTAATTCAGGTGTATGTACACCACCACCAAATGGCGCGCGGATTGTGATTGGCATTGTTCTAGTACCACTCATACGGTAACGAGTACGTGCCATTTGTGCTACGATTTCATCCATTACTTCAAATACAAATCCGAAGAATTGAATTTCAGGAACTGGACGGAAACCTTCTAAAGCTAAACCAAATGCTAAACCACCGATTGCAGATTCTGCTAAAGGTGCATCAAATACACGGTCTTCGCCAAATTGTGCTTGTAATCCTTCAGTAGCACGGAAAACTCCACCGTTGTTACCTACGTCTTCACCAAATACTAATACGTCTTTATTATTTTCAAGTTCTAAAGCTAGAGCATCTGTAATTGCTTGAATCATTGTTTTTTGTGCCATGATTTATTTCGACTCCTTTGCTTCGTAAATATCAATTTGTTCTTGAATGCTTTGTGGTGCTACTTCAAACATATTTTTTAAGAAATCAGATACTTTTTGTTTTGGTACTGAATCTGTCGCTTTGATAGCTTCTTTGATTTCTTCTTTAGTTTGTTCAATAACAGCTTCTTCTTTTTCTTCTGACCATAAACCTTTTTCAGTTAAGTAAGTACGGAAACGGTTCAATGGATCTTTTGCTGCCCACTCATCTTCTGTTTCTTGTGAACGGTATCTTGTTGGGTCATCCCCTGATAATGTATGTGGACCATAACGGTAAGTTAATGTTTCAATTAAAACAGGACCATTTCCTGCAATTGCCCAATCACGAGCTGCTTTAGTTACTTGGTATACTGCTAAAGCATCCATTCCGTCTACTTGAATACTTGGAATTCCTGCTGCAATACCTTTTTGAGCTAATGTTGTAGCTGCTGTTTGTAATTCACGTGGAGTTGAGATTGCGTATCCGTTATTTTGAATAAAGAATACTGCGTTTGCTTTCATAGCTCCTGCAAAGTTAATACCTTCGTAGAAGTCCCCTTGTGAAGAACCGCCGTCACCAGTGTAAGTAAATGCAACGTTTGGTTTGTTACGTTTTTTAAGACCTAAAGCAACACCAGCTGCTTGCACGTATTGTGCACCAATAATAATTTGTGGTGGTAAAGCTTTTAAATCTTCTGGGTATTCATTACCAGCTGCATGACCTTTAGACCAAAGGAAAGCTTCTTTTAATGGTAAACCATGTTGGATTAATTGAGGTACATCACGGTAACCTGGTAATAATACGTCTTCTTTTTCCATTGCAAAATGACTTGCTAATTGACTTGCTTCTTGCCCAGCTGTTGGTGCATAGAAACCTAAACGACCTTGACGGTTTAATGCTGTTGAACGTTGATCAAGTACACGTGACCATACCATTCTAGTCATTAATTCTACTAACTCATCATCAGATAAATCAGGTACTAAATCTTCGTTTACTACTTTTCCGTTCACGTCTAAAACTTGAACAGTTGGAAAACTTTCGTTGATGCCTTCCAGAAATGCTGCAAAATCAAGTGGGTTTACTTTTTTCTTAGCCATGCTGTTGCACAATCCTCTCTTATTACAATTTCATTTTGTTCTCAAACAGAAAGAAAAACTGTATCATTTTCTTTTGTTTCAACACCTATAAGTTACCACGAGAAAATAAGTAATGCAAGCGATACACTCATTTTTTTCAGGATGAAACAACTGTTTATCCTTGTTTTTATCGTTAGTGATAAAGTTCACTTTATTTAAAACCTATTTTATTTAAAACTTGTTGTTATCTGTAGCATCTGTACTATTCTGTGACACATATAAATAGCTACTGTTATACATCAACTTTCTGAAAACTTAGTAATACAGTATTAGTTATCTCATTTTTCTATTATTTATAACTTTTTCAAAGGTTTAAATAAGGTAAAGTTAAAAAAAAGAGAGAAGCTCCTATAATATTTAAAGGCTTCTCCTTTTATATTTCACAAAAATTAATTTGTTTATTAAACAAGATAGTGAAAAAAATAACTTGTTTTATATCCACTCTTTGTATTTTTTGATGTAGATATTTTTTATTAGCTGAACTAATAACATATAGACAAAAACAATGCCAATTAGCCATCCCCAATATGAACTAGGGAGCGCTGTAAAGTCAAAAGCATCTCTAAGTGGCTCTACTAAAACAATTACAATACCTGTAAGTACAGCTAATAGACTCATAATCACCATTGGAGCACTTGCACGGCTTTGAATGAATGGAACTTTCTCTGTTCGCACCATATATACAACTAAAGTTTGACTAATTAAGCCTACTAAGAACCATCCTGTTTGGAATAAACTTTGCTGTGCGACTGTATTAGCTCCTATGATGTACCACATCACGCCAAAGGTCACAATATCAAAAATACTACTAATCGGCCCAATAAAGACTGTAAATCTAAATAAATTTTTATTGTCAAATTTTACTGGCTTCATAATTTGACTTTCATCAACATTATCCCAAGGCATTGCAAGCTGAGAGATATCATAAACTAAGTTTTGAACTAATAACTGAAGTGATAACATTGGTAAAAATGGTAAGAAAGCACTAGCAATAAGGACAGAGAAGACATTACCGAAGTTTGAGCTAATTGTAATAAGAATATATTTCATCATATTCTTGAATACTTTTCTTCCTTCTATAACACCATCTTCTAAAACTGTTAAGCTTTTTTCTAGTAAAATAATGGAACTTGCTTCTTTAGTAATATCCGCAGCTGTATCTACTGAGATTCCAACATCTGCTGTTCTAAGAGCAGGTGCATCGTTAATCCCGTCTCCCATAAATCCAACTGTGTTACCTTGTTTTTGCAGAGTTTGAATAATTCTTGCTTTTTGCATAGGATTTAGCTTAGCAAAAAGATTCGTTTCATTAACAGCTTTTTCAAACTCCTCTTCACTCATTTTATCTAAGTCAGTTCCAATATAAGCCTTATCTACTTCGATTCCTACATCTCCACAGACCTTACGTGACACTACTTCATTATCTCCAGTCAATACTTTAACTGTTACACCGTGGTGATGTAGTGAAGAAATAGCTGTAACAGCCGATTGTTTCGCAGGATCTAAAAACCCTACAAAACCAGCTAAAATCATGTCCTTCTCATCTGCTATTTCATAAGTAGCATCATCATGAACATCTCTTTTATAAGCTACTGTAATAACGCGCATCCCTTGCTCGTTCATCTTACGGTTTACATCATTCATCTGATTTAACAATTCATCTGTTAATGGTAAAATCTCACCATCAATTTCAACATGAGAACAAACTAAGGCCATTTCTTCAACAGCTCCCTTAGTAATCATTAAATGATGACCATCTCTTTTTAGAGCAATGGTTAAACGTCTTCTTGAAAAATCAAAAGGAATTTCATCTATTTTTTCTACATTATCATGAGTGATTTTTTCTGGGTGTGTTTCGTAATAATTAATAATGGCGTGGTCCATCAAATTTTTCCAACCTGTTTGATAATTAGAATTTAAAAAAGCTAAGTCTAATACACGTGGATCATCATCACCTAGTGGGCTAACATGTTCCACAAGAACTACTCTATCTTCTGTAATAGTTCCTGTTTTATCTGTACAAAGAACATTCATGGCACCTAAATTTTGAATGGCATTTAGTTCTTTAACGATTACTTTTTTCTTAGCTAAAGTTTGAGAGCCTTTTGCTAAGTTACTTGTTACGATCATGGGTAACATCTCAGGCGTTAAACCAACTGCAACTGCTATCGCAAAGAAGAATGCTTGCGTCCAATCGCCTTTCATTACTCCATTAATTAAAAAGACAATTGGGAAAAGGACCATAACCATTCTTAATAGTAATTTACTAATGTGATTTAAATCTCTATCAAAATTAGTTAACTCACGTTTACCACTAGCCTGCTTAGCTATATCACCAAAGAATGTTTGTTGCCCAGTTTTTAAAATAATGGCTTCACCTTGCCCACTTAATACATCTGTTCCCATAAAGATTAAGTTTGACAAATCTATTGCTGAGGAGTCATCACTTGATAAATTTTCTTGTTTACTAGCTTCGTATTTTTCAACTGGCATAGATTCACCTGTTAAAGAAGATTGATTAACAAATAAGTCCTTTGTCCAAATCAAAACACTATCTGCTGGAATCATATCTCCTGCTGATAGGTAGACAATGTCACCTGGAACAACTTCCTCCATAGGTCGCTCCTTTGTCTCCCCTTCTCTTTTAACCGCACAAGTATGCTTTACTAAATCTTGAAGTGCAAGAGATTCTTGTTGCGCTTTGAAATCTTGAATAAACCTTATAACTGCACTAACTACAATCATAATACTCATTACTACAACTGCTTCATAATCTTTAGTTAAAGCTGATACAAATAAAAGGCCAGCTAACACATAAATAAAAGGATCCATAAAAGATTTAACAAGTACAACATACCACGCATCTGGCTTTTGTATGTCTACTTTATTTTCACCAAACTCCTCAAGTCGCTGTTCGGCGTCCTCAAAAGAAAGTCCTTTTTCTGATGTTCTAAACTCCATCATCAGTTCTCTATCGGAAAGTTTTGAATACTTTCTTAATTCTTGATCTTTACTTAAATTAGATACAGTCTTTTTCATTCATACCACCCCATAATTTTTCTAAAACCCTTTGCGGAAAATACAAATTAGTTATTCCAAAAGATTTCAACTAAATAATTGTTTTCTAATTTATTTAGAAGACAAGATATCTCTCTATTCCACTGTAACTTTTTTATAATGCAAAATCAAACCTTTACCAAAATTAAACCAATATTTTATTAATACTCTGCTATTAATAAAAAAATACTTATCTTTATAGTATACTAGTAAAAGAAATTAATTTTTGGAGGTTACTATGGTAAAAAAAGTCTTATCCATTAACCATTCAGATTCTACTGGAAAAACTGGCATTCAAAATGATTTAGGTTCTTTCCAAGAATTAGATGTTTTTGGTTTCACCGTTATTACAAGTATAAATATTAATCAGGAACAAGTACTTGAAGTTGTTGATGATTTAACTATAAAAAGACAATTTGAATCGGTTTTTGCATTAGGTCAAATAGATAGTATTAAATTAGCAAATCTACATTCATTAGAAACTCCCATTTTAATTAAAGAATTTGTAGAAGAATATCACGTACCCTATCTTATTTTAGAAACACCTCTTAAAGATTTAGAACAAGAGATTAACCAAACAACCATTAAGGAGCTTCATCCAATCGTTGTTTTAACAGAAACTTTGGATGATTCAAAAGAGTCTGCTAAAAGGTTATTTCAAAAAGAAATGACTGCACTTGTATTCCCTGTAAAAAACTTTAGTGACAACTTCCTTCTATATAATGGAGATTCTTTTTATTCGTTTAATACATCAGAAAATGTAGCTGCCTTTTTAACTGCAGAATTAGCTATCCATCAAACTTTATCTCACTTATTGAAATTAGAGAAATAAAAAAGACACATGACTGGCAATCATGTGTCTTTTACTTATTAATTTTCTTCTGTATTAAGTAAGAATTTTGCTACAAATGCAGCGATAATACCACCTACTAAAGGTGCTAAAATATATAACCATAATTGACTCATAGCGTCTCCACCTACAAAAATAGCTGGTGAGATACTACGAACAGGGTTAACTGACATTCCTGTTAAAGGAACACCAATAAAATGTAACATTGTTAAAGTTAAACCAATTGCTAATCCGTTATAGCTAGTTTCACCTTTTTTACTTGTTACTGATAAAACAACAAACACTAAAATAAATGTTAATAATGCCTCTACAATAAATGCGCCTGCTGTACTAATATCTGAATAAGTTGTTTGTGCTAAATTATCAGTTCCTAGATCAGTCATTGATAATAACATTCTTAATAAACCTGATCCTAAAATAGCTCCTACTAATTGAGCTGCAAAATAAGTTAACATCTCTTGTAAAGACATTCTCTTATTAATAAACATTGCTAAACTTACTGCTGGGTTTAAATGAGCTCCTGAAACAGTACCTACTGTATTGGCAGAAACCATAATTGATAAACCAAACGCTAAACCGATTCCTAAAACACCTACTGTGTCACCGACTAAAACTGCTGTACCTGTACCGATAAATACAAGGAAAAATGTTCCTAATACTTCGGCTAAACCTTTTTTAAACATGTGTATCCTCCAATTTACTTCAAGTTAATATATGGTTCTCTTCCTCTTTCAAGAACCTTAACTTTTTCTTTTCCTTCTTTATCCCACTGAATCACTCGATAAAAAGCATCATGATAGAAGAAAAATGTATAGTTATTTTCATAACCTTTTTTCAACAACTCATCCTTTTTAAAGATTGATGTCATAGGATAGTCATCATATGCAAGTACCCATAACGGATTTTGATGAGCATGGGTTGGCATAAGGTCTGCCATATGAACCATAACCTCCCCATCTTGCTCTAATAGAATAACAGAGTGCCCTTCGCTATGTCCACCAGTATGCACCATTCTGATACATGGTAAAATTTCAATTTGATCAGTAAAAGTTTTCACTTGACTTTCAATTGCTTCCCAATTTCTTGCCCAATAAGTACTTTTAGACCTGATATTTGGATGACGCATTTCATCCCATTCAATTTCTTGAACATAGATGGTTGCTTTTTTAAAGACTGATTCAAATTCTCCATTTTCGGAAGGCACTGTTAATCCTGTTGCATGATCAAAATGCATATGAGTCATTAAAACACCGTTAATATCATCTGTAGTTAGACCTAATTCTGCCAAACTCTCAACAATTTCTGACTCTCTTTCAACACCAAAAATCATTTTTTCTTTTTCAGATAGTTTATTATTACCAATACCGGCATCAACTAAAAAGTTCATGCCTTGGTACTGGATTAAAATAGGATCAGTTGGTAATTCAATTTGGTTCTTTTCATTAAATGGATATTTCCTTTGCCAAACAGGTTTGGGAACAACTCCAAACATGGCACCACCATCTAGTCTAGTAGTTCCTCCTTCAAGCCAAGTTAATCTCATTTCTTTAAATTGAAAAGTATCCATTTGAATTCCTCCTAATAACTAATTATAAATAGTTTTTTTCTTTAGCTGCTGTTAGTAACTCATCTCTAAAATCAGGGTGAGCAATATTGATTAATCTTTCTGTTCTTTCAGAAATTGTTGCTCCTTTTAAAACTGCTGAACCGTATTCTGTCACTATTGTGTCAATATCATTTTTAGATGTTGAAACAGGTGCTCCTGTGAAAAGTGATGGCACAATTGTAGAAACTGTTCCTTTTTTAGCTGTTGAATAAAGACAGATAATTCCAGTTCCATTTTTAGTTAGGCGAACACCTTTCATAAAATCAGCTTGTCCACCAGTTGATGAGTAATACATTCCTTTAACAGATTCTGAATTACATTGACCTAAAAAGTCTACCTCAACCGTTGAGTTAATTGCAACTAAATTATCTAGTTTATTAACAACTTCAAAGTTATTAGTGTAATCACAAGGCTCCATTAAAATACTTGTATTGTTATTCATAAACTCATATAAACGTTTACTTCCAATCGCAAAGGTTGCTACTGATTTTCCAGTATCAATTTCTTTTTTACTGTTTGTAATCACATTTTTCTCAGTTAAATCAACTAATCTTTCTGGTAACATTTCAGTATGTAATCCTAAATCCTTTTTATCTACTAAATATTCCATAACAGCATTTGGCATTGCTCCAAAACCAATTTGAAGTGTATCTCCATCTTTAACTTTTGCAGCGATTTCTTTACCAATCGCTAAGTCATTATCATTTAAAGTTGGGTTTCCAAGCTCTGGTAAATCAACATTATTTTCAACAAGAGCCGCAACTTGACTAATATGGATATTATTATTTTTCCCAAAAGTTCTTGGCATATTTTCGTTAACTTCTAAAACAATAGCTTTAGCATCTTTAATTAGTGATGCCACGTATGAAGGAGAAGTTCCTAAGGAGAAGTTTCCCGCTGCATCCATTGGAGAAACTGTTGCCATAATGACATAGCGACCTTCTTCTCTTTGTTTTAAGATACTTGGAATATCAGAAAAGTTATTAGGCAATAAATCAACTAATCCTGAATTCATTTGTTTACGATCCATTCCAGATAAGAAAATTGAAATTTGTTTTAATTTCTCTTTTGGTGCATCAACTATTGGAAAACTTGGTAACATACGGTATAAACGGTTATCTTCTAAAGTACCTAATACGCGAATACCATCTAGTAAACTTTCCGGTTCTCCTGGCATAATCGGAAAAATAATACCATCTCCTGGTTGAATCACTTTAACTGCCTCGTTTGCTGTAGTTAATTTAGCTTGATACATTTCTTGAATACTCATTTATTAACGCCTCTTCTCTTATTATATTATCTGAAAATTCTGAATTTTCAGTCTTTTGTAAAGTTAGGTTTACGCTTATTAACGAAAGCATCCATGCCTTCTTTTTGGTCATTAGTTGCAAACAAAGCACCAAAGACTTCAGCTTCGTATTTTAAACCATTTTCTAATGACATATCTAAACCACTATCAATAACTGCCTTGCTACTTGTAACTGCTAGATAAGCATTTTTTTGAATACTTTTAGCTAGCTTCATTCCTTCTTCAAGTAACTCATCTTGATTATAAACATGATTGACTAACCCAATACGGTGAGCTTCGTCTGTTCCAATAACTTTTCCTGTAAAAATTAATTCTTTTGCGATTCCTGCTCCTACTAAACGCGGTAATCTTTGAGTTCCACCAAATCCTGGAACAATTCCTAAACCAACTTCTGGTTGACCAAATTTAGCATTAGTTGAAGCTAAACGAATATCACAAGCTAAAGCAAGCTCACAGCCGCCACCTAAAGCAAAACCGTTAATACAAGCAATTGTCGGTTGTGTTAAATTAGCTAATTGAGCAAAAACATTATTTCCTTCTTGAGAGAATTTTTTACCTGAAATAGCATTTTTATCTTTCATTTCAGAAATATCAGCACCAGCGACAAAAGCTTTCTCACCAGAACCTGTAATCATTAAAACATCAATTGTGTTACTTTTTTCAACTTCTCTTAATAAACTTCCTAACTCTAGTAAAACGTCTGAGCTAAGTGCATTTAACATTTTTGGTCGTTCAATAGTGATTGTTCCGATACCACTTTGAACATCCAAACTTAAAAATTCATAAGTCATGAGATTTCCTCCAATGGTATCTATTTATTTTTTATTGTGCTCGTAGAATCCTCTACCAGTTTTATTACCTAACCAACCTGCTTCAACATATTTTTTTAGTAATAATGCAGGACGATATTTAGGATCTTTAAAGCCGTCATATAAAACATTCATAATCGCTAAAACAGTATCTAAACCAATATAATCAGCTAAAGCTAGTGGTCCCATAGGGTGATTTGCTCCAAGCATCATTGATTGATCAATCTCTTCTGCTGTTGCAACACCTTCGTCTAAAACAAAGATAGCTTCATTAATCATTGGGATTAAAATACGGTTAACGGCAAAACCTGGTGAATCTTTAATATCAATCGATACTTTTCTAATACTTTCTGACACTTCTACAATTTTATCTGCTGTTTCTTTTGAAGTAGCTAAACCATGATTGATTTCAACTAATTTCATTAAAGGAACTGGATTAAAGAAATGCATACCAATTACTTTATCAGGACGATTTGTTGCTGTTGCAATTTCTGTAATTGAAAGTGATGATGTATTTGTAGCTAGAATTGTGTGCTCTGGAGCAATTTCATCTAATTGTTCAAAGATTGATAGTTTAATTTTTTTATTTTCTGTTGCTGCTTCGATGACTAAATCTACCTTTTTAGCATCTTCATAAGTTGTAGAAGGAATAATTCGCTCTAAAATTGCAGCGACTTCTTCTTCTGTTTTTGTCTTACGGCTAATATCTTTTGCTAAAAATGTTTTAATTTTCTCTAAGCCTTTATCAACAAATTCTTGTTTGATATCATTCATATAAACTGTATAACCTGAAGTGGCTAGAACTTGTACAATTCCTCCACCCATTTGTCCAGATCCTACTACCATTACGTTTTTAATTGTCATTATTTTTCTTCCTTTTTCACATTATTCACCCAAGGTTCAGCAATAACACGTTTCAAACGACTAGAGGAACTACCATAAATCGCAGTGATTTTAGCATCTCTAACAAATCGTTCAATATCATTATTTCGCATATAACCATAACCACCTGTCATCTGAATCACACTTTCAGCTGTTTCGATAGCCAAATCAGAAGCAGCTAATTTTGCCATAGCTACAAACCTTGAATCGAATTGATTTTCATCAATTACTGAGAGCAATAAAGCTCTTGAAGCGTATATATTTGTTTCGATTTCTGCTAGCTTAAATTGAGTTGATTGCATATCAATTAAGCGCTTACCTAGGTTTCGGTCATAAGAAACATATTGAAGACCTCTTTCTAGAGCACCTCCTGCAATCCCTAAAGATTGGGCAGCTACTGATAAACGATTTCTATTTAAAATTGATTGGATTTGTTCAAGTCCTGAGTCTTTATCACCTAATAAAGCATCTTTAGGTAGGGAAACTGCAGTCAAATCTATTCCCGCTACAGGAAGAGATTTAATTCCCATTTTCTTTTCTGTTTCACCAACAGCTAAACCTTCAATTTCTTTATCAATGACAAAAATGCCCACACTCTCACTTTTATCTAATCTTTGGATTTTAGCAGCCACTAAAAAAACAGAGGCAATTGGTGAATTAGAAATGTATTCTTTTTTCCCGTTTAACAACCAGCCAGTTTCAGTTTCAATTGCTAATGTATCCATGTCAGATACTTCACTTCCAGTGATTGGTTCATTTAAAGCAAATGAACCATAAATATCACCAGAAATTAATTTTTCAAGGTACTTATCCTTTTGTTTAGTTGTTCCAAACGTAACAAGTGGCCAAATAGAATGACTTTCCTGAGTTAAAAGGATACTTCCTAAAGCTGGAAAATTTTTACTAATTTTTCTGATAACGCTTAAATAATCTTTGTACGGTAAGTCGTGATTATCTGAGTAAAGCTTTTTAAATAAATCTAACTCAAATAATGTTTTTACGTGATTGTCTGGAAAAGTTTCCATTCGATCATAATAGGCTGCCGCTGATCTTAATTCTGTATCAGAGTAATTAGAAATCCATTCAATTAACTCATTTGGTTTATTCATATTTATTACCACCTGTCCTTATTAGTCACGTTTAATTATAACAGAAATTCCTTGTCCCCCACCAATACATAGTGTAGCCAAGCCGTTTTTAGCATCTCTTTTTCTCATCTCATTAATTAAGGTAACTAGCACACGAGCACCACTTGCTCCAATTGGATGTCCTAAAGCAATAGCTCCACCATTTACGTTAGTAATTTCTGGATCTAGCTCTAAGTCTTTCATCACGCTCATAGCTTGTGCTGCAAATGCTTCATTTGCTTCAATCAAGTCTAAGTCTTTTGCTTCAATATTAGCTTTTTTCAATGCTTTTTTAGTTGAAGGAATTGGACCTGTTCCCATGATTTTTGGATCTACTCCACCTGTTGCATATGAAGAAATGCTTCCTAAAACTTCTAATCCTAATTCTTCAGCTTTTTCTCTAGTCATTAAGACTAAAGCTGCAGCTCCATCATTAATTCCTGAAGCATTTCCAGCTGTTACAGAACCATCCTTTTTAAAGGCTGGACGTAATTTAGATAAACTTTCAGTTGTTGAGCCAAAGCGTGGGAACTCATCTGTATCAAAGATAACTGGTTCACCTTTTCTTTGAGGTATTTCAACTGGAATAATCTCATCTTTAAATTTACCAGCTTTAATGGCTGCTTCAGCTTTTTGTTGACTACCTGCTGCAAATGCATCTTGCTCTTCTCTTGAAAAGTTGTATAACTCAGCAATATTTTCTGCTGTAATTCCCATTGCAATATCATCGAAGGCGTCAGTTAGGCCATCTTTCATCATTGTATCAACAATCGTTCCATTTCCCATTTTCCCACCAAAGCGGTAATCTGGTAACACGTAAGCTGATTGACTCATGCTTTCTGAACCACCAGCGACAACGATTTCATTATCACCTAACATAATAGATTGAGCTGCTAAGATAACAGATTTTAAACCTGATCCACAGACTTTATTAATTGTAAATGCTGAAGCTTCTTTTGGAACACCAGCATTGATAGCTATTTGTCTTGAAACGTTTTGACCTAATCCTGCTGATAAAACATTCCCCATAATAACTTCGTCAACTAATGATGGGTCTAAGTTAATCCCTTTAAGAGATTCTCTCACCACTGTAGTTCCTAACTCAACTGCTGATACACCTTTTAAACTTCCGCCAAAACTTCCTAATGCAGTACGTTTGGCAGATACAATTACGACTTCTCTCACTTACAAAACCTCCTATATATTTTAAACCCTTATCTTTACATTCTTATTCTACTTCTTAAAATCTTAAAAATCTAACAAGTAATAGTAATTTAATCTATTAGCTAAACTAATACATTTAAAAACCTTGTTATATCAACGTTTCATTTTATATCTTTAAACAAACTTAACAAATAAAAAAAGATAGCCCACAAGCTACCTTAAATAATCGGTTGATAAAAATAACTCAAAATTGACTCATAAACTAAACTTTCAATGTCACTATACTTTGGCTTAATTGGTCGACAGAGTAACACATTAAAAGGAATTGGATCTTTAAATGGAATCTCTGAGAATAAAGATTTATCCATAGTTCGCTCAATTGGAGATGGTAAAATAGTAACAATTTTAGATTCCTGAGTAGCTTCTACTAAATAATCCCAAGATGATGATTGGAACTTAATTTTAGCTGTTGTATCTACTTCTTTTAATTTGTTTTTCACTAACTCATTTGTTGTATAACTTTCATTAAATGTAGCTAGTGGGTACGGCTCTATATCATGCCAATCTAGTATCTTATATTTACTCAGAGGGTGATCGTGGTAAACAAAAGCAGTCATCTCATCAATTTGAATCACATGTTCTTCAAAGCTTTTTGTATCTAAACTAGTAGGTTCAATTAAAATTGCCATATCTAAGTCATTTTGAAATAACATTTTTCTTAAATAGTTACTTCCGCCTTCTACGATTTCAATTTGAATATTAGGGTTATCCATCATAAATTTAGGGAAAAATGATGAAAAGAAAATTCTTAGAATTAGTGAAGGTAAGCCGATACGAATAGTTCCTTTTTGTTTGGCTGCTTCTTTCCTAACCATCTCGTTCATTTGTTCGTGGAGTTTTGTAATTTCTTGGGCATAAGTATACAACTTTTCTCCACTTGATGTTAACGAATCAAGTCTTCCATTTTTACGATAAAATAGTGTTAACTCCTCATTAGTTTCAAAATTAATAATCAATTGACTCAAGGCTGATTGAGTAATATGTATTTTTTTTGCTGCTAATGATAAGTTACAACCACACTCTACAATATTCATAAAATAATACAACTGCTGAATATCCATCGTTACACTCATTTCTTTTTTTATTTTTAATAATCATATCATAAGATACTGATTTAGAGCCAAACAAATGCAAAATAGGAGCTTGTTTCCATAGAAACAAGCCCTATCTTAGGTTTAATTAATTTTAAACAAAAGCACCTACACCAGTTAAGTAACGACCAACAATAAGTGCGTTGATTTCATGAGTTCCTTCATAAGAGTAAATAGCTTCTCCATCAGCAAAGAAACGACCAACATCAGTACCTAAAGTAATTCCGTTACCTCCACAAACTTCACGTCCTAATGCAACTGTTTCACGCATTTTCATAGCGTTATGCATTTTAGCTAAAGCAGAGTTTTCTTCTTGGAAACTTTCACCTTCTTGAAGATTTGCTAATTGTACTGAGTAAGATAATGTTGCGACAACGTTTGCTTCCATACGAGCTAATTTTTCTTGAACTAATTGGAATGAAGATAATTTTTTACCAAATTGATCACGTTGTTTAACATATGCTACAGCAGCTTCTAATGAACCATAAGTCATTCCCATTGCTAAATGAGCGATGTCAGCTCTTGTAGAACGTAAAATTCTTGCTACATCTTTAAATCCATTAACGTTTGCTAAGCGGTCTTCATCAGCTACTTCAACGTTTGTTAATGTGATATGACCGTTATGGATGGCACGTAATGACATTTTTTCTTGAATAACGTCTACATGAAGCCCTTCTGATCCACCTTTAACGATGAAACATTTGATTTTACCATCTTCTGTATCACGAGCAAAAATTGGTAACACATCAGCAGTATCAGCTCCACCAATCCAACGTTTTTCCCCGTTTAGAATCCATTTGTCGCCTTTTTTCTCAGCAGTTGTAGCTAGTCCACCAGCAATATCTGATCCATGATCTGGTTCAGTTAAACCAAAGCAACCTTGCCATTCAAATGAAGCAATCTTTGGTGCATACTTAGCAATTTGCTCTTCACTACCACCTAATAAAATTGTGTTGTAACATAAACCACCATGAACTGTGTAGAATGTTGCAATTGATGCATCTAATTTAGCTAACTCTAAGTATAGGAAAGCATTGTATAATTCACTTGGCTTTGTTGCGCCTTCGCGCCCTTCAAATAATAATGGACTATTCATAATACCAACTTTAGCAACTTCTCCAAATGCTTCAAAAGGAAATTCACCTTTTACCCAGTGTTCATTAACAACAGGTTTCACTTTAGTTTCTAAAACTTCACGTAAGTTTTTTAAGACAGTTAATTCACCCTCTGTTAATCCATTTGAATATGCGAATAGGTCTAAAGGATAAAAATCTTTTAATTCTTGAGTTCTTTCCATTTTAAAATCTCTCCTCAACGTTTTTATTTACAAACAAATCATAAGCCACTTTTTTTCCTAACTCAACTTAACAAAAATTATCCAATCTATTAGTTTTTTTAATAGGATAAGAAAACCCTTACAGAATAAGGTTTTTTAAAGGATAAAAATAAAAAAGTATCCAAAAAATTTTTGAATACTTTTTATATCTTTTTAAATTTCTACAACAAATGCTTGCCAAGGCAGTAATTCTGTCTCTTTTAAATCATTTGGTGTAGGCATATTTTCAATCAATATATCTTTAATTGTTGCATCACTTGAATATTTTTGTTTTTCATCTGATAAGTTCGCAACTACTAACCATTTTTTACCTTCATACTCTCTAATATAAGAGAATATATTAGCTACTGTTTCTTGTAATTCATATTCTCCCCAAATAACTAGTGGGTTGTCTTTTCTTAATTGAATCAATTTTTGATACGTATAAAAAATTGAATTTTTATCTTCTAAGGCTATTTCCACATTAATTTCTGTATAGTTCGGGTTAACATGTAGCCAAGGTTTACCTGTTGTAAATCCTGCATTAAGACTTGTGTCCCACTGCATCGGAGTTCTCGCATTATCTCGTCCCTTTGTATTGATAGACTTAATAATCTCTTCTTTAGAGTAACCTTGAGATAGACGATCATGATACATATTAACACTTTCAATATCCTCTACTTCGTCAATAGTTGAAATAGGATAATTAGTCATTCCTATTTCTTCACCTTGATAGATATATGGTGTCCCTTTCATCATATGAAGTAGTATAGCAAATGCTTTAGCACTTTCTACACGGTACTCTTTATCATTTCCCCAACGCGACACAATACGTGGCAAGTCATGGTTATTCCAGAATAAACTATTCCAGCCTTCATTACCTAATGAGGTTTGCCATTTTGAAAGAACTTGCTTTAACTCTTCCATTTCTAGCTTTTTTAAATCCCATTTTTGTTTTCCTGCTTGTTCATCTAAACCAACATGTTCAAATTGAAAGACCATAGATAACTCTTCTCTTTCTGGATTTGAATATAATTTAGCAATTTCAGGCGTCGCTCCCCATGTCTCACCAACTGTCATAACATCATAATTACCGAAAGTTGCTTGATTCATTTCTTTTAAATAATCATGTAGCTTAGGTCCATTGCCTGTAATTTTTTGATCTGGAATTTTACCAACTAAATCAATCACATCCATACGGAAACCACCAACACCTTTTTCAAGCCAAAAATTCATCATCTCATTAACTTTTTGACGGACAGTTTCATTTTCCCAGTTTAAATCTGGTTGTTTTTTACTAAATAAATGTAAATAATATTGTCCACTTGCTTCATCAAATTCCCAAGCACTTCCACTAAATGTTGATTCTAAATCATTTGGAGCTTCGCCGTTAACTGGATCACGCCAAATGTAAAAATCTCGATATGGATTATCTTTTCCTTTTTTAGCTTCAATAAACCAGGCATGTTCATCTGATGTATGGTTAACCACTAAATCCATAATAATACGAATATCTCGTTTTTTAGCTTCTGCTATTAACTCATCCATATCAGCCATAGTACCAAACTCATCCATAATATCTTCATAATCACTAATATCGTAACCATTATCATCATTTGGCGATTTGTAGACTGGACTTAACCAAATTGCATTAATACCCAATGTATTTAAATAATCTAAACGATTAATAATTCCTCTTAAGTCACCAACTCCAGTTCCTGTTGTGTCTTGGAAACTACGTGGATAAATTTGATATAGAACTGCTGATTGCCACCATTTATTTTGTTTAATTGTCATTGAAATTCCTCCGTCTTCTATTTAACTGCTCCGTCAGTTACTCCTGCAATAATCCATTTTTGGAAAAAGATATAAATAAGTAAAACAGGTAATATAACCAGTAAATACGAAGCAAATGCTAAATTGTACTGTGTTGAAAATTGTCCTTGAAAAATATATTGTGATAACTGCAACGTTTGTTGCTCTGGTTTACTTAAAAAAATTAAAGGCATTAAGAAATCATTCCAAGTCCACATGAAGCTCAAAATTGCAACAGTTGCATGAACAGGTTTTAACATTGGAAAAATAATATAATAAAACACTTGTAAAGGACTAGCTCCATCAATTTCAGCTGCTTCATCCATTGCCTCTGGAATCTTTTTAATAAAACCAGTATATAAAAATGTATTCATCGGTAAACCAAAAATAATATAAAGAAAAGTAATTCCCGCTAAATTATCTAAATTAAATATTGATGCCTGTTTAACAAGTGGTAACATAATCACATTGAAAGGTATAAACATAGCACTTATAAAGTAATAATATAGGGCATTAAAAAGTTTAGATGATCCTCTTTTTCTAGTAATAGCGTAAGCCGCTAAACTATTTGTAAAGATTGTAAATACCAAGTTTATACTAGTTATAATAAGAGTATTTTTAAATTTTTCTGGATAGTTAGTTAATTCCCACGCTTCTTTGAAATTACTCCAATGAAAAGTTTGAGGCCATGATAATATACTATCCATTTGACTTGGGTCTTTTACCGCAATCATTAATGTCATATAAAGTGGTCCAAAAATAGTAAATATCGCTAATCCCATCAATAGAATAGTTAGTGGCCAATTAACTGAGCCGTTTGAACGTTTAAATATATTTTTTTTACCTAACATTATACATTAGCCTCCCTTTTCTCTAATATCCTTAATTGTAGAATTGAAATAGTCACCACAACTAAAAAGAGAATAACTGAGTTAGCTGATTGATATGCAAATTGGCCACCTGTAAATCCTTTTTTATAGATAAGCAGGGAAATAGAAGTTGTTGAAGTCCCTGGACCTCCACCTGTCATAGCAACAATTTGGTCAAAGGCCATCAAGAACCCTTTAGCCGATAATACCATGTTAATTGTAAAGAAAGGGGCTAATAAAGGAAAAGTCACTTTTCTAAAAAGAGTAAATCCTCTTGCTCCATCTATATCAGCGGCTTCATAAATATCTTGATCTACTGTTTGTAACCCTGATAAATAAATTAAAGTCGTAAATGCTAATGACTGCCAAACAGTCACAATAACAATACCTACCCAAGCATATTCAGTTCCTAATATATTAACACTTAACGCTTCAATACCTGCTCCTATTCCAAATTCTGGTACTAAATGAGCAAAGATAAAATTGAAAATAAAACCAATTATCAATGTTCCAAGCATGTAAGGTAAAAAATAAACTGCTTTTAAAAATTTTTGAAATTTAATTTTAGCATTTAAACCAATCGCTAAAAATAAGCCAATTACATTCACTAATAGGGTCGATATAATAGCGAACTTAAACGTAAAGAGATAACTATTTAAAATATCTTCATCTTGAAACATATGTAAATAATTTCGTAACCCAACAAAATTCCATTCCCCGTATCCACGCCAATCTGTAAAGCTATAAAAAATCCCTTGTAAGAACGGTATTGTATGAAAGATAAAAAATAAAATAGCTACTGGGATAACCATTGCATAAAATGCTGGATGAATTTTTCTCACTTTTTTCATATTAACTCCCCTTAATCCATATTTGAAGCATCATAAGCTTTATCCATTTTTTTTAGAATTCGATTTATATTTTTATTAGTATCTACATTTTCTTTGTTTTGCTCTAAAGCAAATTCTGATAATAATGCTGCTAAATCATAACCATTTGGTAAAAAATGATCAATAAAATCATTTACTTGGCCAGATTCAATCATTGGGCTTACATTAACTAAAGATGGATTATCTTGTTTAACTCCTTTTTGAGCTGAGAAAGCAAATTGATCTTCTACGTAACGCTCTGATTGTTCTTTCTGAAGTAAAAATTCAATAAAATCTTTAGATTCTTTCTGATTTTTAGTGTCTTTCCCTATCATAAACATAACATCAACACCACTTGTAACTTTATTTGAAGTGACATCATTACTTGCAGGTAAGGCAAATAGACTTACTTTTATATCAGGATTAGCTTTTTGCACTTCTGGTATCGCCCATGTACCATTTATTAGCATAGCTGATTTTCCTTTAGCAAAATTCTGTACACCATCTGCATAGCCTGTCCCCATTGCATCTTTCTGAGTAAATGTCATCACTTCAGATAATTGCTCTAGCGGTTTTATCCAACCTTCTTCAAATTTTTGCTTCCCACTTTTTCGATCTACCATTAAATTATCTTTTGCCAAAATTCCTGCTAAAGGATTAAATACAGCTGTTAAAGTCCAAGCATCTTTATATGTAGCTTCTATAGGTGTTATATTATTTTCTTCTAAAATTTGGCAGATAGTTACAAATTCATCCCATGTTTTTGGAATTCCCAAATTTAGTTTTTTAAAGATTTCTTCATTATAAATAACACCTGAGGCATTCGTTGCGTAAGGAACACCAAATAATTTATTTTTATCTTTCTGTAAATCAACTGTCATATCTTTATATGCTGGAACAATATTTTCAATAAAAGTTTCATTTGATAAATCTTCTAACATTCCAACATCAGCAAGTTCTGTATAAGTAATATCTCCACCAAAGGAAATTATATTTGGGATATCATTTTTTACTAATCTAGTTCTAAGTACAGTTCCTGCATCTGGCGGAGAACTAAAGACAACTTTTACATTTGGATTTAGTTCCTCATATTCTTTAATAAACGTTTTCATAATTTGTTGGTTTTCAGATTTATTATTGAAAACTTCAATAGTTGTTTGAGTATTATCTTTTTCAGTACCACAACCACTTAAGCTCAACAAACTAAGTGTTAAAATCAAGCACCCCACACTTTTTAACTTTACCATTAGTTATTCCCCTTTCAGGTGTTACGTAACACCTATAATCAAAAAAATAAAAGCTATCCACCTAAGTGTTCCGTCACACCTTGGATAAAATATAGCATTTATTCTTTTTGTAGTCAATAAAAATAAAAACGGTTCCAATAACTATTCAATAAATTTAACAGACTCTCCTTCAATCAATTTAGTCGGAATTATTAATTTTTTTTCTAACTGATTTTTAGATTTAATTCCTTCAATTATTAACTCAACAATCATAGTTGCTTTTTTTGAAATGTCTTGGGACATAGTAGTTAGACGTGGAATAGCATATTGGGATAAAAGTGTTCCATCAAAACTAACAACAGAAATATCCCTTGGAACTTGAATATTACTTTTATAAAGCTCAGAAATAATTTGAACAGCTAATAGATCGGATGCACAAAAAATAGCAGTATAGTTTTTTATTTTATCCTCTAGTACCTCATGAACAAATGGTTGATAATTTTTATAAGTTGTTGGCATACCCATCAATAATGGGGATAACTCCCATTTTTTCATAGCAGCTTTAACACCTTTTGCTCTTTCAAAATCAGCTCCTACCCATTTTTCACTATCCTCACCCTTAGCAAGAAAGATTATTTTTCTATGGTTTTTATTTAGTAAATAGGTTGTTAATTCGTAAGCTCCTTTGGCATCCTCAATTCCTACATTTAATTTTGGCTGCTGATTTTTCGAACCATACGTATCAACAAACACAATCGGAACAGTTACTTTTTTTTCCCATTTTGAAATTTCCATACTTGAAGCTCCTGAAACGATTAGACCTTCTAAATGCCACATCTCAGCTAATTTGGCTCCTTCTTCAAAATCAGATACTCGGTGAAACATCATAAAATATCCCATTTGTTTAATTTGAGATTCAACTGCTTGAATTAATTCTCCGTAGTAAGGATTGTCATAAAAACTTTCTTTTTCAGCTTCAGTGTCCTGGATAATCATGCCAATTATTTTAGAGCCATGTTTTGCTAAGAGTCTACCTCCCATATTAGCTGTGTAGTCTAATTCTTTTAAGGCCTTTTTTACTTTCTCTTTCGTTTCTTGAGAGACTTTACTATCTCTTCCGTGAATTACATTTGAAACTGTTGTTGGACTCACACCAGTATATTTAGCAATGTCTTTGATTGTTGCCACAGCTATCATCTCTCCTTTAATTTATTTATTATATTATCTGTGATTTACTCTCTTTTATATTATAATAGAGGATGACTAATAATAGGAGGCTAAATGATGAATTTAACCAAAAAAGCCCTCTCTCAAGCATTGAAAGAGTTAATGGCTTCAATTCCTTTTGAAAAAATAACTATTAATGATGTAACTCAAACAGCTGGTGTTTCAAGAAATACTTTTTATTATCATTTTTCAGATATTAATGAGCTACTTGAATGGACTTTTGATAACGAAATTGTTAAAGGTTTAGAGTCATATGAAGATTTAGATACTTGGAAAAACGGCTTATTAAGTGTTTTAAACTACACCGAAGAAAATAGAAAATTTTGTTTAAATACTTTCCATTCGATTAACCGAGATCGACTTGAAATCTTTTTATACAATATTACTTACCATATGCTAGTCTCGATAATGGACCAATCATATGATGAAAAAATTCTTTCTAAAAAATTAAAAATGGAGATTGCTGACTTTTATGGACGTGCCATTGTGGCTCAAGTTACTCATTGGTTAACTACTAGATTAGAGGAACCAAAAGATATGTTAATTGAGAGAATTGAGGGTGTGACAAAAGGAACAATTGAATTAATTATTAAAAACCACTGATTCTTTGGACAAAATATTAAAAATGCCCAAATTTTGTGCAAATACTCACATTTGTTTATATGATTTTTTTCTAAACTTCGTATGATAAGGATGTATTATTTAAACACTTTATAGGAGGTATTTTTATGTTTTTCTTTGAAAGCATGCCCTGGTATTCCATCGTCATGTGGTTTGTTGTCGTAGGTGGTTTAATGTTAATGAACGAACTTGCCCGCGCAAATAAATGGGTTGCACTTATTTTATTTACAGTTTTACCAGTATTTTTAACAATCTTCATCTGGCCTACAACAGCAGGTGCTGGAAGTAGTACAGGAACTTGGTTCCACTGGGTGAAAGTTTATTCAGCTCTTGCCGGCTGTTTAGGTTTCTTAGCTTTAAGATTTATTAAAGGAGCTCAAGATAAAAAATGGATGATGGCTTTCCCTGCTTTTATTTTAGCACTTAACATTTTAGAAGCTGTTATTCGTGATTTCCAAGTCTATTCACTACATGGTATGGTTGATGGTGTATTCATGAACGGTGGCGTTTGGAACATTATGAACGGTGTAGCCGGTATTTTAAACATCTTAACTATTTCTGGTTGGATGGGTATTCAAATTAGTAAAGACAAACAAAAAGACATGGTTTGGGCTGACCAAATGTGGTTCTGGATTATTGCTTATGACGTTTGGAACTTTGCTTATGTTTACAACTGTGTGTCTGACCACTCATTCTATGCTGGTCTTGGTTTATTAATGTCATGTACAATCCCTGCATTCTTCATTAAAAAAGGTGCTTGGTTACAACATAGAGCTCAAACACTAGCATTTTGGATGATGTTTACAATGACATTCCCAGCATTTGTTGGTGAATCTAAATTTGCTGTTCAAAGCTCTCACAGTAGTACAGCACTATTCACATTAAGCTTTTTAGCTTTAGCTATTAACGTAGCGGTCTTCATTTATCATATTTACCGTATTAAAACTCAGAAGAAAAACGTTCTTAAAGATGAGGTTTATGCTGGACTTAAATCATTTGAAGAAGTTAAACAAAACAATTGATAAAAAAGAAGATTGTCACAAAAGTGTTCAGCTTATTTCCGCCGAAGCAACTTCTGTGACATCGTTTATTCGTAATTAAAGTAGTGTGACTTGTTCAAGTCACACTACTTTTTTTATTTAATAGTTAACCTTGTAATAATTTCTTCATGTTTTGGATAATCTTTTAGTAGTTCTTCTTTTGTAAAAAGTTTGAAATCCTCAAAATCAAATCCTGGTACAACCACGCAACTTACTAATGAGTAATCTTTTTCTACAGTTGACCCAAAGATAGTACCAGCTGGAACATTAAAATGAAGTCTCTCACCTTTTTGAGTATCTTTACCAACTTTAACTGCCTCATAAGTGCCATCTTCATATATACAGTGAACTGTCAATGGTTCTCCGTCATGGTAATACCAAATTTCATCTGCTGTTAACTGGTGAAAATGAGAAGGACTTTCTTCTGTTAAAACAAAATAAATACTTGTATATAGTTTTCTCGTTTTATTTTGACGAGTAATCGTTTCTTCTGATTCTTCTGTTCTTAAATAGAAACCACCTTCAGGATGAGCTTCTAAATTAAGTTCTTTAATCCATTCTTCTTTTGTCTTCATTTACTTGTTCCTCCCTTAATTGCTTGAAATCATTATACTAAAATTTATTTTTAATAACAACTTTCAGTTTCAGACTTGAATAACTATATATTGTGTATTAATATATATAAGTACAAAATAAAATACTATATATAGTTAAGGAGTTTAAGGAGGATATGAGTGTGATAGTATTAGCTGGAACAATTGGTGCAGGAAAAACAAGTCTTTCAAAAATGATTGCTGAGGAATTAGGTAGTGATGTATTTTATGAAAGTGTTGATAATAATGAAATTTTACCTTTATTTTATGAGGATCCAGAAAAATATGCTTTTCTGTTACAAATATATTTTTTAAATAAACGTTTTAAGAGTATTAAAGAAGCTCTTGCTCATGATAATAATGTTTTAGACCGCTCGATTTACGAGGATTCATTATTATTTCATTTAAATGCAGATCTTGGTCGTGCAACTGCACAAGAAGTAACTGTTTATGAAGAACTTTTAGATAATATGATGGAAGAACTTCCCTTTGCAGCACATAAAAAACAACCTGATTTATTGGTTCATATTAAAGTTTCTTTTGAAACGATGCTAAAACGAATTGAAAAAAGAAATCGACCTTTTGAGCAAATTACTTATGATTCTAGTCTTTATGACTACTATAAAGAATTAAATTCTCGTTATGAAAAATGGTATGAAGATTATAATGAGAGCCCTAAGATGCAAATCGATGGAGATAAATTTGATTTTATCGAAAATCCCGAAGCGGCTAAAGAAGTCGTAGCACAAGTTTTAGTTGAACTAAAAAAGATAAGAGATTAATGAAAGACACCTGTTTATTAGAAATAACATTCTAAACAGGTGTCTTTTTGTACTACTTTTTAATTTTAAGCAAAAAAAAATAAGGCTCTAAGCCTTGATGTTACAACATTTAATCAGACACATGACGGCACGTACTTAGTGCTGCTTCCTTCCAGATCTGACACGCTTCGTGCGCCCGTCATTGTCCTAGCCTTGCGGCAATATTTATTATACTTCAAACGAATTAAAATTGCTAGCCTTTTTTGCGTCTTTCTTTTTTTGACGAATATTTCTAAAAAAGCTAGTTAAAATTTGACCACATTCTTCTTCTAGAATGCCTGTTTCTACATAACAAGTATGATTAAATCTTGTGTCTTCAAGTAAATTAAGTAAGCTCCCGGCTGTTCCACCTTTTGGATCTTTTGCACCATAGTAGACTTCTTCTACTCTAGATAAAATAATACCACCACAACACATTGGACAAGGCTCTAAAGTGACAAAGAGCTGTGCCTTTTCAAGTCGCCAACTTTCAACATGACGATTTGCCTCCCTGATAGCAATCATTTCAGCATGAGTTGTCGCGTCCTGAGAGTATTCTCTCACATTATGTCCTCTACCTATTATACGACCATCTAAGACTACTACAGCACCAATTGGGACTTCTCCCATAATCTCAGCTTTTTTTGCTTCCAGTAAAGCCTCTTTCATAAAATATTCTTTTTCTTCATCTGTTAGTTTGACAGAATCATTTATCATAATCTACCTCTTAATTGTTTAATTATTTGTGCTTATCTTAACATAATTCATTAGTTTCTGTCATACTTATGATAAAATACAGATAGCTTTATTTTAGAGAGGATAGGATGTTTTGTGAACAAGGAACAACTAACTAAGATTTACCCTCAAGGTATTTTTTCAACTCATGCCTCAATTGATGAAGAGATTCTTTCATTACCTATTGAAAATAATTGGTTTCTTTTACCAAAAAATAATTTAGCAATGTCTGAAATTAAATTACTAACATCTCTTTTTCCTGATTTTGAAGAAAGACAATCTATGGAAAAACATCTTTGGTATCAGTATTTATTTCAACATAAACCACTTGTTTCAACTGAGCACTCATACCGAGTTATTCAATTAAAATTAAAAAAAGAGTCAACCAATGCTAAGGATTGGTTAACTCACTTATCTCGATTATTTAATCAAGTGGAAGATTTTTTCTTCATTGATAAAACGACAGCTCTATTAATAGAACAAAAAACAAAAATTATTCCTCAAAAAGATGATCTTGAAGGAATGTTACTGACCTTAGAGAATGATTTTTTAATTCAGTCCAATGCTTATATTGGCAACTTTAATGAATCATCTTATGACTTTACTTCTTTTTTTGCAGAAGAAAAACAAATCTTTTCTGATTACTATGAAGAACAACGTAAAGTCTTTTCTTTTCAAGATGTTGCTCTAGATTATTTGACTAAAGATAAAATCAGTCAAAGTCCGATTATGACGTCATTAAAAGAAGCTTTTGATTTAGATCAAGAAATCAAAGAAATCATCAAAACATTATGGCTCAATCAAGGTAATATTACCTCAACTTCTAAGGAGCTTTATATTCATCGTAACACACTACAATATCGACTAGATAAGTTTTACGAGCGTTACGGCTTATCTTTAAAAGAAATGAAAAATTTAACTCTTTGTTACTTATTAATTGATTAATCTCTTCTATTACCAAAAAGAATAACTAAACGAATTAATTGTAATAATGAGGCGATAGCAGCAGCTACATAAGTTAAGGCTGCTGCTGTTAGCACTTTACGAGCCATAACTAATTCTTCTGAATCAAGAGCTTGATTTTCTTGTAACACAGCTAACGCTCTTCTTGAAGCATTAAATTCAACTGGTAGTGTTACGATTTGGAAAATGAAAGTTAAGGCAAAACACCATATACCTAATGTAACTAACCAAGGTGTACTACTGAAGAATATTGCCCCTATTAAAATTAGTGGGATTGAAATACTTGCTCCAAAATTAACAACAGGTACTAATGCAGATCTTAATTTTAAGGGAGCGTACCCTTCTTTATCTTGAATGGCGTGACCACACTCATGAGCAGCAACTCCAATAGCAGAAACTGATCTTGATTCTGACACTCTTTCAGATAAACTTAAAACTTTTGTTTTCGAATTATAATTATCTGTTAAATCTCCTGAAATCTGCGTTACTCCTACATCATTAATACCTGCATCTCTTAAAATTAAACGCGCCACATCTGAGGCCATTAATCCTTTTTTATTTCTGACTTTTTCATATTTACGGTATGTGCTATTAATGTAACTAGACGCCCAACCAGAGATTAAAACGCCGATAACAACAAGTATATAAGTTTTGTCAAAAAACATATACGGCATAAACATATTCATTCCTCCTAAATTATTCTAACTCTAGTTTAACAAAAATATTCATAAGAAGTATCTTTTTATTTTGAAACTTTTATGAATTTTCGAAAATAGAACCTTATTTTTAAAAAGTTCGATAAAAAAAAGTTGTTGTTTAATTCGGTAGATTTATTAGACTAAATGATGTATCTTAATAAGTAAGGATATTTGAACATTCATGACCTACGTTTTTTAAAACGTAATAATTTTAATAGAATTAATAGATAAAGGAGGTAAGAGGATTGAGAGAACTGCTTGATACCCCTACCCAAAGACGCTTAAAAATTTTAGAGCATTTAAATGAAGTTTCTGACTGGATTAGCTCTAATGAATTAGCCCAAGAAAATAATGCATCCCTAAGAACCATTAATAATGATGTTAGCTATTTAAAAGATAATTGGTATCCCCATCTACTAATTGAGACTTCTAAAAAAAATGGCGTTAGACTTAGAACCCAACCAAGTAGCCATGTGGAAATTGTTTATCGCTATGTTCTAAAGAATTCTGAAGCCTTTAGATTACTTGAGTCTATGTTTTTTGATACTTCATTAAGTATTGAGAAGTGGGGAGAAAAACTTTTTATAAGTGAATCTTCCCTATATAGAATTACAAGTGCCATGTCAGAATCCTTAGCTAAATACGGACTCATACTTGAAAAAAAACCTTGTCGAGTCGTAGGCACTAACGAATTTTTTGTTAGATGTTTCTATACTAGTTTCTTTAGAGAAGCTTATAACGCAACAGAATGGCCTTTTCCAGTTAATAAAAAAGATTCTGTTATGTTCATTCGAAAACTAGCAGAAAACTTTGATTTTGAATTAGATGATAATCAACTGATTCATATGAACTATATCTTTAATGTTAGCATGATTAGACAGAGTCAAGGCTTCCATATGAGCCATACAATTAAAGATGAGCTTTTACAACCAATCTATAATAAACTTACTCAAAACAAAAAAGACTTAGAAAAAATTGCATTTCAGTACAAAATGACTGTTGATGACAACATGTTAAATGATTTAATTTTCACTATTTTTGCTCATCAAAGTAATTGGCAAGATGCTGAGGAGCAGCTACTTGTTACTAAAGAAATTAATCAATTTATTAAAAATTTACGGGATTTTTTTGACATTACGTTAAGTAACGATATTTCTAATAAAATCGAAGGAACAATGAAACAACTTTATTTGTACCATCGAATCTATCCTTTTAGAAATCATATTATTTATGATAGTTACTTCTATAATGGTAATGCCATTAAAAAAGATTATCCAATTCTTAATACAGTAGTGGAACATTCTTTAACTCAAATGCAAAAAGCAACAGCCTTTCCTTGGGAGGATACATATCATAACGTTATTCTTTATTGGTTAATGATTAAATGGAGTGATCTCCCAGCAATATTACAAGAAAAAAAAGAAAAGGCTAAGCTATTTGTTTTAAGCGATATTGGTAAAGAACATTCTGAGTTTTTAGCTAAAATGATTCATAATAATTTTGGTAGTAAAGCAACTATTGATTATTTCAAAGGTTCTATTGTTTTATTAGATGAAGAAAAGCCTGATAATTTGAATGACTATGATATTCTAGTAACAAACTTTAACTCAGAGTTATTACCAACTGAAAAACTAGTTGTAATTGATGATATTCCTTCTAGTGGCGATTGGGGTATTTTAAGAAAAGCAATTAACAATATTAATCGTATTGATCCAAAGTCTCTAGATTCTCTAAAAATATGAACATGAAAAGGAACACACTATGATACTTCAAACAATCAATGCTGTTGTTATTAATTTATCTATTATTGTTGCTGTTACTTTAGGTTTATATTTTTATTCTTTAAAACATTCACTATCAAAAAATGATACTGACTCAAACCATCTAATTGTTACTAATAACATCAAATTAAGTAAATCAGCAGAATTTGGAGCAGGAATTTTTATTGGTATTATGTCATTTATTATTTCAAAACATGGTATACCAATTTATAATTTTAGGCCAGTTGATGTTAGATATCTACCAGTCTTCTTTTCAGTTTTCTATGGTTCTCCTTTAACTGGTGTCTTCTCTGCTTCGTCTCTAATAATTCTGAAATGTATAGAATATCAACTACGAGGAGCTTCAATTACTGAATATATGAACAATATATTCATAACTCTTTTAATTCTTACAGTCAGTATTATAATTTATAAAAAGAAGTTTCCTGCAAGAAATTCAGTTATCATCTGTTTAATTTCAACAATTATTATTCGAAGTATATTCTTTATTATTGCTTTTCATTCAATTTTTGATTGGTTACTAATCATTCAAATTTTAATAAATTTTGCTATTTTCTCTGTTTTCTTTTTATTTACTGGATGGTTAATTCATCGGGTCATTAAAATTTCTCAAGAAATTCGGATCTATCAGACAGCCTCTATTTTTGATAATTTAACTGGTCTTTATAATAAAGAATCTTTTTATTTTTTTCTTGACTTAGCTTATAATGAAGCTATTTATGAAGGCAATCATTTTTCACTTGCTATCATTGATATTGATGACTTCAAAAGTATAAATGATACATTTGGTCATCTAGTTGGAGATAAAGTTTTAGAAAAAACAGCAAACGCTCTAAAGGAAACACTAACTCCCGAATCACGAACTAGGATTTGTCGATTTGGTGGAGATGAATTTGCAGTTGTTTTCAAACATGATGATTATAATACTTCTCTTTTGTTTCAAACTTTTTACTCAACATTACGTCAAGAAAAAGTTCCAGAAGATTTATTACCTTATCTGAGTCTCTCAATCGGACTTATTGACTTCAAACCAATTTTTGATGATAATTTAAAAAATAATGCTATAACTGTTAAAGAGTTATTTAAAATCACTGATGAAGCCCTTTATGAAGCCAAAAGAAATGGAAAGAATCAAATTATACAAAAATCTTATGCTATTCCAATGGTAAAAAACATCGCTAACTAGATTTAATCCTAGTCAACGATGTTTTTTATTTTCCTGATAACTCTTTATATGTTTGAGCTTTTTCAATGATTTCATCAGCTGATTTTTCAAGCAAACTACTTGCTTCTTCTTCCTCTAACACATTTTCTAATGCAGAAAAACGAGTTTGATTTTTAAAGAACTCTGGCAATTTATCAAAATCAGATTTTTTATAATCCATTCGAAGTGGTTCTTTTCGTTTTTCAGTTAATCTTGGGTCAAAGCGATAAAGCGGCCAATAACCAGATTCCACAGCTTCTTTTGTCACTTGGACAGCTTGGCTCATACCACCTTTAATCCCGTGATTAATACAAGGGACGTAACCAATAATTAATGAGGGACCAGGGAATTTTTCAGCTTCATCTAAAGCCTTGATTGTTTGCATTGGGTTAGCATTTAACGCTACTTGTGCAACGTAAACATTGCCATATGTCATAGCAATCAAACCTAAATCTTTTTTAGCTGTTCTTTTACCATTAGATGAAAATTTAGCAATAGCTGCAGTTGGTGTTGCTTTTGATGTTTGTCCACCTGTATTAGAGTATACTTCGTTATCCATAACAAAAATATTAACATCTTCTCCGCTTGATAACACATGGTCAATTCCACCAAATCCGATATCATAAGCCCAACCATCACCACCAATGATCCATTGACTTGGTTTAACAAATAAATCTTTTTCTCTTAAAATACTTTCAAGTAAAGAATTCGTAGTTGCTTCTTCTTTTAGTAACGCTTCAAGTTTTGTTGAACGTTGTCTTGAGCCTTCTCCTACTTCTTTAGTTTCAAGCCAATCTTTCATTAATTCTTGTAAGTCTGAACTACCGATTTTATCTGTAATAGCTTTTTCAATTAAATGAGCTAGGTGTTCTCTTTTCGTTTGATTTGCTAAATACATACCAAATCCAAATTCAGCATTATCTTCAAATAAAGAGTTACTCCAAGCTGGCCCTTGTCCTTCCTCATTTGTTGTATAAGGAGTTGACGGAGCAGAACCACCCCAAATTGAGGCACAACCTGTTGCATTGGCAATTAACATTCGGTCTCCGTAAAGTTGAGTTAGCAGCTTAATATAAGGAGTTTCGCCGCAACCTGAACAAGCACCTGAGAATTCAAGTAATGGTTTCTCAAATTGTGAACCTTTTATACTTTCTTTTTTCTTAATTGGATTGACTTTTTGTTTTAGTGTCATAGCAAATGCCCAATTTAGAGCTTCCTCTTTTTGCTCTTCATAAGGTTTCATAATCAAAGCTTTTTCTTTAGCAGGACAAACATCTACACAAAGACCACATCCAGTACAGTCCTCTAATGATACTTGAATACGGTACATCAAACCATCTGCACCTTTCATTTCTCTTACTAAATAACCTTCTGGTGCATTTTCCAATTCTTCTGAATCTGCTAAAAACGGTCTAATAGCTGCGTGTGGACAAACAAAAGCACACTCATTACACATTGTACAGGCATCCATTTGCCACTCAGGAACTTCAAGAGCAATACCACGTTTTTCATAAGCTGTTGTTCCAAGTGGGACTGAACCATCTGTCATTTGATTATCAACAAGATTTTTAACAGTTAAACTGTCTCCTTCTTGACGATTAATTGGTTCTAAAATTTCTCTAACATATTGTGGTTTTGATAAATCAACTTTTTTATCTTTTAATTCAAGTTCTGCCCACTCTGCTGGAACCTCTACTTCTATTAAATGATCAAATGTTTGATCAATTGCTAGATGATTTCTTTTAACAATTTCTTGAGATTTTTTCCCGTATGCTGCTGAAACTTCTTCTTTTAAATAAGTTACAAATTCTTCACGTTTTAAAAGAGTTGTCAACTCAAAAAAGGCAGTAGACATAACTGTATTAATTCGACGACCTAATCCTACTTCTTGAGCAATTTCCATAGCATTAATAATATAAAATTTTACTTGTTTACGAGCTAATTCTTTTTTCAAATGTTTAGGAAGTAATTTTAAAACACGATCCTTATTCCAAGTTGTATTTAATAAAAAGATTCCCTTTGGTTTAATGCCTTTTAATAAATCATACTGATGAATATAAGACGCATTATGACAACCGATAAAATCAGCTTGTTCAATTAAATATGTTGAATCAATGGGTTCCTTACCAAATCTTAAATGAGAGTTAGTTAAACCACCTGATTTTTTAGAATCATAAGAAAAATAAGCTTGGGCATACATGTCTGTATGATTCCCAATAATTTTAATAGCTTGTTTATTAGCACCTACTGTTCCATCAGAACCAAAACCCCAAAATTTTGCTTGGTATGTTGAACTTGGTGTTAAGTCAAGAACTTCAGTCACAGGTAATGATAAATGAGTTACATCATCAATAATTCCGACTGTAAAACGTTCTTTAAGATCTTCCTCATCAAGTAATAGATGATCAAAAATAGCTTTAATTTGATTTGGTGGCACATCTTTTGAACCTAATCCGTATCTTCCACCAATGATAATAGGTCGGTTTTTATGACGATACAAGGCACTTTGAACATCTAATAATAATGGTTCTCCATTTGCCCCTGGTTCTTTAGTTCTGTCTAATACAGCCACTTTTTCAACTGTTTCAGGTAATTTTTCCAACAAATTTTTTACTGGGAAAGGACGATACAAGTGAATATTAATATGCCCTACTTTACGACCATTTTGATTTAAGTAATCAACAGTTTGTCTTATTGTTGGAGAAACTGACCCCATAGAAATAATAACTTCTGTTGCCTCTTTATCACCATAATAATTAGTTAAATCATAATCTGTGCCTCTTATTTCATTAATCTCTTTCATATAAGACTGAACAATTTCTGGAACAAGTTCATAATGACTATTAATTGTTTCTCGCTGTTGGAAATGAATATCTGGATTTTGAGCCGTTCCAGATACTGTCGGATGATTTGGATTCATACTTCTATTTCTAAAAGCCTCTAATTCTTTTAAAGGCACTAATTCTTTTAGTGTTTCATAAGGAATTAATTCAATTTTTTGTAACTCATGGCTTGTTCTAAAACCATCAAAGAAATTCATAAATGGTAAACTTGCTTTTAATGACGCTAAATGAGCAACAGCGGATAAATCCATAACCTCTTGTACTGAACTTTCAGCTAACATACAAAAACCAGTTTGTCTGGCTGCCATAACGTCCCCGTGATCTCCAAAAATACTTAAAGCATTCGTAGTTACAGCACGTGAAGCCACATGGAAAACAGTGGGCAATAACTCGCCAGCTATTTTATACATATTTGGAATCATTAATAATAGACCTTGAGAGGCAGTATAAGTTGTTGTTAAAGCACCAGATTTTAAAGAGCCGTGTACTGCTCCTGCAGCTCCTGCTTCTGATTGCATGTTAATTACTTTAAGTGGCTCACCAAACATATTTTTTCTTGATTTACTTGACCATTCTTCAACTACTTCTGCCATAGTTGAACTGGGTGTAATTGGAAAAACAGCTGATACTTCACTAAAAGCATATGATATATAAGCTGCTGCTGTATTTCCATCCATTGTCACATATTGCTTACTCATTTATTTTCCCTCTTTTATATATTGAATTTGTAACTAAAAGGAGCTGTGACAAAGTTAAGTCACAACTCTTTACTAAGCTAGATTTGATTTTAATTCTTCAACAAATGTTTGTAGCAAATCAATATCTTCGTCCTCAGCATTGTTTTCAATACAAACTAACTCTGCACCTTGAATTGCACCAGTTTTCTTGAATTGTTCCACAAAATCTCTCGCCGATTGACAGTAATATTCACCATATTCTTTATCACCAGAGCCTACAACACCAAATAATTTACCACTTAAATCTTCATCTTTTAAATCTTCAAAGAAATCTTCAAATTCAAATGGTAGTTCTCCATCACCATATGTGTAAGTTGCTACAATACAAACATCTGCATCTTCAAAAAAATCGGAATCTACATCTGAACATTCTTCACGTTCTATTTCAAAACCTTCATCTTCTAATTTTTCTTCAATAATATCTGATATTTCCTCAGTATTTCCAGTCATACTTGCATAAACTATTTTCGCTAAAGCCATTATTTATTCACCTAATCTTTCAATTTATAAAATTTTTCACAAATTATTTTATCTAGATTTTAACATAAAACTAATATAATATGAACTCTTATTAGTAAAAATGTGAAAAAAATATAAAAGATTTAATGTTATTTATTAATAAATTAAAAACAAAATAAAAAAGATGCCATAATGACATCTTTCTTTATTTCGTTACTTTAAATAACCAAGCATCTGGTTCATCTAAAATTTTAGTATCTTTTTGTCCAGCTTCATTAATTTCAGAAACTGTTCCAGAAACAGGTGTTTCATATTCAACTACAGCTTTTTCAGCTTCAAGTTCTACTACACTGTCACCTTTTGTAACAACTGTTCCGACTTTAGGTAGCATAGCAAAACTAATACTGCCTAAATCATCTTGAGCAACTGCTGTTAAACCTACAGTCACAACTCCATCTTCTTCTTTAAGCCATAAATTTTCTTCAGCCATTTTCATTTCCTCCTATAAAAAGAGCTCTACGTATTCAGCCTCTTTAAATCCTAATAAAACTTTATTGTCTACAACCATAATAGGTCGTTTGATTAACATACCATCAGCAGTTAATCTAGTTGCGGCTTCATCCATTGAGAACTCTCCAACTAAATCTTTTAGTCCCTGTTCTCTATAACGAATTCCACTTGTATTGAAGAAACGGCGAATTGGATAATCATTATTTTCCATCCAAGTTATTAATAGATCTTTTGCTGGTGGCTCTTTAATCATATCAATCATATCGTAACTAATATTGTTCTCATCAAGCCAGATTTTCGCTTTCTTACATGTTGAACATTTTGGGTACCAATAAAAAGTTGCCATTATTTTGCCTCACTTTCAATTATGCTTTTCTTAGTATAGCATACCTTAAAAAAAGTGTTTGGCAATTTTTTTTATAAATTGGTAAAAATGTGGTAAAATATATTAGTTAGAAGGAAATTTTTTCCCTTGATTATTTGTAGGAGGAAAACAATGAAAAAATCATCAAGCAACAAAGAAGACTATTTAAAGGCAATTTATGAAAATAATGGCATTGATGAGTTTGTCTCAAATAAAACATTAGCAACTCATTTAGGGTTTTCTCCTGCCTCAGTAACTGAAATGGTTGAAAAATTACAAAATGACGGTTTAATTGATTACAAACCATACACTGGCGTGAAATTAACCGAAGCTGGCATCAACATTACTGCTGGCATCATTAGAAACCACCGCATTGTTGAAACCTTTTTATATGATAAATTAGACTATTCATTACATGACTTACACAATCTCTCAGAAGAATTAGAGCATGTGAAAGACCCTGTCTTTTTCGCAAGATTATATAAGTTTTTAGGTGAACCAGAAACTTGTCCTCATGGAGGTATTATTCCAAATGATGAGGTATTTATTGAAAAAGCAGTTAAACCTATTGCTCAATTTAAACAAGGTGAATCTCCAGAAGTTCGCCGTGTGATGGATGATACAAGTATTTTAAATTATATGAGCACCATTGATTTGAACATTGGTGATACGATTCATATTACGGAAGTTGATGATTTTAATGAGTTAATGTTATTTACAATTAACGATAAAACTGACACCCATCACATTAGCTTTAAACAAGCACAAATTATCTTTTCATATTAAAAAAAATCTCGAAAGAAGTAATTCTTTCGAGATTTTTTTAATAGCTTAATTCATATTCAAAGTTACTTTCAGGTTGGTACTGATACCTCATTGACATCACTAATCCAACACCAATCATATTCCCCATTAAGGCCGAACCTCCTTGGCTGATAAAAGGAAGCGGAATACCTGTTAGAGGAAGTAACCCAATGTTTGCACCAATGTTTTCAAAAACATGGAACAAAATCATCATAATAACACCTGTTGCAATATATGATAAAAATTCATTATTAGTATCAAAACACACACGAATCATACGGTAAATCAAAATGAAGTACAAGATAATAACAAATGTACTACCAATAAAACCAAAATTTTCCGCAATAACTGAGAATATCATATCTGATTCTCTAACAGGGACATACACATCAGAAACATTAAACCCTTTACCTGCAATGCCACCTGTACCTATGGCTTTTAAGGCTTGAGCTTGTTGGTAAGAATTTCCTGTTGCATCGTGGAAAGGATCTAACCAAGAATCAATTCGAGCAAATTGATAGCTTTCAACACCAATCTTACTTAACAACTCTCTTCCCATATCTGTTGTAACTAAGTATAAAACGAGCGCTCCAAGTACAACAAAAGAAATTGTTACAGGTACAATAATACGCCAAGAGATACCTGACATAATAAATACGCCACCTAAAATAGCGATAAACACTAACATTGTTCCAAAATCATTTTGTAATTGTAACAACACACCAACAGGTATAGTAACTAAAAATAATTTCAAGATTAGCATGCCGTCTGTCTTCAAGGTTCGGTTTTTGTTTTTCAAATTATGACTGGTGACAATATAGGCAAGAATTAATATATAAGCAATTTTCATTAGTTCTGCTGGTTGAAAGGTTAAACTACCAAATCTAAACCAGTTTTTAGAACCTGTTCTTGTGGCTAAAGTGACATCATAAAAAAAGAGTAGTGCCGTCATTACACCTAAACCTAATACATAACCAAATGGTGTTAATTTCCACAGTGTTTTTGGTTTAAACTGCATAACTACAAAAATCGCCACTCCTCCAAGAACATACCACAACCCTTGTTGAAGCATTTGAGAGACCATAGATTTTACTCCAGCATCTTTATCAAGAGCCACATACAAAGACATCATACCAATGACGGATAATAAAAAGACAGGAAGTAAAATACCATAATCAATTTGTTTAATTTGTCGCTTTTTTATTCGTTCCATGTTTCCTCTCTTTTCTAACGTGTTTTCAAATATAACTAACATTATACAATAAATTTTACCTCTTAGTATAGCAATTTGAATTTGATTTCTTATATCCTTACGATTTCTTAAAAAGAGGTTGTGACAGAAGTATTCAGCTTCAAGAAATAAGAAGGAAATCACGAAAATTGTTCTTCAAATTTTTGTGATTTTCGGCTTATTTCCGAAGAAGCTACTTCTGTGACATCGTTTAGTTTGTAAATAAAGGACTGTGGCCATACTTATGTCACAGTCCTTTATTTTTTTATTTAATTTTTATTAATCTTCATCAATTAAATCAGACCAATCACTAACTTTTAAAGTATCATCTGACATCATATCATTAACTAATCGATGTTTTAAATCTGATAATTCTAATTCTTTTTGTCTTAATTCTTCTTTTAAAGCAATGACTTCAGTGGCTTGTCCTTCTTCTAATTCACTGTTTTTGTTGTATAGACTTTGGTTTAATTCTTTAATCTGGCGTTTCTTTTGCCAAATACTACTAGCCATAACAATAAAGACAATTAAAGCTCCAACTAAAACTGCTGCTATTAAAATAACCGCAAGTGGTAATGATACTTTTGTTACTAAAAAGTTAACATCAATTGGTTGAGCATTAATAACTGAAAATAAAACAACAATAAAGGCTAATATTAAAATGATGAACATTTTAGTTGTGTTTTTCATTCGATTTCACTCCTATTTTTTATCAAAAACATGGGTTGCTAAATAATCTCCTACGTGAGGGAATAAGTGATAACATTTGCTACCTAATTCCATTATATAAGGTGAATTAATTTCTCGCTTATAAGTTCCCATACTTTTAACTATTTTTTTAGCTAACACTTCTGGATCTAAAACAAACTTACCAACTGACTCTAAGTAATTACCTGTTGGATCTGCTAAATCAAAGAAAGGTGTTTTAATTGGCCCTGGATTAACAGTAGTTACAGAAATACCTAAGGGTTTCATTTCTAATCGTAAACTATTTGAAAAACCAATCACTGCAAATTTAGTTGCGGCATAAATACTAGATTTTGGTGTTGCCATTTTACCAGCTTGAGAAGCAATATTAATAATATGACCTCTATTTTTTTCAGCCATCATTAACGCAATTCGCTGTGTTAAATAAATTAACCCAAGTACGTTAACAGAAAACATTTTTTCTGTGTCTTTAAAGTTCGATTCTAAAAAGGGTTGGAACAATCCCATGCCTGCACAGTTAACCAGTACATCAATTTCTTCAAAGTCAGACTTTATTTTTTCTAAAACTAACTCTACTTCATCATAGTTAGAAATATCCATTGGGTAAAAAGCACCTTTTTGATTCGAGATAGATTCACATTTTTTTAAGCAAGCTAGAAGTTCTTCTTCTCGTCTTGAACACAATATAACACGAGCTCCTTTTCGAGAAACTTCGTAAGCAATACTTTCTCCTAAGCCACTAGAGGCACCGGTGATCAAGACAGTTTTACCAGATAAATCAGAAAATACCTTGCTCATGAATTAATCGACCTCATCTTTCTTTAAAGGAATATCAACAATATCAAAATCTTTGACCACTCTTGTATTTTTAAAAACAGATTTAGCTTCTTTTTCAAGCTCATAGACAGCCTTCCCTAGATATCTTGCACTAATATGAGTTAAGACTAATTTTTTAGCACCAGCTTCCTTAGCAACTGTTCCTGCTTGAGTTGATGTACTGTGGAAATAACTTTTAGCCATTTTCCCTTCATCAGCACTAAATGTACTTTCATGAACTAAAACATCTGCATTTTTTGCTAATTTTTGACTATTTGGATGGAATCTTGTATCACCTAAAATAGTTACAATGCGTCCCTTTCTAGATTCACCAATAAAATCTTTGCCATCAATCACACGACCATCATTTAACGTTACTATTTCACCGTCTTTGATTTTTTTATAAACAGGTCCAGCTGGAATATTTAACTCTTTTAATTTCTCAACTTGCAACTCACCTTGGAAATTTGGCTCTTCCACTCGGTAACCGTAGCATTTAATACGGTGATCTAGCTCTTCACAATAAACTTTAAAGCCACCATCTTCTAAAATAAGTCCAGTTTCTTCAATTTCAATAACATTTAATTGATATTTCAAATGACTTTCTGAAACTTTTAAACTTGTTTGGATAAAATTTTTAATTCCTTTTGGACCGTATACTTCTAAAGTAGTTTCTCCCCCTTGAAATGAACGACTGCTAAGTAAACCAGGTAAACCAAAAATATGGTCACCATGTAAGTGGGTAATAAAAATTTTCTCTATTTTTCGAGGTTTGATAGTTGTTTCTAAAATTTGTTGTTGTGTTCCTTCCCCGCAATCAAATAACCAAATTTCATTTCTCTCATCTAATAATTTTAATGCAATACTTGTTACGTTTCTTTGTTTTGACGGTACACCAGCACCAGTCCCTAAAAATTGTAGTTCCATTTTAATCCTACTTTTCTCTATATTTTAATTTAAATAACTATTAAATAGTAATCATATTCTTCCCTATTGTATCAAGCTTTTGTCATTTATTAAAACAAAACAGAAAAAAAGTTGAGATTTTTTCATCTCAACTTTTTGATTCACTTCTATTTCATTAACCCTTCATGGATTTTATCTAAATTCCACTCCATCATTGATAAGTAAGTATCTCCTGTTTCGCCTTTTTTAGCTAAAGAATCTGTAAAAATTGTTTCATAAATTGGTAATTTACATTCTCTTGAGACAGCTTCCATACTACGAGCATCAACACTTTGTTCTACGAATAATGATGGTACTTCAGTTTCTTTAATTTTTGATAAAACAGCCTTCATTTGTTCAGGTGTTCCTTGGTCATGAGTATTAATTTCCCAAATATAAGCAGCTTCTAATCCGTATGCTTTTGAGAAATATTTAAATGCTCCCTCACTTGTTACTAATAATTTCTTCTCTTTAGGTACATCATTAAATTTATCAATACTTGATTCATGTAATTTATTTAATTCAGCAATATACTCTTTAGAGTTGTTTTCATAAAACTCTTTATTCTCTGGATCTTTTTCAACTAACACTTTAGTAATATTCTCAACATATTTCACACCATTTGCAAGTGATAACCATGCGTGAGGGTCTTGTTCTGATTCTTGTCCTTCACCTGTTAAATACATTGGTTCAACACCTTCACTAACAACGAAATAATCTTTACCTTCTTCTTTTTTCGTTGTTGTCATTAATTTAACAAACCAACCGTCTCCACCTGTTTCAAGGTTTAATCCATTAAAAAATATAACATCTGCATCTGTTGCTTTTGCAATATCTTCTGGTAATGGTTCATGTTCATGAGGATCTTTACCACGTGGTACAATACTATGAATATCCACTTTATCTTTACCAACTTCTTCAACCATATTTTCTAAAATTGAGTTAGTTGTCACTACTTTTAGTAATTGTTCTTCATTTGCTTTATTGTCTTTTGCCTCTTCTTTTTTCGTTTCTCCCGAACTACAAGCAGTTAAAGCTACTACTCCAAGAGCTGCTGCAAATGTTACGGCTAATAATTTAATTTTCTTCAATGATCAGTTCCTCTTTTCTTTTAAATACAATTCCTTGTTTTGGTGAAAATATAAATGCAATAACGAAAAATACAGCTGATGTTAACACAATTGTAGCTCCCGAAGCTAAGTTATATGAATAGCTAAAGAATAAACCTACCACTGCACTAATAGCTCCTAAAAGACTTGCAACAACAATCATAATAGATAATTTATCTGTTAAAAGATAGGCTGTTGCTGCAGGTGTAATTAACATCGCTATTACTAGTACTGTTCCTACTGTTTGAAGTGAAGATACAGCAACTAGTGTTAAGAAAAACATTAATGCATAATGTATAACTTGTACTTTTAAGCCATACGCCTGTGCCATTACAGGGTCAAACGAGCTTACAAGTAGTTCTTTATAAAATAAAGCTACAAAAACAATAACAGCAATTGCTACACCAAGAGTTGTGTACATGTCACTTGGTCTAACTGCTAACACATTTCCAAATAAGATATGGTTTAAGTCTGTTGAACTTTCAGCAAAAGAGACTAAGATAATTCCTAAGGCAAAGAATGAACTAAAAACAATTCCGATTGAAGTATCATTTTTTATCTTACTTTTTTGTGTAACAAAGCCGATTAGTCCTGCTGCAGCCATACCAAATATTGAGGCTCCAATCATAAAATTCATTCCCATCATGTAACTAATCGCTACACCGGGAAGAACAGCATGAGAGATAGCATCTCCCATTAATGACATTCCACGTAAAATAATAAAGCTTCCTATTATCCCTGATACAATCCCCACAATAATTGATGTAATCAATGCATTTTGTAAAAACTGGTATTCCATTAAACCACTAATAAAATTTTGAATCATTAATCATTCACTCCCTTGATAATAATCTCACCCATAGATTCTCCATATGCAGCTTGAATATTTTCTGTCGTAAATGTCTGATTAACACTACCCTCAGCAACTAAAGTTTTATTTAATATGATTAAGTTGTCAAAGTACTCTCTAGTTTTATGTAAATCATGGTGAACAATTACTATTGTTTTACCTTGATCACGTAATTCTTTTAATAAATCTACAATTAGCTTTTCACTAACCATATCAATTCCTACAAAAGGTTCATCTAAGAAAATTATATCCGCTTCTTGTGCTAGAGCTCTTGCAATAAACACTCGTTGCAATTGTCCTCCAGAAAGATTACCAATTTGACGTTTAGCGAAATCTTCCATTTTAACTTGTCTAAGAGATTCTATCACTTTTTCTTTTTGTGCTTTCTTAGGTCTTCTAAATAAACCTAGATTTGGAAAAGTTCCTAAAAGAACTGTTTCATCCACTTTAATCGGAAATGTTAAATCAATAGCACTTCTTTGTTCTACATAAGCAATTCGTTTTCTGATAACATCTAAAGATTGACCACCAACTCCTACTTGGCCTGTTTCAGATTTTATTAAGCCGATTACTGCTTTTAGAAAAGTTGATTTACCAGCACCGTTAGGACCGATAATTCCTGTGATTCTTCCTGGTTGAATAGAAACACTTACATTTTCTATTGCTTTTTTATGTTGGTAAGCCACTGTTAGATGGTTTACATCAATTGGCTTTTTAGTTAAGTCTTCGTGCATCACTGCTGACGCTGTCGTAGCATTCATCATACTGATAACGCTCCTTCCCTTTTGGTTTTATTAATTATATTTTTAGGTTTGCCTAAACTTCTTAAATAAAGTATAACAAATGAGATTCATTATCACAAGCAAAAAACACAAAAAAGTTATCAGAAAACTTTCTTCTGATAACTTTTTTCAACTTACTACTATATAAATACGATAAAATTTTTTTTACAAAAAAAGAACTAATGAGAATCTCTCACTAGTTCTTAAACTTTAGTCTACAAATTCAAAGACAAATTCTTTAATTCTTACTAAGTCACCGTCTTTAGCTCCCATGCTACGTAGTGTTTCATCAACACCCATACCTCTAAGCTGACGTGCAAATTTCATAATACTTTCTTCACGGTCAAAGTTAGTCATAATAAATAATTTCTCTAACTTAGCTCCGTACAATACCCAAGTTGCATCATCATCACGAGTCACTTGGAAGTCTGGCTCATCTTCAACAAATTGATAATGAACAACCTCTTCAATTTCTTCATCTTGATACATTGGGAATTCTGGTGTGATATCTACTAAATCTGCCGTTGCTTTAAGTAGCGGCTCAATTCCTGTACGTGACACACTTGAGATTGGGAAAATTGGGATACCGTCGCTAAACTCATCTTCTTTTAAGGCTTCAATTTGTTTTTTGAATTCCTTTAGATTTTCTTCTGCTTCTGGCATATCCATTTTATTAGCTACAATAATTTGTGGACGTTCCAATAATCTTAGGTTATGTGATTCTAACTCTTTATTAATTAATAAATAATCTTCAAAAGGATCACGGCCTTCCATTCCACTCATATCAATAACATGTAGAATAACTCTCGTTCTTTCAATATGACGTAAAAACTGAGTTCCAAGTCCTACTCCTTGTGATGCTCCTTCGATTAACCCTGGCAAGTCAGCCATAACAAAACTCCGGTCATCTCCAGTAGCCACCATTCCTAAGTTTGGTACAAGAGTCGTAAAGTGATACGCTCCAATTTTTGGTCTTGCCTTTGATACGATAGAAAGAATCGTTGATTTACCAACAGAAGGAAATCCTACTAAACCAACATCAGCTAAAACTTTTAATTCTAGTTCAATTTCTCTTTCTTGACCCGGTTCCCCGTTTTCAGCAACTTCTGGTGCAGGATTTCTTGGCGTAGCAAAACGAATATTACCACGTCCCCCGCGTCCTCCACGAGCAACTTCTAACTCTTGACCATGAGTTAATAAATCACCTAATAAAGCTCCTGTTTCTTTGTCTCTTACAGTTGTTCCAGGTGGCACTTTAACAAAACGGTCTTCTGAACCGCGACCGTGCATACTTTTACTCATACCATTCTCACCTGGTGTGGCACTAAAATGACGGTTAAATCTAAAGTCCATTAAGGTACGTAACCCTTCATCAACTCTTAAAATAACACTACCACCTTTACCACCATCTCCACCTGCTGGACCACCGTCTGGTACATATTTTTCACGGCGGAAAGCAACCATTCCGTCGCCACCTTTACCAGCTTTTACATTAATTGTTACCTGATCTAAAAACATGGACATCTTTTTGTCCTCCTCATCCTAAAAAAATCTCTTCATTATTGTATCTGTTACCTGCTTGTTTGTCCAATTTGATTGCGATTTTCTAACAAATTTTATTTTATTTTAACTAAGTAGGGTCACTGTGTTATCTGCTAACATCGTTTGCTCTTGAACAATAATTCGGTTTAAAGATACCGAAAGTGTCATTAAATTTATCTTATTGAGAGCTCTTGATTTACTTTCTACAAATAAACTAATCGCCAACGCTTGCTTATAGTCTGTTTCAAAATACAGTTTGATATTTTCTTCTATTTCTTCAATAAAAATAAGTAATTCATTTAAGTCAATTTCTTTTGTTTCTTCCATTATATAGGCTAAAGATACTAAAGGTACAAAATGAGCACTTTTTATTTTAATTTTATTTTTTTCAAAAAATAGAATTAATTCATTGATAGCTGTCATAAATTTCTCATCTAATTCTCCTGTTAACAAGGTTATAAGAGTTGACACAACCAAACAACTATTTTTATTTTTTAAGCCAATTTCTTGTAAGGCCTCATAATAAAACTCAATTAACTGGCACACCTTCTCTTCACTTAAATGGTTTAGTTGTTCAGCTTGGGCTAAAGATATGATTGAACTGTAATCATTGCTTGTTGTAATAAAAGGATGACTTTTTTTCAATCCCTCATATATTAAGTGACCTCTTTTAGCTATTTCAATTCGTTTATCACTATCTGAAAAAAATAATTGATACGAAGCAAAATACGTTGAACTTGATGATTTAAAACCGTTGTCTTTAAGTATTTTTTTATTAAAGAATAACTCCTCAATTCCTTCAACTGAATTTTTACTACTAGAAATCATTAATCCTGTAAGTGTTTGTCTAGTGACTTTGGTTAAACTGCTAAAAATCCCTGCTTTATGTAAAAGTGCTATATCCAGCCATTCAAAATCTTCAATCGGCATTATTTCCTTTTGTCCTGTAAAAATTCTAGCTAATAAATATTTAACACGTTTATCTAACCATTTAGCATTCGTTTGGCTTAATATGTCATAATTTTTTTCTAAAAGAGCAATGATCTCTTCTTGGTTCATCTAGATGCTTCCTTTCATATATCTTCTAGACTATGATAGCCTAAATTCTATGAAAGATAAACAAAAAGACAAACCGATAAATCGATTTGCCTCAAATTTTATTTATTTTCGATTAATTCAAAGTTAGACCAAGGTTTTAAGAAATCTAATAAGAATAATTCATCTTCTGAAATGCGAGCCACAACGTTTACACGTCCATCGTTTTTCATTTCTTTTAAAGCAATTTGCATTTCACCTTTATATTGACCATAACCAACATTATCAACTAAAACATCACCTTTAACCATATCTGGTGTATTAGTTGCTGGGAATGGTAAATCTTTATATTTAATACGAGTCATAGTTGAGCGTAGCATATAAATTGAGCGATCTCCGCGGTAACGGTGTAAGTTTTCAAATAAAACGACACGCTCATCTTCAGTAATCGTATCTAAAACATCTACTTTAATTTTAGGATTATCAGCAAAGAATGCCTCTGACATTGCTTTTAATTCTTTTTCTGATGCATAAGCATTACCAATTGTAATATCATCAATCAAGCCTGTTAACATAAAATGTTTCACTTGAGTTGCAATTTCTAAATCACGGTGCTCTTCTAATGTACATAGACCATCCTGAGTTGGCCATGGTCCAAAAGTTGCATCGTGCGAGTTAACAAAAGCCATTGTATTTATGTTATATTGTCTAAATTGTTTAGAACATTCAACAAAATGCTCGTAGCCTAGTGCTGAATAACGATGTGGGTAGAAGTTATGAGAACCAAGTAAATTATTTGTATTTGGTGAGTAACTCATAATATTATCAACATATTTAGTTCCACCACTCATGTTAATTTCAACTTTAATACCGTATGGATTACGGGTCATCTTAGCTTCTTCAGCACCTGTAAATCCAATATCAAGACGGATACCATCTGCTCCCAACTCATGGAAAAATGATAAATCATCATAAGAAATTTCTAACTGATCAAATAAAGCTGGATTGATATCTACCATAACCTCAAATCCTAATTCATTTGCATAATCAACAACTTTCTTAAATTCTGCAATTACTTTATCTTTATCATCCGCAATTTGCAGTAGACTTGTAAACACTCGTTTAAAACCGTATTTGTGTGCTAAGTCTAAATATGCTTTGTCCTTTTCAAAAGTTGAACGCTCTGGATAAATCGAAATACCTAATTTTCCCATTAATGAAACCCTCCTAAAATTTTAGAATACGCATTCATTATAACATTATAAAATACGATTGTATAGACCATTTAATTAGAAACATGGTTGTCACTCTTTGTTATTTTTGTTACTATTAATAAGAAATAATCCCCTAAAAACGAAAGGAATAAACTCATGAAACGAAATAAATTAATTATTGCTTCTGCTTCTTTAATGGCAACTCTATTACTTTTTGGTGCCTGTGGTAATGGGAACACAAATAGCTCAAAGGGAACAAAAGCTTCTACTGAAACATCAACTTCTCAAAAAGAAAAAGTAGATCTTAATTCTCTTGAATTACCTCAGTTAAACCCAGAAGTAGCTGAGAACGAAGCACTTGTAGAAATGGTAACAACTGAAGGAAATATTAAAATTAAATTATTCCCAGAACAAGCTCCAAAAACAGTTGAAAACTTTTTAACTCATGCTAAAGACGGCTACTATGATGGAGTTATCTTCCATAGAGTCATTAACAACTTTATGATTCAAGGTGGCGACCCTGATGGTACTGGCATGGGTGGTGAAAGTATTTGGGGTGATTCTTTTGAAGATGAAATTTCAAATCAACTTTATAACATAAGAGGTGCTCTATCTATGGCCAATGCTGGCCCTGGAACAAATGGTAGCCAATTCTTTATTGTTCAAAATAAAGACGACATTTCTGATGGTATTTTAGCTGAAGATGTTCCGACTAAAATCATTGATGCTTATGCTAACGGTGGTGCTCACCATTTAGATGGTAAACATACTGTTTTTGGTCAAGTAGTTGAAGGAATGGATGTTGTAGATAAAATTGCAGCTGCTGAAACTGAAGCTGGTGACAAACCTGCCAAAGACATTAAAATTGAGAAAATCAATATTTTACAAGAAGCAAAATAAAACGCTAGGAGAATTTATTTCTCCTAACGTTTTTTTATTTATTGATGCTTAAATTAGTAATCCAACCTTCAGGGGCTTCAACATCACCAAACTGAATACCTGTTAATTCTGCATAAAGCTTTTGAGTGATTGGCCCTACTTCTTCTTCTGAATAAAACACATGGAAAGTGTCATCAAATTGAATCCCGCCAATTGGTGAAATCACAGCAGCAGTACCACAAGCACCAGCTTCACTAAATTGATCCAATTCACTTAATTTTACATCTCCTTCAATAGCTTCAAGCCCTAGACGCTCTTTTGCTAAATAAAGTAGAGAGTATTTTGTAATACTTGGTAAAATAGATGGCGAAATTGGTGTAATAAATTTCATATCTTTTGTAATTCCAAAGAAGTTTGCTGAACCAACCTCTTCAATTTTAGTATGAGTTTGAGGATCTAAGTAAATACAATCTGAATAAGATCTTTCTTTCGCTTCTGAACCTGGTAATAAACTTGAGGCATAGTTTCCACCAACTTTAACAGCTCCGGTTCCAACTGGTGCAGCACGGTCATAATCTGACACGATAAAGTTTGTTGGTTTCATCCCACCTTTAAAGTAAGGTCCAACTGGCATACAAAAACAAGTAAAAATATATTCCTTAGCAGGACTCACACCAATAGAATCCCCTACCCCAATTAGTAATGGGCGTAGATAAAGAGTTCCTCCTGAACCATAAGGCGGCACATATTCATGATTAGCTAGAACCACTTGTTTAACTGCTTCAATGAATTTTTCTTCTGGAATCTCAGGCATCATCAAACGACGTGCACTTGTATTGATTCTTTTAGCATTTTGATCCACTCTAAATAAGTTTATTGAACCATCTTTACAACGATAAGCTTTTAATCCTTCAAAACATTGCTGACCATAATGAATAGCAGGAGAGCCTTCACTAATATGTAATTGATTATCTTCTGTTAAAACACCTTCATCCCACTCTCCGTCTTTCCAGTAAGAAAGGTATCTTAGAGGAGTTTTTATGTATGAAAAACCTAGTTCTTCCCAATTTATATCTACCATTTAACGTAACCACCTTTTACACTTTTTATTATTCTATCACACCTTGTTACATTTTTCTCATTTATTTTTAATCTATCCTTAAAAAGTTTTAAAAACAATATAAGATTTATTTAACAAATACCAATTGAGATAGGAAGTTCCTGTTTTTTTAGTTATTATAAGTAGTGTTCTTTTAAATCAATCATAAAGTAATATCTGAACAAACTCTTTTTATTTCAGATATTTTTTATTATGTCTAATTATGTTAAACTAAATCAGTTGAGGTAGATTTTACCTATTAATGCGTTATATAAGAGATTTGTTAAAGGAGTTTTGTTATGAATCATCCATCTAAGGGAATTGGTGAATCCCATGGAAAAATCATTCTACTTGGTGAGCACTCTGTTGTCTACGGAGAGCCTTCGATTGCGATTCCTTTTTTAGGAACAAAAGTAGTCGCCACTGTCGTTAAAACAAGTGAGCCAACTCGAATTGACTGTGATTTTTACCATGGATTGTTAGATGAAATGCCAGAGTTGTTAGAGAGCTTAAAAGAAACAATTCGTGTTTGTTTAGCTAGATTAAATCAGAGTGAGGCTAGACTACACCTAACTATTGATAGCCAAATCCCTGCTGAAAGAGGTATGGGATCTAGTGCTGCTGTTTCAGTTGCTACAACAAGAGCCTTGTTTGATTTTTTTAAAGCTAATTTAACTCAAAGTGAATTACTAGAAATTGTTCATATTTCTGAAAAAATTGCTCATGGTAATCCAAGTGGCTTAGATGCTTTAATGACTAGTAGCTATACTCCTTTTTATTTTATTAAAGGAAAAGAATTTGAAAAATTAAATATGAATTTAGATGGTTTTCTAATTGTTGGTGATACTGGTGTAACTGGACAAACAAAAGAAGCTGTTGAAAGTATTGCTCTAAAAGTTTCTGACTCTTCTAAAGAATGGGCGAAAGAAGCTATCACAGAGTTAGGCATTTTAGCAAATCAAGGTCGTTTTTATTTAGAAACAAATCAAGGCGACAAACTGGGAGATACGATGTCGAAAGTTCATGGACTGCTACAAAAACTTGAAGTATCTAGCCCTGAACTTGACCTTTTAGTTGAAACTGCTATGAAAAATAAAGCTCTAGGTGCTAAACTAACTGGTGGTGGTCGTGGTGGTTGTATGATTGCCCTTGCTAAAACTAAAAAAGATGCGGAATCTATTAGTTTAGCTTTAAAAAATACTGGTGCTAAACAAACATGGGTTTATGAAATGAGAGGTAGTTAACATGAGACAAGTAGGAAGATGTCGTGCACATACGAATATCGCTTTAATTAAATACTGGGGAAAAAGAAATGATGAGCTATTTTTACCAATGAATAGTAGCCTCTCATTAACATTAGATGCTTTTTACACAGATACTGAAGTCGTTCTCGATTCTGACTTTACATCAGATACTTTTTTTCTAAATGACGTTAAACAAGATAAAAAAGAGACTGAAAAGATTACAAAATTCTTAAATTTATTTAGAAATGAAGTAAACATGGAGACAAAAGCATGTGTAAAGAGTTATAATCATGTGCCGACTGCTGCAGGACTTGCCTCATCAGCTTCTGCTTTTTCAGCATTAGCTGGTGCTATGAACCAAGCAAGTGGTCTTAACCTAGATCCAAAAACCTTATCAACATACGCTAGACGTGGTAGTGGTAGTGCGACTCGAAGTATTTACGGTGGCTTTGTTGAGTGGTATATGGGTGAAGATGATTTATCCGAAACAAGTCATGCTATTCCTGTTGATGATGCTTCTTGGGATATTGGAATGATAGTCATTGCTGTTAATACAGGACGAAAAAAACTTTCTAGTCGTGTTGGAATGAAACAAACAATTGCTACCTCTCCTTTTTATTCTTCATGGGTGGAAACTGCTACTAGTGACCTTACAAAAATGAAAGATGCAATTAAGCAAAAAGACTTCATTACCTTAGGTGAGATCACTGAATCAAACGGAATGAAAATGCATGCAACTATGTTAGGAGCATTTCCTCCTATTTCTTACTGGGAACCTGATAGTGTTAAAGCTATTCAAACAGTCAAAGAAATACGTGGAATGGGTATTCCTTGCTATGTTACAATGGATGCTGGCCCAAATGTTAAAGTGTTATGCAAAGCTTCTGACATGACAAAAATTGAAGAATTACTATTAAAAGAATTTAAACGTGAACAAATTATTCCAACAACAGTTGGTGAAGGTATAAAATTATTAAGTGACTCTGAATGGAATTACTAAAGGAGAGATTTTTCTTGATAAAAGCAAGTGCTCCAGGAAAGCTATATATTGCAGGTGAATATGCGGTTTTAGAACCCGGTCATCCTGCTTTAATTGTTGCCCTGGATCAATTTATTACAGTTACATTAAAAGAAGCGGACAAACAAGGTAGTATTTGTTCTAGCTATTCTAACGGAATTTCCATTCCGTGGACCAGAAAAAACGGAAAATTTTACATGGATGAACGGGAAAATCCATTTTCTTATATTACAAAATCAGTTACTCTTGTTGAGCAATATTTACAAGAATTAAACTATGACTTAAAATATTTTGATTTGACCATTGAAAGTGAATTAGATAATAAAGATGGTCGTAAATATGGTCTTGGTTCAAGTGGAGCTGTTACAATTGCAACGATTAAAGCTATTCTCTCATTATATGAGATTGATTACACATCGGAGCTGCTTTATAAATTAGCTGCTATTACTCACTTATCATTAAATAGTAATGGCTCTTTTGGTGACTTAGCTGCTAGTTCTTACGGTGGTTGGATTGCTTATTCTTGTTTTGAAAAAGAATGGGTCATCGAAAAATTAAGCACTCGCGAGAAAATTAGTAAGCTTGTAACAGAAAAATGGCCAAAACTAAGAATTGAACCTTTAAAAGCTCCTGCTGATTTACGTTTATTAATTGGCTGGACAGGTTCTCCTGCTTCTACAACTTCTTTAGTAGACCAATTACATGATGAGCAAAACGATATGTATGATTTTTACAAACAGTTTTTAGATGATAGCTATCAATGTGTTATGTGGATTATTGAAGCCTTTAAAGAAAAGAATATTGAAAAAATTCAACAAGGTATTCGAATTAATCGTCATTTATTAAAGTCTTTGGCTGCTAAAAGTCGTGTTAATATTGAAACAGATGCTTTAACTGATCTTTGTACGATTGCAGAAAGTTTTAATGGTGCTGCTAAATCATCTGGTGCTGGTGGTGGTGATTGTGGAATTGTTTTATTCAATCAACAAGATGAAATCCTACCAATGATTACTGCTTGGAGAGAAAAAGGGATTGTAGATTTACCACTACAAGTCTACAAAGAAAAAATGACTAATTATGAGTCAATTATTTGGGAGGAAAAGTGATGAGTTGGAACAGAAAAGATCAACATATTCATTATGCTGAAATGCAATATCAACAACAAAGCGACAATGGATTAGATCAAGTTCGCTTTGTTCATCAATCTTTTTCAGAAATGTCTATTAATGATGTTAATTTAACAACTAAACTGGGTAGTCTTTCATTAGACTATCCTTTCTTCATAAATGCGATGACTGGTGGAAGTGATAAAGCCCATGTTATTAATAAAAATCTAGCCATTATTGCAAAAGAAACTAACTTAGCAATGGCGGTTGGTTCTGTTAGTACAGCTATTAAAAATCCGGAGTTAGCTGATAGTTTTAAAGTAGTTAGAAAAATGAATCCTAATGGTATCTTATTTTCAAATTTAGGAGCTCACCATTCTTTAGAAAATGCTAAAATCGCTGTTGATATGATTGAGGCTGACGCTCTTCAAATCCATTTAAACACACCTCAAGAAATTGTCATGCCTGAGGGTGATCGTAACTTTACAAACTGGTTATCTAACGTTGAAGAGATTGTTAAAGAACTTCATGTACCTGTCATTGTTAAAGAAGTCGGTTTTGGTATGTCTAAAGAAACGATCCAACAACTCATAGATATCGGTGTCACAATGATTGATGTTGGAGGACGTGGTGGCACTAATTTCGTTCATATTGAAAATGAACGCCGTGAAGAAAAGGAATTTGACTATTTACTTAATTGGGGACAAAATACTGCTGAATCATTACTAGAAGCTCATTTCTACCGCAAACAAGCAGACTTTATTGCTTCTGGTGGTATTAGAAATCCACTTCATATGTTAGCTGCTTTTGGCTTAGGTGCTAAAGTTGCTGGTATTTCAGGTGAATTTTTACATATGATCTTAACTAAAGGAAATGAATCAACTATTAAACGAGTCAACGAATGGAAGTATGAACTATCAGCTTTAATGGCTTTAGTTGGTGCTAAATCAATCGAGGACATCGAGAAAAAAGCTCTTGTACTTTCTCCTGAATTAAACAATTGGTGTAAAGAACGCCGTATTTTATTTAATCATAACTAAAAAGAGACTTAGACATTATTTTATGTCTGAGTCTCTTTTTCATATTCTAAAATATCTCCTGGTTGGCAATCTAGAGCTTCACAAATTTTTTCTAGTGTAGAAAACTTAATAGCTTTGGCTTTTTCATTTTTTAAAATAGATAAGTTAGCCATTGTAATACCCACATGTTCTGAAAGTTCAGTAACAGACATTTTTCTTTTAGCTAACATCACATCAAGATTTACTCGAATTGGCATTTTCTGTCACCCTTTCTTTTATATAGTTAAATCATTTTCATCTTTAAGCTGACTAGCCATTTCAAAAATATAGGACAAGAGTGACGAAATAATAGCTATCACAAGTCCTAAAAAGAAGAAAAAGAAACAAATTAAAAGATAAGGGTAATTACCTTTAAAAAGAAATAAACCAATGATAGTGGCAATAGCGTAGATGCTACTTTCAACAAGCCCTGCATAAGCTATTTTTACAAGTCTTTGACTATTTTTCTGTGTAAACATTTGATTTTTCCCTAAGTCTGAACTTATTTTCCATAAACTAGTTAAGATATAAAAAACAGGTATAGCTGTTAACCAAAATAAAAATTGAATGATGAGGTTTGTTGATGAACCCTCTAAATAGTTAGAGATTTTCGGAGCCACAAATAATAATAAGCTTGCCCCACTCAAACCTAAAATAATAATAATTGATTTAAATAAAGTATTAATTTTTTTCACCGACATACTAAACTAATCCCCTTTAAGTTATCTTTCGTCATTATAACATATTGCTAGTTTTAAAAAATAAGAAGCTAAGACGAGAAATGTATTCGTCTTAGCTTCTTATTTATTTTTTTAACCCTGTCATATTTTTTATAAAAGCGACTGAACCTAATATTAAACCTAAAAAGACACTAAAAAAGCCAATAGGAATCATAAAAAAATAGGGTTCATGTAACATTCCTGAGGCATCTACCCACTCTGGCATAAAGTTTTTTGTTATTAAGCTTAGTAAACCTAGTATGAAAAAAACGAGAGAAATTTTAGTTAATAAAGGTGCTTTATTTGTCTGTGTCATATTAAAACCTTCTTTCTTTTGATAGCTTAAATATAGCAACAAATAAATCGCAAATCAACATGTTTTTATCGTTTAACGATAAAAATGTGTTGTTTTATAATATTCTTAAGATTTAATATAAGCATATCCTTCTGTCTGACATTCTACTAATCTTAAAACACCTGCAGGCACTACTCCTACAAAAGGAGGTAGAGTTTCTTTTGTCATCTCAAAATGATTCATTGCATTTTGACAAGAGCTTAAAATGACTCTTTTCTCTGCTAGTTCATGTAAAGCTATTCCTAAATCTGCTTGTAAATATCCCTTTACTGCTTCACCATTTGCAACAATTTCAATAGCTTTCATTTTTGCATCAGCTTTTAATAAGTTATTAATATTTCCAACTACTGTAGACCATTTTTCTAATTCATTAACGTGAAACACAACTTTCATTTTTATTCCTCCTTGATATATATTGGCATTTTATAAACATCCTGCTCCTGGTATTCTTCAAATAAAAGAGCATAAATTCTTCCTACTTGAATATCTAATTCTAGTAACAATTCATTTTTTTGATTTATATTAGTAATTAGTGGAACAGACAAATCTTTCTTTTTCAGTTTTAAAAATTGACGTCCTGTATCATTAAATCCTAAAACTCTTAAATAATTGTTATCCCAAACAGACTTAATTTGACTTTCTCTTATTTGAAGTAACACATACAAACATAACCTCTGTATTCTCGTCCAAGTATATCGTTTGCTCTTAACAGTTTCCATAAATTCATTAAAGGAATTTGATTTTTTAGCTCCTTCTTTAAATCGATACTCTAAACCTTCTACCATTTGATAAATTTCTTTTAGCTCCTCAGTTGTACTACTTAATAATTGATACTTTAAGAGCGGCCAAGCTTTCTCCCAATCAATTAATTCTGAATGACTTAATGTCTTTATCATATTTTCTGGTAAAACATTTTTTAGAGCATCTAAATGACCTGCTAAAGTTTCTTTTCTGATAGATGTAGCACTGGCAAACTCTTGATGAGATACTTCCTCATCATGATAAGCATTTCCAACTCGTTTTATGGGAATTAATTTCATTGACTTTTGAAACTTGGCATTTTCTTTTGCATAGCCCATACCTAAAATATGGTTAGGAGAAGAAAAATCCAGTGACCATTCTGGTAAAAGCTTGCGATAAATTTCAGTCATTTGTTGAGGATAACTTTGACCGTTATTTTTTATCTCTTGATACAATTGATTGATTGTTTCTTCGTTTCTTATGTGGCTAATACCAAATTTTTCATAATCTAAATCTGACGAACTATCTGTCCCAAAGCATAAAGCATCAACACCTAAATGATGCAGCAAACTCACACCACCTCTTGCAAAATAATCTGCTGATTGAACAGCATAGGCAAAAGGTAACTCAATCACTAAGTCCGCTCCATTTTTCAGGGCTTCTTCAGCTCGTTGCCATTTATCAATAATAGCTGGTTCACCGCGTTGCAAAAAATTACCACTCATTACAGCAACAATGACGTCAGCTTGCGATTCTTTTCTAGCCTCTTCCAAATGATACCTATGCCCATTATGAAATGGATTGTATTCAACAATAACACCACAACTTTTCACTCTTTCACCTCACAAAAAAAGCTGACTATCCTGATTTGGACAGACAGCTTTTAACTTTATTTTTTACACACAAAGAACCAACGTTTTGATTCTTCATCTGGTTGATGATCTTCAAAATCAGCAAAGACATCAACTGATGTAAAGCCAGCCTGTTTTAACAAGTTTTTATAAGTTGTTAAATCATAGGTTCTCTCTTCATGTAATTCATCAAATCGCTCAAATTTACCTTGTTTATCAGAAACAAAGAACGTTAAGAAGTGCTCAATACTATACTCTTCATCTCCAGGATAACTTTCCCATAAAAAGGCGAAATCATCTGTTTGATAGTGATAACTATACTCAGCAAATCCCTCTTCTATTTGATAAGTTGAATGAACATCAAATAAAAAAGTGCCATTCTCTTTTAGACTCTCATAAACACCAGCAAAAACTTGAGCAACCTCTGATTCATTTTTCATATAACATAAAGAATCAGAATAACAAGTAACAGCATCATACTTATTTTTATCAGTTAAACTTAGCATATTGCCAGCCACAAATGATAATCCTTGATCATCTGATGAAGTTCTTTTTTGTGCTAGTTCTATCATTTCTTCTGATAAATCTAATCCTGTTACATTAAAACCAAGGTTAGCTAACTCCACAGATAAAATTCCTGTACCACAGGCTAACTCTAAAAGATTTTGTTGTTTTTTATGTAAATGACGACACGTAAAATCTAGCCAATCAAGATACAGGTTTTCATCCATGACCTCATCATAGATTTTAGCAAAAGTTTCGTAAGTAGCCATTTCTAATCAACCATACTTGAAATATTTACTAATGGTGCATCAGACCATAATTTTTCTAAATTATAGAATTCTCTTTCTTCACTATGGAAGACATGAACGATAATATCTCCTAAATCAATAAGTACCCAGCGAGCTGATTCTTTTCCTTCAATTCGTTTCACTTCAACTTGGTTTTTATGTGATTCTTCAATTATTTCATTAGCAATTGCCATAACTTGTTTGTCACTGTTACCATGACAAATAACAAAATAATCTGCAAGTAGAGAAACTGTTGTGACATCAAGTGCTACAATATCCTCTGCTCTTTTTGAATCTGCTGCTTTAACGACTAATTCTAACATTTCTTGACTATTAATAATAATTACCTCCTAATTTTGCGCTACCCAACGATTGTATGTTTCAATTGTTTTTGGATAGACTTTAAATCCTTTTCCGATTAAATAAAGTAAGGTGTGCTTTGTTTCAAATGCCACTGCTTTATCTAAATTTTCTTCTGCTAATTTTCTTGCTTCTTCTACACCATTAAAGTTTCTACCATCTTCAATGTAATCTGCTACATAAATAACTTTAGCCAACTCACTCATCTTAGCTGCACCTGTTGTATGTAACTCAATTGCCTCTAAAATATCTTTATCGGTTATTTCAAGTTCTTCTTTAACTAAATGAGCTCCTACAACACCATGCCAAATGGCGTTTCCATACTCAAGTAATTCTTGATTGAAGTTGTGTGCTTTGATTAAAGAAATCATTTCTTCGTCTGGTCTTTCTTTGGCATAGTCATGAGTTAAAGCTGCTATACTTGCTTTTTCTACATCAACTTGATAAAGGTTAGCTAAAAAACAAGCTTTCTTCTCCACTCTTAACACATGCTCAAATCTTCTTTTACTCATTTGACTTGAAACTTTTTCTATTAACTCTTCTCTTGAATAAGTTATATATGTCGTACTATAAGTCATTGTCTGTGTCATTTAGATACAATCCTTTTTTATGAATATATTCTAACACATTATCAGGTAAAAAGTATTTAACAGAACAATTCATTTTTATTTTTTCTCGAATCGTACTTGAGCTGATTTCCATTAATGGTACATCAACCCAGATTAAAGGATAAGGTGATTCTTGTTTACTACCAGGGCGATTAACCCCAACAAATTGGACCATTTCCATTAACTCATCAATCTTATACCACTTAGGTAAATACTCTACCATGTCGCCACCAATCACGAAATAATAATCCGTTTCTGGATTCATCTCTTTTAGGGTTTTCATGGTGTCGTACGTATAACTTTTCCCTTGTCTAACAACTTCTGAAAGCTCCAAACTTAGTTTTGGATTATCTTCAGTTGCTAATTTTAACATTTCAACTCGGTGGGATGAATCAATGGTTGTTTTCTTATCAACATGTGGCGATTGGCAAGAAGGCATTAAATAAAATTCATCTAGTCCTAATTGAGCACTTACTTGGTCTGAAATAATTAAATGTCCAACATGAACTGGATTAAACCCTCCACCAAGAATACCAACTCTTTTTCGTTTAATTGGTTTTTCTAACACTTGTTCTTCTACTTGGTTTAGTACACTAATCTTTTGTTTCATAAGACACCTCACAAATTACATTGAGCGAACTTGTTTTGAAATAGTTTGATATTTTTCTTTTGAAGACGGACGATACACAACTAAAATACGGCCAATTGTTTGAACAACCTGACAGTGTAACGTTGCTTCAAATACTTCTGCTACGTCACTTGCTTCTTCATCTGTATTTTGTAAAAGAGTTACTTTGATTAGTTCTCTTCTTTCTAGTAACTCATCTACTTGATCTAATAATGTTTCACTAATACCATTTTTTCCAATTTGAACGACTGGATTTAAATGGTGTGCTTGACTTCTTAAAAAGCTTTTTTGTTTTCCTCTTAATGCCATTTTTATTTACCCTCTTTTATATTAATGATTTTCTTTGAATAACGTCTACACCTTTTGGAGCCCAACCAGCAACGACACCAGCCTCTGGAATGGTTACCCAACCAAGCCCTGCAAATACTAAATCCGTTTTTTCTTTGACAGAAAACTCAAAACGAACTAATTCTGGAAATTCTTCTATTTCGTTTTCACGAGGTGGTTGCAGTAAACCTCCCGCATGTTTGTTATAAAACTCAGTTGCTGTTTCTAATTTTGTTCGATGAATATTTAAGTCATTAGAAACATAAGTGATAAATCCTTGCTTAGCTCCTTTAATAAAATCAAATCTCGCTAATCCACCTAAGAATAATGTTTGACCTTCATTTAGTTGATAAACTTTTGGTTTAATTTCTTTTTTTGGTGAAACTAACATTAAGTCTTTTTTACCTAAGTAATGAGCCATTTGGTGGCGATGAATGATACCTGGTGTATCAATTAAAAATTGACCATCATCTAAAGGAATTTCAATTTTATCTAAAGTAGTTCCAGGAAATTGTGATGTTGTAATTAAATCTTTAATGCCTGCTGAGTGATTAATAATCGCATTAATTAATGTTGATTTACCAACATTTGTTACACCAACAACGTAAACATCTCGACCATCGCGGTACTCTTCAATTAAATCTAGTAAATCTTCAATATCAGATTTACTTTTAGCGCTTGTTAAAGTCACATCGATTGGTCTTAATCCAACTTCATGAGCTCTTTCTCTCATCCACTGAATCATTTTAGGTTTCTTAAGTGATTTTGGTAAAATATCAACTTTGTTACCAACTAATAAAACAGGATTGTCTCCTACAAAACGATGAAGACCTGGAATAAGGCTACCATTAAAGTCAAAAATATCAACAACGTTAACAATTAAAGCATCTGTTTGACCAATACTATTTAAAAGAGCTAAGAATTCTTTATCTGTCATTGCAACGTCTTGAATGTCATTATAGTGTCTTAATCTAAAACAGCGTTGGCAATAAACGTCGCCACTTTCTAAACCTTTTTCAAGTGCTGAGTTTGGTGTGTATCCCATTCCCTCTTTATCTGTTGTTTGAATCACTGTTCCACAACCAATACAGCGAATTTCTTCATTGATTTCATTTATCTCAGTCATCTAGTGATTTCCTCCATTTCATATCATCATGATGTTTATGTAAATATTTTTTAATTCTTTTTTCCATTGCGCGGTTAAATTTAGTATTCCATGCATCTGTTTCAATAATTGGTTTAACTAATACATTACGGATACCTGCATTATTAGCACCCTTTATATCAGTCATTAACTGATCACCAACCATAAGTAACTTTTCTTTTGGTAAGTTATAGCGTCTTTCAACCTCATTAAACCCTTTTTGGAATGGTTTCATCGCACGAGAAACATACTCAAGACCTAAGTGTTTCACTGCTCTATCAATTCGGCTAGCCTTATTATTAGAAACAACAATCACTGGAATATTTGCTTCTTTCATTGTCTCTATCCAATTAAATAACTCTGGTGTCCCATCTGGATTATTCCAAGCAATTAATGTATTATCCAAATCAGTTAAAACAGCTTCAATCCCGTGATTTCTCAATTGTTCTGGCGTAATATCATAAATCGCTTCAATCATCCATGTTGGTTTATATTTAAGAAACATATTTGACTTCCTTTCATAAAAAATAGGAGACTTGCCTCGTCTCCCACACTTTTCCCTATTATACGCTATTTCTTTAAATAATTCATTAAAAACGATGAAAAAACCACTAGTTTTCACTAGCGGTTTAATTTATTTATTTAGATGGTTCTACCAATATCTTTTCGGTAATAAAACGGTGATAATTTTTGCTCATTAAGCCATCTATAAACTTTTTCATGTGCCACGTCTTTTGACACATCACTACAAGCAACAAGAAAAACTCGTCCACCATTTGAAACTAATTGTTGATTTTTTTCTTTTACACCTGAATAAAAGATTTTTGTTGTCTCTTCCTTTTTAAAATTAGGTAAACTGACATCTGTCTCATAACTACTAGGATAGCCTTTAGCAGCAACAACAACACCTAAAGTAACACCCGTTTCTCTCCAATTAATGACTGGTTCCTGATTATTAAGTAGACTTTCAATAACTTCAACAAAATCAGAATCGAGTCTTTCTAGTAAAACTTGTGTTTCAGGATCTCCAAAACGAGCATTGTATTCAATTACTTTAGGTCCATTAGCTGTAAGTATCAAACCCGTATATAAAATACCTATAAAAGGCGTTCCTAGATTTTTCATTCCAGCGATAGTTGGTTTAATAATTGTTTCAAGAACAGTTTCTTCTATCTCTTTTGTTACATAGTATACTGGACTATACGCACCCATACCACCTGTGTTAGGTCCCTTATCATTATCAAAAATAGCCTTATGATCTTTAGCTGCTACCATAGGATAGATGCCAGTTTCACTAACAAATGATAACAATGAAAATTCTTTACCCACTAAAAATTCTTCAATCACAACTTTTGGCGATTCGTTATTAAAGGTGTTCTCAACAAGCATTTCTTTTAAAGCCTGTTTAGCTTCCTCATAGGTTTCAGCAATCACAACACCTTTTCCAGCAGCAAGTCCATCTGCTTTGATTACAATTGGCAGAGAATTGTTTTCCACATATTCGTAAGCTAAATTAAAATCAGAAAAACTTTCATACTTAGCTGTTGGTATATTAAATCTAGTCATTAATTCTTTGGCAAACTCTTTAGAACCCTCAATCATAGCAGCTGATTTTTTAGGTCCAAAAACTTTAATACCTACTGCCTCAAAATCATCCACTAAACCATTCATTAAAGGTACTTCTGGTCCGACTAGTACCCAATCAATTTTTTTCTCTTTAGAAAAGTTAATCAGCTCTTCATGATTATCCTCTAAAATATCAACTATTTGAATGCCATCACGCTTCATACCATCATTGCCTTTTGCACAAAAAACTTGATTTACTTTAGAACTTTCTAAAAGCCTTTTACATAAAGCATGTTCACGACCACCACTACCAATAACTAGAATATTTCGTTTCATGATTAGCTCCTTTTAATGTTTAAAGTGTCTTACCTTTGTAAAGACCATGGCAATATCGTATTTATCAGCCATATCAATAGATTCTTGGTCCTTAATACTTCCACCTGGTTGAATAATTGCTTTAATACCAGCTTCCCCAATAGTTTCAACACTATCAGACATTGGGAAAAAGGCATCACTAGAAAGTACAGCACCATCTAATCTTTCTTTTGCTTGCTCAATGGCAATTTGAACTGAGCCAACACGGTTCATTTGACCTGCTCCAACACCTAATGTTTGGTGGTTATTAGCAACTACAATCGCATTACTTTTAACGTGTTTAACTGATTTATAAGCAAAAATTAAAGCTTCCCACTCTTCTTGTGTTGGTTCACGTTTAGTCACCACTTCAAAGTTTTCTCTACTTTCTTTTAACTCATCATACTCTTGAACTAGTATGCCACCTAAGACAGAGGTATATTCTTTACCATCTGTTGAATCTGTTGCTGTCATATCAAGAGTTAATAAACGAATATTCTTCTTTTGACTAAGTAATTCAAAAGCTTCTTTTGAAAAACTTGGTGCAATAATAATTTCTAAGAAAATATGACTTAATTTTTCTGCTGTCTCTAAATCAACTTCTCTATTTAAAGCAATAATGCCACCAAAAATAGAAACTGGATCACTTTCATAAGCATAATTAAAAGCTTCAAAAATAGTTTCACCAAGTCCAATTCCGCAAGGATTCATGTGTTTAACAGCCACAGCTGCAGGCCGTTCAAATTCTCTAATAATACGTAAACAAGCATCTGCATCTTTAATATTATTAAATGACAATTCTTTTCCGTGAAGTTGTTTAGCTGATGAAATAGCGTAAGGTTTTCTTTGTTTATCAGCATAAAAACTTGCTTTTTGATGACTATTTTCTCCGTAGCGAAGTGATTGTTGCAATTCAAAGGTTAAACTTAAATTTTCAGGTTCTACTACTCCAACTGATTTTGTTAAATAATCAGCAATTAAGGCGTCATAACTAGCTGTATGTCTAAAGGCTTTAGCAGCTAATTTTTTTCTTGTTTCTAGAGTTGTCTCCTTGAACTCTTTTATTTCAGCAAGAACCGTTTCATAATCACTAGCTTCAACAACAACTGTCACACTTTCAAAATTTTTACTCGCACTTCTTAGCATACTAGGTCCACCAATATCAATGTTTTCGATGATTTCATCTTCAGAAACACCTGGTTTTTCTAATGTTTCTTTAAAGGGATATAAGTTTACACATACTAGATCAATGGGGATGATATTGTGTTCTTTCATTGTTTCAACATGAGTACTTAGACTTCTTTTTCCAAGTAAACCTCCGTGAATCATTGGGTGTAGAGTTTTTACTCGGCCATCTAACATCTCTGGAAAATGAGTCACATCTTCAATATTTAAAGTCGTGATACCTGCTTCTTCTAAAGCTTTTTGCGTGCCTCCAGTTGAGATGATTTCATAACCTAATTCTCTTAATCCTTTTGAAAATTCTACAACGCCAGTTTTATCTGAAACGCTAATAAGTGCTCGTTTAGTTGTCATTCTGCTACATTCTCCCTTATAAATTCTGCAATAATTTTTGGATAATACCTGTGTTCTAATTCGTGTATTTTTCCCGTTAAGTCTTCTAAACTATCTTGTTCTTGGCGGCTAATTTTTTTTTGAAAAATAATTGGCCCTGTATCTACTCCCTTGTCCACTAGATGAATCGTAATCCCTGTTTCTTTCTCAGAAGAGTTATAAAACTCTTCAATACTGTGTGCTCCAGGAAACTTTGGTAAAAGAGAAGGATGAAGATTAATAATTCGATTAGGATAAGCTTCAAGTAACTCTTTACCTAAAATTTTCATGTAACCTGCTAAACAAATCAAATCAACTCTAGCTGTTTCTAACAAATGAATAATTTGTTTTTCATAATCAGCTTTAGTTTGTGTCTTTTTCTTTGGTAAAACAAAGTAAGGTACATTTTCTTTCTCAGCTCTTTTAATCACATAAGCTTCCTCTTGGTCACAAAATAAGCAAACTAATTTACCAGGTATTTCTTCTTGCTTAAAACTCTCAACTAAAGCTTGAAAGTTAGAACCGCTTCCTGAGGCAAAAATCGCTACTCTCATAAATGACTCTCATTAAAAATAAGTTCTTTTTCATCTTTTAAAATAACTTTTCCAATTTCAAAGAACTGCTCTTTTTGTTGCGCTAATTCATTTTTTACTTGTTCGATTTTTTCAGGTGACACAGCTAATACCATACCGATTCCCATATTAAAAATTTCATACATTTCAGAAGAATTTAATTTACCTATTTTTTCCATAAGTGGGAAAATAGGAGGCATATTCCATGAACCTAGATTAATTTCAACACCTAAATTCTTAGTCAACATACGTGGTAAATTTTCTACAAAACCGCCACCCGTCACATGAGTAACACCATTAATTAATTGTTTCTCAACTAAAGGTAAAACACTTTTGACATAAATTTTGGTTGGTTCAAGTAGAACTTCTTTTAATGTTTTATTATCTAATTCATCAAATCTAGTATCTAAGGTATAGTCATTATCGTTAAAAAAGATTTTTCTGACTAATGAAAAGCCATTAGAGTGAATACCAGTTGAGGGTAAACCAATTAAAATGTCTCCTGCTTGAACTTTTTCTGGTGTTAATAAATGTTCCTTTTCAGCCACTCCTACTGAAAAACCAGCTAAATCATAATCTTCATCAGTATACATTCCAGGCATTTCAGCGGTCTCACCGCCAATTAAAGCCATATTACTTTGAACACAACCTTCAGCCACACCAGCAACAATTTCCTCTATTTTTTGAGGGTTATTTTTTCCTGTTGCTAAATAATCTAAAAAGTAAAGTGGAGTTGCTCCTTGAGCTAAAATGTCATTTACACACATCGCCACACAATCAATGCCAATTGTGTCATGCTTATCTGCTTCAATTGCTAATAAAAGTTTAGTTCCCACACCATCTGTTCCTGATACTAGAACTGGATTTTTTACATGAAGTTGACTTAAGTCAAAACAACCTCCAAATCCACCTATTGCTCCCATAACACCTAATCGTTCAGTTCGTTTAGCGTGCTTTTTGATTCTTGATACAACTTCATAACCAGCCTCAACATCTACACCAGCTTGTTTGTATGCATTATCCATTTCTACACTCCTTGCTCCACTAATAAATTAGATTCGTAATCATATAATTTTGTTGGATAATCACCATTAAAATACGCCATACAAAGACCTGTGTAAGGAGCATCTAAGTTTAACCCAACTGCTTCAATTAAGCCTTCCTCACTTAAAAACTCTAAAGAATCAGCATTAATCTCATCTCTAATCTCTGAAACACTTAAATTAGCCGCAATTAACTCTTTTTTATTTTCTATATCAATACCATAAAAACAAGGATATTTTAAAGGCGGGGCACTAATTCTAACATGAACTTCTTTAGCACCAGCATCTTTAAGTAGTTTAACAATTCTGCGAATCGTTGTCCCACGAACAATACTATCATCTACTAAAATAATTCTCTGACCTTCCACAACACCTCGAACAGCAGAAAGTTTCATACGAACACCTTCTTCACGTAATTCTTGGGTTGGTTGAATAAAGGTTCTACCAACATATTGGTTTTTAATTAAACCCATTTCATAAGGTATACCACTCATTTCAGCATAACCACTTGCTGCTGAAAGTGAAGAATTTGGCACACCAATGACCATATCTGCCTCAACCCGGCACTCTTTAGCTAAATTTTTTCCCATATTTTTTCTTGCTGAGTGAACATTAATTCCTTTAATATTTGAATCAGGTCTTGCGAAATAAATATATTCCATAGCACAAATTGAATACTGAGTTTCATCTGTATAGATATCAATTTCCATACCGGAATCAGTAATCGTAATTAATTCACCAGGTTCTACATCACGGACAAAAGTTGCCCCAACTGTATCAAGAGCACAGGTTTCACTAGCTACAACATAAGCTCCACTTTTCATTTGCCCAATAGCTAAGGGTCTAAATGCATTAGGATCAAGAGTAGCATACATCGCGTCTTCTGTTAGTAAAAGGTAAGCAAATCCACCTTTAATTTGATTTAAAGCTTCTTTTAAGCGTTCTTTAAAACTTAAAGCTTCACTTTTTCTAATTAAATGCATAAGTATCTCAGTATCTGAATTAGAATGAAAAATACCACCTGTCTTTTCCACTTCACGACGTAAACTTTTGGCATTAACTAGATTACCATTATGAGCTAATGCAAAGTTACCATCATAAAATTTAAATAAAAATGGTTGAATATTATTAATGCCTCCTGAACCAGATGTCCCGTACCTAACATGCCCAATGGCCGCGTCTCCAGTTAAGGCTTCTAAATGCTCCGGTGAATCAAAGACTTCTGCGAGTAACCCTAAATCACGATAACCTTTTAATTCACCTTGATCATTAGCAACAATCCCTGCGCCTTCTTGACCACGATGCTGAAGAGCATGCAAACCAAAGTAGGTCACTTTAGCTGCATCTTGATGTCCCCAAATGCCAAAAATACCACATTCTTCATTTAATCCTCTTACTTCATAAGACATGGAATGGCTTCCTCCCATAATTTTTTGGCCTCATCTACATTAACAATTACTTCTTGATCACGACATACTAAATTAAAACTTGGAGTTGTAACTGTTTCTCCAACTAATGTTGCTGTATTACCCATCAACGATTCAAATTCTTCTTGGTTTTCATTTTTAATTGATACAACAAAACGAGAAGGGGTTTCTGCAAATAAATAATTTGCTTCCTGTTGAAACTCTCCCTTAAATCCAAGTTGATTGTTAAAACATGATTCTATTAAAGCGACTCCTAGACCACCCTCAGAACAATCATGAGCACTTTCAATTAAGCCTTTTTGAATACTTTCAAGTAACAAATCTTGATTCCTTTTTTCAACTTCTAAATCAAAATCTGCTAACTGTCCTTCAATTTTTCCAGTTAACATTTTTTGGATTTCAGTTCCATTAAAATCGGCTCCTGTTTCACCAATCATATAAACTAAATCTCCAGCATTTTTAAAATCTTGTCTGGTAATATGAGTTAAGTCTTCAACAAGTCCAACCATTCCAATAACTGGAGTTGGATAAACAGATTGCCCGTTTGTTTCATTGTATAAAGAAACATTTCCTGAAATAACTGGCGTCTCTAACTTAAGACAAGCTGCTGCAATACCGTCTGCTGAAGTACTTAATTCCCAAAAGCCTTCTGGTTTATCTGGTGAACCAAAGTTTAAACAATCTGTAATAGCTAAAGGTTTTCCACCACTTGCGACAATATTTCTCGCAGCTTCAGCCACAGCCATTTTGCCACCAATTTCTGGATTTAAATATAAATAACGACTATTACAATCTGTTGTCATAGCTAATGCTTTATTCGTTCCTCGAACACGTAAAACAGCTGCATCACTACCAGGACCTACGACTGTATTTGTTCTTACCTGAGAATCGTAAGTTTCAAAAACAGATTTTTTTGAAGCAATTTGAGGTTGCTGCAATAATTTAATTAACACATCAGAAGCATTTTTTGTTTCAGGAACAAAATTTTCTAATTTGCTAAAAACTTTTATTCTAGCTGGTTCTGCCATAGGTTTTTGATATTCCGGCGCATCTTCTGCTAAAGCATCTACTGGCAAATCAGCTACTTGAATTCCTTTGTGGAATAATCGGTAATGTTTATCATCAGTTACTTTTCCTATATTAACAGCTTCTAAACCATAGCTTTCAAATAACTTGGCAACTTGTAATTCAGAACCTTTTTTAATACATAACAGCATTCTTTCTTGAGACTCAGATAACATCATTTCATAAGGCGTCATATTCGTTTCTCTTTGAGGTACATCATCTAAATAAAGTTCCAAACCAGAGCCAGCTTTTGAAGCCATTTCACTACTTGATGACACAAGTCCAGCTGCTCCCATATCTTGAATCCCTACTAAAATATCAGAATGATTTAAAATCAAATCTAGACAAGCTTCCATTAATAATTTTTCCATGAAAGGATCTCCTACTTGAACAGCAGAACGTTGTTGCTCCTCACCTTCAGTAAATTCCTCTGAAGCAAAAGTTGCCCCGTGAATCCCATCACGCCCTGTTTTAGCACCGACATACATAATTGTATTATCAACACCCTTAGCTTGTCCTTTTTGAATATCTTTATGCTCTATTAAACCAACACACATCGCGTTTACTAATGGGTTTCCTTCATAGCAAGGATCAAATCCAATTTCACCACCAACTGTAGGAATACCAATACAGTTACCGTAACTACCAATTCCAGCTACTACTTGCTCTAATAAAAATTTAGTTCTATCTGTTGTCAACTCTCCAAAACGAAGTGAATTTAACATAGCAATCGGTCTAGCACCCATACTAAAAATATCGCGAATAATTCCCCCAACACCCGTTGCCGCACCTTCATAAGGCTCAACAGCTGACGGATGATTATGACTTTCAGCTTTAAAAACAACAGCTAAATTGTCACCAATATCAACAATTCCTGCGCCTTCACCAGGCCCTTGAAGAACTTGAGGCCCGTTAGTTGGAAATTTTCTAAGAACAGATTTACTATTTTTATAAGAACAATGTTCGCTCCACATCACTGAAAAAAGCCCAGTTTCTGTGTAATTAGGTAAACGACCTAAGATATCCTCACTAATCAAACGATACTCTTCATCTGTTAATCCCCACTCAGCATAAATTCTTTTTTCTTTAACCTCTTGTGGTGTTGGTTCATATAAAAATGTCATTATGAGTTCCTTACCTTTCTTAAGTAATCAACAACTGATTCAAATAATTTTATACCTGAATCACTACCTAATAAGTCTTCCATAGCGCGTTCAGGATGGGGCATCATCCCTAATACATTTCCCTTTTTATTTGTGATTCCTGCAATATTTTCTAAACTACCATTTGGATTTTCTGTTTCATAAGTAAAGATAATTTGGTTGTTTCTTTTTAGTTCTTCTAAAGTTTCTTCATCACAGTAATAATTCCCTTCACCATGAGCAATCGGTAATTTCAATACGTCATCTTTCTCATAACGTGACGTAAATAAACTTTGATTATTCGCTACTTTAACTTCTTGAGTTTTACAAACAAATTTCAGAGAGTCATTTTTTAAAAGAGCTCCTGGTAAAAGTCCAGCTTCAGTTAAAATTTGAAATCCATTACACGTACCAAAAACTGGTTTACCTTCATTCGCAAATTTTATAACTGCTTCCATGACTGTTGAAAAACGAGCAATCGCTCCACATCTTAAATAATCACCATAAGAAAAGCCACCTGGAATAAGAATTGCATCAAACTCAGATAAATCATCAGCCGTATGAGGAATATAAGCTACTTCTTCTTTAATGACCTCTTTAATTGCCAAAAATAAATCAATGTCGCAGTTAGAACCTGGAAAAACAATTACACCAAATTTCATCTTAGTTTTCCTCCAATAATTCAACCTGATAGCTCTCCATGTTTACGTTAGCTAATAATTGGTCACTAATAGCCTCAGCAACTTTAATTGCTTCTTCTTTGGTTTCTGCTTTTACATTAAAATCAAAAAACTTACCAATTTTTACTTGAGAAACTTCACCTTGGTTTAAGCGATTCATAGCTCCTTCAATAACCTCAGCCTGTGGATCTAAAACTGATTCTTTATAACTAACATATACTCTTACTTTAAACATGTTTATTCTCCTCTTCCTTTTAATCGTTTTAAAATTTCTTCATAAATTGGAACAATTTCTCCTAAATCTTTACGATAAATATCTTTATCTAATGACTCTCCTGTTTCTTTGTCCCACAGTCTACAAGTATCTGGTGTGATTTCATCTGACAAAATAATATTGCCCAAGTAATCTTTCCCAAATTCTAATTTAAAATCTACTAAAGTAATATTGATTGATGAAAATAACTCTTGTAACAGTTTATTTATTTTTAGCGTTTCTTCTCTTAAAAAAAGAATTTCTTCATTTGTAGCAATTTCTAAAAATTCAATGTGATCATTATTGATAAATGGATCATCTAAGCTATCATCTTTGTAATAAAACTCAATAATTGGCTTAGGAAGTTCTAATCCTTCTTCAACACCTAAACGTTTCACAAAACTTCCTGTAGCAATGTTTCTAAGAACGATTTCTAAAGGAATAATCTCTACTTTTTTGACTAGCTGTTCATTTTCTGATAGCTGCTCTATCCAATGATGGTGAACATTTTTTTGGGATAAATAAGAAAAAATCTCAGATGTAATCTGATTATTCAATGAACCTTTTCCGATTACTTGATCTTTTTTCTTACCATTCAAAGCTGTTGCTTGGTCTAAATATTCTAGTCTAAGCTCATTTTCTTTTTTTGTTGAATGTACGTTTTTAGCTTTACCTTGATATAAAACAGTTGAATCCACTCTTCATTCATCTCCTATTAATGATCATTTTAAAAAATAAAAACAAAATTTGTTCGTCAGTTCATTTAAAGTGTATCAACCTAAAATATGATAGTCAACTTTTTATTAACTTTATTAGATAACTTTTCATTTATAGTTCGCCTTTAACTTATTTTGTTTATTTTTAACAAAGACAGTTCACTATTTCAGTTTATAAAGCGAACAAAAAAAGAACCTCTAAAAAGAGGTTCTTACTTATTTTTCTTCTTGAATAAAACAATAATACCTAATAAAACTAGTAGAATCACTCCGATAACGGGAAGTAAAACTATTTTTTTCTCACCAGTTTTAGGTAAACTTTGAGTTGAAGGTGAATTTGTATTTGACGATTCTAATCTTTTCTTTTGTTTGTTATGACTATTGTTAGTTGAGTCTGTCTTTTTTATTTCTTCTTTACTACTTGAAGGAGTAGTGTCTTTTTCGGAAGATTCTTTAGTTGAACTATTACTACTTTCTTCTACACTTCCACTCTCATTTAATGAGGAGTCAGTACTTTCTTCTGGAACTTCACTCTCACTTGATGAAGAATCAGTACTTTCTTCTGGAACTTCTTCTTGTTTGAGTAATTTAAATTGCTTATTATCCTCAAATAATTGACCAAATTCAAGTAATAAGCGATCTTCACCAGTTGCCGCATTTAACTGAATCCCTAGAGGAAGTCCGTTACTAGAAACAAAGGTTGGTAAACTTAAAGCTGGTTCTCCTGTTAAATTAGCTAATTGGGTATACGGTGTATACGTTAGAGCATCTAACCACTGATCATAAATTAATTTCTTACGATCTGGAGCCTCCATTTGATCAATTTCACTCATTTTTTTAAGATTTTCTGGTGTGATTAATGAATCTCCCACTAATGGTGCTGTAGAAGCAGTTGTTGGTGTTAAATAAATTGGGTAGCTTTGATGAAAATTTTCCATAACTGCTTGTGCTTCATGACTAAAATCCCATGCCTCATTAACTTCTTCTTTTGAAGTTACTTTTCCAGTTTGGTAAAGTGCCCAAGTTAGTATATCCACATCTTCAATTGTAATAGGTCTTTTTAGTATTTGATTTCCTAAATATTCAGCTACACCTGCAGAACCTGCGGCAATTGTGTAATAATTTTCCATTAATTTAATACCATCTATTTCAGGTTTTGCTTCTACAACGTCAAAACCTTGTGCCCTTAAAAAGGCGACAGCTTGGTTAACAGCATCAATCGCATCTTGTGTAACGGGTGTTCCTACAGGTGATTCAGTTGAATAAGCAATTTTTAAGTCTTTCGAAAAAGCTGTATCCTTGATAGAAACTTTCTCATTTCTCAAAGCTTCAAATAAAAACTTTGTATCTTTCATATCTCTTGTATTAGCAAAATGAACTACTTGCCCTTTATTAGATGTACTATTTGCTTTAATCACACCTCTAGAAGGTTTTAAACCAACAATCCCATTCCATGAAGCAGGAATTCTAATTGAGCCACCTGCATCACTTCCTGAAGCTATCGGATTCATGCCTGAGGCGACACTTGCTCCAGCACCACCTGAGGAACCTCCTGCCTGATAACTGGGATTCCAGGGACTTCCTGTAGGTCCATAAAGAGCCGAGTCAGTAATATTTCGCCATCCCATTTCTGGATAGTTAGTTTGTCCTAAGACAATAAACCCAGCTGATTGAAGGGCTTTCACAAAACTTCCATTTGAACCTGCTAATTGATCTTTAGCAAAAGGAAAACCGTTAGAATTTGGCATACCTTTTACTGTGTGACCTAATCCTTTTACTAAAATAGGAACACCAAGAAATGGTTGGCCAGTATCTTCAATATTTCTAGCTTCCTCTAGAGCTTCTGCTTCTCTTAATCCAATAACTGCATTTAATTTGGGGTTTTCTTCTTTAATCACTTTATAGGCTTCTTGAACTAAATACTCACTTGTCACTTCTTTATTTCTAACCATCTCAGCTAATTCTGTAGCTGACATATTTTTATAATCAATTACTACCTCGTCAGTAAATCCTGTTATAGGTAATAAAAATAAGGTTAATAAAACTAATTTCCAACTTGTTTTTTTAAACCAACTCATAAAACTCTCTCCTTTATTTTTTAAACTTACGAGTTTTAGTTTAATTCAAAGTCAGTAGAATAGAAAAATTGAGAACTTTTTTTAGAAGCTTAACGTGATGTAAATAATACTAACGTTATTATATCAGCGTTTCTATAAAACAATTTTGTATAAATTAAACATTAATAAAAAGGAGCTATGACATAATTAAGTCATAACTCCTTCATTCAATGTAAACTATTTTTTAGAAAAACCTTGAGATTCTAATAATTTTTGGCTTGCTTTTAGACTAACACCGTTTTTAGCATTACCATCAACCATGATACCATCTACATTTTTAATTGCTTCAAAATCTAAGTTTTCGTAGTCAATTGTTAATGTTTCTACCATCTCAGTATCAGAGAATTTCACTTCATGTTCAATCCCCTTAATGCCTTTGTACTGCTCAATTGCAGGCGCATAAAACTCTTCTAGAAGTTTAGGGTCTTCAACATCTGCATCTTTATAAGTAACAGTATTATGAGCTGTTTGTTTAATTACTTTATCTCCTTTGTGAAAGTAAGTTAACTCTGAGTGGATTCCAGGTTCTACATCTGATTCAAAACTGGTTGTAGTTTCTTTACTACATCCCCCAATAAACAACACAACTCCAACAACTAAAAGTAATTTCCAAATCTTTTTCATCCAACGTCTCCTTAAAACTATAATATTTTTTCACAAAAAAATATTATAACCCAACTCGCTCAAAAATTGTATCAACTTGCTTAATATGATAATTATAATCAAAAGCATCATCAATCTCTTCTTTAGATAAAACTGATGTGATTCTTTCATCTTCTTCTAATAGCGGTCTAAATTGGACTTGGTTATCCCACGAAATTGCTGTTTTCGGTTGAACTAAATCATAAGCTTCCTCACGAGACATGCCGTGATCTATTAGTTTTAATAAAACTCGTTGGCTGTAAATTAAACCAAAAGTTGCATCCATATTGCGTTTCATGTTCTCTGGGAAAACAGTTAGATTCTTAACAATGTTACCAAAACGATTTAGCATATAATTTAAAAGAATCGTTGAATCTGGAATAATAATTCGCTCAGCTGATGAATGTGAGATATCTCTTTCATGCCATAAAGAAACATTCTCATAAGCTGTAACCATATGCCCACGAATTACACGGGCTAAACCAGACATATTTTCTGATCCAATTGGGTTTCTTTTATGAGGCATTGCTGAAGATCCTTTTTGACCTTTTGCAAAGAATTCTTCTACTTCACGAGTTTCTGATTTTTGAAGTCCTCTAATTTCTGTAGCAAATTTTTCAATACTTGTTGCTATTAAAGCGATTGAAGATAAATATTCTGCATGTAAATCACGGGGTAATACTTGAGTTGAAATATCTTGAGCACGAATACCTAGATTCTGACAAACATACTCTTCTACAAATGGAGGAGTATTAGCAAATGTTCCAACTGCCCCACTTACTTTTCCAGCCTCAACACCACGAGCCGCATGGTCGAAACGCTCAATATTTCTTACCATTTCTGAGTACCATAAAGCTAATTTCAAACCAAATGTTGTTGGCTCAGCATGCACCCCGTGAGTTCTCCCCATCATAACTGTGTGTTTATGTTCTCTTGCTTTTTCAGCTAAAATATCTTTAAAGTTGTTTAAATCTTTACGTAAAATATCGTTTGCTTGTTTTAATAAATAACCATATGCAGTATCCACCACATCAGTACTAGTTAAACCATAATGAACCCATTTTCTTTCTTCTCCAAGGCTTTCTGATACTGCTCTTGTAAAGGCTACAACATCATGTCTTGTTTCTGCTTCAATCTCTAAAATACGATGGATATCAAAGCTAGCATTTTCACGGATTTTTTTGGCATCTTCTTTTGGTATTTCCCCTAGTTCAGCCCAAGCTTCATCTGCTAAAATCTCTACTTCTAGCCAAGCTTGATAACGGTTTTGGTCTGTCCAAATATTTCCCATTTCTTCTCTCGTGTAACGTTCTAACATTGTATTTCCCTCTCTATTTCCAAATTTTTGTTTGTTTAATTTCTTCTAAGCTATTAGTGATGTTATCAGTCATAATAGTGATATGTCCCATCTTTCTACCAGCTTTAACTTCGTCTTTTCCGTAGTAATGAAAGTACCAATCAGGTTTTTCAGAAATATAAACTTGAGAACGAGTAACTTCTTCTCCTAATAAATTTAACATAATTGTTGGCTGATGTAGATATATTTTTGGTAATGGCCAACCAGAAATCCCTCTAATATGTAAATCAAATTGACTAACGTTACAACCTTCAATCGAATAATGTCCTGAATTATGAGGTCTAGGGGCAACTTCATTCACTATGATCTCTTCATCCTTTGTCACAAACATCTCGATGGTCATTACTCCCTGCATAGTCAAAGCTTCGGCTATCTTTAATGCTATTTGACGAGCCTTTTCAAGTGAAAATTCAGAGACTTTTGCTGGCACAACTGATTTAAACAAAACATTATTTTTGTGATGGTTTTCAGCTATTGGGAAAACTTCATAAGTTTGGTTACTATCTCCTGCAACAATCACAGAAATTTCCTTTTCAAATTTAAGCCAAGATTCTAAAACGCAAGTAGATTTTTCTAATAATTTTTCAGCTTCATTTATATCTTCTTTCTTATGAATAACAACTTGTCCTTTACCGTCATAACCACCTAAACAGGTTTTTAAAACAGATGGGTAACCTATTTTTTGAACAGCATTTTTTAGTTCTTTTGATGTTTGAATAATCTCATATGGTGCGATTGGCAAATCCAACTTATCTAGAAAAGCTTTCTCATATTCCCTATTCTGACTAATAATGAGCATCTGAATTCCTTGAGGTAGTTTTTCCTCTGGTACGTATTTTTTCAATACATCGGCATTCACATTCTCAAACTCATAGGTTACAACTGATGACTTTTCAACTAATTCTTTTATAGCTTTTTCATCATCATAATCAGCAGTTATTGACCAATCAGCAACTTGAGCAGTTGGTGCATTCGGATTTGGATCTAAGACACCTACACAAAACCCCATTTCCTTAGCACTAAGTGCCATCATTTGACCTAGTTGGCCTCCCCCTATAATTCCAATTGTTTCACCTGGTTTTATTAGATTAGTCAAAATGAGCCTCACTTTCTAACACAGCTTCTTTCATCTTATCTCGGTAAGTTGTTAATTTTTTTGTTAGCTTATCATCTGTAATAGCTAACATTTCAACAGCCAAAAGGCCTGCATTTTTAGCTCCAGCAGTTCCAATAGCTGTCGTTGCAACTGGTACTCCGCCTGGCATTTGAACAATCGAAAGTAGTGAGTCTAAACCTTTTAAGCTTTTTGATTCTACGGGAACCCCAATAACAGGTAATGTTGTTTTTGAAGCAATCATTCCTGGTAGATGGGCTGCTCCACCGGCTCCTGCAATAATAATTTTACCGCCATTTTCTTTTGCATTCTCAGCAAAAGCAAACATTAAATCAGGTGTTCTATGGGCAGAAACTATTTTTTTTTCATAAGAAACATTAAATTCATCAAGAATCAAACAGGCCTCTTTCATCGTTGGCCAATCAGAGATACTTCCCATTACAACATAAATATCATTCATCATTAGAACTCCTCTCGTTTTACTCATTCTATCAAGTATAAAAAAAGAGGTCAACATTTTAACGAATTTTATGTAAAAATAATTACCCATTGTTCGTTTTTACTGTTTTGATAAATTTTTGATAATACTCCTCATACAACTGATTATTCTCCTCATTACAAAAAATACTTTCCGAGTTTAAGACTCTAAAATCAGTTAAAGAACTTGTTAAACATAATAAACCATAACTTGGTTCTGTGTAAGAAGAGATTAAACATTTTCTTCCTAAAATATCTGCTGCTAATTCTACTAATAAATCATCTTCAAAAAAGCCTCCACTTAAAGAGATTGCTCGTTTATCTAGGTTAATAATTTCTCCTATCCATTTCGCATTTAAAAGAATACCCTCAATCACACTTCTAATGAAATCTTCTTTGTCATGACCTAATCTTAAACCTAAAAATTCTCCTGTTACGTTACTTGTCCACAAAGGAGCACGCTCTCCTGAAATATAGGGTAAGAACTGAACACCTCGACTTCCTATAGGAGATTTCTTTAATATGTCATCTAAATGATTAAAGACAGAATCCGAACTATAAAATAAATCACTTGCCCATTCAAGAACTTTTCCTCCGTTATTTGTTGCACCACCAACCACCCAATACTCATCTGTAATGTAGTAACAAAAACTTTGACCAGAAGGATCCAATTCTCTTGTTTTAGAAAGCTTTCTAACCGCTCCACTTGTCCCAATTGTAACAGTATTAACAGTTCCATTAGCCGCGTAACTTCCCAAACTAGCTAAACAACCATCACTTGCTCCAACAAAAACTTTAGTAGCTGGAGATAGTTGCAATTCTTTGGCTATCTCACTTGAAATAGTAGTTGACCAATTAGTATCAACTAAAGAAGCTAATTTCTCTTCTTCAATTTCTAGAAAAGCTAGTATTTCCTCATCCCATTCCTTTGTTAAACTATTAAAAAGACCTGTGGTAGATGCAACTGAGTAGTCAACTACGAGTTGATTAGTAAAGAAGTCCATTAAATATTCTTTTAATCCAATCCACTGTTTAACATCATTGAACTTTTTTTTATCTTTTGCATAACCAATTTTACAAAATGGAGACATTTCATAAATAGGTGTTCCTGTTTTTTGATAAAACTCGCTTGCCTTTTCTGTTTTTTTGAAAGCTTCTACCCATTTACTTGATCTTTGATCCAACCAAATAAACATTTCCTCTTTTGTGTTTCTTTCGTAAACTGGCATAATACTATGCATGGCTGTACTAAAATAAATCTCATCAATTATCTGCTTTTCATTAACAAAGAACTCGATGCCTTCTTTAATGCTTTCTAAAATTTCAGCTGGTTTTTGATAGACTTTTCCATCCTTTTCATAATAAGTATTCACTTTAAATTTTTTAGCTAGGTGTTCTTTTTTATTAATAAAATGGGTAAACTTTATTTGAGTTGTTCCCACATCAATCGTCAATTGGTGCATAAATTTTCATCCTTTTTTGTTTTATGCTCTTATTCTATCACTTTAATCAAAGCTCTAAAATAAAAAGTAGCTGTGAAATAAGTAAAATACTTATTGCGCAGCTACTTTGTTTATTGTAACGAAAATTTTATTGGCTAATAATTATAACACCTATCATGATTAAGATGATTGAAACAATTTTTAATGGCGTTATTTTTTCTTTAAACGTAAAGTAAGAAATAAAAACTGTCCAAACGTATGTTAAAGAAGTCATAGGAAACGCAATTGAATAGTCTAAATATTTGAATAACACAATATTTGTTGCAGCACTTACAATGTAGAGAAAACTTCCTAAAAGCAACCACTTATTCGTAATAGCTTTCATAACTGTTAATTCTGTTAACTCATTCATTCCTTGTTTTAAACCTAAAGCTCCTAAACTACCTGAAAGAGTTGTGACAATTAAAATGGTAATAATAATTAATAAATTACTCATTATCTTTACCTCCTTCATAACCAAGTAAGGCAGAGCCAGCGATAATAAATAAAGTTCCAAATACTTTAGTCATCGTAATAGGTTCATTCAAAAATAATGCTCCAAAGAAAATCGACATTGCAAAGCCAATACTCATCATAGGTTGTAAAATCGATACATCCCCAAATCTAAAGGCAATCATTAAGATAACCATTCCTAAACCAGCTAAAACAAAACCAATTACATAAAGCAATATAGCCATACCATTACTTGTAGCATCTGCTCCAAATTTCCAAGCCAACTGCCCTAAACTACTCATCAATGCTGCCGATAAAATCAAAAGCATTGCAAGTTTCATATTTTTTTTAGTTTCCATTTAACTTTCTCCTTTTAAATTAGTTTCAATAAAGTTAAATACTGTATTAAAATAATTTTCCTCTTCATAAATCCAAGATGATAGATGTGGCGCTCCTTCAATTAACAATGTTTCACTGGTGCCTTTTGAAGCTGCCGCATTTTCAGCCATTGCTTTATATGGAACAAATTTGTCAGCTGTTCCGTGAATCAATAATAAAGGCAACTCATTATGATGTAATTGCTCTAGACATGAAGCTTCTTTTAATGAAAAGCCTAAGCGTTTTTGACTAAACATATTCGCAAAAAACATAATCGGTGTAGCAGGTAATTTTAAAGCTGATGTCAACATCTCCGAAAACTCACCATAAACAGATGAATAACCACAATCTGCAACTAACAGTTTTACTTGTTCTGGTAATTGATCTCCACTTGCCATCATGACAGTTGATGCTCCCATAGAACCACCAAATAAAATAATTTTAGCTTGGGGATCTTTTTTTATAACTTCATTTACCCAAGCTTTAACATCTTCTTTCTCTAACCAGCCCATTCCTATTTTTTCGCCTGTACTTTTCCCATGAGCTCTAAGGTCTGGTACAAGTACGTTGTAACCCGCATTTGAAAAAGTCAGTGCCGGAAAACTCATATCTCTTTTTCCAGATGAACGGTACCCATGAACAGCTATTACCCATTGATGAGTTTCAGGATGTTTATAAAATTCTCTAGCAAAAAGAGTTTCTCCAGCTAAAGAAATTTGCCACTCTGAGGTCATTTCTTCTTCATAAAACTTATGCCCCTTTTCATTTTGGGAATCTTCTATATCTGTATAAACAGTTCTTTCTTTATCAAAATTATCTGGGTTTAATAATTTATGACCTGTGTTAACATACCATGTTGAGTTTTTAAACAGGGCTGCATTAATAAAAAAGCTCCCTGCGTACATACAACCTGCAACTAAAATAATTAATATAATGACAATAATAGCAATGATCCAATTTAACACATTCTCAACTCCTTAATTTTTAATTTAATCCCTCTTAATTGTAGCATTAAACAAAGATATTCGCCTTATAATATATAAAAAAAGAAGCTGAGTTAATTTGATTTTTCAGCTTCTTCTTACTTATTAAAATATTTCTTTGATTAAACTTTTTTCATAGTCATCCTGATAATCATTTAAAAACATTAATGCTTCTTGTGCGTACTCATCACCTCTTTTTATAAGGGTTTCTGACCAATCTTGTTCCTTTAAAAGTGATTCATTTTGAGATAAATAATAAGAAACTAAGGCTTTAGAAAAAGCAACTATCCCAATATCTCTTTCATTTTTCATAGTTTCAGCAAACTCTTGTCCTTTATCTAAAAAATGTTTTATTTGTTTAGAATCATTTTTATAATAGTAAACTAAAGCTAAGTAAGCATCTAATCTAGGACGTTTCCAAAATGTATTTAATTCTTTGTATATTGCCAAAGAACTAAGTAAAAAATCTTCTGCTAATTCATATTTTTGTTGAGCAAAAAGTGCTGCTCCAGCATTCGTATAAAAAACTGATAAACTAGATAATGATTTTTTATTTGAACATAAATTAATCGCTTCTAAAAAATAATCATAAGCTTCTTCAAATCGAGATTCATTAAATCTAATCTCACCTAAATAATTATAAGCAGCAGCAATATTAACGGCATATTTTTTAGCAATGGAATCTGTTAACATGAAGGTGTTAATCGATTCTTTTAATAGTTTTTCAGCCATTAAATTATTGCCATTCATCATCTGATTTAATCCTTTAAGTCTTAATAAGACACCAATCGATTGATGGTTATTTTGCTTAATTGATAAATCTAAAGCAAGTTCAATATAGTGAATCATTTTTTCTGGTTCATCTATTTGAATGTAATAATAAATCATTTGTTTATAACCTGGTAGTAGGTATGTATTATTTTTTAACTCTTTAGATTGATTAATGACTTTTTCAATACAAGCGACACCTTTTTCATATTCACCATACTTAATTAAAAATCGACCTTCTAAGTACAGGAACTGACAGAACAATTCTTTATAAGTCTCATCATCTTTATATGTTTCTTCAAGTTGATTAAAAATCCCTCTAATACTTTCAAAATCTCTTAACACATTTTCTTGATTAAAGAGTAGACTATTCATACTTTTATTTTCTCGGTTAACTTCAACAGGAAATAATTCATGATAAAAGCCTAAATGTTTTTCTAAGTAAATCAGTTTATATGTTAAAGATTTTAATTCCTGACGAGACATTTTATAATGAAAAGCTAAATTGTCATAAATCAAATAATCTGTATGTCCATTAGTTAAACTATTTTCAAGACACTCGGCAATTTTTTTATGGTAAATTCTTTTTTTCGCTATTGATTGATTTAAATAGATAAACTGTCTTAATTTGACATGAGTAAATGTAACTGCCATTTCTCCTTCAACATTCAATTCTTTTAATATATTTTTTGCAACTAAAGAGTCAACAATATCAATTAGTTGAATTTCAGGTAATTCTAAAATCGTTACTAAATCTGTAAACAGTACATAGTCATAAAAGTAAGAAACTAAATTAACAACAGTTTGTTCATCTTCCGTTAAATAGAGGAATCGATTTTTTAAAGCATCCTTCATTTTAACAGTCATCGTATTTAAATTAGCATTACTTTTTAGTAAAGAAATGTACTCAATTAGAAAGAATAAATTCCCTTCAGTATGTTCAAAGACATTATTAATCCCTTGTTGGTTAATTTTATGATCTGGTAACATTTTAAATATAAAGCTTTCTGTTTCTTCAAAAGTAAAAGGCTTCAATGTAATCTCTGATAGTAATTGGCATTTAACTAAATTATTTGTAAATTTTTCTAACTCATTTTTTTGTTCATTTCTAGAGGTTGACATAAATAGAACATTTGAAGAGACGTTTAATAAAATCGATGTCAGTAAATCCATACTAGAAGTATCCATCCACTGAATATCTTCAAATAACACAATAATTTTTTTATCTGCACCTAATAAATTCAAGGTTTCACTTAAAATCTCTGATAAAGATTCTAAAGGAATTTCTTCTGTTAAATGGTCATTTTTCCCTTTTAATAAGTGGTCATCTAAGTTCGGGAAAAACATCGTCAATACTTCTTGCCATGTTTCAAACTCTACAATCTTCTCTTTTTTTACTAAGTTAGACAGCTCACTAATAACAGTTTTCCAAGGCCTAAACGCATACTTTTCTTCCACTTGATAACATTGGGTCTCAATAATCGTAAAATCATCTGCTACATGATCTAAAACCACATCAACTAGCGTACTTTTTCCAATACCCGCCTCGCCGCTTATTTGTAAGTGCTCGTAAGGTAAGTTGTTTTTAAATGCATTAATTGTTGTTTCTATCTCTTTTAATTCAGTAAATCTTCCATGAAACACACCACTAAATCGCTGTTTACCTTTATTCTGTTCTTCATTAAGCCTTTCTAGAGAAGTTTCATAGATTTGTTTACTCTGTTTATTAGGTGTAATTCCCAATTCTATTTTTAATAAATTAGATAGGTTATAGTAGGTTTCTACTACTTTTTCATCGCGGTAACTCATTTGGTAAAACTTCATTAATAATTGATAATTCGTTTCATCAAACTCATCTATGTTAATTAAACGTTGCACATTTTTTTCAACATCATCAAAATGACCTGTTTCAATATCAGTTTCTATTTTTTTAAAGCATTCTTGAAGAAATATTTTTTCGTAAAAACTTCTCATTTTAACAACCCAAAACTCAAAACTCTCACAATCTTTAAGAAAGAAACCTTTTAAAAATGATTCTTTGTATAATTCTAGTTGCTCCCTAGGATGTTGCATAAACAAATCAATATCAACTTCTATATCTAATTCTTCACTCAAAGTCAGCAATGCCTTGTTTGGAGATTTAATCACTTCAATACCAAACATTTTATTGGCTTGATAGATAGCATTCCTTAAATTCTTCTTGGCATTTTGATCATTTTTATCTGGCCAAAAAAGACCTGCCATCTCATCCCGACTTGCAGATTTAGTGACTAATAAATAATAAAGTAAGGCATCTATCTTAGAAAACGAAAATAACATTAGTTCATCATTCAATCTAATTTCCGGGTTTCCTAGTAACTGACATGTTAATTTGTTTGACATTTAATTCCCTCCCACTAAAAAAGTAACCCCTTACACAATTATAACTTTTTTTTGTGCAAAAATAAACAATCGTTACAATTACCTACTAATAAAAAAACTTAGAAAGTAAAGCTATCAACTTTACTCCCTAAGTTTACTAATATTCAAATGATTTGGATAGGAAGTTCAGATCATTTTTTATTTAAACAAACTACTTACTGCTGCATCTACTTTAGTTTCATCTGCAATATAAGGTATTGTGATATGATCACTACCTTTACGCATTTCATTGTACTCAATTGAAGTTGTAATAGCATTCTCATTACGTGCCCAACTACGACGAGCTACTCCACCCATTGTATCCCATGAGATAGCTGATTTGATGATTTCATCAGTTAACTCGCTACCATCAAGTACTAAACCAAATCCACCGTTAATAGATTTACCAATACCAACACCACCACCATTATGAAGAGCAACTAAACTCATGCCACGAGCAGCGTTACCAGCATAACATTGTGTTGCCATATCAGCTGTGATATTACTTCCATCTTTAATGTTTGATGTTTCACGGAATGGTGAGTCTGTTCCTGATACGTCATGATGATCTCGACCAATCATAACAGGTCCAATTTTTCCTTCTCTTACCATTTCGTTAAATTTAAGGGCAATATTAACACGACCCATAGCATCTTGATAAAGAATACGAGCTTCTGTACCAACAACTAATTTATTATCTTCAGCATCACGAATCCAATTATAGTTATCACGATCTTGATAACGACGTGTTGGGTCAATTACTTCCATGGCTGCTTTATCTGTAGCCATTAAGTCTTCATGTTTACGACTTAAACATGCCCAACGGAATGGTCCATAACCATAGTCAAATAACATAGGTCCCATGATATCTTCTACGTATGATGGCCAGATAAATCCATCTTTATCATCAATACCATTTTTAGAAATTTCTTTAATTCCAGTATCATAAATAGCTTTCATAAATGAGTTACCATAGTCAAAGAAATAAGTTCCCTTAGATGTTAATGATTTAATCACTTCAAAATGACGTTTTAGAGTTTCATCAATTAATCTATGGAATGTTTCTTGGTCTTCACCTAAAAGTCGTGTTCTTTCTTCAAATGAAATTCCAGCTGGACAATAACCACCTTCGTATACATTATGACAAGAAGTTTGGTCAGATAATAAATCTACATGAATATCATTTTCGTCAATGTACTCAAGTAAATCAACAATATTACCATGGTAAGCAATTGAAGTTGTTTCTTCCTTTTCAATATACTCTTTAGCAAGTTTCATTGTTTCTTCTGGTGTTTCAGTTACGTGAGAAATCCATCCTTGCTCTAAACGAGTATCAATACGAGAGCGGTCAACTTCAGCTACAATTGCAACAGCTTTAGCAATTTCTCCAGCTTTACCTTGAGCACCACTCATACCACCAAGTCCTGATGTAATAAATAATTTCCCTCTTAAATCACCGTCATCAGCAATTCCTAATTTCAAACGTCCAGCATTTAATAATGTATTAAATGTTCCATGAACGATTCCTTGAGGTCCAATATACATCCAACCACCAGCAGTCATTTGTCCGTAGTTAGTTACACCCATTTGTTCTCCGATTTCCCAGTCATGAATATTATCATACTCACCAACTAATAAACCGTTTGTAATAATAACGCGAGGTGCATCTTTTTTAGAAGCAAATAAGCCTAATGGATGTCCTGATTCAACAACTAATGTTTGCTCATCAGTCATTTCTTCTAAGTAGCGCATGATTAATTGATATTGCATCCAGTTTGAACAAACTTGTCCCGTTTCGCCATAAGTTACTAACTCATATGGGTAAAGAGCAATATCAAAATCTAAGTTGTTATCAATCATAACTTGCATTGCTTTAGCAGCAACACATTTTCCTTTATACTCATCAATTGGTTTTCCGTAAACACGAGTTTTTGGATACCAACGATAACCATAAATTCGTCCGCGAGTTCTTAACTCTTCTAAAAATTCTGGAATTACTTGATCATGGAATTTTTCTGGTACATATCTCAACGCATTTTTTAATGCCAATTTAGTTTGTGCTTCTGAGAGTCTAAATCCTCTATCTGGAGCCCGTCTAATTCCCTCTTGGAATACAGGCATATCTGGTAAAACTTCTGGCAACTTAATTGTCATTGCCTCACTAATAGTTTGGTTACTAATCATTTTACTTCCTCCTTAATATTTTTCAAAAAAGTCAACAAAATATGATACGTTACGATATCTTCTTTAAAGTTATCGTTCCTTTAGGTTATACCCATACTATAAATTACTTTAGTCAATTTAGAGTCTATCTGCAAGATAAATGCAATTTATTTTAAAAAATAAAACGTCAAAAAACCGTTTTCTCAAATTTGACTAAAATTAGATGGGCAAAGAGTAAAGTAATTACGAATAAATATTGTTATAATATATTGTAAATCAAAGGAGGAAAAAAACAACATGATCGCAGACAAAATTTTAACAAACTTCAGTCAGATTTTCTGCCCTACTGATTTAGGGAGAGCTTTAAAAGGAAAAGAAATGAGTGAAGCTACAATTATTGAAAATGGCTATATTGCCATTAAAGATGGTCTTATTTTAAAAGTAGGTCAAGGAACACCTGATGCTAGTTTAATTGGTGAAAGAACTAAATTAGTTGATTACAGTGGAAAACTGGCTTCTCCTGGTTTAATTGATTGCCATACTCATTTAGTATACGGTGGAAGTCGTGAAAATGAATTTGCTAAAAAATTAAATGGTGTTAGTTATTTAGATATCTTAAAAGAAGGTGGCGGTATTTTAAGTACTGTTCGTTCAACTCGTGAAGCTTCTTTTGATAATTTATACAATAAATCAAAACGTCTACTTAACCAAATGTTAGCTCATGGTGTAACAACTGTTGAAGCTAAAAGTGGTTACGGACTAGATTGGGAAACTGAGAAACGTCAATTAGAAGTTGTTAGAGAACTAAATCATACCCATACAGTTGATTTAGTATCAACCTTCATGGCAGCTCACGCTATTCCACCTGAGTATAACGGTGACGGGGATGCATTTATTGAAATGATTATTGCTGAGATGTTACCTAAAGTAAAAGAAGATAACTTAGCAGAATTTTGTGATATTTTCTGTGAAACAGGAGTCTTTACTGCTAAACAATCTCATCGTCTTTTATCTGCTGCTAAAGAAATGGGCTTTAAATTACGTATTCATGCAGATGAGATTGATTCAATTGGTGGCGTTGATGTAGCAGCTGAGCTTCATTCAGTAAGCGCTGAGCATCTAATGGCTGCAACTGATGAAGGTATTAAAAAAATGAGTGAAAATAATGTCATTGGTAACTTACTACCAGGAACTACTTTCAGTTTAATGGCTGATACTTATGCTCCTGCTAAAAAAATGTTAGAAGCTGATATGGCTATTACCCTATCAACTGACAATAACCCAGGAAGTTGCCCAACTTCTAACTTACAATTCATTATGCAACTTGGTTGTTTCAAAATGAGGTTAACACCTATCCAAGTCTTTAATGCTGTAACAATTAATGCGGCTTACTCTGTTGGTTTAGGTGAGAAAATTGGTAGTTTCAAAGAAGGAAAACAAGCTGATATTGCCATTTGGGACGCACCAAATGTAGATTATCCACTTTATTTCTTTGCAACTAACTTAGTTGAAGATGTTTATAAAAGAGGGGAAGTTGTTGTTAAAAAACAACAACTGATTTAATTAAAAACGACTAATCCTAAAAAGGATTAGTCGTTTTTAATAGGTATCATTAAATCGATAAAATCTTTTTCCCACTCTAAAGTTAGTGGTAAACTTGGCCCCTTATCTCCATCTATTCTTGACTGAATATCTACACCTTGTTCCATACTGGTTAACTCTAACTTTTCCGTTTCAATATAGGTTACAGCTTTGCCTTTTTTCAGCTCACCTGTAAACGCATATCTTAAATAAGTTAATACTTTAGAAAAAGACATATTATTTAAAATACTAACATGAAAAGCATTAGCATCGTGAATCGTATAATGTAACCCACCGACATAAGAAGTGGTTGTCGCTAAAGCTACCCACGTTTTCAATTCTTTTGTTTCTTTTTCTGTTTTGTAACGTATTAAATAAGAAGTTTTTCTACCAATATGTTTTAAAGCTTGATACGGATAAACAATTAAACCGTATTTTTGTTTTTCACTTTGTCTGACATCATTTGACATGTCTGCCAAGCGACCAAATGTAAAGGAGCTGATTATAGCCCGGTCATGACATTTTCCAATACTAATTTTTCTTGTTTTTCCCTCTATAATAACTTTAATTGCTTCTTCTACATTAAGTGGAATATGCCATCTCTTGGCAAAATTATTTATGGTTCCTCCTGGAATAATGCCAAGGGGAATGCTTTTTTGACTTCTAATAAATGCTGTCCCTACACAATTTAGTGTACCATCTCCACCGATTGCCACTACGCCATCTAGAGTTTCTAAGGAAGTCATTATTTTTTCAATAGCTAACTCTTCACTAGGGGCTGTTAAAAATTTCGACTCAATCTGAATTTTGCTTAGCTCTTCTTTTAATAGATTAGCTGTTTCTTCTGATTTTCCATCTCCAGCATTTGGATTAAAAAATATACCATATATCTTCATAAACAGGCCTCCTTTTACTAATCTTCTTATCCATTAAGTGTAACAAAAATTCTAGAATACTTCTGTTATCACTTACTAAATAAAGAAAAAAATAAGATTGGCATAAGCCAATCCTATTTTTTCATTAAATGATATCCTTGATTCTTTTCTAATTCATGTGTCTCAACTATAGTAAATCCCTTACGTTCATAAAATGAAATAGCAGCATTATTGTGAATCAAACATTTCAAACTAATTTCTTCACCTTCAAAATCAGAAACAATTTCTGCTAACAATTTACTTCCTATACCACTGCCTTGACTAGTTGCATCAACAAAAAACAAATGGATAAAATTGTCAGGAACATAAAAAGTTAAGAATCCAACCATTTTTTCTTCTTCATAAGCAATATAAATAGTTTCGACTTCAACTTGATCACTGAAATCTTCTAAAGTAACCTCGTCTTTATCAAGCCAAGTAGTCGTTTCTTTTCTTATTTGATTATAAAGTGACACTAATTCCTGTAATTCTTGTTGTTTTAAATCATGAAACAAATATTTTTTTATATTTAGCATAGTGCTCTCCTTAAGTTTTGACTACAACCCAAAGTCATCAAACTTACCAATTGTATGAACATTTTCTGATATACTAACAAAACTTTTTGGATCAGCTTCCTCAATTGCTTCTTCTAATAATTGCATCTCATACCTTGTAATAACAGTTAATAGAACTGATTTTTGCGCATGGTCATAAGCACCTTCAGCTTCATCATTTAAAACTGTAATTCCTCTTAAAAGTCTTTTTTTAAGTGAAGCAATAACTTTTTCAGGTTGACGAGTAATGATTAAGACTTGCATCTTTTGTTGTTTTGTATAAACAAAATCAGTTACTTTTCCACTAACGAAAATAGAAATCACACTATAAAAAGCATAGGGAAATCCAAATAAAAAACCAGCAGCAATAACAATAATTGTATTGATAATCACTGAAATTGAACCTATACTTTTGCCAGTTTTACGTCTGATAGCAATAATCCCAATATCAAGACCACCAGTTGCAATACCATTTTTAAGGGCTAAACCTAAAGCACTCCCTCCAACAGCTCCACCAAATAATGCACAGACTATTGGATCTTCAGTTAACACAACTCGCGGTACTAAAGCTATAGCGAAAGTTGCAAAAGTAACACTTATTAAGGTGAAAATAACTAACTTTTTATTCATTTTAAACCAACCATAAATTAGAAATGGAACATTTAAAATATAATAAATCACAGAAATTGAGGGTTCAAATCCTAAAAATTTCTCTGATAAAGTTGTTAAAATTTGAGAAAAACCTGTTATTCCACCTGTATAAATATTAGCTGGTCGCCAGAAAAAATTTAATGCCACAGCATACAATAAGGCATACAAAAAAGCAACCGTTAGCTTATGTGTATATTCTGAAATAGTTCCTTCTTTTTCTTTCAATTGCGGATGCACGAATTAAAACTCCTTCTTACTTCTCTAACCTGCGATTATTTTACCAATAATTTGACCAAAATCAGCATACATTTCAGATAAAGAAATCTCTACTTCTTCTTTTTTAGCCATATCTTTAACACGAACAATCTTATTAGCTAATTCGTCTTCCCCAATAGTTAAGACTACTTTAGCATTCATTTTATTAGCTGATTTAAATTGCGCTTTTGCTTTGCGGTTTAAATAATCACGCTCACTAACAAAACCTGCATTTCTTGCTGCTTGAGTTAATTTCAGCGTTTCCATATTAGTTGTTTCACCTAAACCAACTACATAGACATCAACATCAGTCGCTGTTGGAATCTCAACTCCCTCAGCTTCCATTGTAATGATTGCTCTTTCTAAACCTAAGGCATAGCCAAAAGCTGCATCATGAGTTTCTGGTCCATTAAATTCTTTAACTAATCCATCATAACGTCCACCTGCACAAATAGTTGTAATGGCACCATTAAATCCTGGAGCATTACTCATAATTTCAAATACGGTATGGTTATAGTAATCTAATCCACGTACCATGCGGTGATCAATTTCATAGTCAACACCTAAACCATCTAATAATGCTTTAACTTCATTGAAGAAATTAGCCGAATACTCATCTAGATAATCTAAAATAGAAGGTGCATTTTCAACGATCACTTTATCTTTTTCATCTTTACTATCTAAAACACGTAAAGGGTTGTCATGTAAACGGCGCTTGGAATCTTTACTCAACTCATCAAATTTAGGCTCTAAATAATCAATTAAAGCTTGACGGTATTTCATACGACATTCTCTTGTTCCAAGAGAGTTAATAACTAATTTTGTATGCTCTACTCCCAGTTCTTTGTAAAAATCTAAGGCAGATAAAATACCTTCCACATCAACAGCTGGATTACTACTTCCAATAATCTCTACTCCGATTTGGTGGAATTGACGCAAGCGACCAGCTTGTGGACGTTCGTAACGGAACATTGGTCCAATGTAGAATGCTTTATATGGGTTTTGATGCTCTGGCCCAAATAATTTGTTTTCTACATATGATCTAACAAGTGGTGCTGTGTTTTCAGGTCTTAAAGTAATATGGCGTCCGCCTTTGTCTTCAAAATCGTACATCTCTTTTGTTACGATATCAGTTGTATCTCCAACACCTCGAATAATAACTTCTAAATGTTCAAACATTGGTGTTCTAACTTCGTGTAAATCATATTTTTTAAATACATTTCTTGCAACACTTTCTACGTATTGCCATTTTTCTACTTCACCAGGTAGAATATCCATAGTTCCCTTTGGTTTTTGATAACCCATTTTATAAACCACTTCCTCTATTTATCATTATGTTCATAGTACAAAAAAAAGAGAGTCCACACAAGAGCAACTCCCTTTTTTATCACTTATTCTGCTACTTATTTAGAAAAATCGAATTCTATTTCTAAATCAACGGCTTCTTCAACAGCTTTAAGAAGAACACCACTTGTAATAACTTCTGTTGCTTTTTCTAATTCATCATAGATTTCAATGTCTTTATCATAATCAATAAAGTTAACATATTTTCTAAATGTATCATACGCAATTTGTGTTCCTTTACCCATAACACCACGATCTGAAACAAAATCAATCGCTTGACAAGCTGCCATAATTTCAGTAGCAACAATACGACGTGAGTTAATTAAAATATCACGAGCCGTACGAGCTGCTGTCGTTCCCATACTTACAAAATCTTCTTGGTTTTCACAAGACGTAATTGAGTCAACACTTGCTGGATGAGCTAAGATTTTATTTTCTGATGCTAATGATGCTGCTGCGTATTGAGTAATCATGAAACCAGAGTTCACACCTGGATGTTTAACTAAGAATGATGGTAAGCCACTTAAGTTAGTGTTTACTAAGCGTTCTACACGACGTTCAGAAACATTTCCAATTTCAGCTGCCCCAATTCCTAAATAATCAAAAGGTTGCGCCATTGGTTCACCGTGGAAGTTACCACCAGAGATAACATCACCACTACGAGTAATGATTGGGTTATCAGTTACAGAGTTAATTTCAATTTCTACTTTTTCTTTCACATAAGCAATCGCATCTTTACTTGCACCGTGAATTTGAGGCATACATCTTAATGAGTAAGCATCTTGCACACGTTCAGCTGTTGCAGGAGTTGTTAATGTACTACCAGCAATTAAATGACGAATATTTTTAGCTGTTGCTAATTGACCACTATGTGGACGAATAATATGTAATTCTTCGTCAAAGGCATTAACGATACCGTTATGAACTTCTAATGATAAAGCTCCAGCAATATCAGCTAGTTTCAATAATTCAATTGAATCATAAGTTGCTAAAGCACCGATAGCTGTTAAAACAGTTGTTCCATTAATTAATGCTAAACCTTCTTTTGCCTCTAAATGGATAACTGGCACACCAGCTTTTTCCATTGCTTCTTTACCAGTCATTAATTCACCGTTAAAGTAAGCACGACCTAATCCTAACATTGGTAAGACCATATGAGATAATGGCGCTAAATCTCCAGATGCTCCCAATGATCCTTTTTCAGGAATATGAGGAACCACTCCATTATTTAACATACCCATTAATGTTTCAATTGTTGATAAACGGATTCCTGAATAACCTTTAAGTAATGAGTTGACACGAATTAACATAATCGCACGAACTTCATCTTCTTTTAATGGATCTCCAAAACCACTTGAGTGAGTACGAATTAAGTTCTCTTGTAGTTGACGTGTTTCTTCTTGAGGAATACTCACTTTAACTAATGAACCAAATCCTGTATTAACTCCGTAAACAGTACGTTTACTTTCTACAATATCATCAATAATTTTTCTTGAGGCATTTACTGCTTCAACCGCTTCACTTGATAATTCTATTTTAACGCCACCACGTGACACTTCAATTACTTGTTCCAATGTTAAATCTTTACCATTTAATATAATTGTTTCACTCATTTTCATGTCCTCCTACTGACTTAAACCTATTTTATTTAGTTAACTCATTCATATTACCATTTATTTATCCTTAATATCACTTAATTAACTTGCTTGTTTTCTTTTTCCATTTAAGGCAAAGTAAACAATTGCTGCAATAACAATACCTGCAGCTCCGGCAATCAGACTCTTAGCATCCGCACCTTGAGCTAACATCCAAACGCTTACTGCAATTGCTAATATAGGAATCACCGGACCAAATGGTAATCTAAAAGCTGTCTTCATATCTGGGTTTTTCTTACGTAAGAATATTACTGCTAAAGCTGTTGGAATGTATTGGATGAATCTAAACACAACGCTTAGCTCAGCTAATTGTTCGAAACTACCACTTAGTAATAATAAACAAGTTAATACACAAGATATAATGATAGCGATATAAGGCGCTTCTTTAGAATTTTTCTTAGAAACAACTTTAGGTAGTAAACCTTCATCTGCAATTGATGCACCGTAACGAGGAATCATCATAGAATCACCTACGTTAAGTCCTAAGATTGAAATCAAAGCACCCACTGAAATTAACCATTTACCCCATGGCCCAACCATCATACCAAAGGCATCTTGTACTGGTGCACCACTTTCTAAAATCCCAACACCTAACATGGCAATCGTTCCAGCAATAATCATAAAATAAAGAACTGATACGATACTAATTGAACCTATAATCGCTTTAGGTACATTTTTCTTAGCATCTCTCATCTCACCTGCTACAACAGGTAATGCTTCAAATCCAATAAAGGCATAGAAGATTGTCATTGACGTTGAAGCTAAGGCTTTTGATAAAGTCATTCCTTCTTTTAACTGTAGAAACGGTGTAAAGTTTCCATTATCAAAGCCACCTTTAAGGAAGAATATTGCAATAAAAACAAAGGCAATAATTGGAATTAACTTAGCAATTGTTATTGTCACTGTAAAAATTTTTGATGTTTTTAATCCAGTACTATTAATAATTGATAAAGTAATAACAAGTGCAATACTAATAATAGTATTCATTCCTGTTAATGCAGGAAAAGCCATAATTAATAATTTAGCAAAACCTGATGCCATTGCTGACCAGGCTATAATAGTTACAAACCAACCTAATAAACCAACTATAAATCCAAAGAAATCTCCAAAAGCTGATTTTGAGTACTGAAAAGCACCTCCATTTTTATCAAAGTAACAAGACACTTCAGCAAAACAAACAGCTAATAATAAAACTAAAACAGCATCAAAAAGCATGGCAAGTAATGAAGCTGGACCTAAATCCATATAAATTGTTCTTGGTAATAAGAAGATCCCAGAGCCGACAACGGCGTTTATTCCGTATAACGTCGCTCCTCCTAAACTAAATTTTGCATTTTCTGTTTCTGAACTCATAGTGTTTCCCCTTTCTAATCGGTCATATCATCTAACTTTGGTTCTTTTAATCTAATCTTGTATATATATATGAAGAGATTATCAAAAGACTTCCTATCCAAATCAAATTTATGACGAAACGGACGGTTCACTTACGTTCTATTTCAAGTTTAGTCATGAATGCTTTGACAATTTTTGATCTTCTCTTATCATTTATGATCGGTTAATATTAACTTCTATTACTAAAGGTTCACTTTTTTTGTTATCACTATTTATTTCTATATTAGTTGTCGTTTTTAACTCACTTAAAACGAGTAATTCTCCTGTGTTAATTTTTATTTGTTGCTCCAATTCTTCAGTCTTTATCTTCAATTCTGCTGATTTTAGGGCATAGTAAATACACGTCACACCGCTTAATATCTGGGTGACATCTCCACTATACTTAGTTTTCATATTGCCTTTATAACCATTAGCATAAATAAGATTAAAATCTTGGCATTTACCGAAACTTTTTGTTAAATCACTTCCACTGAACTGATCGACTTCAAAAGGTTCAAGCTCAACGACTCTTAGCTTATCTACATTTCGATGATGTAATTCTAATGAATTATCTAAAGACATAATCAACCTTTCAAATCCAGGTAAACTTGTAAAGTCACTTTCCTCTAACTCAACAGTTGCTGTTGATAATCTGAAATCAAATTCTCTTTTGGCATAATCCCCATTTGGTGGGAAGAGAAACAATTCTGTTGTCTCTCCTCCACTCCAAGTTGAGGTTTTATAATCTGCCTCAGAGATTATAATTATTTTCATATTACTTACCCAGTCTTAGAATAGACCTGTAATATTACCTTCAGCATCAATATCAATTCTTTCTGAAGCTGGAGATTTTGGTAAACCTGGCATTGTCATAACAGCACCTGTTAAGGCAACGATAAATCCTGCACCTGCTGATACTTTTAAGTTACGAATTGTAACCGTAAAATCTTTTGGTGCTCCAATTAATGTTTGATCATCAGAGAACGAATATTGTGTTTTAGCCATACAAATTGGCATATTACCAAACCCTAGCTCTTCTAATTTTTGTAATTGTTTACGAGCAGCTGGTACGATGTCTACCCCTTTACCACCATAAACTTTTTGAACAATTTTGTTTAATTTTTCTTCGATACTATCTTCTAAATCATAAACAAATTGGAAGTTGTTAGGACGTTCAGTTAATTCAATAACTTTTTCTGCTAAATCTGTTCCTCCTGCACCACCATTTGCCCATACATCTGAAAGAACAACATCTACCCCACGCTCTTTACAAGCTTCTTCGACAGCTACTAATTCAGCATCTGTATCAAGTGGGAATTTGTTAATAGCTACTACTACTGGCATTCCATATACTTCTTGAATGTTTTGGATATGTTTATCTAAGTTAGTTAACCCAGCAATAACGGCTTCAACATTTTCTGGTTCTAATTCTTTCTTAGGAACTCCACCATGCATTTTAAGTGCTCGAATTGTTGCTACTAAAACAACAGCATCTGGTTTAAGGTTACCTAAGCGACATTTAATATCAATAAATTTCTCTGCACCTAAGTCAGCACCAAATCCAGCTTCTGTAATAGCATAATCTGCATATTTTAAAGCTAATTTTGTTGCAATAACACTGTTACAACCATGAGCAATATTAGCAAATGGTCCACCGTGAATAATCGCTGGTGTATGTTCTAGTGTTTGGACTAAGTTAGGATGAATCGCATCTTTTAGTAAAGCTGCCATAGCACCTTCAGCTTTTAAATCTCCAGCAGTAACTGGTTGACCTTCAAAATTATAACCAATAATCATTCGTTTTAATTTAACTTTTAAATCTTCTGGATCGTTAGCTAAACATAAAACAGCCATAATTTCTGATGCTACTGTAATATCATAACCATCCTCACGTGGCACACCGTTCACACGACCTTGAAGACCATTAACAATATGACGTAATTGACGGTCATTCATATCCACTACTCGTTTCCAAGTAATATTACGGCTATCAATACCTAAAGCATTACCATGGTGGATATGATTGTCAATTAAAGCAGCTAGTAAGTTATTTGCTGCACCGATGGCATGGAAGTCACCTGTAAAATGTAAATTAATATCTTCCATTGGAACTACTTGTGCATGACCTCCACCAGCAGCTCCACCTTTAACACCAAAAACTGGTCCTAAAGAAGGTTCTCTTAAAGCAATCATTGCTTTTTTACCTAGTTTATTAAAACCATCAGCTAAACCAACAGAAGTTGTTGTCTTACCTTCTCCAGCTGGAGTTGGTGTAATAGCTGTTACTAAGATTAACTTGCCATCTTCTTTTTCTTTTAAAGCTTCTAATTCATGCGCACTTAATTTGGCTTTATAGTTACCATATAAAGTGAGTTGATCTTCCTCAATTCCTAAAGGTTTCACCACTTCTTTAATAGGTTTCATTTCTACTTGATTTGCAATTTCGATATCTGATAAATGTGACATAGATAAACGTTCATCCTTTCTGTTTTAGAAAAAAATCTTTTTAATTAAACCACTTTCAAAATCTCTGCGTAAATCTCATCTGCTAGCAGGCTACCTTTAGCTAGTAATTTTTCACCTTCTTGACGGTGTTGTAAAACAAACTCTTCATCTTTGATACTTGATAAATTAATTAACACATTTAACCAAGCTCCTTGAAGCCCAGATTTTAAGTTAAGTGCAGCAACACCTAAATCACTTGCTGCATTAGTATTTGATTTTCCAACAGCACGTTTAGTGACATCTAAGGCATTAACCATTAATTTCATCATGTAAAATGGTGATTCAGCCGCTCCTTGTAAAGCTGTTTGCATAGCAACTCTTCTTGCTGCTTTTTCATCATCTGTTTCTTTTGGCATATCAAAAACTGCTGAAACAGCGTTAAAGGCTTCTGTATCTTTATCAATAGCATCTAATAAATGTTTTTGTAAGGCTTTTGATTCATCGAATACTAACTTAATTTCATCTTCAAATTCAGCATATTTTTTCTTTCCGATTGTTAATTCACAAACCATTTTAGTTAATGAGATTCCCATTGAAGCTGCTAATGCTGCAGCTGATCCTCCACCAGGAGCTGGAGCGTCTGAGCCTAGTACTTCTACAAAGTCTTTTACTGTTAAGTCTACTAATTTCATTTAGATGATCTCTCCTTATCCTAATAAATGATTTTCTAATACTTGTTTGCCGTAATCAAAGTCTTCTACTTGTAAGTAGTACTCAGCACAATCAATTAAAGCTTTAGCTGGTGTTAAACCAATAATTTCACTTCCAATAATGTTGACACCATAACGTTTTGCTTCAAAACGAATTGTTTCAAATGTACGATATAATGGAGTTCCTTCAAAGTTCACCATGTTCATTGATACTTGAGCAATATTTCTATCTTCTAACATAACGCCAATACCTTTAGCATATTTGAATCCACCACCTGAAGCACGGATAATTTTAGCTATTTTATTTGCAATTGTAATATCATCTGTATCTAAGTTAACATTAAAGGCTACAAGAGGCATTCTTGCTCCAACAGCTGTAATTCCTGCTGTAGGGTGAATTTTTCTTTCACCAAAGTCTGGTGCCCACTCTTCTTCTAATAATTTCTCAGGCATACCTTCAAATTGTCCTTTACGAACTCTTGCTAAGTTTTTACGTCCTGGTACTGATGCTGAATCTTCATATAAGAAGATTGGTATATTTAATTCATCGTTGATTCGTTTTGCAACTTTTTTAGAAATTTCAATACATTCTTCAACTGATGAGTCTTTTATAGGAATAAATGGTACAACGTCAGTTGCTCCCATTCTAGGATGCTCTCCGTGATGTTTTGTCATATCAATATTTTCACTTGCATATTTTACTAATTGGAAAGCCACTTCTTGGATTCCTTCTTCATCTCCTACTAAAGTAAATACACTACGGTTATGACTTGCATCTGAAGAATGATCTAAAAGTGTTACGCCTCCTACGCTTTTAGCAACTGAAACTAATCCATTAATAACTGCTTCATTTTGACCCTCACTAAAATTTGGAACACATTCAATAATTTTTGCCATTGAGACAACATCCTTTCTATTTTATACTTATTAATAAACAAGAATTTTGTTTACTAAGTTAACTATACCTTATACTTAAATAAAATAAATAAAATTATTTCAAGATGAACCTCCTTAGTTTGTTATTATTCACTCTACCTAAAAAAATATAACGCTTTCATTGACACCCAAAGAATAACATCAGCTTATTAGAGTGTCAACCACTAAGAAGGCTTAAATTACAAGCTTTTGACACTACTTTTATTCTTTTTAACCAACAATTTTAAAAATGAAAAACCGACTGTTTTATTTTGTATTTTTTTTAACAATCAGACTAAAAAATTTTTGACATTTTTTTGACACCAAACTTTCTATTATGAACTAAGAGCGCTAAAACCTTTCAGATGATTGCTCCCCTTATAGTTATTTCCTATTTTAGATAGATAAAAATAATCAAGTTTCTTACTTTTCTATTCAAATTGAACTTAACCTAAATAATTTTAAATGAATTATCTAATTTAATAGTGCTTATTAATATCTTATTCTATTCTCTTAGACGAGTTTTAGACGTTTATTTTTAAAAAAATAAAAATAAAATAACAAATATTTTTTTCTGATTAATTTTTTATTTTCTATAAATAATACCTATTTTGATTTTACAATAGAAAGGACTGTTATAAATGGAAGCCTGTTTATTAATAGATTTCGGTAGTACCTTCACTAAATTAACAGCTGTTGATTTAGAAATAGAAGAAATTTTGGCTACAGCTAAAAGTAAGACAACTGTTTCTACTAATATAATGGAAGGTTTTGAGTTAGCTAAGGGTGAGTTATTAGAGAAAATAAACAAACCTCATATAACCTTCAAACATCAATTAGCTTGCTCTTCAGCTAAAGGCGGATTTAAAATGATTGCTATTGGGTTATCTAAAACTTTAACTGCGGAAGCGAGTAAACGAGTTGCACTAGGTGCTGGTACAAGAATGTTAAATGTTTATAGTTACGGCTTAAAAGAGGCTGACATTGAGGAGATTGAGGAACTTGCTCCAGATATTATTTTAGTTAGTGGTGGAACAACTGGAGGGAACACAACAGGAATTATCAATGATATAAAACAACTGACGCGTCTTAAATTACATATTCCTATTGTTATTGCCGGAAATGAGGATGCAAATCCTACTATAGATAATATTTTAAAAAAGACTTCTCTGCCCTATTTTTTTTCTGAGAATGTTATGCCTCAAATTAATCACATAAACCCTTTACCAACAAGAGAATTGCTTCGCACTATTTTTATGGAGAAAATAGTTGAAGCAAAAGGGATTTCTACTATTTCTGATCAAGTAGGTAAAATAGTTATGCCTACTCCAACAGCAGTTTTACTTGCAGCTGAACTTCTTTCAAAGGGAACTGATAACATTAGTGGCTTTGAGGAAGTTATTATTGCTGATATTGGCGGAGCTACAACGGATATTCACTCCATTGGTTCTGGTAAGCCAAAGAATTCTTCTATCACTATGGAAGGACTTCAAGAACCCTTTGCTAAACGAACTGTAGAAGGAGATTTAGGAATGCGTTATTCTGCTCTTAGTTTGCTAGAATCAACAGGTTATCCTTTATTTAAAACTTATTTGCCAAGGTTAAGCTCAGATGACATTTTTGAAAAATGTTTTTACCGTTCCGAGCATCCTGATTTTGTTAGTCAAACAGATAAAGATATTGTCTTTGACGAAACAATGAGCAAACTAGCTATTACAACTGCTTTTAATCGTCACGCTGGTTTTTATCGCAGGGAGCCAACACCTAATAGAACACTTCTTTTCCAAACAGGTAAAGATTTAAGTCAATTTAAAGCTGTTATTGCTACTGGTGGTGTTTTAGTTAATAGTCAGAATCCCAAAACTATTTTAGAAGCTTGTTTAAAAAAAGAAGATGATTTTTATCTAATGCCGACAAATCCTAATTTTTATCTTGATAAAACCTATATTTTATCGGCGATGGGATTATTATCAACACTCTACCCAGACATTGCTCTTAATATATTAAAAAAATACTTAGTTAAATTGTAAAGAGAAGGTTGTGACATGTTTCTGTCACAACCTTCTTAATGTTTTTCTTTCTATTAATTGAATTTTTAATTCTTGAATGGGAATTTTTTTCTCATTAAGTTCGTTATATAAATAAGCAAAAGAATTAGAAGCCTGTTTTTCTAAAGAGTAATCCACTGTCGAAATATGCATTAGCTCACTGACTTCATTATTATCAAATCCTAAAACACCAACATCTTTCGGGCAAGAAAATCCCAATAACTCAATTTCTGAAATAAACTCAGCAGCCGTTTGGTCTGAATAAAAAGCCAAAACTTCTGGTCTATCTGTACTTTCTACCCACATATTAGCAATTTGCCTACCACCATTTTTTTTGAAATTAGATTGAATCAGCCATTTCTCATCTAAAGGAAGATGATTAACTTCATGAAATTCTTTCAATGCTTTAACTCTAGCTTTTGTGTTTAAATTTTTATAAAACCCTAAAACATGCCCAATTTTTTGATAACCTTGTCTATATAAATAATTTAGAGCCATTAAATAGCCTTCGTAATGATCCACAAAAGATGAGTAAATCCAATCTTCTTCTATTCGGTTCCATGTTGAAAGTGGCCCGTATTGTTTAAAAGGTTTAATGACATCCCACTCATTTGTCCTCGTTAAAATAAAAATGCCGTCTACTTGTTTATATTTCAATTGATTTAAAGCTTCTATTTCTTTTTGTTTATCTCCACTTGTTAAGTATAAGTTCACAAAGTAGCCATTATTTTTAGCACTTTCCATAAAAACTTGTAAAAATTTCCCCATGGAGCTCATATAACTTGGTGCAATAAAGCCTATTGTTTTAGTAACACCTGATTGTAGTTGTCTTGCTAGTAAGTTAGGAATGTAGCCAATTTCATCCATAGCATCCAGCACTTTTTGTTTACTTTCTTCACTGACATATCCATTATTTGTTAGTACTCTAGAAACTGTTGATTTAGAAACGCCAGCTTTTTTTGCTACATCAATAATCGTTGCCAAAAGTCACCCCTACTTTCTTTTCTTATATTTTATCATAAAAAAGCTTGACATGGGAACATTCCCACAATGTACCCTATATTTGTAAGCGAATTAATAAGCCATTTAGGAGGAAATTTTATGAGTAGAGATGCCTTAAAAATTGCAACAATTGGTGGAGGTTCTAGTTATACACCAGAATTAATTGAAGGATATATTAAACGTAAAGATGAGCTACCAATCAAAGAGATTTGGTTAGTTGACATTGAAGAAGGTCGCGAAAAATTAGAAATCGTTGGTGAAATGGCAAAACGTATGGTAAAAGCAGCAGGCTTAGACTGGAGCGTTCATTTAACTTTAGATCGCCGTGAAGCTTTAAAAGATGCTGACTTTGTTTCAACACAGTTTAGAGTTGGTTTACTTGAAGCACGTGTTAAAGATGAAAGAATTCCATTATCACACGGAATTTTAGGTCAAGAAACAAACGGTGCTGGAGGGATCTTTAAAGCATTGAGAACAATTCCTGTTATTTTAGACATTATTGAAGACATGAAAGAACTTTGTCCAGATGCTTGGTTAGTTAACTTTACAAACCCAGCTGGTATGGTTACTGAAGCTGCTATTAAAGTTGGTGGTTGGTCTAAAACTGCTGGTCTTTGTAACGTTCCAATTGGCCACAAAAAACAAGCTGCTGAAAAATTAGGTTTACCAGAAGAAGATTTATTCTTTAAATTTGCTGGAATTAACCACTTCCACTGGCACCGTGTTTGGGATAAAGAAGGTAAAGAACGTACAGATGAATTAATCGACTTAATATACGGACCAAAAGAAGAACAAGAAAGTCACCTAAAAAATATTTGGGATGCTCCTTTCCACTATGAGCAATTAAAAGACTTAGGATTACTTCCTTGTGGTTACCACCGTTATTACTATATTGAAGATGAAATGTTAAAACATTCTATTGAAGAATTTGAACGCGGTGAAACAAGAGCACAAGTTGTTAAAGGTACTGAAGAAAAATTATTCGAATTATATAAAGATCCTAACTTAGACTACAAACCAAAAGAATTAGAACAACGTGGTGGAACACATTATAGTGATGCTGCCTGTGAGTTAATTGCTTCTATTTACAATGACAAACGCACTGACATGGTTGTTTCAACACAAAATAATGGTACGATTACAGACTTACCATATGACTGTATTGTTGAAGTTTCTGGACCAGTAACATCTCACGGACCAGAGCCATATAACTGGGGAAGTTTCCCACCGGCAGCTCGCGGTATTATTCAAAACATGAAAGGGATGGAAGAAGCTGTTATTAAAGCTGCTACAACTGGTAGCTACGGAGCTGCTTTACATGCCTTCACAGTTAATCCTCTAATTCCTGGGGGAACAATTGCTAAAACTGTTTTAGATGAGCTATTAATTGCTCATAAAGATTATTTACCATTATTTAAAGATAGTATTGAAAAAATTGAAAAAACACAACCAGAAACAGTTAAAGCTGTTGAAGAGTTAATGAAATCTAACTAATAAAAGTGTTTATATGAAAAAAGAGCTGCGACTTATTGGTTGCAACTCTTTTTCTATTTATATTAAGATTCCTTTTTGATTAGCTTCCATTAACTGGTTCAATAAATAAGAATAAACAAAACTAAACAATAAACCAACAATAACAGATGCTGGACCATATGCTAATAAACCAAAACCTAAAACAATATAATTAATATAGCGAATTGTTTTAGCAATATTTATCTTAGGATTCTTTTTATATAGAACAAGAGCTAAAACATCCATTCCCACTGTTGAGGAGTTCGAAGATAAACAACAATAATAACCAATACTAATAAAAAGACTAGCTAATAAAAAATCGACTGGTAAATTGACTTGAACAGTAAAAGGCAAGCTATAAAATAAACTAAAAAACAGATTATAAAAAATACTACTTAATAGAGACTTGATAAAATTATCTTTACCTAAAAAGAGTAAACAAATTAATAGCAACAATATAGTGACACCATTGGTTAAGTACAATATATTTATACCAGTTATTTTTTCTAAAATCATAGCCACACTTGTGACACCACCATTAATAATTTCATTTGGTTTCATCCACTTTGCATAAGCAAACCCCATTAACAGATTACCAATTAATATTTTTATAATTGCAACAGACTGTTTTTTCCCCATCTCACTTCTTCTTTCTATACCAATTTTTATCTTTATTTCTTTATCAGTATATACTATTTAAATTAAAAAATAATGAAATTGCAGATTTAAGTTTTATAACTTCTCTACAATCCCATTACTTTTTAATTTATTTTCTACCGAATGTTTCCCAAGCAGGAAAACTTGTATTTTTTGATGTTTCATCGATTACTTTTTTTGTTTCATCTGTTTGGTAAGCATCTACGATTTTTTGATATGTTTCATTTTTCTCATCTTCTTTTCTCGAAACAATAATATTAACATATGGTTTTGAGTTTTCATCAACTGGTTCTGCGAAAATAGAATCTTTTTGAGGATTAAAACCAGCATCAACTGCTACACCACTATTAATAACCGACAAATCAACATCTTGTAAAGCTCGTGCTGTTTGAGACGCATCTAATTCTGTAATTTTTAAATTTTTACTGTTTTCAGTAATATCTGAAACTGTAGGTGTAATACCTGCTTTTTCATCTATTTTAATTAACCCTGCTGTTTGAAGTAATAAAAGTGCACGACCACCGTTTGTGACATCATTTGGAATCGCTACTTCCCCACCATCTTTGACATCTTTAATATCTTTGACTTTTTCAGAAAAAATAGCCATTGGAGCATTGACTGTATTTCCAATTGAAACTAAATCAGTTCCATGTTCTTTGTTATAGTTATCTAAGAAAAACTGGTGTTGGAAAGCATTTAAATCAATTGAACCATCTGCTAAAGCACTATTAGGTTGATTGTAGTCACTAAATTTAACATACTCTAACTTAATCCCTTCATCTTTTAAGCGGTTTTTAACGTCATCCCATACGTCTGTATCATCTCCAATTATACCCAGCTTAACTGTTTTTGTTTCTCCTTCACCTTTTTTAGATTCTCCTTTAGAACAAGCTGTTGCAACTCCTGCTAAAGCGACTAATAATAATCCATATTTGATAATTTTTTTCATAATATCTTCTCCTTTAATGACTTACTTTTTTTATAATAATATTACTAACCCACTGACTAAAAAAAACTAAAACTAAAATAAGTAATGTTGCTACTATAGTGACATCTGTTTGGAATCTGTTATAACCTCTTGTAACAGCTAAATTACCTAGACCACCTGCACCAACTGCCCCTGCCATTGCTGTAAATCCAATTATGTTAATAACTGTTACTGCTGAAACTCTAATAATTCCTGGTAACCCTTCTACTAAATAAACTCTAAATAAAATACCTAATGGGGAAGTTCCCATCGACTCAGCGGCTTCTATGACACCTGGGTCCACCTCTAAAAGGGCATTTTCAATTTGGCGGGCATAAAATGGAATCACACCAATAATTAGAGGGACTAAGGCTGCTTTTTCTCCAATCGTCGTGCCAACTAAAAATCTTGTCACAACACCTAAAAGTGTTAGTAGAATAATAAATGGTATTGATCTAATGGTATTGATTATTTTATCTAAAATGCCGTAAATAATCGGCTTACTTTTTATACCACTTGGTCCAATAAACACAAGAATTAATCCTAATAAAATGCCTAGTATTCCTGCAATAACTGTTGTCCAAATCACCATATAAATAGTTTGAACTGTTGCAGCAATAAATTCTTCTGGTATTTGAGAGGCATTAGGTAGCCACTTTCCAATTAACTGATTCATTAACCCACCTCTTTTTCTAAGTAATTCACTTGATTATTTTTATTCTGACTTAGTAAAGGATTAACTTTGATGTCTTTTTCTTCTAAATAAGCAAGTGCTTCTTCTCTTTGTTTCTTAATACCGCTAAGAGTCACAATCAAGTGACCAATTGGAACATCTTGAATTATTTCAATATTCCCATATAAAATATTAGTTTTGACTTGGTATTTACTATAAAGTTCTGCAATAATTGGTTCTGCTGTTTGATTTCCAATATAAGAAAATTCAATTAGTTCTTCATTTACCTCTAAATGAGATAAAACTGGATGATTTAAAATTGTTTCTAAAGCTTGATCAATATGAGTTGCTGTTCTGATAAAGTCTTTTGTTAATTCTTTTTCAGGTTGACTAAATAAATCAACACTTCTTTTTTCCTCAATAACGCGGCCATCCTCCATCACAGCTACTCGGTGGCAGATGTTTTTCACCACTTGCATCTCATGAGTAATCAGAACAATAGTTAGTCCTAAACTTTCATTTAATTCTTTTAATAACTCTAATATCTGACCTGTTGTTTTAGGATCTAGGGCACTTGTTGCTTCATCACAAAGTAGGATATCAGGATCATTAGCTAAAGCACGGGCAATTGCTACTCTCTGTTTTTGTCCACCAGACAATTGATTGGGATAAGCATTTATCTTTTCTTCAAGTCCTACTAAAGTTAATAAGTCTAACACTTTTTGATGTTTTTCTTCTTTACTTAATTTGGCATATTTCAATGAAAAATTAACGTTGTCATAAATAGTTCGTTGTTTCATTAAATTAAAATGCTGAAAAATCATGCCTATTTTTTTTCGTTCTTCTCTTAATTCTTTTTGTGTTAAATCTGTTAACGATGTCTTTTTTATTTTGACAGTTCCTATAGTTGGCACTTGTAACAAATTAATCACTCTAACTAAGGTACTTTTTCCAGCACCTGAATAACCAACTATTCCATAAATTTCTCCTTTTTTAATAGACAAGGACACATCATCAACAGCGACAATTTCTTTTTTATCTTGTTTGAATTTAACACTAATATTTTCTAATTCAATCATTTAACTCACTCCTTTATAAAATAAAAAAACGCCCTCAAAAACACTGCTACATTAGCAATGCTTTTGAGGACGTTTTAAACGCGTTACCACCTCATTTTTAGTTAGACTCACATCTAACTACTCTTCAAGTACTATCATACTCTAGCAAGGTAACGGATGCTGCCGTTTTACTCTTATTAATATTAATTAACTCGAATAAAAAATGCTCTTAAGCCATTTTCAAATATATCCTCATTGCTTCTTTTCACCTACCGAAGCTCTCTTTAAATGATTCATCTATTTTACTTACTTAATCACTGCATTAAAAAAATATAATAAAAAAAGCCCTCTTACTAGCTCTTTTAGCTAATAAAGGACGAATAATCGTGGTACCACCTTTGTTTAGAAACTTTTTAGTTTCCCTCATCTAACGCTCTAAAAAAATTAGAGTTATAGGACTCATGGTAGCGGCTGAGTATGCCCGTTAGTTGCCTACTTATCGACAACTTTCCTCCAAGACCATTTTCTAAATAACTTGTACGATTTCTTTCACCAACCGAAATCTCTCTACGCTACGCCTTATTTATACTTTTCTCTTCATAGGAAATACATTTGTTATATTGATTAATAATTTATCTCATCTCAAAACAAAAGTCAATCCTTTTGTTCATTATTTTTTTATACATCTCTTTTTTAGATTTTTTTCATGAACCAGACCATATTGTTTGAAAGTCAAAGTATTTTTTAGTAAGATTTAAACAACTTATTTTAAAGTAAGGAGTTTTAAAAAAATGAAAAAAGTGCAATTCGAGCCAGTCGACTGGCATTATAATGAAAAAGATACTTGGACTTGCCCAAGCCACCAATTTCAATCACCTATTAATATTGTTCACAATGATACAAAACCCATGAATGATGATGGTGAACTTGTTTTACGCTATCGCAAAAAAATGGATACAATTGTTAACACAGGCTATTGTTTACAAGGTTATCTAAAAGGTATTGCCTCTATTAATAGCCGTAATTTTGAATTTCAGCAATTCCATTTTCATGCACATGGTGAACATACTATTGATGGTAAATCATTTCCATTAGAACTCCATTTGGTTCATCAATCTGAAAGCGGAAAAATCGCTGTGATTGCTGTTCTTTTTGAAATTGGGAAAGAAAATAAAACCATTGATGAATTACTTAATCATGTTAACTTAACTGAATTTGATAATAAAATTAATTTATTAAATTTAGTTCCTAAAAAACTTGATTACTATCATTATTTAGGTTCTTTAACAACACCCCCTCTAACTGAAAACGTTGAATGGTATGTTTTAATGACTCCTATGACTATTTCAAATAAACAATTAACACGTCTAAAAAGAATTCATAAAGATAACTACCGTGAAGTACAAGAAATTAACGGTAGAACAGTCTTAAAAAAGGTATTTTAATAAATAAAGAAGAGGTTGTGACAGAAGTGTTCAGCTTCAAAAAATAAGAAGGAAATCACGAAAATTTCTTTTCAAATTTTTGTGATTTTCGGCTTATTTCCGTAGAAGCTACTTCTGTGACACCGTTTAGTATAAAAAAAAGGGGCTGTGACATAAATATGTCACAGCCCCTTTTTCTTATACACTAGCACTTCTATAAACTAGAGGGCTTAATTTTTTACCTACTAGGTAAACTAAAGCCACTTTAATAATCGCTGTTGGAATAAAAGGTAGAACGCAGGCTGTGAAAGCCACCACTAAAGTACTTGATGTAACAAATGAAAAATAAAACATGCCAATCAATAAGTTAAGAGCCGTTCCTAAAGATAACCAAAACAAAGCACTTGTGCTTGATTCTTTTTCCTTAGCAATACCTGATAAGTAGGCCATAATTGGGAAAGAAAAAATAAAACCTCCAGTTGGCCCAAAGAAAATACTTGCCCCACCAGAAAAACCAGCAAAAACTGGTAATCCGACTAACCCTAATAATATATAAATAGATGCTACAAAAGTTCCTTCTTTTTTACCTAATATTAATGCCACCAAAGGAATAATAAAGGTTTGTAAAGTCATTGGAACCCCGTAAGGCATTGGAATACTCATTTGAGATAAAATAATCGTTAAAGCAGTAAAAATCCCTATCCGACTAATTTGTTTAACAGTTAATTGATTCATAAATAAACTCCTTTCGTTTTATTATTATAAAAAGAAAAAAATTTATTGTCAACTTTAAATCGAAAAAAGGTGACAATTAATTAAGTATGATTCTTATTTCACCTGAATTAAAAGTTTTCACTTCTCCAGTTTCTGTTTCGATTATCAGTTGACCTTCTGTATCAATGTCTTTAACTGTCACAAAAAACTCCTCTTTGCCTTGCTGAATCAAAACTTTTTTACCAACGACCATAGAATTTTCTTTATAGAGTTGCATCATATCAACTTCATTTAATTCCTGATGTAGGCTTAATAAGCTCGACATGATATTAGCTACTAACTCATTTCGATTAACTTCAACGCCTTCTTTTTCAAAAATAGCTCTTGCTTTTTGACTCACTTCTTCTGAAAAAATATCCGTCTCAGTGGATACATTCAGTCCAATACCTAAGACAATCCATTCCATCATACCACTCTCAAAATCTGTTACAGCCTCTGTTAATATCCCACAGACTTTTTTATTTTCTAAAAATAAATCATTGACCCATTTAATGCCAAGTTGTTTACCAGTCATTTCTGCCACAACTTTTGTCACTACAACTGCTGCATAGGAAGTTATAATTGTAGGATGTTGGTAAGCTAATTCTGAAGGTTTTAAAATTAAACTCATATAAATCCCTGAATCTTTTGGCGACTCAAAACTTCTACCATAACGCCCTTTACCAGCTGTTTGTTCATTGGCAATAACTAAAGTTCCATGAGGCATTCCCTCAATAGCTAATTCTTTTGCTTTTTTATTAGTTGAATCAATGGTGTCAAAATAATAAATTTTATTCTTTTGAAATTCCTTTGAAAGTTGCTCCCTAATCCCAACTTCAGACATTTGATGACTTGTTTCAGATAAACAGTAACCTTTATTAGTCACAGCCTTAATATCATAGCCCTCTTTTTCTAATTGTTTAATACTTTTCCAAACAGCATTTCTTGAAACACCTAGTTCATCTGCAATTTTAGCACCTGAAATATGCTGACCTCTATTTTTCTCTAAAAAAGATAAAACTTTTTCTTTGATTGTCACCTTTTTCCTCACCCTTGTCATTTAAATTATTCATTATTATAGCATGAAAAAAAGGCAGAGACCTAAGTTTTAACCCTTAGTCCTCACACCTTTTTATTTTGAATAACTCATCTCAAACCGTTTTGAGAAAGTTGATAATGAATAACAAATAATAAAATAGCAAAATGCCATAATAAAGAACATCGGAAGAACTGTATTAGGATGTTGTGCATAAATTATTTTTGTATTGTGTGTCAATTCTGGTAAAGAAATAATTACTGCTAAGGAAGTATCACGAATCAATGATACAAATTGACTAACTAAAGGTGGCACCATTAATTTTAATCCTTGTGGTAAAACAATATAAAATATAGTTTGACCTTTTGTAAGTCCAGTTGAAATTCCAGCTTCCATTTGCCCCTTTGGAACTGCTAAAAGTCCTCCGCGGATAATTTCTGATAACATAGCTGATTCAAATATAGTTAAAGCTACAACAGCTGACCAAAAAATACTAAATTGAATACCTATTTGCGGTAAGGCGAAATAAGTAAAGAAGATGATTAATAACAATGGTAAATTACGAATAATATCTACTACAATTCCTACTACTAATGATAAAATAGGAATTTTTAAATAACGTAAAATCCCTAAGATACTTCCTATAATAAAACTTAAAATAATAGATACAATAGCCACCTCTAGGGTCACTAATAATCCATCAAGTATAAATCTTAAATTACTCCATGTAAAAGCTTGTGCAATAGCCACTTTAATTTCCCCTTTCTTAAGCTTTAGCTAATCTAACTTCTAAGTATTTCATTAAATAAGATAAAGGTAATGTCAGAGCTAAATAAATCAAACCAATTAAAGTATAAGTTCCAATTGTATTAAACGTCGCACTAGCAACTAAATCTCCTTGATACATTAAATCCGCTCCTGTTACCATTGCCAAAATAGAAGAATTTTTCACTAAGTTAATAAATTGGTTTCCAAGTGGTGGAATCACAATTTTAAAAGCTTGAGGTAAAACGATTAATCTCATCACTTGCGAATACGACAGACCTGAGGCAAGCCCTGCTTCCATTTGGCCTTTTGGTATACCTTCAATTCCAGCTCGTACAGTATCTGCAATAAAAGCAGAAGTATACAGAGTTAAACCGATAGTTCCAGCAGTAATTCCGTCAAATTGAATCCCGTATAAGGGCATAACAACAAATAAAAACATAACCACAATTAAGAGTGGTAAATTACGAAATAAATTAACATAAATATTGCCGATTCTTTTTAACCATTTTGTTTTAGACACTTGAAAAATTGCCATAAATGTTCCAATTATTAAACTGCAAACCAAGGCGATTAAACTAGCTGTTAAAGTTATTTTTAAACCTGATAAAATATCAGATTGATAATTTTGCCAAATAACTAGCACTATTTTTTCCCCCTTTATTTTGGTTCTTCATTAAACCATTTTTTATAAATTTTTCTATATTCCCCGTTTTCACGAATCTTTTCCAAACCTTCGTTAAGCGCTGATTGAAATTCCTCTTGTCCTTTATTAAGGGCAATACCATAAGGTTCGTCAGTAAATTTATCTCCAGCTAAAATGTATTGAGGATTTTCAGCAGCCATTCCAAGTAAAATACTATTATCTGTCGTCATAGCATCTCCCTGACCTGATTGAAGGGCAGTGAAAGCTTCTGCATAGTTTTCTAACTCTAACACTTTTGTTTTTGGTGCATGTTCTCTAATATTTTCTGCTGATGTTGATCCTTTAACTGCTAATACAGTTTTAGTTGCATCTAAATCTTCAATTCCTTTAATACCACTTTTTTTATTAACTAAAAGTGATTGCCCTGCATCAAAGTAAACATCAGAAAAGTCGACTTGTTTTTTTCTTTCTTCACTAATCGTCATTGTGGCAATAATAGCATCAATATTTCCATTTTTAAGTAACGGGATTCTCGTTTTAGAAGTTACTTCTACAAACTCTGCCTCACAGTCTTCACCTAGTATTTCTTTTGTTAGAGCTTTGGCAATATCAATATCAAAACCTTCAACTTGTCTACTTTCAATATTCATTAATCCAAATAGTTTAGTGTCGTATTTAACTCCCCAAACTATTTTTTGGTTGGTCTCAACTTTTTCTAGTGTATCTTGTTTGGCTAAATTTTTTGCTCCACAACCTGCTAAAAGAAAAAGGAGAGCCGCAACTAAAAGAAGAACTCTTTTTTTGATTGAGTATCTTGTATGTAAAGTCATTAAACTTACTCCTTACTTTTATTGATTTATTATTTTACTTAAAAATTGTTTTGCTCGTTCATCTTTAGGGTTTTCAAAGAAACTCTCAGATTCACGGTCTTCTAAAATTTGTCCATCTGCCATAAAAATAACTCTATCTGCTACTTCACGTGCAAATCCCATTTCATGAGTTACAACAACCATTGTCATACCAGATTCTTTTGCTAGTGACTTCATAACATCTAAAACTTCACCAACCATTTCTGGATCAAGTGCTGATGTTGGTTCATCAAATAACATCACATCAGGTTCCATAGCTAAACTTCTAGCAATCGCAATACGCTGTTGTTGCCCTCCTGATAGTTGTGTTGGATACTCATCTTTTTTATGTAGCATTCCTACTTTATCTAATAATTTTTCTGCTTTTTTAATAGCAACTTCTTTATCTTCTTTTAAAACTTTAACAGGTGCTAAAATAACATTTTCTAGAACCGTCATATTTGGATAAAGATTAAAATGTTGGAATACCATTCCTAAATTTTTTCTTACTTCGTTTAAGTTAGTTTTTTTGTCGTGAATATCAACGCCATCAACTAATAGTTCACCAGTTGTTATTTCTTCTAGTGCGTTAATACAACGTAACATCGTGCTTTTCCCCGAGCCAGATGGTCCAATCGCTACGACAACTTCTCCCTTTTCAATTGTTAAGTTGATTCCCTTTAAGGCATGAAATGAGCCATAATATTTATCCACTTGTTTAAATGAAATCATTATTTTTTCCTCCCCAATCTAAATATGATAAATTGATTAAAAATCTAATACTTTTATCATAATTTATATATTATACCTGTTTTTTTATCATTTTGTAAAGAATAGTGTCATTACTTACTGCAATTTTCATGAAAAACTCATTTTAAAGATAACAAAAAAGGAAGATGACAGATAAAAGTCACCTTCCTTTTTCTAATATATCTTAATCTTATTTTTTCTTTTTAGGTTCTGATACAAATTCTTTATTATAAAATTGGCTATTTTTAGAAAGTTCTTCGTTAACCGTTTTTAAAGAATCTCTTTCGATTAAAGTTTTTTCATTAGATGAAAGATCCACACCTAATCCTAATTTATGACCTTCAATATCCACTCCCATACTTGAAAGAACTGTTGGATACATATCAAATGGTGCGAAGTGCCTATTGGTGGTTTTTATATTGTCATTCTCAAAAACTGGATTAATAATTAAGTTAGTTGTTGTCCTATGATAATTTGGATCGAAATCAACAAAGTATTTTTTATCCATACTTAAATGATCTCCAGTTAATACAATTGTTGTATTATCATAAAAATCTTGAGCTTGAATCCATTTAACAAAATCATAAATTTGTTTTTGCGAATGGAAAATAACATTAGAATATTGTTTATCAAATGGTGTTGTTGCATCTTTTTCAAGGAAACCATCTGGGAAATGTGTATCTGCATTTTCCATAGTAAAGTTAAATGGTTTATCTTCAGCTGCTAATCTTAAAATTTCTTCTTGGGCATATTCATATAATTTTTTATCTTCATAACCCCACCAAACTTTATAGTCATTAGGAATTTTTCCTATTTCTTTTGCGTATTTCCAGTCATAAATATGGAAATCTTTGTGGTTATTAAAGAAGGATGTCAAACCACCAAAGTCTGCATCTGCACCAAACATAATAGTTTGATTATAACCCTCATCATGTAAGATATCACCAATTGCTCCTGCCCCTGGTAAGAAATAACCTGTTTTTCCATAAGAATTGCCATCCATTGGAACTTTTAAAGGTAGACCAGTACTCATGTTAACCATTGAAGCTACAGACCAACTAGAACCATAAGTTTGATAAGGACCACCTTTTTTGTCATTATCAGAGAAGGATATACCTTCTTCATATAATTTTTCAAAATCTGGCATTAAGTTCTTTTCCATATATCCACCAGAAGTTGTTGCAAAATAAGTATTTTCATAAGATTCAAGATAAATGTGAATTAAATTTCTTTTCTTTTCAGGGAAAGTTAATTTTGTATCTTTTGGCGCCTGATAGTTATCTTTTATATAACTTGAATCGTCAAAATAAGCATGGTATACCGCTTTTAGTTGTAGCTCTTTAATACTGTAAAAAGCTCCGTAAATCAGTAGCCCAATTGAAAAGATAATTCCAATATATTTAAACAGTTTATCTGATATTACTGTTTTATTTTTCCACTCTAGGTTAAATCTAACTAATATAAAAAAGATAAAAGCTACTGCTACTGAAATAAATAGTAATACTGGACCATTTATGGCATTATCCATTACTCCAGAGGCTGTTCCTGTAACAGGTGATTTAAAGTTAAAAATAAATTGCTCTGGTGTTAATTTACCGAAATAATCTATAAACCAAACTGTTCCTATCCAAAGAAAACTGCCCATTAAAACAAAAACTACGGCTAATCCGCTTATTATTTTTTCCATTAAAGATAATTTTTTAGTATTTTTAGTAATAATTAGTTGTTGTGTTATAAGTCCTTTTAAGAAAAGAATACCAACTCCAATCACTAATGAAAAGATAACATATTTAACAACAAAAAGTGTTTTGTAATTAGTAAGATTTAATACAAAGGGCTTGTCTAAAACGTATCTCATTAGAAATAATGAAAGTGTATTTATCCCAATTGTATACCCTAAAAAAACCTTAATTTTTTCTTTGATGTTTTCTGATTTAAATAAAAAAACATCTAGACCACTTACTAATAAGCCGACTAATAAATAAGTTAATAACCTCATTCAAATCCTCCTTTTTTCATCCATTATCTAGAATACATAAAAAAGAGCGATTTAACAACTTATGTTTTGGTAAGAAGAAAGAGGTTTCCCTCTTTTTTAATATTGACTGAACCAATTAACAATTTCATTAATACGTTCCATACGTAAATTAGGTAATCCTTGTCTAGATAACCCATGACTTGATTCTGGAAAAACAACCATTTTAGTCGGCACACCTTTCATTTTAACAGCCGTATACATCTGCTCACCTTGTTCCTGAGGGCATCTTAGATCTTCTTCCCCATGTAAAACAAGTAATGGTGTGTCAACGTTATCTGCATACGCAAGTGGTGAGAGCTGCCATAATTTATCAATATCTTTTAAATCTCTATTTAATTGGTATTTTACAAAAAACGAACCAATGTCACTTGTTCCATAAAAACTGATCCAGTTGGAAATCGAGCGCTGAGTCACAGCTGCTTTAAAGCGATTTGTATGACCAACAATCCAGTTTGTCATAAATCCACCATAACTTCCTCCAGCTACATAAACATTATTTTTATCAATCTCAGGATATTCTGTTAATACATAATCAAGTCCAAGCATCAAATCTTGATAATCCTCATTTCCATAATCACCTAAAATAGCTTTAACAAACTCTTGACCATAACCTTGACCGCCTCTTGGATTTAGCATAATAACACCATAACCATTGGCAGCATGAACTTGCATCTCATGGAAGAATGATTCTCCGTATGCAACTTGAGGTCCTCCGTGAATGTATAAAATAACAGGGTAATTCTTCTTTGATTCAACAGGAGGCACATACCATCCTTGAATATCCCAATCATTGACTCCTTGATACCAAAACATATCAGGCTTGCTTAATTTTGTTTTAGCTAAAAATTCTTCGTTAGGATTTTCAATATCAGTTAATTTACCTGTTGTTAAATCTAATAAAGCTAAAACACTTGGATTAGTCAAAGTAGAGTAGGCAACTACCATTCGTTCGTTATTAAGTAGACTTCCATCTGTTAAATGAAGTTTTTTATCTACTATTTTTTTGATATTTCCTTTTTTGTCACCCTTATATAAAGTCACTTTTCCACTTTCTGTCACAGGGAAAAAATAAGTTTCATCATCTAACCAATGAATTTCTATACTTAAATTCTTTTGCTGAAAATCACTAATCAAAGCATCTCCAACTTGCAAATCAGCTTCACTTGTTAAACAAGTTAGTTTACTTGTTGTTAGATTATATAAATACAATTTGTCCTGAGTAACAAAACCATATCTAAAATCATTTCCCACTAGTAAAACATCTTGATCATTTCTAATAGCACCAAATGAAAAACTTCCTTGTTCAATACTTGATGTTAAAGAATAGGTTACTTTAGTTCTCAAATCAAAATGGTAAACAGTTGAACCGTAATTTAATTCATCATCCTCATCTAAATCTTCTGTTATTAATGCAAAAGATTCATCTTTTGATAAATGATTTAAACTAAATGAATATTTTTTTTCTAAAATCAAATGAGTCATCTGTGGTAAAGCAAGATCTTGCTTTTTAAGTTGATATGTTTTGTCTTCTGCTATTAAGCCCGTACCATCTACTTTATAACTTAGCTTAGACCACGATTTTGTTTGAGGCACTTTATCATCCACTTCTTTTTCTGGTAGTGTACTGGTTTGATAATAAACACTTGAACCAGTCTCATTCCAAAGATAAGATGAAACCCCTTCTTTTTCATTTGTTAAATAAAAAGCGCGTCCACCTTTTAAAGGCATTAACATAATTTGTTGTTTTTTCTCGTCATCACTTGCTAAAAAACTAAGATATTTTTTGTTAGGAGACACTTTTAGTAAATTAACTGAATAGCCATTATTTCCCCATTCAATTTTTTCTTTTGTTTTTAAATTATATGAAAAAATAGTTGATTCGTAACGATTTTTTTCTTGGTTCATAGAATTTTCGATATAATAGATGTTCTCCTCAACTTGAATAGGTTGAGCAATACTTTTTAAATCAAATAAACTTTCTGCAGTTATTTTTTTCATTTAAATCACCTCATTTTTTTGTTATTCATAATTGTACAGAACTAATTCAAATAAAGCGAACCATAACTATTAATTTATTTATTGGCTTTTTTAGTTACTGTATAATATATTAGAAAAAATGAAAGTGAGGGATTCGTGTATTGAAAATCTAAGCCAATTATTTGAGCAAATTGTATGTAAACCGTTGTATATTAACGGGATTAGTCTGCAATTTGACAGAATTGGTGAAGATGACAAGACGATTCTTTCTAACACGTCTATTTAATATCCTGTCATTATATTCAACAATCAGTTCTGTTTTATTCAGACTGATTGTTTTTTATTTGAAAGGATGATACTTTATGTCGACAATCGAAATCAAGAATTTATCATTTAGTTATGATGGAGCTATTACAAATATCTTTGACCAAGTTGATTTAAATATTGATACCAATTGGAAACTTGGACTAATCGGCCGAAATGGTCGCGGGAAAACTACTTTTTTTAATATTTTACAAAACAAACTAGCTTATAACGGAGCTATTAACCATCAAGTTAATTTCTCTTATTTTCCTCAAAAAATAGGAAATAAAGAAAAAATGACTTATGAAATTATTGATGATTTAAATGTAGGTGAGATTTGGGAAGTTGAAAGGGAATTAACATTACTTGGAACAGATACTTCTGTTTTATGGCGTTCTTTTTCAAGTCTTTCTGGTGGGGAGCAAACAAAGGTACTATTATCGCTTCTCTTTGCTCAGGAAGGCTCGTTTCCATTAATTGATGAGCCAACAAATCACTTAGATGCCCTAGGTAGAAAACAAGTGGCTCACTACTAAAAAACAAAAAAGAATGGCTTTATTGTTATTAGTCATGACCGAGCTTTTATTGATGAAATTTGTGATCATATTTTAGCAATTGATAAAAATCAAATTACCATTTCTCAAGGTAATTATTCGACTTATCATTTCCAAAAGGAACGACAAGATGAATATGAACAAGATAAAAATGAAAAACTAAAAAAAGAAGTTGGTAGATTAAAACAAACAGCTACTAAAAAGGCAGAGTGGGCCAATTCTCGTGAAGGTGAAAAATGGGGAAAACCATCTGTTAAAAATAGTGGTGGCGTTCCTGATAAAGGCTTCGTTGGAGCTCGTGCTGCTAGAACTATGAAAAAATCAAAAAATCTTTTAAATCGAATGGATAGAGAAATTGAAGAAAAAGAAAAACTGTTAAAAAATATCGAATTCATTGATCCTTTAACAATGAACTTCCAACCGACTCATCAAAAGAGTTTACTAACAGTTGAAGATTTGACTCTCTCATTTGATGGAGAAAAGTTATTTAAGCCTATTAGTTTTGATATTAAACCGGGAGAACGGATTGCAATTATCGGAGAAAACGGCTCTGGCAAAACCTCTTTAATTAAAGCTCTATTAGGCCAATTTAATGGGGATATACAGGGGGAAATCACTCATAGAGCACAAAAAACATGGAGTCTTGTGCGACAAAATTATGAAGTAAATACAGGTACTCTGAAAGAGTTTTGTTTAACAAATCATTTAGATTATCAGGAATGTCTAAGTAATATAAAAAAATTAGGTCTTGAAAGAGATTTATTTAATAATAAAATTGAGACTATGAGTATGGGGCAACGAAAAAAGGTAGAAATTGCTAAATCACTTACACTTGAAACACCTTTCTATCTTTGGGATGAACCTCTGAATTATTTAGACAGTTTTAACTATGAACAACTTGAAGAAGTTATTTTATTAACTCAACCAACTATGTTATTTGTAGAACATGATGAAACGTTCATTAATAAAATAGCTACTCAAGTAATTGAACTAGAAAAATACTAAAAAAAGGTTGTTACATAAGTGGTTAGCTTCAAGAAATAAGAAGCTACTTCTGTCATACCGTTAAATTTGGAAAAAGAACTGTGACAAAAAGTCACAGTTCTTTTTTATATTTCTGGTGTTTCAAAAATCATTGTTGTTTCAACTTTAAATTCTTTAGGAGTAGAAATTGTCTCACTTATTTCTTTTATATTTAATTTTAAGTAACGATTATTTTCATAAAAATTAATATAGTAAGTGCCATTACTTAAATCCATAAAGCTTGTAAATTGAGTGTAATCCGTTAAACCATTACTTTTAAATTTAACACCCTTTGGAATATATACAGCTGATAACATCCTTGAAATGACATTTATACTTTCCTCAGTACTTTGAGCCTTTTCTATAAACTGATTCATAAAAGCGATTCTAACAAAACGAGAGATTGAGGTATAATCACCTGGAATTCCAAGCATACCACTTCCAGCCCCGTTTCCAGTAGCTAAAAAATCTTTATATTGCATTGGTTTTTTCTCTGTATTCGTCACATTCACATATTGATTTAAATTAGTTAAATGCCAAGAAAAACTAGGACTATTAGTCATAACACCTACAGAATTTTCATAAATTTCAATACCAGTTGCAACTGGCTCAATAACAATACTTCTACCGCTCTTATCAGCAACAATCCAATGAAGAGGTAAAACACCATCAATAACTGGGCTGATTTCTTCAACAATTTTAATCTCTTTTATTATTTTTTTAACTTCTAATACATTTTTACAATTCCCTAAAAGATACGCAACGACATCATGAGGAGCTAATTCCAAAATATCTTCATCACTTTTTTTGGGATAAACAGCATCTGCAGCAAAATAAAGTGACGCTACTGCAAGCCCAGCTTCATTTACACCATCTCCAAAAATATAATCATCTATTAGTCTACCAGCTCCAATAAAACTTAGACTTGAATTAAAATGTTTTGTTTTATCTGTATAAAAAGAATGACCACTAGGCATAAAAGTTGGATTACCATCTAAAGGAAGAGTGAAGTCCATTGTTCTAGCTAAAAAGAACTCTTTTAAGGCATTTTCATACATAACACTTGTACACATATAACCACCTCGTTCAATAATTTAATATCAGTATACTCTTATGAACTCATTTTTACAAAACAATCTTAAGTGTGATAATAAAACACTTTTTAGTTACATATGTTATAATATGTTAAAAGGATGTGATAAGATGTATGATTTATGGGGGCTATTTTTAGGCGGCACAACTAGAGATAGTGTTAAGAAAGAATTCGATGGTAAAAAAGCAGGAATCTTAATTTTCAAATATACTTTACTTGCCTTATCTATTCCTGCAATCTACTTATTACTTTCCTATCTCGTTCAAAAAGGAATTTGGTAAAAACTCTATACAAAAAAGATTGTCATGTAAGCCTAAAAACTTACATAACAATCTTTTTATTTTTCTCTATTTGCTAAAGCTAACTTCACTGTGTTTTCTGCTAAAACATTTTGTGGGTCGATAACATTCTCATTGGAATAATTAGCCAAATCTTCCATTAAAGAAAGTTCTGTACAACCAAGAATGACTACCTCACAATTTAGCTCATTAAACATTTTAGATAAAATTTGATTATACAATTCTTCATCTAAAATGTTATTTTGCTTAATTTTTTCAAAAATTAGCGTACTTACCATTTGTTGAAGTTCTAAAGTGGGATGAACTAAATCAAAACCAGCATCTAAAATAAAGCCATCATAAATCTTATTTTTAATTGTTCCCTCAGTTCCAATAATCCCTACTCTAGTTCCCTTTTTATATTGTTTAGATGCTTCTTCAACAGCTAAACGGGGCATATGTAAAATAGGAACTTGACTAGCTTTTTCTAATTCATTAAAAAAGTAGTGAGCCGTGTTACACGTTAACACGAAAAAGTTAGGCTCTAATGCTCCATATTTTTCAATAATTTTTAATAGATAAGGTAACGGATTTTCATTCTCACTTTTATTCATCAAATAAGAACTTCTATCAGGTATTGTTGAATAATTAACCAACACATAATCTAAATAATCTTGGTCATTTTTAGTAGGTGTTTTCTGATTAATTTGTTTTATATATAACTCTGTTGCAATTGTTCCCATTCCACCAATAATTGTAAAGAAATTATCCATATCTCTTACCTCCCTAATCGATGACCGTATTGTTTAAAGACTTTTCGATAATAACGGAACATGCGCTGTAATAATAACCATCTCTTAAAGCTTTTATCTTTTTCATAATAAAAAGTATAGCCAAAACGTTTATCAGCAACCATTTTACGAGCTACGTCTTTTGCAGGTGACTCTGGTGTGTATTTTTCAAACACATCAACTGGTGCATTTAGCCATAATTTTCCTTTATCCTCAGGAATATCAGCAATGAATAGGTCTTGGTCTTTTAAATCATCATAGACATAATCACGTACAACCCACTCAGCTAAATTAATTCCATTTAGTGTTAAGAAGAAACTACTTCTACCTTGTCTTAAATTGATTTCAAAATATTTATATGTATTATCTTTAATATCGTATTTTAAGTCAAAGTTTGCAAAACCTGTGTACTTAATATCTTCTAAAAAGAATTTAACTTGTTCAAAAATTTCTTCATTGTAATCAGGAATAATACCTAAATAGTTACCTATTCCTAAAGGTGTTGGATCTTCTAGAACAGCATTTCCAAGACACATCATTTTTACTTGATGATTTTTATCTACATAAGCATTTAAAACTCGCATTGGACTTTCATTTCCTACGACAAATTCTTGTAAGATCATATCGTCCTCATAACCATCTTTATAAATGCCATGAATCACTCGGTTAAATTCAGTCATATTATCAATAATATAAACTTTTTCTTTAATAGGTGACGTAAAATCATTCCAAGTCACACTGTTAACTGCTTTTAAAGCAATTGGAAAATCAAAAGGTTGTAATTTTTCTTTCTCTTCAACCATTGAGCGAGTAATCACTTTGGTTTTTGGATAAGGTAAATTATATTTTTCGCAAATAGCGTAAAAACTTTCTTTATTCTCTAATTCTTTTTCAAGCTCTTTATCAATGTATGGGCAAATAAAATGAGCCGATAACTCATCAATATGTCTTGAAATTAGTTCAGTATACCAGTCACCCATCCCCATTAAAATAACAGGGATGTCGCTGTTTTCATATTCTTTAATAACTTCACGCATTTTATCAATAAATGTTGGATCAGTATCAAATTCTGGAATGTATTCAATATCTAAAATACTTGAATATTTAGTTGGAGCGATTTGCGCACTTGCAATCGTTCTAACTGGTTTTCCAGTTAATTCATAAAAAGACCGAGCCATTCCATAAAGATTTAAATCTCCACCTAATAATACAGGAATAAAGTCCTTTTTAGTTGTTGTCATTACCATCTATCTCCTTCTTCTAATTAGTTCTCAATAAAGAACACGCGGTACCACGCAATGAAGGTATAAATTGTAAATATTTTTTGCATATTCGCAATTCCTTGCTTTTGTTCTTCTAATAATTTATTTAAGTAATCAACATTAAAGAATTTTTTAGCAATATCTGAGTTAAATGATTCTTTAATCATTGCTTGATATTTATCTTCTTTTAACCATGTTGCAAGTGGTGATGGAAAACCTAATTTTTCACGGTTAACAATACGTTCTGGTAATTGACTCTCAGAAGCTTGACGCCAAGCAACTTTTGTCACACCATCTTTAACACGTGTATTTGAAGGCATTTTTTGAGCAATTGCGGCTACTTCTTTATCCACTAAAGGTGTACGAACTTCTAAAGAGTTAGCCATACTCATACGGTCTGCTTTATGTAAAATATCATAAGCTAACCAACCATGAATATCAAAATGTTGCATTTGCGTAATTGAGTCTTTTCCTTTAGCTTCATTAAACATGTCTTTAACGTATTCTGATGATGGACCATTATGACGGCTGTCTTTTAATAACTCATCTCTTTCAGCTTGGTTAAATACGTAATTAACGCGGTAATATCTTTCACTAATATCTTGAGCACCACGGATTAAGAATCGACGTCCATGGAAATGAGGCATACGTTTTGCTGTTTGAGCAAATAATTTTCTCATTGGCTTAGTAGTGAATTTTTCATATTTTTCAAAAGAACCAGCTTCTAAATAAGTATTGTATCCACCAAAGAATTCATCAGCACCCTCACCTGATAAGGCAACCTTGACGTGTTTACTTGTTTCTTTAGAAAGGAAGTAAAGTTGTAAAGCTGATGGGTTAGATAATGGTTCATCCATATGGTACATTGCTTTTGGAATGATATTGAAGAAATCTTCATCATCAATCATAATTGGAATATTTTTTTGGTTAATTTCTTCAGCAAATTGCTCTGCCCAAGGTAACTCGCTAATTTTTTCATCATCAAATCCTAAAGAGAATGACGTAATATCACGTTCTTTAGATGCTTCATTTAAAATATAACTTGAGTCAATCCCACTTGATAGGAAACTTCCAACCTCAACATCAGCAATCATGTGCTTAGCAACAGATTCTTGAACTGTTTCAACGATTTGTTTTTTAGCTGTTTCCATATCAACAGATTTATCTTCTTTAAATTCAAAATGATAATATTCTTTAATTGATAATTTACCATCTTTATAAATAAAGAAATTTCCTGGGTTTACTTTGTATACATTTTTAAACATTGTTTCAGCACTTGGAATGTACTCAAAACTTAAATGAATTGGTAATAACTCTTCATTTAATTCTTTAACGAATCCTGGGTGGTCTAAAAATGATTTAATTTCAGATCCCCACATAAAGTTTTCTTCATCTTTGTAGTAGTATAGAGGTTTGATTCCAAAATGGTCACGAGCCCCAAATACTTCTTGATTTTTTTTGTCATAAATAATGAAAGCATACATTCCGCGAATACGGTCTAATAAGCCTTCACCCCAAGCATCATATCCATGGATTAATACTTCTGAATCTACATCTGTTCTAAAATGATAACCTAAGGCAATTAATTCCTCACGTAATTCTAAGTAGTTATAGATTTCTCCGTTAAATGTTAATACTTTAGTATCATCTTGGTTATTCATTGGTTGAGCACCATGATTTAAATCGATAATTGATAAACGTCTAAATCCCATAGCAATGTTTTCATCTTGATAAAAACCTTCATCATCGGGGCCTCTATGTACAATTCTATCTGTCATTTTTTTTAATGTTTCTTCAGCAATAGTTGGGTGATTAATATATCCTACAAATCCACACATTCTATAAATCCTCCATCTTGTCTTTAAATTAGAAGCTACGTTTAGCTCTTCAAACTTACAACGTTTCAATTTACAAGTATACTTGAAAAAAGCAAGAAATTAAAGACTTTGACTCATACTTTTCAAGTAATTAAGATTTTTTTATGAAACTAAGTTTTTTTATTCTGGAAATAAGACACTAACTTTTATTTTGTCACTTGATAAATAGTCCATTTTTATTTCCCCATAATGTCTACTAACAATTTGACTAGCAATAGTTAATCCAAGTCCGTGTCCTTTGTTATCTCTTTGATTTCCACGATTAAACGATTCAAAAACAGTTTCAGTATTAAATTTTTCCGCATTTTTAGGTAATTCATTTATCACTTCTAAAACTAAGTGATTATTTTTTTCTAATAAATTAATCCTAATAGCTGATTTTTCTAAACTATATTTAAGACTATTATCAACTAATATTTTAGTTAGTTGAAGTAATCGATGGTAGTCACCTGTCATGATTTTCACATCAGTTAATTGGTTATTAAAAATTATTTCTCTTTTTTCTTCTATTAAAAGTGGACGATAACTACGTAAGCTATCTTGAATAACTTGGTTAAAATCAACTGCTTCTTTTTCTATTGAAAATTCAGTTATTTGAAGTCGACTAAGTTCAAGTAAATCATTTACTAACAAGTTTAATTCTTTAGTTTCAAGTAATAGCTGTTTGATATAGTTTTCTTTTTCTACTTCATCTAAAAAATCTCCGGCTAAAGCTTCTAGTGAATTTTGAATCACCATAACTGGTGTTCTTAACTCATGAGAAATTTGCGATAAAAATAATTTTTGATTATGTTCTTTATTCTCTTGCTCTTTTTGAGCTTTCTTTAACCGATCACTTAATACTGATAGTTTATTACCTAGTTCTGCTAATTCATCTTTAGTGTTAATATTAAGATTAGTATCATAATTCATTTGAATTAACTCTTCAGTAAACACAGACATCTGATGAATCGGCTTAACAAATCTTTTAGCTATAAGTATAGAAATAAGTACTGTTATTAATAAAGCAATTAACACGCTCCAGATTAGTAACTGGTAATCTTTACCCAAACCTAAAAAATAATTATCATTATTAGATAAGAGAATCACTGCGCCTAGTAATTCTTGATTTAAATTTAAAATAGGCACACCGTAGCCTAGTTGGCTCTTATTAGGTAAACTATTTTTTTCAAAAAAAGTAGCTTGTTTATTTTGTTTTAGCTCATTTAAAATAGTATTACCTGAGTCAGTTAAAGTATTTTGCTGCTTCTTAGTCATATGACTTGTCGATAAAAACTCCCCAGTTTCATTAACAACATAAATCTCATCTGTAGAAAGTTGACTAATAAGAGATAAATAATCCGTAGTGTTAGACATGTGATTGTTTCTTTTCATCATTCTTTCATGATGAGATAAATTGTCTTCCTCATTTTTTTCTTCTTCTAAATAGTTATCTTTAACTAATATCTCAGCAATCTTATCTCCCTGCTCCTTCATCTTCTCACCATGTATCACATGAGCTTGCTGATTAAAAAGACTAAAGAAAATAATAAGTACCACAATAGCAAAAAAACTTAATACTAACGTGTAAGTTAATATCAGTCGTGTCATTATTTTAGGCTGTTTTTTCATTTTTCCACCTCAAATAAATAACCTTTTCCCCATACTGTTTTTATCTGCCAATTTGTTTCTTGTTCTGTTTTTAATTTTTCACGTAATCTCTTTATATGACTATCAACTGTCCTAAAATCACCAAAGTAATCCATCCCCCATACACTGTCTAGTAAATGGTCTCTTGTAAAAATCTGATTTGGATGCTCTGTTAGATGATAGAAAAGTTCAAATTCTTTTTTAGTTAAATGGATAACTTCATTAAAAAAGGTAACTTCATATTTATCACTATTAATTTCTAATCCTGTTAACACTTTTTCTGTTTGCTTACTTGGTTCAATTCTACGCATAATAGCTCTGATTCTTGCGGCGATTTCCTCATGAGAAAATGGTTTAACAATATAATCATCTGCCCCAACATCTAAACCAAGAATTTTATCATGGTCTTCACTTTTAGCTGTAATCATAATAATTGGTATCATGGAATCTTTTCTGATTTCTTTACATACCTCAAAACCATCCATCTTAGGTAACATAATATCTAGTAAAACTAAATCAAACTTATTTTGTTCAAACAGTTTTAATCCTTCTTCTCCAGACTTACTTTCAACTACCAGATAACCTTCATTTTCTAAAAATCTAGCTAACATAGAACGAATGGCTTGATTGTCTTCAATAATTAATAAATTCATTTTCATCCCTCTAAATAAATATGTCCTTAGTTTATGACATAATTCTGCCATATTTGTGTCTTATACTTACTATATCAAATATATAGGAGGTTTAATATGAAACGCAAAATTATTATCGCAACTCTTAGTCTATTAGGTGTCTTTTTAGTAGCAGGTACAATCACGATTGCAAGTACTACAACTAATACAACAATACCTAAGACAGAAACAACTACACAATCTGAAAACTTTAGATTTAATGCTGATGATGAAGACTTTAGGTATTGCCATGATGACAATACCTCAATGCAAAAAAGACATCAGAGACACCAAAATCATCATAGAAGTTCTGAGTTTTCAAATAACTAAAAAATGAGCTTGTGACAATTTAAAGTCACAGGCTCATTTTTATAAATTAAACGATGTCACAATCTCTTCTTCATAATTCTCTAGTAATTGCTTTCATTTTTCTTTCAATTTCAATAAAATCACGTTGATTAAACGGAAAATCAAATAAATGAACCTGTCTAGAAAAACGTAACTCTTCTTCAAGTAAGTTAGGTATATTAGTTAGTACAAGATCTGCCTCATCCACCTCTGAAGCATCCACAAAACTTAAGTTAAAATCATATTTAAAACGGTCCAAAATTTGGTTTTTAACATTATTTTTAACAAAAAACGGTAAGTCTGTATCAAGAAATAGTTTTATTTCTGCTTCGTAATAAGTTAAAGGTTGGACTGAAGAAAATAGTGTCATGTACTTTTGAAGTAAGAAGCTTTCTTTTGTAAATAATTGCTCTCCACTAATTTCATGTAACTCATTAATTAGAGCTGTTAATTCTTTAATCAAATTCGGATAATCGTCTTCTAAGTTTCTAAAAATCATATGCCCATCAATATCAACTTGAATATTAGAAAATAGTTGACTAAAAAGATGTACACAAAAACTTGTTGTAAAAAAGCGATTATGCAATTCTTCTGGAATCTCACATATTTCTTCATTAAATTTTTCTAAAAATAATTCTGTTGCAAGGTAGACATTAGACTCTCTTTTTTTATGGTAATTAAAAACACTATCTTGATAATTTTGAGATACATAAAATTTGGGTTTTAACTGTAATAACACCACATAAAAATAAAGCTCTGACTCAATATAAATATTATAATCTGAAATAAACGCTTTTAAGACAGGCATACTATCAACTAGTTTCGGTAAATTAACGTAATCTTGCCACTCTTTTTCCATGGTGATAACATGTTTTTTTCTAAGTCGTAAAATGTTAACAGCTAACATATAGGCCATTTGTTTTTGATGAATCACTGAAAAGTTTATATCTAATTCCTCAGCAAAATGATTCACTGACGCATAGATTTTATCTTTACTAATAAAATCAAAAGGCCAAGTGACACCTTTAAAAATAATCCACGCCGTAATATAAATAATTAAACGAATTTGTTTTTCTTCTCCTTCAATACTAAAAGTACTTCTTGAAAGGGTTAATTGGTAATTGGCTAAAAATTGCTTTATCTTCTTTAGAGATTTGCGAATAGCGCTTTCACTTACAAAATTATCAGTTGCGTATTTAGAAATAGATTGAAATTCCTCAAAGATAATTAATTTAAAGATTTTCATCGTCTCATCATTTTCTAAAATGTAACCTTTCAACTCCATATAGTTACTGCCACTATCTATTTCAAGTTGAATTCCTTTGTACTTTTCATAGTTAATTGTCACTAAATAATCTCTTTCATCATTGTAGCTATCCACTAACTCTTGTAAACGGTGAATATAACGTTGGACAGTTCTTTCAACAACTAACAACTCAGTACTAATTTCATTAATGGTATACCATCTATTACTGTCAGCAATTAAATCTAAAATATTAAGCATTATCTTATTTTGAGTATCTAATAAATTTAATATATCTTTCTCCATGCTATTCTCACCTTTACCTGAAGTTATTATTTCCTTCATTATACAGTAAACTTTGATATCATCCTAATTTCTAATTTAATCTAAATCTTTGTTACCTTTAAGTTGTCTGGATACCTTTCTTGCGTTATGATGAAAACGTAATCATTTTATAAAGGAGAGTTTTTAATGGATATTAAAATAGGAACACGTTATGAAAAAGATATTTTAGTGACAGAAAAAAATGTTGCTTCAAAATTTGATAAAGATTTACCTTCTGTTTTTTCAACACCTGATATGATTGCTGAAATGGAAGATACTTGTTATCAATTACTTAAAAAAATTATTCCAACTGAATTGACTTCCGTTGGTACTCATGTGAATGTTTCTCATGAAAAAGGAATTGTCATTGGAGATACAACAACAGTCACTGCTGAGGTCATTGAAGTAGACCGTAAAAGAATTACCTTTGCTGTTAAAGCAATGTTCAACGATGAGATTGTAGGTCAAGGAACTCACGAACGCTTTATTATCAAAAAATAAAAAAGATTGGGCAATTAATTTTGCCCAATCTTTTTTAACATGACTCTCTTCTAACTAATGTTGTGCCTACCTCTAATCTAACCGGAACCTCAGAAGGCTCATTTAACAAAGCGTTTATAGTATTTATAGCTAATTTTCCCATCTGCTCAGTATAGACCTTTATAGTCGTTAGTGCTGGTGTCACATATTTAGCTACACTAATATCATTAAAAGAAATAATTCCAACGTCATTAGGTATACTCACCTTTTCTTCTAACAAAGCTCTCATAGTACCAATTGCTATGGCATCACTGGATGTAAAGATGATTCCATATAAATTATCTTTCCCATTTTTCTGTAAATAGTTTTTCATGTTCTCATAAGCATCTTGGACTGTAAAAGCAGATTCTAATATATGAGTTAACTGAATATCAGGATATTTATTAGTCTCATTTTGAAAAAGTTCTAAGCGAATATCCTTAATTTCTTGACCTAAACTTTTGGTTTTCTCAACACCTGATATAATACCAATATTATTTTTATTGCTTTCTAGTATGACAGACATAACTTGAGTTATTGCTTGTCTGAAGTCAACTACTATTGATGAGTACCCTAAATTTGTCGCGTCGTAATCCACAAATAGAATAGTTGAATGATGACTAGCTAACTTATCTATTTCACTTTTATCAAATTTCCCTAAAGCAATTATTCCATGACACGTTTCAGATGAGAGCTCATTTAAATCTTCTCTTAGAATCGTAATATCTAATGCCTCTGCTTGATTTTCAATACCTAAACGAATAGCTAAATAATACAAATCCTCTAACTCTTCTTTGTCATCGTACCATTGGACTAACTTAAATACTTTATTATTAACTAAGTTCTTTTTTTGGTGTTTCGTGTAATTCAACTCTTCTGCAACTTCAAAAATCCTTCTTTTTGACTCATCATTAATTGATAATGTTGCATCATAATTTAATACTCTTGAAACTGAAGCAGGAGACACACCTGCTTTTTCTGCAATATCTTTAATTGTTGCCATTTATTTACTCCTTAACTTTACTACTCACTTAAAAAAGAAATAAACCTCTTAAAGCCTAGCATGCCCACTGTGTCGCGTTTGTATACACCTGCATCTTGCAAAACTTTCAAAAAGACATATCCTATTTCTTGATTAACAATATCATCAACATTAGCTGCTGTAATTTCGTTTGTTTCCTTAATTTTTTCAGCCCACTTTAGATGATACCCTTCGATATTATTTTTTTGATTTAATAAGTATTTTCTAACCTCAATCATTTCACGATATAATCTTGGTGGTAAAATAGCTAATCCCATTACTTCAATTAAGCCAATATTTTCTTTTTTAATATGATGAAGTTCTTGATGGGGATGAAAAATTCCATCTGGAAACTCCTCGGAAACATTATTATCCCTTAGAACTAAATCAATTTCAAATAAATCATTTCTTTTTCTAGCTATTGGTGTAATAGTATGATGCTCAATACCATCAGCTGTTTTCGCTACTATTGATAAGTTCTTATCTGAATAAATTTGCCATTTTTTCAAAATAAAATCAGCCACTTCAACTAATTCTTCTTTTTTTTCACCACTAATACGAATGACAGACATTGGCCACTTTACAATTCCTGCTTTTACTTGTTTAAACTGAGGTAAAGTAAACTCAAATTCAATTTCATTTTTCTCAATTGGAAAAGTAAATCTACCTGCTTGATAGTGATCATGTGATAATATTGACCCACCTACAATGGGTAAGTCAGCATTAGAACCTACAAAATAATGTGGTAACCAATCAATAATACTTAATAATCTTTCAAAAGTTTGTTTACCAATCTTCATTGGTACATGTTTCTCTGAAAACACAATTGCATGTTCATTATAATAAGCGTAGGGTGAATATTGAAATCCCCAGCTCTCATTATTTAATTTTGTTCTAATTATTCGATGATTAAACCTATTAGGATATCCACTACGACCTGCATAGCCTTCATTTTCCATACAAAGCATACACTTAGGATAATCAATACTCCTTTGATTAATTGAAGAAGCTATCTGTTTTGGATCTTTTTCTGGTCTAGATAAATTAATCGTTATTTCTAAATCTCCATATTCAGTAGCAACTGGAAATTCAATGTTTTTTGCAATATCTCTTGTTTTAATATAATCTGTTTTTTGACTTAATTCAAAAAAGTATTGAGTAGCTATTTCTGGGTCTTCTTCATAGAGTTTATTAAACTGACTGTTTATTTTACTGGGGGATGGAGCCATTAAATCCATTAATTGCCCTCTTAAACATTCAATTTCATACTCTGTATTCTTAATATGCTCAGTAGTTATTGCTGTTTCTACTAGTTGGTCAACTAATTCTAAAACAGAGCCTTCAAACACTTTTTCTTCTTTTAACTCCTTTAGTTCTGATACCCCAATAAAGTAAAGTACACGATTTTCCAAATAAGTTTGATCGATTTCTTCCCAGGGTCCTTCTTTTATGATATGTCTAACAAATTGATGAATTACATGATCGATACCCATTATTTTCCCCCTTTTTCTTTTTATGATAACTGTCTTGTTCCATCGTCAATTTTTGCTTCATAGAAATCAGCCTCATACCCAATTTTACTCAAATACGCCTTTCCTACTTGTTCAATAAAAAGTTCTACCTTATTTTGAGGGACTAAAGCTATACCGCAACCGCCAAATCCAGCTCCTGTCATTCTAGCTCCAAAAACACCTTCAACTTTTTGAGCTTCCTCTACTAAAGTATCTAATTCAATTCCTGTTACTTCGTAATCTTCTTTTAATGATTTGTGGGAAGCATTTAAAAGTAAACCAAATTTAGTCAAATCTCCAGCAACCAATGCTTCTTTAGCAATTAAAGTTCGCTCATTTTCTGAGATAGCATGTTTAGCCCGTTTAATTAGTATAGGATTATCAATTAAATGTTTATTGGCTTCAAATGTTACTAAATCAAGTTCACATAATTCATTAATATCTATTTTAGTTTGTAATTGTTTAAGAGCAGATTCACACTCAGCACGGCGCTCATTATATTTTGAATCAGCTAATTCTCGTCTCTTATTCGTATTCATAATAACAATAACATTGTCTAAAAAATTAGCCGATACTAACTCATAGTCTAATGTATTTGTATTAAGTAACATGGCCTGATTCTTTTTCCCCATACCAATTGCGAACTGATCCATAATCCCTGAGTTCACACCTATGAATTCATTCTCTACTTTTTTCCCAAGCTTAACTAAATCAATCATCTCAACTTCTAAATTAAACTCATCTCTTAAAATAACACCCATTAATAATTCAATAGAAGCTGATGAAGAAAGACCCGCTCCATTTGGTATCGTCCCAAAAAAGAAGACATCTAAACCATGATTAATCTCATATCCTGATTCTTTTAAAAATTTGATAACTCCTTTGGAATAATTAGTCCAATCATCTTTTTCATCAAATTCAAGATTAGTTAACTCAACTGAAATAACTCCCTTATTAGGAAAATTATCTGAATAAAAATTGAAAGTTCTATCCTCTCTTTTACTAACTAACCCATAGGTACCAATTGTGATTGCTGATGGAAAAACATTTCCTCCATTATAATCTGTGTGTTCTCCAATTAAGTTAATTCTTCCAGGAGAAAAATAATAATTTTCACTTTCTTTTTTAAACACAGTTTCAAATTGTTTTTTTAATTGAGTTAACATAATAAATTAGCCTCTTCCCTATTGTAAAATATTTACTAAATTAATTATAAAACTTTTAACTAATATTTTCAATAGAAAGTACAACACTTAACAATGAAAAAAGTACTAATCAGATTTCTCTAATCAGCACTTTTAGTAGATATTAATGTTTTAAATCAAAACGCCATTTTGTTTCATACACTATATCTTGATCTTTTTTTATAATTGGCGATTTTTCAAAAGGATTATTAATAGCATTTGGGCAAAATTGTGTTTCTAAACAAACGCCTGAACGTTCTTGATAGATAATGCCATCTTTGCCTTTTTTATTTTGAATAAAGTTACCTGTATACAATTGAACGCCTGGCATGTTTGTTTTTAAAGATAACTTGATTCCTGTTTCATTAGAGTATAGTTCAACTTGCTCATCAATATCATCTAAAACAAAATGATGATCATAACCATTACCACGTTTTAATTGCTCATCTGATAAGTTTAGTCCATCAATTAGTTTGGTTGCTACTAAAAAATCCATTGGTGTTCCTTTAACATCCTGTCTTTGACCTAATGGAACTGAGTCTTCACCTATTGGCATAAAATTGCGGCTGGGTAATTTTAAATAATGATTTACAACTGCTCCACTGCCATGCCCTGACAAATTAAAATAGGTATGATTCGTTGGATTGAACAAAGAATCTTTTGTTGATGTACCAGAATAATTTATGACGAGACTATTTTCTGATAAAAGATACTCTACCATCATCAACATTTTTCCTGGAAAGCATTGTTCTTCCTCTGAACTAATTATTTTTAACTTAAGGCTGCTACTTGTTATTTCCTCAAGCTTCCATTTTTTTAAGTGAACTCCGTTAGAACCACTGTGAAGATTATTCTCACCGTTATTTTTTTCTAATTGATAAGTACGATTATTTAATTTAAAAGTTCCATTTTTTATACGATTAGCATTTCTACCAACGACAGAGCCAAAACAAACATCATTATCAACCTGATAATCTTCTAAATTTGAAAATCCTAAAACTACATCTGTCCATTTACCTAATCTATCTTTAACTTCCAAACTAACAATTGAAGCACCAATATTAACAACTGTCATTTTAATTGATTCATTTTTTAATTCATAAGTTTCGATTTTTTCTTCAAACAAACAAGTTCACTTCCTTATTAGAATTTAATTAATTTGGAGTACTTCCTCTTAGTTTTAATTTAGTTGAAATAATGACTGTTTTAGCAATTTTTCTTTCAGTTTCGAGTCTATCAATCAATAGCTCAACACTAGTTTTCCCCATTAATTCTGTATACACTTTAACAGAGCTTAAAGTTGGATAAACATATTTAGCAATACTACTATCATTAAACCCAACCAACGAAACATCTTCTGGCACATTAATCCGTGCCTCATGAAGTGCTCTTAATGCCCCTACTGCTAAAGGATCATTTGCTAAAAAGAAAGCTGTAGGTAAGTTTTCTTTCAAAACTTCAATTGCTTTTTTCATTTGTTTATATCCTGACTCTACACTAAAATCATCTAGAAAAACATAATCTTCATGATATAAATCAAATTGTTTGGCATAATTTTCAAAAGCTACTGTACGTCTATCTTTACGAGGCGAATGATCTAGATCATTTTTCCCATAATCGGTTCCTCCGATATAACCAACTTTCTTGTGTCCTTTTTGGTAAAAAAATTGGACAACGCTATTTACTGCTTGATCAAAATCAACAGCAACAGAATCATATTGTTCCGATAAAATATTCATATTTAAAAAAACAACGGATTCAGTGAAATCTGTCATTATTTTTGCTTCTATTGGAGAACATTCACCAATAGAAACTATTCCTATGATATCCTCCTCAGGTACAAAATCCTGTCCCTTAAATATACGCACAATATCATAACCAAGATCTATTATTTTTTTTTCAGCACCCATTCTTAATGACAAATAATAAACATCATCTAATTCATCCTTTTCCGTCATCCACTGAAATATAGCAATCTTCCCTTTTTCTACATGTTTAATTTTTTTATGCTTTGTATACTCTAACTGTTCAGCTACTTCAAATATTTTCTTTTTAGTATCATCAGCAACTGACAATGTACTATCATAATTAAGAACTCTTGAAACAGTCGCTTGAGAAACATTCGCTAAATTAGCTATATCTTTAATCGTTGCCATAAGACTTTCCCTTTCTTTTTACCAATAAGAATACCATGATTGATACATTCTTATCAGTGCTTCTAAGTAAAAATAATCACCCCAAATAGTACTCTCTGATACACCATAATTTCCTGGTTTTGTATAAACTCCTTCAACTAAAATACCATTATAATTTGGATGTTTTTTAGTTGTATAATTTTCTGCTAGTGATTTTATTATTTCAATACTCTTTGCTTGATAGACTGAACGTCTTTTGTCAGAAATTGGTAATTGTTTAATCAATTCAAGTAATCCACAAACCATAATAGCTGAAGATGAGGTATCTCGTTCTTCCTCTGAACCTTCTGAAAACTCTAAATCCCAATAGGCAATATGATTATTGGGTAAGTGATCAATAAAATAATCTGCTAACTTAACAGCAGCCTCTACAAATTTAATATCATCTATATAATTAAACATATTAGCAAATCCATAAATCCCCCAGGCTTGACCTCTTGCCCAACAAGAATTATCAGAGTTTCCCTGAGCTGTTGAACCTTGCAGTGCTTCTCCAGTTTCAACATCCATATGATAAGTGTGATAAGTTGAATTATCATCACGAATTAGATATTTCACTGCTCGCTCTACATGGTTTTCTGCTGCTTGCCTGTATTCTTGATTTCCTGTTTCTTCAGTAGCAAAAAATAAGAGTGGTAGATTCATATTACAATCAATAATCATTCTTCCTTGCTCCTTTTTATTTTCTAAAGAACCCCAAGCTTGAATAACCTTACTATTGGGTTCATAACGTCTCATTAATACATCAGCAGCTTGTAAAGCCATTTCTCTTGAAGAAAACGTTCTATTTAATCGATAGTCAGCAACTGCAGATAAAGAATATAAAAAACCGATATCATGATGATTTAATACGATTTCTTGATCAAGTCGATTTTGAAAAACATCTAATTGCTTCTTAATAACATTTGCAATCTCATCATTTGGTTTGTATTCTTGACATAAATGTAGCATACCAATCCAAAAGCCATCTGTCCAATCTTCATTTTCTACCGGCTCATAGTAATAATTTTTTGAAACTGCAGGTGGTACTTTTTCTTCAAACAAAGGTAAATTTTCCATTACCTTTTGATATACAAACTCTATTTCATCTTCTAACCATTTTTTTTCTAACACAGTTATACCTCCTAATAATTATGTTTAAATCAATACACCTTTTTTGTTCGCTATCATTAACCTGTCTAAGAAAAATGAATAGACATAACTAAAAATCACACCGATGACAACAGATTTAAAACCATATGTTATCAAACCAAAAATTAGTACAATATAGTTAATATAACGAATCGTTTTTGCTAGATTTAATTTATTATTTTTTTTATATAATACTAAAGCTATTACATCCATTCCAACTGTTGACGAATTCGAAGACAAGCAACAGTAGTACCCCATACTGATAAACATACTTGCTAATAAAAAGTCTATGGGTAAGTTAATTTGTAAATTTATAGGTAACATATAAAATAAGCTAAAAAAAGTATTGTAACAAATACTACTAAATAAAGACTTCGCAAAATTTTCTTTCCCTAAGTAAAACCAACATACTACTAATAAAATTAAAGTTACACCATTTGTAAGATATAAAATATTTAAACCTGTTACTTTTTCAAGTATCATAGCAACACTCGTTACACCACCGTTAATAATTGTATTGGGTTTCATCCATTTAGCATAAGCTAATCCCATCAATAAATTACCTATGATAATTTTAATAACAGCTATCAACTGTTTTTTATTCATTTAATTCCTTCTTTCTAATCAAGAACAATTCTTTTAAGACTAGAACCTATTTCATCTAATTTTGTATAAACAATCTTACCATACACATATTTCTCATCAATTTGATATGCTCTTCGACCTTCATTAGGTTCCTGATGTTGAACAATTAAGTATTCTTTATTTCCCTTCTCATCAATTAAAATAAATCCTTCAACAATTTCTTTAGACATTTCTTCCCCTGATGAAAATACTGGTATATTTTTTATTTTTTTCTTTATCTTATTTGATTTAAAAATAAACGTTTGAATATTTGTTTGATTAATCTTTCTTTCATATCTTAGTTTCTTACTGGAATAATAAGAATTATATTCAGGAGAAATAAGACAATCTTCTTCTATAAATTTTCCATTCCCAAGTGAAGCAGTTATTTCAATAGTTGCTCCTTTAGATAAATTATATGAATATCCTGATTCATTTTTCTTTAAATTATCTGTTGCAAAATGAAAATGCGAATCAACTATCATTTCTTTATTAGTAAAAATTTCATCTGATATTAGCCATATTCCATCTTCAATATAGATAACTTTTCGATTAACAAATGCACCTTCATCAAAATACCCTAAATGCCCACCTTCTACAAAATGAATATTTTCTATAGAACTAAACTTCTGGTTAATAGGTGTACTAACTTTACTTGTTCCCCACGCTTCTTTATGTCGATTAAAATTTTGTCTATTAATAGTTATTGTATTATGGGCTTTTGCTTCTTTGAAGAGTAAACGATTATGTGTAACTTCATAAGAATAACGCCCACTATCTACTAGAATTGACTCATTATCAAACTCCAAGGCCACATGTAATAAATCATCATGTCCATGACCGCCACCTAATGCTCCACACTTAAACAAAGTAAAATCACTATTTTTATTATTTCTTAAAATACTAATACCACTATTTTTATAATTTTTTGATACTAATCTAGACAATCTTTTGGAAAATATTTCATTATTTAACCCAACAAACAATTTAGTAAATAAAGTCGTCTTTGACTTTTTTAAACTCATTGGTAAAAAAGGTTGATTTAAAACATTCTCAGCAACTTCTAAAATACCAAGCATTGATTCAATATCGCTATCACCAAAAGCCACTTGTTTACCATGCCCGGTGATAATACCAACAGAAGCATTGGTCATTTTCTTCGCGTATGTTTTTAACCAAGGTGGAATACTTTGCTTATTTCTTTTTAAGACATGAATAATCATTAGTACACAGAGAAGCACTTCATGATGATACATAAAGGATTGCTCACGTTGTAAACCATCTTCTTCTACTTGTAGTTCTAATGCTATTTTCAAAAAGTCTAAACTTTTTTCTAAATAATTGTTTATGCCTAGAAAAAGTTCACCTAGTATAAGCCCACAAATTTCAATAACTAACCAATTGCTTTGTCCTCGTTCTATGCTTAATTCCCTCGATAAATAATTTAGATGTTCTTCTAAACTTTTGATAATAAGATTTTGCTCAGATTCTTCAAAAAGTTCATCCAAAGGAACTACTTCAAAAACTCGAACCCAATTAACGACTCTTAACCCTGAATCAATTGTTCGCCAACTCGTTTTTTTACTCTCTATTGTTAATGGGCAATCTTTAACAAACAACAATAAAAAATTTTTTAAATAATTTAAATATTTTTTATTGTTAGTTATCCGGTAACTAACGGCAACATCTAACAAAAAAGCATGACGATTTAACATATACGTCCATTCAGGATCACCTTCAGGATTGTAATCCCAGTTCATTTCTTTTAAATTGAGTATTTCAATTTTATTAGTTTTCTCCATATCCCAATCATTTTGAAAAACATATCGCCCTTCAACAAATAAATTGGCTCTATCGATTAATGCTTTTACCTCTGTTTGATTTTCTTTATTAAGCTGCTCTAAAAATAGATTGCTCACGTTACTAATGAAGCCTCGAAAACTAGATTGATTAATCATCAATTCTCTCCTTACTTACTAAAATTAGAAACAAGCCTAAGACAAAACTTTAAATAGTTTTACCTCAGGCTTAAAGTCCCATTATTCCTATACATTTTTTTGGGGAACCTCAATAAATATTGGGTAATCTAAAAACTCTAAATTAGTAATTTCTCTTCCTTCAGTTTCAAAAACAACAATCTTATTAATCCCTTCATTTAAAACAGATTTGGGAACAAATAAACTAACAGCTGGTCCGTTTTCCCAGAAACGCCCAATATTAAATCCATTAACAAAAATGACACCTTTTCCTAAATTTTGACAATTAATATAAGTATCTTTAGCCTCAGAAATATCTAATTCTAAATGATAAAACCCTGGAACATTCTTCTGCCATTCTTTTGAAAAATCTATTTTACTTATTTCTTCTAAATCCAATGAATAATGATCCCAATTAGAAATGTAGTGTATATCCTCCATAACCCCACTTCTAATACCTTTTGATTGTGTCTCTGCTACTAACTTAGGACCGTAATTATTTCTAGCCGTATTTTCTACTAAAATATCTAATTGATTTATATCATTTTCCAACGATACTTTAACTTTTTCACCTATTGCTTCATACTGTTGAGTTGCTTTTAATTCTTCATTAACAAATATTTTAACTCTATCACTAGCATCAATTACTCGTAAATCTTCAATTGTTCGTTTTCCTTCAAGATGTGAACGATATAAAATATAGCCAAAAGTTTGGTCTACGTCTTCCATAGTCAATACATAGTCATTTTCTACTCGCTTAGCAACGTCATCAATACAGTTAAATAACGAAACTTTCTCTTTAAGTTTTGCCACACCAAGATTTCCTAGTTCTGGATACCTAGGTTCAAATACCTCAACATCAGGACACTCTTCTTTTATAACTCTCTGAATAGCAAAAAATTTTTCAGTTGGCGCTCCTTCTTCATTTAAAGGTGCGTCATAGTCATAGGATGTGATTTGAGGAACATTTCTTTTCCCCATATCAGAACAACCATTGTAAAAACCGAAATTTGTGCCTCCATGAAACATATAAAAATTAATACTTCCCCATTTTAAAATTTTCCTAACTTCTTCAGCGGTTTCTTCAGGGTCTCGTTTAATAATTGGTTCTTCCCAGTTATTAAACCAACCATCCCAAAATTCCATACACATATAAGGGTGAGTTAAACCATATTTTTTATTGTGTTCTTTTAAAGCATTAAAATTAGTATCTGCATCAGAGCCAAAATTGGCTGTTGCAAGAATACCATCTTCCCCTAATGTTCCTGCATCAAGAACTTGTTTCCATCCTCCATCGGAAGTAAATAAAGGAACATCTACACCATATTTCTTCATAATATTAGTGATGGCTCTCAAATAATCTTTATCCTCACTGTAAGAACCATATTCATTTTCAATTTGCATCATTAATAAATTACCACCTTGAGTCGTTTGGAACTTATTAACTCTTGGCAATAATTCTTTATAGTAAGAATCAACTCGTTTTAAAAATTCTGGTTGTTGACTTCTAATTCTCATATTCTTATCTTTTAAAAGCCATCCGGGTAATCCACCAAAATCCCACTCAGCACAAATATATGGTGATGGACGTAAAATAATATATAAATCCATTTCTTGAGCTAAATTTAAAAATTGCTCAATATCAGCAAAGCCATCAAAATTATAAACACCAGGTTTTGGTTCATGTAAATTCCAAGGAACATAGGTTTCAACAGTATTACATCCCATTGCCTTTAAATTATGTAATATCAGTTCCCATTTTTCAGGCATACTTCTAAAATAATGAACCGCTCCTGAAATTAACTTTACTGGTTTTTCATTGATCAAAAAGTCCTCTTTTATTTCAAAATTAATCATTTCTTTCTCCTCTCGAACTATTAAAATGAGATTTCTAAACCGTCATAACCAGTTATAAATCCTTCTTTTAATGCCCATTCATTCATCTCATCATAAAGCATGCCACCATTATGAGAAAAATGGCTTATAACGAAAATAGTGTTTTCATCGGCATAACCTTTTTTTATCAACTCTTCTTTTATTTTGATATTATCGTAAAAACTCATATGATTGCTTTTCACGGGAACTTTTTGATGTGTACAGTCTAGACTTACAAGATTAAAATAAGGCTTTGTTTTTTCAAAGTAATCCCAATTTTCTTTTGGAAAATATCCTGTGTCATGTGCATATAAAAGTGATTCACCATTCTCTTCGATCATATAAAATAAACATTTTTCTTTTTTATCATGATCTGCTAACAATGCTGTCACGTTATATTTACCTACTTTATAAGGTGTAAATACATCAATTTCTTTAAATGTAAGTTTATCTTCATCAGTAAAGCCTTCTAATTCACTAGCTCGATCAAAAAATTGATGAACTCTTTCATTACCATAAACTGTCATTTTATTTTCTAGACCATTGCTATACCCTGTCATTCTCATCATTAAATCCTCAGCGTAAAAATGATCAGCATGTCCATGTGTTACTAATAAATGTTCAATATCAGCTAAATCAAAATCATATTTTATATAATGACTATGAGTATCTCCGTTAAAGTCTATTAACAACTCATCATTAACTAACGATTGCATTCTAGTTCTAATGTCGCGACCACCACGTTTTTTAGCTTCTAGACAAACTGAACATTTACAAAATAACGCTGGTACTCCTTCAGCTGCCGCCGAGCCAAAATATTTTAGTTTCATTTGTTTACTCTCCTTTAACTATTTAATAGCTGAATCTAACCCATTAGATTTGAATTTAGTCTGTAACCACATATAGATTAAAACAACTGGTAATACAGATGTTGCTAGTAAAGCCATCAAAGCCCCATAATTCAAAGGATCATAGTTATTTTGAGTCATATTTTGAATAACTAATGGAACTGTAAATTTCTTAGAATCAGATAATATAACTAATGGGAATAAATATGAATTCCAATATCCCATAAAGGTTAATAAAGCTGTTGTAATAATACTAGGAATTAAAACAGGAACTGCAATTTTCCAAAAAATAGTCCATTCACCCGCACCATCAATACGTGCTGCTTCCATTAACTCTGTTGGAAATTGCTTAGCATACTGACGCATCATAAACACCGATGTAGTTGAAGCTAAACTCGGAACAATAACACCTGTAAACGTATTTGTTAAACCTAATTTACTTAGAATATAAAATGTGGGAATTAATAAAGCAAAACCTGGAACCATTCTTGAAATCATAACTAAATTAAAAATGAAATTACTTCCTTTAAATTTATATTTAGCCATTACGTATCCAGCTAAAGTTGTAATAAATGTGGAAAGAATTGTTCCAACTACAGTAATGATTGCTGAATTCATCAATACTCTTGTGTATTCATACTTATCTTGAACTTCTTTTAAGTTATTTAAAAAATGTGGTCCAAACTTGAAATTTAATTTTGTTCCTAAAATAACGTCATTTGTTTGTGTTGACGAAATAATCATGTATACATAGGGTAATGAGAAAACTACTAAACCAATAATTAATACTGTATAAATAAAAACAGGAGATAATATTTTACGCTTCATTATCTTTTCCTCCTACCATAAACTGAATAACTGAGAAAATCGCAGCAACGATAACCATAGTCCAAGAAATCGCTGATGCTTTACCAAAATCAACCATTTCAAAACTTGTTTTGTAAAGGTTAACACCTACTGTCACTGCTGATGATTCCGGCCCAAAACCATTCTTAAATAAAATATTAGGAACTTCAAAAGCACCTAACCCATTAATTGTCGATAAAATCATTCCCATTAAAATAACCGGTTTCAACATTGGAACTGTAATTTTTAAAAATTGTTGAACACTATTAGCTCCGTCAATATCTGCACTTTCATAGATTTCACTAGATATATTTTGTAATCCTGCTAAGAATAAAACAGTGTAGTAACCTACATTTAACCAAATAGAAATGATAATAATACCTATCCTTGCCCAAAACGGGTCGCTTAACCATGGTATTGGCTCTAATCCAATTGTCGTTAAAACTGTGTTAAATAAACCTGTGGGATTATAAAAAGTTAAAAATACTGATGATACTGCCACAATCGATGTTACAGCGGGTAAATAATAGACTGTTCTAAAAAAACCTTTTCCTTTTACAGTAGGTTTATTTAGCAATACAGCAAAAACCAAAGCTAAAATAATAGTAATTGGAATAGAACCAATCATAAAGATAAACACGTTACCATAAGATTTAAAAAACAGAGGGTCTCTAAGAATATCCTTAAAGTTTTGTAAACCTACAAAACTAATTGAACTTGATACATCAGAAAAACTAAAAGCAAGAGACATAATAGTTGGTATTAACATAGTAATGACAAATAAAACTAAAAAAGGTGCCATCATTATATACGCGGATTTAGAATGATTAAAAACCGACTTTTTTTTCTTCATATTTTTTTCTCCTTCTTTAAAAAGAAATAACACCACAAAAACATTTTAATTGTTTACTGTAGTGTTATTTTTCTCTTATTTGTTTACTTTAACATTGTATTTAGAAGAAAATTCATCTGCTTGTTTTGTTAGAGCATCTTCAATAGATGTTTTATTTTTCTTCATATCGTAGCTTGCTGCTTCAATGTAGTTATCTAAATCTGCTGAGTAAGGGAACACAAATCCTTCGATACTATTTTCACTAATTGTGTTTAATGTTTGTAAAATTTCTTGATTACCATAATATTCAAACTGTTTTTTAGATGCTTCACTACTGTATGCTTTAGTATTTGCTGGCAAACCACTTAATTCCATATATGCTTCTAGACATTCTTCATTTGTTAGTGCGTAAGAGATAAATTGTAATGCAGCTAAACTATTAGCTGATTTTTTAGGAACATAGTAACTAGAACCACCACTCATTGGAGAGAAAGTTTTTTCTACTCCAGGTACTTCTGGCATTTGACCAATTCTCCATTGACCTGACTCATCTGGATAGTCACCGGCTTGATAAGAAGCTAACCAACCACCGGCAAAAACAACACCCAATTCTTGACCAATTTTTGAGTAATCTGCTGAATTTCCATATTCAACAATATCAGCTTCTTGCATTTTATTAACAATTTCATAAGATTTTTTAACAGCTGGATCTAACAAATTAAGATTTCCATCTTTATCAAACATTGATACACCTTGTTATTCTGTAAGGTATTTAACTAAATCTAATTCACCTGTATCTCTCATAAATAAAGTATTTTTTCCAGTTTTTTCCTTTATTTTTTTACCCACTGCAATAAAATCATCCCAATTTTTAATGTCTTTTTCTACATCAATACCTGCATTTTTATAGATTTCTTGATTGTAAAACATTGCTGAATTTCCCCAGTCATTCGGGAAACCAAATGTTTTTTTACTTGGAGCAATATTACTTAACATATTCATTTTAGCTGGATAAAATTCTGATCCATGCTCTTTAATAAAACCAAAATCTTCCGAAGAATAGAAACGATCCTCAAATTTTTCAAAAACTGAACCTGCGTTAGCGTCTTGTAAGAAAATTAGATCAGGCATTTTTTCATTAGCCACTAATTTAGGCGTTACTTTCTGAACCATCGGTACCGCTGGAGCAACATCAACAGTTTTCAGTTTAATATCAGTGCCAAATTCTTTATTATAAATTTCTGCTGATTTTACTAAATAATCAGTATTTTTACCAGCTGGCGCGTATACTTCAATTGTAGCTTCTTTAACACGATCTTCTTTAGCTAAATCTGCTTCACTCATCTCAGAAGTATCTTTTTTAGTATCTCCTTTTGAATCTTTTGCGTTATTTCCACAAGCTCCTAATAAAAATACAGCACTTAATGCTACTAAACTTCCAACTAATTTCTTATGTTTCATTTCCAATCCTCCTATTTTTTGAAAACGTTTTATTTCCTGTGAGTAAAATATACCACCCTAATAAAAATATGTCAACAACTTTTTAGTTAATTATTTTATTTGTTTTAGTAAAAATTTACTTACGGATTTACCTGGTATGAAAAAGATATCTAAACAAACCAAAGAGGCTACAACATTTATATGTTATAACCTCTTTGGTTTGTTTAGATATCATTTATTCTTATTAAAAAAATAGTGGCTACATTTTCTCATTTTTTACATACAAGTTTGCCAAATCTTTTTAAAATCTTTTCAAATACCACTTATCCATTGCTGAATGTTCTGAACCTTCAATAGGAGCCACAAGTAACTCAAACTCATATTTATCATATAGCAAACAAGCAGCTGCTAAATCTGTGTGAGTTTCTAAGTAACAAGCTTCATAATGTTTTTCTGCAAATTTTAAAGCCACATCCATTAATTGTTTTGCTAAACCTTTTCCTTGGTACCCTTCATCTAAATAAAGTTTTTGTAATTCGCAAATTCGACCTTTAAATGGGGCTATTCCAACACCACCAATAATACGATTACTATCTTTGATTACCCAATAATTACCATGTTCTAATCTTTGATAATAGGAATATAAATCATTTAATTCAGGATCAAAATAAGCAGTTCCTGGTTTATCAAAGCCTAATTTTTTTAGTGATGATTGAATCAACTCTTTCACCTTAAATCTATCATCATAAGTCATTTCTCTTAATTCCATACACAACTCTCCTAATTATCAATCATTTTCATTAAGCCATTTTTTTAAAATAGTCATATATAGCTCTTCTTCATCAACAAATGGCATGTGTCTACTATTACCAAATAATTCCCATTTAGCATTTTCTATTTCATCAAACATTGTTTTTGATACTAGTGGCGTACTTAAATCATCACTACCACTAGTGATTAATGTAGGGACTTTGATTTCTTTTAATTGCTTAGTATAATCAAAACCTTTTAATGTTCCCATTGGAGAAAACTCATTCGGTCCCCAAGCATATAAATAAGCTTGCTCACCGCGATTTTTTTTACGTCTTAACGGCTCTTTAGACAACTCATTAGGTATACCACCAGCATGTTTAAGCATAAATCTGTCATTTGCTGCTAAATATTCCGGTTGGTTAAAATCATTGTATTTTTCTGCATATGCGATTTGTTCTTGGTCTTCTTGACTCATCAATTTTATCAATCGGTGCTGTTCTTTTTTCCAAAGAGCTGACGATGATAACGTACTAGATAAGATAATGCTTTTGATTCCTTTAGGTTTTAGATCACACATATATTTAATTAATAACATACCGCCCCATGATTGGCCTAATAAATGTAATTCGTCTAACTGTAAATGATTTCTCAAATTAGCTAGTTCATCTAACCATGTTTCTGCGTGCCACAACTCTTTTTTATCAGGCATTGAAGATAAACCACACCCTAATTGGTCATACATAATGATTTGTCTTCCATCCAAAGCTAATTCGTCAAATAGCTCAAAATAATTATGTGTCGAACCCGGACCCCCGTGTAGTAGTAACAATGGTGCTTTATCTGACTTTTCTCCTACTATTCGATAATAAGTTTGATAATCTAAAAAGTTCATATACCCTTCAGTAACTTTCATCCTTAAACCCTACCTCCATTTCTTATTGATACGATTATAGAAAACTATATAGCAGAAGTCCAATAAAAAAACGCCTTATTTAATATCTAAACAAGACGTAATTTTTCATTTTTTTAACGTAAACTCTTTTAACCATTTTCTTTGATAAATCAGTTCACCAAAATCTCCAATAGCATATTGGCGGTATACTTTATAAGAAACATCTAACACAATTCGTTCACCATTCACTGTCTCAAATGTAAAGCTATGTGAAGAATGGCTTGTTCGATGCATTTGATCATCAGTGTGATGAGTTACTGCCACGTCTTTACTAATTAAAGTTGCATCAATTTTAATTTTATCTGCACTTAAATTTAAAACTAAATTAACTAAGCGAAAACCTAAAACTAGTATCATTATGATAATAACTAGGGTAAAGACAAGTGAAAAGATAGAATCAAACCCTGCTCCATTTTCAATAAGCTCCATATAACTAGCTCCTTTTTAGTGCTTTAATTACCAACCACCAGAAAATCCACCACCACCTGATGCACCGCCACCAAAGGATGAGCCACCTCCAATAGAAGATCCTCCACTATTGTGATAACTTGACCAAATCATCGCTTGCATATGGTAATTACCTAAAGACATATTTGTTAAGTCATCTAATGCTTTTCTCTTTTGGTCACTAGCAATTTGTTTACGGCGTTTTTCTGCAAATCGATAGGCTTTTCTTAAAGATTCTTCATCTACTTTTATGTTTTGTAATAATTTAGGATCAGATAAGTCTTTCTCATTTAAGAAATAGTAAACCATTAAAGCTACTTCTAATTCATAATCAATTTTTTTCAAATGAACATTACTAGTTTCCAAATACTTCTCACTCAGCGTTTCAATAAATGCTTTATTTTGTTTGGAAATTTTCAAATTTTCTTTATGTACTTTACGGGTTGCCTCAACATAATCACTTATTTCGCTAATCAATTCATCTGTCAGATAAGGATTAGTTGTAATTGGGTAATCAAAATATTGGCATTCACCTAATAATTCTTTTTTCAACTGATTAAAATATTTCTTTTCTAAATAAACGGAAATCTCATAAGGATATTTTGAGTTACGCCAGTATTGAATCACGCTGTCTGCTAGTAAATATTGGCCCACCCACAACTTCATTTGTCTGTCATTTTCAAGAAGCTGTTGTTTATTTGGTAAATTATTTAGAGTTTTAGCTAAATACTTAGTAAACATCACTTGCTCCATTACCTTTGTGTCCCCTAAATTAAACATGCTAATTCCTTTCTTTCCATAAACATATCCAGAAAGATTTTTACTAATATAGTTTTTATCTAAATTGTTTCTTAATTTGGCTAATTTTAGTTGGTAAACTAAAACAATAAAACCAACTAAAGCAAAGACACTAAGAAAAGCAAATAAAATCATGCGATCAATTTTAGCTTCTCTCATTTTTTCTTCAGCAATGTATTCTTTTGCTGCACCAACATCTCCATATTTTGAAACAACTAATTTTTCTATGTTATGAGAAATTAACATGACTGCTTTTCCATATTCTTCATCTCTTAATAAATCTGTTGCTTCATCTGTAACAACTTCATTTTTCATACTATCAGTAATAACATCTTCTACACCATATCCTGTTTCTAAACGATATTCCCGGTCTTTAACTGAAATTACAAATAAGAAACCATTATCTAACTGTTTATTTCCAATACCTAATTGTTTAAATTTAGCTACAGCATACTCTTCAATAGAACTATTTCTTCCTAATTCTTTCAATGTAACAACGGCATACTGAGGAGAACCGTCTAAATTTTTAAAGGAAGTTTCATTAATTTGTCTAATAACTTCCTTATCTTCTTTTGATAAAATACCCGCATAATCTTCAACAAAAATATTTTGACCTTCTGCCAACCCTATCTTAGGAAACGCAATAAAGAAAGTTGCTGTTGCTAGAATAACCATAGCAAGTAACAGTTTTATTGGTTTATTCAGATTCTTTCTCATCCATTCCACCTCCTAAAACAACTCTTCTTTTTATTTATTAAAATTAACTTCTGGAACTTTTGCTGCTCCCTCATCGGCTTCAAAATAATCTTTTGATTCAAAACCTGTCATACTAGCAATTAATGATGATGGGAATCTCTTAGTTGATACATTGTATTTTTTTACTGCTTTATTATATCTATCTCGTTCAACTGAGATACGATTTTCTGTTCCTTCTAATTGGGTCATTAGTGTTTGAACATTTTCATTTGATTTAATTTCTGGATAATTCTCCATAACCACTAATAATCTAGACAAAGCTGCTTCCATTTCAGTTGAAGCTTCAGCTGTTTCTTTTACAGTATTTGCTCCTGCCATTTTACTTCTTGCTTCGGTAATATTGCCAAATACTTCTTTTTCTTGTTCCATACTACCTTGCACTGAATTCACTAAATTAGGAATCAAATCATATCTTCGTTGTAATTTAGATTCCACTGTTGCCCATTGACTCTCTACTTCTGCTTCCTTTGATACCAAACCATTGTATGCAGTAAACCCATAAATAACGCCTGCTGCAAGTAACCCAACAACAATTAATAAAACTTTGTTATTTTTCATTTTTATTTCCTCCTAATTTATATTGAATAACTATTTGTTATCCTTGTTATAAGTATTATATGCCTACTAATTTGAAGTTTCATCGGCCCAAAGTCCTATGAGAAATCAACTGCATTTTTTTGATTGGCCGTTTTTTATTAAAAAATTAAAATAACCTAGACTTAAAAATCAGTCTAGGTTATTCATTTATGCTGCTAATTTAGCATAACGATTAATATTTTCAATTATCTTTTCAATCAATATATTATCTTTAATACCTGTCACTTCTTTAATTACTTGATTTAAATTTTCTTTAGCTAATTTATCTGCTAATTTATGGCTCTCAGTATCTTGTTCATCATAATAATTAAAAATCATACCTACCATAGCAATAAGGTGATTCACTTCAATTCCTAGCTCATTTGCTTCTCTGATAGGACGAATAAATCTTTCATCATATCCTAGTTTTCTAATAGGTGTTCTTGCAACTCTTGAAATTCCATCAGATATATAAGGATTTTTAAAACGAGTAATAATCTTTTCTATATAGAGGTTATGTTCCTCTCTATTAAATCCCCATTTCCGTATTAGCAACTCGCCTGTTTCAGATAAAACAGATTTTAATTGCGCTAAGACCAACGCATCTTTCATCGCTTCATCAATTGTTTGATAGCCTAACAAAGCTCCTGTATATGCCACTGTAGCATGACCGGTATTTACACTGAAAAGTTTTCTTTCAATGTAAGGTTGCAAGTTCTCAACATAAAGAACTCCTTCTAATTCAATAGCCTTATTTTTAACTTGTTCTTTATTAATAACCCATTCTGAAAAAGGCTCTACCTCCACAAATAAAGGGTCTTCATGATGCTGTTCTGGGACAATTCTATCCACTGCTGCATCTGGAAAACCTATAAATTGCTCTAGGTAATCTTTATTGATGACATATTTTTCTATTTCACTCTTAAAGAAGCTAGAGCCACCAATCATATTTTCACAGGCTATTACATCAAGCTGTCTTACAATTCCTCTTTTTTCTCTTTCATTGATTCCATCTGCTACTAATTCAGCGATAAAAGGTAAAATGTTTGGTCCAATTGCTGTAGTTACTAAATCAGCTTCTACTATTTGCTCAATAACTGCTTGAGGTTCCTCTTGGTTATTAAAGCCTGTTACTCCGTCTATTTTTATTCTCTCTTGGCTTTCATCTGCTAAGCCTATTTCATAACTTCCTCTTGTCTTTAACTCGTTAATAATGGTTTGATTAACATCAACAAAAGTAATTGAAAATTGATTATGATATAAGATTTCACCAATAAAACCTCTACCGATATTACCGGCACCAAAATGTACTGCTTTCATTTAAAACATCTCCTATGCAAAAGTTAAATGACTAATAATTTCTTCTTCTCTTTGAGCGTCTGCTAATGTGACAACATTATCTAAATCGCTACAATATAGAGCAATTTGTTGTACTAATTGCAAATGCTCATCTCCCACACCTGCAATACCAAACAAAACAGTTACGATATTACTTTCTGTGTCTGTCCCAAAATTAACACCGTCTGGAACTTGAACAACGCAGACACCAGATTTTTTGACATATTTTTTAGCTTCATCAGTGCCATGGGGAATAGCAATAAAATTCCCCATATAAACTGATAAATTAGCATCTCTTTCGACCATAGCATCGATATAACTCTCCTCAACACAACCTGCTTCAACTAATTTTTCACCACAAAATCGAATGGCTTCTTCTTTATTTTCAAATCTTTGATTTAAAAAAATCATGTCTTTAGGTAAGATATCTTTCATAGACAAATTAATCCCTCCTACTTAATTCTTTAGCTAATGTTTCATAAGCTTTTGGTTTAGCTAAACTTGATACAATGATTTTTGGTGAACTTATTTGAGGCATTAGACTAACCAATTCTTCTTCAAAAATATAAATACTATTTATATTTGAAGTCACATCACCCATTTCTAATTTCTCTACTGGTATCTCTAGTCCTTGTTTAGCTAACGCCTCTTCTAATAATTTTTTTCCCATTGTGGCTGAACCTTTTCTATCACCATGAACTAAATTTATTTTTTTTATTTTTTCGATATCATATCCAGCTAAATAATTACTAGTTGTTTTTTCTCTGATTAACTTTTTTTCTGAATCTTTTTTTTCACCAGTTAGACTTACAATGATTTCGTCATATTTAGGTGAATTGAGAAAGTTTTCAACTGCTACAAATTCTGCTCCTGGCACTTTTTGTTTAGCTCTTTCTTGTAATTCAATTTGAGTCACAATTAAAGCATTATCTTCTTGTTGTAAATTATTAATTGAGCTATTTGTTACCTCGATATTTAACCCTGCTTCTTTAACTTTCTTTCTTAAAATAGACGCTCCCATGGCACTTGATCCCATTCCAGCATCACATGCAAAAATAATTTTCTTAATCCCTGTTAAATTTTCCGTTACATTAAGCTGTCCTTTTGATTCACTTTTTGCTGTTTTACTTGTTGCAACTGCTGCTTCAAAACTTAATTCATCCATACTTTTATCGCCTTTTAGAATGACTGAAGCTACTATGAAGGACACAGCTGCTCCTACTAAAACACCTAATAAAACTGATAAATGACCACCTTGAGGAGCCATTGCTAAAATAGCGATAATTGAACCCGGTGAAGCTGGTGCTTGAAGACCTGCTCCTAAAGCTTGGAAAGTAAAACTACCACTAATACCACCAGCTATTACTGCTAAGAAAAGCATTGGTTTCATCATCACGTATGGGAAATAAATCTCATGAATTCCTCCAAGGAAGTGAATAATCACAGCTCCTGGTGCTGATGATTTAGCTGCTCCTTTACCAAAGAAAGTAAAGGCAAGTAACACACCTAAACCTGGCCCTGGGTTAGCTTCTAATAAGAATAAAATTGATTTTCCAGCTTCTGTGACTTGCTCTGCACCAAGTGGTGTTAAAATACCGTGATTAATAGCATTATTCAGGAATAATATTTTAGCTGGTTCAATAAAAATATTGGCTAATGGAATTAAGTGAGCTGATAAAATCATATCTACGCCGCTTGCCATTGCTTTTGTCAAAGTGTCAACAAAAGGACCTACTAATGTAAATCCTAATAGAGCTAAAGCAAAACCAATTAATCCAGCTGAAAAGTTATTAACTAACATCTCAAAGCCAGCTTTAATTCTATGTTGGAAATATTGATCAAATTTCTTCATACAAAATCCTGCTAAAGGTCCCATTAACATAGCACCTAACATCATTGGAATATCAGTCCCAACAATCACACCCATTGTGGCAATCCCACCTACAACAGCACCTCGATCACCGGCAATTACTTTCCCACCTGTATAACCAATTAAAATCGGAATTAAGTAAGTTAACATTGGACCTACCATTGAAGCAAACTCTTCATTTGGTAAATAACCATCTGGAATAAAAAGTGCCGTTAAAACACCCCATGCAATTAAAGCACCAATATTTGGCATAACCATGCTTGATAACGTACTGCCTAATTTTTGTACCTTAGCCTTAAAAGCCTTTTTTTCATGTGATTTTTCATTCACTGAAATCTCCTCCATATCTCTTCTTGATACTTCGATTGTATTCGCTTACTAAATTGATAAATAGTCGTACTTTGGCACAAACAATCGTGCCAAAACCAAAAAAGAAGCCAACTCCAAAGAGTTGACTTCTTTTTAAGCTATTAAAAAACTAATGGATTCATTAAAAAATGTAACAAACTGTTTTTCATCTACTTCGTCACTAAGTTTTCTGACATTTTCAATATCTGAACAAAAGAAAGCTAATTCTTGTAATATCCTAAGTTGACTCTCTTTTCTTAAAGCTACAGAAATAATGATTGTCGCAATTTGTTTTTGTTCAGTATTTGAAAAATCAATGCCATCAGGAACTTGAGTGACGAAAATTCCCTCTTCTAAGATAAACTCATCTTGTACTTCTCCGTGAGGCAAAGCAACAAAATTACCAATATAAACACTTAATTTGTCTTGTCTTACTAACATAGATTCAATGTATTCTTCTTTAATTAATCCTAATGATTTCATTTTTTCACCTGCATACTTAATAGCTTCTTGAGGTGTTTTAAAGGTTTGATTTAAGCTAATATTTTTTTCTTCTAGCAATTTCATAAGATACCCCTTTTAGACTTTCATCTCATCTATTAATAATGATGACAATAATTGATAAACAATTGGTTCATTCCCTGAATTGAAAATTTCCGTATATAAATCATTCATAATAATGGCACCACTAATTTTACTAAGTAATTTAGTTTCTACCTTACTCGTTTCAAGAGGTGATAGCATGACTAAAATACGAGTTACATTCATTGTTTCTTGGTCCATCCCTAACATTTCAATCGAATTATTTAAATTAACAATATAAAAAATAGTCTGATTCACACCTTTTGTCGCACCGTGAAAAAGTGCCATTGTTGTGTTAGGAATCCCCACAGGTGACTGATTAACTCTCTTTAATAGTTTCATTTCAATATCCTTACTATCTGAAATTAAATTATCCGGCATACAAGTAATTAACTCTACTATTAAGCTTTCTAAATCAGTTTTATTTTCAATTGTTTTGATGAAAAACCGCTCTAAAAGTTCATTGACATGCTCCATAAACTGTCTAACTTCTTCATAGGGTTTGCTAAAATCATTGACTTGATGATGCTTTCTGACAGGTCTAGCTTTCAAATGGTCCATTTCTTTAAATATTTCTTTTAACTTTTTTACTTCATCTTCTAAAAGTAAAGGTGAAACTAATTGGTATTTCCCAGTAAAACCAGGTAAAAGAGAGGTTGAAACAACTAAATCATAGTCATTTTCTAAATCCACTGTTCCTAGTTCAGCTATACTAAAAAAATGAATGGTATGAATAAAAGGAAAATGATTTCTTAACTTCATCTCTAACATACTAGTCGAAACTAATCCACTAGGCGAAAAGCCAGCAATATCTACTTCCATAACCTTCGGGCTTCTTTCAAGGGAATTAGCAAAATGTAACACCATATAAGCTATTTCTTCTTCTGTTAATTGCTGATTTGGAAATACTAAAGGTAGAGATTCTTTAATACCATTAGCAACTTCAACGTATTGCTCCATTATTCTTTCCAGTATAGGATTTCTCAGTTGATCTTCTTGCAAAATAGCGCGAGAAAAAACACCTGACAAATGAGTTAATAACATTTTATAAAGATTGTAATCCTCAAAAAAACTAACTTCTGTCTGTTCACTAACTAATTCAATTAAGCGCTTAACAGAATATGCTAATTCAGAATCAAAGCTCTCTTCAAAGAAATCATCTTCAAATGAATTAGAGAAATCATTTAATAAATTAGCATAAAATACAATTTCATTAACTGGGAAGAGCTGCTTTGTCTCCCTACCTAATTTACTAAAAATACGTTTAGACATATTGAGGGTTTCTTTATTAATTAACTCCATATAGGACTCCTCAATTAACACATGACCTTGAGCTACTCTATCAACTGCAATTAAAATCATTAAAACTAAATGCTGTAATTTTCTATCACTTAGTTTCGGTAATGATTGATTTAGCTCTTCTAAGACAATTGTTTTAACAAGCTCAAACTGTTCTTCTTTTAAAAATTTAACAAAAAAGTTTCCTTGTTCTGGAATATCTTGAAGATGAAAAAATTCATATTCATTAATTTCAGATTCTAAAATATTCGCCATTAGTAATCTACGATATTTTTCTGAGCCTATTATTTCATACCCCATATTTCTCACAATTTTAAGAGGTGATTTAGCTAATCGCGTTTCCAATTGTTTGATATCACCGTAAAAGGTAGTATTACTTATATCATATATCTTTAAAAAATTGGTCATTGGAATAGGCGCTAAGGTTTCTAGTAAATCATACAAGATACCTCTTTGTCTTTCAGATGTGGATAATTCCATCCAACTATCAGAACCAACTAGCTTCATTAATCTCTCTCTTTGAATATCATCTATCATTAATTGATAGTTTCCTCTAGATACTTTTTTTACTTCGATATCTATACTATGTAGGGTTTCAATTAAACTATCTAACTCACGATAAACAGTTCTTTTACTAACCTTTAATAAACCAATCATTTGGCTCACTGAAACTTCTTTTGTATTATTCAATAGTTCTGTCAGTAGTTGTTTTTCACGTGGTGATAGAATCATTTAATTTTTTACTCCTTTCAGCCAACTTTCAAACTCAGTCATATTAAACAAATCAGTCATTACAAAAACAGTGTTAGTTTGTTTAGTTACACAATATTTTTGTTCAAACTCCTCAGATACGATGTAAAAACTATTAGGGATATAAATGACATCCTCAATGGCTTCTTTTTTAGTCACTAAATTAACCTCTAATTGGTGAGCTTTAATTCTCATTAACTCACTTGCCATTGTTTGACTACCTCTCACATTGTTTTCAAATAATAATACTATTTCTATTTTGTTGGATATATTTTTTTTAGTCGTCAATTCGTTATCAATCTCTTTATCTTCAAGATAATCAAGAATTATACTAGCATTATTCTGAATATCTAAAAAATTATCAATTTCTAGTATTTGTACTTTGGGAGCTAATTTTTGCAATTGATTTTTTAATTGACTGTGCACTAAAATCAAACTAGCTCGATTATTCTCAACTTCATAAATCGATTGATTAGTTACTGGCAATTCAATTCCAAGCCTTTTTAGTTCTTTATCAATCAAGCTTGCTCCCATGGCACTTGAACCAATTCCTGCATCACAAGCCACTATTATTTGATCTATCATTTGACTTTCTCCTTTGATTTCTACAGCTACATTTTTCTCGTCATTTCTATTTAAAAGAATGATTAAACTAAGAATAAATGATACTAAAGCACTTCCTAACACACCTAATAACAAGCTAATTCGACTATATGAAGAAGCACTTGTTAACATTAAAATAATTGAACCTGGTGAAACCGGCATCGTTAATCCAGCATTAAGAAACTGGAAAATAGTTGTTCCTGTTATTCCACTTAAAATGGCTACTAAAAAAAGTTTAGGCTCTTTCAAAACGAAAGGAAAATAAACTTCATGAATGCCGCCAAACAAATGAATCATTGAAGCACCTGCGCCTTGTTTTCTTTCTTCTTGATTACCGTAAAAGGAGAAAGCTAATAAGATCCCCAGTCCTGGGCCTGGATTAACTTCTAATAAAAATAAAATAGATTGTCCTGTTTCTTTTACCATATTTAGTCCTAAAGGGGTTAGTACACCATGATTAATAGCATTATTAAAGAAAAAAACTTTCAGTGGTTCAATAATCACATTAACTAATGGTAGTAAATGATGAGTGATTAAAAAATCAACGCCACTTATTGCAAGCAAGGTACTAAAGTTAATAATTGGTGTTAAAACAAATAAGCCTACTAAACAAAAAAGAGTTCCCACAACACCTGCTAATATATTTTGAAGTAGCATTTCATACCCATTTTGTATTTTTTTTAATATTAATATATTTAATCTCTTAAAGCACGTAACTGCTATCGGACCAATAATCATCGCACCTAAAACTGCAGAATTATCATTTCCTACCATAATACCTAATGTCGCAATGCCTGCTATTGCTCCACCTCGATTATGATCAATTTTTTTACCACCAGTATAACCTATTAAGAGTGGCAGTAAAAAATTGATTAAAATATCTTCAGTCCCATCTAATAAGAGATACATTTTGCCTGACGCAAAATTAGCTAAAAAATTAATCAAACCCCAAGCAATAAAAACGCTTAAATTCGGCATAATTAAACTACTCAAATAATTACCAAGTTCTCTTAGATAAAAAACAATGGAATATTTTTTTAGTTTTCTCATGTTTTCCTCACTTTTTTCTTGATACTTTGATAATAGCATAAAAATTTAAAAAAAAGGCACTGATTACTTTTACGTAATCAGTGACTGCTTTATTTTTTAGTATCTTCAACGACTCGGTTAATATGAATGACTAAATAAATCATCTCTGGTTCTTTTATTTCTACATTTTTAGTTTTTAATAAATAGTCCCGAATTCTCAAACTACAACTAAAAGCTTCTGGGTATTTACTTTGAACTAGTTCATAAAGAAAATCATCTGTTTCTTCTACAGTTTCTTTTTCTAAAATTCTCTTAACAAAATACTGGATATGAGTGACCATCCGATTGTAATTTAAAGAACTCTCATCAAACATCATGCCGAAAAATCGACTAATAATATTCAAAATATCTCTAACCATTTCAGTACTTTCCATCGTCACTGGTAACTTATTTCCATTTTTTCGGCTATTGGCTAAGTGGAGAGCAATAAAACCTGCTTCATCAATCGGGAAATTAGTTTCTAATTTCTGATTAATCTCATCAATTGCGCGAACAGCAATTTTATACTCTTCTGGATAGAATTTTCTGATTTCAAATAACAATGGATTAGGAATAAATATTCCTTCTTTTCCTCTTGCTACAGCATAATTCAAGTGATCTGTCAGTGTAATGTAAGCTTGATCTGAATATTCTTGGTTCATATTTTTTTCAGCATATAGAATAATTTCTTTGGCAATATCAATAATCACAGGATCCACAGTTAGAACCATTTTTTCAATTTCTCTAACTCCTGATGCAGAACCTGAAACAAAAATCTTATCTATTTTCTCTGACTCAATTGCATCTCCGTTTTTCTTTTGAAACGCTAATCCCTTACCCATGATGACAATTTCTTCAGAACGATCATTTTCTGAGATAACAACATTATTATTCAATATTTTCTTAATAATCATGTGTTATTCTTCCTCTCTGTTGCTATGAACATTCCTTTTTATGTTTCGTTGGTTGCGTCAAGAATTATGTGTAAATGGAAAAAAACCATTCTGTCGGTTAAGTTAAAACATTGATTCTAATGTATCTTGTATTTCTTTAAAACCTTTATGAATCCGACACAAAAATTTCTGATTATAGTTGTTGAATTGAGAAACTAAGAATCTCTCTAGAGATTCTTCATTAGGGAATTGTTCTTTTCTTTTTGTATATTTCTTTAATTGTTTGTTAAAACCTTCAATCAAGTTAGTTGAATAAATGGTTCTTCTGATTGATGGAGGAAAATTAT
>NZ_QPJV01000005.1 GCF_003337315.1 Vagococcus fluvialis | reverse complement strand
TTTTACTAGATAGACGACATGTTTTATATTTAAATAAACTAAAAAAGGACTGATGAATCAAAATTTGATTCATCAGTCCTTTAAATTATAGAGCCGCAATTAATCTTGCTTGAGTTTTTTTGTTTGTATCGAGAGTCTTTTTTTTATGCTAAAATAAACGTATGTGTGAATAAACTTGGAGGTGTTTTTTGTGGAAAAAATATTAAATGGACGTGCCTTAGCAGATAAGTTACAAGATAAATTAAAACAAGAAGTGTCTGAATGGGAAAAACAAGGAAAAAGATTACCAAAACTAGTAGTTATTTTAGTTGGAGAAGATGTCGGTAGCCAAGTTTATGTGCGTAATAAAGAAAGAGCAGCGAAAAAAATTGGATTTCATTCTCAAGTAGATCGTTTGCCTGAAACAACAACTGAAGAAGAGTTGTTACAATTAGTTGAAACATATAATAAAGATGAAGAAGTTGATGGTATTTTAGTACAACTGCCTTTGCCAAAACATATAGATGAAGAGAAAGTTATTTTAACGATTGATTCTAAAAAAGATGTGGATGGTTTCCATCCATTAAACATGGGAAAATTATTTATCGGACAGCCTGATAAACTACCCTGTACACCTTACGGAATTATTGAGTTATTGAAAGAATATAATATTGAAATGGAAGGTAAACATGCAGTAGTGATTGGCCGTAGTAACATTGTTGGTAAACCTATGGCGCAAATGTTACTAATGGAAAATGCCACAGTAACCATTACTCATGCTAGAACAACTAACCTAAAAGAATTAACTAAACAAGCTGATATAATTGTGATTGCTATAGGGAAGGCTGAGTTTTTAACAGCAGATTATATTAAAGAAGGTGCTGTTGTTGTTGATGTGGGAATGAATCGTCATGCTGATGGTCACTTAGTAGGAGATGTTAAATTTGATGAAGTTAGTCAAAAAGCTTCGTTTATTACTCCTGTACCAGGTGGTGTTGGCCCGATGACAATTAGTATGTTAATGGAACAAACAGTATCTAACAGAAGAGCAGATTAAAGGAATGTGAAAAAATGACTGAAACGTATTTAACGGTCACAGCACTAACCAAATACATTAAACATAAATTTGAAGCAGACCCTTATTTAGAACGAGTTTTTCTAACAGGTGAAATTTCAAACTTTAGAATGAGACCAAATGCTCATCAGTATTTCAGTTTAAAGGATGATAAGGCTAAAATATCGGCTATTATGTTTAAGGGAGCTTTCAATAAATTAAAATTTCAGCCTGAGGAAGGAATGAAAGTTCTTGTAATTGGGAGAATCTCTTTATATGAACCTGGTGGAAGTTATCAAATTTATATTGAACACATGGAACCAGATGGTGTAGGTGCTTTGTATCAAGCTTTAGAAAAAAGAAAAAAAGCACTTCAAGAAGAAGGGCTTTTTAAGGAAGCTTTTAAGCAACCTCTAGTTAAATATCCGAAAAAAATCGCTGTGATTACTAGTCCAAGTGGAGCTGTTGTTAAGGATATTATTACGACAACTAAAAGAAGGTACCCAATTGTTCAGTTAGTTGTGTTCCCAACTCTTGTTCAAGGAGATAAAGCTGCTGATGACATTGTAAAAAGAATTAAAGAAGTAGATGCTCTAGGTGATTTTGATACGATGATTGTTGGTCGTGGTGGAGGATCTATTGAGGATTTATGGCCCTTTAATGAAGAACGAGTCGTTCGTGCTATATTTGAATCACGTACGCCTACTATTTCTTCTGTGGGACATGAAACTGATGTTACTTTAGCAGATTTAGTAGCAGATGTAAGAGCTGCTACACCAACGGCAGCAGCAGAGTTAGCAACACCTGTGTTGAGAGAAGAAATATTGAAAATTAAAGAAAAAGAAAGTCGTTTAATTCAAGGGATGGATAATCAGATTAAACATAAAAAACAAAAGTTTGATCATTTATCTGAGTCTTTTGTCTTTAAACAACCAAAACGTTTGTATGAAGCTTTCTCTATTCAGTTAGATACTTTAAATAGACGATTAGAACAAAGCTTAAATAGTGAAATAAAACAGAAGGAAAAAGAGTTTATTCAGTTGGTCAAAAGACTAGAAACTCAAAATCCTAAAGAAGATATTAATTTGGCGAGACAAAAAGTTAATTATTTAAATGAAAAATTGACTCAATCTATTGATTTAACGATGAAAGATAAAAAAAGAAACTTGATACAGTTAATGACTAACTTAGATATGTTAAGTCCTCTTCAAACTATGCTTAGAGGGTATAGCTACGTGACAATAGATGACCAAATTATTAAATCCACTAATGATGTTGACGTTAAACAAGTAGTTAATATTCACTTATCAGATGGAGAAGTGACAGCTGAAATTCAGGAAAAAATGCCTAAGGGGGAATAAAAAATGGCTAAAGAAAAGAAACAAACTTTTGAAGAAGCAATGACTGATTTAGAAATAATCGTCAAACAACTAGAAACTGGTGAAGTCCCTTTAGAAGAAGCGTTAGAGCAGTTTAAAAAAGGAATGGAACTAAGTAAGATGTGCCAAGAGACACTAACAAAAGCGGAAGAGACATTAACAAAAATTATGTCTGATGATGGAATAGAAATTCCATTTGAAGAAGCAGGAGAATAAAGATGAGTAGGTACAAGGAGTTTTCAAAACAAAACATACCTGTAATTAACCAAAAGATGTATGATTTTTTAGAGAAAACAAGTCAATCAGAAATTCTATTTGATAGTATGGTGTACTCTTTAGATGCTGGTGGAAAAAGATTTAGACCGTTGTTACTTTTAGCAACTGTTGATTTTTTTGGCCAAACACTTGAGAATTCTCACTATGAAATTGCAGCAGCTTTAGAAATGATTCATACATACTCTTTAATCCATGATGACTTACCTGCAATGGATGATGATGATTTAAGACGTGGTAAGCCAACAAATCATAAAGTTTATGGCGAAGGATTAGCGATTTTAGCAGGGGATGCTCTATTAACGGAAAGTTTTCACTTAGTAGCAGAAATGGAAGTAGAAAGTTCATTGAAAGTTGAATTAATTCGTCTTTTAGCTAAGGCTTCCGGTTCTACTGGTATGATTGCAGGTCAAGTGGAAGATGTGTTAGGTGAAGGGAAAAAAATTAACTTTAGAGAACTTCAAAAGATGCATCAAAAAAAGACAGGTATGCTAATTCAATTTGCTGTTGAAGCAGGAGTTTTAATGAGCACCCAGTCTTTTGAGATGAAAAAATGGTTACTAGAGTATGCTCAAAATGTAGGAATAGCATTCCAAATTAGAGATGATTTATTAGACGTACTAGGTGATGAAGCGGCAATTGGTAAAAAAGTTGGTGCTGATGAAGCACATAATAAAAATACCTACGTATCTTTATTAGGAATAGAGGGTGCGACAAAAGCTTTTGAAAATCACTGTGATTTGGCAACTGAATCCTTACAAAAAGCAAAAGGTTTATTAAATAAAAGTGAAGAAGTCACTTTGTTAGAAATAATTATAGAAGAGTTGAAGGTAATTTAATGGGCGAGAAAGTACAAAAAGAACGTGTTGATGTGTTATTAGTTCAACAAGGATTAAGTGAAACAAGAGAAAAAGCTAAGCGAAATGTGATGGCAGGTCTTGTGTGTGATGAGAAAAATATCCGCTACGATAAACCTGGGGAAAAAATCCCGGTAGACACTGTTTTGCGACTAAAAGGACAAGCTTTAAAATATGTCTCTCGTGGTGGGTTAAAGTTAGAAAAAGCGATAACTTCTTTTGGAATCGATTTTGAAGGGAAAACTCTTTTAGATATAGGTTCTTCAACGGGGGGATTCACAGATGTTGCCCTACAAAACGGAGCGAAAATGAGCTATGCTCTTGATGTTGGTTCTAACCAACTTGCTTGGAAACTAAGACAAGATGAGCGTGTTGAAGTTATGGAAAAAACTAACTTCAGATATTCTAAGTTAGAAGATTTTACTAAAGGACAACCAAATATTTCAACGATTGATGTTTCTTTTATTTCTTTAAAATTAATCTTACCTGTATTAAAAGAAATTCTAGCTAGTAATGGTGAAGTAGTGGCTTTAATAAAACCACAATTTGAAGCTGGTAGAGAACAAGTGGGTAAAAAAGGAATCATTCGTGATAAAAAAGTTCATTTGTCAGTATTAGAAGATGTCTTAGCCTTTATTCAAGAGTTTGGTTTTAATGTAATGGCTCTAGATTATTCGCCGATTACTGGTGGAGATGGAAATATTGAGTTTTTAGCCTATTTAAAACCTGTAGAAACTGGATTAGGTCAGTTTCTAAGTGGAGTTACTGCAACAGAAGTTGTAAACAACTCTCATAATAGGTTATCTTAATCCTTTATTGGAGGGAATATGAGTGAGGAAGCAAGAAAGACAACGATTTATATCAAAAATTATTAGAGAGAATGAAGTATTCAAACAAGAGGATTTAGTCGCTCTTTTAATTGAAAAAAATATTCCTGTTACTCAGGCTACTGTTTCAAGAGATATTAAAGAAATGAAACTAATTAAGGTCTTGAATGAAAATGGTATTCTTAAATATGAACTACCTCAAAATGATAACAGTGCTAGTGGTAGACTGAATAAATTATTGAAAAAATCATTTATTGATTTAAAAAGAATGGATAAAATGGTTTCAATTATTACTAAACCTGGAAGTGGGTTTGCTTTAGGTGGTTTAATTGAGACAGTTTATCCAGAGTTTTTATTTACTGTTATGGCTAATGATGATAAAATTCTGATTTTTATGGAAACAGAAGAAGCAGCTAGTGACATGGAAGATAAAATATATGGAATTTTAAAATAAGAAGGTGAATTGACGTGATACAAGAATTATCTGTACAAGACTTTGCGATTATCTCAAGCTTAAATCTCGAATTTAAAGAAGGGATGACTGTCTTAACTGGAGAAACTGGAGCTGGTAAATCAATTATTATTGATGCTATGGGGCTTTTAGTTGGTGGACGTGGCTCTAGTGATTTTATTCGTGATGGGATGGATAGGTGCCGGATTGAAGGGTCATTCTATATTGAAAATAAGGAAGTAATGCTAGATTATCTTGAGGAAAAAGGCATTGAGATGCCTGATGATTTATTGATTATTCAGCGTGAAATTCATCGCAATGGACGCAATAATTGTCGTATTAATGGTCAGCTTGTCAATACTAAAATTTTGCGTGAAGTTGGTCAACGATTAGTAGATATTCATGGTCAAAATGAGCATCAAGAATTAATGAATCCAGCACATCATTTAAGTATGCTAGATAATTTTGCAGCAAGTGACATGTTACCTTTAATTTCTGAGTATCAAATTCACTTTAAAAAACATCAAGAACTTTCTACAAAGATTAAAAAATTTTATGAGAACGAGAAAGAATATGTCCAAAGAATGGATATGTTGCACTTTCAACATGATGAAATAGCAGAGGTAAATTTAATTGATGGAGAGGAAGAACAGCTTTTAGAAGAACGAAAAAAAATGCTGAGCTTTCAACAAATTACAGATGCTTTGAAAAATACGTATCATTATATCGATAGTGAAGAAAGCCAAACCTTAGATTTAGTGGCTCAAGCAATGAATGAAATGAGTCATATTGAACACTTGGATAGTAGCTATAAAGAAACGCATGAGCTAGTTCAAACAGCCTACTATTCGCTTCAAGAAGCTTTAGGGAATATTACCAGTTTAATGGACACACTAGAGTTAGATGAAGAGAGATTAAATGAAGTTGATAACCGATTAGATACGATTCGCCAATTAAAACGCAAATACGGTGAAACTGTTACAGATATTATTGCTTATTTTAATACAATTTCAGAAGAATTAGCGATTAATGAAACAAGTACTATGGATATTAAAGAACTTGAGGCATCCTTTGAAAAAGAAGAAAAAAGATTAGCAACTCTATCTGAAAAATTAACAGAGAAACGCCGTAAAATAGCTTTAGATCTTGAAAAAAATATTTTAAAAGAACTGAAAAGTCTTTATATGGAAAATACGCAATTTAAAGTAGTTTTTGATACAACAGATAGTTATCAATTAACAGGGAAAGATAAAGTAGAGTTTTTTATCTCAGCTAATGTGGGAGAAGAGTTAAAACCATTAACAAAAGTAGTTTCTGGTGGTGAATTATCCCGCGTGATGTTAGCGATTAAAACTATTTTTTCAAAATCTCAAGGGATTACAAGTATTGTTTTTGATGAGGTGGATACAGGTGTTAGTGGAAGGGTAGCGCAAGCCATCGCTGAGAAAATTCATGAGATTGGAAAAAATTCTCAAGTTCTATGTATTACTCACTTACCACAAGTAGCAGCGATTTCTGATACCCATTATTATATCCAAAAAGAAATTAAAAATAATCGAACAGAAACAAGTGTGAGAGAGTTATCTGAAAATCAGCGTATCAATGAGATTGCTAGAATGTTATCAGGTGCTGAAGTTACACCGTTAACTTTAGAACATGCTAAAGAATTACTTGATTTAGCTAAAAAATAAAAAAGGCAGTAAGATAAGGTAGTAAAACCTCATCTTACTGCTTTCATTTTTTTAAATAACACCTAAACTAGCTAAAGCACCGAGTACTGTTCCGCCAACCATAGCAAGTAACATTACCCAGATAACAACTTTAGTTACTTTTGAAAAAGTACTTTTTTCTTTTTTATCCATTATGTGCACGTCCCTTATCTTTCTTCAATGTAACTAGTGTACACTGAAATAGCTAAAGAATTCAAGTTAAAATCCTTATTACCTAAGGGAAAGATTGAATCAGCAATCTTAATGATTTATAATAGATTGAAGACAAGAAAAAAGAAAAATCCTTATGTAATCTTTGTTACAAAGAAGTAGTCCAACGTTTTTTAGTTGTTATCGGTTTGACATCTAAATATCGTATACTAGGAGAGTCTTAGTAACATGGGTAAGGATTGTGAAGGGGTATCTTAATGACCACATTAACAATAAGCACTTTTTTTTGGTTTATATTTCCAGTCGTATTACTATTGATTAGTTCTATAGTCGTGAAAAAAACCAAAATAAATATTAAATATGGTGTAAAAGCACCAGATATTGCCACACCGTTTTTATTAATTGGCATCCACAACCTATCTAAAGCAACATTTGATGAAAGTTTCTTACCATACACTCTGTTAATTGTATTATTAGTATCTATGTTGATTGCAGTGTTTCAAGCCTATCAATTTAAAGAGATACGATATAAACGCTATTTGAAGATGGTGTGGCGCGTGACTTTTTTAATCACCTTACTGATTTATTTTTTACTTATTTTAGTCAGTATCTTCTTCTTTTTAAAATAAAACTAAGACAATAACTAGTAAACTTACTATTATTGTCTTTTTTGTTAGCCCTTTTCTAACAAGGAATACCAAAGTCATTTTTTTTATTAATAGTGTGGTAGAAAGTGGGGGAATGTGGTAGACTAGTTCTAGTAAGTGGTGATGTGAGGTGACCTTATATGCTTATGGGTGAATATCAACATAATATTGACTCAAAAGGGCGTCTAATTGTTCCTTCAAAATTACGAGAAAACTTGGGAGAAAAGTTTATCGTGACAAGAGGAATGGATGGATGTTTATTTGGTTATCCGATGGAAGAGTGGGCAATCTTGGAAGAAAAAATGAAAGATATGCCACTATCAAAAAAAGAAGCTAGGACTTTTGTTCGTTTCTTTTACTCTGCAGCCACTGAATGTGAAATTGATAAACAAGGACGAATTAATGTCCCTACAAATTTAAGAAAATATGCACAATTAGAAAAGCCGTGTGTCATTATTGGAGTTTCAAACAGAATTGAAGTTTGGAGCGAGGAACGTTGGAATGAATTCTCTCAAGAAGCTGAAGAGAATTTTGATGATATTGCTGAAACGATGATTGATTTTGGTTTTTAAATAAAAGGTTGGAGAAAAATATGTCAGAAACATTTGAGCATGTCACTGTTTTATTAAAAGAAACAGTTGATGGATTAAACATTAAACCTAATGGTGTCTATGTTGACTGTACATTAGGAGGAGCTGGTCATAGCCAGTATCTTCTATCTCAACTATCTAAAGAAGGTCATCTGTACGCCTTTGATCAGGATGAAAAAGCAATTAAACATGCGTCAGCATTTCTAGAAAAAGAAGTAAATGAAGGTAAAGTGACTTTTATTCGCTCAAATTTCCGTTATTTACAAGAAAAATTAGCTGAACATGGTGTAACAGAAATTGATGGCATTTTATATGACTTAGGAGTCTCGTCACCTCAATTAGATGAGGGAGAAAGAGGTTTTAGTTACCATCAAGATGCGCCTTTAGATATGAGAATGGATCAAAGTGCTTCTTTATCTGCCTATGAAGTTATTAACGAGTACTCGTATGAGCAGTTAGTGAAGATTTTTTTCCGCTACGGAGAAGAGAAATTTTCAAAACAAATTGCAAGATTAATTGAAAAGAAAAGAATTGATAAAAAAATAGAAACAACAGGAGAGCTTGTTGAAATCATTAAAGAAGGAATTCCAGCCCCAGCAAGACGTAAGGGTGGACATCCTGCTAAAAGAATTTTCCAAGCAGTCCGTATTGAAGTAAATAGTGAATTAGAAGTAATTGGTGAATCTATTGAGCAGGCTATTGAGTTATTAAATGACGAAGGTCGTATTAGTGTGATTACCTTCCATTCTTTAGAAGATAAAATTGTAAAAAATATCTTTAAAGAATACAGTCAACCTCAAGACTTACCACCAGGATTACCAATGGTACCAGTTGAGTATCAACCAACATTGAAGTTAGTTAACAGAAAGCCGATAGTTGCTTCTGATGATGAATTAGATGAAAATAATCGCTCAAGAAGTGCGAAGTTACGAATAGCAGAAAAAATTATTCCTGAAAGGAGAGTGTAAGTATGGCGTTACCAGAAAGAAAAAATTTACAACTGTATGATGTATCCCATACAACACCTTCTGAGCAGGATGAAAGGTTAAGAGAAACAGTTCCCTATCTTGTTCCTCAGAGTAAACTAAAAAAAGTGAGTAAATTAGAAAAAGTTGTTTTCTGTACCATTGTTGCTACGTTTCTATTTTTATCTATTGCTACCATCAAGATGACTACTGCTATTAATCGCGAGGAAGAGGCGATTACATCTGTTCAACAAGAAATCAATACCTCAACAAGAGCAATTGATAAGTTGGAGCAAGAAAAAAATGAATTGTTAAGATCTGATCGTATTAAAGAAATCGCTGAAAAAGCAGATATTGAAATGAGAGACGACAATATAAGGAAAATAAAATAATGAAAAAATGGCTAAAAAAATTAAAAAGACTAATTGATTCAAAAAATTTAACACCAGCTGGCAATAGAAGAAATGTCGGAATTATTCTTTTTTCCACTTCTATTATCATTTTCCTTCTTTTTGCAGTGAGATTTATCTACATTATCGGAGTGGGTAAAGTAGGCTCTGAAAGTTTAGATAAGAAAAGACAAGACCTGTATCAAGGAAGTAGCGTCATAAAAGCAAAACGTGGAACCATTTATGATAGAAATGGTCAACCAATTGCTGAAGATGCTACTTCCTATTCGTTATATGCTGAATTAGGAAAAGATTATATTGGACTGAATAATAAAAAATTATACGTTCAAAAGAAAGATCACGACAAAATTGCTGAAGTGTTACATAAGTATGCTGGTATTGATAAAGAGCTTACTTTAGAGCAACTAAGTAAAGAAATTAAGAAAAATGAAAATGGTAAGTACTATGGTAGTACTGAGTTTGGTTCAAAAGGGAAGAACTTATCATTAGAAACTAAAACGAAAATTGAAAAAGAATTGGAAGAAGCTGGTGTACCGGGGATTTATTTCACTGAACATCCTGACAGAATGTATCCTAATGGGAAATTTGCTTCCTATATAGTAGGTTATGCTCAACCAGAAAATTCAGATGAGGAAAACTCTAAGTTAACTGGAGAAAAAGGAATGGGTATTGAAAATGCCTACGATGATATTTTAAAAGGTAAAGATGGTTATAAGTACTTCCAAAAAGATAGTAAAGGAAATGAATTGCCTGGTTCTGTGATTGTAGATAAAAAAGCAGTAGATGGCAAAGACATTTATACAACTCTTGATTCAAACTTACAGTTACGTATGGAAGAAGTTATGGATGATGTGTTTTCGAAATCTGAACCTGAAAATATGACAGCAGTTTTAATGAGTGCTAAAACAGGAGAAATCTTAGCTGCTTCTCAAAGGCCGACCTTTGATCCGCAAACTAAAAAAGGTTTATATAAAGAAGATGATCAACCTGATCCAGTATGGCAAAATATGTTAATTGAAACACCATTTGAACCTGGTTCAACAATGAAAGTTTTTACTGTTGCAGCTGCGATTGATTCAGGTAACTTAAATGAAAATGAAACCTTTGAATCAGGAAAAATCCAAGTATATGATACACCGATTAGCGACTGGAAACCTGAAGGAAAAGGAACATTAACGTATAGACAAGCTTTAGCTTGGTCAAGTAACGTTGGGATGGTTCATTTAGAACAAAAAATGGGTACAACGTGGCAAGAATACTTAAACAAATTTGGTTTTGGTAAATCAACAGAATCAGGTTTACCTCTGGAAGGCACGGGTAACATTCGTGACAAAAACCCAGTAGATACAGCAATGTCTGCTTTTGGACAAGCTATTGGAGTTACTAATTTCCAAATGATGCAAGGTTTTACAGCTATTGCTAATAAGGGAACAATGTTAAAACCTCAATACATTAAGAAAATCACTTCAGAAGATGGTAAAGAAGAGAAAGTCTTTGGACCACAAGAAGTAGGTAAGCCAATAAAAGAATCGACTGCGGATAAAACACTTGATTTTATGAAAGATACAGTAGAAGATCCCATTTATGGTACAGGATATGGCACTTATGGTATTGATGGTGTGAGTGTATCAGCTAAAACAGGGACAGCTCAGATTTTTGAGAATGGACAAGTACTAACAGGACCAAATGATTATTTATACTCAGTTGTCCAAATTGCACCAACTGAAAATCCTGAATATATTATGTATGTTACTTTAAGAAAACCAAAAATAATCGGAGAGCAATCAGCAGCAGAGTTAGTTGCAGAAGTATCTAACAGTATGCTGAAACACGCGTTTAAAGTAGACGTGTCTAACTCAGAAGATTAAAAATTAGGAGATTATCATGAATTTAACACAACTATTAATACCCCTTTCGTTGGGGTTTGCTTTTGTACTAATGAGTATGCCGCTTTTTATTGCGTACTTTAAAATGAAAAAAATGGGACAAGCTATTAGAGAAGAAGGTCCACAAGCTCACTTAGCTAAATCAGGAACACCTACAATGGGTGGAGCTGTTTTCTTAGGAAGTATCGTTTTAACTTCTATTATCGTAGCTGCTTGGCAAAAAGAATTAACAACTTCTTTTTGGAGTGTGTTATTCATTTTAGCTTTATATGGTTTATTAGGCTTTTTAGATGACTTTATTAAAGTGTTTAAAAAGAGAAATCTAGGCTTAAATTCAAAACAAAAATTAATTGGCCAAATTATTGGTGGATTAATTTTATACTTGATTATGAAATCAGAAGGAATTAGTGATTTATTATATATACCTTTAATCGGTGAAGTGAACTTAGGCTTTGTTTATGGTGCTTTTGCTATTTTTTGGTTAGTTGGTTTCTCAAATGCGGTTAACTTAACAGATGGAATTGATGGTTTAGTTTCTGGTTTAGGTTCAATTTCTTTTGGAACTTACGCAATCATTGCATGGAATCAAGAGCAATATGATATTATGTTAATTTGTGTAGCAACAATTGGAGCTCTGCTAGGTTTCTTAGTTTACAATAAAAAACCAGCTAAGATTTTTATGGGAGATGTTGGTTCTCTTGCTTTAGGTGGTATGTTAGCAGCTATTTCAATTTTACTACACCAAGAATGGACCTTACTTTTAATTGGTTTAGTGTATGTTCTTGAAACAGCTAGCGTTATCTTACAAGTAGCATCATTTAAATTAACAGGAAAAAGAATTTTTAAAATGTCACCTATTCATCATCACTTTGAATTAACTGGTTGGAGTGAATGGAAAATCGATATTGTTTTTTGGATAGTAGGATTGGTTATGTCAGGTTTAACATTAGGGATTTTATACTTATAAGAACTATTTAAGGAGAAGCGATCAGGATGAAGGCAACAAACAAATATGCAAATAAGAAAATATTAGTATTAGGTTTAGCAAGAAGTGGTGTTGCAGCAGCTAAGTTACTACATCAATTAGGAGCTTTTGTCACAGTAAATGACGGAAAACCAATTGAAGAAAATCCAGAAGCTCAAGAGTTACTTGAGATGGGGATGAATGTAGTAACTGGTGGTCATCCGATTGATCTCTTAGATGAAGGTTTTTCTCTAATCGTTAAAAACCCAGGGATTCCTTATACGAATCCTATTCTCGAAAACGCAATACAAAGAGCTATTCCAATTGTTACAGAAGTAGAAATTGCTTACGAAGTCTCAGAAGTAGATTTTATTGGTATTACAGGAACAAACGGAAAAACAACTACAACAACAATGATTTACGAATTACTGAATCAAGGTAGAAGTGAAGGTAAAGCTAAACTTGCCGGCAACATTGGTTTTCCAACAAGCGATGTTGTTTTAGAAGCTAAAAAAGAAGATGTTTTAGTAACTGAATTATCAAGTTTCCAATTAATGGGAATTGAAGAATTCAGACCCAAAATAGCTTTAATCATTAATTTATTTGAAGCTCATTTAGATTATCATGGTACTCGCGAGGAATATGTTAAAGCTAAATGGAACTTGCAAAAAAATATGACAGCAGATAATCAATTAATTTTAAATGGTAACCAAGAGGAATTACGTAACTTAGCTAAAGAAACAAAAGCATCAGTTCTTTTTTTCACTAGTGAGAAAAAAGAGTACTCAACAGCTTATTGTCTAGATAATGACCTTTATTACAAAGAAGAAAAAATTATGTCAAAAGATGATTTAGGCGTTCCAGGTAGTCATAATGTGGAAAATGCATTAGCAGCTATAATCGTTGCTAAATTATATAATATTTCTAATGATGTCATTAAAGAAACGCTAAGTCGATTTTCTGGAGTTCCTCACAGAACTGAATTTATTGGTGAATACGAGGGACGTAAAATTTACAATGATTCAAAAGCAACTAATATCCTAGCAACAGAAAAAGCCTTAAGTGGTTTTGATAATGAAAGACTAATTTTAATCGCAGGTGGACTAGATAGAGGAAATGGGTTTGAGGAATTAGTACCTCACCTTAACAACTTAAAAGGCCTAGTCACAATTGGTGAAACTGCTGAAAAATTAAGTTTAGCAGCCAAAGGGTACGTCGCTCATAATGTGACTCTAAATGTTATGAAAGAAGCTGTGGAAAAAGCTTGGGAATTAAGTGAGTCAGGAGACTCGATTTTATTATCTCCAGCTTGTGCAAGTTGGGATCAATATAAAACCTTTGAAAAACGCGGAGAAGACTTCGTCAAAGAAATAAACAATATAGTGAAGTAGGTAAAAGAATGAAAGTACTTGTATCCGGTGGCGGAACAGGTGGTCATATATATCCAGCTGTTTCATTAATAAAACATATTAAAGAGAAAAATCCAGAAGCGGAATTTCTTTATATTGGGACAAAAAAAGGTTTGGAAAGTAAAATAGTTCCAGATCAAGGGATTCCATTTGAAACAATTGAAATTCAAGGATTTAAACGCTCGTTATCACCAAGTAATTTTAAAACTGTTTATTTGTTTTTAAACAGTATTAAAGAAGCAAAAAAAATCATAAAAAAATTTCAGCCTGATGTTGTTATTGGAACAGGTGGTTATGTTTGTGGATCTGTGGTTTATGCAGCTAGCAAATTAAAGATACCAACTATTATTCATGAGCAAAATAGTGTGGCTGGAATGACGAATAAGTTTCTATCTAAGTACGTAGATAAAATAGGAATTTGTTTTTCAGATGTGGCAAAAGACTTTCCAAGTGAAAAAGTCGTTATGGTAGGTAACCCAAGGGCTCAAGAAGTTGCAGGTATAGAAAAATCTGCTATTTTAGAAGAATTTGGTCTAAAACCAGAAATACCAACTGTCTTAATTTTTGGTGGCAGCCGCGGTGCTTTAGCGATTAATGAAGCTGTTATGAAAAGTTTAGGGTTGTTCCAAGAAAAACCTTATCAAGTTTTATATGCTTCAGGAGATATTTATTATGAAGATGTTAGTAAAGTATGGAATCCTATTAAAAATAAAAGCGACAATGTTAAAGTAGTTCCTTATATTAAAAACATGCAAAATGTTTTAGGAAATGTTGAGCTAGTAGTTGGTAGAGCTGGAGCAACTTCTCTTGCTGAAATCACATCAATTGGTTTACCATCAATTTTAATTCCAAGTCCTAATGTGACTAATGATCATCAAACAAAAAATGCGATGAGTTTAGTAGATAAACAGGCGGCCTTAATGGTAAAAAACAGCGAACTAACTGAGAATTCTTTAGTTGAAGCTGTGGATACCTTAATGTTGAATGAAGAAAAAAGAAAACAAATGGCACAAGCATCTAAAGAAGAAGGTGTGCCAGATGCAACAGACCGTTTGTATGCATTAATGATGACCTTAACGTCATAAAGGAGGCGATAGTATGACCGATAATGACAATAAAGAAAATAAGCCTAAGCAGTTGTTGTTAACAAACTCAGGTGAAGATTCAGATACAAGTCAAAATAGTCAAAAGCCTAACCAAGATAACGAGGCTGGTCTAAGTAAATTACCAAAACTGTCCTTAAATATGAGGTATCAACAAACAGCTCAAGAGAAAGAATTATTTAAGCGCCTCTCAATTATTTTAACTCTATTAGCAATCAGTATTTTTATTACTTTATATTTTATTTCACCATTTAGTAAGGTAGGCAAAATTATTGTTTCAGGAGTGACAGATAGCGATCCTAATAAAATAGTTGAGTCTTCAAACTTAAAGGTTAGTAAAAGTTTATGGGAACAGTATTTTGATAAAAAAGAATCAAGTGAGCAAGTAGTAAAAAACAATCCAAGAGTTAAAAGTACTAAAATTAATCTTAAAGGTTTAAATACACTACAGATAAAAGTCACAGAATTTAGTACAATAGGTTATGTGGAAAAAGAAGGCAAGCGATTTGAAGTTCTATCAAATGGGAAATTACTTTTTGAGGAATCAAAAGATGCTGTAAAAGGACTTCCATTATTAATGAATTTTGAAGAAGGGGAAAACCTGAAAGAATTTATTAAAGCTTATGAACAAATGGATGACAATATTAAACAAAAAATTGATAATATTGAATCATTAGCAACTAAAACAAATCCTTTTAGAATTAAATTTAAAATGAAGGATGGCAATGAAGTAATTGGTTTATCTACAACTATTGCAGATAAAATGGCCTTTTATGATAAGATTACAGCAGAGATGTCATATAAAGGAGTTATTGATATGGAAGCAGGTCCATCAGGGGTGTTTTCATATCCATTTAAGACAGAAGAATCATCAGAAACGGAAGGAACAAGTCAACCAGAATAATTGATTTCATAATTTTTTGAAAATATGCAACAATTATAGTATTATTCTTTATTTCATACCATATTTTATGATAGAATGGTTTGAGATATATGCAATAATAGAGGAAGACTCTGTTAGAAAATAGGAGGGAACACCTTTCATGGCAAAAACAGGAATACATGTGAGTCTTGATATTGGAACAACTTCAGTGAAAGTAGTAGTAGCTGAGTACATAGAAAATCAAATTAATATTATTGGTGTTGGAAATGCAAAATCAAAAGGGTTGGATCGTGGGATTGTCATTGATATTGACAAAGCGGTTCAGTCTATTCAAAGAGCAGTTAAACAAGCAGAAGAAAAATCAGGCGTACAAATCAGAAGTGTTAGTGTAGGGATTCCTGCTAACCTATTACAAGTGGAAAAATGTGAAGGAATGATTGCTGTTAATTCAGAATCAAAAGAAATTACTTCAACAGATGTGAAAAACGTTGCATCAGCAGCAGTTGTTCGCTCTACTCCACCTGAGCGTCAAGTAATCACTTTAATTCCTCAAGAATTTAAAGTTGATGGCTTTGAAGGTATTAAAGATCCAAGAGGAATGATTGGTGTTCGTTTAGACATGAAAGGCCTATTGTTCACAGGACCTAAAACAATTGTTCACAACATTCGTAAGTGTGTGGAAAAAGCCGGACTTTCAATTGATGAAATGGTCATAACACCATTAGCATTAGCTGAGTCAATTCTTTCAGACGGTGAAAAAGATTTTGGTACAACAATCATCGATTTAGGTGGTGGACAAACAACTACTTCTGTTATGTATGAAAGAGAACTAAAATTCTCTCATGTAGAACAAGAAGGTGGAGAGTTTGTTACAAAAGATATCTCTGTTGTATTAAACACATCACTAACAAATGCTGAAGCATTAAAAATTAATTATGGTTATGCTTATCCAGAAAGAACTTCTTCAAACGAAGAATTTCCTGTGGATGTTATTGGTAAAAATGAACCAGTTAAGATTAATGAACGTTACTTATCAGAAATCATCGAAGCTCGTGTTGAACAAATTTTTACTAAATCAAAAGCTGTTTTAGACAGCATTGATGCTTTAAACTTACCTGGTGGAGTTATCCTAACAGGTGGGGCAGCAAGTTTACCAGGTATTGTTGAACTTGCAGCAGACGTATTTGGTACAAACGTAAAATTATACGTGCCAAATCACATGGGATTACGTAACCCAGTGTTTGCTAATGGAATTGCAATTGTAGAGTATGTTGCTCAATTAGATGAAGTTTATCATGTCACTAAATTAGCTATTTACGATAACAATAAAAAAACAGTGAAACCTAACAAAGAAGTTAAAATGGAACAACCAAAACCAGAAGTACGACAAGTTCAACCACAAGAACCAATTACAGAGGTTGAAATCGAAGAAACAGACAAAGAAGGAATTGGCAGTAAGTTCAAAGGTTTCTTGTCTAACATATTCGACTAAAATCCTAGGAGGAAGCAAACAATGGAATTTTCTTTAGATAATGCATTAAATACTGGCGCAGTTATCAAAGTCATCGGTGTCGGTGGCGCTGGTGGAAATGCTGTAAATCGTATGATCGACGAAGGTGTTAAAGGAGTAGAGTTCATCGTAGCTAATACAGATGTTCAAGCCTTACACCATTCAAAAGCAGAAACAGTTATTCAATTAGGACCTAAATTTACAAAAGGTTTAGGAGCAGGTTCTTTACCAGATGTTGGTGAGAAAGCTGCAAGTGAAAGTGAAGAGCAAATCGCAGAAGCATTACAAGGTGCGGATTTAGTATTTATCACATCTGGAATGGGTGGTGGTACTGGTACTGGTGCAGCTCCTGTAGTTGCTGGTATTGCTAAAGCTCAAGGTGCTTTAACAGTAGGTGTTGTTACACGTCCATTTAGTTTTGAAGGACCAAAACGTAGCAGATTTGCTGCTGAAGGAATCGCAGAATTAAAAGAAAATGTTGATACATTAGTTATTATTTCAAACAACAGATTATTAGAAATCGTTGATAAGAAAACACCAATGTTAGAAGCATTTAGAGAAGCAGACAACGTATTACGCCAAGGTGTACAAGGTATTTCAGATTTAATTACTTCACCTGGTTACGTTAACTTAGACTTTGCTGACGTTAAGACAGTAATGGAAGATCAAGGAACAGCATTAATGGGTATCGGTGTTGCTAACGGAGAAGACCGTGTTATCGAAGCAACTAGAAAAGCTATTGCTTCACCATTATTAGAAACTTCAATTGAAGGTGCTGAACAAGTATTATTAAACATCACTGGTGGATTAGATATGACATTATTCGAAGCTCAAGATGCTTCTGAAATCGTAGCTAACGCAACTGGTGGAGATGTGAATATTATTTTAGGAACATCTGTAAATGACCAATTAGGTGATGAAATTGTAGTAACAGTTATTGCTACAGGAATCGACCCTGGTAAAAAAGAACGCCCAATGGCGCCAAGAAGTAACATGACAACACAAGGAATGGTTAAGCGTCAAACAAGACCAGTACCAGAAGTTGCTAAAACTGAAGCAGAAGCTCAAGCACAAGCTGCAGGAGCATTTGGAGATTGGGATATTCGCCGTGAACCTACAACACGTAACGTACCGGATGAAACTCAATTTGAATCAATCGAAAAAAGAGATTTTGATACATTCAGCAATACAGAAGCAGACCATGGTTCAGAAGACGATGGAGATGAATTAAGTACACCACCATTCTTTAGAAGAAAAAAATAAGAGGTGAGTAAGGGTGCTTCAAGAGACACTCAAACGAAACATACAACAAATAGAAGAATCTATCTCAGACAGCTTAAGGAATAATCACAGAGATTCTGTGACCTTAATCTGTGTGAGTAAATCAGTAGATGTGGAAACCACAAAGCAAGTTGTTGCAGAAGGAATTACACATCTAGCTGAGAATAGAGTAGAAAATCTGTTGTTGAAACAAAGTGCGCTAAAAGAATCTGGAGAGATTACTTGGCATTTCATAGGTAATTTACAACGAAGAAAAGTGAAGGAAGTCATTAATGAAATTGATTATTTCCATGCACTAGATAGTTTAAAATTAGCAGGTGAGATTAATAAACGTGCCACAAAATGTGTGAAATGTTTTATTCAAGTTAATGTATCTGGTGAAGCTTCTAAACAAGGTATAACACCTAGTGAATTAGAAGAATTTGTTAGTTCATTATCTGAGTATAAAAATATTCAGATAGTTGGTTTAATGACTATGGCTCCATTTGATAGTCAAGAGGCTGAGTTAAGACAAATTTTTAGTCAACTTAATGAGTTGAAACTATCGGTAGAAAATAGAAAACTTCCCTATGCTCCTTGTCATGAGCTGAGTATGGGAATGAGTCGTGACTTTAAGATAGCTATCGAAGAGGGCGCTACTTTTGTTCGAGTTGGCACAAATTTTTTTCATGAAGAAGAGAAAGAGGTGGAAGAAAGATGAATTTATTTAAGAAAAAACCCAATTGGTCTAACTTTTTTGGACTTGATGACTCAAACGAAGAGGCATTTTCTTTTGAAGAACCTATGGCAGATGAAGCTGTTTTTGAAGAAGAGGTACCTCAGTATACAAATGAGCCGTCTTATGAAAATCAAATAACAGAAGATAAAGTGGAAAATTCTTCAGATTTATCTTCTTCTAATCAATACAAAAATAAAAAAGTTGTTGAATTAAATGCGTATCAGAATACAACTGATAGAACACGTCAAACAGAAAATAGACGTGTGCATCGAAAAATAACTGTTTTTGAACCACGTGCCTATGCAGATTGTAAAGGAATTGCACAAGCTCTATTTAGAAAAGAGATTGTTATTGTGACTTTTTCTGCAATGGAAGAACAACAAGCTCGTAGAGTAGTTGATTTTATTACTGGAACTATTTTTGCTATCGATGGTGATATTCAAAGAATCGGTGAGGAAATTTTCATTTGTACACCAGCCAGTGTAGATATTGATTCATCAGTAGCACAGAGTTTAATATCTACGCACTTAACAAACTACTAAGGACGTGTAGAAATGATTATTTATCAGTTATTGAATTTATTTTTAAAAGTAGTTAGTCTCTATTCCTTTATTTTAATGGCTTATGCCTTAATGTCTTGGTTTCCAGGGGCTTATGACACTAAAATAGGTCAATTTATTATTAAAATAAGTAGACCATACTTAAGTTTATTTGATCGATTTAACTTAAGCTTTGGGCCTATTGACTTTACAATTATTGTAGCAATTTTAGTTTTAAATTTTGCTAGTCAAGGGCTTGCCAAGCTTGTTTTACGGATATTTTTTGGGTTTTAATAACAGAAGAGAAAGGGTGTGAGTTTTTTGCTAAGTAATGTGTATCAGCATTTTCGCAAGGACGAACACTCTTTTATTGATTCAATTATCGGATGGTTCGAACAAGTTGAAAATCAATATGCTCCGTATGTAACAGATTTTTTAAATCCAAGGGAAGCTTTTATTTTAGAAACTTTAATTGGAAAAAAAAGCGACATCACGTATTCTTTGTTTGGAGGATTTGAGTCTTCTGAAAGAAAATGTGCCATCATTTATCCTAGCTACTACGAACCAACTCAAGATGATTTTGATATTGCTATTTATGAAATTAAATATCCGATGAAGTTTGGTAGTTTGTCACATGGGAAAATTTTAGGAACATTAATGAGTACGGGGATTAAAAGAGAATTTATTGGAGATATCATAACTGATGGTGAGCGTTGGCAAGTGTTTATTAAAGAATCTATGGCTAACTATATTGTTTCTCAGATTGATAAAATAGGTTCTTTTGGTGTCCGATTTGAACCTCTTAGGTACACAGATATCATTATTCCAATTGATGAGTGGCAAGATGAGAGTTTAACAATTAGTTCCTTAAGAATTGATAATATCATTTCATCAGTATATAATGTATCTAGGCAAAGAGCCAAACAAGTAATCGAAGCAAAAAGGGTTAAGATTAATTGGGTGGAGAATGAACGAGTGGATTATCTAGTGGACTATCTAGATATTATTTCGGTTCGTGGACTTGGTAGAATCCAAATTATGGAACAGCAAGGAAAAACAAAAAAAGAAAAAGTCCGTCTTAATATTCGTGTGTTAAGAAAATGACTTTCTTATGAGGTGAAGAGTATGGCAATTAAACCAATTGATATTACAAACAAAAGTTTTAATTCAAAATTAAAAGGATACAATAAAGATGAAGTGGATGATTTCTTAGATCAAATCGCTCTAGAAGTTGAAAAAATGACTTCAGAAAATAGAGAGTTAGAGAAAAAAGCTAAACAAGCTGAAGAAAAATTAAGCTACTTCAATGAATTAAAAGATTCATTAAACCAATCGATTATTGTAGCTCAAGATACTGCTGATAAATTAAAAGAAAATGCAACTAAAGAAAGTGACTTAGCGATTCAACAAGCTCAAGCACAATCTGAAGATATTTTAGCTCATGCTAATAAAATGAGTGAAGAATTAATTACAGGATCAACAAATAAAGCTAACGAAATCCTAATGGAAGCAAGTGAACGTGCTCGTCAATTAGCTGTTGAAACAGATGATTTGAAGAAAAAAACACGTGTCTTCCACAGAAACTTATCTGTACTTTTAGAATCACAATTACAAATTGTAAAAAGTGATGAGTGGGATGAATTACTTAAACCATTTGGTGCTTACGTAGATAGCAGTCACCAAGCCTTTAAAGAAGTATTAGATGCTGTTGAGTCTGCTAATGGTAATGATCCAACACCAGTTGCTGTTCAAGTACAACCTGACTTTACTGAAGAAACTGCAAGTAAAGAAATTGTTTTACCTGAAGCAACAGAAGATAATGAATTAAACAACACAAAAGATTTTGGTAAAAAGCCAGCTCGTCCAGAGCGTGCTAACAGAAATCGCGTAAAATAATAAATGAAATAGAAAAGCTTATTTTATTCTTTCAGTGAGTTGGGAACTAGTGGAAACCCAATAAGACTCTAAAGTAAGAAAGATCCTTCATTTAATGAATAACTGAAAATTATAGTAGGTTATTTCCGGTTAAAGACCGTTATCATGAAAGAGTACGTCTAGTTTTTTAGACTGAAAATATGGGTGGTAACACGAAGACTTCGTCCCTTTTATAGGGAGGAGTCTTTTTTTATTGCCAAAAAAGAGAGGAAAAAGGATATGAAAACAAAAGAAACATTACACTTAGGTAAAACAGGTTTTCCAATGCGTGGGAACTTACCTAACAGAGAAGTAGAGTGGCAAAAAGGTTGGGAAGAAAATAATATTTATGAGCGTCGTCAAGAGTTAAACGAAGGTAAACCGACATTTGTTTTACATGATGGACCTCCCTATGCTAACGGAAATATCCATTTAGGACATGCTTTAAACAAAATCAGTAAAGACATTATTGTGCGTTCTAAATCAATGGCAGGTTTTAGAGCTCCTTACGTACCTGGTTGGGATACTCATGGTCTACCAATCGAGCAAGTTCTTACAAATAAAGGTGTTAAGCGTAAAGAAATGTCACGTGCAGAATACCTTAAAAAATGTGAAGAGTATGCTTTAACACAAGTAGATACTCAAAGAGAAGATTTTAAACGTTTAGGTATTGCTGGCGAGTGGGATAACCCATATGTCACTTTAACTCCTGATTACGAAGCAGCTCAAATTCGTGTTTTTGGTAAAATGGCTGAAAAAGGTTATATCTATAAAGGTCTAAAACCAATTTACTGGTCACCATCTAGTGAGTCATCATTAGCTGAGGCTGAGATTGAATATAAAGATGTTAAATCAGCATCTATTTATGTTGCTTTTAAAGTAAAGGATGGAAAAGGTAAGTTAGCTGATGATGTTAACTTTGTTATCTGGACAACAACTCCTTGGACGTTACCTGCTAACTTGGCAATTACTGTTAATGCGACTTTTGATTACGTTACTGTTTTAGTGGATGGTAAAAAATATGTTGTAGCTAAAGAATTACTTGAAACTGTATCAAATGCAATTGGTTGGGAAAATCCAGAAATCATTGAAGAATACAAAGGTGATGTGTTAGAAGGTATGACTGCACAACATCCATTCTACGACCGTGAATCTCAATTAATTTTAGGAGATCATGTTACTTTAGATGCTGGTACTGGTTTAGTCCACACAGCACCTGGACACGGGGAAGATGACTACATTGTTTCTCGTAAATATGGAATCGAAGTTATCTCACCTGTTGATAATCGTGGTTGCTTTACAGAAGAAGCTCCAGGATTTGAAGGAGTATTCTATGACAAAGCTAACCCAATGATTACTGAATTACTTGAAGAAAAAGGAGCGCTATTAAAATTAGACTTCTTTACACATAGTTATCCACATGATTGGAGAACTAAAAAACCAGTTATTTTCCGTGCAACACCACAATGGTTTGCTTCAATCGATAAATTTAGAGATAATATTTTAACTGAAATTGAAAAAGTAGATTGGATTATTCCTTGGGGTAAAACACGCCTTTACAATATGGTTCGTGACCGTGGGGATTGGGTAATTTCTCGTCAACGTGCATGGGGTGTACCATTACCAATTTTCTACGCTGAAAATGAAGAAGCAATCATTACACCAGAAACAATTGAGTATATTGCTAATTTATTTGCTGAACATGGTTCAAGAGTTTGGTATGAACGTGAAGCTAAAGATTTATTACCAGAAGGATTTACTCACCCAGGTAGTCCAAATGGCGAATTTACAAAAGAAACTGATATTATGGACGTATGGTTTGACTCAGGTTCTTCTCATGAAGCTGTTTTAAGAGGACGTGAGAACTTAACATTCCCAGCTGATTTATACTTAGAAGGTTCTGACCAATACCGTGGTTGGTTTAACTCAAGTATTACAACAAGTGTGGCTATTAACGGAGTATCTCCATATAAAGCTGTTATTTCTCAAGGATTTACATTAGACCCTCAAGGCCGTAAACAAAGTAAATCATTAGGAAACACAATTGAACCTGGTAAAGTAACTAATCAATTAGGTGCTGATATCTTACGTCTGTGGGTAGCTAGTGTGGATTATGAATCAGATGTTCGTGTGGATATGAATACATTAAACTCAATTGCTGAAGTTTACCGTAAAATCCGTAACACTATGCGTTTCTTATTAGCTAACACATCAGATTTTGATGCTAAAAAAGATGCAGTAGCTTATGAAGATTTACGTTCTGTGGATAAATATTTAATGGTTCGCTTAAATCAAGAAATTAAAACAATTAGAGAAAAAGGATATGACAGTTATTCATTCTCAACTGTGTATAAGAGCTTAGTCAATTTCTGTAACAATGAATTATCTTCATTCTACTTAGACTTTGCTAAAGATGTGGTTTATATCGAAGCTGAAAATAACTATGACCGTCGTGCTATGCAAACTGTTTTCTATGAAGTATTAGTGGCATTAACTAAATTAATGACACCAATCTTACCACATACAGCTGAAGAGATTTGGGAATACTTACAAGAAGAAGAAGAGTATGTGCAATTAGCTGAATTACCTGGTTACACAACTTATGCTGACCAAGATGATATTTTAGAATTATGGAATAACTTCATGCCATTAAGAGACAATGTTCTTAAAGCTCTTGAAGAAGCTCGTAATGAAAAATTAATTGGGAAATCATTTGAAGCAAAAGTAACTCTTTATCCAAATGAAGCAACAAAAGTTTTATTTGAAGCATTAAATGCTAATTTAGAACAAGTTTTAATTGTTTCAGGCTTAGAAATTGCTCCTGTAGGAACTGAAGTACCTGAAAAAGCTTTATCATTTGAGTCAATGGCTGTTTTAGTTGAAAAAGCAACAGGTGAAACATGTCAACGTTGTCGCGCTGTTAAAGAAGATGTAGGTAGTCATGAAAAATTATCTAACCTATGCCACCGCTGTGCAACAATTGTAGAAGAAAACTTCCCAGAAGCTTTAGTAGAAGGTTTAGAATAAGATACCAAACAGAAGTTAATCGTCTGATTAGCTTCTGTTTTTTTTAAGTTTGATTGTAAAAATTGCAAATGATTTGCATTAAGTCGAAAAATAAGGGATGATTAGTAGATAGAGTTAAAAAAATAAGGAGATGTTAGAATGATCGAATTTCAGAATGTTACCAAAATTTATAAGGGTAATAAGAAAGCTGTATCAGACATCTCATTATCCTTTGACGATAGTGAGTTTATTTGTTTTATTGGTACAAGTGGAAGTGGGAAGACAACTGCCATGAGAATGATTAATCGAATGATTGAGCCGTCATCAGGTAATATTTTAATTGATGGCAAAAATATTCGAGATATTAACCCTGTTGAATTAAGACGTAGTGTAGGATATGTTATTCAAAATATTGGTTTACTTCCTCATATGACAATCAGGGACAATATCACCTTAGTGCCTAAGTTATTAAAATGGCCAGAACAAGAGCGCAAAGAAATTGCTGAGCAGATGATTCGTTTAGTAGAGTTACCTGTTGATATGTTAGACAGATATCCACATGAACTCTCAGGTGGACAACAACAGCGAATCGGAGTTGTCAGAGCTTTAGCAGCTGACCAAAATATTGTTTTGATGGATGAGCCTTTTGGTGCACTAGATCCAATTACAAGGGATGCCTTGCAAGACTTTGTAAAAGAACTTCAAGAAAAAATGGGTAAAACTATTGTGTTTGTTACTCATGATATGGACGAGGCGTTAAAATTAGCTACTAAAATTGTGATTATGAGTCACGGTAAAGTAGTTCAGTGTGACACGCCAGAAAATATTTTGAAAAACCCAGCTAATGAATTTGTCCGTGAACTAATCGGTGAAGAAAGACTTATTCACAGCCAGCAAGATTACATTACAGTTGGTGAAGTTGTTAATCAACAAGCTATTTCTATTACTCCGGATAAATCTGTGTCAGAAGCCATTCGATTAATGCGTGAAAAACGTGTGGATACGTTACTTGTTGTGGATAAACAAAATGTATTACGAGGTTTTATTGATGTTGAGATGATTAATAATCAACGAGGTAGAACAACGATTGTCGGAGATATATTAAATTCAGATGTATTCTTTATTCGTGATACGGCACTTTTACGTAATGCGATTCAAAAAATTCTGAAACGAGGATTAAAATATGTCCCTGTTGTGGATAAAGATAAAAAATTAATCGGGATTATTACTCGTTCTTCTTTAGTTGATATGGTGTATGAAACAATTTGGGGAGAAGAGGATCCACTTGCAGCAACAGCTGTTGAGTCCCCTGTTTTAGAACAGGAGGAGTTATAAGATGGAACAATTCTTACAAGAATACGGTAATGATTTAGTCGTAAAAACGACAGAACATTTATATATTTCTTTTGTGGCATTATTCTTAGGAATTTTAGTAGCAGTTCCTCTAGGAATAGCCTTAACTCGTACTAAAAAAACAGCCAACATTGTGATTGGCTTTGCTAGTTTACTTCAAACAATTCCCTCTCTAGCTTTATTAACCATGTTTATTCCATTATTTGGTGTAGGGAAAACAACGGCCATTGTGGCATTGTTTATTTATTCCTTGTTACCAATTTTAAGAAACACGTACTTAGGTGTGAAGAAAGTTGATAGTAATTTAGTTGATGCAGCAAAAGGAATGGGCATGACTAATTTAGAATTAATTCGTATGGTTGAATTACCACTTGCTATGCCTACAATTATGCGTGGTATTCGCTTAGGCGCTATTTATGTGATAGCCTGGGCTACACTTGCCTCATACATTGGTGGTGGTGGTTTAGGAGATTTAATTTTTGGTGGCTTGAATCTGTATAAACCAGCCTTAATTATAGGTGGTACGTTGCCAGTTATTGTCTTAGCTCTATTAAGTGACTTTTTATTAGGGTTAGTTGAGAAGAAGTTATCCCCAAGTCAGAAAGGGGAGACCTCATTATGAAAAAGAAACAATCAATACTGTTAATAAGTTTAGCTAGTTTAGTATTTATCCTCAGTGCCTGTGGATTTCCAGGATTAGGAAGTTCCAGTCGAAATAGTGACCGAATAGCTATTGGTTCTATGGCAACAAGTGAGAACCAGATTTTAGCCAATATGGTCAAACAAATGATTGAATATTACACAGATGAAGAAGTCGTAATGATTAATAATCTAGGGACCAGCACAGTAGCTCATAACGCTATGGTTAATAAAGATATCAATATTTCTGCTGGTAGATACACAGGAACAGACCTTAGTGGGACTCTTAATTTACCTCCAGAAAAAGAACCAGATAAAGCTTTTGAAATTGTTAGTGAAGAGTTTAAAAAACGTTACAATCAAGAGTGGTTACCTTCTTATGGATTTGCTAATACCTATGCTTTTATGGTTTCTAAATCAACAGCAGAAAAATATGATTTAGAAAAAATCAGTGATTTAAAAGAAGTAGCCGGGCAATTAACAGCTGGTGTAGATACGTCTTGGATGAATAGAGATGGAGATGGGTATAAAGCTTTCTCTGATGAGTATAATGTTGATTTTGGAAAAGTGTATCCTATGCAAATTGGTTTAGTTTATGATGCTGTTGCTGCTGGGAAAATGGATGTAGTCTTAGGTTATTCAACAGATGGCCGAATCTCTAGTTATGATTTAGTTGTTTTAGAAGATGATTTAAAATTTTTCCCGCCATATGATGCAAGTATTGTTATGAGTGAAGAGTTAATTAAGTCTAAACCTGAATTAAAACCGATTTTGGAAAAACTATCTGGAAAAGTTGATACTGAAACGATGCAGCGTTTAAATTTTGAAGCAGATAATAATCTCTTAGAACCAGAAAACGTCGCAAAACAATTTTTAAGAGAGAATAAATTTTTTGAGGAGGAGAGTAAGTAATGGAGAACATGAATGTTTTTGAGCAGTTTATTTACTATCTTCAACAAAATAGTGGGTATGTTTTAACACAATTTATCCGTCATTTCTTGATTTCAGCCTATGGTGTGCTTTTTGCAGCGATTATCGGAATTCCGATTGGGATTTTTATTTCAAGAAGAAAAAATTTAGCTGGTTGGGTAATTGGTGCAGCCAACGTGATCCAAACTATTCCTTCACTAGCTATGGTTTCAATTTTAATGTTAGGCTTAGGTTTAGGTGTTAACACAGTGATTGTGACAGTCTTTCTGTATTCACTACTACCATTATTTCTAATACCTATACAGGCATGAGACAAGTTGATGAAGATATTTTAGATGCAGGAAAAGGAATGGGAATGACAAAATTCCAACGATTGTATTTGATTGAATTGCCTTTATCAGTTTCAGTGATTATGGCAGGTCTTAGAAATGCTTTAGTGGTGGCAATTGGTATTACTGCTATTGGTTCATTTGTTGGTGCAGGTGGCCTTGGAGATATTATTATTAGAGGAACTAATGCCACAGATGGAACAGCGATTATTTTAGTTGGGGCATTACCAACAGCTTTAATGGCAATTATTACTGACTGGTTACTTGGGCTAGTGGAGAAAAAATTAGACCCAAGTTCTAAAGTTGGAAATAAAGAAGTACTAGAAAAAGGATAAAGAATATAAAAAATAGAGCTGTCAGTTTATCTGACAGCTCTGTTTTTATTAAACGTTGTAATAGAAGTAACTTTTATCTCTATTTTAAAAGTCCTTGTTCTTTGTACCAAGTATCAGGATGCCAAATCCACTGACGATTTTCTTTGGCAAGTAAATTAAAGGCACAATCTGGTCCCATTGAACCTGCAGAGTAGTTAGGGAAATCAACGTCACCTTTATCCCAAGTTTCTCTAATAATATCAACAATCTTCCAAGAGTTAGCTACTTCATCCCAGTGAGTGAAGTTTGTTGCGTCCCCTTTTAAGCAGTCTAAAATTAATTTTTCATAGGCTTCTGGACTGTTGTATAAGTTTTCTTGAGAATGACGATAATCAAGTTTTACAGGATCAATGTTAAAACCGTCGCCCATTTCTTTTCCATTTAGAGTTAATGAAAAACCTTCTGTTGGTTGAATGTAAATAGTTAAGACATTTTCTGGTAATTGGCTATTTAAGTCATTGTTTTCTCTAAAGACATTAATAGGTGTTGACTTAAAGACAATATTAATACGCGTTCCTTTTTCAGTCATACGTTTTCCAGTACGAACATAGAAAGGTACGCCAGACCATCTAAAGTTATCAATCATAAATTTACCAGCAAGAAATGTTTCTGTTTGCGAATCAGGACTCACACCAGGTTCATCTTTATAGCTAACAAATGTCTGATCACCTAATTCACCCACTCCGTATTGACCACGAACAAAGTTTTCTTTTACTTCTTCCTCATTGTAAATACGAATTGATTTTAAAGCATTAATTTTTTCAGTTCGAATCGCTTCTTCTGAAAAGACTGTAGGTGGTTCCATAGCAAGTAAAGCAACTACTTGTAAAATATGGTTTTGAAGCATATCTTTTAGAGCGCCACTTTGGTCATAATAACCACCACGCTCCTCAACACCAACAGACTCAGCTAAAGTAACTTGGATATTATCAATGTATTTATGATTCCAAAGAGACTCAAAAATATTGTTTCCAAAACGAACAGCAGAAATATTTTGAATCATTTCTTTTCCAAGGTAGTGGTCGATACGGAAAATCTGTTCTTCATTAAAGCTTCCAGCAATGGCATCATTTAATTCACGTGCAGTGTTATAATCTGTTCCAAATGGTTTTTCAATGATTAAACGGTTAAAGCCTTTTTCAGTCATAATATTTTCTGATTTAATATGTTTAGAAATAGTACCAAAGAAACGTGGTGCCATTGCTAAGTAGAATAAACGGTTTCCATCTAAATCATAAGTTTCATCTAAAGAATCCGCTAATTTACCTAATAATTGATATTCACTCGTGTTATCAACATTATGTGCTTGATAGTAAAAATGACTTGTAAACTCAGTTAGTTCTTCTTGTGTTGGATTTAGTGAAGCAATAGATTCTGCAACAACTTCTCTAAAATGTTCGTTTGACCATTCACGTCTAGCAGTTCCAATGACAGCGAAATGCTTACGAATATTTCCTTTTTTAAATAGTCTAAACAAAGAAGGATAAAGTTTTCTTTTGGCTAAATCGCCAGTGCCTCCAAATATAATAAATAATGCTTTATTTTCTTGTACCATAGCAGATCCTACTTTCCTAACAATAATGAAATGTCCTTGAATAATATTCATTATATATTCTACTTGTAAAGTCCACACAAAGCAATTATTTCGAGTGCTTTTCAAATTTTTTCAGTAAAGAATTTAGAAAAAATCAAAGAAGTGGGATATAATTAAACAACTGACGTTAGAAAAAGTAAAATTAGGGCAAAAGGTTGCTATAAAAGTATATTCTACTGAAAAAAAAGATAAATTTTGAAGATTTTTGTAAGTAAATATAAATAAAATCTTATATATTTCTTGAAAACAGACACTGTTGTCACAACCTTTTTTCTGATATGCTAGACTAAATAATAAAAAAAGGGGATAGTTCCTGTGGCAAAACAATATTCAGAAATACATCAAATTCCGTACTATGAGTGCGATCGAACTCAGTATTTAAAAATTTCAACATTAGTAAAAATGCTTATCAAAATCTCAGGAGCTCAAAGTGAAAGTTTAGGAGTAAGTGATGAATACATGGCTTCCCTTGGCCTTGGTTGGATAATTTTACAACATGATATTGACATTAAAAGACTACCTAAGGCTCACGAAACAATTAAACTAACAACTGAAGCTGAAAGTTATAATAAATTTTTCTGCTACCGTCATTTTTGGGTTCATGACGAAGAAGGCAACGAGTGTGCTTTTATGAGTACCACTTTTGCTATTATGGATTTACATGAGAGAAAAATGGGAAGTGTAGACGAAGCTATTATTGCACCCTTTGAATCAGAAAAAATTAAACGCATTAAACGCGGTGAAAAAATTCTACCTGTAACAGAAATTAATCAAGAAAAAACTTATGGCGTTCGTTACTTTGATATTGATTTGAATCAACATGTTAATAATGCTGTTTACCTTGATTGGATTTTAGATGCCTTAGAAGGTGAGTTTTTAGAAAGTCACAATCCTGAGAAAATTGCCATTAAATTTAATAAAGAGGTTCTTTACGGACATGACGTGACAAGTGGTTACCAATTAGTAGATGGGAACACTACCTATCATTCAATTACCTCAAAAAATGAAGTAAGTGCTGAAGCTAATATTAAATGGGTAAAAAAAGATTAAGATTTAACTTTTGAATACTAGATATTAAGAAAACACTTGCAAAATAGTAGGGATAAGAGTATTTTAATAAAAAGTTAAACTGATTTTCTCGGGAGGAAAAAAGTATGAAATATTTTAATAAATCGTCTAAATTAGACTATGTTAGCTATGATGTTCGTGGACCAGTGTTAGAAGAAGCAGACCGTATGGTAAAGCGCGGGATTGACATCATTAAGCTAAACACCGGAAATCCAGCAGCTTTTGATTTTAAAGCACCTAATGAAATTATTCATGATTTAATTACAAATGCTAGAGAATCAGAAGGTTATTCAGATTCAAAAGGAATTTTTTCAGCTAGAAAAGCGATTCAACAATATTGCCAACTTAAAGGATTTCCAAATGTAGGAATTGACGATATTTATACAGGAAATGGTGTTAGTGAGTTAATCTCTATGTCAATGCAAGGATTAATTGATAATGGAGATGAAATTTTAGTTCCCATGCCTGATTATCCACTTTGGACAGCATCTATTACCTTAGCTGGTGGAAATGCAGTTCATTATGTGTGTGATGAAGAAGCTGAATGGTACCCTGATATGGCGGATATTAAAAGTAAAATCACAAGTCGAACAAAAGCGATTGTTTTAATTAATCCAAATAACCCAACTGGGGCTTTATATCCAAAAGAAGTTTTAGAAGAGATTGTAAAAATTGCTCGTGAGCACCAATTAATTATTTATTCAGATGAAATTTATGACCGTTTAGTGATGGATGGATTAGAGCATGTTTCAATCGCAACTTTAGCACCTGATTTATGTGTTGTGACTTTTAATGGGTTATCAAAATCACATCGCGTAGCTGGATTTAGATGTGGTTGGATGGTTATTAGTGGTGAGAAAAGACATGTTCAAGGGTATATTGAAGGCTTAAATATGTTAGCTTCAATGCGTTTATGTTCTAATGTATTATCGCAACAAATTATTCAAACAGCTCTTGGCGGTTACCAAAGTGTAGATGAGCTGTTACTTCCTGGTGGGCGAATTTATGAGCAACGTGAGTTTATCTACAATGCTTTAAATGATATTCCAGGGATAACAGCTAAAAAACCAAAAGCAGCTTTTTATATATTCCCTAAAATAGATACTAAAAAATTCAACATTCGTGATGATGAACAGTTTGTATTAGATTTTCTCCATGAAAAACATGTGTTACTAGTTCATGGGAGAGGTTTTAATATGATGACACCTGATCATTTTAGAATTGTGTATTTACCGAAAATGGATCAGTTAGAAACAACTACTAAAGGTTTAGCAGATTTTCTTTCAACTTATAAACAGAAGTAATGAACTAACTCTGTGAAAGTGAATAATAAAACCGCCAAGATTTAAATATCTTGGCGGTTTTATTTTAATGTTATTAAGCTGAAACACTTTTTTTACTAACGACTAATCGTCCTAAATATTTGTCTTTAATTTCCATTGAAGGATTTATAACACTGATAAGAACAGAGTTTTCGTACTCTTTTTCAATAGTGCCTTCAAATTGTGTTCCTTCCCAATCGAAAGTAACGGTGCTATTAAGTTCCAAATGTAATGCTCCTATCTAAATGTAATGTGTCATAAAAAATTATTAATAGTCTTAATAATGGACTTATTATAGCACAGAAAGTGTATAAAAAAAGTCTTTTATTTTAAAAAAAGCTAATATATCTTATATAGTGTTTTATAAAGGGTTATTGAAGCCGCTTTTATTTTATGTATAGACCATTCCTTGACGAATTTTCAATTTAGTGATAGGTTAAAGGTAAATTTAAAAAGAAAGAAGTTTTGTCGATGAAAACAGTCATTTATGCAGAAAAATTTTTCTTAACAAGTGGAATAGAAGGACCAGGTTATTTAGACATTACTAATGGTGTCTTTGGTAAAATTACGAAAGAAAAACCAAGTGATGTATCAGAAGTTATTGATTACACTGGCAAATGGATTGCACCAGGTTTAGTAGATACTCATATTCATGGTTTCAAAAACAATGATGTAATGGATAATAATGCAGAAGGTATTAAACAAATGTCAGAAGACTTATTATCTTGCGGGGTAACGTCATTCTTACCAACTACATTAACATCAAGTCGTGAGCAACTAACAGCTGTTGCTAAAACAATTGGTGAAGTTTATCAAGATGTTAAGGGAGCGAAAATTCAAGGGATTTACTTTGAAGGACCTTTCTTTACAGAAGAGTACAAAGGAGCACAAAATCCTGGATATTTCTCAGATCCAGATATTAATGTGTTTAATGAATGGCAAGAAGTTTCAGGTGGGATTATTAAAAAAATCGCTTTAGCACCTGAGCGTGAAGGTGTTTCTGAGTTTGTAAAAGAAGTGACAGATAATGGTGTTGTTGTAGCACTTGGCCATAGTAATGCAACTCTTGATGAGGCAGCTGAAGCTGTTGAATGTGGAGCTAGCATTTTTGTACACGCATTTAACGGTATGCGCGGCTTAAATCACCGTGAACCAGGAATGGTTGGAGCAGCTATGAATTTAAAACATGTTTTCTCTGAATTAATTTGTGACGGTCATCATGTACACCCTGATGCTGCTCAAATCTTAATGGAAAAAGCAGGGCACGAGCATGTGGCATTAATTACTGACTGTATGATGGCAGGTGGAATGCCTGATGGAAACTATATGTTAGGTGAATTCCCAGTAGTTGTAAAAGACGGAACTGCTAGAATGGAAGAAGGAAACTTAGCAGGAAGTATTTTACGTCTAAAAGAAGCTGTGAAAAACGTAGTTGAGTGGGGAATTGCCACACCAGAAGAGGCTATTATGATGGCAACTTATGTACCAGCAGTTAGCTGTAAAATGGAAGATGTCTGTGGTAGCATTACTCGCGGACGTGCAGCTGACTTTATCGTTTTATCAGATAAATTAGATTTAGAAGCAACATATCTAGACGGTAAGTGCCGTTATCAAGTACAATAAAAGAAGCAACTAGGTTGGCCTAATTGGTCAACCTTTTTTTACTAAGAGGAGGATTATAACCATGTATCAAGAAAGAGTCAATCAAGTATTAAGTAAAATGAAAACACTAAATCAAACGCAATTAGTCGTGTCTGATCCAATGACTATTTATTATTTAACAGGAAAAATGATTGATCCAGGTGAAAGGCTTGTTGCTTTAATTTTTAAAGCAAATGGAGAACATGTGGCTGTTATTAATCGCTTATTCCCAGTTTTAGAATCAGAAATTAATATGCCGATTGTAGCAGTTGATGATACTGATGAGGGTAAAGGAATTGCTATCTTAGCTAATCAATTAAATTATGAAGAAAAAATTGGAATTGATAAATATTGGACAGCAGAGTTTTTACTTGGGTTAATGAAACAAGTTGGAAAAGGTTATAGTCATTATTTCTTTAGTTCAGATATTACAGATGAGATTCGTGGAATCAAATCAACTGAAGAAATTAACTTAATGAAAGATGTTTCTAAAGATAACGATACAGCCATTGGTTTACTAGCCGACTTAATTCCTTTAGGTTTAACAGAAGTTGAGATGGCAGAACGGTTAGGTGATATTTATGAAGATCTTGGAAATTCAGGTTTTTCATTTGATCCAATCGTAGCTTACGGGGCTAATGGAGCTGATCCTCATCATATGAATGATGAATCAACAGTCAAAAAAGGTGACAGTATTATTTTAGATATTGGTGGCGTTAAAAATGGCTACTGCTCAGATATGACAAGAACATTTTTCTATCAAGAAGTACCAGATAAAAGTCGTGAAGTCTATGAAACAGTTCTTGAAGCCAATAAGCGTGCTATTGCTAAAGTTAAACCAGGTGTGACTTTTGCAGAAATAGATGCAGCAGCTCGTGATTATATTACTGAAAAAGGTTACGGAGAATACTTTACTCATCGTACAGGCCATTTTATTGGGATGGAATGCCACGAAGCAGGGGATGTATCAGCGATTAACCATAAAAAAGTTCAACCAGGTATGATTTTTTCAATCGAACCAGGTATTTATGTACCAGGTGAAGTTGGCGTTAGAATTGAAGACTTAGTTGTTGCAACGGAAGAGGGTTGTGAATTATTAAATCATTATCCAAAAGAGTTAACAGTTTTAGGATAATGATAAAAGACGCATAGCATGAAATTATGCTATGCGTCTTTTGCTTATTCTTTGATTAATAAAACTTCTTCATCTGAAAAAAGATGTAAATTAATTTTTTCACTGTACTTTTCTTTAATTGTTTCTACAGCATCATTTAAATATTTATTTCCAACGTGAGGAAGTGGATAGACATCAATTATGTTAAATCCTGTGTAATCCGTCAATTCAGGGCCTTGGGTAATATCATCCATTTCTTTGATGTATTCTATATTAGGAGACATAATAATCGTGCCAGCAGACTCACCAATGTAGACTTTCCCTTGATTGACATGATTAATAATTAATTGATCCACACCACTTTTTTTAAGCTCTTGCATTAAGTAAAATGTATTACCACCTGCTATGTAAATATAGTCACACTCTTCAATATCACTTTTAATAGATGGTGCAAATAAATCACCAGAGATAACTGTTAAACCTAAGTCTTCAAAAGCAATACGAGCTTTATCAACATAGCTTTTACGTTCTTCTGTGTGGCTAGCAGTATCAATAAAAACGACTGATTTATTTGTTAATTCTTCTCCCACAAAATCAGGTAATAATTGGTATGTATCAGCAAAACTTGAAGCTAAAAATAGTTTTTTCATTGTTTTTTCTCCTTTTAATCAAGTGCTAGTATGTTAGTTGGAAGAGTTTTTTCTTCAAATTCTATTAAAAGCTTCCAAATTGGTAAGTCGAATGATTCTGAATCAGCTTTATTTAAAGAGGAAGGAATAATTAAAGAAGTGTCACCTTGACTCAGTAGATAGTCATTATCTATTGTTTTAGCAATCACTTCAAAATTTTCTAAATCTTCTTTGCTCCAAAGAGTGTCATCAGCTAAAAAATCAATATTAGTGAATAATACTTCTTTCATCCTATCATTTAAATTAAATAGTAAGTACTCATTGATATCAGTAATATTATTATTTTTTAGAGTATCTAAAAAATCTGAAGTTGTTTGAAACGCTTGTTGTGCAACTAATTCATCTATTGTCATAAGAGTTCCACCTTACTTTTTATTTTCAATAGTAACGCTAAAATTAATCATGTCAGAGTGTAAACTTTTACCTTCCATTAAAACAGCTGTTGGCATACCAATGTCTCCCTCATAAATTGGAGTCACACGGTAACGAATAGTTTCCCCGTCATCAGCAGCTTTTCGTACCATATTTTCATATTTTGTCATGAAAGGCGTGTTAACTGGATTTTGATATAAAGTTACTAAGTTTTTCAAATCTTCCCCAGTACCTCCAAGCTGCTTACCAATTAAATGACCACGTGAATGATTATGAGGATCTAAACCTGAAATAAAGCCAGGTGGTCTAATCTCTTGAGAAGCTCCTGTTCCTGTACCTACCATTTTAGGAGTGATTAAAGCATTAGCTGCTGTTGGGCGACCTAGAGAATCTAGTTCTCCGTAATGAATCCATCCCTTTTTATTATCCTTTAATTCTTCTTTGGTAAAAGTTGCCGCACCATGTTCTATAGGGCCAGGATTATCTCCAGTCTGACTTTTGGGTGCTTCTTTTGTTTCAATTTTAGTTTCTGTTCCAAGAAGAAAATCTAAAATTTCAGGAAATTGCATTCCTGAAAAGGCTAAGCCTAAAACAACTATTAAACCGATTAGGGCAGTTGCAGGATTAAATTTATTTTGTGGTTGACGCTTTTTTGCCATATGAACCTCCTAAGAATTTACTACGATTCTATTATACGTGATAAAGAAGAGTAGAACAAGAGTTCGATTTAAAAGGAATCTTGTCTTTATGTTAGAATTCACAAAAAAGTACATTTCTTTTGTTATAATGGAGGAGATAATGGAAAATAAGAGAGGTGTCATGATGAGCTTTGTAGAAGTGAAGGATGTTTATAAAAGATATTACATGGGAGATAACGTGATAGTTGCTAATAACGGCGTTTCTTTTTCTATTGAAGAAGGGGAGTTTGTCGTGATATTAGGGCCTAGTGGTGCTGGTAAATCAACAGTATTAAATATTCTAGGTGGTATGGATAGTTGTGATGAGGGTGAAATTATTGTTGATGGTGTTGATATTGCTAAGCACACCAATAAACAATTAACAACCTATAGAAGACTTGATGTAGGTTTCGTATTTCAATTTTACAATCTAGTTCCCAATTTAACTGCCAGAGAAAATGTGGAGTTAGCCTCACAAGTATCAAAACAAGCATTAGATGTCGATGAGGTTTTAGAGATGGTCAATTTAAGTCACCGTGTTAAAAACTTCCCAGCCCAACTTTCAGGAGGAGAGCAGCAACGTGTGGCTATAGCTCGTGCTTTAGCTAAAAATCCTAAATTATTATTATGTGACGAACCAACAGGAGCTCTAGATTTTGAAACAGGAAAACAAGTGTTAAAAATTTTAGAAGATACATGTCGCAAATACAAAACAACAGTAATTGTTATTACTCACAACTCAGAAATTGCTAAAATGGCTGACAGAGTCATTCGCATTAATGATGCTAAAGTTAGAAGTATGGATTTAAATCCAAGCCCAATTCCTGTTGATGAAATTGAATGGTAGGAGGTTTTTAAGTGAATAAAAAAGCACTCAGAAAATCAAATACGCGGGAAATTTTTGAGTCAAAAGCAAGATTTCTATCTATTTTATTAATTATTTTTTTAGGTGTTTGTTTTTATGCAGGAATTAAAGCAACTGGACCTGACATGATTAATACAGCGGATACTTATTACAAAAAACAACAACTAATGGACACAAAAGTTGTTTCAACATATGGTTTAGAGGATAAAGACCTGAAGCTAATTAAAGATAACAAGAATGTTAAACAAGCAGAAGGTAGTTATACAATAGATGTTGTCGAAAAGAAAGAAAATTTAGTTTTTAGATTAATGTCTTATGATGTGGATAACAAAAATAGATTAAATAATCCTGTTTTAGTTGAAGGTAGTTTACCGAAAAAAAGTGGTGAGATTGCTTTAGATAACCGAGCTACTGAACTTAAAAAGTATAAAATCGGAGATAAAATTACTTTAGATGATGAAGATAATTTAAGTCAAAGTGAATACACTATTGTTGGGATTGTAAAAAGTCCATTATATATTGACCAAGTTTCAAGAGGTAATACAACCGTTGGAAAAGGATCAATTGATTTATTTGGATTAGTCCCAGAGTCAGACATTAAAATGGATGTTTGGACGGAAATTTATATCTCTTATAAAAACACAAAAGATGAAGTTAGTTATACATCTAACTACGAAAATAAAGTCGAGAAAAATCAAAAAGCATTAGAGAACGAGCTGGATTCACGAATTACTGAAAGATATGACAAAATCCAAGCAGGTGGTCAAAAATCAATTTCAGAAGCTAGTGACAAAATAGCTAATGGTGAAAAAGAATTAATAAGTGCTAGAGATGCTATTGAGCAAGGAAAAAAAGAACTAGCAACTCAAAAAGATAGCTTAACTTTAGCAGAATCTATGGGGCAACCTATCCCAGAAGAAATGAAGGCACAATTAGTTTCTGCGGAAAATAATTTAAATGAGCAAGATGAAAAGCTTAAAACAGAAGAAGAAAAATTAGCTAAAAGTAAGGCAGATTTGAAAGAAAAAGAAGATGAGTTAAAAGAGTTGGCTAAACCTGAGTATATGTACAGGGATAGAAATACAAATCCTGCTTATAGTGAATACAAAGATAATGCAGACCGTATTTCATCAATTGCAACAGTCTTTCCAGTCTTTTTCTTCATGATTGCAGCCCTAATTTGTTTAACTACGATGACACGGATGGTTGATGAAAAACGTGGTGAGATTGGAACGCTAAAAGCATTAGGTTATAGTAATTTTGAGATAGCTCAAAAATTTATTATTTATGCTACATTAGCCAGTATTATTGGGAGTTTATTAGGATTAGTAGTTGGGTTTAATGTATTCCCAACAGTTATTTTTAATGCGTATGGCTCACTATATAATTTGCCTTCAGTTATTATTACCTACTATACAAGTTACTCGCTTCAATCAGTTGCTGTGGCTCTTGTTTGTACTTTAGTATCAGCAATGGTGGTTTTACGTGTAGACTTACTTAGTACGCCAGCAGTTTTAATGCGTCCGAAAGCACCAAAACCAGGAAAACGAATTTTACTTGAAAAAATACCATTTATTTGGTCAAAACTTAATTTTAATCAAAAAGTAACAGCTAGAAACCTTTTTAGATACAAACAAAGAATGTTAATGACTGTTTTAGGAATTGCTGGTTGTATGGCGATGATTATTACTGGATTTGGTTTAAAAGATTCGATTGGTGATATTGTCGATTTACAGTTTTCTAAAATTTGGCAATATGATGCAACTGTGACTTATAATCCTGATGCTACGGACGAAGAAAGCCAGAACTATTTGAAAGTTAGAGATGACTTAAAAGAAGTATCTAATCATTTAGGTTTGTCACAAAAAACAGTGGAAGTAACTAAAAAAGGTTACACCAAGCAAGAAGTAGTTATTGATACGCCAAAAGACACTGAAAGCTTTAAAGATTTTATTGTTTTTAAAAACCGAAAAACTGACGAGAAATATGAGTTAGATGATACAGGAGTCATAATTAATGAAAAATTAGCTAACCTATTTGATGTTGAATCTGGTGATTTGATAACAATCAAAACAGCTGATGATGAAATTAAAGACTTAAAAGTCAAAGCAATCAGCGAAAATTATGCTATGCATTTTATTTACATGACACCAAAATTCTATGAAGAAACATTTGGTAAAGCACCTGAATACAACGTTGATTTATTGAAATTCAAAAAGAAATTAACTGAATCAGAGGAAGAAAAACTAGCAGAAACATTAATGGATACTAAAAAAGCTATTAATGTTAGCTTTACGAGTCAAATTGGAAAAGCTATGGATGACACAATGGGTAGTTTAAATATTGTGGTCTGGGTGTTAATCATTTCAGCAGCAATGCTTGCCTTTATTGTACTTTATAACCTAACCAATATTAATATTTCTGAAAGAATTAGAGAGTTATCAACGATTAAAGTATTAGGTTTTTATGACAAAGAAGTGACGATGTATGTCTATAGAGAAAATAATATTTTAACTCTTCTTGGTATTTTGTTAGGATGTGTGTTAGGAAAATTACTGCACGGATTTGTTATTAAAACAGCTGAGGTGGATTTAATGATGTTCCCACCAGATATTCACTTTATTAGTTATGTCTACTCAGCTATATTAACATTACTATTTTCAACTGTTGTGATGTTTGTTATGCATAGAAGGCTTAGAAAAGTCGATATGATTGAAGCGTTAAAATCAACTGAATAAAAAAGAATTTGAGATATAAATTTTTATTTATGTCTCAAATTCTTTTTAGTTTATGATAATAATTGATTTAATTTTTTTGCTTGTTGTTTGTTTTCGTGTTTTGAGTAAAAGTAAAAGGCAATGATATGTCCTATTAACGTTAATAAAGTAACTAGCCAAATATAGGGAGTAATTAAAGAAAACATTTCAGTTGAAAATAAGTAAACGCCTAAAAGACCACATAAAAGATTTATAATTGTACTCAAAATAATATTAGTCGTAGCACCAGTTGTAGCATATTTCCAAAAATAAGGATAAACAAGACCAAAAGTAATACCAAATAAAAGTCCAATCCCGATGATATGCCATAAAAAGTTAAAAGGAACTGTTTTATTATAAAAGATTAGACTAGCTAAAAATGAAAACCATAAAATACTTCCTAAAGTTGTTTGAATAAAGTTTTGTTTTAATTGTTTGTACATAATAATCTCTCCTTAATTGTTTTTGCGTAATGCCTGCTAACCAAATAGTGTTGATTTGTTTTGGTAATTAATTCTAAACGAGCATGTTTTTCAGTTTGAAAAAGTTTTATCTCTTTGAGGTTAATCAATGTTGATTGATTAATTTGATACAAGCCGTTATCTTCTAAATAGTTAAGTTCTTTTAAACGATTATTTAGAAAAAAGAACTCGTTTTCTATTGTTAGAACTTTTGTTAAATGTCCTAAAGAAGTGATAGCTTCTATTTGACTGATTGGTATTAATTGTTTGCGGTTATTACTTGGATGAGTCACAAGTAGTGTTTTTTCTTGCTCTAAGCTTGCCTTTAATTTTAATAATTGTTCTTTATTGTGTGGGTGACTGATCAGGTCGACCTCGTCAATAGCTTTTTCATTATTCCAATGGAAGTTTATTTTCATGAATGTTCCGCCTCCTTACACACAGAATAGCAAGATTTCAAATAGATGAGTAGTAAAATTTAGTTAGTTGCAAAAAAGTTATCTTTAGTTGCAAACAAGACTTATTTATACAATCTTGTTTAAAAATTTTGATAAAAAACTTTCTTTGGTGGAATCATTCTAAGTCTTGTCTGATTTTACTAGGTCTTAAGACGGATTCTACCGAAATTGCTATTATTTTGTGTTTAATATTGGTAAAATAAGAGGTAGGTAGTAAGAAAAGAGGTGAGGGGTTTTGATAGCAGGTTATCCATTAGATACTATTTATTTGTATGTTTTAATAGGATGTACTGTCATTTCAATCTTTTTATTTATTTTTGGAGATATTTTTGATTTTGACGGACCGATTGACCCAATGTTAATTATTCCGTGGCTCGCTTTTACGTCTTTAATCGGTATTGTAGGAGAAAAGTTCTTTGATTTAAGTAGCTTAGTTGTGTTCTTAATTAGTGGAGGATTATCCACAATTATTGTGTTCTTAATGAATTTTTACATCCTAGTGCCTCTTCGAAATTCAGAGTCTAGTATTTCTGTGTCTGAAAGAGATTTTGAAGGAAGAAAAGCAACCGTTATCACACCGATTCCTCTAAAAGGAATGGGCGAAATTAAAATATCAAGTGTCACAGGTAGTATCACTAGACCAGCAACCTATTATGAACCACAAGAAAAAGAAGTTGCTGCAGGTGGGGAGGTCTTAATCATCGAGATTAAAGACCGTATTTGTTACGTCGTACCGTATCATGAAAATTTCATTTAAAAGGAGAGAGTAAGAATGGGAGTTTTATTAGTACCTTTTGTTTTAGTCGGGATTATTTTATTAATGTTGTTAGTGGTATTTGTTTCTAAATATCAAACAGCTAAACCTGATGAGGCTTTAATTATAAGTGGGAGTTATTTAGGAACAAAAAATGTTCATAAGGATGACTCTGGAAATAAATTAAAAATTGTTCGTGGTGGAGGAGCTTTTGTTTTACCAGTCTTCCAGCGTTCGAATCGTTTAAGTTTACTTTCAAGTAAATTAGATGTATCTACACCTGAAGTTTATACTGAACAAGGTGTACCAGTAATGGCTGATGGAACATCAATTATTAAAATCGGTTCTTCTGTTGAAGAAATTGCAACAGCAGCTGAGCAGTTTTTAGGCAAAACGCGTGAAGAGTTAGAAAACGAAGCTCGTGAAGTTTTAGAAGGTCATTTACGTTCGATTTTAGGATCAATGACTGTAGAAGAAATTTACCAAAACCGTGATAAATTTAGTCAAAGTGTGCAAGAAGTAGCCAGTGTTGACTTAGCAAAAATGGGACTTATTATTGTATCATTTACTATTAAAGATGTAAGAGATAAAAATGGTTACTTAGATTCATTAGGTAAACCACGTATTGCTCAAGTAAAACGTGATGCTGAAATCGCTGAGGCGGAAGCATTAAAAGAAACTCGTATTAAAAAAGCTCAAGCTGAAAAAGAATCTCAAGAAGCTGAACTTGGTCGTCAAACTGAGATTGCTGAAGCAACTAAAGAAAAAGAATTAAAACTAGCTGCTTATAAAGAAGAGCAAGATATTGCAAAAGCCAAAGCTGACCAAGCCTATAACTTGGAAAGCGCAGTAGCTCAACAAAAAGTTGTGGCTCAAGAGATGGAAGTAAAAGTTATTGAGCGTCAAAAACAAATTGAGTTAGAAGAAAAAGAAATTACTCGTCGTGAGAAACAATACGATTCAGAAGTTAAGAAAAAAGCCGATGCGGATCGTTATGCTAAAGAGCAAGAAGCTTTAGCGATGAAAGCAAAAGAAGTAGCAGAAGCAGAAGCAGAAAAATTCCGTGTGGAAGCTATGGCTGAAGCCAACGCTGCTCAAGTTCGTATGGATGGACAAGCTAAAGCCGATGCCATTTTAGCTCAAGGTCAAGCTCAAGCTGAAGCGAAAGAAAAAATTGCAGAAGCATTCAAACAATACGGTGAAGCTGCTGTCTTAAGTATGGTACTTGATATGTTACCAGACCTTGTTAAAGAAGCTTCTCAACCACTTGGAAATATTGAAAAAATCACTGTTGTGGATACAGGACAAGGTGGTAAAGATAGTGGAGCTAACAAAATTACTAACTATGCAACCAACCTTTTAGCTTCTTCTCAAGAAACACTTAAAGAAACAACCGGCTTAGATGTGAAAGATTTATTAGAAAGCTTTGCATCCAAAGGCTCAAAAAATGTTGTTAACTTTACAGAACATCAAGATAATTAATTAGTTATAAAACCTGTGATAGTTGTATATCACAGGTTTTTTTGTATAATTTCATAAAATAAATGTCAAGAAGGTAAGGAATCATCTGTATTAATTTTATATAATCACCTTATTTTTTCTTGTATTCGAATGATAAATTCTTTTTGCATATCACCTAGTGTCAGAATTTTTTTCATGATTCGAAAACGCCATTTACTTTTGCCTATATAAAAAGACCAAGTAGAGCTAAGAGCAAAAGGGTTATTTGAAAAAGTTTCATCATGAAAGTCAGTAAAAGATAATTCGACCTGTTGGATAACTTTGGAAAGAGTTACATTAAAAAATAAGATATGTAGTGTTGAATGATTCATTATTAAAATGGCTTTATTACTTGCACCTGACAAGGTTTGAGAATCTGCATAACAAATAACAGTATCTTCATCTGAAAAAGAACGAGTAAAATGATTTATCATTGACTTTGAAATTAACATAAATGGATTCTCCTAAATAGATATATTTCAAGGATAGCATAAAAGAGTTCTCATATAGGATATCTTTTAAGGCTTTTAGGAAATTTAACCTATTAAATCTCAAATCTTTGTTAAGCTATAAACTATTATTAAAAGAAAAGTGGGGCTTATTTTATGGAGATCATTTCAAGTGTTTTGATCATTTTAGCAATTATTTCTTTTTTTTATCTAACAGTATATGTAGAAACAAAATTAGAAAAGGTACTATTAGGTATTGTTCCAATTAATATTATGATTCAGATTATTTTATTATGGAAAGAAATGTATGTGCCGATTTTATTAGTGGATATTTTCGGTTTATTTGTATTTATTGGATTTATCGTTATATTTTATCAAAGAAAACCACTTAAAAAATTAGAATTCGGAGCTATTTCGTTAGTGATGCTGGAACTGGTTTTAGGCATTATTGCAAGTATTCTTAGAGTAATGTTTTAGTAGGAAATCTAAAAAAGAGTACATGGAATTTATGTTTCAGGAAATTAAAAGAGAAGCTCCTAATTTAGAAAATGCAGAATATTGGATGACTAAATAAAAATAGCCACCTATCACTAGGTGACTATTTTTTTATATAGGGTTTATTAATTGTATTAAGTAATTTTTTAGTGCTGACAAAAAAGAGATTGTAAAAAGAAATAGCTGCTGTTATGAATCCTAAGATTGTAAAGAATAAATCAAAGATAAATTCATCAGCTTTAGAACCAGCTATTAAAGTGTGAGTACCAGAAATAAATAAAGATATTCCAAATATAAAGAAAATAAAAGTAAATGGTTTACTTAAAATAACAGTCACATTTTGCATACTTCTATAAATGGAGTCATCTTCTTTGTTAACTCCTTCAAACATGTCTTCATGTTTCATTTGTAGTCCCTGTCTTTCTGCTACTAATGAGGCATTAACTGTATTAATCATAATTTTTGTTTCTTCAATGGAATCATTAAGAACTACTAATTGATGCTCAAGTCTTTGAATTCTAGTGGAGTGGTCATCTTTTAGTAAAAGTTCTTTTATCTCCTCTAGTGAAAATCCCATAGTTCGATACAAAAGAATTTCTTGTAGAAAATTGATATCATTTTCTGAATAATACCTATACCCATTTTCGCCAATTTTTGTTGGTAATAATAAATTGATTTTTTGATAGTAGTGAAGTGTTTTAATAGTCACTCCTGTTTCTTTTGCTACCTGACTAACTGTGTAAAGTGTCTCCATAGTTTCTCCTTTCTACTGTTATTATCAAGCCTTACCTTTGAGGAGAGTCAAGAGAATCAACAATATTAGTTAAATAAATTTAGAATAAGTCTGTTTATTTAGTATAATCATATTTAAGAAAAGGATAAAGGAGAATAGCGATGAAATTAAAAAAGATATTAAAAATCGGAATGTTAATGATTAATACACTAATTATTATGTATCTACCGATGTTAAATGCATCAGGTATAAACACGTTGGGTTTTACACTAATTTCTGGTGCTATTTTTATTTATTTTCTAGTTGAATTAGTAAAATATATGAAAAATAAAAGAGAGCTTTTGGCTAATAGTCTATTTATTCTAGGTAGCTTTGTGTTACCAGTTATTCTATTTTTATTAGTTTTTCAATTTGGTTATTAATTAAATTATCAATAATAGGAAGTGATTTTGTGGAAGTAGTTGTTTATGTTGCTAGTGCTTTTAGTAAAAATGGTAAAGGTGGAAATAAAGCAGGCGTTGTTTTTGATGAGGGAAAACTATCTAGGGCTCAAAAAATGAAAATAGCTAAAGAATTAGGCTATGCTGAGACTGCTTTTATATCAGATTCTGTAACTGCTGATTTTAAGTTGGAATATTTTACACCAAAAGAAGAAGTTGATTTATGTGGTCATGCAACAATTGCTTCATTTAAGATATTAACGCATTTAAATAAATTAGCTAAAAATAGTTACACAATAGAAACTAAAAAAGCCATTCTTTCAATTGATTTAGATCAAGAAACTATTTTTATGGAACAAAATAAACCTGAATTTTTTGAAGAAGTAGATAAAGAAGAGATTAATCAGTGTTTTGATAGTGAAAAAATAGTTTCAGATTACCAAGTTCAAATTGTTTCAACTGGTTTAAGAGATATTTTAATTCCGATAACAAGTGAAGAAGAGCTGCATCAATTAACACTTGATTTTGAAAAAATAAAAGCAGTTAGTAACGAAAAAAATGTTATAGGTATGCATTTGTATGCAATGAATCAAGAACGATTTATTTGCCGTAACTTCGCTCCTTTATATGACATTGATGAAGAGGCGGCGACTGGAACATCAAATGGTGCTTTAGCATGTTACTTATACTCAAAACTAGGAATTAAAAAGGACTTATATACTTTTGAGCAAGGTTATGCTTTAGAGTCACCTTCAGAGGTATTCGTTAAATTAAAAGTAGATAGTGAGGACGCTATAGAACAAGTTTATGTTGGAGGAAAAAGTTATTTCTGTGAGATGAAAAAACTAAATATATAGATAAGCTGGGTAATAGAAAAGGATAGGATTATGACCAAAGTCACAATCCTATCCTTTTAATCTTGTAATTCACGTTCTTTTAATTCTTCGATTTCTTCTTGAAGACGTAAAATTTCTTTTTCTTTTTCTTCAATTCGTGCCTCAGTATCATCAATCATTTCAACTTTACTTTCTAATGGTGACTTAATTGCAAAGTTCCAAAAAACTGCCACAAATGTTCCAATAAAGGTATCAACTACCCGGTGAAAGGCATAGAGATAAGACTCGTTTTTGGGAATTGAAAAGGCAATAAAAAGAAAAGTGGCTATTCCACCAATAATTCCTGCTTTGTTATCAATCCTAATTGAAAAAGTAATCAGAATCGCTACAATCAAAGGAATAAACAGAACTTGTCCTAGATTCTCATTTGGAACAAGCTGAAGGCAAGCGTAGTAGACAAATGCGCCAATACCTCCAATTGTGTTACCTAAAATACGGGATTTACCAAAATCAATACTTGTTGATAAATCTTCTCTTAAAGCAAAAACAGCAGCAAGTGTGGCAACAATTGGTGTTCCTCTGTCAGTGAGCTGGAAAATTAAAATACAGCACATAACAGCAAGAGATGTTTTAACCGTACGAAGACCTAAATGGTATTTTCCCCAATGCATCACTAATCACCTCTACTTTTTATGAGTTGATGCTTCTTTTTCATAAGTTTTAACAAGATTTGATGTGTATGACATGTTACTTTTAGCTTCCTCAGCAACCATAGTAACTGAGCCGTAAGTTCGGTTAATCACTGAACCTTGATCGTCTAAATTATCTACTGGAAGATTGGTGTATAAAGCTTCTTCCTGTTCAAAACCAGTGTCCATGTAAAGAATTAAGGAGTCATAATTATTAATAATAATCTGCAAGCTACTACTAATCAGATTAAGCTTATCATGATTAACATCAACAGCATTTTTATCACTAATTCTTTGAATTTCTTTTTGTAATTTTTTTAATGTCTTTTGACCTGATTCAATATCAGTGTACAAGGATTGTCTAGCAGTATAGTTTTTATATAGAGCGCCTGTTTCGTCGTTAAAAAGAACTGTTTCAGGTTGTTCTTCCATGTCTTTTTCAAATGAGGGAATGATTCTTTCCACATTAGCTAGTAAATCTTTTAAGACTTTTTGTTGTTCACCTAAAGTTGTTCCAAGTTCTTTTGAAACGGTAATGGACTCATCTAATTCTTGAGTAATCCCACATGAAGCTACAAAAAGTAACATGGTGATGAGTAGAATAGTTAGTTTTGTTTTTCTCATTCTCCTACCTCCTTATTCCTATAATGATAAACGAAATAACAAGATTTCGCCAGTCCCTAGGTTAGATAAATGATTGACGAAAGTGTGATTTTACATTTTAATAAAGAAAAGAGGTGGGAAGATGAAGATAGGGTTAAGAACAATAAAAACAGTAGTAACAGCAACTTTGGGTATTATTATTGCCACAACATTAGGTTTGAAATTTCCATCAACAGCAGGAATCATTGCCATTTTAAGTGTAACTAATACAAAAACATCTTCATTTAAAGTGGGATTAGGTCGTATTATTGCTTTATTTATCGCTATTATCATTGCACTTATTTGTTACTCTATTTTGGGATACACGCCAATTGCTTTTGGCTTGTTTTTATTAATTTATATTCCAATTGCTGCAAGATTTAATATGTCAGAAGCTATACCTGTCAATTCTGTTTTGATTACACATTTTCTAAATGAAGGAAATATGTCATTGTCTTTAGTAATAAATGCTGTTAGTTTGTTATTAATTGGTGTAGGCCTTGCTTTAATTGCGAACCTTTACATGCCAAATGTGCAAGGAAGAATAGATACTAATAAAGAAAAAGTTGATTTAGAAATTAAAGAACTACTATTAAAAATGTCAGCAGTCTTAAGCAAAAAAACAAATAAAATTAATTGTGAAAGAAGTTTAGAAAACATCGAGCAAAGTATTGATCAAGGTGAATCTTATGCTAAACGTCATTTTGACAATCGCTTGCTTAGAAAAGATGATTATGAAGTTAGTTATTTTCAAATGAGACGAATGCAGTTAAATGTTCTACAAGATATGGTTGAGTTAGTTGGAAAGATTGAAATAGAACATGAAATAGTTGAAGCCATTAATGTGTTGATTAAAGAAATCTATGATACTTACGGAGAAAAAAATGACGGTAAAGAATTAAATGATAAAGTTAGTAAAGTGATTAAGTATTATGAAACAAAAGAACTCCCGAAAACACGAATTGAGTTTGAAAATCGAGCTCGTCTGTTTCAGTTTTTAACAGAAATTCAAACCTTTATCCACATTAAAGTAAACTTTAATTTAGTTGATTAGGATTATGTTAAGAAATAAGTCGTTCCGTAGGTAAAAAGGTGCTTTTTTTTGAATAAAAGGGTAAAATAACCATAACTGTAATAAAATTCAAATGTTAGGATGTGCAAAGAATATGCATCAAGCAATTGTTAATATTATTTTAGATCAGATTAAGGACCAATTTATTAGTGAAACGGTATGTGTCACATACTTTTTAGATGTCACGAAAGAAGAGTGGGAAGATTGGAAAAAAGGGTTACGTCCACTACCAAGTGAGAAGATGCAAAAATTGAAAAGTCTCTTCTCAGATTATGAGTGGATGTTAATTCAAAAAATAGCCAGACAAGCTTCTTTATTTCCAGAAAAAAGAAACTATGTTGTGCCAGAATATAAGCGCCTAAAGTCCATTATTGCTAAAGAGTGGATAAAAACAGGTATGACCAAGGTTGAGTTAATAACGCAAACAAGTATTCCAAATATTGGGGATAATAGCTATCCTAAAAAACAAGTCGTAAATCTAAGAATATTTATTAGTTACGGTGAGTGGGGCTATGATGATATTTTAGAGTTTTGTATGCCAGCAGTGATTCAACAACAAATTAGTGATTCAAAAGTTGACTTGCTTGAGTGGGTAGATGAAAACCTTGTCGAAGCTTATACAGAGCACGAGGAAGAATAGAGGATAAGGAGACGGATTAATACCAATGGCCAAAAAAGTATTTTTATTAATTACCACATTATTTATCGGGCTAACTGTTGTTTTTTACGGCCATCAGTTTGGTATTTTTAAAGAGCAATTGTCTCAAAGAACAACACCTGAAGTGACCAAAAAAGAAACTACAAAAAAAGAAACAAAACCAACATTACCAGGGAAAATAGATGACTGGAATTTACTTTTAGTCAATGAGGCCCATGAAATAAAAGAAGAACCTAAAGATTTAAAAGAACTGCCTAATGGCTATAGAGTAGACGAGCGAATTTATTCCGACTATATGAACTTAACAGATGCGGCTTTAAAAGCAGGATTTGAGCTGACGGTGATTTCTGCTTATCGTTCAGTAGATGAGCAAAAAGATGTTGTAGCAACAGATATTGCTGAATATGAAGCTCAAGGTTATTCAAAAGATGAGGCAACAGATTTAGCAATGAAGTACTTAACTAAACCAGGTCTAAGTGAGCATCATACAGGTCTTGCTTTAGATGTTTTAGATACAGAATGGTACAACCAAGGCAACATGTTAGACGAGGCTTTTGGTGAAACAGAAGCTGGTAAATGGCTAGCCGAAAATGTTTGTCATTATGGTTTTGTTATTCGTTATGAAAAGGGAAAAGAAAAGATAACAGGAATTAATTATGAGCCGTGGCACATTCGTTATGTTGGAAAAGAAAATGCTGAGTACATGTATCAGAATAAATTAGTTTTAGAAGAATACATTGATCAGTTGAAGAAGTAGGTAAATAATGGCAAAACGTAAAAAGAAAAAACAATATGAAGCATTTGGAATCAATAAAATACCTATCTTACTAAGTGTCATTATTATCTTAGTTGGTTCTGTTGTGTTTTTTATTAGTTTAAGTGGACTCAGTAAGACCTCAGTTAGGCACGAAGTTCATGTGGAAGAAGATTTATCTCATACAGAATTTATTAATACCCTAGTTCCTGTAGCTCAAGAGTTACATCAAACTTATGGTATTTTACCAAGTATAATTTTAGGACAAGCTATTTTGGAGTCTGATTGGGGCAAAAGTGAGCTAAGTACTAAATACAATAATTTGTTTGGTATCAAGTCTTTTAATCCACATGATGAGTCAGTTAAGTTGACCACTAAGGAATATAAAGATGGTCAATGGATAGAAATAAAAGCAAACTTTAAAGTATACGCAAGCTGGTCAGATTGTATGAAGGATCATACAATGTTATTTGTAAATGGAGTGGATTGGGACCCTTATTTATATCAAGGTGTTTTATTAGCTTCTGATTATCAAACAGCAGCTAAAGCACTTCAAGCGTCAGGTTATGCGACTGACCCTGGATATGCAAATAAAGTTATTGAAGTCATAGAAAGCAATCAATTGTATCAATATGACCAGTAAAAGCCACAGACCAAAAGGTACTTGGCTTTTTATCTATGTTAAGGGGGATTTTTAATGAAAAAAGAAAAGGGGCTTGTTCCAGAAATAATGACTAACTTAAGAAGAGATACGATTTATTTACCAACAGTTATTCGTGATTGTACTGGTATTAAAATATTTGGAAAACGTATTAAATCTATTTGTTATTCAACTGATATTGCAATTATTAGAAATATTGATGCAGATGCAGTTATTGCTGTTTATCCATTTACACCCCATCCAACAATTACAAAAGCGATTATTGAAGCAGCCGATATTCCTGTTTTTTCAGGTGTTGGTGGAGGTTTAACTCAAGGAAATCGTTCAGTAAATATGAGCATGTTCGCAGAAGCTAATGGCTCACTAGGCGTTGTTGTAAATGCACCAACTTCAAAAGAAACAATTTATGACATTTCTCAGATGATTGATATTCCAATAATTGGAACAATCACGTCTGAATATACAGATGTCAAGGAAAAAATTGAAGCAGGCGTTAAAATTTTAAATGTTAGTGGTGGAAAAAATACAGCCCATATTGTGAGAGAAATTAGAAAAGAATATCCTGATTTTCCGATTATCGCAACAGGTGGACCAACTGATGACTCAATTAGAGAAACCATTGAAGCAGGAGCTAACGCTATTACCTATACGCCACCTAGTAACGGACAATTATTCAGTAAAAAAATGAATATTTACCGTGAACAAGAAAAGCAAGACAACGAGGAGTAAGCCTTAATTAAGAGGAGTTAATTAATGTGAAAAACGACGACCAGAAAGCTAAATTACCAAATATGGACATGAACAACAATCCTATTTGGGATGTTCTGGATGGTAAAATAGAACCTAGAAAAAAAGAGAAAAAAAAGAAACTTAAGAAAAAAAGTATGCCAGGCATTGATGAAAATATTGATTTTTATTTTTCAGAGTTAGAAAAAGAAGAGCAAAAAGAAAATAAACCTAACAATAAAAAGAAGCCATTCTCTTTATTTGCTATTATTATGTTACTTGCTTTAATAATTGTTATTAGTTTCTTTGTTCTAATTACTTTTAAATATGATAGAATTAAGGTTCAATCAGATTCAATGGCAACTCAGGTTACAACAGGCGACCAAATTTTATATCAATCAGATTTAGGAATTAATCGTTTTAATGTAGTTGTTCTTAGAGATGGTACTAAGAAAGAACTGCTTAGAGTTATTGGTATGCCAGGAGATAAAGTTTCCTTATCTGATGATGTATTAACAATTAACGGAGCTATATATGATGAAGATTATTTAAAGGAAAACTACGTTGACTTTAAACTTCAAGAGAAGAATCGAAATAAATTTTATACAGAAGATTTTTCAGTAGCTGAGTTAAAAGATGTAAATAAATCAACTCTCCATGTGCCAGAAAATAAATATATTTTACTTGGAGATAATCGAAAAAAAGCAACAGATAGTCGAACAGTCGGTTTTTATGACAAAGAAGATATTCAAGGAGTCGCTATAATGAAAATTTGGCCACTCTTTAAAATAGAACCGATTAAGTGAGAGAGGAAGTATGAGTGTGACGAAAGTATTAACAATTGCTGGATCAGACTCTCTTAGCGGTGGTGGGTTACAAGCAGACCTAAGAACCTATAAAGAATATAAAATCGAAGGTTCAAACGTTTTAACGTGCATAGTAACAGTAGCACCTAACACAGATGAAGTAACTGTGTTAGGTGTTTCACTTCCTACACTTAAGGCCCAACTAAGAGAGTGTTTAAGTAAAGAAAATGAAATTGATGTGATTAAAATTGGTATGTTAGCAGACATTGAGATTGCAAAAGTCGTAGCTAATCATCTAAAAAAAGTAAAAGATATTCCAATTGTTCTAGATCCAGTACTAGCATTAAAAGAATCTGGCTTAACTTCAAGCCAAGATATTATTGATTTTTTCAATACAGAACTAATGCCACTAGCAACTATCACTACACCAAACTTAAGGGAAGCAGAGCTTTTATCTGGTTTAGTAGGTATCGACTCTATTGAAAAAATGGAAGAAGCAGCTCGAATTATTCATAAAACAGGGGTTAAGAATGTTGTTGTCAAAGGCGGTCAACGCTTAAAAGGTGAAACAGCTTATGATGTTTTATTTGACGGGACGACAGTAACTATCTTAGAAGAAAAAAAGCTAGCTAATAGTTATAATAACGGAGCCGGCTGTACTTTCGCCTCAGCTATTGCTTCAGGTATTGCAACAGGATTAACCGTTGAGGAGTCTGTTAGAAAAGGAAAAGTCTTTGTTTTTGAAAGTATCGAGTATGGTATTCCCTTTTTACCAGATTTGGGCAATGTTTATCAAGGTAGAAAAAATAAAAGCTTATAAGAATAGATTCCTTTTGCAAGAGTTATCATGTAAAATAAAGTGGGATGATTTTTTTGAAAAAAATAAGATTAAACAATGAAAGAGGATAAATAATATGGAATTAATTAGACAAGCAGAATTTGTACAAAGCTATCACTATGATGCATTACCACAAGATCACACTGAAGAAACAGCTATTAACGTGAGTATTAATCCTTTTGAAATTAAAGAAGAAATGAACATAGATGCAGAAAACAACTCAGTTTTAGGTTTAAGAATTGAATTTAAAATTGTACTTGAAAAAGTAGCCTTATCAGGAGATGTAGCTCAGTTTGTTCAAGTCGTTAATCGTAAGATTGATAAAATTGAAGACTTAACTCATGAAGAAGTAAATGAGTTAGTAAGACCTTTATTTGTATTGATTGAAAGAATGACTTATGAAATGACTGAGATTGCTCTAGATGCACCAGGAGTACAATTAAACTTTTCACAAGAATAGATAGTAAGATGTATCAGTCAAAAAGGCAGACACTTTTGTAGTCCGCCTTTTTCATTAGGAGGGAGAAAATGTCAGATTTACTATATGTTATTGGTGATATTCATGGAGAGTATGAGATGTTTCAGATCCTCCTAAAAGATTATGACGAAACTTATCAACAACTAGTTTTAATCGGGGATTTACTAGATAGAGGAGCACGCTCTAAAGAGTGCCTATTACTTGGTAAACAACTAGTTGAAGAGAAAAGAGCGATTTATTTAAAAGGTAACCATGAAGATATCTTTTTAAGATTTTTAGATGATCCAGAAGAGAGGTATCCTAACTATATTTTAAATGGTGGTGGAGAAACAATTGAAAGTTTACTTCATACAGGTGCAGTAGCAGAGTACTCGCCAACTGAAATAAGTATGTTGATTAAATCACGATATAAAGAATTAATTAGCTTTTTAAGAGAGTTACCTCTTTATTATGAGTGGTACGACTATCTTTTTGTTCACGCTGGTATAAATCTTGAAAAAGATAATTGGCAAGATACGTCAGAAAGAGACTTTTTATGGATTAGAAAAGAGTTTCATGAAGGGAAAAATCATACAAATAAAACAATTGTTTTCGGGCACACGCCAGCAATGTATTTATTTAACGACACCACAACGACTAAACTATGGCAAATGGATAGAAAAATCGGGATTGATGGTGGCGGCGTTTATGGCGGCTCTATTCATGGAGTGGTCTTTAATCCACAGGGAATTGTTCAAGACATTGAAGTTTTTAATGAACATGCATGGGAACCAAAATTTGAAACACATTAAAAAGTGAAAGGAGTTAGAATAAGCTATGGAAGACAATAAATTTCAAATAAAAAGCCGAATCTTTAAAAGAGAACGTGTTCGGGAAAATAGAAATAATCTAGTAATTGTCTCTAAAAGAAAAGAAGAAGCGAATAAAAATCAAATTGAATTAAGTTTTAAAAATCCTTCTTTAGAACCCTCACATCTTTTTATTGTGGGTCGAGTAATGGTTAAAGAGTGGGAGCGACTGTTGAGTCAGTATCCTGTAACTAGAAGTTTTATTCAAATTAGAGAAGAAGGGCAAATTCGATTTTATATTAGCTTTCAGGTTGATAATGATTTAAGCAGTCGAGAAATCAAATCAACTATTTCTTTAGTGACTGAAATTTTAGAAGAATGTTTAGAAAAAGTCCTTATAAAAGCAGATAAAGAATTACCTATCCAAGAAGCAGATGTCGTAAGTAATAAAAGTGCGGAAGAAATTACAGGTAACAAAATGGTATCTGATAATAACGAACTAATCAGTCAGCTACATCAAGAAATCGAAGAACAAGAAAATCTACTTAAAAAATTAGCTGTTCAACAGGAGCTATTGTTAGAACCTATTTTTGAAGATGTTGTGGAAGAAAAAGTAACAACAGAGGTTGTACCTGAGAAAACAGATAAATCAACTGACAACCAGAAAGAAGAGATGATTGCTGTTTTAAGTATGCAAGTCACTTCTTTGAATAAAGAAATTGAAAGATTAAGAGCAGAAGCTAAAGAAAGTCAAAAAATTAATTTAGAGTTAGATAAAGCTAACATTAAATTAAATGAAATTGTCCAACAAAATAAAGTTGATGAAACTCGTTTAGAAAAGATTAGTGAAATTGAGAAAAAATTAAGAGCGTTAAAACAAGAAAATAGTGAGTATCGTATTCAATTAAATGAAAGTCAACATATGATTGAGCAGTATAAAAACTCAAATGGTCATTTAAATGAATCTCTTAAGCGTTTAGAGACAACTCATGATGAGTTTATTAAGAATGCCCAAACGGAAATGACTAAACTTGAAACTGAGCTAAAAGAAGCTGAGAAAAAAATATTGATTGAAGTAAACGGCAGACAAAAGTTAGAAATCCAGTTAAATGATACGCAAGTTAAACTAGGTCAAGAAATCCGTTCAAGTGAAAAACGTGAGGATAAGATTAAACAACTTAATTTAGACTTAAGCCGCCAATTAAAACAAAGAGAAAAAGCAACTAATGAAATGTCAGATTTAGAAGAACTGGTGGATCAACTTAAAGCTGATTTAAAACTTTCAAAAGTAAGTAATGATATTTTAAAAGATGAGTTAAATGCTTATGAAGAACAAAAAGCTAAGTGGCAACAAATTGATGTTTGGCAAACTAAATACGAAGACTTAGAAACTAAATTTAATGAGCTTCAAAATGAAAGTCTAAGCTATAGACAAGAAATTCATTTATTAAATTCTCAATTAACAAGCATTGAAGAGCAGTTAGAAGCTCCTGTTACTAAGGAAGCCAAAAATCAGATTTCTTATTCATTAGAAAAAGAAGTTGTAAAAGAGCCAGCTAAAGTCAATTCTTTACTTAATGCACCTTTATCTGTAGTAGAGAAGGATGACTATGATTATTTTTCATATGAGGAAGATCCTTATGTGGAAGAAGTTATTACAGAAGAATTAATGAATATTCGTAAAAAAGATCAGATGAAAGACGAAGAAGAAATCAAAGAACTTTTAGAATATTACTATGAAGAAGATTTTAAAGATATTAAAGTTGATAAAGATGAGTACCGTAAACACATACTAAGCTTTAAATTTTTAAGTTTCAGATGGAGCCAAGTCTTTATTATTAATGAAGCAGACAAAAACGCTGCCTTCTTAGAGTGGTGTTCTGATTATATTGATAAGATTGAATCTTTTGAAGAAGAACTATCTTTTGACGTGAAAAAATCATTTTTTGCAAAAAATTATGTTACCATGGATGAGTCAACTTATCATATATTAAAAGGCTACAGTAAATTATCGACGTATTTAGACACGTATTACTTGAAAGTATCCTACTACATTGACAAGTATTTTTTAAATGAGGGGAATAGGTAAACAATGCAAAACAATCAAGCATTTGAGTTATTAAAAAAAGAATTAAACCAATACAAACCTTCTCAAATGGAGAAAGTATTAGAATTATTAGCAGAAGGTAATACAGTACCTTTTATCGCTCGTTACCGTAAAGAAATGACAGGTAGCTTAGATGAAGTTGCCATTCGTGAAATTGAAGAGCGCTTTAATTATTTAGAAGGATTAGTAAAACGAAAAGAAGAAGTTTTACGTATTATCGAAGAACAAGGTAAACTAACTGATGATTTAGCTAAGAAAATTAAAAAAGCTGAAAAAATGCAGCAAGTAGAAGATTTATATCGACCTTTCAAACAAAAAAGACGTACGAAAGCAACAATTGCGAAAGAGAAAGGTTTGGAGCCATTAGCTACATGGCTTTTAAGTTTACCAAGTGGTGCTGATATCAATGCTGAAGCAAGTAAGTACTTGAACCCTGAAGAGGAATTAAATTCTACTGAGGATTGTTTAGCAGGTGCTCATGAGATTATGGCTGAGATGATTAGTGATGAGCCAAAATACCGTGAGTGGTTAAGAGAATTTGTTTGGCAGAATGGTGTTTTTTCTACTAAAGAAAAGGATAAATCATTAGACGAAACATCTGTTTATGAGATGTATTATGACTTTAATGAACCAGTTAAAAAAATGGCTTCTCACCGAGTTTTAGCTGCTAATCGCGGAGAAAAAGAAGGCGTGATTAAGGCAGAGATTGCAGTAGATGAAGCAAGAGTATTTAATTACTTAGGTAAACAGTTAATTACAAATCCAGCTAGTCCAGCAAGTGAGTATGTTCAAACAGCATTTGAAGATAGTTACAAACGTTTTATTGGTCCTTCAATCGAAAGGGAAATTCGCGGAGAACTAACTGAAAAAGCAGATGAACAAGCAATTGCTATCTTTGGTGAGAACTTACGCAACCTATTATTACAATCTCCTTTAAAAGGTAAAGTTGTTTTAGGTTTTGACCCAGCTTACCGTACAGGTTGTAAATTAGCCGTTGTAGACGAAACTGGTAAATTATTAGCAGTTAAAGTAATCTATCCACATAAACCAGCTTCACAAACAAAACGTACAGAAGCAGTTGAAGAGTTTATTACTTTTGTCGAAGAATACAAAGTTGAAATGGTTGCGATTGGTAACGGAACAGCAAGTCGTGAATCTGAAATTTTTGTTTCTGAAAACTTGAAAAAAATTAAGCGAGAAGTTTTTTATGTGATTGTTAACGAAGCTGGAGCTTCAGTTTATTCAGCAAGTAAAATTGCCCGTGAAGAATTTCCGGATTTACAAGTTGAAGAAAGAAGTGCGGCAAGTATTGCAAGACGTCTGCAAGACCCTTTAGCTGAATTAGTGAAAATCGAACCTAAAGCGGTTGGTGTTGGTCAATATCAACATGATGTTTCTCAAAAACGTTTAACAGAGCAATTAGATTTTGTTGTGGAAACAGCGGTTAACCAAGTTGGGGTTAACGTGAACACAGCAAGTGCTCAGTTATTACAACATGTTTCTGGACTAAATAAAACAACAGCTAAAAATGTGGTTTTATATCGTGAAGAAAACGGAACATTCAACAGTCGTACCCAACTTAAAAAGGTACCTCGTTTAGGACCGAAAGCTTATGAACAAGCTATTGGATTTTTACGTGTACCTGATGGGAAAAATGTGTTAGACAACACAGGAATTCACCCTGAAAGTTATGCTATCGTTAAAGAATTACTTAAAGAGGTTGGCTTAAGTGAAAAAGATTTAGGAACTGAGTCAGCTATTGAGGTATTAGAAAAAGTTTCAGTGGACAATCTAGCTAGTACTCTAAATATTGGTAAAGAAACCTTGGAAGATGTTCTAAAAGCATTACTTCAACCAGGAAGAGATATGCGAGATGAGATGCCAGCTCCACTACTTAGACAAGATGTATTAAGTATGGAAGATTTAAAAGTTGGTATGGAATTACAAGGAACAGTTAGAAACGTAGTCGACTTTGGTGCCTTTGTTGATATCGGTGTGAAACAAGATGGTATGGTTCATATTTCTAAGTTAAGTGCTAAATTTGTAAAACACCCAACAGATGTTGTTGCTGTTGGAGATGTGGTAACTGTCTGGATTGACTCAGTTGATTTGAAGAAAAAACGAATTGCCTTAACAATGATTCCAGTAGCCAAAAATGACTAATAAAGAATTACAAGCTTTAGTAGAAAAGGTGTCTCTTGAATATTTCAAGAAGCCTTTTTTACATCAAGCAATCTTTAATAGTCGCTTGCAAACAACAGGTGGTAGGTATCATTTGAATTCTGGCAACCTAGATTTCAATCCTTTAGTAGTTGAAATTTATGGGCTAGATGAGTTACTAGGTGTTATCAAACATGAACTCTGTCATTATCATTTACATCTTGAAAATAAAGGCTATCAACATAAAGATACTGATTTCAAATTGTTATTAAAAGAAACAGGTGGTAGCCGATTTGTAAAACCACTAAAAGCAAAAAAACGATTAGAGCATTATCGATGTACTAAGTGTCAGGCTGATATATTTAGACAAAGAAAAATTAACACAACCCGTTATGTTTGCCAGTGTGGAGGGAAATTAAAGCATTTGACAAACTAGTATGAAATCGTTATATTTATATTTGTTACAGCTTGAAAAAGCTTAAGCATCGATGATGGAACTGGCAGACATGCAAGACTAAGGATCTTGTGCCCAATTACGGGCGTGAGGGTTCGAATCCCTTTCGATGCATGAAAAATAGGGTGGATTAAAAGTCGTTTTGCTTCGAGCAACTGGAAGCAAAAGAAAACAATCAGTTTTTTTGATTGCTTTCTTTTGGTGAAGTTGCCGTGGAAGCAGACTTTTTATTCCCTGACTACGAAAGTTATGTAAAAAAGATTGCACTATAAGTTAAAACACTTATGGTACAATCTCTTTTTTTATTCAGAAATACATTAAAAAATAATGAGAGTATGCTATAATCTATCACAAGTATATTAACAAGGAGGTAGCTTATGAAGTATCAAAGCACAAGAGGACAAGAAGAAAAAGTCACAGCTTCAAAAGCCATTTTAATGGGGCTTACATCTGATGGAGGATTGTTTGTTCCAACGACCATTCCTCAGTACAATATAAATCAAGAGAATTTTTTAACTCAAAGTTATCAAGAATTAGCCTATGACATTATGGGGTTATGGCTAGACGACTTTACCGAAAAAGAATTAAAAGAGTGTATTGAAAAAGCTTATGATGATAAATTTTCAACTGATTTAATCGCTCCATTAAAAAAGGTAGGGGCAGATTATTATTTGGAGCTGTTCCATGGACCAACGTTGGCTTTTAAAGATATGGCACTTTCCATCTTGCCTTATTTAATGACAACATCTTTGAAAAAACAAGGAATAAAGAATGAGGTAGTTATTTTAACAGCTACATCAGGCGATACAGGAAAAGCTGCTATGGAAGGTTTTGCTGATGTTTCTGGAACAAAAATTATTGTTTTTTATCCTAAAAATGGTGTCAGTCAAATTCAAGAAAAACAAATGCTAACACAAAAAGGAGACAACACTTTCGTTGTTGGAATTAATGGTAACTTTGATGATGCTCAAAGTAAGGTAAAAGAGTTATTTGGTGATTTAGATTTAGCTAAAGACTTAGCTAAAGAAAACTATCAATTTTCATCTGCCAATTCAATTAATATAGGTCGTCTAGTTCCACAAATAGTTTATTACTTTTATGCGTATCAACAACTAGTTAATAAAAAGGAAATTACTTTAGGCGAAGAAATTAATTTTGTTGTACCAACAGGAAATTTTGGTAATATTTTAGCTGGCTTTTACGCTAAACAAATGGGCTTACCAATTAACAAGTTGATTTGTGCTTCCAATAAAAATAATGTCCTAACAGAATTTTTCAAATCAGGAACTTATAATAAAAACCGTGATTTTTATGTGACGAACTCACCTTCAATGGATATCCTTATTTCAAGTAACTTAGAGCGCCTACTTTATTACATTGTTGAAAAAGATACGACAAGACTTAAAGAGTTAATTACATCCCTTAGTTCAGAAGGAAATTATCATTTATCAGAAGACGAATATCGAAAACTTTCAGATTTTATTTCAGGATTTGCTACTGAAGAGGAAGTTGAACAGACAGTTCAGTCAGTTTTTGAAAATGATAAGTATGTCATTGATCCTCATACGGCGGTAGCTAAAAAAGTGTTAGATGATGTTAGAGATAATACTAAAGCTGTGATTGTCTCAACAGCTAGTTCTTTTAAATTTCCAGACTGCTTATTAGGTAAAGAAACTTCAGAAGACGCGATAAATCAGTTACATGAAAAAACAGGTTTAGAGATACCTAAACCAATTAAAGACTTAGAACACGCAGTTTCTCGTGAAGAGATTATTGTAGAAGTAGATGATATGAAACAGACAGTTTTAAATTTATTAGATGTAAAGTAATCAGACTAGAATAACTTTTTGATTTCCTAAATGGTTGAATAAATAACTTTGTGTTAAACTAATTTAGAGTGTGAGTTGAAAGTTGGAGGAATGGTTATGGAAACATCAGAAAATTTGCTGACAGTTAGAGAACTGGCTGAGGGATTAAATGTCTCGAAAAATCAAATTAACTATCAATGTTCAAAGCTAGATAGTCAGTTAATTGTCAAAATTAAAGGTGTTAATTACTTGAAAGAGGAAGCTCAAGAGATTATAAAAAATGCTTTACATCAAAATCAAGTAGCCAAAAAGAAAGAAACACCTAACCTAACTCATGACCAACTCAAACAACTCAAAGACCAATTAGAAGTTAAGGATAGCCAAATTACGCAACTTTACCGATTATTAGATCAGCAGCAACAATTAACCTTACAAAGTAATCGTCAAGTAGAAAAATTACAATTACAGCTAACAGAATCTTTTGAAAAAGATTTCCCAGTAATTGATGTGTCGAGACTACGTGATTCTCTTGAAGAGCAGCATAAAGCTTTTGAAGAGATAAAAAAACAATTGGACCAAAAAGAAAAAGAAAATCAGTTGTTACAAGAAGAGAAACTAGAGTTAGAAAAAATGGCTCATAAATCTTGGTTGCAAAAATTATTTAAATCTAAAAGTAACAAGTTATAATAACGATACTAGGAAAGATTTCATTCAGAAAATTTTTCCTAGTATTATTTTTTTATTTTAAAATCAAGAAAAAATTAGCTTGTTAGACTGTTGTTATGTAATCTTATATGACAGCTGATACAAGTGGTTATTTATTCTGTAAAAACTTTGTAATTTGTGTTGTCTAAATAAAATACCTCTGTTATTGAATAGAGCGGTAAATCCATATAACATAGTAAGTAATTACTAGAGGAGGAACTTTTATGAGTCAATCACAAAGAAACCCTTACTTTGATAATGCAAAATTTTTATTAATGATATTGGTTGTTTTTAGTCATTTGTTACAACCATTTATTGGTGATCATAAATTTTATCATGATTTATATTACTTCATCTTCACTTTCCACATGCCAGCATTTGTCTTTTTATCTGGTTACTTTGCCAAATCTCCCAATCAGGGTCAGAAAATTACTGTCTTAGTTAAAAAATTTCTGTTACCATATGTATTCTTTCAAGTTTTCTATATTGTTTATTACTGGATGATAGGATTGAGGGAAACACCAAGTATTCAATTATTAAACCCACAGTGGGCATTATGGTTTTTATTAAGTATGTTTTTTTGGCAACTATCTTTATTTTTATTTGAAAAAATTTCTAAAAGCCAAGCTATTTTCGTTAGTGTAGTGTTAAGTATTTTTGTAGGTTACATTCCATTTTTAAATCAGATTTTAACGTTACAACGGACATTTGTTTTTTTACCATTTTTTATTATTGGTTTTTATTTTCCAAAGGACAGTATTCCCTTGTTCTTAAATTCTAAAATTCGTCATATTAGTTTTTTATTTTTACCAATAATTTATCTATTTATTTCTTTATTTCATGGAATGAATAAATACATGGTTTTTGGCTCCAAACCATATGAGGATTATCTGAGTTATCCATTATTTGGTGGTCCTTTACGAGCACTGTTTTTTGTCATTGGCTTAATTGGAATTATTGGATTTCTGCGTCTAGTACCTCAAGAAGCATTGTTTTTTACTAAATGGGGGAAAAACACATTACTTGTCTATCTTTTACAAGGGATATTTATTAAAGGCATTAGGACACTTAATATTGTAGATTTGAATTTATCATTACTCGGTTTTATTACTTTGATTATCTTTAGTGTCATACTAACAATTTTTTTATCAAGTAAAAAAATCAGAAGTATCTATAGTCGTTTTGAAAAGAATTTATCCTATATTTTGATAGGAATGTTGGTATTGAAAATATTTTCTTAACTTACAAAAATACATCTTTAGTTATATTTAACTAGGATGTATTTTTTTGTTTGATTAGCCATTACTAACTATAATAACTGAATTTTTTATCCTAGTATATTTTAACTCACTTCTTACTAGGTAACTAAGTTATACTTTAAATATGAGTGGTAAAAAGAGTGCAACAAAATGTAACATCCTATGATATCAACGTTTTGTTGCTTTATTGTAGAGCTATAAATACTTAAAGTAATAGTAGGAGGACAAAATGAAAATTGGAGAACAGTTAAAAAAATTCAGAGCTCAAAATGAGTTAACTCAAGAAGATGTAGCTAATAAATTACATGTTTCAAGAGCAACTATTTCAAGCTGGGAGACAGGGAGGACGTTTCCTGACATTGAAAAATTAATTTATTTGAGTGAACTTTATGAGGTTTCTCTAGATGAGCTTGTTAAAGGAGATCCTGTTATTATGGAAAATATAAAGAAGGATAAGAAGAGTCTAAGCTATTGGAAAATCACTAAAAACATTATGCTATTTCTTAGTATTCTAGTTTTATTATATTCAGTCTATTGGATTGTCATTGTAGAGGGTAGAAACAAACGGATAGATAAGTGGGACCAAATAGGAGATAGCACTGCTTATGTCTTAAAAACAGAAGATACCATGTTTAATGCAAGAAAAGTAAAAATTCCAATACCGTTATTAGGAGAGATGACTTGGGTTCAAGGTGGTTATCTTAAAAATGGTGTTACAACTATGATAAATGGTAGAAATGGAGAATACATTACGGTTTCATTTAGCGATGATGTCTTAAAGAAAGAAAAGGTAACAGAACCTGACCTTTTTTATGAAATAGCATTAACGGAGGACTTAGCTTTTAAAGAAGTAGTTGGGCTTGAGTACCTGGAAAATAATGAACCAGAAAGACTAGAACTAGTTAGAGAAGAATCCAAAAAACTAGTGTCAACCTATCAAAAGGAAATTGAGAAGTCTTATAAGTTAACAAAAGCTCAATGGCAAGAAATAAATAATAAAAAATAGGAGGCTGTGGTATAAGTTTTTACTTATATCATAGTCTCTTCTCTTTTTTTTAGTTAAAATGATACAATAGAATTTATACAAAAGCACATGGTTTGAAATCACATTAAAATTTATGTAAAGTGACATAAAAGACCAGTAAGCGAGAGATGAATATGATAAAAATAGGAATGACCACTTTTTCAGAGCATGGTAGTCTGTTAAATAAAGAAAAATTAATATTTGAGGAATATGCTTCTTATTTTCCCGTTGTAGAATTAGCGACTTCTTTTTACGGGATTAGAACAAAAGAAACAAGTCAAAGTTGGGTAGATAAAACGCCTAAGACCTTTAAATTTATTTTAAAAGCTTATAAAGGAATGACCAAACACAGCTCTTTTGACCAGTATTATCAAAGTGAAAAAGAGATGTTTGATGCCTATCAGGAATTTTTGGAGCCAATTAAAACAAGTGGTAAATTAGGAAGTATCCTTTTCCAATTTCCTTCATCATTTAAATGCACAAAAGAGAATGTGGATTACTTGAGAACAATTAGAGAGTACTACAAAACTGAGCCTATTAGTATTGAGTTTAGAAATTCGACTTGGTATGAAGATAAGATGAAAAACTCTATGATTCAATTTATGAAAAACCACAACTTTTCTTTAGTTATGGTAGATGAACCACAAGTCCCTCGCCACTCAGTACCATTTTGTACAACTGTGACAAATGATGACTTTGTTTATGTCAGACTTCATGGTAGAAATAAAGGGAATTGGCTAGATGACAGTGGTGATTGGCGTAAAAAAAGAAATTTATACTGTTATTCTCAAGCAGAACTTGAAGAACTTGCTAATGAATTACGTAAAATAAAAGCAAAAGAGATAGTGGTTATTTTTAACAACAACTCAGATGATGATGCAGCACCTAATGGTATGTTACTAAAAAAAATACTCGACGTAGAGTTTGACGGATTAAATCCAGAGCAGACCTCGTTATTTTAGAGGAGAAAAAGTATGATAAAAGCAGCCTTTTTTGACATTGATGGAACATTATTAAACAGTAACGGAGAAATATTAGAGTCAACAAAACGAGGAATTGAAAAATTACACCAACAAGATGTGATTTGTTGTATTGCTTCAGGAAGAGGTCCTAAAAGTATTAATAGTTTAATTGGTAAACTACCAATGGATGCTTATGTTTTATACAATGGACAAATTGTCTTTTCTCATGATGCGGGAATTTACGAGCATTATTTTGAAAAAGAAACTTTAGAAAGATTAGCTAAGTTTGGTGATGAAGAAAATAAACAAATGATTTTTGGTGGCCGTAAAGAATTTTTCGGTAGCCAGTCTATGCAATTTGGTCAACGCAAATTAATTAAACAAATTTATCATTTATTACCATCGAAGTTCTCAGCTAGAGACTTGGAAAAATTATTAAAAAAATGGCAAATTTTACCTAAAAAAGAAAATAAATTTATCTCACTCCCAATATTTGATGAACCAATTTATCAGTGTGTGCTATTAAGCCCTGAAAGTGAGCAAAATCGTTTAGAAGAATTATTCCCTGAATGCCAGTTTACTAGATCTAATCCTTATTCAGTGGATATTATTCCAAAAGGTGGCTCTAAAATGGTCGGTATTGAAAAAGTGTTGGAACACTATGGAATTGATTCTCATGAGGCTATTGCTTTTGGAGATAGTTGGAATGATACAGAGATGCTAAGTGAAATTGGACTTGGTGTTGCTATGGGCAATGGTAATGATGATATTAAAGAGTTAGCTGATTTTGTAACAAAATCAAATGATGATGATGGTATTTATCATGCTTTAGTTCATCATAAAATTATTAGATAAAAAGTGAGGTACATAGAACAGATGAGTAAAAATCCATTTGAACAAGTAAGAGAGTTTCATGAGCATTTTGACCCCAATACTCATAGTGAGGTAAAGGCTTTAGATAAAAAAATTGCTGAGTATCGAAGTGGTTTTAAGTTAGAAGAAATTATTGAATTTTTATATGCTGCTAATAATGGCGATGAAAAAAACTTTAGAGAAAGTGTCTCTTATTTAAAAGAGTCATTAGATGTTGAAGCTGAAAAAATAATTGAGAAGAAAAAAGAAGTTGAGCCATTGGTAGATGAAGTAGATGCTTTGATTGATTTACTCTATTTTACTTATGGTTCATTTGTAATGATGAATGTTGATCCAACTGAAGTCTTTAATTTAGTTCATCAAGCTAATATGGGGAAATTATTCCCAGATGGTAAACCAAGATATCATGACGTAACAGGAAAAGTCTTAAAACCAGAAAATTGGGAAGAAGACTTTGCACCAGAGAGAAAAATAAAAAAAGAAATAGAAAAACAACAGCAGAATAATTAGCAACAACTAAGAGTGTGATATATTTTTGTCATACTCTTTTTTTATTAATAAGAGATAGCTTTCGCAGAAAAAACAAAGACCACAAAAATTTTAAGCAATTTTTGTGGTTTTTTCTTATTTTTTAAAATGAATATTTGGATAGTTTTTAACGATTCGATTTAAGTTTCGATGTTTTAATTTATATGGTTTATTTTTGATGAAAGCCAAAACCTTATTTCTACTTTTCGATGAGGTTTGATTGGCAAATAAATGTTTTAATCTAAATTCTTTAATAGCAGCATTTTCAGTATCACTTTGGTCAATTAGTTTCTCCACATCTTTTTTAGTTGTTAAAGTAAAGTATAAAGTAGAGATACAGTCGAGCATAAAAATGATAAACAAAATTAACGGGCCAATCTGTTTGGTTGCATCAGAAAAATTTATAATCCCATCTTGAATAATTGGGTTAATAAATTTAATTAGAACTAGACATCCAACGCCCCAAAAAATAGAAACTGGCAGTGCTACTCGGCCATGAATATTTAAAGGAATATCCTTGTAATTCCAAAGTGTCATATTAAATAGTTTCTCTAATAGCCAGCTAGTTATGTACTCAATTAAAGTCACAATAACAATACAATACAGATAAAGTGGGAGTAGAGAGTTGATTTGTTGAGGCAGTAAGAATAGAACTGCAGCAACTCCAAAACCATAAACTGGACAATAGGGACCTAATAAGAAGCCTCGATAAACAAAATGTTTAGCTTTAAAGGAGCAATAAAAAGATTCCCACAACCAACCAATCAGACTATAGCTAATAAAGGTCATAAATAATTTTTCCAAAAGTAAACCTCTCCTTCATCTTTTACCATTTAGTTAAAAAAGGCTTGGTAGAGTGCTTTTACAGCCTCATCTTCTTGATTTTCGTCAATGGCAAATAAAATACTTACCTCAGATGCTCCCTGGTTAATCATTTCTAAGTTAATCTTATGAGTAGCAAGGGCAGCAGTTGCTCTTGAGGCAACCCCGATACTGTTTCTCATACCCTCGCCAACAATAGCTATCATGGAAATATCGTGTTTCACTTTTATTTCATCAAGTGCTAGTTCTTCTTGAAGTTTGACGATTAGCTCAGCTTCAAGCTCTTCTGTCAACTGCTCCTTACGTAAAATAATAGTAATATCATCAATCCCAGAGGGCATATGATCATATTGTAAGTTAAATTGTTTTAAGACTTTCAAAATTTTAAAACCAAAACCAAGCTCTCTATTCATTAAATATTTACTTAAATAAATACTTGTAAAGCCTGAGTCACCGGCAATACCAATAACTGTTTGATTACTATGAGAACGAGTAGATGAAATTTTAGTTCCTGGTGCTTCTGGATTATTCGTATTTTTAATCACTACAGGAATATTTGCATGAAAAGCTGGAATTAAAGCTTCATCGTGTAACACACTAAAGCCAGAATAACTTAATTCACGCATTTCTCTAAAAGTGAGTTCTGTAATTGCCTGACAATTAGGAATTAGATTTGGATTGGCAGCATAGATAGCATCAACGTCAGTAAAGTTTTCGTAGAGACTCGCCTTTACACCTGCAGCAATAATAGAACCTGTTACATCTGAGCCACCGCGAGAAAAGGTACAAATTTCACCTTCATCTGTGATACCGAAAAATCCTGGAATAACAGCAATTTTATCTAAATGTCTTAATTGTCTAATTGTATCATAAGCTTCCTTTTTAATTAAAGCATCTCCTGGCATATCTTCGACTAAAATCCCTGCTTCTTTTGGATGGATGTAAACAGCAGGTGAGCCTTGACTAGATAAAAATTCTGCAATCAGCATGGCATGACAATTTTCACCACTGGATTTAAATAAATCCATAACCCGTGGCTTAGTTGTGTGTTTCGTGTGTTTTAAGTTAGAGATATAAGCTCTTATTTCTGGTAAGGCAGTTGAAAGATTTAATGCCTCACTAATTTCTGTATATCTTTCAATAATAGTTGCCTCAATCATTGATGTATCCTGACTAGCTAAAAATTTTTCTGCATATTCAATTAAAAGATCTGTAACTTTAATGTCCTCTTTATTTCTTTTCCCTGGTGCTGACACGATAATGAACCGTCGTTCTGGATCAGCTTGAATAATAGAAAGTACCTTTTTTAGTTGTTTAGCATCTGCCAAAGAACTTCCCCCGAATTTTGTTACCTTCATTTAAAAACCCCCTAATAAAAGATATTAAGTTATACATTACATAAGTCATAAAAAAAATGCAATATTAAAAATTGATTAATAAAAATATTTTTTGGAAATTTTCTTAAATTTCTCTTTTAGTGTAAAAAATGAAGTATTTTAAAATTTTATTAGTGATACAAGTAAGTGAATGTGTTATAATCTTTCTTAGATGTAAATTTTCTAATATACGATTGATTGCAAAGTAAGACAGGCTCTAAGACGTCCACATAAGGAAAGATCTGAAAGCTGTTTTTTTCTGGTGATTTGAAGGGGTAGTGGTGACTAACACTTAATATGGAGGAAATTTCATGAATACTAAAATTTGGTTATGGCTATTACTGTTTGTAATAATCTTAGCTGCTGCTTTATATTTAGTAGCCTTTTTTATGAGACGAAAAAATCAAGACCGACTGGAGGAGCTTGAAAAGAGCAAAATCGCATTGTTCGATTTACCAGTTTTAGAAGAAGTTGATGACGTCAAAAAAATGCATTTAGTAGGTCAAAGTCAGAACACCTTTAGAGAATGGAACCAAAAATGGATCGACATTTCTACCATATCTTTTGCAGAATTAGAAAGCCTCATTTTTGAAATTGAAAATTTAAATGAAACATTCCGTTTTATCAAAGTTAAAGAAGCGATTGAAGAAGCAGAAGGCACGCTTAAAAACATGGAAGCTGAGGTTGAAGAAATTCGCCAAGGTTTAAATGATTTAAAAGAAAGCGAAGTAAGAAACTCTGAAGCTGTACAACAAGCTTTAGATGCTTACGAAGCAATTAGCGAGTCTGTTACTTCTGATCCAGATAAGTATGGCGTTTCTTATAAAGAATTAGAAAAACAAATTCAAAATGTTGAACGTGATTTTACACAATTTGTTGCGCTTAATACAGCAGGTGACCCAATGGAAGCTCGCTCAGTATTAGAAAAAGCAGAAAAAAGAACATACGAGATTCAAAAAGTTATTGATCAAATACCACCATTGTTTGAAGTTTTAGACAAAGTATTTCCGAAACAGCTTAAGGAAATCAAAGAAGGTTATGCCTCATTAATCAAAGATCATTATGTCTTTGAAAATGATGTGGTACAAACTAATGTTGAAAAACTTGAAGGTAAAGTTCGCTCAACTCTAATGAACTTAGAAAAATTAGAAGTTGAAAATGTGGACAAGCTAAATGGTGAAATCGCAAAAGAAATCGATCAACTTTACGATATCATGGAAAAAGAAATTAATGCTCGCCATTATGTAAATGACAACAAAACAACTGTTGTTAATTTCTTAGAACATGCTGACAAAAACAATCACTTACTACTGATTGAATTAGATCATGTTTCTCAAAGTTATGTTTTAAATAACAATGAATTAGGTAAAGTTCGAGGCTTCCAAGCACAAATGCAAGAGATGCGTAAAGAGTTTGATGCCATTGAAGAAAAACTTAAAAACAAAGACGCAATCTTTTCACAAGTTGCTGCCTTTTATCGCGAGAGTCTAGATCAATTAAAAGATATCGAAGAAGACCAAATTGAAACAGGTCAAGCTATCAAGGACTTCGCGCCTAGAGAGCGAGATGCTATTAAGAAGATCGATGATTATGAATTAGAGTTGCGTACATTGAAACGTCATGTAGAGAAGCAACGTTTACCTGGAATCCCAAGCAGTTACTTAGAGTTCTTCTATGTAGCTGGTGAAAGAGTTGAAGAATTAAGCCGTGAGCTTAATAAGATTAGAATAGATATGAATCATATCGATCGTTTAGTTAGTCTATGTGAAGAGGATATCTCAACACTTAAAGAGAAAACTAACAACTTGATTGATAGTGCAGCTCTTACAGAGCAAATGATTCAACATGCTAACCGTTATCGCTTCTCTCATCCAGAAATTAAAAACGCGATTGATCGAAGCTTAAGCTTATTCTCAAGAGAGTATTTATACGAAGATGCACTAGATACCATCAGCGCTGGTATTGAACGCATTGAACCGGGAGTAACTGAGCGCATTAGAAACTATTATTTTGCTAATAAAGATAATATGATTTAGATTTATCTAAATCTTAAAAGAGAGTGACCCCATTCGTGTGTCACTCTTTTTTATTTGTTAAACTCTTAAGTTGAAGGTTGCGCCCTTTGACGTTATAATTAACATGAATTTTTAGAAAAGAGTGACGTGTAATGATATATTTTGATAACAGTGCAACAACGGCAATGGATAAAAGCGTCTTAGAAACATACAAACGTACTAGTGAAAGATTTATTGGTAACCCTTCAAGTTTACATCGACTAGGTGAACAGGGGGCTACTTTACTTGATAAAGCACGTGGACAAATTAGTGATGTGCTAGGTGTTTCAAAAGATGAGCTTTATTTTACAAGTGGTGGAACAGAAAGTAATAACTGGGTTTTAAAGGGAACAGCTATTGAAAAAAGAGCCTTTGGTAATCATATTATTGTCTCGTCAGTAGAACACCCTTCTATTAGTGAATCTGCTAAACAATTAGAACAATTAGGTTTTGATGTCTCATTTGCACCTGTTTTAAAAAATGGTGTGATAGATGTAGATGCTTTAGAAAAATTAATTACAGATCAAACCATTTTAGTTTCAACTGTCGTAATTAATAGTGAAGTTGGAGTAGTAGAGCCAATTAAAGCAATCAGTTCTATTTTAGAAAAGTACCCATCTATTCATTATCATGTAGATGCTGTTCAAGCAGTTGGGAAAATACCAACTGAAGATTGGTTAACAGATCGTGTGGATTTTGCTAGTTTTTCAGCTCACAAGTTTCACGGGCCGCGGGGTGTTGGGATGCTTTACTGGAAAAAAGGCAATAAATTAGCGCCTCTTTTAACAGGTGGTGGACAAGAAAATAATAAGCGTAGCACAACTGAAAATACACCAGGAATTGTGAGTATGGCTCGTGCGACTAGATTATTATTTGAAGACCGTGAGTTAAAAGAAAACTACATTAGAAGAGTCAGAAATTACTTAGAGGAAAACTTAAGCAAATTTGAAAAAGTAACCATTTTCTCTCCAACAGATGAAGAGATTAAAGCGCCTCACATTTTATGTTTTGGTATTAAAGACATCAGAGGAGAAGTTTTAGTTCATGCTTTAGAGGATAAGGAAATCTTTGTTTCAACAACAAGTGCCTGCTCAAGTAAGAAAAAAATGACAAGTAGTACTCTTCATTCAATGGGTGTTTCAAGTAAATTAGCTGAAACAGCTATTAGAGTGAGTTTAGATGAAAAAAATACCTTAGCTGAAGCTGAGCAATTTTTGATTATCTTTAAACAACTTTATGATAAATTCGAGAAAATCAACGGATAAGAAGGAGAAACCATGAATTATACAGAAATAATGGTTCGCTACGGTGAATTATCAACAAAAGGAAGAAACAGACGAATTTTTATTAGTCAATTGGCTCATAACGTTAAAAAAAGTTTACATGAGTTTGAAGAAGTAAAAATTCATTCAGACCGTGATAGAATGCACTTAGAATTGAATGGAGCAGATAGTGAGAAAGTGATGTCTCATTTATCATCTATTTTTGGTATTCAAAGTTTTTCACCAGTTATTAAAATTGAAAAAGATACAGATGTTATCTGCGAAACAGCTGTAGAGATGGTTAAAGAGATTTGGGAAAAGGGGCAAACCTTTAAAGTTCAAAGTCGTCGTTCAGATAAACAATTTGTTTGGGACAGTAATGACATGAACAGAGAAGTCGGAGCTGCCATTTATCACGGCATTCCAGGAATTGAAGTTAAAATGATTAAACCTGATATTCGTGTAGACGTAGAAGTGAGACGTGAAGCAGCATATCTTTCTTGTCTTACATTACAAGGACCAGGAGGGCTTCCTGTTGGTTCAAGTGGTAAGGGAATGTTAATGTTATCAGGTGGTATTGATTCACCAGTAGCAGGCTATCTAGCGATGAAACGTGGACTTGAAATTGAGGCTGTTCATTTCTTTAGCCCACCTTATACAAGTGAAAAAGCGTTACACAAAGCAAAAGACTTAACAGTTAAATTAACACCTTATGTAGGTAGTATTAAATTTATCACAGTACCGTTTACTGAGATTCAAGAAGAAATTAAAGCATCAGTTCCTTCAGGTTACTGGATGACTATTACAAGACGTTTTATGCTTAGATTAACAGATTTAATTAGAGAAAAACGTTATGCTTTAGCAATTATTAACGGAGAATCTTTAGGACAAGTAGCTTCTCAAACCATGCATAGTATGGTTGCGATCAATGAAGTAACAACAACACCAATTATTAGACCAGTTGTAACAATGGATAAAAATGAAATTATTGAAATTGCTGAAACCATTGATACATTTGAGTTAGCTATCCAACCTTTTGAAGACTGTTGTACAATTTTTGCGCCACCAGAGCCAAAAACACGTCCAAAATTAGAAAAAGTACTGCAATATGAATCTAGATTAGATGTTGAGGGAATGATTGAAAGAGCAATGGCTGGTTTAGTTGTTGAAGAAATTAAATCAAGCGATGACTTTTTAAATGCATCAACAAAAGAAATGGACGATTTATTTTAGAAAAAGGTTGTACCAAAAGCGCTCAGCTTCAATAAATAAGAATGGAAGCATAAAAAATGATTTGTCATTTTTTATGAATTATAGCTTATATCCGAAGAAGCTGCTTTTAAGATACCGTCTATAAAAAAGGTTGTGCCAGGAGTATTAACTTCTGTCACAGCTTTTTTATTTTTTGAAAAAAACACGAGATTGTTTTTAAATTTTAGTAACCTTGAGAGGAAATACACTTTTATTAGGCTTAGTTTTATGAGAATTAACAAAGAACACAATTCTTTTTTATAATATTTTCACAAATTCATTGAAAAGATTTTTTTTACGTGATACACTGAATGTGAAAGTTGTCACAATTTTGAAGAGGTGTTTACATGGAAAATCTAAAAAAAAATCAAGAAATCCCTAAAGCAACAGCTAAACGTATTCCATTGTATTTTCGCTACCTAAAAACTCTTGACCAAAGTGGAGTAAAACGAATTAAATCTAATGAATTTAGTCAAATGATTCAAATTCCTTCTGCGACAATCCGTCGTGATTTTTCACATTTTGGTGAGTTAGGCCGTAGTGGATACGGATACGATGTTCCCTATTTAATCGAAGTATTCAGTAATATTTTAAATACTGAAATTGAAAAGCGAATTGCATTAATCGGTGTCGGAAATCTAGGAAAAGCCTTAGTGAATAATAACTTTAGAAGAAATGCAAATCTAAATATTGTTGCGGCATTTGATTCTAATCCCGAAGTTATTGGCACTAAAGTTAATGATATCAAAGTTAACGATATCTCTGAGATTAAAGAAGTAATAAAAAAAGAAGGTATTACAACAGTTATTACGACGGTACCAAGTAACAAAGTTCAACAAGTAATCGATGAGGCTGTAGAAGCAGGAGTAACTGCGATTCTAAACTTTGCCCCAAAACGCCTGAAAGTTCCCCACAACGTTCAAGTTCAGTACATCGATTTAACAACAGAATTACAAACTTTAATCTATTATGATGAAAATTATAACAACCCGGATTTAAAAACTTTGTAATCTCAAGCAACTCCTTTGTCTTTTAAGCTTTCTTTATCTATACTAAAGAAAGAAAAAAGATAAAGGAGTGTTTTTTTATGCAAGTAACGTTAAAAGGTAATCCAGTAGAATTAGAAGGGGTTCAGCCAATTAAAGGTGACAAAGCACCAAACTTTTCTTTATTAGATTTGAATGACACATTAGTTGAGTTATCAGCTAGTATTAACAACCCATTAATTATTAGTGTGGTTCCAGATATTGATACAAGTGTTTGTGCTTTACAAACGAAACGTTTTAATCAAGAAGCTGCTACAGAAACAGGTATTAATTTTGTAACGATTTCTAACAATACAAAAGAAGAGCAAAGTAACTGGTGTGCAGCTGAAGGTGTAGAGATGACTATGCTACGTGATGCTGATTTAGAATTTGCTAAAAATTATGGTTTATTAATTCCAGCTATTGACCGTTTAGCAAGAGCTATCTTTGTTGTGGATAGCAAAGGCACGATTGTTTATGAAGAAATCGTACCAGAAGTTTCTCAAGAACCAGACTACGCTAAAGCCTTAGAAGCTGCAAAAGCTTTGATTTAAGTTTGACTCGTTGACTCTTTCATTGTAGAATGAAAGCAATAAATGATGCTTAGATTAAGAGGAGTAATACTGGTAAGAAGCAAAAAGAGAGAAAATCCATTGGCTGAAAGATTTTCCTTAAAACAGTATGAAGGTAGCTTAGGAGCAGAAAAGTTTTTTCCGAGTTGCACTCGTTAAAGTGCTTTTAAGTGACAGTACTATTGTGCTGTAATCTAGGTGGTACCGCGAGATATTCGTCCTAAAGTAGAAATACTTTAGGACTTTTTTTATTGCGAAAACAACAAGTAGGAAGGAAAGATACTATGACAGAAGAAAAAAATTTAGCACCCAAATTTGATCCGAAGCAAGTTGAGGAAGGGCGTTATCAGAAATGGTTAGATACAGATGTATTTAAACCAAATGGAAACAAAGAGGCAAAACCTTATTCAATCGTTATTCCACCACCAAACGTAACAGGAAAACTTCACTTAGGTCATGCTTGGGATACAACTTTACAGGACATGATTATTCGTCAAAAGAGAATGCAAGGTTTTGATACGTTATGGGTACCAGGAATGGACCATGCCGGTATTGCCACGCAAGCAAAAGTGGAAGAAAAATTACGTAGTGAAGGAATTACTCGTTATGACTTAGGTCGTGAAAAATTCTTAGAAACAACCATCGAATGGAAAGAAGAATATGCAGGACATATTCGTGAACAATGGGGAAAAATTGGTCTTTCTGTTGATTACTCTCGTGAAAGATTCACATTAGATCAAGGTCTTTCAGATGCAGTTAAAAAAGTATTTGTTAAATTATATGAAAAAGATTTAATTTACCGTGGAGAATATATTATTAACTGGGACCCTCAAGCAAAAACAGCTTTATCTGATATTGAAGTAATTCATAAAGATATCGAGGGCGCATTCTACCACATGTACTATCCATTAGCAGATGGTAGTGGCAAATTAGAAATTGCGACAACTCGTCCTGAAACGATGCTTGGAGATACAGCAGTTGCTGTTCACCCAGAAGACGAAAGATATAAAGATTTAATTGGTAAAAAAGTTATTTTACCTTTAGTTAATAAGGAAATTCCAATTATTGCTGATGAGTACGTTGAGATGGACTTTGGAACTGGTGTGGTTAAAATAACACCTGCCCATGATCCTAACGACTTTGAGGTAGGTAACCGTCATAACTTGCCACGTGTTAACGTAATGGATGCAAGCGCAACTATGAACGAATTAGCTGGTAAATATGCTGGAATGGATCGTTTTGAAGCACGTAAAGCAGTTATTAAAGATTTAGAAGAATTAGGTTTACTAAAAGAGATTGAAAAACATGTTCATAGCGTTGGTCACTCTGAAAGAACTGGTGTTGTTGTAGAACCTAGACTTTCAACACAGTGGTTTGTAAAAATGAAACCATTAGCTGAAATGGCAATTAAAAATCAACAAACAGAGGACAAAGTAAACTTCTTCCCACCAAGGTTTGATCAAACATTCTTAACTTGGATGGAAAATGTTCATGACTGGGTTATCTCACGTCAATTATGGTGGGGACATCAAATTCCTGCTTGGTACCACAATCAAACAGGTGAAATATATGTTGGTGAAAATGCACCAGAAGACATTGAAAACTGGACACAAGATGAGGATGTATTAGATACATGGTTCTCAAGTGCTTTATGGCCATTTTCAACTATGGGTTGGCCAGATGAAGAAAACGAAGACTTTAAACGTTATTTCCCAACAAGTACATTAGTAACTGGTTATGACATTATTTTCTTCTGGGTAAGTCGTATGATTTTCCAAAGTTTAGAATTTACAGGTCAACGTCCATTTGAAAATGTTTTAATGCATGGTTTAATTCGTGCCGAGGACGGACGTAAGATGAGTAAATCTTTAGGTAACGGAATTGACCCAATGGATGTTATTGAAAAATACGGAGCAGATGCTCTACGTTGGTTCTTATCAAATGGTTCAACACCAGGACAAGATATGCGTTTTAGCTATGAAAAAATGGACGCTTCTTGGAACTTCATTAACAAAATTTGGAATGCTTCTCGTTTTGTTATCATGAACTTAGAAGGATTTAACTACGAAGATATTAACTTAGAAGGACATAAAACAGTTGCTGATAAGTGGATTTTAACTCGCTTAAATGAAACGATTGAAAAAGTAACAGTTTTCTTCGATCGTTTTGAGTTTGGTGAAGCGGGACGTGCGTTATACAACTTTATCTGGGATGATTTCTGTGACTGGTACATTGAGATGAGTAAAGAAATTCTTTACGGTGAAGATGAAGCTCAGAAAAATATGACACGTAGTATCTTAACTTACACACTAGATAAAATCTTGAAATTACTACACCCAATTATGCCTTTTGTAACAGAAGAAATTTGGGAAAATATTCCTCATACAGGTGATTCATTAGTAACAGCTGAGTATCCAGTTGTGGTACCAGAATACACAGATGAAGCTTCAGCAAGAGGAATGGAAGTCTTGCAAGAATTAATCCGTTCAGTGCGTAATATTCGTTCAGAAGTAAATACGCCAATGTCTAAACCAATCACATTATTGATTAAAACAAATGATAAAAAAGTAAACTTGTTCTTAAATGAAAATACAAAATACATTGAACGCTTCTGTAATCCAGAAGAATTAGTAATAGCTGATTCAGTAGATGCACCAGAAACATCAATGAGTGCTGTTATTACAGGGGCTGAAATTTTCTTACCACTTGCAGATCTTATCAATATTGATGAAGAAATTGCTCGTCTTGAAAAAGAATTAGATAAATGGAGCAAAGAAGTAGAACGTGTTCAGAAAAAATTATCTAACGAAAGATTCGTCTCAAGTGCCCCAGAAGCCGTAGTAGAAGGCGAAAAAGCCAAAGAAAAAGATTACTTAGAAAAACAAACAGCCGTAACAGAAAGAATTAATCAGTTGAAAAAGGTGTAAATTTTAGCGCTATGTTCTGAGCAATTGGAGAAAATAATAAACAATCTGCGTTTTTTAGATTGCTTATTATTTTTGAAATTGCCGAAAGAACAGCTAAAATTTATCCGTTAAAAAAAGGTGCAATAAGAAGTGTTCAGCTTCAAGTAATTGGAAATTAACTCAAACAATCCGTCTTTTGGATTGATTGAGTTAACTGAAATTACCGCAGAAGCTACTTATTATTGCCCGTCAATCAAGGTGCAATAACAACTTTTCTGCTCTGAGTAGTTGGGTTTGCCCGTAAAAAGTTTTTTAGATTCAAGTGCAACACTATTTAAATAAAAAAATTGGTGGTGTCTTAATGAATGTTGAAGAAACAATCGCTTGGATACACGAGCGAACAAAATTTGGTATTCGTCCTGGTTTAATTAGAATTGATGAGATTCTAAATAGATTAGACAATCCGCAAAATAAATTAAAAACAGTTCATATTGGAGGAACAAATGGGAAAGGCTCAACAACTACTTTTCTTCGTTGTTTACTAGAAGAACAAGGGTTAAGAGTTGGAACTTTTACTTCTCCTTATGTAGAGTGTTTTAATGAGCGAATCGCTATTAATGGTGAACATATTTCAGATGAGCGATTAGTTGAGTTAGTTGCTGCAATTAAGCCGATTATTGATGATATGGATACAGTTGAGAGCTTAAAAAATGCTGTGGAATTTGAAATCTTAACAGCTATTATGTTCCAGTATTTCTTAGATGAAAAAGTCGACATTGTATTAGTTGAAGTTGGTTTAGGTGGAACTTATGACTGTACTAATGTGATTACACCACTAGTTTCAGCGATTACAACGATTGGTTATGATCATGTTGATATCTTAGGTGATACGATTGAAGAAATAGCTGCTCAAAAAGCAGGAATTATCAAAGAAAATGTGCCAGTAGTTGTCGGAAAAGTAGAAGAGGCTGCTTTTGAAGTTATTAGCGCTTATGCTAAAAAAATGAATAGCCCTGTTTTCCGTTATCAAGAAGATTTTACTAGTAAGTACATTCAACCTGATTCTGAGTGGGGAGAAGTCTTTAATTATCGTTCTAATGAACTAGATTTATCTCATGTTGTCATCTCATTACTTGGGAAACACCAAGTAGATAATGCAAGTTTAGCTATTAGAATGTATGAGTTAATTTCAAAAGAGCTTGAGTTGCCTTTATCAAGTAAAGATATTGTTAAAGGGCTCAAAAAAGCATTTTGGCCAGGACGTATGGAAAAAATATCTGATGAACCTTTAATTGTTTTAGACGGAGCTCATAATGACCACGCTATGAAAGTTATGGTTAATAATTTAAAAACGGAATTTAAAGGCCAACATATTCATGCTATTTTTGGAGCTTTATCAACTAAAGATATTTCAGCAATGGTCAAAGATTTAACATCAGTTCCTAATTTAGATTTAAGAGTAACGGCCTTTGATTATCCGAAAGCATTTACGAAAGAACAATACGAAGAACTAGGCTTAACAGCTTTTACTGATTGGCGAGAAGCTTTAGCTGAGTCTTTAAAAGAGTTAACAGGGGATGATTTAATTCTTGTTACTGGTTCACTTTATTTTATCTCTCAGGTGAGAGAAACACTTCTAGGAGGAAATTAATTGAAAAAAGTAAGCGGCGTTATTTTTGACATGGATGGATTAATTTTAGATACAGAAGCGATTTATTGTGAAAGCAATGTGTCCACTGCTCCGGATTTTGGACTAACAGGTTTTGATAAGGAATACTACAAAGAAGAAATCGGTTTAAGTGAAGAACATGCCTATGCTAAATACTTAGCAGATTATTCTAACTTGCCAAAAGAAAATATTGATGGCTTTTTTAAAGCAAGCCGTCAAAAAGTAAGAGAAACATTCGCTTCAACAGGTGCTCCGTTAAAACCAGGTATTAAAGAAATTTTAACGTATTTAAACGAAGCAGGAATTCCATGTGTCGTAGCTTCAAGCAACACAGAAGAAGCGATTGAGCAATTACTTAATAAAGCTAATTTAATGTCGTACTTTAAAGATACAGTTTCTGGGGATGATGTCACACATGCTAAACCCCATCCTGAAATTGTAGAAGTAGCCCTAGCAAAGCTTGGAACAAAAGCTGAAGAAACGCTTATGCTTGAAGATTCATTAAATGGTATTCGTGCATCTCATACAGCTGGCGTACCTGTTATCATGGTGCCAGATTTATTAGCTCCAGATGAAGAAGCATTAGCTAAATCTTATGCTGTTAAAAAAGATTTATTTGAAGTTCTTGAATTTATTAAAGAAAGATAATTAAGATTCCTTCTTTCATCGTACATTTAAAGTGTAGGTGAAAGGGGGATTTTTTTGTCAGTGGGATTAAAGCAGTATCAACCTGAAATAAAACCAAGAGAAAAAGCTAAAAAATATGGTATTGAAGCATTAAGTTACCAAGAATTAATTGCGATTATTTTAAGGACAGGTAATAAGGATAAACATGTTTTAGATTTATCCAATGAGGTATTACTAAATTTTGATAATTTATTTGAACTAAAGACAGCTACTATTGAGGAGTTAAAAGAAATAGAAGGCATAGGGCCAGCTAAAGCAATTGAAATACAAGCAGCTATTGAACTGGGAAAAAGATTAACAATTGAAGAAAGACAGAAAAAGGGACAAATTTTATCTAGTGTAGATTTAGCAGAACAATTAATTTTAGAGATGAAAGATTACGAGCAAGAACATTTTATGGTGTTATATTTAAATGCTAAAAACGAGGTCATCAAGAAGAAAACACTCTTTATTGGGTCACTAAACCAATCAGTAGCACATCCTCGCGAAATATTTAAAATTGCAGTAAAAACCTCTACTGCAAGAATGATAATCGTTCATAACCACCCGTCTGGAAATCCAAATCCTTCTAAGCAAGACATCGCTTTCACAGAAAGGATTGTTGAGTGTGGAAGATTAATGGGAATTGATATATTAGACCATTTAATTATTGGAGAAAATAGCTATATCAGTCTAAAAGAAGAAGGGATTATTTAATAAAACGTTTTCTTTGTCTACTTGCATTTCAAGATTAGTTGCGTTATGATTGATGTGTAATTTGCTTTTGGAATAAATAGAAGTTGTCAGACATATCGTTTTAAACACCTCTATCGACCGAAAACAGTTATTACAAAATATCATTTAGTGCTTTACGGCACGAGGAGGAAATAAAATGGCTCAAGGAACAGTAAAATGGTTTAACGCTGAAAAAGGATTCGGTTTCATCCAACAGGAAGAAGGAAATGACGTATTCGTACATTTCTCAGCTATCGAAGGTGAAGGATTCAAGTCTTTAGAAGAAGGTCAAGCAGTTACCTTTGAAGTCGAAGATACAGATCGTGGACCTCAAGCAGCTAACGTACAAAAAGCTTAATTTAAACCTAACTAAACAAAAGTGTAAGTAGATTTTTCTACTTACACTTTTTTTCGTTGTATATAAAAACAGGGTGGGTCAAAAGTCGTTTTGCTCTAAGCAACTGGAGGAACTAAGGAACAATTGGCTTTTCCAATTGATCCTTAGTTGTGAAGTTGTTGAAAGAGCAGACTTTTTATCCCCTGACTAGTAAAGAAAGTTCAGAACAAATAAAAAGAGACTGACATTTGAGTCAGCCTCTGATTAATTTTAAAAAATGCTTCTGTTACAACCTTAGTTAGCTTCAAGGACAACTGGTAAAATCATTGGATGGCGTTCGGTTTTTTCCACAAGGAAAGGTTGAATCGCATTAACAATAACTTCATTTAACATAGCTTCATTACAATCTTTTTGTTTTAAAGCTTTACGAATGGTGTTAAATAATAAACGTTGTGATTCTTGAATTAAGTCGCCAGATTCTCTCATGTAAATGAATCCACGAGATAAAATATCTGGACCAGCAACGATTGTTTGGGTTTTGTAATCAACAGTAGCAACTGCTAAGACTATACCATCTTCAGAAAGAATACGTCTATCTTTAAGAACAATGTTACCAATATCTCCGATACCATTACCATCTACATACACATCGTCAGCATTAAAATGACCAGCTCTTCTTGCTGAATCAGCGGTTAAAGCAAGAACATCCCCATTTTCTAAAATGAAGCAATTCTCTTTTGGGACACCTGTAGCTTGAGCAGATTGGGCATGGACGTTTAACATACGATACTCACCGTGAACAGGAATAAAGTATTTAGGTTTTAATAAACGAAGTAATAATTTTTGTTCTTGCTGCCCACCATGACCTGATGTATGGATGTTATTCACTTTACCATGAATAACATTAGCGCCAGCTTCAGATAAAAGGTTAATCAAACGGTTAACACTTGTCGTATTCCCTGGAATTGGAGAACTAGAGAAAATAACCGTATCGTCTGGTTGAATTGAAATTTGACGGTGAGTACCGTTAGCAATACGACTAAGTGCTGCCATTGGTTCACCTTGAGAGCCAGTACATAAAATCATAATTTCATTTGCTGGGTATTGATTAATTTCACGACTATCAATAAATGTATCATCAGGTACTTTGATGTAACCTAATGCACGACCATTTACCATAGCATTTTCCATACTACGACCAAAAACAGCAATCTTACGACCTGTTTTAACAGCTGCTTCAGCAGTTTGTTGTAAACGGAAAATATTAGAAGCAAAAGTAGCAAAAATTACACGACCTTCTACTTTTTCAATAATACGTAAAATAGAATCACCAATTAGTTTTTCTGATTTTGTAAATTCTGGAACTTCAGCGTTTGTACTATCTGATAGTAAACAAAGAACACCTTCTTCACCAAGTCTAGCCATTTTATGTAAGTCAGCAGGCTCTCCAACTGGTGTAAAATCAAATTTAAAATCACCAGAGTAAACCACATTACCAGAAGGTGTTTTAACGATAACACCGTTAGCTTCTGGAATACTATGAGTTGTACGGTAGAAACTAATAGATGTTTTTCTAAATTTGATAACAGAATCTTCGTTAACTTCATGTAGTTCAGCATCACGGAGTAAACCATGTTCGTCAAGCTTATTACGAATTAATGCCATAGCCAAAGGACCAGCATAAATAGGAATATTAGCTTGTTTTAAAAGAAATGGAATACCACCAATATGATCCTCATGACCATGAGTGATAACCAAAGCTTTTACTTTGTTTAGATTTTTAAGTATGTATTGATAATCAGGAATCACGTAGTCAATTCCTAATAGGTCATCCTCAGGAAATTTAATTCCCGCATCAATCATAATTATTTCATCTTGGAACTGTACACCATATGTGTTTTTTCCAATTTCACCAAGTCCACCGATGCCAAAAACACCTGTTTCATTGTTTTTTATTTGAACTTTCATAACTATTCAAACTCCACAAGTTTGAAATCAGCATTTTCTTTTTCATAGTCTAAGTGATTTCCATCTAATTCTTGGATTAATTCGATGTTGTATGGTGTGTTGTCTTCGATAATTTTTCTAGCTTCAACTGATGATGAAGCTTCCATATAAAGAGATACAGTTTTTTCTCTTTGTGGGCTACGTGCTTTGTCTTCTTGATAATATACTTTATAGATCATATAAAAATCCCCTTTAATTGTTTTTTTAGTGAGTAATTATTTTTAAACACAACAAACTGAGGTGCTTTCACACCTGAGTTTAGATATGGTTACATAAAAAATCAGCTAATTATGCAACGTGATGTCCTTTTTGTGTTTCATTAATATGATAAAAATTCACCGTCTTGAGATTGGATTTTAAATCCAACATTTAGATTTATTCTATCATAATCATAACAAGATGTATAGAAACATTCACTCAAAACAAAAACGAACAATCATGTAAATGATCATTCGTTTGTGATGTTTTTAATGTAAAATATCTTGGTATTCTGGATGACGATCAAATTCTTTTTTAGCAAAAGGACACAGGGGCATAACTTTTTTGTTATTTTCTCTGGCATAAGCGACACCTTGAGCAACAAGTTCATTAGCAATTCCTTGTCCGCGAAAAGCATTGTCAACAAAGGTGTGATCAATAATGATTAATGACTCTCCAGCGTTACTCCAAGTCATTTCTCCTGCTTCTGTGTTGTTATCAGTTAGAGCGACAAATCTTTGACCATCTAGTACATATTTCATATTTAATTCTCCTTAGAACGATATTTTAAAGCGCCTGTGGGACATTGATTAATGACAAATTCATTTTCTTCGTTTGTGCCATTGTTGGCAATAATCCATGGACGTCTGCCAACCTCAAAAACTTCTGGGTTTCCTTTAACACACTTTGCAGCATGTTCACATAAATCTTTGTTGTAGTAGATATCCATCGTGTCACCATCATACTTTCTGTAGCCTGATTCTAATAGTTCTTCTTCTGAGATAGTTGCTTTATTAGGAAATTCCATCGTTTAGTCATTTCATGTTGAGTTATTTTAATTTAATTATAACACGTTTTTTAGAATGCTATTCATAAAAATGTTATATTTGTATAGAAAAAATTATCTTAGAATAAAACAAAAAACCATAGGCAATAATGAAAAAAATATGGTATGTTTAAAGGAATTAATATTATTTTGTAGTTAGGAGATGATTGAATGAAAACAATGTGGCATTATGCCATGCGTCAAAAGGGACTCCTCTTATTAAATACAATATGTGTATTTGGTTTTGTTATTATTGAGCTTGGTCTACCAACACTTCTTGCTAAGATGTTAGACGTAGGGATTGTCAATAATGATTTTGAGTATGTAAAAAAAATAGGTGGCTATATGATTGTAACGATTGCAGTAGGGATCGTTCTTTATTTAGGACTTGCAGTAGTTGGGGCAAGATTAAATACTCGCTTAGTTCAAGATATGAGAAATGATATGATGGCAAACATTCAAGATTTTTCACATCAAGAATATGAAAAAATCGGTATGTCTTCCTTAATCACTCGTACAACCAATGATGCCTTTCAAGTAATGGTATTTATGGGAATGATTTTACGAATGGGCTTTATTACACCGATTATGTTTACTTCAAGTATTATTATGATTGTTAGAACGAGTCCATCATTAACAGCCTTTGTCATTGGAGCCTTACCATTTTTACTTGGTGGTATTTTAATTATTGGAAAACGTTCAGAACCACTATCTAATAAACAACAAAAAAATCTAGATAATATTAATATGATTTTACGGGAAAACTTAATGGGGTTACGAGTAATCAGAGCTTTTGTAAACGAACCTTTTGAAGAAGAGCGTTTTGATAAAGTCAATCAAGATTATACAGCCAGTTCTAAAAAACTATTTAAGTTAATGGCAGCAGCACAACCAGCCTTTTTCTTTCTATTTAATATTGTTATGGTGTTAGTCATTTGGTTTGGTAGTATTCAAATTAATGCAGGAGATTTGGCAGTTGGAAATTTAATTGCCTTTATCGAATATATTTTCCACGCACTTTTCTCATTTTTATTATTCTCATCAGTATTTATGATGTATCCTCGAGCTGCCGTATCTGCAAGACGTGTTCAAGAAGTTTTAGATATGGAACCAGCTATTAAAAATCCAGTAAGTGGCGTTAAAGAAACTGAAACAAGTGGTGTATTAGAGTTTAAAAATGTGTCATTTGCTTATCCAGGAAATTCAGAAAGTCCTGTGATTAGAGATGTTAGTTTTAAAGCCAGTCCTGGAGAAACTATTGCATTTATAGGTAGTACAGGTAGTGGGAAATCAACTTTGATTCAGTTAATCCCGAGATTTTATGATGTGACAAGAGGAAAGATCCTGATTGATGGTGTCGATGTTAGAGAGTATGATTTAGCGGCTCTTAGACAAAAAATTGGTTATATTCCTCAAAAAGCCTTACTATTCTCAGGAACAATAGAAGATAACTTAAAATACGGTAAACCTGATGCAACAGAAGAGGAAATGAGAAATGCTCTTGATATTGCTCAAGCAACAGAGTTTATTTCCCAAAAAGAAAAAGGATTACTTGAACCTATTTCAGAAGGTGGTTCAAACTTCTCTGGTGGACAAAAACAACGTTTAGCAATTGCCAGAGCCTTAATTAGGAAACCAGCTATTTATGTCTTTGATGATAGTTTTTCAGCACTGGATTATAAGACAGATGCAACACTTAGACAAAGATTAAAATCTGAAACAACAGAATCAACTGTTTTAATTGTGGCTCAACGAGTAAGTACAATTATGCATGCTGACAAAATTGTTGTTTTAAATGAAGGTGAAGTTCTTGGCATGGGAACTCATAGAGAGTTACTTAAATCATGTTCTATCTATTATGATATTGCTTCATCTCAATTAACAGAGGAGGAATTAGCATGAAAAAATCATTAAAAACAATGACTAGATTATATGCCTATATCTCTCCTTATAAAGGAACTTTTTTCTTTGCTATTTTAATGGCAATTACAGCGATTGCTTTAAACGCTGTGTTACCTTTTGTGACAGGTTTACCAACGACAAGAATTGCTCAAAATATTAAAAATGGTGAGTCTGTTGATTTTAATTATATTTTCAAAATTCTGGTTATTTTATTTATTATTGGTGCATTATGGAGTGCAGCAAACTTTTTATCACAATTGTTTATGACAAATGTGGTTCAACATTCGATGAGAGATTTAAGACATGACTTAGATCAAAAGATAAATCGATTACCAGTTTCTTATTTTGATAAAAATAAATTTGGAGATACCTTATCTCGTGTGACAAATGATGTCGATGCTGTCAGCAACGCTATGCAACAAGGGTTTATTGCGATTATTAACGCTGTATTAGGAATAGTAATGGCTATTACAGCCATGTTATTAATTGATACGAAATTAGCACTGATTGTGATGCTGATTATCCCGTTATCAATTATTATTTCAAAAGTTGTGGTTAATATTTCTCAAAAATATTTTAAACAACAACAAGATTCTTTGGGGAATTTAAATGGTTTTGTTCAAGAAAATTTAACCGGTTTTAGTGTGTTAAAACTCTATGGAAGAGAAGAAGAAACTTTAACAGACTTTAAAGAAGTTAATCAAAAATTAGCTCATAATGGTTTTAGAGCAGCTGCTATATCAGGTTTAATGATGCCTTTAGTAAACTTAACTGCATATAGTGCTTATATTGGAGTAGCTGTGGCAGGTTCTTACTATATTATTCAAGGAACTTTATTACTTGGTAATCTTCAAGCGTTCATTCAATATGTTTGGCAAGTCAGCCAGCCAATGGGACAAATTACTCAGTTATCCTCTGTGATTCAAAGTGCCACTGCTGCGACAAAACGTGTTTTTGAAATTTTAGATGAACCAGAAGAAATCATTAATGAAGTCGATATTCCTTTACCAGAAGTTATTGAAGGGAATGTTACTTTTGAAAATGTGTCATTTAGTTATGACCCAAATAAACCATTAATTCAAAACTTTAATGTAGAAGTTAAGGCAGGGCAAACAGTAGCCGTAGTTGGTCCAACAGGTGCTGGTAAAACAACTTTAATTAACCTCTTAATGCGTTTTTACGATGTAACTGAAGGTGCAATAAAAATTGATGGTATTGATACGAAAGAGATGAATCGTAGTGATGTGCGTTCATTATTTGGAATGGTTCTTCAAGATGCTTGGCTTTATAATGATACGATTGGTGAAAATATTCGTTTTGGTAAATTAGATGCGACAGACTATGAAGTAGTGGATGCAGCAAAGACAGCCAATGTGGATCATTTTATTCGAACAATGCCAGATGGTTATAATATGATGATTAATGAAGAAGGGGATAATGTTTCTCTAGGGCAAAAACAATTGTTAACAATTGCTCGAGCTGTTATCTCTGATCCTAAGATTTTAATATTAGATGAAGCAACTAGTTCAGTTGACACGAGACTTGAAGGATTAATTCAAAAAGCGATGGATAGAGTCATGGAAGGTAGAACAAGTTTTGTGATTGCTCACCGTTTATCTACGATTCGTGATGCAGATTTAATTTTAGTGATGGATCAAGGCCAAATCATTGAACAAGGGACACATGAAAGTTTATTAGAGAAAAAAGGTTTCTATGAAAAACTATACAATAGTCAATTCCAAGAAGAAGCAGAATAAAAGGTTTCAATATTATTTTGTAAGTTAATTTATTTACTATTTAAAATCTGTGGTATAAGCCAAAACTTATGCCACAGATTTTTTTAGTGTAATGACTCTTGACATTTTTACAATATATATATAAAGTATATATATATATTGTATTTTTAAAAGGAGAAACGAAAAGTGACTGAAATGAATAAATGGAATCAAGCTTTAGTATTTGGAGCAATAACAAGAGTAAAATTACAACATATATTAGATAAGTTAGCAGAAACAGAAGATTTAACAGGCCAACAAATGGTTGTTTTGCTAGGATTACGTAATAACGGTGTTTCTAGTGTTGGTAAAATTTCAGACACTTTTTTATTAAAACAAACTAACGTCTCATCACTAATCAAAAAAATGGAGCAAACTGGATTACTTATGAGACAAAGAAATGGAGAGGATGTCAGAATAGTTGACCTTTCTTTAACAAAAGAAGGGAATGAAAAGGTAGATCGATTGATTGAAAGAATTGAAGCAAGCTATCAGAAATTGAAAGATGATAACAGTGTTCAATTTGAATTTGAAGAACTAAGAAAAAGCTTTTTAGATATATCACAAATTATTGATTATTTTTACAAACAAGAATTTTAAGAAAGGGTCGATACTATGAATATTTTATTAGTATTTGCAGTTATTATTTTAGCTACAAAACTTTTTGATAGTATAGCAATAAGAATGGCGTTACCAGCAGTTGTAGGGAGTCTGATGGCGGGGATTTTGATAGGACCAGCGGGGCTTAATATAATTCAAACTAATAGTGGAATAGATATTTTTGCACATATTGGAGTTATATTACTTATGTTTTTAGCAGGATTAGAGTGTGACCTTGAGATATTAAGAAAATATTTCAAACCATCTTTAATTGTAGGGACACTGGGTGTGTTTGTTCCTTTTATCTTATTTAGCTTCGTTTCTATCATGTTTAATTTTCCCGCATCTGAAGCTCTAGCTATCGGATTGGTTTTTGGAGCAACTTCTTTAAGCATTACGATACAAGTTTTAAAAGAATTAAATTATGTCCAAACAAAAGAAGGAGCAGTTATTGTTGGAGCAGCTGTATTAGATGATATTATTGTCATTATACTACTAAACGTTATGTTAAATGTGTTTGCAGATGGATCAACTTTAAAAGCACTTGTACCATTAGTAATTGGTAATATTCTCTTCTTTGTTTTAATTTTCTTAATTCATAAATTAGTGATGCCTATATTAATTAAGTTAATTAAAACAATGGAAGCACCAGAAGTTCAAATGGGATTATCATTAGTCCTATGTTTAGCTTTAAGTGCATTTGCAGAAACTATTGGCATGTCTGATATTATTGGAGCATTTTTTGCAGGTATATTAATTTCTCAAACAGATGTTGCTCACATGATTGAAGAAAAAACTAATAGTTTGACACAATCAATCTTTGCTCCAGTATTCTTTGTGAGTATCGGTTTGAAATTAACGTTATCAGGTTTAAGTAATCATATCTGGTTAATAGTAGCCTTTACATTACTTGCTATTGCTTCGAAATTTATTGGTGGTTTCTTAGGGGCTAGAATGAATGGTTTTAATCCAATGAGTAGTGCCATTATTGGAACAAGTATGGAATCAAGAGGCGAGATGGCACTGATTTTACTTAGTTTAGGATTAGAAACAGGGTCCATTCAGTCTGAAATTTATGGAGCTCTAGTAATTGTTATAATTGCTAGCACAATTATAGCACCAATTATGTTGAAATCACTGATTATAAAAAGTCGTGAAACTTCAGTGTAGAAGATTTTACTACTGAGAGGCAAATCATAAAAGGAGAGGTTGTGACATATTTATGTCGTAACCTCTCCTTTTTTTATTTATTACTCTTTATGGGCTTCTACAGTAATTGTTTGGTTGCTATCTGTTGGTGTTTCTAAATAGTCATAATCAGCCGAAATCGTAATAGTTTTAAAGCCGGCTTTTTCTAATAGTAATGTAACCTCAGTTAGTCCGTACCAACGAAGTAAGAATGGTTGGAGTTCTGTTTTGATTAATTCACCATTTCTCCATTGAGAATAGGTGAGATGTGAAACAATTTGTTGTTTTAACCAATCGATCTCAACTATTTTTTTCTCTAAAGTAATTAATTCCTTGTCGCTAACTTCAAAGGTACTGATTGAAGTTTCATTAAGCTCTGGATAAAATGGTAAATCCAAATCAAAGATAAGTTTACCTTTTGAAGTTAAATGATTATAAAAGTTTGTTAAGACTTTTATAGCTAATTCTTCTGTTTCGATTAAGCAAAAAGTCGAAGTCGGCATAATAATACCTTCGAAAGTTTCATAGCCCAAATTAAAATCAATAAGGTTTCCTGTATGAAGTTCTGCTTTTAGTTGGTTAGTAACTAGGTTTTGTTGACACATAGCAAGCATATCAGAAGAGGCATCAATACCTACTACATCTAAATTTTCCTCAAGTAGTGGTATTAACATTCGTCCACTCCCAACACCGGCTTCAAGAATTTTCCCAGTTATCCCCTCTAGTCTTTCAATATAATAATCAATATCGCCATTAATTGAGGCACCGGCAGGTTTTGTCAGCTCATAAACTTTAGTGGCTAAAGAGCCGTAATTGTTATACATAGTGTGTGCTCCTTTAACAAAAGTAATTATAGTTAATCTATTCTTTATATAAATATGACACATTTAGAAGAGAAAAAACAGAGTGAGAAAGAAAAATAAAAGCATGTTATACTTACCAGTGATAAGAAATAGGGAGATTTTTATGGCAAAATATGAAGCAGTTGAAGTAGTAACTTTTAAAGAAAGACAGAATCGTTTTATTGCAACTTGTGTCAAACCAGATGGTAAAGAGATTGTAACTCATGTAAAAAACACAGGACGATGTAAGGAATTATTGATACCCGGCGTTGAAGTGGGGGTTAATTTTCAAGATAAAGCGACAAGAAAAACCAAATATGATTTAGTTGCTGTAAAAAAACAGGATGCTTGGTTTAATATTGATAGTCAATTACCTAATAAATTAGTTGAAGAAGGAATCAAGCAAAACTTGATAAAATTTGATATACTCAAAGGAACAATAAAAAGTTATAAGCGAGAGTTTACTCATGGTGATTCTCGTTTTGATTTTTTAATTGAAACAGATAAAAAAGAAAAATTATTACTAGAAGTTAAGGGAATGACTCTAGAGGAAAAAGCTCAAGGCTCTTTTCCTGATGCACCAAGTGTGAGGGCTTTGAAACATGTTTTAGGTTTAATAAAAGCTAAAGAAGAAGATTATTTAGGAGCTGTTTTATTTGTTGTCCAATTTGAAACAATCGATTATGCAACTATTAATAAAGAGATGCAGCCAGAACTTCAATTAGCTTTTGAGAAAGCAATCAACTCAGGTATTGAAGTTTGTGCTTATAATTGTATCGTCTCACCAGATACAGTAAAATTAAACAAAAAAGTTCCCTTTAAATTAATTTAGAAAAAGAAATAGGAGTAAAGAGATGACAATTGTAAAAGAATTTCCAACTAAGTGGCAAGAAAAATGGGAGCAAGAAGCTTTTAAGAACCCAACAAAAATCCAAGAGCAGATGTTTGAACCTTTAAAAAATGGAGAGAGTGTCTTGGGTATTTCTCCAACTGGTTCAGGAAAAACATTAGCTTACCTATTACCTCTTCTTTTAAATGTAAAAAAAGGTGAGGGAAATCAGTTACTAGTTTTATTACCATCACAAGAACTAGCTTCTCAAGTAGCAGATGTTGTAAGGGAATGGATTTCTCCACTGGATATTAAAATTCAAACCATTATTGGTGGGGCTAATGTTTCTCGCCAAATCGAACGATTAAAAAAACGTCCGGAAGTGTTAGTCGGAACACCGGGGCGTGTTTTAGAGTTAATTAAAACGAAAAAAATTAAAGCTCATTTAATCAATGCTTTAGTTTTAGATGAAGTAGATGACCTAGTTTCTCAAGAAGACTACAATGCAGCCAAAAGTATTATGAAAAGTGTGATGGCTGATACTCAAGTTGTTGCTGTTTCAGCTACTGGGCAAGTTATTATTCCTGAGATTGATACATTATTTAGACAAACACCTGAAATTATTGATGTTACTAAAACAGATGATACAAAAGGTGAAATCAAACATTATTATTTACTAACACCAACTAGAAAACGCTCTGATAACTTAAGAAGATTGGCACACGTGAAGGATTTCAAAGCCTTAGTGTTTTTCAATCAATTAAGTGAATTAGGTGTGGCCTCAGAAAGATTAGACTTTTTAGGCATTAGACATCGTACCTTAGCATCAGATCAGCATCAAACTGAACGAAAAAAAGCGATTGAAGATTTTGAAAACAACAAAGTGCCATTATTATTAACAACGGATATTGGAGCAAGAGGGCTTGATTTTTCAGACCTTCATTATGTTGTACAATACGATATGTCTATTAACGCTGAAAATTATGTCCACAGATCAGGTCGTGTTGGACGTATGGGGAAATCAGGGGAAGTTATTACTTTAGTGAATGACCGTGATGTTCGAGAGCTTAGAAAAATGATGCGCCAATTAGATAACCAACTAGCAGAAATTTTTGTTAGTCATGGTCAAATTGTTGAAGAAAAAATTGAAGGTGAAGAAGAAGTAATGACATTAAAAGAAAAGAAAAAATCACCTTCACCAGAAGCTAAAAAACAATCAGCAGCTCCAAAAATGGAAAAACAAGTAAAACCTAAAAAGAAAAAAAATCGAACAAATCGTAACAAAAATAAAGGAGCAAGTTGGAAATAGGCATTCATTAGGGGGAAGAGCATGTCTAGTCGAAAAAAACAAATATTTCAAATATTAGAAAATTCAAAAGAACCATTAAGTGCAACAGAAATTGCAGACCAATTAGATGTCGATAGAAGTAATGTCAGTAGGTTATTATCAGACCTACACAAAGAGAAAAAAATTGAACGTATTGAAGGGCGACCAGTACTCTATCAGGTAAAGAAAAAAGCTAAAGTTCAAAAAGAAACTAATTTGGTTTCTTTTGATCATTTAGTAGGAAAAGATGAGTCACTTAAATTATCAATCCAACAAGCAAAAGCTGCTATGTTATACCCACCACGAGGTTTACATACCATTTTATTTGGAGAAAGTGGTACTGGGAAATCTTTATTTGCAGAATGTATGTATGAATTTGGCTTAAGTTCAGAAAGCTTACCAGAATCAGCACCTTTTATTTCTTTTAACTGTGCAGACTACGCTCAGACACCACAATTACTATTTAGTCATATTTTTGGTGTCAGAAAAGGTGCTTTTACAGGTGCCGATGAAGATAAGTCTGGTTTGATTGAAAAAGCTGATGGAGGTATTTTATTCTTAGATGAAATTCACCGCTTACCACCAGAAGGTCAAGAGATGCTATTTACATTTATTGATAAAGGTGTATACAGGCCCCTTGGTGAAAGTTCTAAAACTTATGAAGCAAGTGTTCAGATTATTGGAGCAACGACTGAAAGTTCAGATGTTTTTTTGGCAACATTCAATCGTCGTATTCCTATGAGTATTACACTACCTTCATTAAGAGATAGAACTCTAGATGAAAGATTTGAAGTCGTGTCTTTATTCCTGACTCAAGAAGCAAATCGCTTAAACAATCGCATTGTCGTTGACCGAGATGTCTTACTTGCTTTTATGTTGTATGAAACAGAAGGTAATATTGGTCAAGTTAAGCGCGATTTGAAATTAGTTTGTGCTAAAGCTTTTCTACATTATAGAACCAATGAAACAACTCATTTAAGTGTTGGCATTAGTGATTTACCACTACCAGTGCAAAAGGGTCTCTTGAAAATTAAAGAGATTGGTGAGCGGACAGATCGTTTCTTTGATAGCTCTATGTCCCATTTAACTTTTGATCCAGGTGTTAATAATGTTGTTTGGACACAAGATAAAATGCAAAACATGGATGTTTATTCTACTATAGAAGATAAAGTTGCCTCACTTTCAAAAGTTGACTTAGAAGACATTGATTTAGAGAGTCTAATTGAAAATAATTTGAATCAGTATTTTGAAGTCTATGTTAATGAGTTATCACGTAATGATATTCATAAAGAATTAATCGATCCTAAAATTTGGCAATTAACAGATCGTTTGTACGATATTGCAGAAGAAAAATTAGACAGATCTTTTAATGAGCGCACTCGTTTTACTTTTTCAATGCATCTTCAAAGTACCATTGAACGTATTAAAAATAATAAAACTATTGTTCATCCAAACTTAAATGAAGTTAGAAAAAAATACTTAGCAGAATTTCAAGTAGCCATCGAACTCTCAAGTTTAATTGAAAAAGAATTTGCTATTGAAATTCCTTTTGATGAAATAGGCTTTTTAACGATGTTTTTAACTTTAGATATTAGTGATGATATTGAAAAACAAGATAACAAAGTAAAAGTCTTCCTTCTAATGCACGGTAAATCAACTGCCTCAAGTATGTTAGAAGCAGTTCAAGATTTATTAGGCATAGAGTCAGGTGTTGCATTTAATATGCCATTAACTATGGAAGTTACTCAAATGTATGAAATTGTTAAGAATTATGTGAATCAAAATAAAGAAGAGCTATCTAGTGGTGTTCTGATTTTAACAGATATGGGTTCACTGAATTCATTTAGTCACATGTTAACTGAAGAAACAGGGATTGTAACTAAAACAATATCTATGGTAACCACATTAGTCGTATTAGAATCAGTGCGTATGGCAAGTGTTGGAAGAAGCTTGAAAGAAATTTACCAAAATATTCAATTATCATTTGAGTCAGCTGTACATGCTCAATTTAGAAAATCAGGAACCTTGAAAAAGGCTGTTGTTGTTACCTGTTTTACAGGAGAGGGCGTTTCAAATAAATTAGCAGAACGTATCAAACCTGTTATGGACACAGAGAATATTCAAATTATTCAAATGCAGTTTTTAGAAAAATCAGCCTTTAGATTAAGAATTGATGATTTAATGGATACCTATGAAATTAAAGCAATCGTAGGAACAGTAGATATTGAGTATCAAAATATTCCGTTCTTTTCAGCCTATGATATTTTTAAAGATGAGCAATTAACAAGGTTAAGACAACTTGTTAGTAAAGAAATTTCCATTGATGAGCTTTCAGCTTCTCTAGATGGGGCTATTAAAAGTGTGCCATCTCTTTACGAATTGTTATCTGAAACAAAAAAAATAACAGAAAAGATTGAGAATGATTTATCTCTTGTCTTAGAACCTGGTGTTGATATGGGAATTATTCTCCATCTAAGTTTTTTAGTAGACAATTTATTAACAGATAAACATCCAAGACTCTTTAATGAGCTAGCAGAATTTAAGAAAACATATCGCTATGAGATGGATATTGTTAAAATGAATTTAATTATTATCGAAAAAAAATACAATATCGAATTACCAGAAGACGAAGTAGCCTACGTAACCGAAATGTATTTAAAGAATAAAATTATGAATTAAAAGTATTTTTTTAGACGTTTTGCTCTAAGCTACTGTAGAAGTTGCTTTTTGACACTTTCATTACTAAAATTAATAAGATAACAAACATTACGAAGGTTGTAACGTTTGTTATCTTATTTTATTTAACTTAATAAAACTTAAGAAATAAAACATATCTTATTAATAATATCGTGACATTCATTTTGTATAATAGCATTAACTTAAACAAATGGATGTGAATAAAAATGATCAATCGAAAAGTGAAGACCAAATGGAAAACAGAACTCAGTGATATTATCTTAGTGATTGCTTTAGTCATAACTATGATTGCTATCATTTTTTCTAATAAAGATTTAGCCTTTGTCTTACTGATGCTCTTAATAATTGTCTTACCAGGGAGTTGTTTCTTATATTGGTTAGATTTTAGAAAGCAAAATAAGGATTAACTTTTCCTATCATAGAAACTATAAAGCCATTAAACACACAGAACAAATTATTGTTTTGGTGATTAATGGCTTTATTTATTTTTTAATAAAGGATTAATGAACAGAATCAGTATATACTGTACGAAACAAGTTACACACTAATAAAGTGTGTAACTACAAAATGACACAAGATTATCTTGTTATAACATTATAATGTAAGGGTTTTACAGAGATTGAAAGTTGGCACAGCACTTGCTTATATAAAAGTAAGTCAGCGTAAAGGAGGACAGAGTCAGTTGGTTTTTAGGTTAAAATTAAAAGGGGGAAATTAAGGAATGAATGGTTTAGCAAATTGGATGGAGAAGTACATTTTGCCAACAGCAGCAAAAATAGGTTCAGAGAAACATTTGGTAGCATTAAGAGATGCGTTTATCAGCATGATGCCAGCAACAATGGCAGGAGCAATCGCAACATTATTAAATGCCTTTATGCGTGATTTTCCAAATACATACATGGGGCCGGATAATGCTATTACAACATTTTTCCAACCAGTAATTGGAGTTAATGGAATTGTTTGGACAGGTACCTTAGCTATTATGGCAGTTGTGTTCTCTGCTTCATTTGGTTACAACTTAGCGAAAGCTTATGATGTGGATCCTTTATCTGGAGCAATTGTGTCTTTAGTATCATTTTTCATGGGAATTCCACAATCAGCTTCATTAGCAATGACTCTTGAAGGAACATTAGCAAAAGATGCTGTTAAAGTATTAACAGACTCAGGAGCTACAGTAACAACAGCAGATGGTGTTCAAACATTAAACACTGCTGGCTGGGGATATTTCAAATTTAGCCAGTACATGGGAGCATCAAGTTTATTTACAGCAATTATCTTTGGTTTTATTTCAGTATTAATCTTTGCTTTCTTAATGAAAAAAAATATTATTATCAAAATGCCTGAAAGTGTGCCACCTGCAGTATCAAAAGCATTTGCTGCGATTATTCCAGGAGCTGTAGCACTTTATGTTTCAGGAACAGTTTACTTCTTATTTGAGAAATTTGTAGGAATGCCAATTATTGACTGGGTATCAGAAAGTATCCAAAAACCATTAATCGGTCTTTCTCAAGGTTACGGTGCCGTATTTATTATCGTATTATTAGTTCACGTGTTATGGTTCTTTGGTTTACATGGTACAAATATTATGGGGCCCGTGTTACAATCAGTATATGGTACAGCAATGGTTGAAAACAGTAATGCTTTCCAACAAGGTTTAGAAATTCCTTACAAATGGGTAGCAGGATCATTTGAAGCCTTTGTATGGCCTGGTGGAGCTGGTGTAACTTTAGTATTATTAATTACAATTTTAATCTTCTCAAAACGAGCAGATTACAAAACAGTTGGTAAACTTGGAATTGGACCTGGTTTATTTAACATTAACGAGCCAGTAATGTTTGGTTTACCAGTTGTATTAAACCCAATCTTAGGTATTCCATTTATCTTAGCACCACTTGCAACAGCAACAATTGCTTACTTTGCAACAATGGCAGGATTAGTTAAACCTGTAGTAGTTAACGTTATTTGGGTAATGCCTACAATGATTAGTGGTTTCTTAGCAACAGCTGGAGACTGGAGAGCAATCGTATTAACAGCTGTTAACTTAGTTGTTGCCTTTGTTATCTGGGCACCATTTGTTATTGCAGCAAACAAAACACAAATTGATGAGTAGAAGAGGTTTTATTAATGATTGAAATTAGTTCAGCAATGCAACAAGATGCTATCAAAGAATTACTAGATGGTAAGGAACTTGATGGTGTGACATTTAACTTTGAAAAGAAACAAGGAATTAAATTATTATTTAACGTAAGTACAGATGATGCTGACGCGGCAGCAAAAATTGCAAAAGAAGCAATTAAAGAAGAAGCTTGGGGAAAAGTGTTATACTTCCAAGCAATCGGCAAATAAATAAGTAAGTAAGTAAGAAGGGAAGAGGCATCATGGAGAAGAATGGACTACTATTAGTTAGTATCGGCTTAATTGTTTTTGTACTAAGTGCCAATGCGCGACTAGGTACTTATGACTTTCTAAGTATGATCACAGCATTTTCATTAATGGCTGCAGGGGGATTCATATATAGAAAAGGAAAAAAGAAAAGAGGCGTGAACAATGAAGATAAGTAAAGAGTTAAATATTCCGGCCACTTATTTTTATAATAAATTAGTAGAATCTGTTCTTTATGATGTGAGAAAAAATACTGGAGAAGGAATTAATGAGACTGATTTAGAAGGAGTGGAATATGTAAAGCAATTTGGTAGCAAAGATTTTGCCAGAGTCACCATCGAAAAACTCGTGCCAAATACAGCATATGCTTATTCAACATCAACTAATCGTAATAACTTCAACGCTTCCTATGAAATTAAGCAAACTGGTGAGCAGAGTTGTTTAGTTGAGTATGAAGAAAAAATGATTTCTCACGGAACACTTCAAAAATTTAATGATAGCCTCTTCCAATTTGTTTTAGGTAAAATTAAGAAAAAACGTTTCATAAAAATGTTAGAACAAATGGAAGAATCTTACTAAAAGTTACACACTAGTGCAAGTGTGTAACTTTTGCACTTGCTAGTGGGTAACAATAAAGGTTGATATCTCGCAATTGTGTCAAAAATAAAGTTGGCACGTTAATTGCTTATATATAAGTGTAAATAAAATTAGGAGTGATTAATATGTCAAAAAAAACAATCATGTTAGTATGTTCAGCTGGAATGAGTACTAGTTTATTAGTGACAAAAATGGAAAAAGCTGCTGCAGATAAAGGTATGGACGCAGAAATTTTTGCAGTATCAGCTTCTGAAGCAGATTCTCATATCGCTAAAGGTGAAATCGACGTTTTATTATTAGGACCACAAATCAGATTCATGAAATCTCAATTTGAGAAAAAATTAGAAGGAAAAGATATTCCTTTTGAAGTTATCAACATGGCTGACTACGGAATGATGAACGGCGAGAACGTTTTAAATGCAGCAATCAAATTAATGGGTGAGTAATCACCAAAAATTTTATTTTTAAAGGGCAAGGGGTAATACGAAATGGATGAACAAAATTTAGAAGCAATCATGGGCTTAATCATGAACTCAGGTAACGCAAAAAGTGACGCTATGGAAGCTATCCAAGCAGCTAAAGATGGAGATTTTGAATTAGCCGATGCAAAAATCGTATCTGCTGGTGAATCATTAACTTTAGCTCACCAATCACAAACAGGTCTTTTAACAAAAGAAGCTCAAGGTGACAACATGACAGTTACTTTATTAACAGTACACTCTCAAGACCACTTAATGACATCTATTGCTTTTAAAGATATCGCGGTTGAAATCATCGAATTACACCGTCGCTTAAGTGCAAAATAAAAAAGGTTATCACAAGAGCTTTTAGCTTTAAGAAATAAGAAGGAAATCACGAAAATTACTTTTCAAATTTTTGTGGTTTTTTCTTATTTTTGAAAAGCTACTCTTGTTATACTGTCTATTAAACAAGAGATTATTTTAGTCTCTTGTTTTTTTTATTCAAAGGAGTAAAATAATAAAGGTATATGTCCCCTTAGTTTAATGGATAGAACAAGGGCCTCCTAAGCTCTAGATGTAGGTTCGATTCCTACAGGGGACGTAAATTGACTTTTGTTAATTTTTTTAATAAAATTAGATAAATAAATTAATTCATGTTAAATGAAAATAAAATAAGTGAGTGATCTTCATATGCTTCGAGGTATTTCTAAATAGCACATTTTAATAAGACTTGAAAAAACAAAGGCTTATTTGGTGTGCTCTAAAAGAAATACTCTCGAACTATAATTAGAAGGTTGTGAACAAGAGACTTCTATGGTATTTGCGATGAGTATTTTTGCGAACACAAATCCATAGAAGTCTTTTTTTAATGAAAAAAATTATTAATGTAGGAATTGTTGCTCATGTTGATGCTGGAAAAACATCTCTAACAGAAAGTTTATATAGTAAAACCCATTCTAATTATAAACAAGGAAGTATTAAAAAAGGAGATACTATTACTGACACGCTTGAATTGGAAAAAGAGCGAGGTATTACAATTAAAACTTCTTCTGTCTCTTTAGAGTGGAATGAAACGAAAATCAACTTAATTGATATGCCTGGTCATATTGAATTTTACGGTGAGGTAGTTAGGTCATTAAATGTGATAGATGTTGCTGTGCTAGTTGTTTCAAGTTTAGGTGAGTTACCAACTCAAACAAGAAGAATCTTTGATACCTTACAGGAGGCAAAGATTCCAACAATCTTTTTCTTAAATAAAATAGATTTAGAAACAGCAAGACCAGCACATATGATATCAGAAATTGAGAACAAATTAAGTTCTCAATTAGTTCAAGTGACGTTTCCTTTTAGTCAAAATAGTCGAGATATTCTAATTGAAAGTAGTTCTGAATTATTTGATAAATTTATGTCAGAGGAACTCATTATTGAAGAGGAGTTAGTTGAGCAACTAAATCAGTTAACAATCAGGAATAAATATTACCCTCTTATTTTAGGGTCAGCTGTAACAGGTGTGGGTGTTGAAACCTTATTAAATGTATTAAGTAATTTTGAATTAGAGAATAAAGGTGAGGGTAAGTTATCAGCTTATTTATATAAAATCACTTTTGTAAATGGCCAAAAACAAGCTTTCTTTAGATTGTTATCAGGCAGTTTATCCAAAAATCAAAGCTATTTGTTAAATAACCTAGAAGAAAGGAAAATGCCGCGATTTTTAATCTTACAAGATAACGAATTTGTTTTAGGAGACACGGTTCAAACAGGTGATATTTTTATGTTTCCAAAAGCTGACGATTTAAAGATTCAGGATTTTTTAGGAGAGCCGTTAAAGAATGAATTGACATTGCCGAGTCCAACTTTAAAAATTACATTTAAAATTAAGGATGAAGAACGCATGACCTTATTAGATTTATTAACAGAATTAGCAGAGGAGGATCCTTTACTTGATTTTGTTATTGATAAGGAACATTCAGAAATCTCAATGAAAATATTTGGACGAGTTCAAAGAGAATACATTGAAGAAACTTTACGTCGCCGCTATCCTTTTAAATCACTTAGTTTATCTTTACCAACAATTGTTTATAAAGAAGTAGTAAAAGAAATAGGCGAGGGGACAATTGAAGTAGATGAAGACTTAAATCCCTACTGGGCAACTATGACGTTAAAAGTTGAACCAAGTGATGTAGCAGGTATCCAATTTGATAGTCTGGTGACAACTGGTTATTTGAAACAATCATTTCAAAATGCTATTAGAGAAAGTGTTTTTGAATCAACTAAAACAGGTATTTATGATTTTGAGTTAACTAATGTGAAAGTGACTCTAACAGATGCTGAGTTTTTTAGCCCAGTCAGTACGCCTTCTGAATTTAGAAAGTTAACTCCTTATGCTCTATATAGAGGTTTGTTAAAAGCTAAAACAGTCATCGTAGAACCAGTAGTTGAGATAAGTGTCTCAGCTAATATTGAGTACTTAGGTAAAGCAATAAGTGAACTAGGAAAATTAAAGGGAAATATTTTAAATGTATCTGAGGTAGGAAACGAGTTTAACTTAATAGCGAAATTACCTCAATCACTGTTTTTGATTTTTGAAGAAAATAGTAATGAACTGTTTAATGGTCAAGCATATATTAAAAATAAAATTGTGTCTTATGAAGAAGTTTCAGATAACACTCTATACAACCGTGGAAAAGTTGATAGAGTGAAATCTCTTCTAATAAAAGAAGAAAATTAAAATGATTTTTTTATTTCTAATTGTTAATTATAGGAAAGATTTGGGTGAAGGCCCAAATCTTTTTATTTTCCTATAGATACAATTTAGATACATTTTAATGGTAAACTAATTAAAAAATTATTGTTATTTCGGGGGAAGGCTTATGATTAAGAAGATACTCTTAGGTGTGTTACTTGTTTTTTCAGTCACAACTATCTCTGTTTTTGGTTATGGTTACTATAAAATAAATCAAACAGTTGAAAAAATACAAGAACCAAAATTTTCGACAGAAACGAAAGCAACAACTAGAAAAAATTTAAAACCCTTTAATCAAAAAATGAATGTTCTTATATTAGGTATTGACTCTGGCGACTTAGGCAGAGACGAGCAAGGACGCTCTGATTCAATGTTTTTAGGGAACTTTAACTTTAAAGCCAATGAACATCTACTTTTAGGCTTAGAAAGAGATACGTTAGTAGAGATTGTAGGGCAAGGAACTGAAGAAAAATTAAATGCAGCTTATAGTTACGGTGGAGAAGAGATGGCTCTTCAAACTGTTGAAAATCTTTTTAATATTGAAATACCTTATTATATTACGATTAATATGAAAGGGTTCAAATCAGTTTTAGAGGTTGTAGGGAAAATAAAAGTAAATAATCCTTTTGAATTTAGTTATGATGGCCAAGTTTTTAAAGAAGGAGAAATAGAGCTAGAACCTGAAGCAGCTTTAGCTTGGGTTAGAATGCGCTATGATGATCCAGAAGGAAACCTAGGGCGTCAAAAAAGACAACAAGAATTAATCGAACAAGTTAGTGAGCATTTACTTAAATTGGAGAATATCTATAAAATACCTAAGCTAATTGATGTGTTAGGAGATAATTTAGAGACTAATATTCCCGTTGAAGAATTAGTTAAAACCGTTGATTTTACGACACTAAAAGCAGATATTCAGATGGACCAATTAAAAACAGAAAATTCTTACATTGATGGTATCTCTTATGAATTAGTTCAGGAAACTGAAATTATGCGTCTTAATACATTAATGGAAGAAAATGCAGCAAAGGAGTAGCGTATGACTATTAAAACAATAAAATTGTTATTTTGGCTTTTGTGGCATATTGCTTACTTCTTTTTACTTGCCTCTAATGATTTAACCCAATTTCTAGAGCAAATCATCTTATTAATAACAGCATTTGAGCTAACTCGTTATTATCAGAAGCAGCATTCTCTTTTAATAATGAGTAGCGTTTTTTTAGGTTGGTTTATAGTATTACAGACTAATCTTTCTTTATTAATCGATTTATATGAAAAAATAAGTTTTAGCCAGTATAATTTAAGAGAAGGATTATCCTTAGCGTTCTTAGTTGTATTGACCATCATTCAATTAATAAACTTTGAAAAAATGATGTCTATCACTCAAAATAAACTATATAATCATTTTCATTTATTTATTTTAGCTAGTGCCACACTTTTTGTGCAATCAGTATTTACTTATCTAAGTTGGTTTAACTTAACTAAAATTAGTTTTGAACAGGTTAATGTGTTAAAAGGGATGAGACAAGTAGTGACGGAAAGTGGGAGTCGAGCGATTTTTTCTACTTATTTCGTATTAATGATTTGTTTTGGAACCTATTATTTATTTAAAAAGATTTTCTTAAAGGGAGAGGTTATTCATGAAAATACTTATCGTGGAAGATGATTTAAGTATTAATAATTTACTCAAAAAAAGCCTAACTAAATATGGTTATGACACCATTTCTGCTTTTGACGGAGAAGAGGCAGCCGGCCTTGTTGAATCAGAAAAAATTGAATTTGCCATTGTTGATGTGATGCTTCCAAAAGTTGATGGTTGGGAACTATCCAAATATTTAAAAGAATATAATATTCCAATGATTTTTCTAACAGCGAAGGATCAGCAAAAAGATAAGTTAAAAGGTCTTCATTTAGGTGCAGATGATTATATGACTAAGCCTTTTGATATTTTAGAATTAATCGCACGAATTGAAGTGATTAAACGTCGTGTTTATGGAACTCAAATTCAGGATAATCTGATAAAACGTGGCACTCTTGAAATTAATCCAACCAATAAACAAGTAATGAACCAAGGTGAAAAAGTATTGCTCACACCAAAAGAATTTGATTTATTACTTGAGTTAGTCATTAATAATAATATTATCTTAACAAGAGAATATTTGTATAAGGCTGTTTGGGATAAAGAATTTAGTGATGAAAGTAGAACTCTCGATTTACATATTCAACGAATTCGCAATAAGTTATTTCAATCAGGAGAGCTGAAAACAGTTTATGGAACAGGTTATTTATTGGAGATATCAGAATGAAGTATTTCTTTAAAATTTATTTATATATCTTCTTTAGTATCATTTTATTATTTGGTGTCATTAGTGTATTTTTCTTATATTCGGTTTATCACAACACGCTGAGTCAGGAAAAAAAAACAGCTCTCTCAAGAGAACATGTTATTTATTTGTTAATAAATGCTAGATTAAATAAAGTAGATGAAGAGCTTGATTATGAGGAAATCGGTAGTTTTGTTGACCAAGCTACAACCGATGATTTTATGCTTTTAGACCGAAAAGGTGAAATCTTATATGGTTCAAATAAAGATTATCAAGCTGATACTTTTGAGTTGAAAGTACCAAAAGAATCTGAAAAAGTTTTAATTAGTAATGTGCAACTATTAAATAAAAATAAGTACTTAGTTTTAACAGAAAAATTAGCCGATACAGACTTAGTCTTAGTTTATGTAGATCCCTTAGTTGAGCTGAATCAAAGTACAACTCAACTAACCTTTAGCTACTATTTACTGGTTGTAATCATTATTTTACTCAGTGCGATTGTGTCTTTAGTATTAGCTAATATGCTAATAAAACCAATTAAGCAGCTAATTAAAACAACAGAGGCAATTACAAAAGGAGATACAGATACTAGAGTAAGTGTGTCCACAAAGGATGAGCTAGGTGATTTAGGTAATAGTTTAAATGCTATGGCAGATAAATTTAATCAAGATATCGACCACATCCAAGAAGCCAAAGACACACAAGATTTATTTTTAGCCAATCTTGCTCACGAAATAAGAACGCCATTAACTTCAATTAGTGGTTATTCTCAAATGCTTAAATGGAGCGAGTTAAGTGAGGAAGATTTAGAATCAGTAGAGTATATTCATAGTGAAAGTGAACGCTTGTCACATCTATCAAAAGATATTTTAAAACTCACACAGTTAAATAATTATGAGCTTGAATTAAGAGATATCTCAACAAATGAAATCACCTCAGATTTACATTTATTTATGAAGGTTAATTCACCAGAAACCTTATTGTCAGTCAATCTAGATGAAAGTAATCTAACTCTAGATTACAATCTATTTAAACTAATGACTTATAACATAATGACTAATAGTTTAAATGCCTCGAAAAACCTTGGAGAGATGAGTATTACTGGGAAAAATAATCAAGATGACTATGAGTTAATTTTTGAAGATAATGGCCCAGGAATTCCAGAAGATTTATTAACTCGTGTAACGGAAGCTTTCGTTACAAGTGATGCCTCAAGAAATGATCATCACCTTGGCTTAGGGTTATCTATTGTAAAAAAAGTAGCTGAATTACATCAAGGAACTCTTGAGATAAATAATAAAGAGTCAAGTGGCGTTATTGTTAAAATAACTTTAGCAAAGGAGATTAACTAATGAAGAAAAAAACAACTTTATTTGTTCTCCTAAGCCTTTTTTTACTATTATTAGCTTTATTTATTGCGCCTAAATTGATTGAGTTGAGTATCTATCAATCAAAGGAAATTGTCAGTGTTAATCGAACTAAAAACGAGCCATCTAAAGAGAAAAAATTAAGTTCTAAGCTAGAGTTAGTTAATAGGGAATACCGAAGTTCAGAAGAACACTATTTAGAGAAGGAAAAACTAACTGTTGCTGATAAAGAACTTAGAAAACTATTCAGCACCTTAGAGTTGCCAACTCAAAATATCATACCTGTTTTTATTGAACCAGTTATTTATGAAGGTACTGTCTTTTGGCGTGGTCAGTTTATTATTCCAGAGATGCCTTATTTTTACGGGAATTACATCATTGATGATGAAACCGAAAAAATAGTCCAGTTATCATTCCACGATTATCAACCAATTAATGAAGTTAATCAGAAGGAATTAATCAAAAAACATTTGAACTATTTAGGATTAGAGGAAAAAGAAACTAAGGAACACCAAGGCTCATATGAAGTAGTTTTAAAAGATGGGGAGAAAGTTGATTTTACCTTTGAAAAAGGAATGTACTATTTTAATACCTCGGTGGTTATTGATGCTACTGAGCCACAAGCAATCAGAAGAAAGTAATTCTTACTTTTTTCTGATTTTTTTATTTTACCTGCTATTTGATACAAACTAGATACAATTAGTTGTTATCTTTTCTTTAGTAAAGAAAATTATTAAAGGTAGGTAGAAAAAATGGGGAAAAATCAAAAGATAATTATCTTGAGTTTGTTGGCAATTACGATTGCCTCAGTTGGCTTAAGTAAGTTTTATTTGCAAGTAGTAGGAGAGTTGTTACCAGAAACAAAAGAATCAACAGAAGGGCTGGTAAAAAGCAGCCTTATTAAGGAATCAGAAACTACTACAAATTTAGAAAATTCAACAAAAGAGACAATTAGAAAAGTGTCAGAGACGACAGAGAGTGTGACGACAGAAACTATCAATAAAGAAAAAAGACGAGCTGTGGCTCTAACCTTTGATGATGGGCCGCACGGGGAATATACACCGCAAATATTAAATATATTAGAAGAACAGCAAGTATCAGCAACATTTTTCTTATTAGGTCAAAATGTACCAAAACATCCTAATATTGTAAAAGAGATCCAAAAAAGAAATCACGAAATTGGTAGTCATACACACAATCATCAAGAGCTAACAAAAGCCAGTAGAAAAGAACTGGAAAAAGATATCAAAGAAAGTGATGAGGCAATTGAAAAAGTGACAGGTGAGAAGCCAAAATATGTTAGACCACCTTATGGAGCTGCTAATAAGGCAGTGGCTGAAGTTGTGAATCGTCCGCTGATTGAGTGGTCAGTGGATACACAAGACTGGGTTTCAAAAGATAAACATAATATTATTAAACAGGTCAAACAAGGTGTTTATCCAGGTTCAATTATTTTAATGCATGATATTCACCCAGCGACGATTGACGCTTTGCCAGAAATTATTACATTTCTAAAAGGTCAAAATTATGAAATTGTAACCATTAGTAATTTACTTAATTCGCCAACAAAACCTCATAATTATTACGGTATAGGAGATAATCGTCCTGTTGATTAAAAAAGAAGCTAACTTTTTATAGTTAGCTTCTTTTTTATGAGAACTTTTATAACAACTTGTATTTAAGCCCATTCACCATTTCTAAAAATAGGAACACGTGAGCCATCTTTTTTAATACCATCAATGTTCATTTCTTTTGAACCAATCATGAAATCAACGTGAGTTTGGCTACGGTTTAATCCAGCAGCTTTTAACTCTTCCTCACTCATTTCAGTTCCACCTTGTAAACTAAAGGCATAAGCAGAACCTAAAGCTAAATGGTTAGAGGCATTTTCGTCAAATAAAGTATTGAAGAATGTAATACCTGATTGAGAGATAGGAGAGCTGTCAGGTACTAATGCAACTTCACCTAAACTTTTAGCTCCTTCATCTGTATCTAATAATTTTTTAAGAACATCTTCGCCTTTTTCAGCTTTTACATCAACAACACGGCCATCTTTAAATGTAAAGGTCATGTTTTCGATTGTGTTTCCAGAGTAGCTAAGTGGTTTAGTACTCGTAACAACTCCGTCAATACGACGGTTATCTGGAGCAGTGAAAACTTCCTCAGTTGGCATGTTGGCAATAAAACGTTCCCCGCGAGCGTTAATACTTCCAGCGCCTTCCCAGTTGTGGTTTTCAGGTAAACCGATAATTAAATCAGTACCTGGAGCTGTATAATGTAGAGAATCAAATTGCTCAGCATTTAATTCATTTGCCTTATCTGTTAATAATTTGTCATGTGCATGCCATGTAGCAACTGGATCAGTTTCATACATACGAGTAGCTTTAAAAATAGCATCCCATAATGCATCTACTTGTTCGTCTGATGATTTTAGTTCTGGGAATACTTTTTTAGCCCAATCACTTCCAGCAGCAGCAACTACTAACCAACTAACTTTGTTTGATTGAGTTGCTTGGCGAAGTGGCATCATAGCTTTACCCATAGCTAATTGATAAGTAGATAAACGGTCATTATCCACACCAGCATAGGCATCAGGGTTTTGTGAAACAACACTAATACGACTTGCACCAGCTTCAACCCACTCATTCATTTCCATGATTTTTGATTCGGGAACTGTTTCTAAAACACTGTCATCAGCATTGATGAATGTTTCGCGACTAACAATATCGTCAGTCCATTGAACAATCACTTGCTTAGCTCCTAATTTGTAGGCCTCTTTAACGATGTAGCGAGCTAAAGGCGCTTGCTCTACTTGAATTTGAACAACAACTGTGTGAGATTTTTGGACATTTACCCCAATCTCAGTAATAAGTTGTGCATATTTTTTTAATAACGTATCAAAATTTGACAATACCATTTTTTTCCCCCTAATAATAAGTTATTTTCTATAAATACTAGCATAAGAATAGCATTATAGCAATGAAGACAAATTTAGCATATCCGACCTTAAAGTATGAAAAAAAACTTAAAAAATTACAAAATTCTCTTAAAATAATTGGTATTATTTGAAAATCATGATACAATAACTTGTAAATAGAAGAACAAAAAAGTTTTTTTATTATAAATATTGTGGATAAAATAGGAAGGTGAATCAATTGGCTAGACGGAAAACAATTACAAGAGAACATATTTTAAATGCAGCTCATGAAGTCGTTTCCACAGAAGGATTTTCTGGTTTTACAGCAAGAAATATTGCAAGTAAGATGAAAAGCTCAACACAACCGATTTATTTAGAATTTAAAAACATGGATGAACTAAGAGAAGCTTTTTTTGAAGAAGTAGAGACTTATCTTAGAGATGAAATTTTCAGTAGAGAAATTTCAGGCGATTCAATAATTGATTTAACTCTTAATTACGTAGATTTTGCTAAGAAAGAGAAAATGTTATTTAGAGCACTTTTTGTTGAAGATCATGCTGATGGTAAGTTACTTAACGAATTTGGATTCCAAATGTTCTCAGAAAGAGCTAAAGAACGTGAAGAGTATAAGGATATGAATGATGAGTCACTTCATACGGCTTTTTTAAGCAACTGGATTACAGCTACAGGTCTTGCTTCATTAGCAACAAGTGGACGTATGAATGCAACAAATGAAGAAATCATCCAAATCGTTAAATTAGTGAACAAATCGCTTAAAAACAATCCAAACTTTACTATTACAATGTAATATCTAATTTTTGGCATAGAAATGTTCAAGTAATGCAGTATTATCTAATCTTATAGATATACTTGCTACAACTAATACAAATAAAAAAAGCCTCAATTTTGTAGCTATCTCTAAAAGGTTAATTTTTAGAGGTTACTACATTTTAGGTAGGCTTTTTTTGTGCTTATTGATTGTTATGAGTTTCAATTAAAGATTTAGTAAAAACTTCTAAAGCTACAATATCATCTTCTTCAGCAGCTAGCTCTATTTTGACTGATTCAGCACCTTTAGTGGCATTAACAGAAGCAAAGGCTTTATCAAATTGATCTACAACTTGACAGAAGTATTCATAAAAAGTATCACCACTACCAACAACACCATATGTTTTACCAGATAGATCTAGTTCTAATAATTCTTCATGGAAATCGATAATTTCATCAGGTAGTTCAAAATCATCATATGTATAAGAAGCAACAATACAAATATCAGCATCTAAAAAATCAGAGGCGTCAACTTGAGTACATTCATTAATTTCTACTTCGATACCTTGATCTTCTAAACTTTCAGCAACAATATCGGCTATTTCTTCAGTATTACCTGTTAAGCTAGCATAAACTATTTTAGCAAGAGTCATTAAAAAAGCTCCCTTCGTATTTTTAAGACTATCAAAATTATATCAAAATAATGATAATTTTCAATTCAATTTGTTTGTGATAATTTGTTGTCCAGTAAGCATTGTGCTAAAATGGGATTGCTATTTAAGAGAAAGTGGGGAATAAAAATATGATTACATTAAAATCACCAAGAGAAATTGATATGATGGCTGATTCTGGAGCTGTCTTAGCTAGTGTACACCGCGCATTACGTGATTTTATTAAACCAGGAATTACAAGTTGGGACATTGAATTATTTGTTCATGACATGATTAAGAAAAATGATGCTATTGCAGCGCAAATTGGCTTTGAAGGATATAAATATGCAACATGTTGTAGTATTAATGACGAAATTTGTCATGGTTTCCCAAGAAAAGAAGTCCTGAAAGACGGAGATTTAATTAAAGTTGATATGTGTGTTGAATATAAAGGCGCAATGTCTGACTCATGTTGGTCTTACGTTGTAGGAAAATCAACACCTGAAATTGACCGTTTAATGGAAGTAACAGAAAAAGCTTTATACTTAGGTATCGAGCAAGCTCAAGTTGGAAATAGAATTGGTGACATCGGTCATGCCATTCAAACTTATGTTGAAGGTGAAAATTTAGCAGTTGTTAGAGATTTTATTGGACACGGTATTGGACCAACAATCCACGAAGCACCTCAAGTACCTCATTACGGCGAAAAAGGAAAAGGCCTACGCTTAAAAGAAGGTATGGTTATTACAATCGAGCCAATGGTAAACACAGGTACATGGCAAATGAAAATGGATAATAATGGTTGGACAGCTAGAACTCGTGATGGAGGACTTTCATGCCAATATGAGCACACTTTAGCAATTACAAAAGAAGGTCCAAGAATCCTAACATTACAGGACTAATCAAGGAGTAAGAATATGCAAGAAGAGCAAGCAGAAAAAAGACCTAGTTGGAAAGAGTCTTTTAAAATATTTATAGATACATTTCAACAGGCAGAAGTAAATATCTATGCGATTGTTATTACTTATTATTTACTACTATCCTTTTTTCCCTTGCTGATTGCATTGGGAAACATTTTACCCTATTTAAATTTAAATGATCAAAATGTGTTACCCTACATTCAAGAGTTACTACCGCCTTATGTTTATAATACGGTTAGTGAGACAGTTAGTAGTTTACTTAAAACAAGTAGTGGTGGGCTTTTATCTATTTCTGCTATTGGTACCTTTTGGGCAGTAAGTAAAGGGATTAATGGTATTAGAATAAGTCTTGATAAAGCTTATGGCGTGGAAAAAGAAAAATTACAATTTTTAAGAAGATTATTTTCTTTCTTAATGGTTTTTCTACTGATGCTTAGTATTTTCTTCTTATTACTAATTATGGGATTTGGTCAAACTGTATTAGAATATGTTTTACCTATCTTTGGTTTGCCAGAGGAAATATTAACAACGTTTAAAACCTTAAGATGGCCATTAACCTCATCTGTATTACTAGTTATTTTAATTATGCTGTATTATTTTGTACCTAGTGCGAAAGTTCATTTTAGAACTATTTTACCAGGAGCTGTTTTTACAACAATTGGTTGGATGTTAGTAACACAATTTTATAGTATCTATATTAGTTATTTTTCTAAAAGAATCAATAGTTATGGGGCTATTGGGAGTGTTATCTTCTTTATCTTATGGCTAAATATCGCAGCTACCTTAATCATTGTAGGTGGTGTCATTAATGTCACTATTGAAAAGCTAGTTTACGGCGGAATTTGCTCGAAGAGAAGTGTCCTAGGAGATTTTATAGAATCTAAAATGGCAACAAAAGAAGAAAAGAAGTCTTAATGAATTACTAAAAATTCATTAAGACTTCTTTTCTATTTTACAGACAACGCACTAACTTTTTCTAAATAGTTAAAGATGCTGTTTGTTCTACTTCATTGAAAGAACGGATAGTAGCAAAATGTTGTTTCTCAATTCCTTTAAGTAGTTTTAGATGGGCTTGAAAAATAGCATCGTCTTGAATTATAACCTTTTAGCAACTTGGGAAATACCACCACGTGTGACATTTAATTCATTAGCAATATCAGCAGCACTTTGATTATTATTTCTAGCAATCTCATTTAATACTTGACTGCTTAAAATAGAAAGTTTTTCAGCTAACTCTTGTAATTCAGGTGTATCTATTTTCTTTAATAACCATTTCTGATTTCTTTCTAAAGGATCTCCGTATCTTAAATAGGTCATTGTATCAAAGATATTTGCTTCTAGCACATTCATCAAATCACCTTCCTTAAAATGTTGCCGCAAGCAGTGTAGTTTGAACTTTAGCTGTGTTTAAAATATCAATAGCTTTTTCAGATTGTTTCATTTTTATTCACGCCTCAAAAGTTAAATCATTAATCGGTGGCACGCCATCTGTAAAGACATTTCTAATCGTGACAGTGTCTGTTGGGTTGTGTGTTAGATAAGAGTCAATAAAAGTCTGCGTTACGTCTAAAGAATATGAAAAGCATCTGTTTTAGGCTGTGCTTGAATAATTAATAATTTTGCCATGTTACGCCTCCTGTTTATTCACTGAGAATAAATCTCAATAAATTGTTAACATGTCAACAAAAAATACAAATAAAAAAGATTAGCCATGTAGACTAATCTTTCTTTTTCTTCTCTTTTCTTTTTTGTTTGACACTATTGCGATAAGCTTTATTTCCTAAATATTTCAGAGAGTTTAAAAGGGGCTGTTTATCAACACCTGTTAAACCGATTAACTCAATAAACATTTGAAGTCCAAATAAACAAGCAATGGTTAATAAAATCGTCGCCAGTGTATTAGTAAACATGTACAACATCGCAATAACTGAAAAAATAATTGCCATAGAATAAATAGTCAACACAGCACCGCGATGGGTAAAGCCGAGTGAAATTAAGCGATGATGTAAATGCATCTTATCAGCTGATGAGATGGGTCTGTTATTTAGCTTTCTTCTTATCATGGCAAACAGAGTATCAGTAATAGGAACACCTAAAATAACTAAAGGTGTAATTAAAGTAATCAACGTTGCATTTTTAAGACCTTGTATCGAGAGCACTGAAATTAAAAATCCAAGAAGCAAGGCTCCTGTGTCTCCAAGGAAAATTTTAGCTGGATAAAAGTTAAAAGGGAAAAATCCTAGCACACTCATTAATAGAATAAAAATAGTTAGTGGTACTTGAAGTTTCACTGCATCAGTTGCAGAAGCCACATATCCTATAATACCAATTGTTGTTAAGGCGATGATTGAAATCCCAGATGCTAAACCATCTAAACCATCTACTAAGTTAATCGCATTGGTTAAACCAGCAATCCAAAGTATGGTGAAGGGATAACTTAACCACTGAAGGGGAATAGCACCTATGTGAGGCAAGCTAATCGTACTTACAGTGACATCAAAAACAAAACAAACATAAAGAGCAGCAAGAGTAACTCCTAGTAATTTTTGTCTAGGTTTTAATTCAAAGATATCATCAATTAGTCCAGTGACTACGACGATTCCAGAAGAAACAACTAAATGAATAGCGTATTTCATTGGAATAAGATCTGGGAAGAAAAATAAGACTGAAATGGAAAAGGCAATATAAATAGCTAAGCCACCAGCAGTGGGCATAGCTACCTTGTTGACTCTTCTAGAGTTTGGTTTATCTACTGCACCTATTTTAAAGGCTAATTTTTTTATTAAAGGAGTTAGTAAAAAAGCTAGGATCATTGTTAAAAATAAACGAAAAGCAATTTTTAAAATGAAATCCATAATGTATACCTACTTTCACAATTCAAAGAACATTATACACTTTTTTAAAGGTACGAACAACGTCAAACTTATTAAGGTTTTCTTTAAACTATTTAAAATTTAATAGATTTACTATTTTTGAAAGATTCTCTATGTTATACTAACGGAGATAATTGAAAACTAGGAGTTTTGACATTGGCAAAAAGTAAAAAAAATAGTCGAAAAAATCGAGAAAACTTATATGAAGACGAGTATTCAGAGTACTCATCAAGAAGAAATAAAAGAAATCAGAAAAAAAGCAAATCAATACTTGGGGTAATCGGGAAAAGTATTGTTATTGTATTACTGTTAGCAATCCTATCTGGAATGGTTTATTTTGTAAAAGGATTAATGGATACTAACAACTTTTTAAATAACTCTTACCAACCTAGAAAATCATCTAGTATTGAAAATGATAAGATAGATGTTCAAAAAGATCCTATTTCTGTTTTGATATTAGGTTTGGATGACAATAGTGAAAGAGAGCTAGGAAGTGCAAGGACTGACTCTATGTTACTTCTTACTATTAATCCGAAAGATGAGTTAGTTAATATTGTGAGTATTCCTCGCGATACTTACACAGATATTGTTTCTGATTCATTCACTGGCAAAGATAAAATCAATGCTGCCTTCTCTTATGGAGGAATTGATTCTACTATTGATTCAGTAGAAAAACTATTAAATATTCCAATTAATTACTATGCAACAGCAGATTTCAAAGCTTTTGAAGATATTGTTGATGCGTTAGGTGGCGTTGAGATTGACGTTCCATTTACCTTGACTGAGCAAAATGCTCAAGGTAAAAAAGTAGTGGACTTAAAAGAAGGTCGCCATAATTTAAGTGGCGAGGAAGCTTTAGCCTTCTCAAGAACTCGCTATATTGATAATGATATTGAGCGTGGTAAACGTCAGCAACAAGTCTTAACAGCTATTGCTCAAAAAGCAATGGATATTGGTACAATTGCCAAATATAAGAGCATATTAGATGCGTTAGATGGTCATATTACAACAGACATGCCATCAAATAAAATTCTTTCAATTGCTCAGTCAGGATTAACTAAAAATTATAAATTTGAGTCATATGCTTTCTCATGGATGAGTTACGATTACGCACCTTACGGAGAATCAGTTAGTATGGTAGGCTTACATCAAGATAGCCTAGACTATATCTCACATAAGTTAAGAGTATCTTTAGGATTAGATGCAACTGATGAGCGCGATGTAGCAGGTTATGAGTTCGAAACAAATGGAATAGTTGCACCGCAAACATTCCCACAAGATGGAATGGCTATTATTAATTAAATAAGTAAGGAAGAGGGTGGCGAAATGATTGTCTACCCTCTTTTTCTAAGAAAAAATCCAATTAAAAGACTAAGAATCTTATAAAAATGTTAGAGAATTTTGAAAAAAAGTGTAAATTAGTGTAAAATCGCTATGAGGTTTCAATGAAAGAAAGATAGGATGAGACAATTTTGAAACAACAAGAAGAGAATGTAAAAGTTCAACTAAATATGATTACAAAAGAATATGACCTATACAAGAAAAAATCAGATAAAATCAAAGCATTATTTAAGTTTTCTGAAAAAAGCATTCCACATTTTTGGGGACTTAAAGGGATTGATTTAACAGTTTATTCTGGTGAAGCTGTTGGTTTAATCGGAATTAATGGTTCAGGTAAATCAACCTTATCTAATATACTAGCAGGAATTATTCCTCAAACAACAGGTCAAATGACAATTAATGGTGAAACATCAATTATTGCTATTGGAGCAGGATTAAAACCTCAGTTAACAGGTTTAGAAAATATTCGCTTAAAATGTTTAATGGGTGGTTTCACTAACGAAGAAATTGATGACATGCTAGAAGATATTAAAGCGTTTGCTGACTTAGGTGATTTTATTACTCAGCCAGTAAAAAACTATTCAAGTGGTATGAGATCAAGACTTGGTTTTGCTATTGCTGTCCATCAAAATCCAGATGTATTGATTATTGACGAGGCATTATCAGTTGGAGATGATACTTTCTACCAAAAATGTGTGGAGCGTATTTTAAGCTTTAAGGAACAAGGGAAAACTATTTTCTTCGTTTCTCACTCACTTGCACAAATTGAAAAATTATGTGATAAAGTTGCTTGGATTCATTACGGTGAATTAAGAGAGTATGGACCAACTGAAGAAGTCGTAAAAAATTACCGTGACTTCATTGCTTGGTTTAAAAAACAAAGTGCTAAAGACAAAAAAGAATACCAAGATAAGTTTAAAGAAGCTCAAAAAGACTTCTCAGAAGAAAAGTTAAAAGAAATTGCTATAGAAAGAGGCCATGACGAAGCTGCCTTAAAAGGCCCTGATATTGGTAAAATGTCAGTTCTGACTAAGATTTGTTTAATCGGAATGGTTATTGGTATTATGTTCTTTGGTTATCTACAAATTAGTGGTAAAGCTTTTTCATCGCTTTTTGCAAGTAGTGACTTAGATAAGAGCAAAACTGAGACAGTTGTGAAAGAGGCAAGTCCTGTAAGGTTAATTGATGATGAAATCATTATTCATTGATTTACTAAAGACAGTTTACGCCCTATATGTTAAGACGGTTTCGCGAGTGTATACAAAAGCTGAAAAGAAAAAACAAGTTGTGTATTTGCTTAGTTTTCCTAATAATGATCACGGTTTGATTGAAGCCTTAAATAAGCAAGAACATTTAAGTATTTGTTATACGAAGCAAGTGTCACATGAAGCGTTGGCTTATGCTGAAAAAGGCATTGATACGTGGTGTATTAATACGGTTCAGGGATTGTTTATGACCATTAAATTAATTACTGAAAGTAAAATAGTAATTGCTGACAATTATTTTCCTTTATTAGGGGATATTGTTGTCGATAGTCGAAGAGAAATTATCCAATTATGGCATGCAACTGGTGCGATTAAGCAATTTGGCTTAGAAGAGAAAAGTGCAACTAATCGAACAAAAACGGATCATGACAGATTCAATCGTGTCTATCAATCTTTTACACGCTTTTTAGTAGGTTCAAAAGCTATGGGTGATGTCTTTAAGAAAAGTTACGGAGCAACAGAAGAAGAAATACTGTATCTTGGTTTTCCAAGAACAGATTACCTCTTAAAAGCTTCTAAAGAAGAGCAACAAACACAAAAAATTGTTTACTTACCAACTTATCGAAAAAATAATATGCCTAATTTAGTAGCTGATGTTTTATTTTTAAGAGAAAAATTACCAGCAACTACTGAATTAATTATCAAAATTCATCCAACAACAACTTTACTTGAGGCTGAAAAATTAACAGCTGTTAAGGGTGTTCGTTTGGTACAGCAAAATCAAGGAGCAGATGATTTATTATTAGCAGCAGATTGCTTAATAACAGATTACTCATCAGTAGCTTTTGATTACGCGCTGATTAACAAACAAGGAAAACTTGTTTTCTATTGGTTTGATGAAGAAGAATACGAAAAAGAAACAGGTATTCAACAGATATTTAAAGAAACACTGCCCTACAAAGTAGTCTCTACAATAGAAGAAGTTGTTCTTAGCATTGAAGAAAGCCAAGATGATTTATCTGCTTTTAACGAAGTCTGGAACACTTACAACGACGGGGAATCAACAAAACGTTTATTACAATGGATAAAAGAAAAAATGGATGGAAACTAATGAGAAATTATGAAGTGGAAAAAATATTGGATGTTCCTGTTGATATACTGACAATGTCAGACATTTTAAGTGATGTCGAGGAATGTTTTAAAGAGAACACTAAACTAACAATTGCCAGTGTCAACCCGCAGATTATTTTGATGTCTGAACAAAATAAAGCAGTCAAAGACTTTATTGATCAGTCAACTCACAGAATAGCTGATGGAATTGGTATTATAAAAGTGTCTCATTGGACAAAAGGAAAAGTGACAGAGCGAGTAGCAGGATTTGATACAATGGAAGAATTACTCCGCTTTTGTAACACTCATAAAAAAAGAATTTTTCTTTATGGAGCAAAACCAGAAGTAGTAAAATTAGCTGGGGAAAATATCGCTACAACTTATCCTAATTTAGAAGTAGCAGGAATGATTGATGGTTACACTAAATTAAGTGATGACAAAATAGTTGAGCAAATCAATGAAGCTCAAGTAGATATGGTCTTTGTAGCCCTGGGAAGTCCAAAACAAGAAGAGTGGCTTAAAAAAAATATTAACTTAATATCAGCCAACGTTTTTCAGACAATTGGTGGGAGTTTAGATGTTTTAAGTGGCACAGCTAAAAGGGCACCAAAAATTTTTATTACATTAAATCTAGAGTGGCTATATCGTTCCATTAGTAATCCAAAACGATTTTATCGTATTTTTCAGCTGCCAGTCTTTGTTTTAAAATCAATTAACTGGCATCGAAAACAAGGGAAACATTAAGGAGAGTTTGCAACGTGAATGACGTAAAAACAATAATTTTAGAGCAAATAAATAGTTATGGTATTATTCGACGAATATCAAAATATGAAGAAAAAGCAACTTACCAAAGTCATTATTTAGGACTTATTTGGCAGTTTTTAAACCCAGCTATCCAAATCGGGATTTATTACTTAGTTTTCGGACTAGGGGTAAACCAAGGAAAAGAAGTAGATGGTGTGCCATTTATCGTTTGGATGTTAATCGGGATTATCGCATGGTTCTTTATTAATAGCTCGATTTTAGGTGGGTCAAATAGTATCTACAAACAAATCGGTATGGTATCGAAAATGAAATTCCCAGTCAGTATCTTACCAATGGTTAACATTAGAAGTAACTTTGTTAGTTACCGTGCTATGATGATTTTATTACTTGCTTCAATGTTTGGTTTTGGTATCTATCCAACAATCTACTGGTTACAGTATTTATACTATTTCTTCTGTATGATTGCCTTTTTATTTGCTTTTGGTGTCTTAAACTCAACTATTACGATTTTAGTACGAGACTACCATATTATGCTGCAGTCTATTTTAAGATTACTATTTTATTTATCAGGCCCAATTTGGAACTTTGAATCTATGTTTAAAGGTCACCCAATAATAGTGAGATTATTAGCTTTAAATCCAATCTACTATATTATTGATGGCTTTAGAGATTCTTTCCTTTCAAAACAATGGTTCTGGGAAAAAGGAACTCAAACAATGTTTTTCTGGTTAGTAACAGGCGTTTTACTAATTGTGGGCTCTCATATTCATATGAAATTTAGAGCACGATTTGTTGATTTTATTTAATAAAGGAGTTTTAGCATGAAAGCTTTAGTAGAAAAGTTTATAGGCATTATCTTTAAAGGCATTGGTCTCTTTCATAGTTCTAAAACTATTTACTTTGAAAGTTTTCATGGCACACAATTTAGTGACAATCCAAAAGCCATTTATGAATGGATGAAACAAGAATATCCTGAATACCATTTAGTATGGGGAGTTAACAAAGGACAAGAGAAACCTTTTCGTGATGAAAAGGTTTCTTACGTCCTCCGCTTCTCTATTAAATGGTTTTTAACTATGCCTAGAGCAGCTGTCTGGGTGATTAATACAAGAACACCTTTGTGGCTTACAAAGAACAAAAAAACAACTTATTTACAAACTTGGCATGGTACTCCGCTTAAAAAAATTGGTCAAGATATTGAAACAGTGAATATTCCAGGCTATACAAAAGAAAGTTATGATAATTCCTTTTCAGAAGAATCAAAGAGATGGGACTATTTAGTGTCACCTAATCCATATAGTACGGAGATATTCAAAAGAGCATTTGCTTATCAAGGAACAGTTCTTGAAACAGGATATCCACGAAATGATCTTTTAGTTAAGACAACTAAAGATGAATCTACTAAAAATATGATTAAAGAAAAATTGGATTTGCCAGAAGATAAAAAGCTGATTCTTTATGCCCCAACTTGGCGGGAAAAAGAAGCGAGACAAAATGGTAAATACACCTTTACTATTGATTTTCCTTTTGATGACTTAGTTGAGAAAATAGCTGATGATAGTTTGTTGCTAGTGAGGATGCACTATTTGGTGGCTGGACAATTTGATTTTTCTAAATATCAAGGGAAAGTTGTTAATGTTTCAGGAAATATTGATATGGCAGAGTTACTTGCAATTAGTGATTTATTAATAACTGATTATTCTTCATGTATGTTTGATTTTGCCATTACAGAAAAGCCGATGATTTTCTACATTCCAGATGAAGAAGAGTATGCTAATGAGATGAGAGGTTTTTATTTCCCTATGGCAGAAGAAATACCAGGCCGACTGGTTACAACGAAAAATGAATTACTTGAAGAGGTTATGAGATGGAAATCAACTAACAAGACATATAAATCAGAAAAATATGAGTTATTTAAAGAGAAATTTACGTCCCTTGAAGATGGAAAAGCATCGGAAAAAATAATGAAAACAATTATAAAAGAGAAAGGGGAATAAAGGATGAGTATCATTAGTCATGGAGCTCGTTTAGTGGGAGCAACTATTTTACCAAAAGTTTCATATTACCGTGGATTAGTCGATAAGTACACCAAGTTTTTTATTAATGAAACAGTAGAAAAAAATACGATTCTTTATGAAAGTCGTGATGGAAAATCAATGACTGATTCCCCCTTGGCGATTTTTGAGTATTTACTTAAAGTAGATAAAGAACAATCTTACACTCATATTTGGAGTGTAACTAAAAATGAAGAGTTAGAAAAAATTAAGTCTTTATATAAAGACCATAAAAATGTCATCTTTGTGACACGAAACTCAGAAAGCTATTTAAAATGGTTAGCAAAAGCAGAATATTTGATTAATAACTCTACTTTTCAACCTTTTGTAACGATTAAAAAAGATCAAACTTATATTAATACTTGGCACGGAACACCTTTAAAAACAATGGGCTTTGATATCCCAGGAAACCCGGCTAATGCTAAAAATGTCGTCAGAAATTTTTACATGGCTGATTTTTTAATTAGCCCGAATCATCACACGACTAATATGTTTTTAAAGAGTTACCGCTTAAATGATAATTACAGTGGAAAAATCATCGAATCAGGCTACCCAAGAATCGATCAAACCTTTGATAAAAATAAAGACGAACTTTTAAAACTGTTATTTGATTTTGACATAACTTTAGACTTAAGCAAAAAAATAATGCTATATACACCAACCTGTAAATTAAATGATCCAGCAACTTTCTCTGATGAAGTTAAACAAATTCAAAGTGAGATGGAACTCGTTAGAGAAAAATTTGATGATAGCTACAATGTTTTAGTCAAAGTTCATCCATTTCTTTACGATGAAGCTAAAAAAAATGTCGCATTAAGACCATTTTTAATTCCAGATGTGATTGATACAAATAAACTCTTAGGTATCACTGATTTGTTAATCACAGATTACTCCAGTATATTCTTTGATTACTTAGTAACTGATAAGCCAATCCTATTTTATTGTTGGGATGATGATTTGTATTCAAATCAACGTGGTAAATATTTTGAATATGAAGAGTTACCAGGAGCAGTGGCATTTAACATTGATGAATTATTAGTTAATATTGAAAATCTGGAAAATGATGTTACTAACTATCAAGCTAATTATGACAAATGTAAAGAAAAATTTGTTTGTTATGATGATGGTTTTGTGACAGAAAGAATTGTTAATATTATCTTTAATAAAAAAAGCTTACCTAATGTAGTAGTCATTGGACCAGATACAACTAAAAAAAGTCTACTGATTTATCCAGGTGGCCTAAGAAATAATGGAATCACAAGTAGCTTCCTTAATTTAATGCAGACAATTGATTATAGTCAGTACAGAGTAGTTTTATTACTAGATAATCTATCAATGCCAGAACAAATAAAAAATGTTGCCAGTGTTCCGGAGAATGTGACTTTACTTTTTCGTTATGATGTTCCTTTATTTACCATTAAGGAGCATTATAGAGACTTAAAAATTCATTTTAATGGTGTCAAAAAAGGAAAAGAAGAACAGTATCCTGAGGAAATCTATAAGCGTGAGTTAAATAGATTAATGGGAACACCTAATTTTGATGTTGCGATTGATTTTAGTGGTTACAGTCTACATTGGAGTAAGCTGATTTTAGCATCACAGACAAAACATTATGTTTGTTATCTACATAGTGATATGAAATTAGACCAAGAGAGAACTGTTAATGGCAAAAAAATCCATAAAATTAATTTGTTGGGCCAATTTAGTGTCTATGACCGTTATGATAAATTAGTTTCTGTTTCAGAATCAATTATGGAAATTAATAAAGAACAATTAAAAGAATATGCAGCTGCTGAAAAATTTACTTATGCAACGAATACAATAAACATAAAGAAAATCTTAACAATTAATGAACAAAGACCGATAGTAAAAGAAGTGGCTCAAACGATAATGTTTGTTCGTTCTGGGAGACTGAACAGACCAGAAAAAAAATTACTAATTAAGTCAACAAGACCAGATATGACCTTAGGAAGTATTAAGGAAAAATATTTAACTTCTGATGAGGTGTCTGTTTTAGGTAAATTTGTTTATCAGGATGAAACCTACTATAAAATTAGTCAAGACCATATATACCTAGGATGGATAAAAGCCAAAGAGGTAAGTGTATCTCCAGTTAGTATCTTATCTGAAAAATCAGTTTCAAACTTTGGTAAGTTAAATACGTATACCGATGATGATTTTTATTCAGAACCAATAGGATTAGAAAAAAGTGTGCCACTAAGTACAGCAGCAGAGTTACGGAATGTTTATGTGGATATTACCAAAGAAGTTGTTACTGAAGAGGGGACTTCTGTCTTAGTTACTTTAAAAGGGAAAGACTTAGGTTGGGTACCTAAAAATAAAATTACCTGGTCTAAAAAGTTATCTCCCAATAAAAAAGCGAGTCTTATTGTTAAAATCTTGCGACAGCTAGTGAAAGTTCCAAATCACTTACAGCACAAAGATAAGTTGAAAGAAATAGCTATTAGACCGCTGAAAAAAGAAATCTTATCAGGCTACTATAGACAGGCTGAGGTTAAAGCTTTAACAGCCTATGAAAAGCCAATGGAAACAATAAACCCTATCCAGTTAGGTGAAGTAGAAGTCTTGTATGTTAAGTCTTTAAGTACAACATCTAATGGTAGATGGTTTGAAATTCTCACTGAGAACCATAAAACATTATGGATTAAAGAAGAGAACTTAAAATTAACTAGTTTAAAGGATGAAGAGATTATCTTTGAGAAAGAGGCAATGTATATAGCAACTAGTAAAGAGTTACTGATAACTGTCTATCCAACTCTTTCAGATTGTATCAAAAATAAAGGTCAAGAAATTAAAGCTTTAACTCAGTATCAAGTGATAAAAGAAGCTAAAACGTCACTAGAAAGAGACTTTTTACTTGTTAGTTATGAAGGAAAAGAGCTATGGGTAGGAAAAGAAGATTTAGTTTTTGAAGAGGTTACAGGAATTACAAATGCAGAAGGACAAGTTTTCTCTTATCCAAATCCTGATGTAAGCAATATTGTAACTGTAGGTAGACTTTCACCTGAGAAAAACCAGATTGTTTTAATTCAAGCTTTTAGCGAGTATCAAAAAACATATCCAAAAAGTCATCTATATGTTATAGGAGCAGGGGTTGAAGCCGCTAAACTAGAAAAAGAAATCAGCACACTAGGCTTAAAAGAGAAAGTAACATTGCTTGGTCAAGTCTACAATCCTTTTGAGTTTATGAAACAGTGTGATATATTTGCTCTGACTTCTCTTTACGAAGGGCAATCTTTAGTTTTAGTAGAGGCTTTAACATTACAAATGAAATGTGTCTCAACAGATATCCCGGCTTGTCGCGATGTTTTACAAAACGGTGAGTATGGTTTACTAACTAAAACAAATGATGTTAAGGGTGTAACTGACGGTTTAATCAGTATGATGTCTAAAGAACAATCTGATTTTAAAAACTTTGATCCATATGAATACAACGAATTAGCTTTAAAAGAATTTTATAAACAATTAGAGGGTTAATTTATTTAACCCTCGATTTGTTTGTGAATATTTTGGGCATTTTCACATGCCAAATATCTATATCTGATTATTAAATTAGATAATTATATAAAATAAGAAAATAAGTGTGTTTTTAATAGAAAAAACTATTGAATTAACCATAGTTTACCTCTATTATAAAGAGGAGCGACTATTAGCTCCTTTTTTTGTGGTTCTAAGATAAGGAACTATGAAAAAAAGGATGAAAATAGACTACAATACAAAATTAAGAATAGATACTATTTGGAGGAAATGATGGAAGAAACAGTAAGTTTACAAGAGATTTTCAGTTTATTAAAAAAGAAAGCAACATTGATTGTTTCAATGTTTTTTGTTGGAATTGGGATTGCTGCTATTTTAACGTTATTTGTCATAACACCAAAATACAATGCCACATCTCAATTAATCGCAACATCAGCTAATAAAGATAGTAATGTAAGTACTGATAACATTAATAGTAACTTAATGATGATTAATACTTATAAAGACTTTATTAAAGGGAAAGTCGTAACAGATGCAGCAAGAGAACAATTAGAAAAAGAAATTGGTTTTAAAGGAACATCTGAAGATGTGAAAAATATGATTAACGTAGAGCAAACGCAAAGCTCTCAAATGTTCTCAATTGTAGCGACTTCAGAAAATCCAAATGAAGCCGCAACAGTGGCTAATGTAGTATCAGCTATTTTTAAACAAGAAGCTAAAGAGTACACAGAAGCCGATAAAGTTTCGATTATTTCAGAAGCCTCACCTTCAACTAATCCAGTATCACCTAATAAAAAAGTCAATCTTGCTATTGGTGGGATTTTAGGCTTAATCATTGGTGTTGGGTTAGCACTTTTAAGCCAATTATTTAATCGCACAGTAAAATCTGTTGAGTATGTAACAGAAACCTTAAATATTCCAGTATTAGGTCATATTCCATTATTAGCTTCAAAAGAACTTAAAGATATTCAAAAACACCAAAAATCAGCCTTAAAATCAGTTAACTTAACAACTGAGACTATTGATGATGTCTTTAATTTAGATGACGGAGTAGATGGATTAGATCAAGACTTATCAAGAATTAAAGATGGTCGTGATTTAGATCAGACGATTGATTTATCAGAAATTAAAATTAATCGTATAGAGTTAGATGACACACCAGTTATAGATGGTCGCAAAAATCGTCATTCAGTCGCTGGATTAAGCCGCGTGAAAAGATAAGTTTAGTGAAGTTAAGAGGAGAGTACTAATGGCAAAAAATAAACAGACTAAATTGGCAGCTCCAGAACAAGCAACCTTGTTTACGGTAGTTGACCCAATGTCAAATATATCTGAGCAATTTAGAACAATTAGAACGAATATTTTATATTCAAGTGTTGAAAATCAAACTCAAAGTATTATCGTGACATCAGCTGGACCTTCAGAAGGTAAGTCAACCACATCAGCTAACTTAGCAATTGCTTTTGCTCAATCAGGCATGAAAACTGTACTAGTAGATGCAGACTTAAGAAGACCAACTGTTCATAGAAGTTTCTATATGGAAAATACAAAAGGATTGAGTAGTTTATTAAGTATTCGTCGTATGTCACTTGGCGAAGTAATCCAACCTAGTGATGTGCGTAACCTAGATTTAATTACAAGTGGGCCAATCTCACCAAATCCATCAGAGTTACTTGCATCTAGTCGAATGAGAAAAGTCTTACATATTTTAAAACAAGAGTATGACTTTATTATCTTTGATGTACCTCCTGTAGGAACAGTAACAGATGCACAGTTAATCGCCTCTCAAGTAGATGGGGCCCTACTTGTAGTAAGAGAAGATCAAACAGAAAAATCTGGTTTAGAGCGAGCTGTAAAATTATTAGATCAAGTAGATGCTAATATTATTGGATCTATCTACACAGGTGAAATTACAGAACAAAATTATGGTTATTATCAGTCTTAAAAAAGAAAGGAAATTTGCGTATGTTAGTCGATATACATTGTCATATATTACCTGGCGTTGACGATGGGGCGCAAACCTTGGAGGCTTCTCTAGAGATGGCACGAGCTGCTGTCTCTGAGGGAATCACTCATATTCTTTGTACACCCCATCATAACAATGGGGTGTATTTAAATCCTAAACATGAAGTCATTTTGAAAGTAGCCGAACTTCAAGCAGTACTTGATGAAAAGGAAATCCCTTTGACTCTCTTTGAAGGTCAAGAGGTAAGGATGTCACCAGATTTATTAAGAAGAATCTCTCAAAATGATATTCTTTTTACAGATTTAGATGACACATATATATTAATCGAGTTTCCATCTATGGAAGTCCCAATATACGCCCACCGCGTATTATTTGAATTATGTACTAATGGATATACACCGATTATTGTCCATCCTGAGAGAAATGCTCAAATTATGAAGAATCCTAATTTAATGATTCCTCTAATTGAAATGGGCTGTCTATCTCAAGTGACTTGTGGGAGTTACGTCGGACAGTTTGGTAAAGAAATCCAAAGAGTAGCTAAAGGGATGATTGAGTGCAATTTAGCTCATATGTTAGCCTCAGATGCACATAATCTCAAAGGGCGTAACTTTTATACAAAAGAAGCATACGCTAAATTAGAAAAAGAATTTGGTATAAACAAAGTGGAAAAATATCAGCAAGTTGTTAAAGACATTGTTAATGGGGAAAAGGTAACAAAAAGTCCACCTGAAGAGTATAAAAAGAAATTTAGCTTTTTTGGTTAAATTTCAGTTAAAAAAGGAAGGTTAAAAATTACTATTGTTGGTTAGGTGGAAAAGTTATGAGTAGAAGAACAAAAATTACTATCATATTATCAATCGATTCATTAATTATTATTTTTGCGGGGTTAATTAGTAATATCTATTTAAATTCAATGATGCCAGTTTCAAGAAGGTATATGGTGCTCTCACTGATTATTCAGTGGACTCTGTATACCTTATTTGGCTATCTATTTAATGTGTTTAATCGGATTAATCGCTATACAGGAATTAGCTCGATTATTTCTATCTTTTTTGCAGTCACTTTAGCAAGTGGCTTTGAGTTATTATTTTTTGTTTGGCAAAAAAGTACCTTTGCAGATTTGAACCAAACAATCTCATCTTATTTTATTTCTTTAGTTTTGATTATAAGCAGTCGAATAATTTGGCGAATAATTGTCGAAAATCAAATAAGAAAAGGATTTACAAAAGAAGATGCGGACGAGAATGCTTTTATTATTGGGGCAGGAAAAGCTGGTGAGTTACTTTATAATTCTATGAAAAATAATAGTAACAAAACACATTTAGATATTATGGGATTTATTGATGATGATATTAACAAATATAAAACAGTTTTATTAGATAAAAAAGTATTAGGCTGTATTGATGACTTACCAAGGTTAGTTAAAGAGTATGATGTGACTACTCTGACTGTGGCAATCCCTTCAATGACGGCTGAGCAGTATGAGCATTTATTAGATGTTGTTAACCCTTTAAATGTGAAGTTATATACTATCCCTTCTTTAGAGGAGTTAGCTACAGGAAAAATCTCTGTGACTAAGTTAAGAGAAATAGACGTAGTAGATTTACTTGGCCGAGATGAAGTGAAGCTAGATATGGATATCATCAAGACTCAAATTACGAATCAAGTTATTTTAGTAACTGGTGCTGGTGGTTCCATTGGGTCAGAAATATGTCGCCAAGTTATGCAATTTTCTCCTAAGCGATTATTACTATTAGGTCATGGTGAAAATTCAATTTATTTAATTGAAAAAGAATTACGACAAAAATGTAGAGATAAAAATACTGAAATAGTACCAATTATAGCTGAAATCAGAGATGAAAATCGAATGAACCAAGTGATGGCAGATTTTAGACCAGATATCGTTTATCACGCAGCAGCTCATAAACATGTACCTTTAATGGAATATAATCCGTCAGAAGCTTTAAAGAATAATATTTATGGTACAAAAAATGTCGCTGAAGCAGCTTTAAATAATCAAGTGAAATCATTTGTCATGATATCAACAGACAAAGCTGTCAATCCTCCTAATGTAATGGGAGCAACGAAACGTGTAGCAGAGATGATTGTTACTGGACTAAATGGTAAGGGTGTTACTAAATTCTCAGCTGTTCGATTTGGAAATGTATTAGGAAGTCGTGGAAGTGTTGTGCCATTATTTAAAGAGCAAGTCGCTAAAGGTGGTCCTTTAACAGTTACTGACTTTAGAATGACTCGTTACTTTATGACAATACCTGAGGCAAGTCGCTTAGTTATCCAATCAGGAGCCTTAGCTAAAGGTGGCGAAATTTTTATTTTAGATATGGGTGAGCCTGTCAAAATCTACGACCTAGCTAAAAAAGTAATTAAATTAAGTGGCTATACAGAAGAAGAAATCGGCATCATTGAAACAGGTATCAGACCTGGAGAAAAATTATATGAAGAATTATTAGTAGATAAAGAAAAATCAGCTAATCAAGTTCATGAAAAGATTTTTGTTGGTAATGTTAAAGGCTTTAGCTTTGAAGAAGTAATGAAAAAAGTTAACTCATTACCTAATAATGAAGAAGCCTTAGCACGTGAGTTAGTTTATTTTGCGAATAAATCAAGTGAGGAATAAGTATGTACAAAAAAGGATTAAAAAGAATAGTTGATTTTTTACTATCACTTTTAGGGATTATAGTATTGTCACCAATTTTATTGATACTGGTGATAGCTATAAAAATAGATTCAAAGGGACCAGTAATCTTTACTCAAAAGAGGGTTGGTAAAAATAAAAAACTATTTAATATTTATAAATTTAGAACCATGAAAATAGATACACCAAAAGAAATGCCGACTCACTTACTTGAAAATTCAGACTTTTTCATTACTAAAGTTGGTAAGTTTCTACGTAAAACGAGTTTAGATGAGCTGCCGCAGCTTTTTAATATTTTAAAAGGTGATATGGCAGTCATAGGACCAAGACCAGCTTTGTGGAATCAAGATGACTTAATTGAAGAACGTGATAAGTACGGTGCTAATGATATTAGACCTGGTCTTACAGGCTGGGCACAAATTAATGGACGTGATGAACTAGAAATTGACTACAAAGCTCAATTAGATGGCTATTATGTAGAAAGAGAAAGTTTTTCGATGGACGTAAAATGTTTCTTTGGAACGATTGTATCTGTCTTTAAATCAGATGGAGTTCTAGAGGGTGGAACAGGAAGTAAAATAGATACAGAAGGAGAGTAACTATTAATGAAAAGAATATTAGTAACAGGCGAAAATAGTTATATTGGTACTTCTTTTGTAACATATATGGAGCAGTTTAAAGAAGAATATGAAGTTGAAACAATTTCTGTAAGAGGAGATGAGTGGAGAGGAAAAGATTTTTCTATTTATGATGCTGTTTTTCATGTAGCAGGAATCGCTCATGCTGACGTTGGGAAAGTATCTGATGAAGAGAAAGAATTATATTATAAGGTAAATACTGATTTAACCTTTGAAGTAGCAAATAAATATAAATCAGATAGAAAAAATCAGCTTTCACAGTTTGTACATATGAGCTCAATCATTGTTTACGGAGATAATGTAAGCATTAGAAAAAAAAGAGTTATTACTAAAAATACTGAGCCAAACCCTTCCAATTTTTATGGTGATAGTAAATTACAAGGTGAAATTAAAATTAAACCATTAGCGGATACTAATTTTAATGTTTGTATCATTAGACCACCAATGATCTACGGGCCAAATAGTAAGGGGAATTATCCTCAACTAAGAAAATTAGCATTAAAATTGCCAGTATTTCCAGATATACCAAATGAAAGATCTATGCTATATGTTGGAAATTTAATGAGTTTTGTTAAGGAAATGGTAGATTCTGAAAAAGAAACAGGGATTTTCTTTCCTCAAAACTCTGAGTATGTCAGAACGAGTTATATGGTTAAAGAAATTGCTAAAGCTCATGGAAAAGATATTAAGTTATTTTCTTTCATGAATTGGAGTGTGTATTTATTAAGTTATATACCAGGGAAGATTGGTGATATGACGAATAAAGCATTTGGTAATTTGGTATATGAGAAGAGTAATGAATTAAACGTTTTAAAAAAATTTAAAGAATCTATTAAAGAAAGTGAGAAAGATTTAAAATGAAAATTGCGATAATTTCTTGCTTTGAAACGTATCAAAATAGAATTGATGACATGAAAAAATATTATTTATCGAGAAATAATGAAGTAGTTATTATTAAATCTAATTATTTACATTTTAAAAAACAATATATAGGGAAAAAGGACGAAGATACTGTACTTATTGATGTACCTGGTTATAAAAAGAATATATCGATTAAAAGAATTATATCTCACTTTATGTTTTCAAAACGAACATTGAAATATTTAAATAATAATGATTTTGACTTAATCCACGTATTAATTCCCCCTAACTCATTATGTAAACAACTTTCAAAATTAGATGGAAATGTAAAAATCATATATGATGTTATAGATTTTTGGCCTGAAACGATGCCATTAAAGAGGGTATCATCTACTAGTTTTTATCGAAAATGGAAAAAATTACGAAATAATTATATCGGAGATTCAGATTTTATAATTACTGAGTGTAATTTATTTGAAAATAGAATTCGTGAAGAATTATTATGTAGGCAGGTGGAAACAGTTTATTTTACAAGAGAAGAAATTTCTGATGTTGAAAATTTGTGTTTAAGTGATAAAAAAATTGAATTAGTCTATTTAGGATCTATAAATAATATAATTGATATAGAGAATATTGTCCTAATATTAAAAGAATTAAATAAGAAAATTGATATAATTTTTCATTTAATTGGTGGTGGAGAAAATAAGACTAGATTTCTTAAATTGTTGGATGTAAATATGATTAATTATGTTGATTATGGACTAGTTTATGATTTTGAGGAAAAAAGAGAAATTTTTTCAAAGTGCGCATTTGCATTTAATATAATGAAACCAGATGTTTTTGTCGGATTAACTATGAAATCATTAGATTATTTTCAATATGGTATTCCAATAATAAATAATATTTCTTATGATACAGAAAAAATTGTAGATGATTATTTAGTTGGAGTAAATGTGAATAGTTTTAATAGTAATGATGAACTAATTGAAACTATAATATCTAAATCAAGAGTAGTCGATAATACTAAAATGAGAAGAAATGTAAGTAAAATGTTTACTGAAACATTTTCATTTAATATTTTAGAGAAGAAGATGGATGCTATTTTAGATGAAATTATGTTAAATAAAAGTGATAGGGGATCAAAATGAACAATCCAATTAAAAGTGCAGCTATTTTAGTGACTTATAATCCTGTAGAATCAACACTAGATGTAATAAAAGGATTATTAAAAATGAATGTTCACTTAATTGTAGTTGATAATGGCACAAAGGTAGATAATTTATATATAAATGAAATTGAAAAAGAATTGATGAAAGAACAAGAAACTCATTTTTTAAAATTAGAAAAAAATGAAGGATTAGCTACTGCTCAAAATAAAGGTATTAAATTATGTACTTCTTTGAGTAATGAATTTATTTTTTTCTTTGATCAAGATACTATCTTACCAAATAATTATATTTCAATAATGGAAAAATCTTTTTTAGATTATGAAGCAAATTATAATGAAAAATTAGGAATACTTGCTCCAAATTATTTTGATAGAAATACGAAAGAATATGCACATTACGCTTTTTTAACTGATAAATCTTATGAAGATAGAATTTTTAACAATGAAAAGTATATGGAAGTATCATTTGTAATCTCATCAGGAAGTATGATGAGGATGTCAGTAATAAATGAGATAGGAACTTATATCGATGATTTTTTTATAGATCAGATTGATACGGAATATTCTTTAAGGATGAAAAAAAGTGGATATAAAATCATTGCTACTTCAGAAGTGCTATTAAATCATACAATAGGGGATAGAGAGAAAAAAAAATTGTTTGGATTAACAATAAAACCTAATCACCATTCAGAGCTAAGAAAATATTATATTTTTAGGAATGGTAAAGTATTAATTGACCTCTATGGAAAAGAATATTACGGATTTAAAGTACTAATGTACAAACGTTTTATTCATGATATTTTAGGTATCTTATTTTTTGAGAAGAACAAAGTAACTAAAATAAAGAGTATAAAAAAGGGGTTAACTGATAGTAAATTGTTAAAAGAAAAGATTGAAAGAAAGAGTTATTATTATGAATAAGATAATAAAAATAATTCCACTATTCTTTATATTTATTGTATTTTCATTTTCAACAAATAATCCAGATATCAAAAACTATGAGAATATATATTTATACTTATCGCAAACTGGTAATTATTCATATAGTGGTGTAGAAATAGGTTTTTCTCTACTAATGAAATTTTCTGTCTTTTTAGGTCTTGATTATTATGGTTTTTTAATAATACTAGGAACTATTACAACGATGTTATTGTATAATTTTACTGTGAAATATTCGAATAATCCAAGTATAGTGTTAATTATGTATATAATATTCCCTTTTTTTTTAGAAGTAGTACAAATAAGGAATTATTTAGCTAGTTTGATAGTATTAAATGCAATTACTTTTTTAATCAGTAAAAAATATTTTAAATACTGTGTAGCAATAATATTTGCTTCTTTATTTCACACAACATCTCTTTTTTATTTACTGTTTGTATTAGTGTTTTTCTCAAAAAAAAAATTATTGTATATAGTTCTGTCGATAACAGGAATTTATGTTGTGATTCAAAAATATGTTTTTCCGAAATTATTATTATTAATTCCGAATGGTACTAAATATATAGTGTATATGGATAATGCAAAAATCACTACGACTATATTATTTATAATTTACTTTTTTTGCAGTTTAATCCTGATTTTTAATTTAAGTCGAGGAGCATATGCTTTAAATAATCAATTTAATCATTTAACTGATAAACAGCTCTCTATGATAGAAATGATTGAAAAGATAAATATAATAATAGTATTTTCATTTGCGTTAATTGCTTTAGATATTAATTTCTTTAGATTATATAGAAATATCATTATATTAAATTATATATTATTTTCTAATACTTTTTATAGATATAAGGTATTAAAAAATAGTTCAATCATATCATCTCAAATTTTGTTTATTTTATTTAGTTTAATTACAGGTTTTTTCTTTTTATATTACAATCAATTTGAATCAGTAGTAAAAACTATACTTGAATCAATTGTATTTTTTAGTAAAGCGAATTAAGTAGAAGAGAGGCATAAAATGAGTAAAAAAATTTATATTGTATCTTTGAATTCAGTTGTTACTGGTGGACCGGAAAGTTTACATCAACTAGCTTCTGAAATACAAAAATTAGGCTTTGAGACATATATTTATTACATTGATACAAAAACAACATATATACCAGAAAAATTTAGAAAATATAAAGTACCAGTATGTACAGAAATTGAAGACAATGAAGATAATTTAATAATAACCCCAGAAGTTCATACTGAGATTTTTTATAATTTGAAGAAAATAAAAAAAGTCATTTGGTGGTTATCTTTAGATTATTACTTAGATCAATTCCCAACAAGATACACTAAGCGATTTTCTGAAAGAAAGAATATTCCAGTATTATTTTCTTATATAATATTATATACATTACGCAAATATAAAAAGAATATTTTTAATTTTAAAGAAGATGAAGCTGATATATATCACTTGTATAATTGTGAATACATTAATAATTATTTAAATGAAAAAAAAATACCTAACTCTAAAAAAAAATATCTATGTGGTCCTTTGAGTGATGAATTTTTTGAATCTGAAATAGACATGAACAATAAAGAAAATATAATTATTTATAATCCAAAGAAAGATAATAAATTTATTTATAAAATAAAAAAATATGCTCAAAATAATAGTTTAGATATGGAATTTATTCCTATTGAAAACATGAAAAGCTCTGAATGTATTGAGTTAATGAAAAAAGCAAAAGTTTATATAGATTTTGGATATTTCCCAGGACCAGAGAGATTACCTAGAGAGGCGGTAATGAATTACTGTAATATAGTAACTGGATTAGAGGGGAGTTCTAGAAATAATTTAGATGTTCCTATACCTGAGAAATTTAAATTTGAAAAGAAAGATTCCAATATTCCAAATATCTGCTTAACTCTTTTAGAACTTACTGAAAACTACGTTAATAATTTTTCTAATTTTGATGTATATAGAAATAAGGTAATTCATCAAAAGGATAATTTCTCTATGGATATTGAAGAATTTATTAATAGTTTAAAGTGAATTAGACAAGATTTGGATTTAGTATTTAAAGATATACTCCAAATATAGCTTATAATATTCATATAATGGAGAACTATACTTCTAAATCGTAGAAAAAAATATTTTGAAAAAGTGTTTGTAAAAGAATAAAAAATCTTCTTTAGATTTTAGAAAGAGAAAATTTATGAATAAAAAAATAATAGAAAATTTTTTATATCAAGGATTGTACCAAGTTACTATAATAATATTACCGATTATCACCATTCCTATTGTATCTCATGCTTTAGGAGTCGAAGGAGTAGGAATATATAACTATATCACATCTATAGTTTCTTATTTCATTCTTTTTGCTGGATTAGGATTAGCAACATACGGAATAAGAGAAATTGCAACCGTTAAAGAATCAAAGGAAAGTAGATCCAAAAAGTTTTGGGAATTAGAATTTTTTAATATAATTATTGTTTGTATTGCAGTAATTATCTATACCTTATTTTTATTAATTGTTGATAATAAAGTATATTATGTTTTATCTGGTATTTCATTATTGGCTACTTTATTTGATATTTCATGGTTTTATTATGGGATACAAGATTTTAAACATATATCTCTAATCAATATAGGAATAAAAATTATTTCATTTTTATCAATATTAATTTTTATAAATCAAAAAGATGATCTTGTAATATATTTCTTAATACAAAGTTTGAGTATTTTAATTTCTAATATCTCCTTGTGGATTTTCCTTAAAGAAAAAGTGATTTGGATAAAACCAACATTATCAGGTTCATTAAGTCATTTAAAACCAGCTTTAAACTTTTTTATTGGAAAAATATCAATCACTTTATATACTACAATGAATAAAACGCTATTAGGAATTTTTGTAACGACAGCTGCCGTTGGATTGTATAGTAACTCATTACAGTTAATAACAATGATAGTTGTGCTAATTGGAGTTTTAGATACAGTATTGATGCCTTATATGACTAGTTTGTTTACAAATGAGGAAGAAGATTCTTTAATAAAATTAATGGAGAAAACAATAGATTTACAATTGTTTTTCTCAATTCCGTTAATGTTTGGAATTATTTTAACTAATTCTAAAATAATTCCATGGTTTTATGGAGAAGAATTTACATACTTAAATAAAACAATACCAATTCTAGCACCTCTGATAGTGATAATGCCATTAGGAATATCTTTAGTAAGGCAATTTTTAATGCCTAAAAACAATATTAAACAATTCAATATATCTGTAATAATTGCTGCTTTTGTTAGTGTAGTTATTAATTTATTATTATTACCAAGTATAGGTATTTGGGGAGCAATAATAGCAACTTTAATTTCAGAATTTACAGTTACTGCTGTAAGAATTAAGGATGTATTAAAAAATTCAAATTTTAAATTTAAACTAAGGAATATTTCAGCGTACTTTTTTTCAGGTTTATTAATGTTAGGAATTACATATATTTTAACAAAAGAAATGACAGCATCAATTACAACAACTCTTATACAAGTGGTAATAGGCATAATAATATATATGTTGTCAACTTATATACTAAAAAAGAATATTTTATTTAATTTGAAGAAAGAAGGTATTATTTAATGAAGTGGGTTTTTAGACTTAATTACTTCTTCCTATCCAATGTTTCACCCATACTAGCAATTAAATTTTCTTATTTTAAAGCATTTAATAAGAAAATAGATTTAAGTAACCCGATAACTTTAAATGAAAAAATTAATTGGTTAAAATTAAATTCATATGAACATGATGATTTGATAATACAGTGTGCAGATAAAGTCAAAGTTCGATCATATATTGAAAAAATTGAGCCAAAAATTTTAAATGAACTATATGGAGTTTGGGACAACCCTAATGACATAGATTGGGCTTTATTACCTAGTAAGTTTGTATTAAAAATGAATCATGGAGCTGGATATAATTTAGTATGCACAAACAAAGAAAAACTGGATATAAATAATAGTATTTCACAAATAGAAAAGTGGATGAAACACGATTTTTGGAAATACTCTTCAGAAATGCAATATAAAAAGATAAATAAGAAAATATTAATTGAAAAGTTTATTGAACCAGAGATAGGTACAGTACCCAATGATTATAAAATATATTGTTTTCACGGAAAAGCCCATTATATTATGAGTTGTGAAGAACGTTCAAGTGATAAAACTAAATTTTACTATTTTGATACTAACGGGGATTTGATACCTTTTAGTGATGATAGTAAAGAAGCAATAAAAAGTAAACAAAAAATTAATTTACCTAATAATTTTAAACAAATGTTAGCCATTTCGGAAAAATTATCAAAACCTTTTAAATTTGTAAGAGTGGATTTGTATTCAGAAAACAATAAGATATATTTTGGAGAGTTAACTTTTTCTCCAGGAGCAGGTCTTGATACCGACAGATTAGAAGAGGTTGACTATATTTTTGGTTCATTACTGAATTTGGATTAATCAGTAATTAAAGTAAATAAGTTGAAATTTAGGAGAATAATATAGAATAGGATGAATGAGAATGAAGACAATTGGATTTCCTATAAGTAAAAAAGAAAATGAATATAGAAGAGCTATTGTACCTAGAGATATTAAAAATATTGTAAACCCTGAAAATTTATTTTTTGAAAAAGGTTATGGGAAAGTATTAGGATACACTGATGATGAGTATTTAGATTTTGGAGTAAATATAACTGATAGAAAAACAGTATTGAATCAAGATATAATTTGTGATCCTAAAATAGGTGATGCGGAGTACTTAAATGAACTAAAATCTACCCAAACAATTTTTGGATGGGTACACGCTGTTCAAAATAAAGACATAACTGATGTTTTGATAAAAAATAAAATTACAGCATTTGCTTGGGAAGATATGTTTGAGAAAGGAAGACATCTTTTTTGGAGAAATAATGAACTTGCAGGTGAAGCTGCAATATTACATGCTTATCAAATTTTTGGGAAAATGCCGTATAATACAAAATCTATTATTATTGGTAGAGGTAACACCGCTCGAGGAGCATATAAAGTTCTTAGTAATCTTGGATCAGAAGTTGAACAAATTGGAAGAAAAGAAGAAGAATATTTAAGGGAAAATATACATAATTATGATGTTATAATAAATTGTGTCTTATGGGACACCAAGCGGAAAGATCATATTATTTATAAAAAAGATTTAATGAAAATGAAAAAAGGAGCAATGATAGTTGACGTTAGTTGTGATGAAAATGGAGGTATCGAAAGTTCGAAACCAACAACAATTGAAAACCCAGTTTATAGTGTAGACGGAGTTTTACATTATGTAGTTGATCACACACCATCGCTATTTTATAAAACTTTTTCTGAAGATAATTCTAGTGTAATTTGTAATTTTCTGAATGAATTGTTGTTAGAAGAGTACTCTCAAACTTTAATTGGTGCTTTAATTATTGATAAAGGAAATATAATTGATAATAGAATAAATGAATATCAAAATAGGATGTGAATTAACTGAGTTAACAAGTTAATAAAAGGAGAGAACATGGATGAATATATCAGTTTTTGGATTAGGATATGTGGGATTAGCTAATAGTCTACTACTTGCCCAAAATGAGAATGTTGTTGCCTATGATATAATTGAAGAGAAGATAGATAGACTTAGAAAGAAAGAGACAACAATAGTTGATGATGAAATTAAAAAATTTATGAATAAAAGTCAGATGAGTATTGAATTTACGTCTGATTTTGAGCTGGCGGTAAAACATGCAGATTACTGTATAATAGCTACACCTACAGATTACGATGAAAAGAAAAATTACTTCAATACTTCTACTGTAGAAGATGTAATCAAAAAAGCATTAGCAATTAAACCAGAAAGTTTATTTGTTATTAAGTCAACTATCCCTGTTGGCTATACTAAAGAATTAAAAGAAAAATTTGGTACCGATAATATTATCTTCTCACCTGAATTTCTAAGAGAGGGAAAAGCGTTATATGATAACTTACACCCATCAAGAATTGTTGTAGGTGAAAAATCAGAAAGAGCTGAAAAGTTTGCAAATGCTTTATTACGTAACTCCTATAAAAAAGAGGTGCCTGTTTTATATACAGATTCAACAGAAGCGGAAGCTATTAAGTTATTTGCTAATACATACTTAGCTTTACGAGTTTCTTATTTTAATGAACTAGATACATATGCAGAGTCACGTGGACTAGATGCTAAGCAAATAATAGCTGGAGTAAGTTTAGATCCAAGAATTGGTTCTCATTATAATAATCCCTCATTTGGTTACGGAGGCTACTGTTTACCAAAAGATACAAAACAGTTATTAGCTAACTATGATCAAGTTCCCAATAATATTATTGGAGCAATTGTTGATTCAAACAGAACAAGAAAAGATTTTATAGCGGATCAAATTTTGGCTAAAAATCCTGAAGTAGTAGGAATCTATAGATTAACAATGAAGGCTAATTCAGATAATTTTAGATACTCATCTATCCAAGGGATAATGAAACGAATCAAAGCAAAAGGAATTGAAGTAGTAGTTTATGAGCCAACTTTAAAAGAAGAAATGTTTTTTAATTCAACTGTTGTAAAAGATTTGGATGAGTTTAAAAAAATATGTGATGTTGTTGTAACGAACCGTTTTGAAGATGAATTAGAAGATATTATGAAGAAAGTTTATACAAGAGATATTTTTAAACGGGATTAGTAAAAAATGATTAGCTTTAATCTTGTTGTAAAGGCTAATCATTTTTATTTATGTAATTAAGTACAGTGATCTTAATTTATAATTAATGATGAAATTATTTAGAATGGAGAAGGTATGATGAAAGGAATTATTCTGGCAGGAGGTTCAGGCACGCGTCTGTATCCTCTTACAAAAGCAACATCAAAACAATTAATGCCAATTTACGATAAACCAATGATTTATTATCCACTATCAGTTTTAATGTTGGCTGGTATTAAAGATATTTTAGTGATTTCAACACCACAAGACACACCAAGATTTGAAGAGCTATTAGGTAATGGCTCGGAGCTTGGTATAAATATAGAATATGCTGTTCAAGAAAGTCCAGACGGATTAGCTCAGGCCTTTATTATTGGGGAAGAGTTTATTGGAGATGACTCAGTCTGTCTTATTTTAGGAGACAATATTTATTATGGTGGCGGCTTATCTAAGATGCTTCAAAACGCTTCATCTAAGAAGACTGGAGCGACAGTTTTTGGCTATCATGTGAACGACCCAGAGCGTTTTGGAGTTGTTGAGTTTGATGACAATATGAAAGCTATCTCAGTGGAAGAAAAACCAGTTGAACCTAAATCAAATTATGCTGTGACTGGTCTTTATTTCTATGACAATGATGTGATTGAGATTGCTAAAAATATTAAAACTTCTGAGCGTGGTGAGTTAGAAATCACTGATGTGAATCAAGCTTACTTAGATAGAGGAGATTTATCAGTTGAATTAATGGGTCGTGGATTTGCTTGGTTAGATACAGGAACTCACGAGTCTTTATTAGAAGCTTCAACTTTTATTGAAACGATTGAAAAAAGACAAAACTTAAAAGTAGCTTGTTTAGAAGAAATATCATACAGAATGGGCTATATTACAAAAGAAGAGCTATTAGACCTAGCCGAACCGCTTAAGAAAAATCAATACGGTCAGTACTTAATCAGACTAGCGAAAGGATAATGAATACATGGGGAAAATTAAAGTAACTGAAACAACATTAATAGATGCCAAAATTGTTGAACCAGCTGTTTTTGGCGATCATAGAGGCTTCTTTACAGAAAGCTATTCGGATAAAGATTTTAAAGAAGCTGGATTAGAGTTTAATTTTATTCAAGACAATCAGTCTCTTTCAGTTGAAGCAGGAGTCCTACGTGGATTACATTTCCAAGAAGGTGATGCTGCTCAAACAAAATTAATTCGTGTGATTACAGGTTGTGTATATGATGTGATTGTAGATATGAGAGAGGGAAGTCCTACTTTTGGTAAATGGGAAGGTTTTATTCTATCTGCCTCAAATCAAAGACAATTATTAGTCCCTAAAGGATTTGCTCATGGCTTTCTAACTTTGACACCTGATGTGAATTTTGTTTACAAGTGTGATGGTTATTACAATGCTGAAGCAGATGCGGGAATTGCTTTTGATGATGCAGGTTTAGGAATTGACTGGCCCATTGATGTAAATAAAGCTATTTTATCCGACAAGGATAAAAACCATCCAACTTTTGAAGAGTATATCAAAAATAATACATTTGTTTATGGAGGCCTGTAAAATGAAAAATATTATTGTTACTGGTGGCGCTGGTTTTATTGGTTCTAACTTTGTCCACTATGTTGCCAATAACTTTCCAGAGGTTCATATCACCGTTTTAGATAAATTAACTTATGCTGGAAATGAAAAAAATTTAGAAGGACTTCCTACTGATAGAGTGAAGCTAGTTGTGGGGGACGTAGCTGATATGGAACTAGTAGATTCATTAGTCAAAGAAGCAGATGCAGTTGTGCATTATGCCGCTGAATCGCATAATGATAATTCTTTAAATGATCCTTATCCATTTCTACAAACAAATATTATTGGAACATACGCTTTATTAGAAGCTTGTCGTAAATACGATGTGAGATACCATCATGTGTCAACAGATGAAGTGTATGGTGACTTACCTCTAAGAAAAGACTTACCAGGTGGTGGGGAAGGTGTGGGCGAGAAATTTACTGCAGAAACGCCTTATAACCCATCAAGCCCTTATTCATCAACAAAAGCAGGTTCTGATTTATTAGTTCGTGCGTGGGTGAGATCGTTTGGCTTAAAAGCAACTATTTCTAACTGTTCTAATAACTATGGTCCTTACCAACACATTGAGAAATTTATACCGAGACAAATTACCAATATTCTAAAAGGCATTACCCCAAAATTGTATGGAACAGGTGAAAATGTCCGTGACTGGATTCATACCAACGATCATTCCTCAGCTGTTTGGACAATTTTACAAAAGGGAGAAATTGGTGAAACTTATTTAATCGGTGCTGATGGTGAGATGGATAATAAATCAGTTATGGAGTTAATGTTAGAGTTAATGGGACAACCAAAAGAGGCTTATGAACATGTGAATGACCGTGTAGGTCATGACTTACGTTATGCCATTGATTCAACTAAATTAAGAGAAGAACTAGGTTGGACACCAGAATTTACAGACTTTGAAGCGGGATTAAAGGAAACAATTGCTTGGTACACTGAAAATAGTGACTGGTGGGAAGAAGAAAAGCAATCAGTAGAAGCTAATTATGCTAAAAAAGGACAATAACAATGATACTAATTACGGGAAGTTTAGGCCAATTAGGGCAAGAATTATGTCATTTACTGGATGAAAAAAGTATCCCTTACGTGGCAACGAATTCAACAAGTTTAGACATTACGAATAAAGAAAAAACAATGAGTTATATCAAAGAAGTAAAACCTGATATTATTTATCACTGTGCTGCCTACACGGCTGTGGACAAGGCAGAAGATGACGGTAAAGAGATGAATCACTTAGTCAATGTGACTGGAACTGAATATGTGGCTCTTGGGGCAAAAGAAGTAGGAGCCACATTAGTTTATATCAGTACTGACTATGTGTTTGATGGAACTTTGACTAATGGAGAATACGATGTTAATGCAAAAACTAATCCTTTAAACGAATATGGTCACGCTAAATTATTAGGTGAACAAATTGTTAAAGAGATTATGGGAGACAGTCATTATTACATCATTAGAACCTCTTGGGTATTTGGTCAATACGGGGCAAACTTTGTTTATACAATGCAGCGACTAGCTAAAACAATGGATAAATTGTCTATTGTTAATGATCAAGTGGGTAGACCAACTTGGACCAGAACTTTAGCGGAGTTTATGATCTATGCAACAACAGAAAATATAGAGTCTGGTGTGTATCATTTATCAAATGATAATTCATGTACATGGTATGAATTTGCGAAGGAAATTCTTAAAGAGGAACAACTAGAACTATTACCAGTGACATCTGAGGAATTTCCACAAAAAGCAGAACGTCCTAAATATTCAGTTTTAGATCTAAGTAAGACTAAACAAACAGGCTTTGTAATCCCGACATGGCAAGAGGCATTGAATGCTTTTATAGAAAGATTAGGTAAATAAAATGAAAAGAAAAAAAAGTCCAATTAAAAAATTTCTATTAATATTATTAAGTGTGTTACTTCTAATAATACTTGGTACAGGTGCTTTTTTAGCTAAAACTTATTTTGATGTTAAAAGCACTGCTAGTAAAGTAAGTCAAAAAGTAGAGGGCCGTGAAGCTACTACTAGTGTAGCAGAGGGAAAATCTTTTTCAGTTCTACTATTAGGATTAGACACTGGTGATTTTGGTCGTGATGATGTCGGTCGCTCCGATACTATTTTAGTTGCTACAGTTAACCCTAATGAAAATAAAACCACTTTAATCAGTATTCCTCGTGATACTCGTATGGAAATGGTTGGGCACGGGACTGTTGAAAAAGCAGCTCATGCTTATGCTTATGGACAAGAAAAAATGGCAATGGACTCTATAGAAAAATTCCTAGATATTAAGTTAGATCACTATGCTTGGATTAATATGCAAGGCTTAAAAGATTTAGTGGACGCTGTTGATGGCGTTGTTGTTGACAATAAATTTGAATTTACACAAGAAGGATTCACTTTCCCAGCAGGTAAAACAGCCTTAAATGGTGAGCAAGCTTTAGCTTACACAAGAATGCGTTATGAAGATCCTAATGGTGACTACGGCCGTCAAGTAAGGCAACAAGATGTTATCAAAGGGATTGCTAATAAATCACTTAGTTTCAGTGGTGTGACAAAGTATAAGCAAATACTGAATGCTATTGAGTCTAATATGAAAACAGATTTAGAGCCAGATGAGATGTTTAAAATTGCTAAAGATTATAGAAATTCATTTACAACTATTGACCAAGAAACATTACATGGTAATGGTGAGATGATTGATGAGATTTCTTATCAAATAATACCTGATGAAGAATTAGCAAGAGTTCAACTACTGTTAGACCAACAATTAGGTAGAAAATAAAAAGAAAACCGATTAACCTAAAATGGTTAGTCGGTTTTCTGATTTTACGTTGTACAGTTTAAAGAAATCTTTTTTACAAAGTGAGAGTTGAACTTATTTAACTACTAAAACATGGCATGGAGCGTGATTCACTACAAATGTCGTTGTAGAGCCTACCACTAACTTATTAATCCCATGAACACCTGTAGCACCTATAAGAATTAAATCAAAATGATTGTTTTCAGCATATTCTACAATAGTTTGTTTAGGAGAACCTTCTTGGACTGAAACACTAATATTTTGAGATTGGTTGTTGGAAAAAGTAGCAGTTAGGTAATCATGTGTATAGGTCAGCAGTTCATTTTGCCTAGCCGATAAGTCGGTGTAGAGATAGCTATCAGGAAGATACAAATAATAATTAATCGATGGAACTACCTGTAAGACAGTAATTTTTCCATCATTCATCGCAGCAAGTGTTTTTGCCTGTTCAAAGGCTAATTGTGACTGTTCTGATCCGTCATAAGCAACAAGAATTTTTTTATATGCAACATTCATTTTAAAAGCCCCCTTTTCTTTTATTTTACCACATTAATGACTTAATGGAGTTATGTTTTAAAATTTAAAAAACCGACTAACAATTGTTGTTAGCCGGTTTTCCATTTAATCTATTTTATCCACATAATCCTTATGAAGTGTAATAAATACCTCACTATGATTATAGTATAGACGACCATGCGTTGTTGTTTCGGTGTGGCAAATACTTTCAATATCAAAGATAGTACTTTTGGAAAACAACATGCCAGTATCTTTTTTGAAGGTTTCATCTGCCTTGATTACTAGATTTTTTAAGGCTTGAAATCTTTTACCACTTGTATGATAGTTTTGGTTATCAAATGTTTCTACCTGGGCATATTTATACCATGCAATCACATCTCCATAAAAATAACTTGCATCATAAGGGCTGCTTGTGTATTGCCACATGGCGTATTCAGGCCACTGTGTAAGATTAGGCAAGTTACTAGAGTATTTGGCTACCCACAAGCCGTAATTAGACTTTATAACCTCTGACCAATCATCAGAGTTCGCATCAGATTCATTCATATAAATCAGTGGTTTTACTTTTGTTTGCTGATAGATATAATCAAGAAATTCTTTAGCTTTTTGAGCCCCTTGTTTACCATATTCTTCGTAATCTAAAACAAGTATGGCTTCACCAATATACTCCTTTGCAAGAGATAAAAAGAACTCTGCTTGTTCTGTTACTGGTTCAGCATTTAAAAAATGATATAAGCCAAAAGGTTTGTTGAGAGCTCTAGCTTGTGTGATAAAATCGGTAGCTGCTTTGTCTTTAAAAGTTGTTCCTTCACTAAGTTTAAATATATAAGCATCCGCTAGGACACTTTGAATATTAAGTCCAAGTTGATGATTAGATAAATCTATAACAGTTAACATTAATATCGACTCCTTTATTTTATTCCATAAAAGAAGAGGCTGACATTGTGGTCAACCTCTTTTCATTTTTAGAATAATTCAGTCACAATTGTTTCAGTGTATTTGGCTGATTTACTTTCAACATACATCTCTGTTCCTTGTTTTTCAAAAACATGTAATTCTGTAATGCCATCCATAACTGCTTTTACTTCCTCAGCTGTTAAATCTTCTCGTGCCACTGTTGGACGTAACTGAGTTTTATTACCTTCTTCATTTAAAAATGTCATTGTTAATTTTTTCATTGTTTAGCTCTCCTTTATTTTAAGTTAATTTGTTGTTTTTCAAGGACAAATACTGAGTTAATATTTTCTTCTACAGGTGCTAGTTGTCCCATCAAACTAGCAAATCCTGCTAAGTCTTCATTTGTTGTGTCTTCTTTAATGTTACCGAAATTTTGTTTACGTGCTTTTTCTTCGCCGATACCTTCATAAATTAGTTCTAGTTTTTTACTTTCAAAAATTGTTTCCATTTTAAGTCACTTCCTTTAATTTTTTTGTAAGTAGCGCGCCTTACACTATTAGTAACGAAATGAAATTAAAAAGTGTCCAACTATTTTTCAAAAAAAGTAATCGTTTTTAGTGCTACTTTATCTCGCCAGTTATAAACCGTCTGTCTAGAGACGTGATGTTTCCTTGCTATAGCAGCAATTGAGAGCTCATGAACATAAGCTTCTTCTAAAAATAATTTTTCATTCTCAGTTAAAATGGTTTGACATTTTTCAAGTAATTCATTAATTTCAATTAAATCTTCTTGTCTTGTATCAGGTAAGTCTCTAAACAACTCATCATCTTCACCAGTCTGTAATCTATCTTTATAGGTGAGTTCTTTTCTGATTTCATCTGTAATCTTCCAGTAAATACGCTGAAAGACATAATTATGAAAGGAATCCATAGATTTACCATCTTTAATAAACGTACGATGAGCATCTACTAAAACCCATCTAGCAATTTGAAGGTAATCTTCAAACATAGGATGAAAACTAGTAACATGACATTTCTTTAAAGCTCCTAGTACCAATACATGATATTCTTCGACTAATTGATCTTCCATAATGAGCTCCTCTAAAAGTAAGTTTAGACTGGCCAGTCGAGAAGAGTATAGAAGATAATGATATTTTTGAAAAAAATGAAAAAAGAGGTATAGCTTAGAAAAATTAATAGAATTACCCAAAATGAAATAGATTCGAGGAAAACGAGTGAATACGAAATTATTTGCTTAATTTTCCTCAAATTTAGTAAATTTTTGTTCAAAAAAAGATCTAAAAATAATAGTCAGTCAATAAAAAATATGTTATCATCAGTATCGTAAAACGCTTTCAACTGTTAAGAAACTAAAAATTCCAGGAGTTGATTTGATGACATTACGAGATGAAAAATATGAGGGCTATTCAAAAAGAATACAAGAAGATGAGGTCTATCTTTCAAACTTTGTTAAAGAGTTTGAACCTTACTGGATTTACAAAAGGTCTATCAAAATTACCAAAGATACAATAATCATTGCAGATATCAGAAGAAGTCATGATAAATATAATACATTGATTATCTTTTCTGATGGAGTTCCTATAGTGACCAAGGAAAATAGTGGGGATATAATAGCTGAATATCAGAAAAATCGTCAAAAAAATTATAGGTTTTCTAAAATGATTATCAAAGAAGTTTTTGGAAAAAGTAATTATCTCCATGCTTATATGGAGAAGGATTCTGTTTTTGTGCCTATTGAGGGAGAATCAAGAGGTAATGTTACATACTTTAATATTTCTTATATAGATTCAGTTTCTTCTTATAGTGACTACGAAGCCGTTATTTCATTTTGTAACTACTTAGATACTATTGTCCCAAGGAAAGCACATTCTGTAAAAAGAAGATTAAAAACTTATTTAAAACACTTTATTGTCTATCGCTACGGTGTTACTTATGAAAATACTGTTGGAACTAACTTTCAGCCTTTTAATTACTGGAAAGGGAAATGTTATGAAGAGTATGATCATTTAATGATTGATGTGATTAATGATATTAAAAAAGATGTTAATATTTCAGCAATCAATGATTGCCGTATTATAAATGAGATTCAGCACGATAGAACTATAGAACAACAATATAAAGTGATGGAAGAGATTATTAATGATAATTAATAACTAAGATAATCTAAAGGCTACCTGAGAAGCATTTCTTTTTACTTGAGTCTATGGTAACTTATACTTATAGAAACTTTTGATAAAAGGATGGAATACAATGAGAAAAGTAATCACATACGGTACATTTGATTTATTACATTATGGACATATAAATCTTTTAAGAAGAGCAAAGGAACAAGGAGATTACCTGATCGTTGCTTTATCTACAGATGAGTTTAACTGGAATGAAAAACAAAAGAAATGTTATTTCTCATATGAGAAAAGAAAGATGTTACTTGAAGCTATTCGCTATGTGGATTTAGTCATCCCAGAAAATGGTTGGGAACAAAAAATGACAGATATTGACGAGTTTAAAGTAGATGTATTTGTTATGGGAGATGACTGGAAAGGCAAGTTTGATTTTGTTAAAGAAACTGGTGCTGAAGTTGTTTACCTAGAGCGTACACCAGAGATTTCAACGTCTCAAATTAAAAAAGACTTAAATGATAAAAAAATATAAAGAATGGAAAGTGTAGAGTATAATAAAAAACGTTTTTCTTCAAGAAATTGAAATGGCGAGTGTTTTTTACTTTAGGTTCATACAAAAAAGGATTCCTTAAACAGAATCCTTTTTTTGTGTATTTTTTTTAAAATAGTCATCACAAAGCTCGTAATACATTTGATAAAGCTTAAAAAAATCTTTTCTAGAAGGGTATAAATCCACACTAACGATTCGATATTTAGTATTTTTAGGCTGTGAGACATTCGTCAAAATTAAATCATAATTATCAAATTGATCAAGAGCTTCTTGGTGAGTAAAAAAAGAAATAGGCTCAAAAGTAAAACGACTATAGTGCTTTCGGTTTAATATTTCAGATAAAAAGCGAGTGTGTTCATCATCTGAATTCATAAACATACCTACTTTAAATTTCGGATAAGAAAATTGGATACTATATAGTAATGAATCCCAGTGAGTTAATAAAACATAAATTAAAACATCAATTTCATGCTCTTCATACTGATTAAAATAGTTATTATTAATAATGTGCTGGTAGAGAAATTGATAGACAAGAGGAAAATCTTTTTTTAAGTTCAATAAAAAATTATGCTTAAAATTATAGAGTAAATAAGTTTCACCAATCGTTGAGAGCCTAGAATTCATCAACTCTAATACTAAATCTTCATTTCGCTTAACGGTCAAATTATGATTAACTGCTTTAGAAATATTTGCGACAAGTAACTTCATCTGTTCATGTTCTTCTTTTAATTCAGGTGATTTCTCACAAAATTCAAGTAACTCTCTTTGATCTAGGGCTAGGTTTTCACTGACAACAGGATAGGCTAAATCAACAACATTTTCTCTATTGAGCTCAATTTGAAAGACACTTTTGACTGCTTGTTGAAAGATAGGATTTCTTAGCATGGGATAGTTGTAGCGATATTTAACATCATCAATCAATTTTGCATCATACTTATGCCCATTTTGTAGTCTGGTTAATGAAACGAAAAGTGTTACTCGGATTGTTTCGATATCTGGATAATTCATAAAAGATTTTCTTAGTTCAACATAACTCATTAGCATTTGCTCAAAGACTTTCTTTTGAATATTAGAAAAATTATAATTACGTTCCAAATATTTCTCTCTGAAATAATTAACAAACATATTTCGAATCAACCCTTCATCACCAGTTATTCTTATTGGGTTTGTGGCAATGTAAAAACCATATTTTTTTGTTTGTTTATTAACTTTAGTCAGGATTCTTTTGAGGGTCGAAAGGCTGACGAATAATGAATCAGCATAATCTTCTAATCGGTCATGACGTTCAAAAAAAACTTTTTCAAGAAACCTAAATTCAATGCTATTTCTTAAAATACAAGAATAAATATAATCAACAGAAATTTCATATTGATGAATTAAACGACATTCATACTGTGAGTAAGATTCAATATGAAGAGGTGCTATAAAATCATTAATTTTATTAAGATCTTTATGAATAGTCTGGAGAGAAACGTTAGTAATTTTTGCTAAATTTTCAAAGGTACTATAGTCATTATAATAAAGATATTCTAATATTTGTAAATGTCTTTGGCTTTGTTTTGATAGTATTAATCGCATTTAATAACCCTCATTTTCATTAATTGGAGTTCAAAGTTTAAAATAAATTACTTTTTTTTGAACTGTCTAGAATTTTTAAAAATATTATTATAAGTCTATAAGTTAAGTAACATTTTTTATTAGGCAATAAATTAAATTTAAATGCAAGTTTTTAACAGTAAATAATTTGCTAAGATTTAGTTACCTAATTTGATATGAAATGTATTTTCACACAATAGATAAAGTACATTTAAATCCATTCTAACATGAAGTAACAAAAAAAGGGATGGATTTATTATATGATCAATTTGTTCATTTAAATAACGATTATTGTTTTTTAAATTAAAGTAGGTAAAAAATAAATAAAAACGCGTTTCTATAAAGGGATGAAAGGAGTATTTATTAATGAATACACTAGCTTATATTAATGGAGATATAACAACTGAACAATACCAAGATTTAATTAATCAAAATGTGACAAGTATTTTAATTGACGTACCAAGAGAAGAAAATAATGAAAAAGTAATAGATAAATCACTAAAGACTATTATCGAAAGTTTACGACCAGGTGACAAGGTAATTATTTATGACTTAACTAATTTATATCAAACACTATCAGAATTAGCTTTATTCTTTAAACAAGCTAAAGAAAAAGAAATAGAATTAGTCATTTTAAATAAAGAAGAAATTTTTAATTCAATGACTGATAAGGATTTTATGGAATTTATTCATGACTTGAATGAAGAAAATCATCGTGTGGTACAAGAAAAGATAGAACGTTCTAAAAAAACTAGTAAAAGTGTAGGTCGTCCTAAATTATCACAAGAAAATATTAAACGAATCAGAAATTTAAGATTAGAAAAAAAATATACATTACGTGATACCGCTGAGTTATGTGGTGTGTCAGTGGGGACTGTACACAAGTATGCAGACCGAGTAGGTGAATAGTATTTGTTAAATGAAAATAAAATCATACTAGGAGTTTTTATTCTGATTTTATCTTTTACCTTTTCAATAAAAGGATTAGCAGATGAGAGTCAAATGCCAGTCGTTATAAAAACTATCTTACCAGATAATCAGATAAACAAGGAAGTTGAATACTTTGACTTAAAAATGACTCCTTTAGCTAAACAAAAAGTAAAAATCCAAGTAAGTAATATGACTGAAGAACCAATTAATTTTAAGTTACGTTATAGCAATGCTAAGACTACAAGTAATGGAGTCATTGAATACTCAGAAAATGGTGAGCTAAAACTAAACACACCTGTTGGATATAGTTTTACTGAAATTTTAAGTGGTCCAGATGAATTAAATGTACCCGCAAAAAAAACAGAAGAAGTTGAATTTTTGATTAGCATGCCAGAGAAAATTTATGATGGCTCAATTGCTGGTGGTGTTGAATTTATTCAAGAAACGAGTAAATCAGAAGAGGGAGCTTTAGTGGCCCAACGTTCATATTTAGTTGGTTTTAAAATGAGTGAAACAGAAACCAAAGTAGCTACTTCTATTGATTTAGGAAAAACATTTGTAGGTACTAAAAATTATAAAAGTGCTATTGTAGTGCCTTTAATTAATCTAAATGGTGAGTATATAGAAGAGTTATCAGTAAGTACTGAAATCATGCAGAAAGATGATAAAACTATAGTGATGAAAGATGACAAACAAATGATGCGAATGGCTCCTTTTTCAACATTAGAGTTTCCAATTTACTTTGAAGAGACAATACTTGATGTCGGTGAATATGTTATAAAAGTTAAAATTGAAGCTGAGAAGGATTTTAAGAAAGAATGGGAGCAATCATTTAATGTAACTAAAAAAGATTATGCCTTAATGAATGAATATCAACAGCTTTGGCATAAAGATATTGAAAAATCTTCAAAAAGGAAAGTCTTTTTTTTAGTAGTAATAACTATAGTTACTTTATTAGTTAGCTCCTTAATAGTTCTGAAATACATATCAAATAAAAAAGTTAAAGGAGACAAAAATGGGAAAAAGAAAAAATATAAGTAGATGGATAAGTACCTTTTCAGTTATTAGTTTACTCGCTTGGTTTTTTTTTAGTATTCGGTTTTTTTATGTCTATCAAGAAGCTTCTGTTTTCGCGACTGAAGGAGCACAACCGATTATTAAAATACTAGAAATATTAAATTATCGTGGTGAAGAGCTACTATCTTTCTTTATCTCATTTTTTATATTAGTATCATTAAGTTTTTTATTTTTAATTTATTTATTTTTATATATTAAAAAATATCACTTAAAAAATTCATTATTAATTATAACAGGCATATTTATAACTTTTTTCATCACTATTAATCTAATTAATGAGCTATTTCTTTTTCTTCTCGTTTTAATAGTTGTCTCTTTTTTAATTATGGTTTCAATAGGCATCACTGTAAAATATCTTTATGTGGAAGAAGATGATTATGAAGAAAGGTTAAATTCCTTTAGTGGCCCATTTAAAACTCTTTCTAAAGCAGAAAAGCATGCTGAACAAAAGGTGAGTAAGATTAAAAAGAAATCAAATCAACACATCGTATATAAGATTGATTTAGAAATAGGCGAAGGATACTACGTAAACATTTATATAGAAGAAACTGATAATGGGAGAAATGAAAATAATGAATGAAGAAAAAAGGTTTTTAATCTGTTTTACCTTATTGTTACTAATAATGGTTAGCATGATTAGTTTAAATAATAGGGTTTTAGCAGACGACGTTAGTTCTGGAATGGGATTTTCAGTATCCCCAATTTTACCAGCAACTCAGATTGATCCTGACTTAGGATATTACTACTTAAAAACAGAACCAAACGAAGAACAGAAATTTGAAGTCATGTTGTCTAGCCAAAAAGAGGAGACCCAAGAAATTCAGATGTTTGTACAAGATGCTTACACAGGAAGTAACGGTGTTTTGACATATGGAGTTGATGGCGTTGATAAGTTTAAACAAGATAAAAGCTTAACTCATGCAACTAGTCAAATAGTGACACCAGTAAGTGAAAGTGTTGAATTAGCACCTGGTGAATCAAAAGTTGTTTCATTTAAAGTTAAACCACCGACTAAATCTTATGATGGTGCTAAAATAGGTCGTCTAGTTTTTAAACCAGCAGGTAAAGAGGAAGATAAAAATAAAGCAATTGTTGATGAGTATCAATATGGAGTCAGTATAATTTTGTCAGAATCTGGTGATGATTATTCAAATGGAGATTTAAAAAAACTTAATTTAGGTGAAGTGAAACCAACTATTAAACGTGGAAAACGCTTAGTAACAGCTAATCTTCAAAATTCAGAATCTAAAAGACTGATGAATATTGAATTACTCGCAACAGTCACAGAAAAAGGTAGTGACAAAGTAATTAAGCAAACAAAAATACCGGATTTCCAATTCGCTCCTAATAGTAATGTAGATTTAGAAATTGATTGGGGATTAAGTGAGATTTCAGCAGGAGAATATACAGTAAATATTTTAGCCAAAAATTCATATGATGACATTCATTTAACGAAGGATTTTAGAATAGAAGGTGATGAAGCTAGAGAATTAAATCAGAAAAGTGCTTTTAAAATTAAAACACCTACATGGGTAAAAATAACAGCAATTAGTACTGGAGTTATTTCTTTTATTGTATTTTTATGTATTTCAGTTAGAAATAACAAGTGGGAAAAGCTAATGAAGAGAAAAAGAAAAAACAGAAAGAAAATAGGTAACTCTAAAAGGATGTGAACTACATGGGTAGAAAATTATTTGTTAAGTTAAGTTGTTTTTTAGTCTTTATGTGTGTGTTTACAGGAATTACAGAGACTTATGCATCGGAAAATCAAAATAACACAAATATTGGCATCATATTTGAAAAAGAAAAAGAAGTGGATATTCCAACGATTAAACCACCTTTAATTGATGGTGGAAATGACAAACCACCACTCAGAATGTTACCAAAAACAGGAGAACTACTAACATCAATGATTATTATTCTGATAGGAATTTCATTATTTATTTTTGGTATTGGGATTATAGTAATTAAGCAGCTCTATAAAGAAGCAAGTTGGGAGGGAATTTAATGAAAGATTATTTATGGATTTTTATATTAAGTGCCATTGCTTTATTTTCTGCAGGTATATTTTTAGGAACAATTTCAAAATCAACAAGATTAATTAAAAAACTACATCTATCAAAAATAAGTTTAATACTAAATTTTATGCTACTAATTATTTCATTAGTTGATATTGGCTTAATTATTTATGTCTTTATTTTAGTGAAAGATCAAATAAATTTATTGGTTTAAATAGAAAGAATATTTATACAACTTATGACAATAACACCATCCACTAAATTATTTTAACTATCTAGGAGGAAATTAAAGATGAAAAAATTTATTTTATCAAGTACATTATTATCGGCATTTGTGTTAGTAGGAGCTGTAGTTGTATCTGCTGATGAAGTAAAACAAGCAGAAACACCAGTGGGAATTGAATTTAAAACAGAAGGGCCAAATGAAGTAGTAACTGGTCCTTACAAAGGTGTTTTAACATTAGTACACAAGCCAACTGCATTTGAGTTTGGTTCACATTCAGCAACAGGTGCTTTATTAACTGCTGAAGGAAAAATGGAAGGTAAACAATATTTAGTTGTTAGTGACGACCGTGATAACGATACTGTAGGTACAGGAGTTTCTGACCAAAATAGTAAAAAAGGGGATCCATGGAAATTAACAGCAAAAATGGATGAGCTAAAAAGTGGAACTGAAACACTACCTTCAAAATTAATTTTAAATTTAGGAGCTGCTAAAAAATATGATTTAGGTACAACTCCTGATGGAAATGGTGATATTAAACCAAATCCAGCTAATGACACATCAATCTCTGATTTTGCTGATGAAACTCATGGTGTGAAAATTACAAAAAAAGTTGAATTAGAGTCAGATAAAAACAATGAGGTTGTTATTATGAATAAAGCAAAAGAAGATGGGAAAAAAATTGGTGTGGCTACTCAAGTGGAGAGTACAAACTTAATTATTCAAGCACCAAAAACATCAGCTGGAAAACAATATACGTCTAAAGTAATTTGGACATTATCAACAGGTATTTAAGAAAAGTAGAAATAAAAAACAATAACATAACAGTGGATGGTTTTTGTTATTGTTATAAATTGTGTAAATATTTTTATAAATTTGAGAGGGTGGGATAGGCTTGAAAAGATTGGTCAAATTCTTGCTATTAATGGGTATATTAGTTAGCTCTACATTTTGGCAAAGTGTAAAGGTAAAAGCTGATGTTATTCCAAATCCTGATGGCTCGGTAACAATAAATAAAGAAGATATAATTAAAAAAATCAAGATAGAAGGAACAACTAAACCAGCAGTTATCGAAAATGGTATTGTCAAATATCAATTAACTGAATATAAACCAGAGCCACCAAGTGAAGGAACCACAGGAGCAATTTATCTAGAAGACAGATTGTCTGCAAAAGATTCATTTACATTTAAGGGGTATATGAAATCATATAATCCGAAAATAACTTCACGTCTTGACTATATTGGAGATGGTCAGAGTTTGATTTTTCATAGTGATGACAGTAAATTTTATGGAGAGTCTGGAAGTAATCTGGGAATATTGGGTCTTAAAAATGCAAGAGGTTTAGTCTACGATGTGTTTTATAATAACACTTTAGATGCTTCTTTTTGGCAAAGTGGACAAGCATTGCAAGATCCGGGGAATTTTTCTACTTTTTATTTCCAAGGTTGGTCAACGGATACTCAAGGAAGAGGTAAACGGGAGACAGATCCTGTACATTATGAGAAAAGATCTTATGTAAATAGTGATAAGAAAGAAGTTATCATGAACTATAACGCTAATGACAGAAAAATGAAATTTGATGTCAGTTTTGAAGATTTTTCTTCACAACATATTTTATCTATGCCACAATCTCAAGACTATTTTTATTTTGCAAGTACTGCTTCAACTGGTTGGGCTACTGGGACATTTGATACGTATATTGAGTCAATTACTTATACACCATATCGAAAAAAAACAATTCAATATATTGACGCAGATAGTAAAAAGGAATTGAAGGAGTATCAAGAAACTAAAGAAGTGAAACTGAATGAGAAATACTTTTTTCAACCAAAGACTATTCCAGGTTACGATGTTGTTGATATTGAGGGGAAGCTAGAAGGAACTATTTTGTATGAAGAAAATTTAAATGATGAGTTTGTTAAAGTCTACCTAAGAAAACAAGAAACAATACCAACTTATGATGTTGTAGAGCTGAAGAATACAACTTTATCTAGACAAGTTGTAAAGGGTGTAGACCAAATAGAGTTTAGAACTGAAGAATTAGATATACCTACTTTTAGGAGACCAGTTTCTAAAATAACAATAACCACACCTAAGGGAATTTCAAGAGATATGAGTCAATCGACTGTTCGTCATAATTGGTTTGCATCAGAATATCAGACCGATAATAAAAATGTCTATCAAATATATAATGCCAATTATGATAATGTGTTAACACAACAAGAAAGTTTAAAAAATAAGTCTGAAGTGAAGTATGCAATAGAGAATTTTTGTAAATTCAAAGTAGATGACAATAGCGACAAAATAGATGAAAAAACGATTCAAATAGAGTTGTCGAATTACCCAATGCCATATTTTGAAAACCAAAAGGAAACACAAAAAATAGGATATATATTTCCTAAATTAAACGATATCGATTTTAATGAAATGTTGGCCTATGATGAACAAGTGTTTAATCCGTTAATCCCTGTTAACACAAATTTTTTAAGCTATCGAGGAATAAGGGCTGATAAATCATCTGCTTTAGATGATACTGACTTTCTGAAGCAAACACTAGTAACTAAAGGGGTGGCAACTACTGATAATCATTTAATTTTAGGAAACTTTTATCAAAACCTACCAATTACCCAATATTTAGTTAAGTATGATTTAACTAAAGGATTAACAGGTGTAGATGAAATGAAATCAGTTCCTAAGATAGCAATTCCTCAACCAGTAGTTTTGCAGATGAAAGATACCTTAGGAAATGATTTAGGAAGGAAAGAAATAGAAAATAGCTATCGTTTAGGTGATACAATTTATTCATCTCAAGAAAACTTACCTAAAATTCCTGATTATCATTTTTATGGAATAGAAAACAGTGATATAAAATTTCCCATCAAAGTAACTAATAAAAAACAAGAAATTGTTGTGATTTACGAAGCGGATCAATTATATTGGGGAGAAGTACCTTGGGAGTTTAACCAAAAAACTGGTGAATTGATTTTTACAGATGGAGGAACTCTAAGTGATTATACGACATCACCTTGGAATCGTAAGGATAAATATTGTGTGAATTCTGATTTAATAAAGAAAATTACTATAAAGGCACCTATAAAGGCACCTCAAGATAGTAACTTACTTTTCAGTATACCTAATGGTGGTTTAACCAAGGTTGAATATATTGATGGTTTAGAAAAACTTGATACTTCTCAAGTCAATCGAATGAGTAATATGTTTAGACATATGTACAATCTTAAAAAATTAAATCTTAGCTCCTTTAATACAAGTCAAGTGACCAATATGGGATCGATGTTTCGAGATTTAAGAAGTGTTGGTGAATTGGATCTAAGTAGTTTTGAAACAACCAATAAAACAGATATGAATAATCTGTTTACAGGAATGAATCAATTAAAAGTGCTAACACTTGGAGATAAGACGAGTTTATATAATACCTCATTAATAACACCAAAAGGAACTGAATTTACTGGTAAGTGGCAATCTATAGGTAAAGGAACTTTAGGGAAACCTACAGGAGATTTTGTAGGTATAGCAACAGAACTAGAGAAAAAAACTCAAAAAGCACCAATTAATGAAACCTATGTTTGGGAACCAGTTATGAATATTGATTTAACTATTAACTATTTATTACTAGGAAATAATGATATAGAAACAGATATATTCATTATTGAGAACTTGGAAAAAGGGAAACGAAAAAAAGCATATAACAAGAAATTACGGCATCAACATAGTAGTATCAAAGAGTTCCTAAAAGCCAATGATATAGAGATGACGCCAGAATTTGAAGGTTATGATTTTATAACAGAAAAAACCACTACAATAATAAATGAGACACAAGAAAAAATAACGTTAGACAGCAAATTACCAAAAGAAGATCTTACGATTAATTTTTATTTTAAACCAAAAGTTGAACTTAATGTACCTGATGAAATTAACTTTGGTGTTCGTCAAAAAAGTGATTGGTTAAATATCTATAGTATGGAGCCGAGCAAGATTGAAACGAACAATAAGATATCTATAATTGATACTTTTGAAACCAATAAAAAGCAACCTGATTGGAATCTGTATGCCTCTACAGAAGGTTTTTATAATGAGGAATCAGGTGTAAGATTATTGGCTGATATCATGTTTAAATCTCCAGATTTTAATGAAACAAAAGTAATTAGTAAAGAAAGTACACCTCTTTATGAAGATGTTGATTTCTATAAAAAAGATATTTTTTTAACTGACAAGAATCAGGAGGAAGGATTGTTTGTCAGAGTGGCTAAAGTACAAGAATTAGGTAAATATAATGGTATCTTGAAGTATAAATTAGAAGTAGCACCGTAAATTAAAACAACAATCAAAAAAAGATTGTTGTTTTTTTGCTATCAAATCAAATAACTATTTCTTAAATAGCTAAATTGAACTTAACTTATCAAAATATTCTTAATATGGTACACTATATAGTGTAATTAATTTTAAACTTTGAAAAAAATATATAATGAAATAGGAGATTTAAAATGCAAAAAGTAAGAAAAGCAGTTATCCCCGCAGCAGGACTTGGAACGAGATTCTTACCAGCTACAAAGGCTATGGCTAAAGAGATGTTACCAATTGTGGATAAACCAACAATTCAATTTATTGTGGAAGAGGCGATTGCTTCAGGAATTGAAGACATCTTAATCGTAACTGGAAAAGCCAAACGCCCGATTGAAGATCATTTTGATTCAAATCTTGAGTTAGAGATGAACTTAAAAGAAAAAGGTAAGGATGATTTATTAAAACTAGTGACAGAAACAACTGGGTTAAACTTACACTTTATCCGTCAATCACATCCACTTGGATTAGGGCATGCTGTACTTCAAGCTAAATCATTTGTTGGGAATGAACCATTTGTGGTTATGCTGGGTGATGATTTAATGGAAGACACTGTGCCATTATCAAAACAATTAATTAATAACTATGAAAGCACTCATGCTTCAACTATTGCTGTGATGGATGTTCCTCACGAAGAAGTTGATAAATATGGTATCATCAATCCTGGTAAAGAAGTTGAAAAAAATCTTTACCATGTGAATAACTTTGTTGAAAAACCAAAAGTTGAAGATGCGCCAAGTGATATGGCTATTATTGGTCGTTATCTATTAACTCCTGAAATTTTTGGTATTTTAGAAAACCAAAAACCAGGAGCAGGAAATGAAATCCAGTTAACAGATGCCATTGATACTTTAAATAAAACACAACGCGTTTTTGCTCATAAATTTACTGGTACTAGATATGATGTTGGAGACAAATTTGGCTTCATGAAAACAAGTATTGAGTATAGCTTAAAACATCCACAAATCAAAGATGATATGAGACAATTAATTTTAGATTTAAGTGATGAAATCCGTAAAGATGAGAAAAAAGAAGCTAAAAAAGAGAAATAAATTTTTAAGAAGCTAACTAAAAAGGTTAGCTTCTTTTTATGTATGTTCTTAGAAGATATTTCTATATTATGATATAGTTAAGACGATTTAAAAGTAGAGGGTGAATAGGTATGGAAATTATCAAATCAATTCGTAAATTAAAAAATAATCAGTATACTTTAACAACTGAGAGTGGCAAAAAAATCAGTGTGTCAGAAGATACTTTAGTACGTCACCGTTTACTAAAGGGTGAGGAAATTACTGATGAGTCTCTAGAAAAAATCAGAAAAGAAGCAGAGATGGATATTGGTTATCAGATTGCTTTGTCTTTTTTAAATTTCCAATTACGTTCTGAAAAAGAAATCAAAGATCAATTGAAGAAAAAAGAAATTTCAGGTGAGGGTATTACTTACGTTATCAATAAATTAAAAGATTTGAGCTTGTTAGATGACTTAGTCTTTGCTGAGAGTTATGTTAGGACTGTTATGAAAACACAAGATAAGGGACCTCAACAAATCAAACAAAGTTTATTTAAAAAAGGTATTTCGGAGGAGAATATTTCTAAGGCTTTGGAGTTGTTTGTTTTTGACGATCAAGAAGAAGCGGCTAAAAGGTTAGCAGAAAAAGCGTTAAGAAAATATCAAAGTAAAAGCCATAAAGAACAAATTCAAAAGGTGAGACAACATCTTTTTACAAAGGGTTACAGTGGAGATGTCATTAATATCGTTATGTCTGATTTAGAGATAGAAAAAGATGAGGACGAGGAATATGACTTACTTGTAGCTCAGGGAGATAAACTTTGGCGTAAGCACGGGAGACTAGATAGGTCAAAACGAAATCAGAAAATCAAACAATCTTTATTTCAAAAAGGTTTTGATTTTGATAATATAAATCGCTACATAGAAGAGAAAGAGATGGAAGATGACAATTAATAATCAACCAATTGAATGGAATCAGGAACAAGTAAAAGAGATGCAAGACAAACTTTTAGCTTGGTATGATCAAGAAAAAAGATTATTACCGTGGCGAGAAAATAAAGATCCGTATCGCATTTGGGTATCAGAAATTATGCTCCAACAAACGCAAGTTATAACAGTAATACCGTATTTCCACCGCTTTTTAGAGTGGTTTCCTACTATTAAAGATCTAGCTGAAGCGCCAGAAGATAAGTTGCTTAAAGCTTGGGAAGGCTTAGGGTATTACTCAAGAGTTAGAAACATGCAACACGCTGCTCAAACTATGGTAGAAAAATTTAATGGTGAGATGCCGCGAGATATAAAAGATATTTTGAGCCTAAAAGGTATTGGACCTTATACAGCTGGAGCCATAGCTAGTATTGCTTTTGATTTACCGGAGCCGGCAGTTGATGGCAATGTCATGCGAGTTTATAGTCGTTTATTTTGTATTGAAGATGATATTGCTGATCCAAAATCAAGAAAAATCTTTGAACAAAAAGTGAGAGAAACAATTTCTCAAGAAAGACCAGGAGATTTTAATCAAGCTCTGATGGATTTAGGTGCGACAATCTGTACACCAACCTCACCTAAAATTGAGATTGATCCATTAAAAGATTTGTACGAAGCACATAAACAAGGCCGTATGGAAGACTTTCCTGTTAAAAAGAAAAAAATTAAAACAGTTCCTTTGTATTATGTCGGCCTAGCTATTAAAAATGAATTAGGTGAGTATTTATTAGAAAAAAGGCCAGCTGATGGTTTACTTGCTAATATGTGGACTTATCCTCTAATAGAAACTGATAAAAAAAATTACACTGCTATGGAAAAAGAATGGCAAGCTTATTTAGAGGATAATAAAGAGCCAACACTTTTTGATTTTGTAGCAGAAGGATATAGTCCGATTGATGATTTGTTTATTGAACATTTAGAGCAAAAAAATCTAGATGTTGTGTGGCAAAAGCAACCCCTTGGAGAAGTTAAACATGTTTTTAGTCATAGAAGATGGCATATTCTTTTAGCACATGGATTTTTAAAGACAGATAGTGACATTAAGTTAAGTGAAAAACAGGAGTGGGTACATCCTGATAACTTTGATTCATATGTCTTTCCCAAACCCCAACAAAAGATGGTTAGTATATTAGAGGATTTAAGAAATAAATAGTGATAATCTTGATTTAGTTATGCTATAATAATTGTGATATTGGTGTAATGAACACCCTAGCGAAAAAATTGGCGAAAACCGCCAAAGAAAGTAGGGTAACAAGAAATGCGTGTACCTAAAGAAGGAGAGTTTATAACAATCCAAAGTTACAAGCATGACGGTAGTTTACATCGAACTTGGCGTGACACAATGGTTTTAAAAACCAGTGAATGCTCGATTATCGGTATGAATGATCACACTCTAGTGACTGAATCCGATGGTAGACGTTGGGTGACGCGAGAACCAGCAATTTTGTATTTTCATACAAAATATTGGTTCAATATAATTGCAATGATTCGCGATAAGGGCGTTTCTTATTATTGTAATCTGGCTTCACCTTATGTTTTAGATGAAGAGGCACTAAAATACATCGATTATGATTTGGATATCAAAGTTTTTCCTGATGGGGAAAAACGTCTGCTTGATGTAGATGAGTATGAAGCTCACAGTAAACAGATGAACTATCCAGATGAGATTGATTTTGTATTGAAGGAAAATGTCAAAATATTGGTGGATTGGATCAACAATGAAAAAGGTCCTTTTTCAGATGAGTATATTAAAGTCTGGCATGAGCGTTATCAACAATTATCAAGAAGACAGTAATATTTATCAGGTCGTGCATGTACAAAAATAATAAAAAGAAGCTAGAGAAATCTAGCTTCTTTTTGTATTTTTTTTAATATGTTCAACTAAACGATAACTAGCTTTATTATCTCTGTGGGAGTAGATATCATCTAATTTATCCTCAAATTTTGTTTGATTTTTTCTTTGATTAGATAATAATTTCATTGAGTTAATTAGTTTATCATAGGATTCGATAATTTCACCAGGTAAATATTTTTGATATGATTCATCTTCGTTTTTGTTCTCAGCCAAACCTAGATAGTAGATAACAGGTTTACTCATGATTGCAAAATCTAAAGCAGCACTTGAATAATCAGTAATCATCACATCAGAATCGATTATATAATTTTGAATACTTTTTACATCATCCTCAGTAGAAATAAAAACATTCTTATTATTAGTTGAGAATAAGTGAATGTATTTTTCAAGATTAGAGTGTAATCTAAGCGTTAGTGTTAGTTGTTGATTATCATTCCAAAAAGAATCATTAATTAATTTCATAATATTTTGGTAATATTCAGTTTTGCTGAATTCTTCAGTAGTTAAATCATTTAATTTAATTCGCCAAGTAAAAAATGCGAAAAAGTGTTTATTTTTGTCGAATAAATTTATTTTTTTAAGACGTTGTTTCCAAGTAAATAAATTATCAAATCTGGGTAAACCATATTCTAAAATATAATTACTTGAAAAAGCATATTCAGTTTCAATTAAATTAGATTCTCTTTTTGAAGAGGTTATAAAGTAATTAAGAAATTTATTATTATCAAAATAATAAAGATGTCTAACATCCTTTTGTAAGATAATGCCATGTTGAATAAAGTAACAAGTTTTATCTTTAAATAATTCTAGTCCTTCATAGGTTGAAAATGGGCATAAATAATAAGAAGAATGACTATGCACAATAACATCAGCCTCTAAAAAACAATCTGTATATTCGTAGCTTCCGATAAATCTAACATAATCTATATATTTAGTTAAATTCTTTAAGTCACTGCTGTTTTCTTTAATAGCATAATAGATGTTAAATTCATTTTTATAGTGTTTAACAAGATATTTAAAAAAAGCTAAACCATTGTCTCTAGCTGTATTATGATATTCACCAATTATTATTGTAAGTTTGTTAGGTGATTTAGAAGTTTTTAAATGATTACTTTTTAATTTGTTAAGAAAATATGTTAGTTCGTTTGTTTTATAAATGTAATAATTTAAAGAAAAAAAATGATTGTCAGTTCCAAAAGGTTTAAGTAAAAAAGTTGTATTTTTTGGTTCTTCGAAAAATAGATCACCTAAGTATTTAACAAAATTAGTTGGTACTCTAAAAGCATAAGTACTGGTAGTATACTCTTTAATTTCAAAATTATAATAAAAATCTATCCAATTAAAAAAAGGTTCATCAGGGTTATAGATAGAATTTAATAAATTAGAAATGTCTTTATTATTTACAGAAAAAGAAGTTTGGCTTTCATAAGTAATAGCAAAAGAATTTGGAATGAGTTGAGTATTATTAACTTGTATATCAGATGAAGATACAATTAGTTGTTTTTTTGTTTTTCTGTCTCTCAAAAAAAGATTAACAACTGTAGGTTGGAAATATTTTGTTGATAAATTAAGATCAAAAATTAGTGAATCATTGATTTTTTCAATTTTGTTGAGCATAATATCTTCAAGAATAGTTTTATTAGAAATAAAGCCTTCATTGAAAATTTTAAGTTTCTTATCACCACCTATATAGCATGTATAGGTGGTTTCATTATCAATAATTTCTGTGCGTGTCTTAAATGCCATTTTTGTATTTTCAATATTAAATGGAATCCATTCCTCATCGCTAAGATAGGAAATACTAACAAAAGCTTTTTGGTTATCTGTAATAAATTTTAAATCATCAGTTGTAATGATTAGTTGATTATTATCTATTGTATAAATTTTTTCGTTTTTACTATCTAATTTTATTTCTGATAAATTAGCTGTTTCGAAATTGATTATAAAAGTATTGTTCTGAACGTCAATAATCAATGGAATTAACCTTCCTTCTATTTGTTATTGTAAGATAAGTATAAATTAAATGAATCAATATATCTATAAGACAAAAAAAGAAGCTAACTAAAATAGTTAGCTTCAAATAGAAGATTATTTCAAAATATCTTCAATTTCTTTATATTGTTCTTCAGTTAAAACTGGTTTATATGTTTCTAATAGTTCTTTTTTAGTTGCTTCATCAATATCATCTTTAGTGCTTTGGATGCCACTCTTCATTGCCGCAAAATCCTCATCAGAAACAGTAGTACCTATTCCTGTTGGTGAACTTGGGAATATCTTTTCCATTTCTTCACTTGTTAAGATGTTTTCTTTTTTAGGAAGAACAATGTCAGCTTTTTTATCTTTTAAAGTTGTTTCAACTAATAAAACCATTGAAGAGAAACCAGCATTTTCAGAATCAGCTGCTTTTGGAGCCATATCTAAAGTAACTGTTGTTTTATCTTTTTTAGTATCGACTTTGATTTCAACATTGAATTTTTCAAAATCTTTAAATAAATTTTGAACATCTTTCATATCTGTTTCAGTATCTTCACTTAACGTTTTGATTAAGTTAGTAAATTCTTTTTCAGTAAATGTATGACTAATAACATTATCTTTTTTAGTGAATGATTTTTTATCTAAGCCTTTAATAAAGTCGATGTATTTTTTGTTTAATTTTTCTTGATTCTTTTGAGCAGCTTCCATTTCTTTAACCATGTCAGCCCAAGCAGCTTTATCAGTTGTTTCATCCATTGCAAATACATCTATATATTTACCTTTTAATTGACTAAAATCAGTTCCCTCAGTCATATCCATACCAGTCATAGAACTCATAATACCCATAATGTATTCCATGATATCAGTTGCCATATACATTTTAGGTTCCTTACCGTAATTACCAATCATGTTAAATGGTACTTCCATACCTAAGGCTTTAACTTTCATATCAAGCTCAAAAGCATTGTCTTTTTTAGTATTTTGTTTCATTGTACCTGTTATCGACATATCTTTTAATTGAGTAACCATCATACTTACCATTGGGTTTCCAGCTGTTTCTGGTGAAGAAGGTAGTTCTAATTCTTTAATAGCAACATTAAAGTCATAAGTTCCTTCAGTTTGTTTTACTTGAGACTCCATGTAACTAACAAACTCATCTTGAGCTGATTTTCCACAACCTGTTAACATAAACAGAACAGCAGTTGTTCCAAGTAACATCCCTAATCTTTTTTTCATCTATTTTCTCCTTTTCTTTTTACCTAAACTCTTTTTCCATATCAAAATGTTTAATGCCAGCATCTAAGTATTCTTCTCCAAAAACTGTATAACCTAAACTTTCATAAAATGGAATAGCTTGAGTTTGTGCGCCTAAGATCATTCTTTTACCGTTGTTCTTTTTGGCAAATTCTTCAGCACATACCATAATCTCACGGCCAAACCCTTTTTTTCTAGCGGCAAGAGATACTGCCATTCGTTGAACTTTGTATGTGCCGTTTTCTTTTGGAAATAGTCTAACAGTTGCTTGAGCCTGATTGTCATCATATAAAACAAAGTGAATACAAACATCTTCGTTTTCTATCTCTAGGTCTAAAGGCACTTGTTGTTCAGTGACAAAGACTTCTTTACGTATGGTTAAAGCATCTGTATATGTTTGTGATGATAAATCAGTCGTTTCTTTGATGGTTAGCATTTGAAACACTCCTTTTGCAAAAATGTTGATAAACTGACAAATATAAAAGCAATTTTTGCCAGTTTATATTATACTATAGTGTAATTAGATTAACAAAAGTATGAATTTAAAAATAGATTATATGGAGGAATAAGATGTTCGATAGATTTAAGCGTTCAAAGTTAATGTTTTGGTCAGTGGAATTACTAGTGATTGCCACATTAATTTTAGTAGGTACACAGATTAGTTTTATTTTTAAACCAATAGGAACAATGTTCACAACAATGTTTTCACCGATTTTAATTTCTGGATTTTTGTTTTACTGTTTCAAACCGATTGTGACGTTTCTAGAAAAAAGAGGTGTGAGTAAAACTTGGGGCGCAACAATTGTTCTACTATTATTAGTCGGTATTGTTGTCGTATCTATTTCTTCAATTATACCGAGTTTGGTTAAACAAATTGCAGCATTATTAAAATCTGCTCCAACTTTTATTAAGGAAGTCGAAAGTTGGGCTAATGAAATGAGTCATCATCCAATGCTTCAAAATATTGATTTCCAATCGTATTTAGATAAATGGAATATCTCTATTGGTAATATTGTTCAAACCACTATTAACGGAGTCAGCTCAAGCATAGGCTCATTTGTTTCTTCAATAGCTGGTATTGTTATGTTAATTGTAACAGTTCCTTTTATTCTATTTTATATGTTAAAAGATGGGCACAAAATGATTCCAGCGATTCAAAAATATTTCCCTGAAAAACATAAAGGAGAAATGGTTGATTTACTTAAAAAAATGAGTGAAACCATTGAAAAATATATTAGTGGTCAAATGATTGAATGTTTATTTGTTGGTGTTGGAACAAGTTTAGGTTACATGATTATTGGTGTAGATTATGCCTTTCTGTTTGGAGTGATTGCAGGTCTTACTAATATGATTCCTTATATTGGACCTTACATTGGTTTAGCACCTGCTGTCATTGTGACAGTTTTTGCTGATCCGTGGAAAGCTGTATTTGCTTGTATCGTTGTTCTAATTGTTCAACAAATTGATGGTAATATAATTTATCCAAATGTCATTGGAAAAAGCCTAGATATCCATCCATTAACAATTATCATTATCTTACTTGTTGCTGGAAACTTAGCTGGTCTTTTAGGAATGATTTTAGGTGTTCCTTTTTATGCGGTGTGTAAAACAATTTTTGTATATGTCTTTGATATGGTGCAATTAAGTAAATCAGGTAAAAAGACAGAAGAAGTTGAAATTGTTGATAAAAAGTAAGGTCAATGTAATTGTCAAAACCCTAGTTTTATGATACGATTTTCTGGTAATTGTCTAAGGGCAATTCATCAATAATGATAGGAGAGAACAAGCTTATGAACGCTGACCCTGATAGTCAGTCTATTTTAATCAATGTGATTATATTAGTAGTATTAACGCTGTTAAATGCATTCTTTGCAGCAGCAGAAATGGCCGTAGTTTCGGTTAACAAAAGCCGAGTAGAGGCAAAAGCAGATGAAGGAGATAAAACTTCTATTAAGTTACTAAGACTTATAAATGATTCTGGTATGTTTTTATCAACTATCCAAGTTGGTATTACCTTAGTTACCCTTTTACAAGGGGCGTCTTTAGCTAACTCATTTGCAAGAAAATTGGCACCACTTTTTGGTGATGCAACTTGGGCAAAACAAGCCTCTCAATTGATTGTATTAGTTTTATTAACATATATTTCAATTGTATTTGGGGAACTATATCCAAAACGAATTGCTTTAAACAAATCTGAGGAAGTTGCTCGCATTGTAATGGGCCCAATTAGAGCTTTAAGTGTGATAATGAAACCATTTGTTTGGTTATTATCTGCATCAACAAACTTTATTAGCCGTATTACACCAATGAAATTTGACGATGAAAATGAAAAAATGACTCGTGAAGAGATGGCTTATATCTTAACTAACGAAGGTGTATTAGACCAAGATGAGTTAGGTATGGTTAAGGGGATTTTCGATATGGATACCACACTTGCTCGTGAAGTAATGGTTCCTCGTACAGAAGCGTTTATGATTGATATTCATCATGACTCATCTGAGAACATTGATGAAATCTTATCTAGCCCATTCTCACGTGTACCTGTCTATGATGATGATAAAGATAAAGTAATTGGTATTTTACATTTAAAAAACTTATTAAAAGAAGCTAGAAAATCAGGATTTGAAAACCTTGATTTATTAAAAGTGATTCATGAACCTTTATTTGTTCCTGAAACAATTTTTATTGATGATTTATTAATTGAATTAAAAAGAACTCAAAACCATATGGCGATTCTTTTAGATGAGTATGGTGGTGTTGTAGGTTTAGTAACTTTAGAAGATTTATTAGAAGAAATTGTTGGTGAAATTGATGATGAGTCAGATGAATTAACAGTTGAAAGCCTATATGAAACAATTGGTGAGGATGAATATATTATCCAAGCTAAAATGCCAATTGATGATTTTAATGAAATCTTTGGTACTACTCTAAATATGAATGACGTAGATACAATGGCAGGATATGTAATTACTGCTTTAGGCGTTATTCCAGAACAAGATGAAACCTTAACAATTGATGCAGAACATGTCACTTTAACAACTCATAAAGTTGAAGGCACTCGTTTGTTAGAAATAAAAGTCAAAGTTCATGAAATTGAAGAAGAACCAGAAGAAGATAAATATCGTAAATTAAAAGGTTTAACAGATAAAGAAAAAGATAAAGAAGATTAATGATGCAAGAGAGTGAGAAATCACTCTCTTTTTGTATCTTAATAAAAAGAACAAAATATTATTTAAAAAATCTATATTGTATTTTATGACTTTTCAAACATAATATATTCTTATATAAATGAATAAAAGGTATAGTTTTGTAACGACTTTCATGAGATAATATGACTTATTAAGTTTAAAGGTGGCGTTATGTAATGAAAAAAGGAAGTGTTGTTTTATTAATAGGAATGTTGGTATGTCCTATGACTCTAACAGCAGCAGAGGTACTAACTGAACCAAGTAGAGTTAAAGAAGATAGTGTCATTAGTGAAACGATTCAATCGAGTGAGGAACTCTTTAAGGAAACTATGGCAAGTGCTTCTATAGAAAATGAAGGGTATACTGAATCAGTTCAAAGCACGACTAGTTCAGAAATAGAGGAAATTAAGACAAAAGAAAAAGAATTAACTAATGAAGATTTGTTAAAATATATGGAAGAATTAGCATTGAAAGCAAAAACTCCAGAAGAGTATCAAGAAGTTTTAGAATATTTAAAACAACATACAGATTATAATCAAGTAGAGCATGAGGGAATTGAAGATATTCAGGCTTTTTCAAGTCGTGCTGCTCAAAAAATGGGAGTTGCTCAATTTTTAGGAATAACTAAAGCTCAGCTACTAAGTGAGTTACAAAAACATGAATATGACAATTTTTACTTAGGTACTCCTTTTAGAGGCTTATGGGTACCAAGTGTTCAGTGTATGAGTCCGAATGGAGCCCCTAATAAATATGGACAAGGTTTTAACTGTACTGGTTTTGTTGCTACAGCTTTTCAGAGAGCTGGTGGCGATTTAAGAAGAATTACTAATGTGGCAAATGCATGGGGAGATGTTTGTAACGCATATAACTGGAGAGATGCGCTGAGACCAAACACAGAAAATTATGCATTTAACTCAGTTAATGAATTACTAGCAAGTGGTAAAGCTGAAAAAGGCGATGTTATTTATTTTGAGCCAGATTATACAAAACCAGGATATGATTGTCATATTGGTTTTTTCTGGGGGAGTCGTTCTAATGAAAATTTGATGTGGCATTCTTATGATAAAAACATCAAAAGTAATATAAAGTCTGCTACGCCATTTACAAAAATATACTTATTCAAATTAGGAAATGATAAAAATGCTGTTCAATACGATAAACAAATGAATAATGAAAGATTTGTTGAAAAGACAAATGCAGCAGTTTATTCAAGACCATATAACACTGGAGATAAATCAGTAGATTCCATGAGTGGAATGTATCATAACCAAGTTCATGTATCACGTGAAGTGAAAAATGGACATGGTGTTTGGCAAGAAATTAGCTATTCTAAAAACGGTCAAAAACGTTCTGGTTGGGTACAGGCAACTGAATTAGTAGATGTTATTGACCGACAAAAACAATCAGATAAATTATTACTAAATACTAATACAGCAGCACTCTATGAACAACCTTATTTTAATGGAGTGAAGAGGCTAAAAGTTTTAAATAATCAACGAAAACTGCCGATAGATATTACTGAAAAGGCAAAAACTGGATATGGTGAGTGGTATAATGTTGGTTTTTATGAGGGAGGACGTTATCAAAAAGGATGGTTGAAAACAGCTGAGGTAGAAAAAGTACTTGATCAACGAGTAGTAAATAGAGAATTTAGTGTTAATAAAGGTAACGGAGTAGTTTATGATTCACCTTACACTAGTTCTACAGAAAGTAAAAAAATAGGTAATACATCTATTTATTTAGGAGAAAATCTAAAAGCAGTTGAGGAAGCTTATACAGGTTATGGCCATTGGTATAGGATTGAATCAGATATTTTGGAAGGCTGGGTAAAGGAAACTGATTTAGGAGAGTTTACAGATTTTAATCAATTAAACACAAGAAAAATTATTAATAAAAATGTTGGGGCATTGTATGACACACCTTATGTAGAGGGAAAAACAAAGAAAATTGGTAATTTAAACAATATGTTAAATCAGTCAGTAGAAATTAGTGCAGTTGCAACAACAAAATATGGTTCTTGGTACGAATCAAAATTAAGTAATAATCAAAAAGGATGGATAAAATCCACAGATTTAGATGATAAAATAAATGATAAAAAAATAGCTGAACAAAAGAGTGTTGTTATTAAAAATGGAATCATCTATGATTCTGCTTATTTAGGTCCAAATAATACTAAAGAGATTGGTAAAATAACATCTATCTATCGTGAAACGGTAGAATTAGATCATGTTACAACGACTGGTTATGGAACTTGGTATCATATGACAAAAACAACTTCTGGGAATGAAGTAGATGGATGGATAAAATCCACAGATTTAGCTAATTACATTGATTACAAAGATTTAAATACACGTAAGTTGATTAATAAAAATCTAGGAGCTTTGTATGATAGCCCATACGAAGAAGGAAAAACAAAGAAACTTGGTAATTTAAACAATATGTTAAATCAGTCGGTAGAAATTAGTGCAGTAGCAACAACAAAATATGGCGTTTGGTATGAAGCAAAATTAAGTAATAATCAAAAAGGTTGGATAAAATCCACAGATTTAGATGATAAAATCGATGATAAAAAAATAGCAGAACAAAAAAGTATTAGTAATAAAAATGGTGTGATTTATGATTCTGCTTATTTAGGTCCAAATGAAACCAAAGAAATAGGAAAAACAACACCTATTTATCATGAAACTGTAGAATTGAATCATGTCACAACAACGGGATATGGAACTTGGTATCATATAAGTCAAATAAGCTCAGGAAAAGAAATCAATGGTTGGGTAAAATCCACAGATTTAGCTAATTACATTGATTACAAAGATTTAAATACACGTAAGTTGATTAATAAAAATCTAGGAGCTTTGTATGATAGCCCGTACGAAGAAGGAAAGACCAAAAAAATTGGGAATCTAACTAATATGCTAAATCATTCAGTAGAAGTTAGTGCAGTAGCGACAACAAAATATGGAACTTGGTATGAATCAAAATTAAGTAATAACCAAAAAGGTTGGATAAAATCAACGGATTTAGATAACTATATTGATTATGAACTAATTACTGAAACTAAAAGAATTAATAAAGATATAGGCGCAATTTATGATTCACCATTTATATCAGGAGTTACTAAAAAAATTGATAATCTAAATGGATTAAAGGATACAGAATCTCAAGTAACTGCTAGAGCTGTAACAGAGTCTGGTGTATGGTTCCAAACCGAGTATAAGAAAAATAACCTAAGAAAAATAGGTTGGATAAAATCAACAGATTTTTTTGAAAACGATCTAACAAAATAAAGGAGTATTTATCTAAATGAAAAAGAAAATTAGCATTTATGCATCATTAACAGTTTTATTAAGTCCATCCATAGTTATGGCAGAAGAAGTAATTACATCTAGTTCTACATCTTCTTCACAAGATACAGTGATAGATGTGTCAGAAGAATCTAGAGATATGGAAGTGACAATATTTTCTGATAAAGATGAAATTAGTAAAGAATCTTCTGAAGACTCAAAAGTAGAAAAAATAGTAGAAACAAAAAAAGAAAAAGAAGCAGAATTAATTTTCTTTAATGGTGAGTGGATTGAAATAGAGCCTGAACCAGAAGAAATAGCAGGTATGGAAAAGTATGAACAGCCAGAAATAGATGAAAGTAATCAAAATGTGTTAGGTAGCTTTAATAGTATGATACAGCTAAGAGCTTCCTTTAGTGAACCTAGAGTAATTGAGTCTAATAATCAAAGTATTCCTAGAATTGACTTTGTAGATGTTTCTTCTCACCAAGGGAACATTTCAGTAGCTGACTATCAAAATATGAAGAAACAAGGAATTACTGGTGTTGTTGTTAAGTTAACAGAGTCTACCAATTATATTAACCCTAATGCAGCTAACCAAATTAATAATGCTAAAGCCGCAGGGTTAAAGGTAAGTGCGTACCATTTTAGTCACTTTATGAACAAAGACTCGGCAATTGTTGAAGCGCGTTTTTTTGCTAAAGCTGCTAAGGATTTCGGACTTGATAGTAGTACAGTTATGGTAAATGATGCTGAAAAATCAACTATGAATAACGGAAGAATTACAGAAAACTCAATTTATTTTGCTTCTACGTTAGAAAATGAATTTGGCTTTAAGAGAGTTGTTCATTATAGTATGGCAAGTTGGTTTACACCTACAATTTTAGATATGGCTAGATTAGGTGGAGACTTATCATCTTGGAAAGCAGAGTTCCCGTACTCACCTTCCAAAAATAATTTACTACATCAAGAGTCATCTGCATGGCAATGGGGAAGTTCAACTCATTTTGTAGGTGATAGCCAAAAAAATAGAATATTTGATACAAATATAGATTACTCAAATACTTTTTCAACTCCTTTAAAATACGATATCTATCCAATTACTAAGAAGACCTTTATTGTAAATGATTTAGGAGCTATCTATAACGAACCTTACATTTCAGGAACTATCAGACAAGACACTACTGAGGGTATGTTGAATCAAATGATAGATATTACAGCTCAATCTGAAACAGGTTATGGCTTGTGGTATCAATTTTCATACGTAAAAGCAGGTATAAATAAAGTCGGTTGGTTAAAATCAACTGACATTCAAGATATCATTGAAGAAAAAGAAATAGATCAATTATTATATGTTAATCTAGAAAATGGAGCAGTGTATGATACACCTTACACTGAAACAACAAAAAAAATAGGAACAACAGCTAATATTAAAAACAAAGAATTTAAAGTATCAAAATCAGCAAAAACTGGTTATGGTGTATGGTATTTTGGTAACTATGAACAAGATAATACTAAAAAATCTGGCTGGATAAAATCAACAGATTTAGTTAATGAATTGGTAGTAATTACTCCAATTAGTGATAAAACATTTATTATTAATGGAAATGCTGCTATTTATGAGAAACCCTATGTAGAAGGTGTAAAAAGACAAGATGTAACAACTGGTATGGATGGTCAAGTTATTGATTTGACTGCAAAATCAGATACAACTTTTGGTGAGTGGTATAAATTTTCATATGTAAAATCAGGTTTGAAAAAGACTGGTTGGATAAAATCAACAGATACTATGAACACCATTGATGAAAAAAAAGAAAATAAAATGTTATATATATCTAATGAAAATGGAGCAGTATATGATACACCTTATACTGCAAGTACTCAAAAAATAGGAACAACAAATGGATTTAAAAATAAAGAATTCAAAGTGTCTAAATCAGCTTTAACAGGTTACGGATTATGGTATTTTGGTACATATATACAAGATAAAGAAAAAAAATCAGGTTGGATTAATACAACTGACTTAACTGATAATATAGTTGTAACTACTCCGATATCAGATAAAACATTTATTATAAATAATAATGGGGCAATCTATGAGAAACCTTATGTAGAAGGCGTAAAAAGACAAGATGTGACAACAGGAATGTCTGGTCAAGTAATCGATCTAACAGCTAAATCTACAACATTTTTTGGAGAATGGTATGAATTTTCATATGTCAAATCAGGTATAAAAAAAGTGGGTTGGATAAAATCAACAGACACTCAAAGTATCATTGAAGAGGCAAAAGAAAATCAAGTTTTTTCAATTATCAATGAAAAAGGAGCTGTTTATGATAGCCCTTATACAGCAAGTACTCAAAAAATAGGAACAACAGAAGGATTCAAAAATAAAGAATTTAAAGTATCAAAATCAGCTAAAACAGGTTATGGATTGTGGTATTATGGTGAATACACTCAAAATAATACTAAAAAAGTCGGCTGGATTAAGTCAGTAGATCTTGATAATAATTTAAATGTTATCACTCCAATAACAGATAAAACATTCATTATGAACAATAATGGAGCAATTTATGAGAAACCCTATGTAGAAGGCGTAAAAAGACAAGATGTGACAACAGGAATGTCTGGTCAAGTAATCGATCTAACAGCTAAATCTACAACATCTTTTGGAGAATGGTATGAATTTTCATATGTAAAATCAGGTATAAAAAAAGTGGGTTGGATAAAATCAACAGATACTCAAAGCATTATTGAAGAAAAAAATGAAAATAGTTTATTTACAATTATCAATGAGAACGGTGCAGTGTACGATAGTCCATATACAGCAGATACAAAAAAAATAGGGACAACATCAGGATTCAAAAATAAAGAATTTAAAACATCGAAATCGGCAAAAACAGGTTACGGATTATGGTATTATGGCGAATATACTCAAAATAATACTAAAAAGGTCGGCTGGATTAAGTCTTCAGATATAAAAAAATAAGCTAGTATCACCCAATTAAATTACATAAAAATACTATCTTTTTAATTCTATATCCATTAGAATTAGAAAGATAGTATTTGTTATGAGGAGGAAAAAATGAGTAAGATTAAATCTATTTGGATATATGCTTTTTTTGTATTTATTCTATCTATAGTTGTTACATTATCGTGGGATGACTTTTTTTGGGGAAGTAGTTCTGGAATGAATCAATTAGCAAATAACTTCCAAGGATATAATGGCAGATATTTAGGTAATATAATAATAATGGCAATCACAAGATTTACAATACTTAGAGTAATTTTATATACATTGATTAATACAGGTATTGCATTTGTGATGTCTAAACTACTATCTGATAAAGTGAAGATGCAATATATAATATTAATTTTACTAGCGATACCAATTGGCATTTTTAGACAAACTTTTGGTTGGTTTTCAGGTTTTGCTAATTACAATGTGTCATCTTTAATAGTATTAACGATCTTCTTTTTAATTTATAAAGTTGAATCTAGGTGGTTTGTTTCAATTAGTATTTTTATACTGTCATTTGGCAGCCAATTTTTTGCGGAAAATGTATCAACTGCTAATATTATTATTAGCGGACTAATACTTTTGGTTAGTTTTTTCATAGACAAAAAGAAAATTGTACCTTCAATTGCTTGGTTAAGTGGGGCATTAATTGGTTTTTGGATAATGATGCAGAATGCAGCATACCATTCAGACTCATCTAGAGGATTAACTAATGTATACTTTGGAGAATTATTTAAGCATTTATTACAGGATTGGTCTGAGTTAGTCATCAAGGATAATTTTATTTTAATGGCATTATTCTCGGTAGTAATTTACTTTTTATTAAAGAAGAATAAATACTTAGGTGGATACTTAGTTTTCTTTAATATCTATTTTATTATTCGAAATCACTTAGGTGTTACATATCATCAACAACCTTTATATATGCTCATAGCAGAATTAGGAATGATTGTATTATTCTTTTTCATTTTAATATATGTAGGTGTAAAATATTTAGATGGAAATAATAGAGAACTTTATTTGGTATTTCTATTTTCAGCAATAATTATGGTTGCTCCGTTCTTAATAGTAACTCCTTTCGGTCCAAGAAATGTGTTATTGAGTTATTTGATGTTAGGAATTTCATTAGGTATACTTTGGACTGAACTGGAACCAAATATAAAATCAATTAATGTTTTAAATCAGATGACAAAAAAAATTATGATATCAGTTGCTTTATTTTATATTGTTTTATATGGAATAAATGGATTTGAAAATAGTAGAAGACTTAATCAAATAAAAACAGCTCAAGAAGAAGGTACAAAAGTTGTAGAAGTTAGAAAACTGCCATTTCCATTTTTAGGACAATATCTTGATGGAATTAATCCAGGTGTTAGAGAAACTGAATACAAAGATTTTTATAATATTTCTAAAGACTTAGAAATAAAAGTTGTTAATCGTGGAATGCCACTGCCATGGTTACAAACTAATAATTAAAATAGTGAATAATAAAGTAGTGAATAATAAAGTAGTATAGGAGGTAAGAATATGAAATTAATTACTTTTTGTATACCAATGTATAATGAAAGTGAAAATATTAAAGAATTGCATAGACAATTGAATATATTGTCGGAACAATTTATTAATAAGTATAATTTTGAGTTCTTATTTATTAATGATGGTAGTATAGATAATTCTCTTGATATTGTTAAAGAGTTAGCGAAATCCGATGAGAGAATTTCATTTGTAGATCTTTCAAGAAATTTTGGAAAAGAAGTGGCCATGCTTGCTGGATTTGATTATTGCAAGGGTGATGCAATAATAATGATGGATGCGGACTTACAACATCCACCAGCAACAATACCTCAAATGATTAAAGAATGGGAAAATGGATATCAAGATGTTTATGGAAAAAGAGTAACTAGAGAGGGAGAAAGTTTTTTCAAAAAGAAAACTTCTGAACTTTATTACAAAATTTTAGGCAATTTTTCTCAAATCCCTGTTTTACCAGCAGTTGGAGATTTTAGATTACTAGACCGTGTTTGTATCGATAGTATGGTAAAGATTCGCGAGAGTCAAAGATATACTAAAAGTATGTATATGTGGATAGGCTTTAAGAAAAAAGAAGTAGAGTTTGAATCAAATGAACGTTTTGCAGGACAAACAAAGTGGAAACTAAAGAGTCTTATTCAATTAGCAATTGATGGAATTGTTTCTGATTCTAAGGTAGCTTTAAGATTGTCTTTTTATAGTGGGATTATTATTTCTCTGATGTCATTTATTTATATGATTTATATATTGATAAAAACGTTACTTGTTGGTAGTACAACACCAGGATTTCCTACGTTAACAGTTTTAATCCTATTTTTAAGTGGTTCTCAATTGATTTTTCAAGGAATTATGGGTGAGTATATAGGGAAAATTTATACTGAAGTAAAAAATCGTCCTCCTTACTTAATCCAAGAATATTATACTAATCAAATAGATGATAAGGATTGAAAAGCAGGAGTGCACACTCCTGCTTTTTGTTAAGTATCGGAAAAAATCGGTGTAGAATTACTGAGATTTATGATATGATAAGAACGTTATATATCATGATATATCTAATTTGTATTTGTTTTGTAATTAAATATTAATTAATTATAATCATGACTTAAGGAGAAGAGAAAATGAAAGTCTTGATGATAATACCTGCTTATAATGAAGAAGGTAGTATTCTAAAAACAACTCAGAGTATAGAGTCTTTTAAAAATGAAGTTCCATTCGAATTGGATTATGTTGTCATAAATGATGGATCAACAGATAAAACAAAAGAAATAATTAAAGCAAATGATTTGAATGCTGTTCATTTAATTGAAAATTTAGGTATTGGTGGAGCAGTCCAAACTGGCTATCTGTATGCATACGACAATGATTATGATATCGCTGTTCAATTTGATGGTGATGGACAACATGATATTAAATCAATTGAAGCGCTAGTTACGCCAATAATTGCTGATGAATATGATTTTACAATTGGTTCTAGGTTTGTAGAAGGTTCACCATCATTATTTAAAACGTCATTCTCAAGAAGAATGGGTATTAATTTGATATCTTTATTTATTAAACTGAAATCAGGTAGAACATTAATGGATGTGACTTCTGGATATAGAGCAGGTAATAAAAAGGTGATAGAGTATTTTGCCTATAATTATCCTAAAAAATATCCTGAGCCTGAAACAAATGCGATATTAATAAAAAAAGGCTTCAGGGTAGATGAAGTTGGTGTTAATATGTTTGAACGTTTAGAAGGTAGTTCTTCGATAACTCCAATTAAATCAGTACGATATATGATTGAAGTATTAACTTCCATTTTATTACTTTCAAATAGGAGGCTAAAATAATGGTATTATCTATTTCAATGATTGTTTTATCTGTAGCTTTTTTAGTATTGATTATCAAATTAATAAATTCATCAACATTTACCTTAGAGCATTCGCTAATGTGGTTAGGTACAGGCGTTGTTATGATTATTTTTTCATTATTTCCTGGTATTCCAGAATATTTTTCTGATTTATTAGGATTTGAAACAATGTCTAATTTTTTATTAGTGATGGCAGTACTGTTTAGTTTGGTACAATTGATTATTTTTACTAAGCATATAACTAAGCAAAGTCATGATATTAAAAGACTAGTACAAGAATTATCAATTTTAAAAGAAAAAGTAGAAAGAAAGGAAAAATAGAATATGATATTATTTTTAGTATATGTCATTTTATCGTCATCAGGAATTATACTATTTAAATTAGGTTCTGCCGAACTATCAATCAAAATGGTAAGCAACCAACTTAACATGAATTTCCCTATGATGAGTATTTTAGGTCTAATGTGCTACTTGATTAGCTTTATTTTATGGATGATTATTATTTCAAAATCAGATGTAAGTTATATAGTACCTCTTGGACTAGGACTTACAAATGTTTTGATTTTAGTAGGATCGATGGTTGTTCTTAAGGAAAGTATTAATGTGTACGGTATTATTGGCATTGTCATGATACTCGGTGGTACGTTATTAATCAACAAAGGATAAATTATACACTTTGTTAAAGTTAGTATTTTCTAGCTTTAATAAAGTGTTTTTATTAGTTTGACTAGGTAAAAATAAGTGAAGATGTACAAAGATGGTGAAAAAATGTTTAAGAAAAAAATAGATATATTGTTATTGGTGTGATAGCTGTGTTTTCACTATCATTACTTGTAATAGAATTATTTGTAAATAAAAATGAAGCTGAAGACTATGTAGAGACTAACAATCAAGAAACTAGTATTTCTTCAATGAATGATATGTCTATCTTAACCTTAGGAGATTCTATAACTTGGTTGGATGGTAATAAAGTTTCAGGTGTTGAAAGTATAGTAGGATATCAGCAAGTTTTAAGAGAAACAGGTGCAACTGTTTTTAGTTATGGTGTATATGGAGGAACATATAGTCAAAAACAAAACTCATCAGGAAAAGTTAAATCCATCTACCAGGAGACAGTTATTAATAAAGCAGTTAATTTTTCTAATTTAGATACCATTATATTATTTGGCGGAACTAATGATATTGGAACGAACATGCCTTTAGGTTCAGTAGACAGTCAGGATTCGTATACAACATTAGGGGGCAATAAATCTAATTATTGACTATTTACGATTAAACAACCCAAATGCAGATATTATTTTATGTAGCCCAATTTACTCATCAAGAGAAAACAGATTACCTACTGAAATGGAAGAATTTATATCTGATTTAGAAAAGTTAAGTGAAAAAAAGAATCTTTATTTCGTTGACATGTACAATGACTTGGAAATAAATGAATCAAGTGCTAATTTTTTATTGTATGATGGACTTCACCCCAATAATTTTGGTATGGAAATTATTGGTAATAAAATAAAGGAATCAATTGATGAAGTTAGACGAATGAAAATTTTAGATAGAAAGCTAGTTGAATTGGAAAATATCAACTAGCTTTTAATAGAAACAAAGTGATACATTCACATTATGTATGTATCATGCTATAATTAACAATGTTTTGATAACAAGTAACTTTAGATAAATAAAGGATTAGTTAAGGAGAATATTATGGGTTTTAACCAACAACATGAAGTCGATCGTAGAAGAACTTTTGCGATTATTTCCCATCCGGATGCTGGGAAAACAACAATTACAGAACAATTACTTTTATTTGGTGGTGCTATTCGTAGTGCTGGTACTGTAAAAGGGAAAAAAACAGGAAACTTTGCAAAATCTGACTGGATGGATATTGAAAAACAAAGAGGAATATCGGTAACAAGTTCAGTGATGCAATTTGATTTTGATGATAAACGTGTCAATATCTTAGACACGCCAGGACATGAGGATTTTTCAGAAGATACATATCGTACTTTAATGGCAGTAGATAGTGCTGTCATGGTTATTGATAGTGCAAAAGGGATTGAAGCACAAACGAAAAAACTTTTCCAAGTTTGTCGTATGCGTGGTATTCCTATTTTTACGTTCATTAATAAACTAGATAGAGATGGTCGTGAACCATTAGATTTATTAGAAGAATTAGAAGAAGTCTTAGAAATTGATTCTTATCCAATGAACTGGCCGATTGGTATGGGAAAAGGATTTGAAGGATTATATGACACCTTTAATAAGCGTGTTGAAGTTCATCGCCCTGAAAGATTTGATGGTGAAAAATTCTTACCATTAAATGACAATATGGAATTAGAGATGGATCATCCATTAAAAGAATTATCAATTTTTGATCAAGTTCAAGAAGACGTTGAGCTTTTACTTGAAGCAGGAAATGAATTTTCAGAAGAAAAAATTGCTAAAGGTGAATTAACTCCAGTATTCTTTGGTTCAGCTTTAACTAACTTTGGTGTGCAAACATTTTTAGAAACATTTTTACAATTTGCTCCAGCACCATCTGCTCATAAAACAAAAGAAGATGGCGAAGTTAGTCCATATAGTGAAGATTTTTCAGGATTTGTCTTTAAAATCCAAGCTAATATGAATCCTGCTCACCGTGACCGTATTGCTTTTGTCCGTATTTGTTCAGGTTCATTTGAGCGCGGTATGGATGTGAAGTTATCTCGTGATAATAAAAAAATTAAATTAAACAACTCAACTCAGTTTATGGCAGACTCTCGTGAACAAGTAGAAGAAGCTGTAGCAGGTGATATCATCGGTCTTTATGATACAGGTAGCTACCAAATTGGAGATACTATTTTTACTGGAAAAGAAAAAATAGAGTTTGAAGAATTACCTTCATTTACTCCAGAATTATTTATGAGAGTAACAGCTAAAAATGTGATGAAACAAAAATCATTCTATAAAGGTCTATATCAGTTAGTTCAAGAGGGAGCTATTCAGCTTTACAAAACTTACTTAACAGAAGATTTTATCATTGGTGCTGTAGGGCAACTTCAATTTGAAGTGTTTAAACACCGTATGCAAGGCGAGTATAATACAGAAGTCATTATGGAGCCTATGGGAAGTAAAATCGCTCGTTGGATTGACCCAGAGCAATTAGATGAGAAAATGAGCTCAAGTCGAAATATTTTAGCTAAAGATAGATTTGATCAACCATTATTCTTATTTGAAAATCAATTTGCAATGCGTTGGTTTGCTGATAAGTATCCAGAAGTGGAACTTAAAACGTTACTATAATAAAAATTAAGAAATTATCGGATTGGAGAATTAAATGGATAGTGTTGTTAAGTTATTTAATGAAAGAGTAATGAACAGAAAAAAATTATATGTTTTCGCTTTCTTATTTACTTCATTTATATTAATAGCTGAAAAGCAATTTATTGGTATTCCTAAAAAAGCAGTTTTATTTGTGTCATTAATTGTATTTTTAATAATTTTCTTTTGGAATGAAAAAATTGAAAAAAATGTATTATTGATTAGTATGACTTTTGGAATTTTATTTTCTGTAATGTCACCAATTTATGAAGTCTGGGATGAACCAGCTCATTTTACTAGGGTGGTACATATTTCTGAGGGCAATTTTTATTTAACAAATGAAAGAGATAATCAGTTTGTCTCTAAAGATGTTAATAAATTAGAAGAGATTTCAAGATATACTTCACGGAGAAAAGAAGTATTACCAAATACATTTGAAACTGAACTATGGAATTATAAGCATAATCCAGAAAAAGAAGAGCAATTTAGGGTAAATGTAACAAGTGCTTATGGAACAATTGCTTATTTACCAAGTACTTTAGGTTATATGATTGGTAAAATTATTTCTAATAATAATTTAGGAGTTATGTTTTATCTAGGAAGGATATTCAATGCAATTTTTTATGCTCTATGTGCATATTTAGCTGTAAAATTATCTGGGAAATGGAAACATATTATGGCATTTTTTGCACTGCAACCTTTAATGGTTTATGTCAGTGGTTCTTTTAATCAAGATGCTATTAGCTATGGTTTATTATTAATAGTAGTAGCACTCTTTTTCAAAATGATTCAGAATGAAAATGAAAAAGTAGTGATGAAGGATATAGTTATCTATACATTGTTGTGTGTGTTGATGGCGTTTACTAAATTACCATATATTGTTTTGGCAGGCTTAATCTTCTTTATACCTTTCAAAAAGTTTGATAGTAGAAAAACTTATTTTGTGATGATAGGTGGAATTTTGTTAGTGATTGCAGTATCAGCATTTTGGTTTAAAACTTACCTACAGATAGAAGGTATTGTTCCAACTGCTGAAAATGTAGATGTGAAAGAACAAGTTAAATTCATGCTAGAAAATAAAAAAGAAGCATTAGGAATCATATCCACAGGTATGTTTAACACTATTGGAAAGTATAAGCAGTTAACAGCGTTTGCATGGGATTATCAAGTATCAAATACACTAGCTTTAGTCAATTTAATTTGTATAGGAATAGTATTTGGATTTCCGATGAAAGATATAGATAAAGTAAGTAAGTGGACTAAGTTTGGTGTAATAGTAATCTCATTAATAATTACAGTATTTATTTATCTATCAATGTACTTAACTTGGACTACAGTTGGTTTAGGACATGTTTTAGGTGTACAAGGTCGTTATTTTGCAGGAGTTGTTCTGATCTTACCTATAGCTTTAAATTTTTCAAAATATATAGGTGAAGTTAAAGAAAATAGCTACACAATTAATACATTACAAGTTGTCTCGTTCTTATTACTAATATGGACCTTAGCTTCAAGAATTGGCGTGTATTATTAATAAATGCCCACAATTTAAAAGTATAATAATAGTTAAGAACCTATAAAAAAATAGAATAGGAGCTTATAATATGAGTCAAAAAATAAAAAATATTTTAGATTTTTCTACTCTTGTTTTTAGCGATGAAGTGACTAAAGCAACGAGAGATACTAGTTATTATTACAGAAAGGTAGCATCAAATAATTTAGATAAAAATGCTGCTTTATTTGAGAGCTATCATGCTGTATCTACTACTGGAAATATTTATGCATTATTTGAAGAATTATGCAAAAAGAAACCCAATATGAAAAAATATTGGGTTTATACAAAAACTAGTCCACTATTGAATGAAATTAAAAAAAATTCTAATACTATTTTAGTTGAATATGAAAGCCGTCAATATTTTAAAATTTTAGCAACGGCAAAGTACTTATTTAATGACACTTCTTTTATGCCATATTTTATTAAACAACCAAGTCAAGTTTATATTAATACTTGGCATGGAACCCCTTTGAAAACTTTAGGGTTAGATATTATTAGTCATGGACAGAATGATCATAAGAATATACAAAGAAACCTATTAGCAACTGATTATTTAATGATGCCTAATAAATTTACAGCTGATAAGCTGTTAACCTCGCATCATTTAAATGGGATTTTTCCAGGGAAAGTTTTTGATACTGGTAATCCTAGAATGGATCTTAACAAAAAAAATTCATTAGAAATGAAAAAAAAATATGGGTTAGATTTTAAAAAAAAATATATTCTATATGCTCCAACATGGAAAAAAGGTGTAGATGAAACTACGGATGAAGATGTCTATGAGTTAGTAAAACAATTGGAGTTGTTACAAAACTCAGTTTCAGATGACACTGTTATTTTATTAAAATCTCATTATTTTATTTATGAAAAATTTGTCTCATTTGGTTTAGAAGATAAAGTTGTACCTGATTGGGTAGATACTAATGAATACTTAACAACAATTGATGCTTTAATCACTGATTACTCTTCGATATTTTTTGATTTTCTTCCTTTTGAAAAACCCATTTATTTCTACATGGAGGATTTAGAGTATTACCAAAATACTCGAGGTTTGTATTTAGATATTGAAGGTTTACCAGGAGAAGTTTATTATAATATTCCTGATCTATCAAAAGGAATTGCAAGTGATTATGAAATTTATTTAAGTATTCATAAAGAAAAAATAAAAAAATACTTAGATAAATTTTGTTATTTAGATAACGGAACTGCCTCAGAACGTATTATTAATATTATTTTTGAGGAAAATTCAATTGATACTGAAGAGCTAAACTTTACAAGTGATAAAGAAATATTATTATTCTATGGTGGTGGTTTTTATAATAATGGAATAACTAGTTCTTTGATTAATTTATCTAATTCAATTGATTATGAGAAATATGAAGTTATAATTTTAGAGTACCCTAATGCTGCCAGTGAAGTAAAAACAAAAAATTTAGCTAGATTAAATAAAAATGTAAAGATAATTTTTAAATTTGGACAAGTACCTCATTCATTTTTAGATGGAATTTCGAATAAACTTTTAATGAGACGAGGATTAGGTGGAAGATTTGTTAACGAAAAACGATTGAAAAGATATAATACGCTTGATAGATATAGAACATTAGGAAATTTAAAGCCAGATTACTATATTGATTTTGGTGGTTATAATAAAGCTATGAATAGTTTCTTTGCACTATCAAATGATAGTAAAAAAATTGTGTTTTTACATAATTTGATGAAAGCTGAGTATGATAAAGTTGTTAATAATAGATTTATTCATAAATGGAATTTAAAAGTAATTTTTAGTTTATATAATCATTTTGATAAAATTGTGTCAGTGTCAGAATCTGTTAATGAACAGAATAAGATTGAAATAAAAAAAGTCCAACCTAATTTAAATACATCAAAAATGTATTATTGCGAGAATACGATTGATGGGGAAGCAATTTTAGAAAATGTTTCTCATATTCGAGATATTAATAAAATTTATACAATGCCAGATAAAATATTAGTAGATAAAACTGATGAGGATAAGATAGAGACATTTTCTTATGTGCCGAAATTAAATCAAGAAGACATCAATTTTGTAACAGTTGCAAGATTATCTCCTGAGAAAAATCATAGTAATACTATCATTGCTTTTGCTGAAATTGTGAAGAAATATCCTCAAGCAAAACTACATTTAATTGGTAGCGGACCTGAGAAAAGAAATTTAAATAAATTAGTACTAGAAAAATCTTTATCTGATAGTGTCTTTTTCTATAATCATTTAAATAATCCATTTTATTTTGTTAAACAATGTGATTGTTTTGTTTTATTTTCTAATTATGAAGGTCAAGGTTTATCGATTATTGAATCACAAATTTTGGGTGTACCTGTAATAGGAACTAATGTATCAGGAATTAGGTCAGTATTAGAAAATAGTGAACAAGATTTATTGGTACCTTGTACAATTGATGGTATTGTTGAGGGATTTGAAAGATTTATCGATGGAAAAATTAAAGCAGATAATTTTGATTATAAAGAGTATAATGCAAAAGCTTATTCTCAGTTTGAGAATTTATTAAAATAAACTAAAAAAGCATGTAGTCATAACGGCTCTTCGTCAAATCGGACTGATGAGTCGGATATATAAGATGATAAACTTGAGATTACTCTCAGATTTATCATCTTTTTTAGTTATTTAATTTTAATAAGGC